>NZ_JAFCUA010000010.1:0-174574 GCF_049896305.1 Pseudomonas sp. DWP3-1-3b3 | reverse complement strand
TACGAATACGCTGATGGCCTGCACCTGATCAGCCGTCGCATCAACGCTGATGGCACTCAGGTCAAATACCGTTACGACAATGTGCGTTTGCTGCTGACCGAGATCGAAAATGAAGTCGGAGAAACCTACCGGCTCCAGTATCACGCCAACGGCCTGATCCAACAGGAAACCGGGTTTGATGGGCAGCGCACGGCTTACATCTACGACCTCAACGGCAACCTGCAGGAAAAGACCGAGCATGGTGATGACGGTAGTCAGTTAGTCACCCGCTACGAGCGCGACTATGCCGGTCGACTCGTAAGAAAAACCCTGCCCGACGGCAACAAGGTCGATTACGCCTACGACCGCCAGGGCAATCTCTTAAACGTCGAAGACGGCCACTGGGCGTTGGCCTACGAGTACGACAGCCAAAACCGTCTCACCGCCGAACACCAAGGCTGGGGCACGTTGCGCTATGGCTACGACAGCTGCGGCCAATTGCAAAATCTACGTCTGCCGGACAACAATCGCCTCACCTACAACCACGACAAAGGCGGCCACCTCGCCACCATCGAACTGAACGGTGAAACCCTTACCTCTCACCTGTTCAAAGCCGGCCAGGAACACCAGCGCCAACAAGGCCAACTGCTCAGCCACTACCACTACGACGACCAGCAACGCCTGCACGCCCACGCCGTCACCCAACAGCAACACACCCTTTACCAGCGCCACTACGACTACGACAAAGCCGGCAACCTCACCCGCCTGCTCGACACCCACAAAGGCGACCACCACTACCACTACGACCCGCTAAACCGCCTCACCCGGGCCAACCACTCGCAAGGCGAGCAAGAACGCTTCGGCCACGACCCGGCCGGCAACCTGCTCATGCAAAACCGCCCCGGCCCGGACATCGTGGCGGGCAATCGCCTGATGATCCAAGGCGACCACCACTACGACTACGACGCCTTCGGCAACCTCATTCGCGAACGACGTGGCAAAGGCCACCAACTCGTCACCGAATACCGCTACGACTGCCAGCACCGGCTGATCGGGATTAAAAAACCCAACGGCCAGACTGCCAGCTATCGCTATGACCCGTTTGGGCGGCGTATCAGCAAGACCGTTGATAGCACAACTACCGAGTTCTTCTGGCAAGGCGACAAAGTGATCGCCGAGCACCAGGCGGACCGTCATCGCAGTTACCTCTACGAACCTGATAGCTTCCGGCCGTTGGCCCTGCTGGAAGGATTCGATCCAAAGGAAACCAAGGCCTACCACTACCAAATCGATCACTTGGGCACGCCGCAGGAACTCACCGATGCCAACGGCGAAATCGTCTGGTCCGCCCACTACCGCGCCTACGGCGAAATCAGCCGTCTCGACATAGGACAAGTCGACAACCCGCTGCGCTTCCAGGGTCAATACTTCGATCAAGAAAGCGGGCTGCACTACAACCGTCATCGCTACTACAATCCGGATATTGGTCGCTACCTGACGCCGGATCCGGTGAAGTTGGCGGGTGGGATCAATGCTTACCAATACGTGCCCAATCCAACAGGTTGGGTGGATCCGCTGGGTTTGAGTTGTAAAAAAACCAACTGCCCTGAAGGCCCCTATAGCGTAATAGTTCCAGGAGGAGGATTAGCCGCACACGAGAAAGCAGGTGGGCATCTAATGGAAAAACACATCGGTAGAAGCGACAAACAATTATTGGACCGTTTGAAGCAAGAACCACACATCCCGGCCGCCTCTACTTTTTACGACCGAGCAACAGCAGAGCAAGAAGTATCGACAGTACTGGATAAAAACAAAGCAAAAATCGACAAGTTTCTGAAAGGAACAAAAAATCAAACCGTCATTACTCAAAAAACCGAATATCCTGTTGGCACGAGCTTTAAAAGGAACAGCACAACAGCGGTTTCGGGAAAGGAAATTCAACTGATAATCCGCAGAGACCATAACATACATACAGGCTACCGAATTCATACTGGATTTCCAAACCCATGAATCAAGACTACCCCGAACTACAGCAGTTTTTTGCTGGTTACTTCAATCAAGACTGGGTTGATGACCACGAAAAAGCGGATGATGTTATTGAGTTCTTCATCTCCGAATCATCTGAAGATACGCTATTGGAAGTGCAAGCCGAACTAGACAAGCTAATTAGCAGCGGAAAGACAGAGCAAGAGCTTGAAGATTACTTATTCAGCGATATCGGTTGCTACTATTATTATCGCAGCGAATGGCCCGACGGAATAACGTGGTTGAGGCATGTTGTATCAATCCTAAAAACGGCCCCCTCAAATAAAAATTGAAGACCTATAAACGACGCCCAAGGACGCGGCATACTCCCCTGTGGTGAGCGAGCTTGCTCGCGCTGGGCCGCGCAGCGGCCCCACTCCAGGCAATGGGGATTTTCAGGCAAATCGACATTGTCTGTTTTGGGGCGGCTGCGCAGCCAGCGCAGGGCAAGCCTGCTCACTACAAAAGGATATCAATTAGCGGAAAATCACCGCTTCGACAACTCCATAATCATACGACTCAGCAAATAAACCCGCGGCACCACACTCTCCACCTCCGCATACTCCTCCGGCGTGTGAATATTCCCGCCGACAATCCCAAACCCATCCAGCGTCGGCGTCCCAACCCCAGCCGACAAACTCGCATCCGCCGCCCCGCCGCTGCCTTCGATGGTCAGTGTCTTGCCCAGCTCCGCATAAATCCCCTCGGCAATCGCGACCAACTTGTCTGACTCCGGCGTCTGCGGCATCGGTGGCAAGCCACGCTGCAAACTGGTCTTCACTTCGGTCTCAGGGATGAGCTTGTTCGCCGAGACTCGCGCCAGGTCTTTCTCGATGCGATCAAACTCTTCCGGTAATGCCGCACGCACATCGGCTTTGGCAGTGGCTTGGTCGGGAATGACGTTGGTACGATCCCCGGCCTTGATCACGGTAAAGTTGATGGTGGTTTTCTTCTCTTCATCCCCCAGCTTGCCCAGTTGCAGGATCTGGTGCGCGGCTTCCATGGCGGCGTTGCGGCCAAGTTCCGGGGCGACGCCGGCGTGGGCGGCTTTGCCTTTGACTTCGACCACGGCGGTGGCGCTGCCTTTGCGCCACACCACCAGGCCGTCGGCGGGGCGGCCGGGTTCGAGGTTGAGGGTCACGTCGTGGCCCTTGGCGGTTTTGCGGATAAGGTCGGAGGCGGCGTCGGAGCCGGTTTCCTCGCTGGCGTCGAGCAGGAAGGTGATCTGCGCGTAGTCCTTGACGCCCTGGTCCTTGAGGACTTTGAGCGCGTAGATGCCGGCGACGATGCCGCCCTTGTCATCCATCACGCCGGGACCGTAGGCGCGGCCGTCCTTGATATGGAACGGACGCTCAGCGGCCGAACCTTCCTTGAACACCGTGTCCATGTGGGCCATCAGCAGGATCTTGGCTTTGCCAGTGCCCTTGAGGGTGGCGACCACGTGACTGTTGTTGGCCGCTTTGTCCGGCACCAGTTCGATGGAGAAACCCAGCTGTTTCAGCTCATCCACGGCAATGTCGCGCACTTGGGTCAGGCCCGGTTCATAACCTGAACCCGAGTCGATATTCACCAGGCGCTCCAGCAGTTTCAGGGCTTCGGCCTTGTACTGTTCGGACTGCGCCTGGATCTGTTTATGGGGTTCGGCGCTGTAGGCCGGCAGGGCGAAGGACAGGGCCAGGGTGGCGGCCAGGAGGGTACGGGAGAAAGTGAAGAGCATGAACCGATCCTTGTTTTTGTTGAAAGGTGCCGCCCCACCCTACTCCACTAGATCGATCGCAACCAACTCCCCTGTACTGAACTGACGCGGTTGCGCCCGCTGCTCTTGGCTTCGTACAGCGCCTGGTCCGCGTCGTTCAGCCACTGCGTGGAGTCGGCATGGGTCGGTTGATACGGCGCCAGGCCGATGCTCAAGCTGGCGCGCAAGGTCGGGTCCTGGGCGTAGGCCAGGGCGTTGAAACGGTCACGCAGGGCGTCCATCACTTCAGTGGCTCGGTTGAGCGCCATGTCCGGCAGGATCACGCAGAATTCGTCGCCACCGTAACGCCCGGCCAGGTCGGTGGCGCGCAAGTTCTGGCGCAGCACTTTGCTGAGCTGGCGCAGGACGATATCGCCGGTGACATGACCGTAGGTGTCGTTGATGGTCTTGAAATGGTCGATGTCGATCAGCGCGATGGCGGCGCCAGCAGGACCTCGGCGGCAGCGTTGGAATTCGATTTCCAGGTGGTCCTTCCAGGCGCCGTGGTTGAGCAGGCCAGACAAGCTGTCGGTGCGGCTCAGCGCCAGCAATTCACGTTTGTGCCGCGCCAGCGTCACCGCCTGCCGGTAGCAGATCCAGCCCAATGCCAGCGGATAAACCATCAGGATCGGCAGGCAGGCGTAGAGTTGTGCCTGAGAGGTGACGGCGATGAATGCCGGAGTAAAAATCAGCAGCGCCGTACCGATACCCAGCGCCTGCACCACCCAGCCCGCCAGCATGAAGCGCGGTCCGCCGATGGCCACGTTGTTCATGGTCATCATCGACAAGGTGGTCACGCTGGGCAGCGGGTTGAAGTGCATCGCACCGACCCAGAACCCACCACAAAAGGAATCGAACAACAGGTTGCGCCGCTCGCTGCGCAGTGCGTTGTTGCTGCGCAGCGTCAACTGAAAAGCCATATGCGGCCAGGCAAAGGCGTTGATCACCATCCAGGCCCACACCCACCACGCGGGTTCCAAGGGATACATCCCGAACACCACACACACAAAACCGAGCGTCAGCCCGAGGGTACGGGATTTGTACAGCCGTGAAGCGAGCGGAAGTCCGGTGCCTTCTGCAGCTGACATGGTGGGGTGAGATCCTGGAGGAATGCCTGGAGTCTATCAGGGCAACGGCAGATCGCCACTACCGCTCATAAGCTCAACACTCAGTGGGCAAAGCCCCGCCCCAGCATCAAGGCAACGCCCACCAGCAACAGGGCCGTGATGCGCTGCAACACCACCCGGCGCTTGGGGTTTTCCAGCACGTGCTTGATGCGCTGACCGAAATAGCAATACAGGCAGCCGCTGGCGAATTGCAGCAACAGGAAGGTCAGCCCGAGGAGGGCAATGTCCACCGTCGAACGGCTCTCCCCAGTCCCGGCGAACTGGGGGAACACCGCGCTGAACATAATGAGGGTCTTGGGGTTGGAAAATCCGGTCAGCAAACCCTTGCCGAACAGGTTGCGCGCCGCTTCCACATGGCCGATCCGTTCGATCACCACGCCGCTGCTGGTCCACTGTTTGTAGGCAAGGTGCAGGATGTACGCCACGCCGACCACCTGGATGCCTTGGGTGATCACCGGGTAGCCCTTGATCAACTCGGAAAAGCCCACGGCAAAAATCAGGATCGAGATCAGGTACGCCACACTGGCGCCGATCTGTGCCGGGATCGAACGGCGCAGCCCGTCGCGCACGCCCAGGCTTAATAGCAGCAGGGTCATGGGGCCGGGGCTGAAGGTCATGGTGGCGCAAAACAGCAGGAAATACAGGAACGAGGAAAGGGTTAACGCGCTTGTCATGGCCGGGGACCTGGAGAATGGAGCCCGCAGTCTAGGCAGTTGGCATTGCGCAAGGCAGGTAAAGTAATGCCTAATTCGCCCAGACTTTACCGGTAAAATCACCAGCAAAGATAAGGAAGTCGCGTGTTCGTATCGGCCATCGCCTTTGTAGAAGGTGCCCCCAAGGTGCAACAGATCGTCGAGGCGTTCAGCCAGGCCATCGAAAACGGCGAATGGGCGCCAGGCAGCAAATTGCCCTCGGTTCGCGCACTGACCGAGACCCTGGGCGTGAGCAAGTTCACCCTCAATGAGGCCCTCGACCGCCTGCGCGGCCGCAACCTGCTCACGTCCAGTCAAGGCCGTGGCTATTTTGTGGCGATAGACCACCCAAGGCCGACAACTTCGAACTGGGTTGATCTGCTGCCTCAGGACCTGCTCAGCGTATTGCGCCGCCCTCTCGCCACCGCCTACGGCGACCTGCGCCCTGGCGGCGGCCACCTGCCGGAAACCTGGCTGGACAGTGAAGCCCTGCGCCAAACCCTGCGCAGCGTGGTGCGTGCGCCGTCACTGCGCATCGCCAGCCTGGGCACACCGGCCGGGTTGCTGCCGTTGCGCCAAGCCCTGCAACAGAAGCTGCACGGCGAGGGCCTGTCGGTGTCGGTGGAACAGATCATCACCACCCCCAACACCGTGCAAGGCCTGGACATGCTGATGCGCCTGCTGGCACGTCCCGGCGATACGGTCCTGCTCGATGCACCGTGTTATTTCAACTTCCACGCCAACCTGGCGCTGCATGGGGTCAAGGTGGTGACGATCCCGCGGCGTCCCGACGGTTTTGACTTCACGGCCCTCGAACACCTGCTGGCCGAGCATCGCCCCAGCCTGTACCTGACCACCAGCGTGTTGCACAACCCCACCGGCCACTCGTTCAGCCCCGGCCAGGCGTTCCGCCTGCTGCAACTGACCCAGCAGTACCACTGCCATATCGTCGAGGACGACCTCTACGGCGACCTGCACCCCAACCCGCCGCCGCGCCTGGCCGCCCTCGCCGGCCTCGACCAGGTCACCTACCTGTCGGGCTTTTCCAAGATCCTCAGCGCCAACGCCCGCGTCAGCTTCGTGGTGGCCGCGCCGCAACTGGCGGCCAACCTCACCAACATGAAGCTGATGAGCGGCGGCGTAACCTCCGAACTGTTCGAACAGATCGTGTACCGCATGCTCGGCGAAGGCAGCTACGCCAAGCACCGCAAACGCATGGTGCAGCGCTTGATGGAGGCCGGCGGACGCGTGGAACAGTGGCTCAAGCGTTGCGGCTGCGAGTTGCCGATGGGTTACGAAGGCGGGATGTTTATCTGGGCGCGCCTGCCGCCTGGGGTCAACGGCGAACTATTGGCCCAGGCAGCGTTAAAGCAGGGCATGGTGCTGGCGCCCGGCGCGCTGTTTGGCTACGATCTGGCGCAGCGTGACTCGATGCGTTTCAACGTGGCCCACACTGATGAACCCCAGGTGCAACGATTGTTTGAGACGCTGTTGCGAAACGCCGGCTGAATCAACTGACGATGTCGCCCTGTTGCAGTTTGCCGTGGACCAGCAGGACGAAGGCCGGCTCGCCAGGCTTGCCGCTGATTTGCAAGGTGCTCATCTGAAGTGCGGGGTCATAGGTCACCATCGCTTCGTCACTGGCGCCAGAAAATGCACTGACAAACTTCAACGGCTGGTTACCCAATGCCGCGCTGATCCCGGACACATCCACCCGGTCCTCGCCGCTGACGAAGTCCATGATCTGATCGGGGGCGTCGTGGGTCGACTCGCTGGTTTTCCCGTAGACAAAGACATCGTTGCCCTTACCCCCCCACAGAAGGTCCGCCCCGCCTGCACCATATAACCGGTCGTTACCCTCCCCACCTTTGAGCGTGTTGGCAGCTTCATTGCCCACCAGCAAATCGTTGCCGGAGCCGCCGACAGCGTTTTCGATGGTCACGCCATAGGCAATCGAGACATTGCCCTTGAGGCCGCCGACATCCGAGAAAGTCCCGGCCTTGAGGCTGATCTGTTGGTCCTGCTTATAACCGGAAAAGTCCAACGTATCGGTGCCGCCGCCGTCCCAAATGGCAGCGACCATCTTGTCCTTGTCGGTCTTGACGCTGAGGAAGTCGCGGTCGGTATTGGAGTTGAAGCCGTAGGTAGTGTCGTCCTTGCGGGTTTCGTGGTTGGCGCCGTATTTCTGCTGATAAGCGCTGATATCGTCCAGTTGCGGTGCGGACGCGCGGGTGCCGCCGTGATTCATATAGCCGTGACGTTCGCCCAGGTAACTCATATGGGTATGGCTTTCGGAGTCTTCGATATAACCTGCTTTTGCGGCTCCGGTACTGGCGTTGTAATGACTCGGATGACTCAGCCCCAAGGCATGGCCCAGCTCATGCACCAGGGTAAAGCGACCTGCATCACCCTGGGATGCATGGGGAACACTCTGATCGTCTTTGGTATCCAGGAACCACACATCGCCGCTGAATGAGTCCTTGGGGTTTGGCAAGGAAGTCTGAGGATAAGCAGTAACGGACTGGCCGTTCTTGTTGAACAAATGGCCGTAGTTCCCGAGGGTAATGTGACCTTCGCTGGTCGCTGTTTTCGGCCCCTCGGTAAACCTCACGTTGGCCACATCCGAAATGGATTGCAGGCTGCGTCGCACCTGCTGCCTCTGGTTTTCGAGGATGTGGGTGAACCCGGACTTATTGCGCTGTCGTTGATCCTTGTCTTTGGGAGGCTCTCGAAACTCATAGGTCACCTCATAATGACCGTCGCCGTTCTTGTCCGGCCAGCCTGCACTCCCACGCCAGAGCATTTGTGTGGCCTCTTCAGGCGTCTTGGACGGTAATCCATTGTGCTGGATGCCAGCACCGCGATCATCTCGGTGCTGAAACTGTTCAATCGTCTGAAACGTGGTGCTGGCTCGCGAAGTAACGGCTGTCATGAATGCACTCTCATCAGGCAATAAAACCTGATCTTCTGGCCTTGAGTACCCAGTCGGATGTGCGTTTAAGCCGGGAATGCCTGCGACTCAGGCCATGCGAACCTCTAGCGTTGTTCCCGACTGGCGTAGGACCTCACCCCGATCTTGGCGCATCAAACCCGCAATTTTGCTTCATCGTGTATCTCCCTAACGCCAGATACACTGCAATACAAAGGGCACAAGGCAAAGGCAGCGACAGTGGCTAGACTGCGCCCCAATGAGTAATTAACGAGGAAAGCAGCATGGATCATGTCGATCACATCCTGATCGTCGATGACGACCGGGAGATCCGCGAGCTGGTAGGCAACTACCTGAAGAAAAACGGCATGCGCACCACCGTGGTCGCCGACGGCCGCCAGATGCGCAGCTTCCTCGACACCACGCTAGTGGACCTGATCGTGCTGGACATCATGATGCCCGGCGACGATGGCTTGCAGCTGTGCCGCGAACTGCGGGTGGGCAAGCACAAGGCTACGCCGGTGCTGATGCTCACCGCGCGCAACGATGAAACCGACCGCATCATCGGCCTGGAAATGGGCGCCGACGACTACCTGGTCAAACCCTTCGCCGCCCGTGAATTGCTGGCGCGTATCAACGCCGTATTGCGCCGCACACGGATGCTTCCACCGAACCTGGTGGTCAGCGAAACCGGCCGGCTGATCCGCTTCGGCCGCTGGCGCCTGGACACCACCGCCCGCCACCTGCTCGACGAAGACGACACCCTGGTGGCCCTGAGCGGTGCCGAATACCGGCTGCTGCGGGTATTCCTCGACCACCCGCAACGCGTGCTCAACCGCGACCAGTTGCTCAACCTGACCCAAGGGCGCGATGCCGACCTGTTCGACCGTTCCATCGACCTGCTGGTGAGCCGCCTGCGCCAACGCCTGCTGGATGATGCCCGCGAACCGGCCTACATCAAGACCGTGCGCAGCGAGGGCTACGTGTTCTCGCTGCCGGTGGAAATCCTCGGGGCCGAACAATGAGCTTAAGGTTTGGCTGGCCGCGTACCCTGGCGTCACAGTTGTCGCTGATCTTCCTGATCAGCCTGGTGTGCGCCCATGGCTTGTCCTTCAGCGCGCAGTTCTACGAGCGCTACATCAGTGCGCGCACGGCCATGCTGGGCAACCTGGAAAACGATGTGTCCACCTCGGTGGCCATTCTCGACCGCCTGCCGGCCAACGAACGCACCAGCTGGTTGCCGCGTCTCGACCGTCAGAACTACCGCTACCTGCTTAATGCCGGCGAAACCGGCGAACCGATGAGCAGCGATGATGTGCCCATGGCCGCCACCTCCATCGCGGATGCCCTGGGCGAACACTACGCGCTGACCTTCCGCGACATCCCCGGCATGCAGAAACACTTCCAGGCGCACCTGACCCTCGCCGACGGCAGCCCGATCACTATCGACGTGCGCCCCACCATGCTGCCTGTCGCCTATTGGCTGCCGGTGGTGCTGGTGCTGCAACTCGCGTTGTTGCTGGGTTGCACCTGGTTCGCCGTGCGCTTGGCCATCCGCCCATTGACCCGCCTGGCCCGCGCCGTGGAAACCCTCGACCCCAACGCCCACCCCACGCCGCTGGACGAAAACGGCCCCACCGAAGTCGCCCACGCCGCCGCCGCGTTCAACGAAATGCAAAAACGCATCGCCGAATACCTCAAGGAACGCATGCAGATCCTCGCGGCGATTTCTCACGACCTGCAAACCCCGATCACCCGCATGAAACTTCGCGCCGAATTCATGGAGGACTGCGCCGAACGCGACAAACTCTGGAGCGACCTGGGCGAGATGGAACACCTGGTGCGCGAAGGCGTGGCCTACGCGCGCAGCGTCCACGGCGCCACCGAAGCCAGCCATCGCATCAACCTCGACGCCTTCCTCGACAGCCTGGTATTTGATTACCAGGACATGCACAAACAGGTCAGCCTCAGCGGCAAAAGCGCCGTGGTCCTCGACACCCGCCCCCACGCCCTGCGCCGGGTACTGGTGAACCTGGTGGACAACGCCCTCAAATTTGCCGGCGCTGCGCAACTGGAAGTTGGCTCCACGGCCAATGGCGAACTGTCGATCAAGGTCCTGGACAACGGCCCCGGCATCGCCGAAGACGAACTGATCCAGGTGATGCAACCGTTCTACCGCGTGGAAAGCTCCCGCAACCGCGGCACCGGCGGCACCGGCCTGGGTTTGGCGATCGCCCAGCAATTGGTGGTAGCGATTGGCGGCACGCTGACCTTGAGCAACCGGCCGGAAGGTGGGTTGTGTGCGCAGATCAAGATCAGCCTGTAGCCTCACCAGAACCGAACCGCTGGTTCGCCCTTGCTTTCGCTCCACACCACTCAAGCCGGCTGTCAGGCCGCTGTGCTTTTGCTTTTGATCTTGATCCTAGGCGCCCCGTCAAACACGCTGGCCGAACGCAGGCTTGAATCCGTGGGTAACCCGGCAGGACGCCGGGTTAGCCGCCCCGCGCCATGGATGGCGCGTGGCGGCGGCCCACGGATTCAAGCCGGAGTGAGGTCACACCGAGCCTAGGCGAGGTGCCGAGTGTTGGGGCAAGAGCCCTTTTGGTTACTCTTGGGGCTCTTTTCCAAAAGTGACCCGCCGTAAGGGCGGAACCAATACCCGCCGTTACCCAAATAACGGATATGTCCCCCTACCCAATCAACTAGCCGCCGTAGAAGGCTCCAACTGCCGCTGCGCCAACCAGATCTCCTCCTGCAACCACTGCCCAAACACCTGCAACTGCGGCATATCCGTCTGCTCCGGCCGAGTCACCAGCCAATACGACTGATGCCCCTCCACATGCACATTCAGCACCTGAGTCAACTGCCCAGACGCCAATTCCGCCGCCACCATATGCCAGTCAGCAATGGTAATCCCCAGCCCATCCGTAGCCGCCCGAATAGCCAGATCCAACAGATCGAACTCATACCCACCCTGGGTATCCACCCCCTGGATCCGCGCCGCATCCAACCAATGTTTCCACGTGAGATACCGCTGATCCTCACTGGCCAACACATGCAGCAAGGTCATGCGATTCAAGTCCACCCCATCGCTGCACTCACGGGCATACAGCGACGGCGCACACACCGCAATATGCCGCTCCTGAATCAACAACGAGCTGTCCAAGCCATCCCATTCACCATTGCCAAAACGAATCGCACAATCGAGCGTACTGGTCTGCGCCAGGCTGTCCTGCAAGCACGTCGTGATGCTCAACTCCAGCTCCGGGTGGGCCTCACGCAGGCGCCCCAGGCGCGGCATCAACCAGCGACTGGTAAAGGTCGGCGGCGCATTGACGTGCAGGCGATTGGAGTGGGTTTTCTGCTGGATACTGCGCACCGTCAACTCGATCTTGTCGAAGGATTGATGCAGCGCACGCAGCAATACGCGCCCGGCGCTGGTCAGCTCCAAGTGGTGATGACGCCGCTCCAGCAGGTTCTCGCCCAACTGTTCTTCCAACTGCCGGACCTGGCGGCTGACCGCGCTCTGGGTCACGTTCAACAGCTCCGCAGCCCGGGTAAAACTGCCGGTGCTGCCGGCCACCTCGAAAGCCTTGAGGGCATTGAGACCGGGCATTTTGCGTTTCATGAAGGGCACTCGAAGACGACTGACGAGGCCCCAAGCATCCCACGATCCGTAGGAGGTTTCCTAGCCAACATGATTTTTTGTATCTGCCAGCCCGTCTATCTCCACACCTTGGCGCCCTGACGCGGACTAACATGCGTTTAATGAACGTTTAACGGCTGAATTTATCGTTTGTCGATCTTTGCGCAAATCACAAAACTGCGGGCATCTCTAATAAAAACAACATGAGAGCAGCCCCATGTCCGACTCCAACGTTCTAGCGACCCTGGACGGTAACGCGCCGCACCCCGCTGTCGACGCACTGTGCAACCAAGTGCAGCGCGGCGAGATCAACCGCCGCCAATTCCTGCGCACCGCCGCGCTGCTCGGCATCACCGCAGCCAGTGCCTCCACCTTCATCGGTTCAGCCTTGCTCGGCAGCGACGCCCAGGCCGCCGACGGCACGCCCGCCCGCCAAGGCGGCAGCCTGCGGTTTGCCTGCGCCATCCAGGAAATCCAGGACCCGATGCTGATCACCTGGATCGAAGCCTCGAACCTGTTGCGCAACTCCCTGGAATACCTGACCTGGGTCGACGCCGATAACATCACCCACCCGTACCTCGCCGAAAGCTGGAGCCCATCGGAGGATCTCACCACCTGGACCTTCAACCTGCGCCAGGACGTGAAGTGGAGCAACGGCGACAGCTTCAACGCCGATGACGTGCAGCACAATATCCAGCGCTGGATTGCCGCCGACTCCAAGTCGGTCAACCGCACCGCGTTCCAGGACATCAAGGCCTTCGAAAAAGTCAGCGACTACCAGTTCCGCCTGCAACTCAAGCGGCCGATCCTGGCGATCCCGGAAATGCTCAACGCCTTCACCTGCGCCCTGGTGCACCGCAGCTTCAAGGCCGGCGATGACTGGGCGAAAAACCCGTTGGCCACCGGGCCGTTCAAGCTGGTGTCGTTTGCCGTGAACAAGCAAGCGACCTTCGCCAAGCGCACCGACTATTGGGGCAAGCCGGCCAACCTCGACGAACTGCGCTACATCGACATGGGCACCGACGTGTCCACCCACCTCGCCGCCCTGCAAGCCGGCCAGGTCGACGTGCTGTACCGCGTCACCGTGGCCGAACTGGACCTGGCCAAGCGCCTGCCCGGCGCGCAACTGCTCAGTTGCAAATCGGCGCAGACCGTGGTGATGCGCATGGCCTGCGACCAGAAGCCCTTCACCGATGTGCGCGTGCGTAAAGCGGTGGTGCTCTGCGCCGACAACGCGCAGATGCTCAAGGTCGCCTATCGCGGCATGGGCACCCTGGGCGAGGACCATCATGTGGCCCCTTCCCACCCCGAATATTTCCCACTGCCCAAGCGCGCACGCGATGTGGCGGCGGCGAAAAAACTGCTGGCCGAGGCCGGTTTCGCCAATGGCTTGGACATCGACCTGATCGTCGGCAACACCCAAGGCCGCTATGAACAGGACTGCGCGCAGATCCTGCAACAGAACTGCCTGGAAGCCGGCATCCGCATCAATCTCAAAGTGGTCCCGGCCGCCCAGTACTGGCCGATCTGGGACAAGGCCGCGTTCAGCCTGACCTACTGGGCCCATCGCCCGCTCGGCGTGATGTCCCTGGAATTGGCCTACCGTGGCGGTGGCGCCTGGAACGAAAGCCACTACAGCGACCCGGCCTTCGACGCGGCGCTGGACAAGGCCATGGGCATCATTGACCCGAAACAACGCGCGGTGGCAATGCAGAGCGTCGAGCAGATCCTGCAGGACGCCTGCGTGATCGTGCAGCCGTTTTGGGGCGACAAGTTCACCGCCGTGAGCAAAAAGGTGCAGGGCTTCCAGGTGCACCCTTCCGACTTCTACCCCATGGGCAATGTCTGGCTGAGCGCTTGAGCTTCTGAGTGACAGAGCTGAGGCGCGACACCCTTCCCATTACCCGTCGGAGCATGCACCGGATGGCTCATTTTCTATTGCGCAAACTGCTGATGCTGTTGGCGACACTGCTGTCGGTGTCGCTGATCGTGTTCCTGGCCCTGGAGCTGAACATCGAGGACGTGGCGATCAACGTCCTCGGCCCCTACTCCGCCGCCGACCAGCGCGCGGCGTGGCTGCTGGAACACGGCTACAACCAACCCTTCGTGTGGCGCTACCTGGTGTGGCTCAAGGACTTCGTGACCGGCGACTGGGGCACCTCGGTGTACTTTCGCGAGCCGGTGTTGAAACTGCTGCTGCCCAACCTGTGGCAAACCCTGACTCTGGCTGGGCTGGCCTTGCTGGTCATGGTGCCGGTGGCGTTGACCCTGGGCATCCTCGCCGGGATTCGCCAGGGCTCTTTGATCGACCGGCTGGTGTCGTTCCTGTCGATCGTCACCACCTCGATCCCGGACTTCGCCAGTGCGGTGTTCGTCTCGGCAATCTTCGTGTTCTGGCTCAACTGGCTGCCCGGCGTAAGCAGCATGAGCGATGGCTTCAGTGCCGTGGAACTGGTGCTGCCGCTGATGGTGCTGTGCCTGTTCGGCATTGGCTACCTGGCGCGCATTACCCGCGCATCGATGGTGGAAGTGATGCAAGCGCCGTATATCCGCACCGCACGGCTCAAAGGCGCGTCCACTGCGCGCATTGTGCTGCGCCATGCGCTGCGCAACGTGCTGATCGCGCCGGTCACGGTGATCATGCTGTACATCCCGTGGCTGCTGTCGAACGTCATCGTGGTGGAGGTGTTTTTCGCCTACAAGGGCTTCGGCTCGCTGCTGTACACCGCGTCGCTCAACCATGACGTCTACCTGATCGAAGCTTGCGCAATGATCAGCGGCGTGGTGGTGGGCATCAGCAAGATCTTCTCGGACCTGGCCTACACCTGGCTCAACCCGCGCATCACCCTGCACAGTCTCGGCGGAGGCCGCCAATGAACCTGCTCAACGCCTTCAAACATCCCCTGGCCCTGCTCGGCCTGCTGCTGGTCGGCGGCTGGGTGCTGATCGCCCTGTGCGCGCCGTGGCTGGCGCCCCATGATCCGCTGGAAAGCTTCACGCCGTTGCTCACGCCGATGACCGCCGGCGATGACGGCGCACGCTTCTTGCTCGGCACCGACATGATCGGCCGCGACATCCTTTCGCGCCTGATCTGGGGCACGCGCACCGTGCTGTTCTGGTCGATCCTCGCCACCCTCACCGCGTTTGCCGTGGGCATTGCCATGGGGCTGTGCGCCGGTTACTTCAACGGTTGGGTGGACGCGGCGCTGTCCTACGTGGCCGATACCGTGCTGTCGTTCCCGGTGCTGGTGCTGTACATCGTGATCATCATCGCCCTCGGCGCCTCGGCGCTGAATATCCTGATTGCGGTGACCTTCACCAGCGCCCCGGCGATCTTTCGCATCATGCGCGCGCTGACCATCGACATCCGCTCGCGCGACTACGTGCTCAGCGCCATCACCCAGGGCGAAGGCTCGCTGCGCATCATGCTGGTGGAAATATTGCCCAACTGCGGCGGGCCGCTGATCGTCGATTTCTGCCTGCGCATCGGCTACACCGCGATCATGATCGGCGCCTTGGGCTTCCTCGGCCTCGGCCTGCCGCCGCCTACGCCGGACTGGGGCGGCATGATCAACGACGGCCGCGCCATGGCCATTTCCTTCCCGCACCTGGTGATCTTCCCCTGCATCGCCATCTCCACCCTGATGCTGGGCCTGAGCCTGCTCGCCGACGGGCTGGATGAACACGCGCAGCAAGGCGCAAGGAGTTGAGCATGAACAGCCAGCAAACCGTATTGCGGGTCGACAACCTCAGCGTCGAACTGCCCAAGGGCGCCGACCGTAGCCACGCCGTGCAGGGCATCAGCCTGGAAGTGCGCAAGGGCGAAATCCTCTGCGTGATCGGTGAGTCGGGCTCTGGCAAATCCGTGCTGTCGGCGGCGATCATGGGCGACTACGCCAAAGGCCTGCGACATGCCGGCGGCGTGATCGACTTTCTCGGCGACGACATCTGTACCCTCGACGAAGCCCGCTTGCGCGCCCTGCGTGGCAACCGCATCGCGATGATCTTCCAGGAGCCCATGGCGGCGCTGAACCCGGCGATTCGCATCGGCAAGCAGGTCGAGGAAATCTTCGATATCCACGCCCCGCAGATGCCCGCCGCCGAGCGCCGTGAACGCATGCTTGCGCTGCTGGAGTCCACCCAACTGCCGGACCCGCCGCGCATCGCCAACAGCTTTCCCCATCAGCTTTCCGGCGGCCAATGCCAGCGCGTAGTGATCGCCATGGCCTTGGCGATGAACCCGGACTTGCTGATCGCCGACGAGCCCACCACCGCCCTTGACGTGACCACCCAGGCCCAGGTGCTGAAGCTGGTGCGCGACCTGCGCGGCCGAGGGCAACACGGCATCCTGTTTATCACCCACGACTTTGGCGTGGTGGCGCAGATCGCCGACCGCATTGCGGTCATGGAAGGCGGCCGCCTGGTAGAGATCGGCGAGCGTGACCAAGTGCTGAGCGCACCGGCCCACGCCTACACGCGCAAGCTGATCGCCGCCGTACCGGCGCTGCACCCGGAGCTGCATGCGCCGAGTGCCGACGGCGAAATGGCGCTGCGTATCGAGCACCTGACCAAGACCTACACCGTCGGCGGCAGCTCGGTGGCGGCGCTGCGCAATGTGTCGCTGAACCTGCCACGGGGCAAAACCCTGGCGATTGTCGGCGAGTCCGGCTCGGGCAAAAGCACCCTGGTCAAGGCGGCGATACGCTTGGTGGACAGTGACAGTGGGCATGTGTGGGTGGGCGATACCGACTTCCTGACCTTGAATGGCTCGGCGTTGGCGGCCAATCGGCGGCGTATCCAGATGATTTTCCAGGACCCCTACGGTTCGTTGAACCCGCGCCACCGTGTCGGCGACATCATCGCTCGCGCCGCGCAATTGCGTGGGTTGTCGGCCAAGGATGCCTGGGCCGAGGCCGGTGATTTACTGGAGCAGGTCGGCCTCAAGCGTGATGCATTGCAGCGCAAACCCCGGCAGTTCTCCGGCGGCCAGCGCCAACGCATCGGCATCGCCCGTGCCCTGGCGATGCGACCGGAAGTGCTGATCGCCGATGAAAGCGTGTCGGCGCTGGACGTGTCGGTGCAGAAACAGGTGCTGGAATTGCTGGCCGACCTGCAGAAGCAGCTGAACCTGAGCATCCTGTTCATCACCCATGACCTGCGGGTGGCCGCGCAGATCAGCGACCACATCGCCGTGATGCGCCAGGGTGAAGTGGTGGAGTACGGCACCGCCGAACAGGTGCTGTTGCGCCCACAAAACGCCTACACCCAGGCACTGTTGGCGGCCGCACCGGGCGCGTCCGAACTGCCCGCCGCCGGGCCGCCCTTGCGGCTGATCCGCCCCACGGCTCACTGAGTTCAACCCTTTTCCCTGCGTCGCAGCGTTCGCTGCGGCAACGGGCTGCTGTTGCCCAAAAAAACTAAAAACGAGAGTAAAACCATGCGACCAACGATGCGCTACTTCACCCTCATCCCTGTGCTCGGCGCCCTCGCAGCGCCGGCCATGGCCGTGCAGGTCACCGACAACCTCGACCTCGGCGGCGCCATCCGCGCGCGCTGGGACTACGACCCGGACCGCGACATCCAGAAGTTCGGCCTGGACACCGTGTTCCTCAGCGCCAAGTACAACTCCGACAGCTGGATCGGCGAGGCGCAGTACCGTTTCTACGGGCGTTCGTACCCCTACCAGTACACCAAGAACTACGGCGACATCCAGTTCGCCAAGTTCGCCTGGGTCGGCTACAAGTTCAACCCCGAGCAACAAGTGCAAGTGGGCCTGAACACCGTGCCATTCGGCTTGCAGCCCTACTTCGGCAGCACCTTCTACGAAACCCTGGGCAACGTGATCGGCCTGGAAGACGTGCAGCAGGTCGGCGCCAAATACGTGCAGCAGACCGGCGACTGGAATATCCAGGCCGGCTACTACCTGCGCCCGGCGTGGCAAGGCAAGGGCACCAGCAAGGGCGTGACCTATTCCAGCGTGGTCTCCGGCGCCGACAGTTACGTCGCCGACGGCAGCGACAACCAGGAACGCAACACCGTGGTGCTGCGCGTGGCCAAGGCCCTGGACCTGGGCGACTGGAAATCCGAAGTCGGCCTGTCCGGCCTCACCTCCACCCTGGAAAACAAAGACACCGGCAACGATGGCCGACGCAACGCCGTGGCCCTCCACTACCTGGGCAAAAACGGCCCGTGGGGCCTGCAATTGCAGGCGGCGCGCCAACAGATGTCGCCGCGCAACGCCGGCACCGACGAAGTGGTGACCCTGGGCGGTTATGACGGCACCTTCAACGTCGCCAGCCGCGGCAACCTGTATGTGGCAGACCTGAGTTATGACGTGGGCGGCAAGTACCTGTGGGATCAGGTCAGTGGGGTGAAGCTGTATGCCAACTACAGCGCCTTCGACAAGTCCGCCGACGAGTTCAAGACCTCGCAGCGGGTGATCCTCGGTACGTCGTTTTCGTTCAGTAAGTTGTGGATTGCGACGGAGTGGTTGATTGGCAAGAATGACCCGTACATCGGTGGCAGCAGCTACACCCAGAGCCTGGGGGCTGGGGGCAGCAACCAGTGGGTGAATCAGCTGTACATGAACATTGGGTATTACTTCTAATAGGCGTCGTCAGTTCTGACGCTTTCGCGGGCAAGCCCGCTCCCACAGTTTGAATGCATTCCCCTGTGGGAGCGGGCTTGCCCGCGAAGAAGCCAGCACAAACACCATAAAAACAATGTGTGGAACCCGAACCATGCGCCACCTCCCCGCCCTCAACATGCTCCGCGTCTTCGAGGAAGTCGCCCGCCACCGCAGCTTCAGCCAGGCCGCCGTAGGCCTCAACGTCACCCAGGGCGCAGTCAGCCGTCAGATCAAGCAACTGGAGGACTACCTTGGCGTTGCCCTCTTTATCCGCACGCCCCAAGGCCTGTCCCTGACCGAAGCCGGTTTTGCCCTCTCGCCACACTTGAGCGACGCCTTCGACCATATCGAACGCGCCCTGCACGCCGTGCGCGTGCCCAACCTGCGCCAGCGCCTGCGCATCGTCGCGCCGCCGACCTGGGCCACGCGTTGGCTGTCCGCGCATTTGCGGCGCTTCTGCGAGCGTTACCCAGACATCAATCTCAGCGTCACCCACCAGGCGACCCACGACAACCTCGCGGAAATCGACTGCCAGATCCGTTTCGGCCTGGAACCGGCGGCGCATTGCAGCAGTGAGCTGCTGGTGATGGAGCGGCACATCGCGGTCGCCAGTCCGGAGTTGTTCAGCGACGGCCAACCGCCGGACCTGCGGCGATTTCCGCTGCTGCATATCCTGCACGACGGCAAACGCTTGAAGGTCTGGGAAAACTGGCTGGCGGCCATGGGCCGTGAGGACATCGATGCCGACCAGGGCCTGGAATTCAGCACCCTGGACCAGGTGATCCACACCACCCTGGCAGGCGGTGGCTTGGCGGTGATCGACCGGCAAATGATCGAACGAGAGTTGGCCAACGGCAGCCTGTTGCCGATCACCCCCGTGGAAGTGATCGGCCCTTATGGCTATTGGCTGGATGTGGCGACGGACAAACAGGGTTTATCCAAGGTGCGGTTGTTTACGCAGTGGCTGGGCCAGGTCAGCAACCCCTGACACCGGCGGCGCCTCGGCCTTGCACGCCTGGCTCAAGGTCAATGCCTTGGTTTCCGGGGCCCAGGCCCAGGAGATGATCGCGCCAAACACCAGGATCGCAGCAAGAATGCCCATGGTCGGGCTCAAGCCGATCCCAGCCACGCTGACCGGCAACAGGAAGGTGCTGATGGCCGAGCCCAAGCGACTCACAGCCGTAGCCAGGCCAATACCGCTGGCGCGCACTTCGGTGGGGAAGCTTTCCGCCGGGAACACGCCGACCAGATTGCTCACCGCCGACAGCACCAGGGTGAACACGCCGAAGGTCAGCACCATCAACCACGCCAGGCTGCCCGGCAACACCGCGAGCAAGAACAACGCGGCGGCCAGGATGATGAACGAGTTGATCAAGAAGCCCCGGCGCGAAAACTTCACCGTGCACCAGATGCCGATCAACGCACCGATAATCAGCAGCAGATTAAGCAGCAGCTCGGTGCCAAAGCCCTGGGACAAGCCCATCTTTTGCAGGATCGACGGCAAAAAGGTGTAGATCGCAAAGTACGGCATCACGATGCACACAAAGAACAGGCAGTTGAACGCGGTGCGCTTGCGATACTCACGGCTGAACAGCACGCCGTAGCCGGAGCGGGTTTGCGCGGACGGTTCTTCGTCCAGCACCACATGCTCGCCCAGGTGTTTCTTGACGATGGCGCGGGCTTCGGCAATGCGTCCACGGTTGACCAGCCAGCGCGGCGACTCCGGCGTGCCGATACGCGCAATCAGGATCAAGCCGGCCGGGATAGCCGACGACGCCAGCATCCAGCGCCAGGCATCGTCGCCCAGGCTGAGCATCGCAGTGCCGACAAAGGTCGCCGCCACGTAACCGAAGGTCCAGATCACGCTGAAAGAGCCGAGCAACACGCCGCGATGTTTCTTCGGCGAAAACTCCGCGAGCATGGCGTGGCCCACACTGAAATCACCGCCCAGGCCAATGCCGATCAGGATGCGGCACAGCAACAAGCCCATGGCTGTCTCGGCATAGAACTGCATCACCGAGGCCACGGTGATCAGCACAAAGCTGACCAGGAAGATTTTCTGCCGACCGAGGGTGTCGGAGATCCAGCCGAAGAACAGGCTGCCCAGGAACAGGCCGATCAGGGCGGAAGCGCCGATCAAGCCTTGCCAGAACGCATCGAGTTGCATCTGTGGACTGAGCAGGGTGAAGGCGATACCGATCAGGCCGAGGATGTAGCCGTCGGTGAAATGCGCGCCGAACGTCAGGCCGGCGATTTTCAGATGAAAGCGGCCGATCGGCAGGTCGTCGATTTTTACGGATTGAGCGGTCATGGGTGTTCTCCATATTGTTGTTCTTGACGGAGTAACAGCCGGTGCCCTCGCAGGCACCGGTTTGCAGCTGGGGTTAGAGCCCCCCCATCAACAGGTATTTGATCTCCAGGTAATCCTCCAGCCCGTACTTGGAACCTTCACGGCCCAGGCCCGATTCCTTGATGCCTCCGAATGGCGCGACTTCGGTGGAGATGATCCCTTCGTTGATCCCCACCATGCCGGCTTCCAGGCCTTCGGCCATGCGCCACACGCGGCCGATGTCGCGGCTGTAGAAGTAGGCGGACAAGCCGAACGGCGTGTCATTGGCGCGTTGCAGCACTTCAGCCTCGTCCTTGAAGCGGAAACACGCGGCCACCGGTCCGAAGGTTTCTTCCTGGGCGATCAGCATGTCGCCGTGGGCTTCGGTGAGGATGGTCGGTTCAAAGAAGGTGCCGCCCAGTGCATGGCGACGGCCGCCGCACAACAGCGTGGCGCCCTTCTCCAGGGCATCACCGACGTGGGCTTCGACCTTGGCCAACGCAGCGACGTTGATCAGCGGGCCCTGTTCGGTTTCGCCGTCCAAGGCACTGCCAACGCGCATGGCGCTGACGGCTTCGGCCAGTTTGCGGGTGAAGGCGTCGTACACGCCGTCCTGGATAAAGAAACGGTTGACGCACACACAGGTCTGCCCGGTGTTGCGGAACTTGGAGGCCATGGCGCCTTTGACGGCGGCATCCAGGTCGGCATCGTCGAACACAATGAACGGCGCGTTGCCGCCCAGTTCCAGAGAGACCTTTTTCAGGGTGTCCGCCGCCTGGCGCATCAGCAGCTTGCCGGTGCGGGTCGAGCCGGTAAACGACAGCTTGCGCACCACACTGGAGGCTTGCAGTGCACCGCCAATCGCCACGGCATCGCCGGAGACAATGTTGAACACCCCCGCCGGAATCCCCGCCTGCTCGGCCAGCACCGCCAGGGCAAACGCCGACAGCGGGGTTTCTTCCGAAGGCTTGAGGATCATCGTGCACCCCGCCGCCAGCGCCGGGCCGACCTTGCGGGTGACCATGGCCAGGGGGAAGTTCCACGGTGTGATCGCCGCGACCACACCGATGGCTTCCTTGACCACGATGATCCGTGCATCTGCCTTGTGGCTTGGGATTACATCACCGTAGGCGCGCTTGGCTTCTTCACCAAACCATTCCAGGAAGCTCGCGGCGTAGACCACTTCGCCCATGGCTTCGGCCAGGGGTTTGCCTTGCTCCAGGCTGAGCAGTTGCGCCAGGTCTTTCTGGTTGCTGAGCATCAGCTCACTCCAGCGCTTGAGGCGTTGGCTGCGCTCCTTGGCGGTGAGCTTGCGCCAGGCCGGCAAGGCGCGGTGGGCGGCGTCGATGGCCAGGTTGGTTTCTTCGCCGGCGGCGCGCTGTACATCAGCGATCAGCGCGCCATTGGCCGGGTTGAGCACCGGGTAGGTCGGCCCACCGCTGGACCATTGACCATCGATGTAGTTGCCCTTGCGGATCAGCGGGTTCATGCCACGGCCTCGATCAGGTTGAAACGGTCCAGGCCCGGACGGGCCGCACGCAGGATGCGCTTGCCGGCGGTGTAGTCGTTGATCACATCGCACGGGGTGTAGTTGCGCTCCAGTTCGTGGAGTTCCTCGGCATCCAATGGGGTGTCCAAGGCGGCCAGTGCGCTATCGAATTGTTCGGTGGTGTCGGCGCCCACCAGCATCACGTCGACGCCGGGGTGGTTGGCGACCCAGGCCTGGGCGATCTGCGCGTTGGACACGCCACGGGCGCGGGCCACGCGTTGCACCGAGTGGGCGATGTCAAACGACGCCTGGTCGCTGTACATCTGCTGGGTGAAGAAGTCGGTCTGGTTGCGGGTCGACTGCACTTCGCCGGTGAGCAAGCCACGGGCCAGCGGGCTGAACACCGAGACGCCCAGGCCCTGATCGCGGCAGAACGGGATCATCTCGCGTTCTTCCTCGCGGTAGGCGCAGTTCAGTTGCAGTTGCATGTTGATCGGCTTGACCCAGCCGTTGCGCTCGCAGGCCATGAGAATTTTTGCGAGCTGTCCTGTGAGCATGGTCGACACGCCGATGTAGCGGGCCTTGCCGGAGCGCACGATGTCGTTCAATGCGTTCATGGTTTCTTCGACCGGAGTGTTCACGTCGAAGTAATGCAGCATGAACACGTCCACATAATCCATGCCGAGGCGGCTGAGGGAGGCGTCGATGCTGTCCATGATGTGCTTGCGCGAATGACCGCTGGCGTTGATGCCGCTGCGGGTGCCGTAGCCGACCTTGGTGGTGACCACGATCTCGTCACGCCGTGCCACGCGCTTGAGGATGCGCCCCACCACTTCTTCGCCGACGCCGGCGGAATAGAAGTCGGCCAGGTCGATGAAGTTGACGCCGTTAGCCAGGGCGTGGGCGACGATGGGCTCGCTTTGCTTTTCGTCGAAGATCCACGGTTTCCAGTCCGGGGTGCCCATGTTCATGGTGCCCAGGCACAGGCGCGAGACTTGCAGGCCGGAGTTGCCCAATCGAGTGTATTGCATGGGAATCTCCTCAGGCCTTTGGCGTGTAGAAAGGGTTGCTGATGTGGTTGACCACGTCGGCCAATTGCGCGGTGAACGGCGTGCCGGTCAGGGCGGCGCGGATCGCGGTGCGGCAGGCGTTGTAGTTGTTCAGGTACACGGCATCCAGGTCATCGCAGCCTGGGTTGACCCAGTTCGCGGTGACGATGGCCCACTCGTCTTCGGCTTCCGGCGGCAAGGTGCCGTCGAGCAGGGCTTCCAGCACCGCCTTGGCGATACCGGCCTGGGACGCGCCCCAGGTGGCGTTGCCGTGCAAATCGCTGCTGATTTCAGCCTTGTTGACGTACAGGGTCATGGGCTTGACCGGGATGTTCGGTTGGGCAATCACCATGAACGGGCAGTGGCCCTGGCTTGGTGACGCGAGGCTATTGGCGAACGCCTGGCCCGCCGGGCCGTTGCGTGGGCCGATCAGGATGTTGATGTGGGCCGCGTTGACGCCCGGGCCTTCGAAACCTTCGCCGATGTAGAGATCCAGTGTTTTCATTGCGCAAACGCTCGTTGTTGTTATGGGGAGCTGGTTGGCGAATTTTTAGCACTGGGTAGGAAAGCGGCCGTAACCATTAAAAGTCATGGGGCGGTGAGTTTTGCTCATACCCCCTGCGACGATGGCGGTCGTCTTGTGCGTTGACCATCGTTATTACACACCATATAGTGTGCCCACAAACAAAACAGACCACTACATAGTGTGCAGTATCGGTATTTACCGACCACACTATGCGCAGTATTTCAATGCCTTGAAGCCTGCAAAAACACTTATTTTTCGAATACCAGGAAGGAGCATTTCCATGCTGAGTTGGGATGAAGTCGACAACGAAGACACCGGTGCAGCGGTGATCAAGGGCGCCAACGCCGGCCACGCCAGCGAAGCCAACATGGACCGTCTCGACGGTGCCGGCGCCGCCGCCGCGCTGGAAGCCCGTAACGTGACCGCCAACGACTCCGCCGCGATCATCCGCGCCAAGGCCGCCCTCGACAAACTCGACGTCGCCGAAGGCCTCGCCGAGCTTGAAGGCTCCGCCGCCCGCGTCGCCGTTGACGAAAAACGCATGATCAACTGCCGCGCCGACCTCAACCAACTCGTACCCTTCAAGTACGACTGGGCCTGGCAGAAGTACCTCGACGGCTGTGCCAACCACTGGATGCCGCAAGAGGTCAACATGACCGCCGACATCGCCCTGTGGAAAAACCCCGAAGGCCTGACCGACGACGAACGTCGCATCGTCATGCGCAACCTGGGCTTCTTCTCCACCGCCGACTCCCTGGTGGCCAACAACCTGGTGCTGGCCGTGTACCGCCTGATCACCAACCCGGAGTGCCGCCAGTACATCCTGCGCCAGGCCTTCGAAGAAGCGATCCACACCCACGCCTACCAGTACTGCATCGAATCGTTGGCCATGGATGAAGGCGAGATCTTCAACATGTACCACGAGATCCCATCGGTCGCGAAAAAAGCCGCCTGGGGCCTGAAATACACCCGTTCGATCTCCGATCCGAAGTTCGAAACCGGCACCGTCGAGACCGACAAAGAGCTGCTGCGCAACCTGGTCGCCTACTACTGCGTGCTGGAAGGCATCTTCTTCTACTGCGGCTTCACCCAGATCCTGTCCATGGGCCGTCGCAACAAAATGACCGGCGTGGCGGAGCAGTTCCAGTACATCCTGCGTGACGAGTCGATGCACCTGAACTTCGGTATCGACGTGATCAACCAGATCAAAATCGAAAACCCACACCTGTGGGATGCCGAGATGAAGGAAGAAGCGACCCAGATGATCCTGCAAGGGACTCAGCTGGAGATTGAATATGCGCGCGATACCATGCCGCGCGGTGTGCTGGGTATGAACGCGGCGATGATGGAGGACTACCTCAAGTTCATCGCTAACCGTCGCCTGTCGCAGATTGGTCTGAAAGAAGAATACCCAGGGACGACTAACCCGTTCCCGTGGATGAGCGAGATCATGGACTTGAAGAAAGAGAAAAACTTCTTCGAGACCCGTGTGATCGAGTACCAGACTGGCGGCGCGCTGAGCTGGGATTGATATAAAGACGGCCCCTTCTGGGGCCGTGTTGTTTCACCTGTCGATGTTTTTTTATGCCCAATCAAACCATCAAGACCCCCTGCGTCGGCCTGTGCTCCACCGTTTACGGGGACCTGGTCTGCCGGGGCTGCAAGCGTTATCACCATGAGGTGATCCAGTGGAACGGCTACAACTCCGACGAGAAACAGGCGGTGTGGCTGCGCCTGGAGCAATTGCTGGTGCAGGTCATGGCCAGCAAGTTGGAGGTGTTTGATGCGCAGTTGCTGCGTCAGCAACTTGAGACGCGCAAGATCCGCTTCATGCCGCACCAGTCGGCGTATTGCTGGGCGTATCAGCTGATTGCCCGGGGGGCGCGGGTGATTTCCAAGCTGGACGCGTACGGGCTGGCGTTGCTGCCGGAGTTTCGCGAGCGCAGCCTGGCGGATCTGCGGGATGCGATTGACCGGGAGTTTTTCCTGCTGTCCGAGGCGCATTACGAGCGGTATATCGCGCCGGGGTTCTTAAAGGAAGCATTCGGCCCGGCCCTGATCGCCACCGTATAACTAACAACCCTTAACAATGTGGGAGCTGGCTTGCCTGCGATAGCGATGTATCAACCGAACATTGGTTGACTGACACTCCGCTATCGCAGGCAAGCCAGCTCCCACAGTTGATCTCTGTGTTCAGGCGATCCAAGACGGATCACGCTCCGTCTGCAAGTCGTACAGTTCAATCGCCTCCTGGCACACCCGCGCCTCCAGACGGCCCTGCTCTACCAACGCCGTCAGCGCCGCCAGCACGATGTGATGGCGGTCCACCTCAAAAAAATCCCGCAACGCCGCCCGTGTATCGCTGCGCCCAAAGCCGTCGGTGCCCAGCACGGTGTAGTTGGAATCCAGGTAAGAGCCAATCATCTGCGGCACGGCCCGCACATAGTCGGACACCGCAATCACCGGTGCGCCTTTGGGCAAGCATTCCTGCACATGGCTGATCCGCGCAGCGGCCTGCGGGTGCAGCCGGCTCCAGCGTTCCACCTCCCGCGCATCCCGCGCCAGCTCGCTGAAACTGGTCACACTGAACACTTCACTCGTCACCTGCCAATCGTCCGCCAGCAACTGTGCCGCCGCTTGCGCCTCGCGTACCAACGTGCCGGACCCGAGCAGGCGCACCTGGGCATTGGTCGTGCCTTGCAGGCGGTACATACCTTTGATAATCGCCGTTTCAACCCCTTCCGGCAGGCTTGGCTGCGGGTAGTTTTCGTTCATCAGGGTCACGTAGTAGAACTCGTCCACATCCTGTTCCAGCATCTGGCGCATGCCGTGGTCGAGGATCACCGCGAATTCCCCGGCGAACGCCGGGTCGTAGGCGCGGCAGTTGGGCACGGTGGCCGCGGTGAGATGGCTGCTGCCGTCCTGATGCTGCAAGCCTTCGCCACCCAGGGTGGTGCGCCCGGCGGTGGCGCCAAGCAGGAAGCCACGCGCACGTTGGTCGGCGGCGGCCCAGATCAGGTCGCCGACGCGCTGGAAGCCGAACATCGAGTAATAGATGTAGAACGGCAACATGCGCAGGCCATGCACCGAATAACTGGTGGCCGCCGCGACCCAGGAACTGATGGCGCTGGCTTCACTGATGCCCTCCTCCAGAATCTGCCCGTCGGTGGCTTCGCGGTAGCTGAGGATCGAGCCGATGTCTTCCGGCTCGTAACGCTGGCCGACACTGGAGTAGATGCCAATCTGCTTGAACAGGTTGGCCATGCCAAACGTGCGCGCTTCATCCGCCACGATCGGCACGATGCGCGGCCCCAGCGCTTTGTCCTTGAGCAGGTTGGTCAACATGCGCACGAACGCCATGGTGGTGGACATTTCCTTGCCGTCGGCTGCCGTGGCGAAGCCGGCGTAACCCGATACGGCCGGCACGCTGACCGGGGCGGCGACCTGGCTGCGACTGGGCACGTAGCCGCCCAACGCTGTGCGGCGCTGGTGCAGATAGCGCAACTCCAGGCTGTCCTCGGACGGTTTGAAAAAGCTCAGGGATTCGGTCTGTTCATCGGTCAGCGGCAACTGGAAGCGATTGCGGAAGGCGATCAACGCATCGCGGTCCAACTTCTTCTGCTGGTGGGTGGTCATCTTGCCCTGCCCGGCTTCGCCCATGCCGAAGCCTTTCTTGGTCTGGGCCAGGATCACCGTGGGTTTGCCTTTGACCCGCCGTGCGGCATGGTAGGCGGCGTGGATCTTGACCATGTCGTGGCCGCCGCGCTTGAGGCGGTCGATCTGCTCATCGCTCATGCCGTCGACCAGCCGGGCCAGGGACTCGCTCTGGCCGAAGAAGTGCTCGCGGTTGTAGGCGCCGTCCTTGGCGGCGAAGGTCTGGAATTGACCGTCAACCGTGTTGGACAAGGTGTTGACCAGCGAACCGTCAGCGTCCTTGGCCAGCAACGCATCCCAGTCCGAGCCCCACACCAGTTTGATCACGTTCCAGCCCGCACCGGCAAACAACGCCTCCAGCTCATCAATGATGCGCCCGTTGCCACGCACCGGGCCGTCGAGGCGTTGCAGGTTGCAGTTGACCACCCAAGTCAGGTTGTCCAGGCCTTCGCGGGCGGCCAGGGTCAGGGCCGACATGCTTTCCGGCTCGTCCATCTCGCCGTCGCCGAAGACGCCCCACACGTGGCGGTCGGTGGTGTCCTGCAAGTTGCGGTGCTGCAAGTAGCGCATGAAGCGCGCCTGGAAGATCGAACTGATGGGGCCAATGCCCATGGAACCGGTGGGGAACTGCCAGAAATCCGGCATCAGCCACGGGTGCGGGTAGCTGGACAGGCCGCGTGCGCCCTGCTTGGGCCCACCTATTTCCTGGCGATAGTGGGCCAGGTCGTTTTCGCTCAAACGGCCTTCAAGGAAGGCTCGTGCATAGATGCCGGGCGCGGAATGCGGCTGATAGAACACCAGATCTCCGCCGAAGCCCTCGTTGCGGGCGCGAAAAAAGTGGTTGAAACCGACTTCGAACAAGTCCGCCGCGCTGGCGTAGCTGGCGATATGACCACCCAGCTCGCCGTAGGCCTGGTTGGCCCGCACCACCATGGCCAAGGCGTTCCAGCGCACCAACGAGGCCAGACGCTCTTCGGTAGCCAGGTCGCCGGGAAATGCCGGTTGCTGCGCCACGCTGATGCTGTTGATGTAGGGCGTGCCATGGCGCGGTTTCCAGTCGATGGGCGGCGCACTGGCGTCCTGGGCCAGCAGGTCGAGAATCTGCCGCGCCCGCGCGGGGCCGGCGTGAGTGACCAGGGACGCCAGGGCGTCGCGCCACTCATCCAACTCTTGCTGATCCATCACCGCATTCGTGAAACCGTTCATGGGCACCTCCGGGCTTTTTTTCCAGTTTATGTCGGTGCGGGAGGATTTTTTGCCTGTTATCAGGCGCACGCCGTTGAATTTTGAGCATGAATCACTGCCAATCGTGTTTTTGCCAGCACGTTATGCTCAAGCAGGACGATAGCCCGCAATTGTGTTTAAAATGCCGCCCGCTCAACGACCGACGTTTAACGATGACCCCAGACGCACTCGCCACCCTGCACACCCACCTGCTCACCGCCCTGGCAGCCCCACCGGCTGAAACCCGCCGCCTGTTCCACGGCCGTGGCCGTTGCTGGCCGGGCCTGGAGCAACTGACGGTGGACTGGTTGCAAGGCGTGCTGCTGGTGGCGTTGTTCAAGGAGCCGGACGCTGCGCAGCTGGACGCCTTGAAGCACTTGCTGCAAACCGAGTTCGGTACGTACACCATCGCCCTGCAACACCGTTACCTGCCGCAAAGCACCACCGAATGGCTGTCGGGCGACCCTGTCGACGAGTTGACCATCACCGAAGGCGGCCTGCGCTACCTGATCGACCTGGGTAAAAAACAGAACAGCGGACTGTTCCTCGACATGCGTTACGGCCGCAACTGGGTACGCGAGCAGGCCAAGGGCCAGCGCGTTCTCAACCTGTTTGCCTACACCTGTGGCTTCTCGGTGGCGGCCATCGAAGGCGGCGCCGACCACGTGGTGAACCTGGACATGGCCCGTGGCGCCCTGAGCCGGGGTCGCGACAACCATCGACTGAATGGTCATGACCTGAGCAACGTCAGCTTCCTCGGCCATGACCTGTTCAAGTCCTGGGCCAAAGTTACCAACAACGGCCCCTACGACCTGGTGATCATTGATCCGCCCTCCTTCCAGAAAGGCAGCTTCCTGCTGACCAAGGACTACCAGCGCGTGCTGCGCCGCCTGCCGGACCTGCTCACGCCACAGGGCACCGTATTGGCGTGCATGAATGACCCGGCCTTCGGCGAAGACTTCCTGATCGACGGTGTCACCCGCGAGGCACCGGGCCTGCGTTTTGTCGAGCGCCTGCAAAACCCGCCGGAATTTCCTGATATTGACGTGCGAAGTGGCTTAAAGGCATTGGTGTTCCGCCAGGGCTGATGCCGAAACGTCTTACGCTTGCTACGCTAAGTGATACACCGGGGTGGTGAACCTTCTTACCCCCTTCCCGGTCGATACCTGCATTCCCCGGCCAGACTCGACGGCGTCACGTCGTCGGCTGCCCTGTTTCACCTTTTGGAGAACCGCCCGTGATATCGACCCTGCATGTAGCCAGACTCAAAGCCTGGGGCGCCCACGGCTTTACCGCCACCGGTGTGGTATTGGCCTTCCTGGCCACCCTGGCGCTGCTGGAAAACTCTCCCAAGGCTTGCCTGCTGTGGCTGGGCCTGGCATTGGTGGTGGACGGGGTTGATGGCTCACTGGCGCGACGGGTGAATGTCAGCACGGTGCTGCCGAGCTTCGACGGCTCGGTGCTGGACCTGGTGATCGATTACCTCACCTACGTGTTCATCCCCGCTCTGTTTATCTATCGCTATATCGACCTGCCGGACTTTACCCATCTCTTCACGGTGTCGGTGATCCTGGTGTCGTCGCTGTTCTGCTTCTGCAACGTCAACATGAAGAGCAAGGACAACTACTTCGTCGGCTTCCCCGCCGCATGGAATGTGGTGGCCTTGTGCGTCTATATCATCCAGCCGGAAGCCTGGGTCACCTTGCTCACCGTGATCGGCCTGGCCCTGCTGACTGTGACGCCGATGAAATTCCTGCACCCGTTCCGGGTGAAACGGTTCATGCCGATCAACATCGCAGTAACCACGATCTGGCTGCTGTGCAGCTTCTTGATGGTGATGGATTACCCGAACACCAACCCGTGGACGTTTGGCTTGTGGTCAGTGATGTCGGCGTATTTCCTGGGGATTTGTATCTGGCGGACGGCGTTGGAGTGGCTGGAGAAGCGTCACGGTTAAAAATGTGGGAGCGGGCTTGCTCGCGAATGCTGATTGTCAGTCGGTACATTGGGTACTGATACACCGCATTCGCGAGCAAGCCCGCTCCCACATTTGGATTTGCGTATGGCGGGCGAGTAAGATGGCGGCCTTTCGCCCAGCCCCTTCGCTGCGCACCCTGCCAATAATAAGCCCTGCCCATGCCCTTCGAACTCAGCGTAGACCTCACCACCCTGGCCATCCTGGCGGTTGTCGCCTTTATCGCCGGTTTCATCGACGCCATCGCCGGCGGTGGCGGTTTGCTCACCACCCCTGCGCTGCTCACCGCTGGCATGCCGCCGCACCTGGTACTGGGCACCAACAAGCTCAGTTCCACCTTTGGCTCGGCCACCGCCAGTTTCACCTTCTATCGGCGCAAGCTATTCCATCCGCGCCAGTGGGTGCATGCCATCGTCGGCACGTTGATCGGTGCGTTGACCGGCGCCGTGGTCGCCCATTACCTGCCCGCTGAAACCCTGAACAAGATGCTGCCGGTGATTGTGTTCGCCTGCGGTGTGTACCTGTTGTTCGGTGGCACGCCCAAGGCGCCGCTGGACGCCGATGCGCCGATCAAGAAGAAATGGCAATCCACCCAAGGCTTCGGCCTGGGCTTCTACGATGGCGTGGCCGGCCCCGGCACCGGGGCGTTCTGGACCGTGAGCACGATGTTGTTGCACCCCATCGACCTGGTGAAAGCCAGCGGCGTGGCGCGCAGCATGAACTTCGTCAGCAACGCGGCGGCGCTGACGGTGTTCATCATCAACGGTTCGGTGGACTGGATCGTCGGCCTGGCCATGGGCGTGTCGGTGATGTGTGGCGCGTTCTTTGGCGCACGCAGCGCAATCAGCGGCGGCGCCAAATTCATTCGCCCGGTGTTCATCACCGTGGTCCTTGGCCTGACCGTGCGCTTAGCCTGGCAGCACTGGTTCAGCGTGGCCTAGACGACGGGCCAGGTAGAGGTCGATCAGGTAACGCGCAATCGACCGTGACGCCGGCAGCGGCGGCAAGTCGTGGATGTTGAACCACTGCGCGTCTTCGATCTCGTCGGCCTGGGGCACGATATCACCGCCGGCGTACTCGGCATGGAAGCCCAGCATCATCGAATGCGGGAACGGCCAGCACTGGCTACCCATGTACTGGATGTTCTTGACCTCCACCTGCACTTCCTCGCGCACCTCGCGGATCAGGCAGTCTTCGGCCGACTCGCCCGGCTCGGCAAACCCCGCCAACGTGCTGTACACCCCCGTGACAAAGCGCGGCGAACGCGCCAGCAGGATCTCGTCGCCACGGGTCACCAGCACGATCATGCTGGGCGAAATACGCGGATAGCTGCGCAAATCGCAGGCCTGGCAATGCATCGCACGCTCACGTGGTACCTGGACCATGGCCTGGCCGCAACTCCCACAAAACCGGTGTTCCCGCGCCCAGGTGCCGATCTGCGCCGCGTAGCCCAGCACCTTGTAAAGGGTGTGATCGCCTTGCAGCATGAAGCCGCGCAGCCCCTGCCAGCTGCAACCCGGCACTTCAGTAGAAGCATTGAGTTCCAGCAGGTACACCGGCTCGCCGTCGAGGTGGCCGATGCCGTGTTCGGCGAACACCGACAAATTCTGGCGCTTGAGCCATTCCCGGGGGAACAGCGGGCCGTTGGTGTCATGCAAAAAGCCGTCGCGGCTGCGGGCGACGGCCCAGCCGCCGGGGGTGTCGTTGTCCAGCAGCGTTGTGGTAATCCAGCCTGGGGTCATGTCAGTCAATCCACGAATTCGGGTTTCTGCTTACTCATGTGGGCCGCGATGGCCACGCGCAGGTCGTTGGATTGCAACATAGCCGAGTTCCAGGTGGCAACGTATTCCAAGCCATCATTGACTGTGTGGTCACGCATGTAGCTGATCATGGCCTTGGTGCCGGTGACCGCAATCGGCGATTTGGCGGCGATTTCATGGGCGATGTCCATGACCCCGGCCAACAGGCTGTCCTGATCGGGATAGACCCGATTGACCAGGCCGATGCTGCGCGCCTCTTCAGCGCCAAACTGACGGCCGGTGTAAGCCAGCTCCCGCAGCATGCCGTCACCGATGATGCGCGGCAGGCGTTGCAAAGTGCCGACGTCAGCGGCCATGCCGATGTCGATTTCCTTGATGGAAAATTGCGCGCCCTCGGCGGCGTAGCGCATATCGCAGGCGCTGATCAGGTCGATGGCACCGCCGATGCAGTAACCCTGGATCGCCGCCAACACCGGCTTGCGGCAGTTGTCGACGGCATTGAACGAGGCTTGCAGCTCCAGGATCTTGCGCCGCAGCAAGCGCGCGTTGCGGCCCACGTCCTTGCCGAATTCATTGGCCACCGAGGCCAGCATCATCAGGTCGATGCCGGAAGAGAAATGCTTGCCGGCACCGCTGAGCACCACGGCGCGTACGGCGTCGGTGTCTTCGACCCACTGGAAGATGTCAATGATTTCGGTCCAGAACACCGCGTTCATCGCGTTGATCTTTTCCGGGCGGTTGATCTGCACATGGGCAACGTTGCCGGTGAGTTCGACGACGAAAGCTTGGTATTCGGACATGGCAGTGATCCCTGACTGGCGAGTGATAAGGCCCGAACTATAACAAGGGAACGCGACGGCACATCGGCCAAAAACGGGACGGGCAAAGGTAATGGAATGTTGTGGCCGCGCGGTTCATGCAGCGCCGATACATTTCATCCAGGGCCGTCGATTTATCGGCTATACAATCAGGGCCATTGCCTGGAGCCGCCTATGCCGACCCCGTTTCGCTCATCCTTGATCCTCGCCCTGGTGGTCGTGCTGACCGGCATCGGCGCCGGGTTGGGCGGGATGTTGCTGGCGTTGCTGCTGCATGGCATTCAGCACCTGGCCTACGGTTATAGCCTGGACAGCCTGGTCAGCCATGAAACCTTCCTGCTGGGTGTGACGGCGGTGGCACCTGAGCGACGGCTGTTGGTGCTGGTGATATGCGGCCTGGTCGCGGGAGTGGGCTGGTGGGTGATTTATCGCTATGGCCGGCCATTGGTGAGCATCAAGCAAGCGGTGTCGGAAAAGATGCCGATCATGCCGCCCAAGACCACCCTCGCCCACGCCTTGCTGCAGATCATCACCGTGGCCCTGGGTTCGCCCCTGGGCCGTGAAGTGGCACCACGGGAAGTCGGTGCGTTGGTCGCCACCTGGTTATCCCAGCGCGCGCGACTCGACCCGCAGATGCATCGCTTGATCGTCGCCTGTGGCGCCGGTGCGGGCCTGGCGGCGGTGTACAACGTGCCGTTGGGTGGCGCGGTGTTTGTGCTGGAAGTGCTGGTGGGCGCATTCAGTTGGCCAGCGGCGGTGATTGCGTTGGCGACCTCGGCGATTGCAGCGTCGGTGGCGTGGATCGGGTTGGGTGCGCAATCGCAATATGGGGTCCCGCACTTTGGGTTGAACCCTGCCCTGATCGCCTGGGCGGTGGTCTGCGGCCCGGTCTTCGGCGTGGCGGCGTACGCTTTCATGCAGCTCACTGGCAAGGCGCGGGCGAATGCCGCCAGGGGCTGGCGCCTGCCAGTGCTGTCATTGATCAACTTCACGATCATCGGCGGCTTGGCGATGGTATTGCCGCAAATCCTCGGCAATGGCAAAGGCCCGGCGCAGCTGGGTTTCGACAATGAACTGACGATTGGGCTAGCGGCATTGTTGCTAGTGGTTAAAGTCCTGATCACCACCAGCAGCCTGCGCGCCGGCGCCGAAGGCGGCTTGCTCACCCCCGGCCTGGCCAACGGCGCCTTGCTGGCGACCCTCCTCGGCGGCGCCTGGAGCCTGGTGTGGCCTGGCGTGCCGCTGGGCGCATTCGCAATCATCGGCGCCGCCGCCTTCCTGGCCGCCAGCATGAGCATGCCGTTGACCGCGATTGTGCTGGTGGCGGAATTCACCCGCATCGACCATGACTTCCTGGTGCCGATCATCCTCGCAGTAGTCGGCTCGATGTGCGTCAGCAAGCTGTGCAACCACTGGGAAAATGCTGGATAAAACCCCGCACACACGCCATCCTTCGCGCTTTAAGCCGCCCATTCGCGGCGTTCGACGTTTAAAGGATATGCCCCATGCACGCCCAACCCCTCACCCCCGCCGAATTCGAGTTCATCGAAAACACCCTGCTCAAGTACGGCGACGACCACTCGGTGCTGAACCTGGCCGAACTCGACGGCTACTTCACCGCGCTGGTCTCCAGCCCGGTCCAGGTGGACGTGGCCGAGTGGTTCCCCGCGATCTGGGGCGGCCAGAACCCGGAATGGGACAACATGGACGAAGCGCAAAGCTTCCTCGAACTGTGCGTGCGCCACCTCAACACCCTGGCCGCACAACTGTCCAGCGACGCCAACAGCTTCAACGCCCGCTTCGACGAAACCGAACACCAAGGCCACCCCGTGACCCTCGCCGAAGAATGGTGCTTTGGCTACATCCGCGGCGCTGCCATCGGCAACTGGCCGGAACTGCCGGCAGAACAAGCTGCACTGCTGGAAAAAATCTCCTGGTGCGCCGAACAAGACAACTTCGAACTCCCGGCCGACCTGGATGTGCAAGCACACCAGCAACGCGTCAGCGAAATCGAACCGGCAGCGCGGGAGCTGCATGATTACTGGTTGGCAAAACGATAATTCAGCTTTTGCCCTGCTCTGGTTTTTGATCTTGATCTTAAGCGCCCCGTCAAACACGCTGGCCGGAATTCGGCAGGGATTTGGGGGGTAAACCGGCAGGGATGCCGGTTTAGCCGCCCCGCGCCATGGATGGCGCGTGGCGGCGGCCCCCCAAATCACTGTCGGATTACGGGCATACCGAGCCTAGGCGAGGTACCGAGTGTTGGGGCGAAGGCCTTTTGCTTACTTTTGGGCCTTTCCAAAAGTGAGCCGCTGTAAGAGCGGAACCATAAGTAGCCGTTACCTAAATAACGGATATGTACACCATAAAAAATGCCCCCCACCCAATCCAAAATGAAGCTTTCATGACAAAAGTTCGGTAGCCCATGGCCACTCCCGTCTCCTCTGTGTAACGCGCTTGAGCCCACCAGAACGTTGGGCTTTTCAGCCGCAAGCAGGATGCCAGGAGTGGGGCGATGGGAACTATGGAACGTTACTCGAAAGTCGGCATGCAGGAGCTCGACCAGCGCCTGTCGAAGATCGTCGAAGCCGCGCGCAAGAAGCCGGTGTCGGTCTATCGCTACGGCGCACCCTGGGTCTGGATCGTCTCCCAGGAAGACTGGCAAGGCGCTCGCAAGGAAGTCTCCAGCTACATCCCGGCAGGCCATTCCCTGGTGCTGCTGCGCCCACAGATCGACGAAGTGCTCGACCAGCACCGTGACTGGCTCACCGCCGAACCCGCGATGTCGATCGCCCCGCACACCGTGCTGCAGATCCTGCTGCTGCAACTGCTGTACTCGGTGCCCAGCGAACAACAGCTGCATGAACAGCTGAACTACAACCTGCTGTTCCGCTGGTTCGTCGGCCTGGACCTCAACCAAAAGGTCTGGAGCATTCACGTACTGACCCGCGACATCGCCACGCTGCTGAACAACCCGCGTGCGGTGCAACTCATCCAAAAAATCATCGGTGACGTGTTTTGTGGCGCCTTGCTGCACATGCCGGAGTTCTCGTTGAACTTCGCCCTGTTGCACACCTGGCTGGCACGCCACGGCAGCACTTCGATCACCAGCAATTGAGCAGGCCGCACGCCGGGCATCCGGCGACGGCGCAAAAAATCAGACAGTCAGGGGGCGGTGTGGAGCATCTGTTCAAATTAACGTTGGCGCTGTGTTGCGTGACGCTGGGGAGCCTGGCGCAACCGGTGTTGGCCGAGGAGGAAGAGGGCGCGCGTAAGGTCGACGTCAACGAGTACTTCGTGCGCGGCAATACGGTGCTGGATGCGGCGACGATCGAGGAGGCGGTGTATCCGTTCCTGGGGCCGCAAAAGACCTTGGGCGATATCGAAGGCGCGCGCGATGCGTTGCAGAAGATCTACCAGTCGCGTGGCTATCAGTCGGTGTTTGTCGAGCTGCCGGAGCAGAAGGTCGATGACGGTATCGTCTACCTGCAGGTCAGCGAGACCAAGGTCGGCCGTGTGCGCGTGGTCGGTGCCAAGCACTATTCGCCGGTGGAAATCCGCGAGCAGGTGCCGGCTCTGGAGGAGGGCGCGGTGCCGGACTTTGCCACGGTGCAAACCCAGTTGGCGGGCCTCAATCGCGGCGCTGGGCGCCAGGTCACGCCGCTGGTGCGCGAGGGCCAACGCCCCGGCACCATGGATGTGGATTTGCAGGTGGAAGACCAGAACCCCTGGCACGCCAGTATCGGCCTGAACAACGACTACAGCGCCGACACCGAAAAGCTGCGCTCGGTGGCGACCCTGGGGTACGACAACCTTTGGCAACTGGGTCACAGCATTTCCCTGACCTACTTCACCGCGCCCCAGGACACCGAAAATGCCAAGGTCTGGTCGGGCTCCTACAGCGCGCCATTGGATGAGCGCTGGACCTTGCAGTTCTCCGGTTACCAGTCCGACAGCAACATCGCCACCATCGGCGGCAGCAACGTGCTGGGCAAGGGTCATTCCTACGGTGTATCGGCCATCTACAACCTGCCAGCGGCGGGCAACTGGGCCAACTCGTTCTCGTTTGGCGTGGACTTCAAGGACTTCGACGAACAGATGAAGTTCGGCTCCAGCAGCGACCAGGTGCCCCTCAAATACGCGCCATTCACATTCGGCTACAACGGTTTTCGCTACACCGAACAAGCGCAGTTGGGCCTGGGTTTGAACCTGGTGGTGGGTACTCGCGCGTTCTTCGGCTACGGCAGCGATGCCGAAGAGTTCGAGTACAAACGCTACAAGGCCAGCGCCAGTTTTGCCGTGCTCAAGGGCGACCTGAATTACACCTACACCTTCGCCAACGACTGGCAGTCGGCAACCAAGGGCGGCTTCCAGCTGGCGTCGGGGCCGCTTGTGTCCAACGAGCAGTATTCCGCAGGCGGCGCCACATCGGTGCGCGGTTACCTCGCGGCGGAGCGCACCGGGGATGAGGGGTACTTGCTCTCCCAGGAACTGCGCACGCCGTCCCTGGCCAAGTTCCTTGGCAGTTATGTGCAGGAGTGGCGCTTCTACGCGTTCGCCGAAGGCGCGCGCATGCGCCTGCACGATCCGCTGCCCGAGCAAGAAGACGAATACAGCCTGGCCAGCGTTGGCTTGGGCACCCGCGCCAGTTTGAGCAAATGGTTGTCCGGCAGCCTGGATTGGGGCTACCCGCTGCTCGATGGACCGAACACCCAGAAACAGGACTCGCGACTGCACTTCAGTGTGCAGGCGACTTTCTGACTTTTTCTTCCGGAGACTTCACCCATGCAACGCCTATTCCTGAGCCTGTTGATCTGCCTGGGCTTCACGCTCCCGGCCACCGCCCATGCCTGGTGGCAGGACGACTGGCACTACCGCAAACAGATTTCGGTGGACACCACCGCCCAAGGCGCCGCGATCAACCAGGCCCTGGGCCGTACCGCGCTGCTGGTGCGCTTGCACACCGGTAACTTCACCTTTGACGGGGTCAAGGATGACGGCGCCGACCTGCGTTTTGTGAGCGCCGATGACAAAACCGTGTTCAATCACCAGATCGAGAGCTTCGACCCATTGATGGGCATGGCGCTGATCTGGGTCGATGTGCCCAAAGTCGAAGGCGGTCAGCGCCAGGACCTGTGGATGTACTACGGCAACCAGAAGGCCCCGGCCACCGCCAACGGCCAGCTGACGTTCGACCCGAACTACACCGCGCTCTACCATTTTGACGGGGCCAACGGCACACCGGCCCGCGACACCACGGCCTACGCCAACACCGCGTTGAACGCCACCGGTGCCAGCATCGACGGTGTGATCGGCCGTGCCTTGCAGCTCAGTGGTCAACCCCTGATGTTGCCGGCCAGCCCTTCGCTGCAACACGCGGCGGGTGGCGCGTTCACCTTCAGTGCCTGGTTGCGCCTGGACCAGGCCAGTGGCGAACAAGTCGTGCTTGCCCGCCGCGATGGCCCCCATAGCCTGTTGCTGGGCTTGAACCAAGGCATGCCGTTCGTGGAAATCGACGGCCAGCGCGCCGTGTCGAGCCAACCGCTGAACCCCGGCCAATGGCAGCACCTGGCGTTCACCGCCGAGGGTGACAAGGTCTCGCTGTATGTGAATGGCCGTGAAACCGCCATCCTGGCCGTTGCCTTGCCGGCGTTCAATTCTCAGTTGGCCATCGGTGCCGATCTGCCGGAAGCGGGCAGCACGCACTTGCCATTCGCCGGAGCCATCGATGAGCTGCGTCTGTCCAAGGTAGCGCGTCCGGCGGCACTGTTGCTGGCCGATGCCAGCGCCCAGGGCGCCGAGTCGAAACTGGTGGCCTATGGCGTCGATGAAGAACAGTCCGGCTTCGGTTTCGGCAGCTTGGGCTTCTTGCTCAACGCGGTGCCGGTGGATGCCTGGGTGATCATCCTGGTGCTGGTGGCGATGATGTTCCAATCGTGGGTGATCATGCTGCGCAAGAACCGCCAGGTCAGCCGTGTGAGCAGCGCCAACGAGGTGTTCCGCGAGCATTTTGCGCAGATCGGCACACGCTTGGAGATGTACGCCGACGACGCCCAGTTGGGTGAACGCCTGGCCCATTCTTCGCTCTGGCGCCTGTACCTGGTGGCGGTCAAGGAGATCCGCACCCGCCGTGCCCAGGGCGCGGACACCTCGTCGGTCTCGGCCGCGACCATCGAAGCCATCCGCTGCTCGATGGACGGCGTGCGCACCCGCGAAAACCAGGCGCTCAGTTCCAAACTTTCGACCCTGTCCAACGCTATCGCCGGCGGCCCTTATATCGGCCTGCTCGGCACGGTGCTGGGGATCATGGTGGTGTTCCTCGGCACGGCCATGGCCGGCGATGTGAACATCAACGCGATTGCCCCCGGTATGGCGGCGGCGTTGCTGGCCACGGCCATGGGCCTGTTTGTCGCGATCCCGGCGTTGTTTGGCTACAACCGCCTGATCACGCGCAACAAGGAAGTCAGCGCGGACATGCGTGTGTTTGTCGACGAGTTCATCACCCGCCTGGCGGAGATGCACGGCCAGAGCCAGCACAGTGAAGCGGCGCATCGTCGTGACCATCACGCCGCTGTTCCGGCCTGAGGAGAACCGCCATGGCTTCCGTAAATACCTCCCACGACGATGACGATGATGCCGCCGTCGACAGCATCAACATCACGCCCCTGGTGGACGTGCTGATGGTGGTGCTGGTGATGTTTATCCTCACCGCCACCGCCCAGGTCTCGGGCATCCAGATTCACCTGCCCAAGGCCAGCGCTTCGGTGTCGTTGTCGGAGGCCAAGACCAAGGCCATCTCCGTGAACGACGGTGGCCAGGTGTTCCTCGACGCCTACCCGGTGACCCTCGGTGAGCTGGAAGAACGCCTGCGCATCGAGAAAGCGCTGAACCCGGACTTCCCGGTGATCGTGCGTGGCGATGCGATGGTGCAGTACCAGAAGGTGATTGAAGTACTCGACCTGCTGCGTCGACTGGAACTGTCCCAGGTCGGGTTGGTTACCGGCAAACCGAGCCAGGGCTGAGTCATGACTGCACAGATCCCGATTGCGCCCTTGCCCGTGAAAAAGAAGCCACCGTTGCGCCCATTGAAGTGGGGTGCCGGCCTGTTGCTGGGCGCCGTGGCGGCCTGGTGCTTGTGGCAATGGGCCAATGACATGAGCGGCGTGCGCCGCGAAGCGCCGAAGGTGCCGACGATCATCCCGTTGCCGCCGCCACCGCCACCACCGCCGGAAAAGCCCAAGGAACCTGAGCCCCAGGTCGAAGAAAAAATCCCGGAACCGGTGCCAAGCCCCGAACCCGAGGAGGTCAAGCCGGCTGAGGAAGCGCCGCCTTCGCCTAACGAAGACTTGGCCAACCCGATGCAGATCGACGGCGACGCGCAGTCCGGTAATGACGGTTTCAACATCGGCGCCGGCAAGGGCGGCGGCATGGCCGGCAGTGGCGGCGGCGGGTTGGGGACGGGCACCTACAAGCAGTACCTGGCCGGCACTTATCAGCGGCTGATGCGCGAAGACCCTGAGCTGCGCAAGAAGGCGTTTTCGATACAGATAGACCTGTGGTTGGGCGCCGAGGGCCAGGTCACCAAAGCTTTGGTGGCCAAGTCCAGCGGGGATGCCGAGACCGACGCGCAGATGCTCGCCTTGATCCAGGCGCCGCGCGCCACACAGAAACCGCCGGCGTCGTTGACGCTGCCCATGCGCCTGTCGCTCAAGGGCCGGCGTCCGGATTGAACACACCCTATTTCAACGGTTTTTTACAGGAGTTGCGTACACATGATTTCCCCCGTGAATCGACTGACCCTGGCGGTCGGCATGGTCATCGCGACCCTGGTCGGCCAGGCGGCTGCAGCCCCGGTCGCGCCCTCGGAAAACGTCACCATCAACCTGATCCGCCTGTTGGTGCAGCAAGGCGTGTTGACCCAGGACACCGCCAACGGGCTGATCGCCCAGGCCGAAAAAGAGGCCCAGCAGGCACGCCAGGCCAATGCCGCGCCGGTGGTGGCCGCAGGTCCGGCTGCAGCGCCGGGTGACGTGCGTGTGCAATACGTGCCGCAGGCGGTGAAGGATCAGATCCGCGACCAGGTCAAGGCTGAAGTCATGGCCACCGCCAAGCAGGAAAACTGGGCCCAGCCCAACACCTTCCCGGACTGGGTCTCGCGCATCAGCTTTGATGGTGATATCCGCCTGCGGGACGAGTCGCGTTACTTCTCGGGCAACAACAGCAACGAGATCGTCGACTACGCCAAGCTCAATGAAAGCGGCCCGTACGACACCAACAAGGACACCAACACCAAGCTGCCGCCGTTGCTCAATACCACCAAGGACCGCGAAAACCTGTTCCGCCTGCGCGCACGCCTGGGCATGAAAGCGGTGCTGTCACCCGACTGGACGGCCGGCATCCGTGTGGGCACCGGTTCCGACAACAACCCGGTGTCCACCACCCAGACCCTGGGCGGCGGCTTTGGCAAGAAAGACATCTGGCTCGACCAGGGCTACCTGAGCTGGAAGGCCACCCCGGACGTGACCCTCACCGCCGGCCGTTTCGCCAACCCGTTCTACTCCACGGACATGATGTATTCGGGCGACCTGAACTTCGACGGTATTGCCGCCAATTTCAACCACGCCCTGAACAGCCAGTGGGGCCTGTTCGGCACCTTGGGTGCGTTCCCGGTGGAGTACACCTCCGACTCAGCCAGCAGCAACGGCTTCGACAAGGAAGACAGCGAGACCAAGTGGCTGTTTGGCGGGCAGATCGGCGCCAACTGGAAGATCAACCGCGAGAACAGCCTGAAGGGCGCAGTGGCCTACTACCACTTTGACGATATCGAAGGTAAGCGCTCCGGCGCCTGCCAGCCGTGGTCCGGCCAGCCGGCGTGTGACAGCGACGGCTCGCGCCTGGCCTTCATGCAGAAGGGCAACAGTGTGTTCCTGCTGCGCGACATCACGCCGAATCCGGCCACTCCGGGCCTGACCCCGCAACCGCAGTTCGTCGGTCTGGCATCCAAGTTCGACGTGCTCGACCTGAACCTGGCCTGGGATGCCGAGCTGCCCAGCGATTTCAAGCTGCGCACCCAAGGCAACTTCATCCACAACCTGGCCTACGACAAGGGCGAGATGCTCAAGCGCAGCGAAGGCGAGATCGTCAACAACATCAACAGCAAGGGCCAGTTTGAAAGTGGCGGCAATGCGCTGATGGTCTCGTTCACCCTCGGCAGCGCGCTGGAAATGCGCAAGCGCGGCGATTGGAACGTGTTGGCTGGCTACAAATACATCCAGCCTGACGCCTTGCCTGACGGCTTCAACGACTCGTCGTTCCACCTGGGCGGCACCAACGCCAAGGGTTATTTCATTGGCGCCAACTACGGCATCGAAAAGAACATCTACGCCAGTGCGCGTTGGTTGAGCGCGTCCGAAGTGTACGGCGCGCCGTTCGAAGTCGATGTGATGCAACTGGAACTCAACACGCGCTTTTGATGCGCACGGAGATGCCACATGAACACGCGAATCTGCGGGCTGTTGTTGCTGCTGGTCACCACCGGCGCGTCGGCTGAAGGCATGGAGGAACGCCTGCGTACGCAACTGCGCAGCACCACCCAGAAATTGCAGGCCCTGCAAAGCGAACAGGCCCAGGCCAGCGCCGCGCGGATTGCGGCGGAAAACCAGGCCAAGCAGGCCCAGGCGCAAATCAAGCAATTGACCGCCGAACTCGCCCAGGCCCGTGGCGTGGCCGAGCAAATGGCCGGCCAGCAACAGAGCCTGCACAGCCAGGCACAGGCCCAGGTGGCGGCCAGCAACGAGCAGATCGGCAAGTTCAAGAAGGCCTATGACGAACTGCTGGTGCTGGCCAAGGGCAAAGAGGCCGAGCGTGCGCGCTTGCAGGCACAACTGAGCGACCGTGACACACAAGTGCAGCAATGTTCAGTCAAGAATCAACAGATGTACGGCGTGGCCCAGCAGTTGCTCGCGGCCTACGAAAAAATCGATGTGGCCGAGGTGATGAGTATTCGCCAGCCCTTCGCCAGCAGCGCGCGGGTCAAGTTCGAGGAACTGGCCCAGGGCTTTGGCGATGATTTGTACAAGAGCCGTTTCGATGCGCCCCAGGCAACCGCCAATCATTGATCGACAGGGAAGAAATCACCATGAGCGAATTGATCACCAGCGTCACCACCCAGAGCCTCACCGAGCTGTTGCAGGAAGCCGGTTACCGGGTCAACCAGACTGAACAAAATGGCATCGTGCAATTGCTCAGTGCCAGCCAGGGCATCGGTTTTGCCGTGCGCTTTGGCAACCCGGCGGCGGAGCAGGGTACGTATGTGGATTTCACCTACAGCTGCGCGCTGCGCATCCAGGGCGAATTGCCCGAAGGCCTGGCCCAGGTGTGGAACGCATCGCGACGTTTTGCGCGGTTGTCGGTGCAGGGCGAGTTTTTGTTGATGGAGATGGACGTGGTGGTAGCCGGCGTTGGCGCCACGCACCTGCGCAGCCAGTTGGAGCTGTGGGATCGTCTGTTGCAGGAATTCATCGTCTACCTGCGTGAATACAGCCAGCAGGCCGCGCAGTTGCAGGCTGAAGCCGAGGCGCCGGTATTGTGAAGAAACCAACCCTGATGGTCGGCGCGGGTGCGCTGGCCTTGCTGGTGGTGGCGGTGGGCTTGAGCCTGCGGCCGGGCAGTGACCCGGTGGCGGCGCAGCAACCGGCGCCGGTGATCAATCCTGTATCGGGCGGCCCGGCGGTGGCCCGCCTGGGCAATCAGCAGATCGACCTGACGGAACTGAAAACCGTACTGGCCAGCCTGCCTGCCGAGTCCCGTGAGCAGTTGCGCGGTAACCGTGGCGCGTTGGAAACCTGGATTCGTTCACGCCTGGCACAAAAGGCCGTGCTTGAACAGGCCGACGCCCAGGGTTGGCGCCAGCGCCCGGACGTGGAGCAGCAGACCCGCGCCGCCGCCGAGCAGATCGTGTTCCGCGACTACATGCTCTCGGTCAGCCAGGTGCCGGCCGATTACCCGAGTGCGGCGGAGTTGCAGCAGGCCTACGACAGTGGCAAGGCGCAATGGGTGACACCGCCGTTGTACCGGGTGAGCCAGATTTTCCTGGCGACCAATGACCCGCAAACCGTCGACAACGTGCGCCGCCAGGCCCAGGAACTGAGCCGTCGTGCCCAGGCTGCGCCGGGTGATTTCGCCGCCCTGGCCACGCAGTTTTCCCAGGACACCGACTCCGCCGCACGCGGTGGCGACTCGGGCATGCAGCCTTTGCAACAGCTGGTGCCGGAAGTCCGCAGTGTCGTGTCGCGCCTCAAAGTCGGCGCCGTGTCGGACGTGGTGCAGAGCGCGGCGGGGTTTCATGTGCTCAAGCTCACCGGCCAGCAACCGGCGCGTACCGCGACCCTCGACGAACTGCGTGAGCGCCTGACCCAGGCCCTGCGTGCCCAGCGCCAAGAGCAGATCGCCAAGGCTTACCTCGAAGGCATGCTTAACACCGCAACCCTGAGTATCGACGGCGCCGAGTTGAACAAGGTGCTGGAGTAACCCGCGTCAACCCGCATTGGATGCACAGACCAACAAGACAGGGAGTCTCCCATGGCATTTCTAGAACCGTCCGCCCCCCAGGGGCCGTCCTCTTATCGCGCCCCGACCGAGGGGCGCAGTAGCTGGCTGGCCCTGGCCCAGGAGATCGACCCGGAGGTGGCGCGCTACTTTCTGGTGAGTGCGCGCTGCGGCTGCTTCATGCAGGCGGCGCGCAGCCTGAACATCAAGGCGACGCTGTTGCGCAAGCGCCTGGCGCAGCTTGAAGAGCATCTGCGGCATTCGCTGTTCAGTTACCAGGGCAGTGGTTTGGTGCTCAGTCGCGATGGCCAGCAGTTGCAGGCCCAATTGATTGCCCTGGCCCATGAACGGCGGTTGCCGGTTACGGAGCAGCCGTTGATTCGGCTGGCAGTGGCCGAACCGATCCTGCACGACATCCTTGGCCGCGACCTGATCGCCTTGTTGCGGCGCAACGCCAGCGTGCGCCTGGAGATCATTTCCATCGACAGCCAGTTGTCGCTGCAAGCGGTGGATGTGGATGTGGTGCTGTGGCTGTCGGACGCCGACGGCCCGGTGCCTGGCCCGAGCTTCGCCACCGAGCCACCACAGGCCCTGGCACGCTTGCAGTACTTGCCGCATATCGCCAAGCGTTATTCGCGGTTGACCACACGGCCGGACAGCGTGGAAGACCTTGACGACTACATGCTGGTGCAGTGGCAACCTGATGCGCAGGTGGGCGCGTTGCAGGCATGGAATCAGGTGGTGCAGCAGCGCCTGGCGGCGGTGGTGCAGGTGCACGCGTATTCGTTGATGCTGGAGATGATCCGCTGTGGCGCGTGCATCGGCTTGCTGCCCCATTACATGAGCAGTTTTGACCGGGGCCTGGTGGCGTTGCCGGGGCTGTTGGGCGAGAGCATGCAGCGGCAGGTGTGGCTGGCGGTGAATGCGCAGGTGGAGGATGTGGAGGCGGTGCGGATGATTGTGGAGTTGATCATTGGCACGTTTGAAGGCCGTCGTGAATGGTTTGATTTTCAGGTCTAACGCTCCCACAGAAAAGCAGACTGGCAACCTGATTTCAGTGTTGCGCCCCAGCGTTAACTGCGCCAGTCTTGGAGACTTATCTTCTTGGTCTCAAGCACTCTGCAATGCACACCACTCGTTTGACGCTCATTTGCCATGCCATCACGCCCCTGCAAAAACAGGGGCGTTTTCCCGATGACGAGGCGGTGGCGATGGATTGGCAGGGCAAGGCGTTGTCGCTGGCTGGTCGCTACAAGAAAACCCGGCGACTGTTATGTGGTCCGGAGGCCAGGGCTCGGCAGACGGCAGGCTTGTTCGGCGCTGACGGGGTGATCGACGCCGCGTTGCGCGACGCTGATTTCGGGCAGTGGAGGGGCCAGGACGTCGGTCAACTGGAGAGTGACCAGCTGAACACCTGGCTCACCGACGCCACGTGCGCGCCCCACGGCGGCGAGTCGGTGGAGCAGATCTGCCAGCGGGTGGCTGAGTGGATGAAAACCCTCGAATCCCAGCCCGGCCATGTCGTGGCCATCACCCATCCCTTTGTGATCCGTGCCGCGATGTGGCACGTCATGCAGTTTCCGGTGTCGATGTTCTACCGGATCGACGTCGAACCGCTGTCCGCCACCGAGCTGCGCTTCAACAATGTCTGGCGCCTGCGCCTGGAAACTCACGCCTAGGCACGTGAACATGGCAAAATCCACGCCCCGCAATGAGAGCAACCCATGAAACGCATCCTGATCATCGGCATTGGCGCCGGCAACCCTGACTACATCACGATGCAGGCCGTGAAGGCGCTCAACCGCACCGACGTGTTTTTCCTGATGGACAAGGGCCAGAGCAAAGACAAGTTGATCGACCTGCGTCGCGAGATCTGCGAAACCTACATCACCGAGCCCGGCTACCGTTTCGTCGAGGCCGATTGCCCCGAGCGCGTGCGCGGCGAGATCGACTACACCACCGCAGTGCAGGACCTCAACCGCGACAAGCAGCAGACCTTCGAACGCATGATCAACGAAGAAATGGCTGACGGTGAAGTGGGCGCTTTCCTCGCCTGGGGTGATCCAGCGCTGTACGACAGCACCATTCGCATCTTGCAGGCGATTCTTGCCAGCGGTCGCAGTGAGTTCGAGTTCGAAGTGATCCCTGGTATCACCAGCGTGCAGGCCCTGGCGGCCCAGCACAAAGTGCCGCTTAACCGTATCGGCAAGTCCATCGAGATCACTACCGGGCGCCGTTTGGCGGCGGGGCAGGCGAGTGACGCCGACACGTTGGTGGTGATGCTCGACGCCGAAGACTCCTACCGCAGCGTGGCGGACCAAGACCTGGACATTTACTGGGGCGCCTACCTGGGCACACCGGACGAGATCCTGATCAGCGGCAAAGTCAGTGAAGTCGCAGAAGAAATCGAACGGATGCGCAAGGCCGCGCGCCTGGAAAATGGCTGGATCATGGACACTTATCTGTTACGCAAACCCTGAGGGGACGTCCGATGCTCAAATTGTTTGCCCTGGCGCTGACGCTGGTCGTCGGCACCGCCCATGCCGACGACACGCTGCACACCGATTTGCCGCTCTCGTACCTGGAACAAACCCAGGGCGACGCGCGCAACCAGCCGCTGGTGATTTTCCTGCACGGGTTTGGCAGCAACGAGGAGGACCTGTTTGGCATCAAGGACGCGCTGCCCTCGACCTGGACGTACCTGTCGGCCCGTGCGCCTATGCCGGTGGACCCGCACGGCTATCGCTGGTTTACCAAGACGCCCGGTGACGGCGATTACGACGGCGAAACCGCCGACCTGCAACGCAGCGCGAAGCTGATCGAAGATTTTGTCGGCAAAGCCACCGCCAAATATCACACTCAGCCGGATCGGGTGTTCCTGGTGGGTTTTAGCCAGGGCGCGATCATGTCCTACGAGGTGGGCCTGCGCCGGCCGGAGCTGCTGCGTGGCATTGCGGCATTGAGCGGCAGCGTGTTGCCGGTGCTCAAGGCAGAGCTGAAGCCGGATGCGTCATTGGGCAAGCTGGCGATCTTTATCGGCCATGGCACCTTGGATCAGGCGCTGCCGTATGCGTCGGGTACGCGGGCCAATGAGGTGCTGACGGGGTTGGGGTTGCAGCCGGAGTTCCATGGGTACCCCGGCATGCCGCATACCATCAGCGAGGCGGAAGTGCAGGACCTGAAAGCCTGGTTGGAAAAGAGCCTGAACTGACCGCCGTAAGGTTATTTGCCGCCGGTAATCTGTTTGACCAACGCCGCATGCCCCTTGGCATCATCCGCCCGCGAAATCGCCTGGATCACCAGCAGGTGATTACCCGAACCACCGAGGAACGTGGAGTTCAGCGTCTTGCCGCCGCCTTGGGTGGCGGTGCTGTCCACCTGGCGCAGGCCCAGGCCCTTGAACGTCAGTTTCTTCTCGCTCTGTTTCTTGAAGTCAGGCAGTGCTGCGCTCTGGTCCTTGACGAACCCGGCCACGGCGCCATCTAGGAATTGCGCGTCGTTATCGCCGATGGTTACCCCATCGTTACGCACGGTTTCGGCGACGATCACCACACTTTTCGTGGTCTGGTTGGCGTACATCGTGCCTTGGGTATCGGCCGTGCCATCTTCAGCCTTGCCAGCCGGCAGGGTGTCGGCGGCGTAGGCCTTGGGCAGGTTGAAGGTGAATTTGCCACCCAAGGTGGAGATGGTTTGCGTGGTCGGTTTGGAAGCGGCGAATGCGCTGCCAGCGGCCAGCGCGATGGCCAGCAGGACGGCGGTCTTGGTGAAAGTGGCCATGAAGCGCTCCAGGGGTGAACGAAATTGCGCCGTATTCTGTCAGAATTTTCGCAAAATCGTTCATCCATAGCCTCACACCTTGTCGGACTCTTCCTCAAGTCGGTCCATCTCAAACAGCCGCGCCAGTTCTGCCCGGGCTTCCTGGGCGGTTTGCATCACTTTGGCGGCGTCGTCGTATACAGCGTGCTGGGCGGCGAGCAGTTGCAAATCGTGGTTCTTGAAGCGAGTGATGCGCGCATCGGCCTGGGCCTGGCTTAACCCCAGGCCGACCAGGGTGCGGCGGCTCATTTCCAGGCTGGAGTAGAAGGTCTCGCGAATCGGTGAGGCGTCCAGGTCCACCAGGCGGTGCACGTGCTGACGGTTACGGGCGCGGGCGATGATCTTCATGTGCGGATAGAGGTTGCGCACCAGCTCGGCGGTCTTGATGTTGATCTCCGGGTCGTCCATGGCGATCACGAAGAACTCCGCCTGGTCGACTTTGGCCGCGTGCAGGATCTCGGGGCGTTGCGGGTCGCCATAGAACACCGGCATGCCGCCGAAGCTGCGGGTCAGTTCGATGGTTTCCACCGAGGTGTCCAGGGCAATGAACGAGATGTTCTGCGCACGCAGGATCCGCGCGACGATCTGCCCCATACGGCCCATGCCGGCGATGACCACGCGGGGCGCATCGCTTTCGATGGTGCGGTATTCCTCGGGGATTTCCACCGGCTTGACCTTGGGCTTGAACAGCTTCGGGCACACCAGCAACAGCAGCGGTGTCACGGCCATGGAGAGGGTGATGGTCAGGACCAGGATGTCGTACAGATGCGGTTCGAACAGGCCTTGGTCGCGACCGATCTTGAACACCACGAAGGCGAATTCACCACCCGCCGCCAGCACCACGCCCAGGCGCAGGGCACTTTCGCGATTGAGGTCGCCCACCAGCCGGCCTACGGCGTAGAGCAAGGGCAGCTTCAAGCCGATCAGCAGCAGCGTCAGGCCGATCACCACCAGCGGCGAGCTGAGCAACAGGCTGAGGTTGGCGCCCATGCCCACGCTGATAAAGAACAGGCCCAGCAGCAGGCCCTTGAACGGTTCAATCTGGGATTCCAGTTCGTGGCGGTATTCCGAGTCCGCCAGCAGCAGGCCGGCGAGGAAGGCGCCAAGGGCCATGGACACGCCCACCAACTCCATCAACCAGGCCGTGCCAATCACCACCAACAGTGCGGTGGCGGTGGACACTTCGCGCAGGCCGGTCTTGGCGACGATGCGGAACACCGGTCGCAACAGGTAACGGCCGCCGATGATCACCACGGCAATGCTGCCGAGAATCTGCAACACATGCTGCAGGCCCTGCGCTTCGGTGGTCGGGTGATCGCTGCCGGCCAGCAACGGCACCATGGCGATCAGCGGGATCGCGGCGATGTCCTGGAACAGCAGAATCGCAAAGGCCAGGCGGCCGTGGGGTTGGTTCAGTTCCTTGCGCTCGGCCAGGCTTTGCAGGCCAAACGCGGTGGACGACAGCGCCAGGCCCAGACCGAGCACGATCGCACTGTTCCACGACTGGCCAAACAGCCACAACGCCACCACGCCCATCACCAGGCCCGTGAGCAGCACCTGCGCGAGGCCGACGCCAAATACCGCCTTGCGCATCACCCACAACCGCTTGGGCGACAGTTCCAGGCCAATGATGAACAGCAGCAACACCACGCCCAGCTCGGAAAATTGCGCGACGCTTTGCGGGTTGCCGACCAAACCGAGCACCGACGGGCCGATGATCACGCCAGCGAACAGATAGCCCAGCACCGCGCCCAGTTGCAGGCGCTTGGCCAGGGGCACGGTCAGCACGGCGGCGAGCAGGAACACCACGGCTGCTTGTAACAGGTTGCCTTCATGGGGCATTGCGAACTCCAGGATCTTTAAAACTAATCAACAGGGGGGTATTAGAGCGCTTTTTACATTTCGAAAATTGTGTTTTTGAGCGGGGTGGGTAGAGACTCAGGTAAAACGCTTTTTGACAGGTTGAATTTTTTATTCCTTTGGTGGAATATTTTGCAGGGTCGAATTCTGGTTGGGAGGGCCGTCACCATGGCTAAGAAATTCGCTGAACTGCAAGCACGCATGACACCGGAGTCCCGTGCCGAAGCCAAGCTGTTGTTTCAGCAGCACCTGCAGGAAATGCCACTGCATGAGTTGCGCAAAGCTCAGCAGCTAAGCCAGGCGAGTCTGGCCAAAGCACTGAACATCAACCAGGCGGCCGTCTCCAAAATGGAGCGGCGCACCGACATGTACATCAGCACGTTGCGCGACTATATCCGCGCGATGGGCGGCGAGTTGGAGATTATTGCGACGTTTCCCGATGGTCAGGTCAAGATCGACAACTTTGCTTACTGAAAGCGCTTGTAGCTATCCAGAAGGTCATCCTTGTGAACCAACTTCTCGCCATGCGTGCCTTTGTTCGCGTCGTCGAAACCAGCTCATTCAGTCGTGCATCCGACCAGTTGGCACTCCCGCGCTCCACCGTGAGCAAGCTGATCACCGACCTTGAGAAACACCTGGGCATCAAGCTGATGCACCGCACAACGCGGGCTATGGCGCCCACGTCCGAGGGATTGGAGTATTACCAACATGCCCGGCGCCTGGTCGCAGAGTTGGACGAAGTGGACAGTGCCATTCGCGGGCAAGTCCTCAAGCCCCGCGGGCATCTGCGGGTCGATGCACCGGCGTCGTTTGCCAATTGCCTGCTGATTCCGGCGCTGGTGGATTTTCATCGCGAGTATCCCGATATCACCATAGCCTTGGGTATCAGTGATCGCGCGGTGAACATTGTGGGGGAGGGTGTGGATTGCGTGATCCGTGCCGGCAAGCTGGATGACATGGCGATGATCGGGCGCAAGGTGACCGACCTGGAATATTTGACCTGCGCAGCCCCTGATTACCTGGAGCGCCGAGGTGTGCCGGTTTCCCCGGAGGATCTGGCGCTCAACCACCTCAAGGCCGGCTATTTTTTTGCCGGATCAGGTAAAGCGGAGCCACTGATTTTCGAACAGGGCGACAGGCGCATCGAAGTGGGCGATTGTGCCTATTCCACCAATGAAGGCAACGGCCTCAAGGAAATGCTGCTCGCCGGCCTGGGCGTCGGGCAGCATTTCAAAGCCATCGTTCAGTACTACGTGGACAACGGTCAATTGGTCAGTGTGCTGGCGCAGTGGTCGCGTCCGGCTACGCCACTGCACATCCTCTATCCACCCAATCGCCACCAGAGCGCGCGGCTCAAGGTGTTTGTCGAGTGGGTGATTCGCAGGTTCGGTGTCAGGGAATGATCGCGGTCACGCGGATTTCCACACGCATGGTCGGCAGCCCCAGAGCCTCGACGCAGACTTGCGTCCAGATCGGCGCATGGTCGGGCATGTACTGGCGGTAGTGCTTGACCATCGCCTCGTTGACTTCGGGCGGGAAACCACCGACGTGGTAGGAGTTGACGTGAATCACGTGCTCCCAACTGGCGCCGGCAGTCGCGAGGGTGCGTTCCAGGTTGTGGAACGCCTGGGCGATCTCGTCGGCCAGGTCGGCGGGGATCTGGAACTCATCGTCCCAGCCCCCTTGGCCTGAGGTTTCCACGCGATTACCGACTTTTACCGCCTGCGAGTAATGCAGGTGCTCGCGCATGTAATCGCCGTAGCCGGGGGTGACAAAAAATTCAGGCGTGCTCATGGTGTTTCCTTCGGTTCAGTACAGGACTGGACGAAGGCTAAAGCACTCAATACGCGAACAAAATCCCGAATTTATGCCATGACTATCTATCCATATGGACAATCGTCTGCGGTTCCACGGGGGCTAGATTGACTGGTCTGCGGTACAGCCCCACCGCCAACCCGACGATAATGATCCCGATCGAGATCAGGTTCGGCGTAGAAATGCGCTCATCCAGAATCAGCATCGAGCTGGTGATGCCGAACACCGGAATCAGCAACGACAGCGGCGCCACGGTGGACACCGGGTACAGCTTGAGCAACGAGTTCCAGCCCCAGTAGGCGAAGTGCGTGGCCAGGTACACCTGGAACAGGATCGACAACACCGCCGTCAGGTCGAGGCTGGCCTGCAAACCTTCGAACGCGGCGCTGCCGTGCATCAACCAGGCCGTGAGGAACAGCGGGATCGGCGGGATCAGGCTGGCCCACACCATGAACGAGAAGATCTCCTTGACCCCGGATTTCTTGATGATCACGTTGCCCACGCTCCAGGCCACCGCGCTGAGGACGATCAGCATGACGCCCAGCACCGCATGGTTGCCTTCCTGGGTCGAGATGATCCCCGCCAGGCCGATCAAGGCCAGCACGGCGCCGAGCATTTGCGCGCCACGGATTTTCTCCTTGAACAGCACAAAGCCCCAGCCCATGGTGAAGAACACGCTGAGCTGGATAATCAAAGAGGCGATACCGGGGCTCACGCCCACTTGGATGCCATAGTTGATCACGCCCCACATGCCCAGCCCGAAGATAAAGCCATAGGCCGCCACGTAGCTGAATTTGACGGCGGGGCGCTTGATAAAGAACACCAGGGGCAGGGCGGCAAGAGCGAAGCGGATACCCGTGAGTACAAACGGGTCGATGGCACGCAGGCCGAGCTTGGTGATGGGGAAATTGACCCCCCATACCAGGGTGACGAGCACGGCAAGAGACAGATGTTTTTTCAGCATGGACCCTCCTTGGGTCAGGCGGCACACCGCAATCGCGAGGTGCCGCCGGGAAGTCAATTCAAGGCGAAGCGTTTTTGCATCAGGCACAGCCCGGCGATTTCCATCAGCAGGTTATCTGCCGAAGCGCGTTGGGCGGTGGACAAGCTTGGCAGGGTTGCCAGCAAGGCGCGTACTTTACGCGGATCGAAGAACGGCACGTTGTGCAATGCCGGGCCGCTCAACACGTCGTTGATCATTTCATACAGCTTCGATTGCGGGCTTTCGGAGGCCGGTGGAGCGCGGAAGTATTGCTTTTTGCGGTCCAGTACAGCCTGCGGCACGTAAGGGCGCATGGCTTCGCGCAAGGCGTATTTCTCGGTGGCGCCGCGCACTTTCATGTTCACCGGCAGGCGGCACGCCGCCTCGATCACTTGGTGATCGAGCAGCGGTGGACGGCCCTCCAGGCTGCCGGCCATTTCCATGCGGTCGCCCAGGGAGGTGAGCACCACGTTGGGCAGGCTGGACTTGGCGACCATGTACAACGAACGGTTGACCGGTTCCCAGCCGTTGAGCGCCCGTGGGCTCAGGCGGTCGTAGAATTCGCGATAGGCATCGGTATTGCTGAAGCGCTCACGGAAGTCATCGCTGTACAACTGCGCCAGGGGGCCGAACAACGCCGACTGGGTTTGCAACCAGGACACGCCGTGGCCCAGTTCGTCCTGCACCCATTTCACATCATTTTTGCCGCCGGGCAGGTAGCGGTCCTCGCTGGCATGCAGGCGCCGGGTCAGTTCGGCAATCGCCGTCGGGTCCTGGTTTTCGTGGTTGTACAACACCATGTCGCGACGATAGTGCGGGTAGCCGCCGAAGACTTCGTCGGCACCTTCGCCAGTGAGTACGGCGCGCATGCCCTGGTTCTGCACGTATTTGCACAACAGGTACTTGGCCACGCTATGGGCGTTGGCGAAGGGCATTTCGGCGTGCCACAGGGCATTTTCGAAGTTATCCGCCATGTCGGAAGAGTTCACCGACAGCACGTTGAGGTGGGCACGGTTATGTCGGGCGGCCACTTCAGCGAATTGGCGCTCGTCGTAGGCCTGCTCGCCTTCGAAGGACAGGTGGAATGCCTGCAATGGCTGGCCGGTCAGCTCGGTGGCAATTCCCAGCATGGCCGATGAATCGAGGCCGCCACTGAGGCACACACCGACGGGTACATCGGCATGCAGGCGCAGGCGCACGGACTCTTCGATGGTGCTGCGCAGGGACTCGATCATCTCGGCTTCGCTGCGCTGTTCGGTGTCCTGGGCATCCGGGAAGTCCCAGTCCCAGTACTGCTCGGTCTGCAGGCCGCTTTCATCGGCGATGATCCAGCAACCCGGCTTTACGCTGCGAATGTTGTTGAAGACGGTACGGTCACGCAGGATAAAACCGCGATTGGCGTAGGCTTCGTGGTCCCACTGTGCGGGCACGCCGGCGGCGAGCAAGGCTTTGATTTCGGAGGCGAAGTACCAGGCACCTTCATGCTCGGTGTAGTACAGCGGCTTGACGCCCACCCGGTCACGCACGGCAAACAGCTTTTTGCGCAGGCGATCGAAGATCAGGATGGTGAACTCGCCGCGCAGTTGCTTGAGGCCACGTACGCCATGGCGACGGTACAGGTGCATGGCGATTTCGCTGTCGGACGAGGTCTTGAAGCGGCATCCATAGCTTTCCAGTTCGGCGCGGATGCGTTGATAGTCATAGAACTCGCCGTTGACCATCATCACCAGGTCGCCTTCGTCGGCCACGATAGGCTGGGTGCCGTTACCCAGGCCTACCAGGCCCAGGCGCACATAACCAAAGGCGGCCTGGCCGTTGGGGTCGAACCATTGGCTGGAACTGTCCGGGCCGCGATGGTGGATGGCACGCAGGGCGGCATCGAACATGTTCGGGTTGAACGCACGAGGTTGTTTGGCAAAGACGCCAATGTATCCACACATGACAATTACTCTATTGAATTTGTATTGGTCAGCAGCACGCTGGTTTTAAACGGTGGTGGCCGGTTCGCTCATCACTGGCAGCTCGGGCAGCACCGCTTCGGGGTGTATGCCAATGGAGCTGAGGATCTCGGGCATGGCCGAGTAGTCCGCTTCGCCGGTCTCGGTAAATTGAGTCGGTAGCAGCAGCGATTGATCGCCGAACACTTCGAGCAGTTGCGGCAGGATGATTCGCCACGCCGAAATCTCTCGCATCGGGAAGATTCGGATCGAGTTGGCGATGCCGCGGGTGAACAAGGCGGTTTGCTGCGCGGTGAAGTCACCGACCACCTGCTGCACGAACAGCGGGAAGATGTGCTTGTGCACCAGTTCGTCTTTTTTGTGCAGGGCCACCACGTGGCGGAACACCGGCTGGATGTCTGGCGCGTCGCTGAGGTCGGCCAGGTAGTCGCTGATAAACGTCTCCGAGACCAGCGAGAAGGCCAGGCGGTAGATCTTGAAGTCCGCCTCGGACAGGGTGGCCTGGGCCTGGCTCAGGTGGCGGGTCAGTTCCAGCTCCGGCCATTTGATGCGCATGCCGCGCTGAGTGATGGCCAGTTCACACATGTTGATCGAAAACAGTGTGTGATAAGCCTCATCCGCCAGGGTTTCGGAAATCGTCGCGGCGCTGGCGGAGCTCAGGCGCGAGCCGAGCTGCAGCAGGTCGATGCAGGACGGGCAGATGATTTCGGTTTCGATGGCGATGGTTTTCTGGTTGTAGATCACCCAGCCGGCCGACAGGATCAGCAGCTTCAGGGCGTGGGGGTATTGCTGGTAATGCGGATCATGGGCGAAAGGTAACAGGGCCTCGAGAAAGTCCGGCGCCTGCAGGTCAAGCTGGATATCCGGGCGCTGGGAATCGAGCTTGATCTGTGCGCGTTTGTGCCAGCTGCGTTCGATTTTGATCAATCGTTCATCGGTCGCGTCATTGCTGCGATAAAGATCGTCTTGAGTGCTGTGCTGAAACATGGTTTCACCGGGTTGAGAGTGAGTTGTGAAGGCCATCCATGGTTTGCCGAGGTGCGCTCGGCAACGTTCACGACCGGGAGTTACACCGCAGGCGCGGTTTGGATCTTGTCCTTCTTGCGATCCAGGAAGTCCGCCAGGCGATCCTGTGTGCGGATGTCGGAAGACACCACGGCGGCAATCAAGGCTTCCGTCATCAGGCCGTCCTGCTGGCTTTGATCGACAATACGCGGCAGCACGTGGGTCACTGCGTAGTTGGTCATGGGCAGGTTGCCGGCGATCTTGTGCGCCAACTCGGTGGCCTTGAGCACCGCCTGGCCGACCGGCACCAGGTACTGGGCCACGCCGCGCTCATAGCTTTCCTTGGCGTAGAGCGTGCGGCCGGTGAGCATCATGTCGGTCATCAGGGCGATGCCGGCGATGCGTGGAAAACGCACCGAGGCGCCGACACCCACATACAGGCCGCGCATGGCTTCGGGCAGCGAGAAGAAGGCGCTGTCATCCACCACGCGCAGGCTGCAAGCGGTGGCGATCTCCAGGCCACCACCGATGGCGGCACCGGTAATGGCGGCGACGACGGGCACCTTGCCGAACTGGATCAGTTCGAAGGTCTTGTGCCATTCGCGGAAGGCTTGGACGTTATCGATCACCGACTGGTCGCGGATTTCCGACAAGTCCAACCCCGTGCAGAAATGTTGGCTGGTGCTGTAGAGCACGGCGGCACCAATGCCCTCGGGTATGTTGGTGAAGGTGTCGCGCAGTTCGTGCATGACTTCCAGAGACATGGCGTTTCGCTTCTGCGGGCGGTTGAGACCCACCATCAGAACGGCGCCGTCTACTCGTACGTCCAAGTAGTTTTTGACACTCATTTTCCGAATATCCCTTCGATATGAACCCAACTTGGGGAGCGACGATTCTAGGTGGCAGAGTAGTGGCCCGCTTGCTATGTCAGGTCATACTTTGACAAAATCGGGCCATGCCGCCGACCTTTACCTATTCTCCTTACGAACCCGACAGCCCCGAAGCGGTGGTGACGCTGCGCGAGTACCCGTCCGGTACGGTGTTTCCGCGTCATACCCATCGTCGTGGGCAGTTCGCGTATGCATCCACGGGCGCGTTGAAAATGTTCACTGACCTCGGTAATTGGGTCGTACCGCCGCAGCGCGCCATCTGGGTGCCGGGCGGGATTTCCCATGAGATGCACATGCGCGGCGATGTGGTGATGCTCAATACTTACCTGGACGACGACGCCGCTCAGCGCGCAGGGTTGCAGGACTATTGCCAGGTATTTGGTGTCTCGCCCCTGTTGCGCCATCTGCTGGAAGCGGCGTTGGCGATTGGGCCATCAGCCTCGCCCAGCGTGCGTGACCGTTGCGTGTTGACCCTGTTGATCGATGAAATCGGCGCCATGCCCGAGTTGCCCCTCAGTGCGCCGTTGCCCTCCGAAGCGCGTCTGGCCCGTTCTTGTCAGCGCTTCCTTGAGGCGCCGACGCAGAAGATCTCCATCGGCGAGATGGCCGACTGGTCGAGCATGAGCCGGCGCACTTTTACCCGTAACTTTCGTGAATGCACCGGCATGACCTTTGTGTCCTGGCGCCAACAGGTGTGCCTGTTGGAGGCGACGGCGCGGCTCAGTCATGGCTCGTCCATCACCGATGTGGCGTTTGAGTTGGGGTTCAGCAGTTCCAGCGCGTTCACTTCAGTGTTCCGCCGCAACCTGGGCGATTCACCGGCGCGCTACCTGGCCAAGTCCAAGGCGGCCTCTCTGTTTTGAAAGGATGATGAGGCCAATGCGGTGCCTTTTCCCCCAGCGGTACCACGTTGAACCCCGGCCTTTGTTACTATCGCCGTCCCTTGTCACCAGGAGTCATTGCCCCATGCAGCACCAGTGGGATGAAATGCACCGCACCCGCAAGCCCACGTTCTTGATGTGTGGTGAGCCCCAGGGTGATGTGCTTAATCTCTATGTCCACGGTTATTCGGCGTTCTTCAATCGGCAACAGCTGGGCAGCTTCAAGGCACAGTTGGCGGGCATCGAAGGCTCGACCAACCTGATGCTGTTCTGGCCAGCGGGGCATTTCCTGGAAAACCTGTTCGCGCCGTTCAAGGACGTGATCGGCGCGATGCTCGGCGGCGGCAGCCTGGGCGCGGCTACCGTGGGCGTCGGCAAGGCGATTGCCTACTTTCTCGACCACTATAAAAGCGTCGAGGCGCGGGTAGATGAAGTTGCCAGGAGCCTGCTGCCGGAGCTGGCCGCCTACCTGCACGGTGAATCCCTTGAAGTGCGGCGCATCAACCTGATCGGCCATTCCCTGGGTGCGCGCATCCTGGTCAAGAGTTTGCTGGCCAGCCCTGATACCGCCCGCGAGCTGCCGTTGGACAACCTGCTGTTGATGGGTGGGGCGATCTGCACGTCCAGCCCGTGGGATGACGTGTCCGCGCCGCTAAAAGGCCGTGTGATCAATTGCCACTCCAGCAAAGACTGGGCCTTGGCCCTGAAACCGGATACTGAGCGTTGCATCGGCCGCTATGCCATTCCGGTAACGCCGGCGCTCAAGGCCAAGGTCACCAATGTGCACCTGGCAACTTTCGATCACGCCGCTTACTGGCCGCAGCTGCAGACGGTGGTGCAGTACACCGACCTACTGCACGAGCGGCGCGGCATGATCCGCTCCGACCAGCGCAGTACTGAAGTGCGTTTTGCCGAAGAGGACGCGGACCTGTTCCCGGCGTTGGTCCAGGCGCGGCCTGAAGAGTTGAAGTTCCTCGCCGAGTTGATGGCGCAAAAACGCAGTGCATCCATAGACGCCAGCGTGCGCGAGCCGCTCAAGCTGGCCATCGAGTTGCAGCGCATGGGCGGCGATACCTTTATGAACCTGGCCCGTGGCCATGGCGTGAGTTATCGCCAGATTGCTGAGGATGTGGCGCAGCGGCTGAGCATCAAGTTCGATGAACCGCTCGATACCGTCGAATTGGCTGACCTTGAAACCCTGGTCGCCGAAAAACTCATCGAACAGTACAAAGACAAACTCAGCCATGCGGACCGGCTGGTGTTCGACGCGGAACTCAAAGCTGCCGCGCAAAAGGAGCAGGGGCTGTTCAGGCGTTTTGACGTGGGTCGGTCGGCCACCACTGCGTTGAGCGGTACAGCGCTGGCCGGGTTGACCGGTTTTATCCTGCGACGCGGTGCGGCCACGGCGATTCCGGTGGTGGGGCAGGCGGTAGCTGCGGCGATGCTGGTGGTGAGCGGCGTGCGCGCGTTTTCCGGCCCTGCGTATTCGATCACCACCCTGGCGGTGCTGGTGATCGGCGTGATTCGCCAGCGCATGGAGCGTGAAGCCTTGAACCAGGAGATGGACCTGGTGGTGCAAGTGGTCGAGGCGTTCGACCTGCCACGGGACACGGTGATGCGCACGGTTGCGTCCGACTGATAAGCTGCGCCTCTGTCTTGTGTGTTTGCCTGGGATACCGCGTGAAATTCAGCCTGCCAAAAATCGCCACCGCCCCGTTCTGCCCGCCGGAAGTGGCGGGTTCTGTCGCCGTTGATCCCAAGGCTTCGTTCTTTAAGCGCATCCTCATGTTTGCCGGGCCTGGGCTGCTGATCTCCATCGGCTACATGGACCCCGGCAACTGGGCCACGGCCATCGAGGCCGGCTCGCGCTACGGTTACAACCTGTTGTTTGTGGTGCTGCTGGCCAGCCTGGCGGGGATGGCGGTGCAGTGCCTGTGTTCAAGGTTGGGTATCGCCACCGGCAAGGACCTGGCGCAACTCTGCCGTGAGCGTTATAGCCAGCGGTCTGCACGCACCCAGTGGGTGCTGGCGGAAATCTCCATCATCGCCACCGACCTTGCCGAGGTGCTGGGCTGCGCCCTGGCATTCCACCTGCTGCTGGGGGTGTCGCTGACCACCGGCATTGTCATCACCGCCTTTGACACACTGCTGATCCTGGCCCTGCAGAACCGTGGTTTCCGCCGTTTGGAAGCGATCATGCTGGCGCTGGTCGCGACCATCGGCGTGTGTTTTTTCATCGAACTGGTCCTGATCAAACCTTACTGGCCGGACGTGTTCAGGGGTTTCACCCCGTCACTGTCGGCTATCAGCGATGCTGCGCCGCTGTATTTGGCCATCGGCATCCTCGGGGCTACGGTGATGCCCCATAACCTTTACCTGCACAGCTCCATCGTGCAAACCCGCCTGATCGGCAAGGACCTGGCCAGCAAACAGGACGCGGTCAAGTTGGCGCGCATCGACACCATCGGCTCCCTGGCCCTGGCGCTGTTGGTCAACGCCGCGATCCTGGTGCTTGCCGCCGCAGCGTTCCACAAGACCGGCCACACTGACGTGGTTGAGATCCAGGACGCCTATCACCTGCTTGACCCGCTGGTGGGCGGTGCCTTCGCCAGCATCCTGTTCGGCATTGCCTTGCTCGCCTCCGGGCAAAGCTCCACCTTTACCGGCACCATCGCCGGGCAGGTGATCATGGAGGGCTACCTCAACCTGCGCATTCCCTGCTGGCAACGGCGTTTGATCACCCGTGGCCTGGCGTTGATCCCTGCGTTTTTGGGGGTATGGCTGATGGGCGACGATGCTATCGGCAAATTGCTGATCTTCAGCCAGGTGGTGCTCAGCCTGCAGTTGCCGTTCGCGCTGTATCCGCTGATCCGCATGACCGGCGACAAGCAACTGATGGGACCGTTCGTGAATCGGCTGCCGACACGCTTGCTGGCGTGGTTTCTGTTTGCGGTGATCAGTGGGGCGAATGCCTGGTTGATAGGGCAGTGGGTGTTCTGAGTGGCGGTTCAGGTTGGACAACAAGACCTTCGTTCAAATGCATTCAGCGTATCCTCCGGAAGGGGTGCATCAAAGTCTTCAGGTATTGCCCATTTACCTTTCATCGCGCCGATCCGCGGCTGAGGTGAGGGCTCTATGGCGATGAGCCTAGCGAGTGCACGTCCATGCTGGGTGATCGTTATGGGTTGCCCGGCACTGGCTTGATGAACCAGATTTGAAAAATCTGCCTCGGCTTGATCTAGCGTGACCGTAATTTCTGCGCATGTCGGTTTCATGGCTCTCTCCATCGTGGAAGTTGCCTCAGTCTGCCGCAACGCTCTGAGCGCAAAAATACTGGCCAGTAAAATCAGACCGGAACTACTTTTTGAAGTGGGAAATGCCTTCAGTGACGCGTCTGCCTAAGTCACCGATCCCAATACGGCACCGCTCCAAAACACTCCACAAAATAATCAATCACCGTGCGCACCTTCAGCGACAGGCGCCGGCTCCCCGGCCACAGTGCCGCAATTTGCTGGGGCTCCAATGTCGTCGCCACGTCGTACTCTGTCAGCACCGCCTGCAGAGTGCCCGCCCGCAGACTGTCTCCGATCAACCAGGAGGGAAACACCACCAGCCCCAGCCCTTGTTCGGCGGCGTAGGTGAGCGTGTCGGCATGGTTGCCGGTGATCGGGCCCTTGACGCTATAAGGAGTCCAGTCGCCCTGGCCCTTGCGGAAGAACCAGCGTTGCTGGCCGGTAATGCCTTTGTAGGCCAGGCACTGGTGGTTGATCAGTTCGTCAGGATGTTGCGGTGTGCCGTGTCGGGCCAGGTAGGCCGGGCTCGCGGCGATGCGAAAGCGTTGGGGCGCGAAGATGCGCGCCTGCATGCTGGAGTCGTTGAGCACGCCGATCCGAAAAAGCAGGTCGGTACCGTCCTGCAACGGGTCGACATAGGTGTCGGTTTGCTGGATATCCAGTTGCAGCTTCGGATAACGCCGGCACAACTCGCCCAGCCAAGGGGAGAGATGGCGCTGGCCGAACACCATCGGCGCATTGATGCGCACCAGGCCGCTGGGCTCGCTTTCCTGTTCCTGCAGCGCCTGGCCGGCGGCTTCCAGTTGTTCCAGCATCAAGCGCGCATGTCGCCCGAGCAAACGCCCGGCCTCGGTGGGGCTGACGGCACGGGTGTGCCGATAGAGCAGTTGCTGGCCTAGGGCCTGTTCCATCAGTTGGATCTGCCGGGAGATGGAAGAGGGCGCCAGGCCCTCACGGCGTGCCACTTCGGAGAAACTGCCCAAGTCCAGCACGGCGACGAACAGGCGCAGCGCTTTGAAGCTCAGTTCATTCAAGCCTTGCATCGTGCCTCCAGGCTGTGCGTTTTGCGCAAAGGTGTTGTTGGCATGCTCCCATTTATCGCACAGCACGGCCACCGGATAATGCGCGCCATCCAATCCTTTGTTGATGTGCAGGTGGTGTATGCAAGCAAGTTCCATCGAGGGCGTGGCGCCAGCCAAGCCGAAAAAAAACGGCCTGCGGCTACTGCTTTTGCCGCTGGTGATCCTGGCTGGCATGGGTTTGTCGGTTGAAGCCGGCCTGCTCGGGCCATTGGGTGTGCAGGTCGGGCATTTGTGGGCCACCTTGAGCATCTTTGGCGTGGGCTCGGCGATCCTGTTTCTACTGCTGTTGTTCAGTGGTCCGCGAAAAGGCCCGGCGTTGTCCGAGCTGCCGCGCTGGCAGTTGATCGGTGGTTTCCTGGGGCCGATCTACGTGGTGGTACTGACCCTGGCCACACCGCATATCGGTATTGCGATGACCATGATCGCGATTCTTTCGGGGCAGGTCGGCAAGAGCGTGCTGATCGACCATTTTGGCTGGTTCGGCGCGGCCCGCAAGCGGGTCAATGGCGAACGCTGGATCGCCCTGGCGTTGATTGTGGTGGCACTTGTTCTGATTGCGCGAGGTTAAAGCGATGAACCTGATTTTGTTGCTGGTCGTGGTGGTCGCCGCAGGTGCGGTGTTGAGTGTGCAAGCCGCCATCAATGGTCGCTTGGGCCAGGCGGTGGGCGTGCTGCGCGGCAGCCTGGTGACCTTTGGCGTGGGGGCGATTGTCACTGCATTGATGATCTTGTTCTTTGAACCGGCCCAGGCGGTGAGCCTGCTGGACGTGCCGAAATGGCAACTGACCGGTGCCTTGTTCGGTGTGGTGTACATGATGGTGATGGTCGGCGCGGTGCCTGTCGTCGGTACGGCGGTGGCGACGGTGGCGGTGATCGTCGGGCAATTGGGCATGGGCATGTTGATCGACAACTTCGGTTGGCTGGGCAATCCAGCGATTGAGTTGTCGGGTGCGCGGATCGTGGCGATGGTCTGCCTGGCCCTGGCGCTGCTGTTCATGTACCGCAGCAATACCCGCGCCGACTGACGGTTTGAACCATCGCCGGCGGGCCGCAGTCCCTCATTAAGGTGCCGGCGCCCGCCGCACCGGGACGACCACGAAAAAGGAGTCTGACCATGCCAGATAAAACCTGTGCCTGCCCACACTGTAAGTGTGTGCTGGGAGCTGACGCGGTAATGAAGGACGGCAAGGGTTATTGCTGTCAGGGCTGTGCGGAGCACCATGCCCATGGTGAGCCGTGTGCGGCGGCGACCGGGTGCGAATGCGCCAAATCCGCCAAAGGCTGACGTGCTTGCGGGAGCCGGCCAGCCGGCTCCTATTGACGTTCGAGTTCGAGCCGCAGGCTATGGTCGGCCAGGTGTCGACGATGCTTGACCACACCACGGGTGCGCCGTCCCTCCAGCGCAAACACCACCGTTTGTGCATCACGTAGATCGTCCGGCAGCGGTTGGAATACCTTCAGTACTGTCCCGGTAGCTTGGTGTTGCAAGCTCACTTGGCATTCGACATGCCGGGTAATCGGCCCGAACAGGGTGTCCTGGGTGTAATCGATCCGTGCCTTGCCGTTGACCGACAGTATTGCATCCATGGTCTCTCTCCTTGATCAAGCCTGTAGCGCACGCTTCCGAGCGGCGCCGGTATAAGCCAATGATCTCCGTGGCCCGTAAAAATTCACTCGGATTGTCGAACGGTGGTCATTACCATGGCGGCTCACCCTTGATTGATGTGTACATCATGGCCCTGGCTGCGCCTCCCGACCTCAGTGATCACGCCGTCCCCGTGCAGCCCTTGGCGCGTACTTATCCGCGCGGGCTGTACGTTGAACCGCATAGCCATGACTGGGGCCAATTGCTCTATGCCATGAGCGGCGTGATGTGGGTCGAGACGCCGTGTGAGGCCCTGGTGGTGCCGCCACAGCGTGCCGTCTGGCTGCCGCCGGGGGTGGAACATGGGATTCGCGTGGTGTCGGATTTGCAGATGCGCAACATCTACCTGCGCCCGGCCCTGGCAGCCACGTTGGACAGCCAGGTGCAGGTGATCGAAGTCGGTGGGTTATTGCGTGAGCTGATCGTCACACTGGTGGACGAGGACGATAACGGCGATGTGGCGTATTACGAAGCGTTGGTCAGCCTGGCTTTGCTGGAGCTGCAGCGGGCGCGCCGTTCACCGATGCGCATCGCCATGCCGGTGGACGCCGACCGACGGCTGAGCAGCGCGTGCCAGGCGGTCATGGCTGCGCCGTCCCTGGAGATCCCGTTCGAACAGCATGCCGAAGCTGCCGGCGCCAGTGTGCGTACCTTGTCGCGGCTGTTCCAGAATAACCTGGGCATGGGCTTTGCCGAATGGCGGCGCCAGGTGCAATTGGCCACGGCGGTGGCGGAGCTGATCCAAGGCCAGCCGGTCAGTGCCATCGCACGTTCCCTCGGCTATTCCCCCAGCAGTTTCAGCGACATGTTCCGCCGCGAACTTGGCGTGGCGCCTTCGCAGTACGTCGGCTGACGGGTTTGGCCGAAATCCTGAAGCACTTGGCCGATGCTTCAGGATTCAGCGCTCTAGATTGAGCGCATCCACCCACAAGGCGCTGCCCCATGAACTACCTGATTTCCCTCGCCATCGGCCTGTTTGTCGGCGTGATCTACGGCGCCTTGGATTTCCGTTCGCCCGCACCGCCGGCCATCGCCCTGGTGGGCCTGATGGGCATGCTGCTGGGTGAAAAGCTCTGGCCCATGGGCCGACAGCTGGTGGGCGCCTGGTTCTCCTGATCTCTCTCTTAACTTCGATGGATATTGGCCATGAAAGCACTGCAATTTTCCGCCACCGGCGACCTCGCCGCCCTGCGCTTCGTTGACGTCGCCACCCCGGTGCCGGCCGCCGGTGAAGTGCTGGTTCAGGTCAAGGCCGCCGGCCTCAATCCCAGCGACGTCAAAAACGTGCTCGGCCGCTTTCCCTACACCACCTTGCCGCGCATTCCCGGTCGCGATTTTGCCGGTGTGGTGGTGGAAGGGCCGCAGGCACTGCTGGGCCAGGAAGTCTGGGGAACCGGCCGCGACCTGGGCTTTTTCGCCGATGGCTCCCACGCCCAGTACCTCACCGTGTCGGCCAAGGGCGTGGCGCATAAGCCCAGCCATTTGAGTTTTGCCCAGGCCGCCAGCCTCGGTGTGCCCTATACCACCGCTTGGGATGCCCTGGAACGCAGTGGCGTGACCCAAGGCACGCGTTTGTTGGTGATTGGTGCCAATGGCGCGGTGGGCAGCGCCACCCTGGCCCTGGCGAAAATCCGTGGCGTCCAGGTGCTGGCCGCTGTACGTCGACCAGGGCAGGTCGAGGTATTGCAGGCGCAAGGTTTTGAGGCGATTGCCTTGGGCAAACCGGAAGAACTCGGTGCGCAGGTCAATGCGGTGTTCAAGGGCGGTGCCGATGTGATCTTCGACACCACCGGTTTCTGGCTGCCGGCGGCCGTTGCAGGTTTGGCACCGTTCGGCCGCATCGCGATCATCGCCGCGCCGGTGGACGGCCATGTACAACTGCCGGCCCTGGCGCTGTATCGCAAAGGTGGCTCGGTGGTGGGGATCAATTCGTTGCTCTACAACTGCGAGCAGTGCGCGGTGATGCTGGAGCAGTTCGGACGATTCTTTGATGAAGGCCTGTTGCCGTTGCCCACCGGCCTGCGTGAAGTGGCGTTGGCCGATGGGGTGCAGTGCTATGAGGACGTGAATCAAGGCAGCGCGGACAAAATCATCTTCCTGCCTTGATTCCGGCGGTCAGGCTTCGGGAACACCTTTCTCCCAGGCCGACCAGTTGTTGAGAATCGCCTGTACCAGCGGGTTGCCCGTGCGGTACAGGTTCTCCAGCGCCGGCACAAAACCGCCCTGATCCGCGTACTTCAGCAGGTTGTCCACTTCGCTGTAGCCAGGGTACGGGCGGTCGAAGTCCGAGCCTGCACGTACCACCGCCAGGCGCTGGATATCCACCAGGCCTTCGCGGCTGGCGCGCAGCAGGGCTTCGTAGGTGGAGTTGTCTTCCTGTTGGGTGGTGCAGTATTCGCCTTTGTTGTCGGTCAACAGCTTGGTCCAGACTTCGGCGCGTTCGCTCAGGCGTGTACCGGAAAACCAGGTGTTGCCCGCCAGGGTGTCGCAGCGGGTGACTTGCGGCGGCTGGTTGGCCGGGGCGGCGGGGTAGTGTTTGCGCCAGGCGGCGGACTCCTTGCTTTCGGTCAGCTCCACTTTTTGTGACAAGGCAAACGCCTTGGCCTGCAACTTGGGGTTTAGCTCAAACACTTCGGTCTTGTAGTCCAACGGTGGTTTCTCGTTGGGGCCTTTGGTGTTGATGCCGATATAACCCGTCGGCCAATCCTTGGGCGCGTCCCGCGAATCCAACTCCCACTGGGTGCCGAATTCCACCAGGTAATGCGCCCAGGCGGCGGTGCCGATGGTGCCGTGCTTGGGGCTGATGCCGGCGATCCCGGCGATCAGGAAATAGCTCTGGCGCAGGTCGAATTTGGGCGACAAGGCCAAGGCCAGGGTGGACGCGGCGGCGTTGGTCTGGCCCATGCCGGTGACCAACAGGCACACGTCCTGGGTGTTGCAGCGGATCACCGGGTATTCGGCCGACAGCCCTGGTACGCGGACTTCCTGCTTGAGTTCCAGGCGATCGATCCAGGTTTGCGCCTCAGGGGCGAACATGGTGATCAGCATGACCTTGGGTTTGATCGGTGCAGGCGTATCGGCCAACACCACATGGGGCAGTAGGGCCAGGCTGACAGCCAGGGAGAGACGGGTAAGCGCGTTCATCTAAAGCTCCTTGATCAGAATTGGTAGCCTACGCCGGCGTAGTAACCCCAGCCATCGGAACGGGCGCGGAAGTTGCCTTCGCCGAAATTCAACTCACTGCCGTCTTCCCAGTTGCCGCCGTTATGGAAGTAACGGCCGACCAGGGTGAAACGCAGGTGGGTGAACGAGTACAGCAGCACATTGGTCGCGACCAGCGAGTTGGCGGTGCGCGCCGGGTTGTCCTTGTGCAGGTCGGAGCCGAAATCGTAGTTGGTGAAGCCGATGTAGGTCAGCGAAGCACCGTTATCAAACTTGCCGATGGGCACGATGTACTTCATCTGCGCACGGTAGCCATCCCATGAGTATTCATTGCTGGCGCCGTAGTTTTCCCACTGGTAACGCCCGTAGAAGTTGGCCGACAGGTTCACCCGCGAATGGGTGTCGATGTCGGTGCCGAGGCCGCTGTACAGAGTGTTGGCGCGGTTTTCCTTGCGGCTACCATGGTCGTAGATCCAGTCGAACGCCACGTACCACTCCTTGAACGGCCCGATGGCCAGGCTGCGGCCCGCCAGGTAGTCGATGGAGATACGCGGCTCGTGCTCCATGAACACCGGGGAGCCATGGTCCCACACGCCTTTGTCATTACTGTTACCGATGGTGAGGATCTTCGGCACGTCGATGTAGCCGTACAGCTCAAAAGGCCCCTTGCGGCCGAAGTACTCGTATTCCAGGTAGACATCATCCTGTGGCTTGGGGCCGAAGCTGATGTCTTTGCTGCCGATCAATGTCAGGTCCTGGTTGAACCAGTCCGACAGGTACACGCCTTTTTTCGCCGGGCTGGCTTCCGGGCTGAGGGTTTCGCCCTGTGCTGAATCATCCACGGGTTTTTGCTGCGCCAAAATGGGAGCGCTGAGTACTCCCGTAACGGCAGCCAGTAGCAAGGAAACACCAAAGGAGGCAGAACGCCTTGAGGTGAAGTGCATTGAAAATCCCTATTCGTACGCGGTTTGAACCCGATTCTTCGGGTAAGGGTGAACTTGGCTGGCAAGTTCGTACCGCAAACGTTTGCACAGGCTGTACCAAGTTTGCTCAATCGGTTGATCAAGTTGAAAAAAACGGGATTTAGTCGACCTTTTGGTCAGAATTGACTGGGTGTCATTTTTTCAATGTGCTGGAACAGATGCATCGCGGTTTCCCGTCGATAGTCACTCGGCGTCTGGTGCATTTCGATACGAAAATGTCGATTGAAATTTGACAGGTTGGCGTAGCCCACTTCAAAGCAGATGTCCGCCACTGACATGTCGCTTTGCAGCAGCAGTCGGCAGGCGCGCTGTACACGGAACTTGCGCATCAGGTCGATAAAGCCGTGGCCGGTGTTGCGTTTGAAGAAGCGTGAGAAGCCCGGCTCGCTCATTTCCAACTGTTGCGCAATCACCGACAGGCGCACATCGCCGGTCAGCTCGCGCATCAGATAGTCGAACGCCTTGTTGATGCGTTCGGCGCTGCGTGCATCCAACGTCGGCGCATAGCATGGGCTGGCGAGGGCCTTGACCTGTTGCATCGGGGCGTTCTTCAGGGTGTCGAGCAGTTGCAGGAACAGGATCAAGCGTTGCAGGCCGTGGGCGCTGCCGATGGCTTCCATCAAGCTCGCAGCCTGCAACGCGGTGTCGCCGGTGAACTCCAGCCCGCGCCGGGCATGCTCGAACAGCGGTTGCAGGTCACCGAGTTCCGGCAGGGTCTTGCGCAGGGCGAGGAGGGCGGCGCCGTCGAATTGCAACACCACATCGCGACCGCTCAGGTAGTCGCCGGGGGCGAGTTCACCGATCCAGTCGTGGGGCAGGTCGGGGCCGATCAGGGCCACATGGCCGGCACTGAACGCACCGATGTAGTCGCCCGCGACCAGTTTGCCGCTGCCTTGGCGGATCAGGTGGATTTCAAATTCGGGATGGTGGTTCCAGCGCGCCAGGTCGTAGGGGTAGTCATGTTCGAACCAGCGGAAGCAATGGTCCGGCTCGGGCAGGATCACTTCGAGTTCGGCGGGGCGGTGCTCGAACAGCTTGGCGCGGCTGATGGGCATGGTGGGGTTCTTAGGGTTCTTGGAATCGCTCCAAAATACGCGCCTCAACCGTGAGCGCGCTACCCCTGGTTTCGCCTGGCACTGATACTTTTTTAACTTTGATATCCAGGTTAAAAAAGTACCAGTCGCCCATCCTCCAGGCGTTTGTGGGGGCTTGGCCAAGCTGCTGTAATCGGCCCTCAACAACAAAAACAACAGGTAGAAACCGCTATGTCCAAGCTCCCGCAAGCGTTGCTCCTGCTTTCCGGCCTGGCGCTGGCCATGCCCAGCCACGCCGCCGACACCGTGACCATCGCCACGGTCAACAACAGCGACATGATCCGCATGCAGCGCCTGTCCAAGGTGTTCGAAGCGCAGCATCCGGACATCAAGCTCAACTGGGTGGTGCTGGAAGAAAACGTGCTGCGCCAGCGCCTCACCACCGACATCGCTACCCAGGGCGGGCAGTTCGACGTGCTGACCATCGGCACGTACGAAACCCCTCTCTGGGGCGCCAAGCACTGGCTTGAACCCTTGACCCAGCTGCCGGCCGATTATGACGCCGACGATATCTTCCCTTCGGTGCGCCAGGGCCTGTCGGTCAACAACACCCTGTACGCCTTGCCGTTCTACGGCGAAAGCACCGTCACCTACTACCGCACCGACCTGTTCAAGCAGGCCGGGTTGAGCATGCCCGCGCATCCTACCTGGACCCAACTCGGCGAGTTCGCGGCCAAACTCACCGCCAGGGACAAGGACCAATACGGCCTGTGCCTGCGCGGCAAGGCCGGCTGGGGCGAGAACATCGCCTTGCTGAGCACCATGGCCAATGCCTTTGGTGCACGCTGGTTCGACGAGCAGTGGAAGCCCGAGCTGACCAGCCCCGAGTGGACGGCGGCCGCCAACTTCTACGTCAATACCCTCAAGCAATACGGCCCGCCGGGGGTGTCCAGCAATGGTTTCAACGAAACCCTGGCGCTGTTCAACAGCGGCAAGTGCGCGATCTGGGTGGATGCCAGCGTCGCCGGTTCCTTCACCACCGACAAGAGCCAGAGCAAGGTCGCCGACAGCGTCGGTTTCGCTGCCGCGCCTACCGAAGTCACCGATAAAGGCTCGTCATGGCTGTATGCCTGGTCCCTGGCAATTCCGGCCACGTCCAAGCACAAGGACGCCGCCAAGGCCTTCATCAGTTGGGCGACTTCCAAGGAGTACATCCAGTTGGTCGCTGATAAAGAAGGCATCACCAACGTACCGCCGGGCACCCGACAATCTACCTACAGCGAGGCGTACTTGAAGGCCGCCCCGTTTGCCCAGGTGACCCTGGAAATGATGAAGCACGCCGACCCCGCGCACCCGTCTGCCAAGCCGGTGCCGTACGTAGGCATCCAATACGTGACCATTCCCGAGTTTCAGGCGATCGGCACCTCGGTCGGCAAGCTGTTCTCTGCGGCGCTGACCGGTGGCATGTCGGTTGACCAGGCCTTGCTGGAAGCCCAGTCCACCACCGAGCGCGAAATGAAACGCGCCGGCTATCCGAAATAACTTCAACAGGACCTTTTCATGAAACGACTTGAAGGCAAGAGCGCACTGATCACCGGTTCAGCGCGTGGCATCGGCCGCGCCTTTGCCCAGGCCTACATCGCCGAGGGCGCCACCGTGGCCATCGCCGACATCAACCTGCAACGGGCCCAGGTCACAGCCGCTGAACTGGGCCCACAGGCTTATGCCGTCGCCATGGATGTCACCGACCAGGCGTCCATCGACAGCGCGATTGCCGCCGTGGTGGCCCAGGCGGGCAAGCTGGATATCCTCATCAACAACGCCGCATTGTTCGACTTGGCGCCCATCGTCGACATCACCCGCGACAGCTACGAACGGCTGTTCTCGATCAACGTCGCCGGCACGCTGTTCACCTTGCAGGCCGCCGCGCGGCAGATGATCAGCCAGGGCCATGGCGGCAAGATCATCAACATGGCCAGCCAGGCCGGACGCCGTGGCGAGCCGTTGGTGGCGATCTACTGCGCGACCAAGGCGGCGGTGATCAGCCTGACGCAATCGGCGGGGTTGAACCTGATCAAGCAGGGGATCAACGTCAACGCCATTGCTCCGGGCGTGGTGGATGGCGAGCATTGGGATGGCGTGGATGCGTTGTTTGCCAGGCATGAGGGGCTGGCGCCTGGCGAGAAGAAAAAGCGGGTAGGGGATGAGGTGCCGTTTGGGCGGATGGGCACGGCGGAGGATTTGACCGGCATGGCGGTTTTCCTGGCCTCGAAGGACGCCGACTATGTGGTGGCCCAGACCTATAACGTCGATGGCGGCAATTGGATGAGTTAAGCCATGCACCGATCAAAATGTGGGAGCTGGCTTGCCTGCGATGGCGGTGTGTCAGGCAGTAAAGTTTCAACTGACAGTAAGCTATCGCAGGCAAGCCAGCTCCCACATTTGATTTTCTTCGTTTCTTGAATCGAGGCTATTCGGCAAAACTGCGGTCGAAGAAGTAGATTTCTCCTGGTTTTAGAACCGTCACCGTCGCCTGGGGCCTGCCGCCTTCACCATTCTTCTTGCGCCCGGTCTCGCGCAGAAACCCCGCCTCAGTCAGCTTCAGCAGGCGCTGGCGAATACTGGTCTTCAACACCGGCCGCCCCAGCACCAGGGAAAAGATCGTGGTCGCTTCCGGCGCGCTGAACTCATCACCCAGGAACATCAGCGGCAAGCTGCTGTACAGCGACTTGGAGAACAAGCGCTCCTGCACGGCGGCCACGATGCTGTTGTGATCGAACGGCAGCTTGATGCGGCCATCCGCGACCCCCGCCAGTGAAAACCAGGCCTGATGCTCACCCAGCGCTACCTCATCCGCCACGATCGCCAGGTAGTAAGTGGACGACGACCAGCAGCGCGGATCACGAAACGCATCCCCCACCGTGCCCACTTGCTCGCTCCACGCCAGCGCCAGGCCCACTTTGTCACTCGCCCGCAAGCGCTCCACCGCATCCTTGAGGCTCAGATCTTGCACGCCGCCATTCACCACCACGCCCGGCAGCGCCCAGTGCCCGGTGAAGGGCTCGGCGTCGCGCTTGTTCAGCAGCAATTTCAGCTCCCCTGAGGCGCGGCAATAAAACACTACGCACAGGTCGACGGTGTGGAGGTAGGGGCTCAGGGGCATGTGGACGTCCTTCTAGACAGCGATGACGCACAGTCTAACCAATCGAGCAGATATGTCATGTACTTGCTCCAGGGTAGACAACCAAATGTTTCTTGCAATGAAAGTACATGACGTGTACTTTTGTCTCCAGGCCACAGGAGAACCATCATGACCTTTTCGATATCCGCCATTGCTTCATTCGATGTCGACGCCCAGAAGAGCTTCACGCCGCTGTGCCCCAGTGAGTTGCCTGTGGCCGGTGGCGACCAGATCGGTGCCGAGCTCAACTACATGGCGAGCCTGGCTGGCCATCGCGTCGGCAGCAAGGACGCCCATACCCCGCACGCGCCCTGGGTGGTGTCGCAGCACAGCGAGATGCTGCAACCCACCGGCCTGGCTCACGCCGATGTGACCTGGGTGAGCCATTGTGTGCCGGGCACCGAGGGCTTCACCTTGCTGGATGAATTGCCCACGCCTTATGACTACGACTACTTCATCTGGAAAGGCGTGGAACCCGACCTGCACCCCTACGGCGCCTGCTACCACGACCTGCACGACAAACTGTCTACCGGCGTGATCGAGTACTTGAAGGCCCAGGGCGTGACCCGCGTCATCGTCGGCGGCCTGGCTTTGGACTACTGCGTCAAGACCACCGCCTTGCAACTGCTCAAGGCTGGCCTGGAAGTGGTTTTGCACTTGCCGGCGTGCCGGGCCATTACGCAGGAGGGCGGCGTACAGGCGGTCAATGAGTTGCTCAATGCCGGTGCTGTCATCAGCAGCACCCGCGAAGAACTGGCCGCGATGGCCGCGCGTTAAGGAGACACACCATGGAAAGTGCCTACGACTACGAAACACCCGTTATCCAGGGTTTGCTCGACACCGACTACTACACCTTCACCATGATGCAGGCCGTGTTGCACCAGTACCCCAATGTCGATGTGGAGTACAACTTCATCGTGCGGTCCAAGGAAAAGCTCGGTCACCTGATTCCCGAAATCCGTGCCGAGTTGGAGCAACTCGCCAGCCTGCGTATGCGCGAAGGTGAGCTGCGCTTTCTGTTCAATCCACGCTTTCGCGAATACCTCACCCCGGACTACGAGCGTTTCCTCGGTCTGTTCCGCTTCAACCTGCGCTATATCCACGTCAGCGAAATCGACGGCCAACTCAACATCCGCGTGGTCGGCCCGATGCTGCACTGCATCATGTTCGAACAGCCGGTCCTGGCCCTGGTCAGTGAGCTGCGCAACCGCAACAAATACCCCGACGTGACCCTGGAAGATGTCACCCGCAAGCTTTACCAGAAATTCGACTGGCTGCAGAAAAACCTCAGCCGCGAAGAACTCGCCGACCTACGTGTGTCTGACTTTTCCACCCGGCGTCGCTTGTCGTTCAAGGCCCAGCGTGAAGTGGTCGACATCATGCGTCGCGACTTCCCTGGCCAGTTCGTCGGCACCAGCAATGCGCACCTGGCCTACGAATTCGACCTGCCGCTGATCGGCACCATGGCCCACCAATGGCTGATGGTGCACCAGCAACTGGGTCGCCTGCGCGAAAGCCAGAACGCCGCCCTGGAAAACTGGGTACGCGAATACCGTGGTCGCCTGGGCATCGCCCTGACCGACTGCATCAGCACCGACTTCTTCCTCAAGGACTTCGACCTTTACTTCGCCAAGCTGTATGACGGCCTGCGCCAGGACTCCGGCGACCCGATCATCTGGGCCGACAAAGTGCTGGCCCGCTACCAGCAACTGGGCATCGATCCGATGACCAAGGACCTGATGTTCTCTGACGGCCTGAATTTCGAAAAATGCCTGCCGATCCTGCGTCACGTGCGTGGCAAGGCCAAATTTGGCTTCGGCATGGGCACCAGCCTGGCCTGCGATGTGGAGGGCGTCGAACCGCTGAGTATCGTGATGAAACTGGTGCGGGTGCACGGCGAACCGGTGGTGAAATTCTCGGATGATCCGATCAAGAACGTCTGCGAAGACGCCTCGTTTTTGCAGTACGCAGCACACGTATTCAATGTCGGCAGCGTGGAGGTGTGACATGCAAGCACGTATCGCACAGGAACTGAACATCAATCGGCAACTGGTCAAAGGCGGCGAAGCCAAAGAGATCCAGCGGCGCATCGACTTCATCAAGACCACCTTGCGCGGCTCCGGCGGCAAGGCGTTGGTACTGGGCATCAGCGGGGGTGTTGACTCACTCACCGCCGGCCGTCTGTGCCAGTTGGCCGTGGAGCAACTGCGCGGCGAAGGCTACGCTGCACGCTTCATCGCCATGCGCCTGCCCTACAAAACCCAGGCCGACGAACGCGACGCCCAGGCCTCCCTGGACTTCATCACCCCGGACCAGATCGACACCCTCAACATCGCCGCCAGCGTCGACGGCCTCATGGCCAGCCTGACCGCCACTGAAGCCAGCGCCGCCCATGTCGATTTCATCAAGGGCAACGTCAAGGCACGCACACGGATGATCGCCCAGTACGCCGTGGCCAACCTGCACAACGGCCTGGTGGTCGGCACCGACCACGGCGCTGAAGCGTTGATGGGGTTTTTCACCAAGTTCGGCGACGGCGCCTGTGACTTGGCTCCGTTGTCGGGCCTGACCAAAACCCAGGTGCGCCTGCTCGCCACGGCCCTTGGCGCCCCGGACAACCTGGTGCACAAACACCCGACTGCGGACCTGGAAGAGCTTGTGCCGGGCAAGCTGGATGAACACGCCTACGGCTGCACTTACGCAGAGATCGACGCGTACCTGATGGGTGAACCAGTGAGTGAGCGGGTGAGAGCGATTGTCGAGGGCGCGTACAGCAAGACAGCGCACAAGCGTGCGCTGCCGATTGTTCCCCTTTGATCAACGCTCGATCGACCGACTCCACCGCGCATTCCACTCCGGCCGCGCCTGGTTGACCTGGTCCCAATCAATCGAAATTGCCGTCTGCAAGTAACCCTGCATCGCTTCCACCCGTGCGCGGGTCTTGTCGGTGGTTGGCGTGGTCGGGTTGGACGGGATCTGGTCACCTTCTTCCAGCGCCGGGGCCTGGGCTTGGGCGGTCAGCAAAAACGCGGCGAGTTTCTGCGCCAGTTCCGGCTGGTCGTTGCGCGCGATCACGCATTCGGCCACGTTCAGCACCACCGCGCCTTCCTTGGGTTGCGCATATTCCATGGGCACGCCGAGCAGTTTCTGGGTGGCGACCTGGGTGGGCGTCAGCGGGAAGATTGCTGCTTCGTCGGTCTGCACCATTTCAGAGATCTTCGCGGAGCTGGCGATGTATTCCAGTACGTTGGGGCCGACGGTTTTTGGCCAGGCCTTGAAGCCGGGGTCGACGTTGGTTTCGTCGCCGCCCTGGAGGCGGTTGAACATCAGGAAACCATGCAGTCCGAAGGTGGAGGAGGCCAGGGACTGGAACACCACTTTGTCCTTGAAGCGCGGGTCGGCCAGGTCCATCCACGAGGTGGGTGCGGCCCAGCCCTTTTCCTTGAACATCTTGGCGTTGTAGCCCAGGCCGGTGACGCCGAGGGTCACGGCCACGGCGTGTTCCTTGATCTTCGCCTTGGCGGGGATCTGCTCCAGGGTCGGGCTGGGCGCCAGCTTGTCGCACAGGCCCATGGAGATGGCGCGGTACATGATGCCGTCGTCGAGGAACATCACGTGCATCTGCGGGTTGTCTTTGTTGGCCTGGACCTTGGCGAGGATGTCCGACGAGGTGCCGGGCACGATCACCACCTTGACGTTATTGGCCTTTTCGAACGCGGGCAGCACCTTGTCGGCGTACACCCGTTCCATGGTGCCGCCGTTCATGCCCAGGTACAGCGTGGGCGCGGCGTGCGCCGTTGAGGCGAGCAGAGCGAGGGACAAGCAGGACAGCGCAATACGTGGGTTCATGGATGTTTTTCCTCTCAGGCTTGGAAACGACGGATGGAAAACGCTTCGATGGGTTGGCGGCTGGCACCGGTGCAGACGATCTCTGCCAAGGCTTCACCGACCGCGGGACCGAGCTGGAACCCGGCGCCGGCAAAGCCGAAACCGTGGAGCAAGCCGGGTTGGGTGCTGCTGGGGCCGATCACTGGTTCGTGATCGGGTAGATAACCTTCGGTGCCACTCCAGGTGCGGATGGCCTGGGCACCCTTGAGAAACGGGTACAGCTCACCGGCATTGCGCAGGATCTCCAGCACCGCAGCTTGCCCTGGACGTGCTTGTTGCGGGCCGAGGGCAAAACCGCGACCGCCGCCGAGGATGCAATTGCCCCGAGCGACCTGTCGCGCATAGATCCCACCGCCTTCAACGCCGGTGCTCACGTCCATCACCACCGGCAAGGGCTCAGTGACCAGCATCGCCGGGTGTGCCGAGGTCATCGGCACCGCTTCGCCAAACTGTTCGGCCACCGCCCCGGCCCACGCCCCGGCGCAATTGAGCAGCCACGGCGCTTGCAGATGCAGACCGTTGGCGCAGTGAACCTGGAAGTGCTGGCCGTCATGCTCGATACGTGTGACGGGCGACTGTTCATAAACCTGCGCGCCGTGTTGTTTCGCCGCGCGGGCAAAGGCGGGCGACACCAGGCGTGGGTTGGCGTGGCCGTCTTCCGGACACAACGAGGCACCGACGGCGATATCGCCGACCCAGGGAAATCGCGCGCGCAGCTCGGCGTAATCCAGCAACTGCAAACCCAGGCCAAATCCGCGTGTCTGCTCGGCATACGCCTGCAACGCGGCGAAATCGGCATGACTGCGCGCCAGCTTCAAATGACCGGAGCGCAAGTACTCGCCGTCGATACCGATCAATCCCGGCAAGTCTGCCCACAGCTGGTGGGCACGCTGCGACAGCGGTAATTGGTGCAATGGCCGACCTTGGCGCCGCACGCCGCCGTAGTTGACGCCGCTGGAATGGGAGCCGCAGAAATCCCGCTCCACCAGTGCCACCCGTTGACCTTTCTGCGCCAGCATCAGCGCGGCCGACGCGCCGACGATCCCGCCACCCAATACAATGACGTCAATCACGGCTGCACCTCCACGCCAAACGGCAGCGGCTTGATCGGTGCCTGGCCCCGCAAGCGGCCGACGTTTTCGATGGCTCGGCCACTGCGCTCCGCGATAATTTCCGCTGCCGCCAACCCGCACATCCGGCCCTGGCAGCGGCCCATGCCGACGCGACAGTGGGCCTTGACGCGATTGATCTCCCAGTGGCCCTCATCCACCACCGCGCGCACGTCGCCGACGCGGACTTCTTCGCAGCGACAGAGGATCAATTCATCGGGGGCTTCGACTGCCCAGTTCTCTGGAAAAGGGAACGCGGTTTCCAAACCATGACGAAAGCGTTGGATGGCCGCCAATTGTTGCTCCAGCACAGCAGGGCGGCGCTGATCGATGGCGACACCCGAGTCCTCCAGCACCGCCAGCGCTGCACGTTCACCGGCCATTTGCGCGGCGTCCGCGCCCATGATCCCGGCCCCATCGCCCGCCAGGTACACGCCGTTGACGCTGCTGCGTCCGGCGCTGTCCCGTTGTGGCAGCCACGCGCGGTTTAAGGCATTCCAGGCGAACTCACAGCCAAGCAAATCCGCCAGTTGCGTCTCGCTGCGCAGGGCATGGGCGAAGGCCACGGCGTCGCATTCCAAGCTCTGATCAGCCCATTGAATGCCGCTGACCCGTTGCGCGCCGTCGATCTGTTCAAGCGTGGCGCCCTGATGCACGGGAATCCCATGGGCCGTCAACCAGGCGCGGTAGTACAAGCCTTTGGCCAAGGTGACCGGTTGCCCTAGCAGCGCCGGCAATGCACGGCATTGGGCACTGAACGGCGCGCTGTCGAGCACTGCTACCACCTTGGCGCCGGCCTTGGCGTACTGGTAAGCCACCAGATACAGCAACGGCCCGCTGCCACAGAACGCCACCCGCTCGCCGATGGCGCAGCCCTGGTACTTCAGCGCGATTTGCGCCGCGCCCAGGCTGTACACGCCCGGCAGGGTCCAACCCGGCACGGGCAGGATGCGGTCAGTGGCGCCCGTGGCGACGATGAGTTGCGCGTAGTCGAGGCTTTCGGCGCGGCCGTTGTTGAGCATATCCAGGCGGCCGCCCTCGGCATTCCACACCAGGGTTTGCGGGCGGTAGTCGATCAGCGGTGCCAGCTCATCCATTGTGCGGTGCACGGCCTCGGCCTTGCGTGCTTCAAATCCGTAAAGCTGCTTGGCGGTGCGTTGAAATCCCTGTGGCTGACGCCGATAAATCTGCCCGCCACCGCGCAGGCTTTCATCCACCAGGCAAGGTCTGATCCCATGGTCGAGCAATGTGCGCGCCGCGCTGATCCCGGCTGGGCCTGCGCCTACAATCACCACAGGCTTCATGACTGGCGCCCCGGTTCGCGGCGGATGGCCTGGCCTTCTTCCAATAGCGTCGAACAGGCGCGTACGCGGCGCCCGTCTTCAAGTCGCACCCAGCAATCCTGGCACGCGCCCATCAGGCAGAAACCGGCCCGCGGTTCGGCGCTGAAATCACTGCCACGCAGGTGTTCAGCGCAGGTCAGGACGGCGGTCAGCAAGGTGTCACCGAGTAAACCGCTGGCGGGTTGCCCGTCCAGCGTGAAGGCGAGGGCAGGGCGTTGGGTTTCGGCCAGGCGTTTGAACAGAGCCATCAGTGTTTCCCCACCAGCACGCGGTCAAGGCCATAGACCCGGTCCAGCAAAATCATGGTGGCGGCCGTGAGTGCAATCACCAGTGCCGACACCGCCGCCATCATCGGGTCGATGGACTCGGTGGCGTACACATACATGCGCACCGGCAGGGTCTGGGTCGCCGGCGAGCTGACGAAGATCGACAACGTCACCTCATCGAAGCTGTTGATGAACGCCAGCAACCAGCCGCCCGCCACACCGGGCAGGATCATCGGCAGGGTGATCTGGCGAAACAACGTAAAGCGACTGGCGCCCAAGGACTCGGCGGCCTGCTCGGCGCTGCGATCAATGCCGATGGCAGCGGCCAGCACCAGGCGCAGCACATACGGCGTGATGATCACCACGTGCGCGAGCATCAGCCAGGTGAAGCTGCCGTTGACGCCCATCAGTGCGAACAGGCGCAGCATCGCCACGCCGAGGACCAGGTGCGGAATGATGATCGGCGACAGGAACAACGCACTGAAAAAATTACGCCCCGCAAACTGATAGCGACTGATCGCCAAGGCGGCCGGCACTGCAATCAAGGTCGCCAGGCTCGCGGCGATAAACGCCAAAATCAGGCTGTTGTAGAACGCCTGGATAAAATCCGCGCGCTCGAACACCGCACGGAACCAGCGCAGCGAGAAGCCCGATGTAGGCAGGCTCAAGGTGTTTTCAGGGGTGAAGGCCACCAGGCACACCACCACCAGCGGCGCCATCATGAACAGCACCACCAGCGTGTGAAAGCCGAGGGCCAAAGGACCGTTTCTGGACATGCGCCTAAACCCCCAGGGACTTTTTGTAGCGGCCTTCGACCATGCGGTTCCAGCTCAGCATGATCAGCAGATTGACCAACAGCAGCACCACTGCGATGGTCGCGCCCATGGGCCAGTTGAGTTCCGAGAGGTACTGGTCGTACACCACGGTGGCGACCATTTTCAGGCGGCGTCCGCCGAGCAGGCCGGGGATCGCAAAGGAGCTGGCCGCCAGGCCGAACACGATCAGCGTGCCGGACAGCACGCCCGGCATCACCTGCGGCAACACAATCTTGCGCATCACCGTGGTCTGGCTGGCGCCGAGGGACAGCGCTGCTTGTTCAGCCGACGGGTCGAGCTTTTGCAGGGAGGTCCACACCGGGATGATCATGAACGGCAGCATCACGTGCACCAGGGCGATGATCACCGCGAACGGCGTGTACAACAGCTTTACCGGGCGCCCGCCGAGGAACTGAATGACTTGGTTCACCAGCCCGTCCGCGCCGAGCAGCAGGCTCCAGCCAAAGGCACGCACCACCACCGAGATCAGCAGCGGCGTGAGGATCAGGATCAGGAAGATCGAGCGCCACGGGGTGCCCATGCGGCTGAGGATATAAGCCTCGGGCACGCCGATCACCACGCAGAGCAGGGTGACCAAGGCGCTGATCCAGAAGGTGCGCCAGAAGATCTCATAGAAGTACGCATCGCTGAACAGCGACCGGTAATGCGCCTGGGTCCACTCATTGCCCTTTACGCCCACCTGGTAATCGAACACGTTGAACGACAACACCAACGTCAGGCCCAACGGCAGAATCAGCAGCCCGACAAACAGCACCAGGGCGGGCAACGACAACAGATAGCCCCGGCTCATGCGCGCACCTCATCCGCCGCCAACACCCGCAGCAGGCTGGCTTGCCAGTCCAGGCCCACCGCTGCACCGCAACCGAGGGGCGCGCTGCCGTCATTGCTGCGCACCACGGTGATTTCGCCCAGGCGGGTGTGGATGCGATACAGCCATTGGCTGCCGAAAAAGTAGCTGTCGAGCACCTTGCCTTGCAGTCGGCCGGTGCCGGCGTCCACCAGTTGGATCTTTTCCGGACGCAGGCTCAGGGTCAGCTCGCCGTCACCGCTTTCGTGGCGGACCTGTGGAGTGCCCAACTGATCGTAGTCGCCCGGCAACAGGTTGGCCTTGCCGACGAAGTCAGAGATGAACCGCGTGCGCGGGTATTCGTAGAGCTTGTACGGCGCGTCGATCTGGGTCACGCGCCCGGCCTGCATCACCACCACGCGGTCGCTGATCGACAGCGCCTCGGCCTGGTCGTGGGTGACCATCAAGGTGGTGATGCCCACGGCGCACTGGATGCGGCGGATTTCGAACTGCATCTCTTCGCGCAGATTGGCGTCGAGGTTGGACAGTGGTTCATCCAGCAGCAATACCGGCGGTTCGATCACCAGGGCACGGGCCAGGGCCACACGTTGGCGCTGGCCGCCGGACAGCTCGCGTGGGTAACGGTCAGCGTGGGGCGCCAGGCGCACCAGTTCCAATACGGTCTTGACCTTGCTGGCGATCTGCGCCGCCGGCACCTTGCGCATCTTCAGGCCGAAGGCAACGTTGTCGCGCACGGTCATGTGCGGGAACAGCGCGTAGCTCTGGAACACCACGCCCAGGCCACGGCTGGCGGGTTTGGCGTGGGTGATGTCGCGACCGTCGAGCAGGATCTGCCCGCCGCTCACGTCAACGAAGCCGGCGATCATTTGCAGGGTGGTGGTCTTGCCGCAGCCCGAGGGGCCGAGCAGGGAAACGAACTCGCCTTTTTCCACCGCAAGGTCGGTGGCGACCACGGCATCGACGGCGCCGTAGCGTTTGCTCAAGGCGTTGAGTTGGAGAAATGCCATGTCTGCGTTCCACCTTTTTTGAGTCGCGTCGAAACGCGCTTTTTTTGTTTTGGGCAGATGCGAATGAAGTGTTGCCGGTGCGTTGGCGCTCGATCTTGAGTCGGCTGCCGTTAGTTGTTCATGTCGCCCCTGTGGACGCAGATTAGGACGAAGACTAGGATGGGCGGAAGATGGAATTTCACTGAACGAACTATTATTTTCATATTTATTCACTCACCGGAATTTACTAAGAGATAGGTTGTTATGGATTCCACTGATCGAAATGACAGCGCCAAAGAAGTTGGCTCCGGTGGGGTGTCTCGGCTGTTCGCGCTGCTGCGCACCCTGGGTGACGTGCCGGAGGGCGGCGAACGCGTCACTCAGCTTGCGCAACAGGTGGGCCTGTCCCAACCCACCACCCATCGCCTGCTGCGCAGCCTGATGGACGAAGGCATGGTCGAGCAGGACGCGCGCAGCAAGCGCTATCGCCTGAGCCTGGAGTTCTTTGCCCTGGCGGCGAATGCGGGCAAGACCGGCAATCTGCGTGATCTGGTGCGACCGAGCATGCTGCGCCTGAGTGCGTCATTGGGTGATTCGCTGTTCCTGCTCGCGCGCTCCGGCTTCGACGCAATCTGCCTGGACCGCAGCGAAGGCCCGTACCCGATCCGCACCTTCACCGGGGACATCGGCGGGCGTGTGGCGTTGGGCGTAGGGCAGGGCAGCCTGGCCATCCTGGCGTTTCTGCCGGAGGAAGAGCGCGAGACGGTGATCCGCTACAACCTGCCACGGCTCAAGGACTTCCACTTGTATGACGAAGTGCTGTTGCGCTCGGAAGTGGAGAACGTGCGCAATCTTGGGTATGCGGCACGCAATACCGGAGTGCTGGAAGGCATGGCGGGGTTGGCGGTGCCGATCCTCAATCGCGATGGGCATGCAGTGGCGGCGTTGAGTGTGGCGACCATCAGTGATCGGCTGGGGCCGAGCCGGTTGCCGATGGTGGTGGAGTTGCTCAAGCGCGAAGCGGCGGCGATTGGTCCAAGGATCAACCCATTTGATCCGACGTTGCGCCGGCCTTCGCAGACCTTTGGTGGGTAGTTCAGAGGGGGTGCAACGCAACACCTCCACCTCGCGCTCGGTCAACTCCTGGTGATCGAGAAGGGACGGTTGAAGGGTTCGGAACTGTTCGGGTGTGGTTGGCCACAGACAGAGCGTAGATCCAGTAATAGATTGTGCTGGGCTGACCATTATTGAACCCTAGATCTGAGGTGTCGCCATGTTTTATTTAGCTCAAAATCATCAGCAACCACTTTTTCAGTCGGGCGGCAACGTAGGATTCAACGGCCCGAGCAATTTCTGTTCTCCTGCTGTAGTGAATAATCCTTGGCCGGGTAATAGTGGTGTCAGAGAGTCTGATGTAGCGCGGAGTTTCCTGAACAACTTTACCGCTTTTGAGGCCGCGAGCGGTGGCAGTGTCACGCTGCGCGGGCTGCAACATTATGCCAGTCGGTCTGAAGGGGGGGATGAGGCAGAGAATCAGTTGATCCATCTGGCAAGAAACATTGTTGGGTCGATTCGAGGGGGGGTTGGGTTAGATGTCCCGATCTCCCGGGAGAATGTAATGAACGCTATAACGTTTTTTGAAGGGAAAGAATCTGCTACCGGCTACGGCGGTGGTATGCAAACGTCGCCCAGGCCCGATTATGGTGCTATGCAGCAGCAGAGAATAAATAGCCAATACTTCCCGCAATATGCTGTGCCACCGCAGATGCAAAATAACTCGGGTTATTTTCCGCAGACGTCGCAAATAGCACCGTCAGTATCTACACCTTCTACTCCAACGACAGACGGGGACTTTGTCGCGAAGTTGAACGCTCATTTCAGTTCATTGGAGGATCCGAGCACTCCGGGCTCTATATCCGATAAATCCCTTGCCTCAGTGATATCAGGCCGTCGTATGGATGGTACTCCTGCTACGCCGGAGGAAATGCAAGTTGCCCAGGAATTGAAGACTAAATTTGCATTGTTCAATCAACTCGATCAAAACGGAACTGGAAAGTTTGATGGCAGATTTTCGAGGGACGACATCGCTCGTGTATCGGATCACCTCAAAGCTGCTGAAATGTCAGATGCGGAAGTTATTGATGGGATGAAAAAGTTTTTCGTCAAGTACGGTGGCGGTGATGAGTATGTAAATAAGAAAGAGTTGGAGCAGGCGGCAGGTAAGGTTCCTTCTGATCGCGAATATACTGCGGAGGAACGTCAGGCGGCCATCGCGATTCTCAACAGACCGGCGCTTTATAAGGAATTGGATCTAGGCACGAATGGCGAGGGCGGACGTGGTTACAAGGACGACCGATTTGATATGGCTAATGTTGAGTATATGCAGAAGCAATTAAATCGCTAACGTAGACGATTCAGCAACAGGGTGCCGCCAGATAGAGAGACGGCACCCGCAACGGCTCTATCGTTGATTGTCGGGTTGAACTTCCAGGAGCGTAACGTTCAGTGATCAGCCGGGGCTGATCATGCTCTCAGGTCGCACCCTTTGCTCATACTCTGCGGCGGTGATCAGCCCCAACTTCACCGCCGCCTCCTTGGGTGACAAGCCTTCATCCGCCGCCTTGCGGGTGATCTGCGCCACGCGGTCGTAACCCAGCAGCGGGTTCAGCACCGTCGCCATCAGCAATGAATGCTCCACATTGCGCGCCAGCTGCGGACGGTTCACCTCCAGGCCGCTCAGCAGCTTGTGGGTGAACAGGCTGACGCAGTCGGTGAGGACCTCGATTGAGTGCAGCAGGTTGTGGATCAGCACCGGCTTGGCCACGTTCAATTCGAAGGTGCTGGAAGCGCCCGCCAAGGTAATGGTGGTGTGGTTGCCCATCACCTGCATCGCCGCCTGCACCAGCACTTCCGCGATGGTCGGGTTGCGTTTGCCGGGCATGATCGAGGAGGTGAGGCCATCGTCCGGCACGATCAATTCACCCAGGCCGCAACGCGGACCCGAACCGAGCAGGCGGATGTCATTGGCGATCTTGGTCAAGGATACAGCCAGTACATTCAGCGCCCCGGAGGCTTCGACCAAGGCATCGTGGGTGCCCATGCCTTCGAATTTGCAGGGGTTGGTTTCGAAGGGTTCGCCAGTGAGTCGGCTGATTTCCTCGCAGAACGCCAGGTCAAAACCGACCGGTGTGTTCAACCCGGTGCCCACCGCCGTGCCGCCCTGGGGCAGCAGGCGCAGGCGCGGCAGGCAGGCTTCGAGTCGCGCGATGCCATGCTGGATCTGCTGGGCAAACGCACCAAAGGCCTGGCCCTGGCTCATCGGCACCGCATCCATCAGGTGGGTGCGGCCGATTTTCAGCACGTCCTGCCAGGCCTGCGCCTTCGCATTGAGTCCATCACGCAGATGGCCCAAAGCAGGCAGCAGGCGACCGCGCAGTTCCAGCACGGTGGTCAGGTGCATCACCGTTGGGAAACTGTCGTTGGACGACTGCGAGCGGTTCACATGGTCATTGGGATGCACCGGCGACTTGCTGCCCAGGTCACCACCAAGCGCGAGGTTGGCGTGGTTGGCGATGACTTCGTTGGCGTTCATGTTGGTCTGGGTGCCGGAACCGGTCTGCCAGATCGACAGCGGGAAGTGCAGGTCAAGGTCGCCGTTGGCCAAGGCCTGCGCCGCCAGTTCGATCGCGTGTGCCAGGCTCTGCGCCAGCGTGCCGAGCCGTGCATTGGCGCGGGCACACGCGCGTTTTTGTTGGCCAAAGGCGCGGATCAGGCTGGCGGGGAACGGCTGTTTGCTGCCGAACACCTCCAGTGCCCGTTGGGTCTGTGCGCCCCAGTAACGGTCGGCCGGGATCGACACCGGGCCGAACGCGTCATGTTCGATTCGCAGAGCAGTCATCACCAGGCTCCGTTAAAGCGCCGCGCCGGCAGCACGGCCGAGCACGCGTTGATATTCATCCTGGGCGGTCTGCTGGGAGAACTCGCCAGACCACTTGGACACCACCACCGTCGCCACGCTGTTGCCGATGGTGTTGCAGGTGGCAATCGCCATGGACATGAAACGGTACACGCCAAACAGCAGCGCCAGCCCTTCTGCCGGCAGCACGCCGATAGCAGTGACGGTCGCGGCAAACACCACGAAACTGCCACCCGACACCGCCGCCGCGCCCTTGGAGGTCACCAACATGATCGCGATGATGCCCAGCTGTTGCTCCCAGCTCAGCGGCACGCCGTAGGCGTTAGCGATAAACAGCACGCACAGCGACATGTAGATCGATGTACCGTCGAGGTTGAACGCGTAGCCGGTGGGCAAGACCAGGCCGACGCTCTGCTTGGAGCAGCCGAATTTTTCGAGCTTTTGCAGCAGGCGCGGCAGGGCGCTTTCCGACGACGCGGTGCCGAGCACGATGAAGATTTCATCCTTGATGTAGGTGAGGAAGCGCCACAGGCTGAAGCCGCTCAACCGGCACACCGCGCCCAGCACCACGAAGATAAAGAACGCAATGCCGACGTAGAACATCAACACCAGGTTGGCCAGGGACATCAGCACCGCGGTGCCATTGCTGCCCACGGCATACGCCACCGAACCGAAGGCCCCCAGGGGTGCGAACTTCATGATCAGGTTGATGAACTCGAAGAAGCATTCGGAGATGCGGTTCAGGCCGTCTTCGATGACCTCACGACGCTCAGGCTTCAAGGCCAGCAGGGCGAAACCGAACAACACCGAGATCACCAGCACCTGTAACAGCTGGCCACCGGCGAAGGCACCGACGAAATTGTCCGGGAAGATGCCGTAGATGAAGTCCATGGTCGACGCGGGCGCATGGCCTTTGGCAACCGCAGCACTGGCGGCGGCAGCGGCGGCACTGCTCGGGTGCGCGTCATGCATGCCGGAGCCGATCTGCAACAGGTTGCCCCACAGCAGGCCGATGGCCAGGGCGATGGTGGACACCACCTCAAAGTAGATCAACGCACGCAGGCCGACTTTGCCGACGCGCTTGATATCACCGGCCGAAGCGATGCCGTGGACCACGGTGAAAAACACCAGCGGCGCGACGGCGGTCTTGATCAGCTTGAGGAAGATATCGCCGAGGATCTTGAAACTGGCGGCCAGCTCCGGGGCGAGAAAACCGAAGGCGATCCCGAGGAACATGGCGGCGACGACCTGGAAAGTCAGGTCCTTGTAGAGCGGTTTTTTTGCGGGGGTGGATGACATGTCTGTGATCTCATTGTTGTTATTGGCTGTGTTTGAGCGATGTGTCTGGAGCCTGGCTTTTGTGGTGAGCGAGCTTGCCTCGCGCGGGGCAAGCCCGCTCACTACAAAAACCCGATGTGCCCGAAAGATCAGCGTTTGACTGAGCCTGGGCGCGCCAGCGCGATATCGACCATCTGTGGCGCGAGTCCCAGGTAGTTGGCCGGGTCGGTCAGGCGTTGCAGTTCGGCCAGGTCCAGTTGCGCGGTGGCTTCGCCCTGGGCGAGCAGGGCGTCGAGCAGGCTGGTGCCCTGGTCATTGGCCATGCGGCACGCGGCGTAGACCACATCGTGGGCGACCTGGCGGCCGAGGGCCGGGGCGAGGCCCATCATCACGGCTTCGGCGACGATCAGGCCCTGGGTCATGTCGAGGTTCTTGCGCATGCGTTCGGGGCGCACTTCCAGGCCGGCGAGCATGAAGGTCGCCTGGCCGAGGGACGCGGCGCTGAGGGCGAAGGCTTCGGGGATGGCGATCCACTCCGCCTGCCACGGGCCGGTGGAGCGTTCGAAGTCCTGGATCATCGCATCGAGCATCAGCCCGGCGTGTTGGCGCACGCCCTTGGCGGCGGCGTACATCAGCTCGCAGGAAATCGGGTTGCGCTTCTGCGGCATGGTGCTGCTGGCGCCACGGCCTTTTACGAAAGGTTCGTACACTTCGCCCAGTTCGCTGGTCATCATCATCATGATGTCGAGGGCGATCTTGCCCAGGGAGCCGGTGACCAGGCCGAGGAAGTTCAGGGTTTCGGCCAGGCCATCGCGGGCCACGTGCCAGGTGGCTTGCGGCACGCCCAGGCCCAGTTCGGCCATCAGGGCTTCCTGTACTTCCAGGCCCTTGTCGCCGAGGGAGGCGAGGGTGCCGGCGGCCCCGGCGAACTGGCCGATTTCGACGCGTGGACGCAGCTCCACCAGGCGCTCGGCGTGGCGATCGAACATGCTCAACCACACCGCGCACTTGTAGCCGAAGGTGATCGGCAGCGCGTGTTGCAAGTGGGTGCGGCCCGCCATCGGTGTGTCGCGATAACGCTCGGCCAGGCCGGCGAGCAAGCCGCGTACGGCCTGGATATCACGCTCGACGATGGCCAGCGCAGCGCGGACCTGCAGGACCACAGCGGTGTCCATGATGTCTTGGGTGGTGGCGCCCCAGTGCACATAGCGGCCGGCTTCACCGCAGATCTTCGACAGTTGCTCCACCAACGGCAGGATCGGGTAACCGACGATCTCGGTCTCGTGTTGCATCAGCGCCAGGTCCAGGGCCTCGTATTTCGACAGCGTGGCGATCTGCTCGGCGGCCTCGCTTGAGATCACGCCGCAACGGGCTTCGGCGCGGGCCAGGGCGACTTCCACTTCGATGTAGCGTTCGATCAGGGCTTTATCGGAAAACACACCGCGCATTTCGGCGGTGCCGAACATGTCGCGGAACAGGGCGGAATCAAAAACGGTACTCGACATGGGAAAATCCTAATTGTTATTTTTAAACCATACATATTTAATATGTCCGTACATTATGATTACGCCTGTGCTGATACACTGTCAACTCGACAACGAGGGTAAAAATGGAAAGCGTGAGCCAGAGGCGTTATGCGGCGGTTGCCAAGGACTTGATCGATCAGATTGGCAGCGGCCATTACCCGGTGGGGTCGTTGTTGCCGACCGAATTCGAACTCTGCTCGCTGTACGCGGTGAGCCGGCACACCGTGCGCGCGGCCATCGATCAGTTGCAGGGGCAGGGCATGGTCTCGCGGCGCAAGCGCGTGGGCACGCGGGTCGAAGCCGCCTCACCTCAGGGCGGGTATTCCCAGGCGATGGCGTCGGTGGCCGACCTGGTGCAGGTGGCCGAAACCCATATCCGCGATATCCAGGACGTGCGCGAGTTCGTCGCTGATATCGCGCTGGCGCGGCGCCTGGGGCTGGAACCGGGCGGGCATTACTTCTGCGTGTCGAGTATCAAGGTCGATGCCAGCGCCGGCAACGCGCCGCTGTGCTGGACCGACGTGTACGCCGAGCAGACCTATGCCGAGGTAATTCCCGAAGCGCGCAAGCACCCGGATGAACTGATCGCCGCGTTGATCGGCAAGGCGTTCTCGCGGCATATCGATGTGGTGGACCAACAGGTGCGGCCGGTGCAGCTGTCAGCTGAGTTGGCCGCCAGCCTCAAGGCGCAGGGTGGCGCGTTGGGGCTCAATATCATCCGCCAGTATCGCGACGAGGCTGGCGGGGTGATCGCGGTATCGGAAACGGTCTACCCCGCAGACCGTTTTACCTTGACCATGCAGATGAAGCGCGACAAACGCTAGGCCACGTTGAAAAACGCCACCTTGGTACTCAAGCGATCCGCCAGCTCCGCCAGTTCGTGATTGGAATGCTCCACCTGCTCGGAGCCCGCCGCCGACTGCACGGTGGAGCTGTGGATGCGTGTGACATTCTGCGCAACTTCTTCCGCTGCCGCGCTTTGCTGCACTGAAGCACTGGCGATCTGCGCGTTCATCGCATTGATCGCTCCCACTTCCTGGCTGATCTTGCCCAGGGCCACCTGTGAGTCGCGGGTCTGCGCCACGGTGACCTGGGCCAGGCTGCGGCTGCGTTGCATGATATCGGCGGCGTCCTGGGTGCCGCTTTGCAGCTTGCCGATCATGTCGCGGATCTCCTGGGTCGATTCCTGGGTGCGTGTCGCCAACGAGCGCACTTCATCGGCCACTACCGCAAAACCACGGCCATGTTCACCGGCCCGCGCCGCTTCGATGGCCGCGTTGAGTGCCAGCAGGTTGGTTTGGGCAGCGATCGCGTTGATCACTTCGATCACGGTTTCGATGCTTTCACTGTCGCTGGACACTTGGTTGACCCGGCTGGTGGCCTGGTCGAGGATGGTTGCGAGCTCCTCGATAGCCACGGTCACTTCGCCGACCAGGCGGTGGCCGCTGTCGACTTCTGCGTCCGCCAAAATAGTCGCCTTGGACGCAGCGGATGCGTAGCCCGAGACCTCGCTGACCGAGGCCGCCATTTGCGTGATCGCAGCCGCTACGTGCTGGGCTTCGCTGGTTTGCAGGGTGATCTGCTGACGGTTGTCGCTGGCTACGGACAACAGGGTGACCGAGGCGTGACGCAGGGCTTGGGCCGCCGAACGTACTTCGGTGATGGTGTCGCCCAGGCGCGCCAGGGCGTTTTTCAGAATACCCATCACGCTGTCGGGGTAGCGGGTTTCGATAGGCTGGTTCAAGTCGCCATTGGCCAGGCGACGGATCGCCTCGGCGACTTCCTCCGGCTCGGCGCCAAGAGTGGCCTTGACCTTGCGGATGATCAACAGGGACACCAGCACGCTCAAGAGGATCGCGACGGCGCTGGCCAGCAGCATCAGCACGGCAAAGTTACTGGCGGCGGCTTGCACCGTGTCCAGGCGTTGCTTGATCTGGGCTTCTTCGAAGTCGATCAGGGCATTCACGCGTTTGAGCCATTCGGTGTAGTGAGCCGACGACTGGGCCAGCAGCAAGTCCTGGGCGCCGGTGATGTCATTGCCGCGACGCAGGCTGATCACCCGTTCGGTGGAGGCCAGGGCCTGGGTCTCGATGGCCTTGATATCAGCCAAAAGACGGGACTCTTCGGCGCTGGCGGCGGTGTTGGCGAACAGGCGATCCATCATCACCGCAGAGTCCTGGTAATCGCGCTTGAGCTGGTCGATCTCGGCCAGGTGGCGGTTGAGCGACGGTTCATCCTTGACCAATACGGCATCGCGGATGGCGATGGCGCGGTTGTGCACGCTGCCACGGAAATTGATCGCATAGCGCTGCACCACAGCAGCTTTTTCGGCCACTTCCTTGAGAGTGCTGTCGATAAAACCCACGCGCTGGATACCGACGGCGGTGATCAGCACCAGCAATGACAGGGTGGACGCAAAGCCCAGTCCGATACGCATCGCCAACGAGACAGGTTTTTTCATGGAAAGCTCGATATTCAGGGAATTGAGAGATGATGGCTAATAGCTATCTTCGCTGGGGAATCTATCGACCCGCCTGTCACGCGTCCAATCAGAAATTGCTGACCCTGCCATCGAGCGAATTGATGGAATAAAACCTGGATTGACACGTCATCCGATGTATTTTTGCCGCTCAGCGGCAGGCAGTTGGAAGTTTCACCACAATATCGCCTTGCATGTCATAAAACTTCGGCTAATATGATCCGGGTAAAATGATTAATATCCGGGTAATAACTATGCCTACGCAAAACCTTCCTAAGTGTACGGCCTTTGTTGGCCACCAGCGTGTGGCGGCGGGTTCCTACGCTGATGTCGCCGATGCGCTCGCCAGTCTTGATCATCCAGCGGGCAGCTTTCTGGTATTCGATGACGCCACCGGGCTCCAAGTCGACTTCCCCTGGCCCGCAGGCTATGCGCCTGAACAACCGGTCCAGGCCGAAGTCACGGACGAGCCTCCCGTCACGCCCTCGGTCGGGCGCCCTAAACTGGGAGTGGTCGCTCGGGAGGTCACGTTATTGCCGCGCCATTGGGAATGGCTGAGCCAGCAACGCGGCGGCGCATCGGCGGCGTTGCGCCGGCTGGTGGATGAGGCTCGCGCGGCCCATGCTTCCCGTGATCAGATACGCCAGGCAAAGGAAGCCGGGTATCGCTTCATGAGCGCTATCGGCGGTGACCTGCCCGGTTTCGAAGAGGCTTCACGGGCGTTGTTTGCCTTTGATGCGGTGGACTTCTCCCGCAAGATCGCACACTGGCCGCTGGACGTGCAAACGTACCTGGCCTGGTTGTCTCGCAACGCGTTCCCTGTCTGATCACCCTTCCTGGATCCCTACCTTCATGGACGTCACTCAACAACGGCCGTTGTGGCAGATCTACCTGATCTTTCTGGCACCGATGGTGCTGTCCAATTTCCTGCAAAGTTTTTCCGGCACCCTCAACGGTATCTATGTCGGGCAAATGCTCGGGACCCAAGCGTTGGCGGCGGTGTCGGGCATGTTCCCCATCGTGTTTTTCTTCATTGCCTTGGTGATCGGCCTGGGGGCGGGCGCCTCGGTGTTGATCGGCCAGGCCTGGGGGGCGCAGGAAACGGGGATGGTCAAGGTGATTACCGGAGCAACCTTGACGCTGGGCGCGCTGGTGGGTGTGATCGCAGCGGTGCTGGGCAGTCTGTTTGCACGTCCGGCGTTGCAGGCATTAGGCACGCCGGTTGATGTGCTGGACGATGCGGTCGGCTATGCGCAGAAGATGATGTTGATCATGCCGTTATTGCTGGTGTTCATCCTCTACACCCAGCTGCTGCGTGGCGTCAGCGACACGATCTCGCCGTTGCTGGCGTTGATGGTGTCGACCCTGGTCGGCCTGTTGCTGACCCCGGCCCTGATTGGCGGCTGGATCGGCCTGCCGCCCATGGGCATCCAGAGCGCGGTGTATGCCGGGCTGGTGGGTAACGCCCTGGCCATGCTGTTTTTGATCTTGCGCCTGCGCCACAAGAATCATGTGATGGCGCCCGATCGTGAGTTGCTTGCGGCCTTGCGCCTGGACCGCGTGATTCTCGGAAAAGTCTTGCGCATCGGCTTGCCCACCGGCCTACAGATGGTGGTGCTGTCGCTGTCGGAATTGGTCATCCTTGCCCTGGTGAACGGCCACGGCTCCCAGGCCACGGCGGCGTATGGCGCGGTGACACAGATCGTCAACTACGTGCAGTTCCCGGCACTGTCGATTGCCATCACCGCCTCGATCCTGGGTGCCCAGGCGATTGGCGCCGGACGGTTGGAGCGTATCGGGCCGATTCTGCGCACGGGGTTATTGATCAACCTGTGTCTCACCGGTGGCCTGATTGTATTGGGTTATGTGTTGTCCCACTGGTTGCTCGGGCTGTTCATTACCGACGATGCGGCACGGGTCAACGCTGAGCACCTGCTGCACATCATGCTGTGGAGCATCCTGGTGTTTGGCTTCCAGGCGGTGGTGGGCGGGATCATGCGTGCCAGCGGTGTGGTGCTGATGCCGGTGGTGATTTCGATTTTCTGCGTGCTGTGCGTGGAGCTGCCGATGGCTTACCTGTTCAACGCGCATTTTGGCCTGGAAGGCGTGTGGATGGCGTTCCCGGTGACCTACCTGGCAATGCTGGTATTGCAGACCGCGTATTACCGGTTGGTGTGGCGGCACAAGCAGATCAAGCGGTTGGTGTGATAAAAGGTCGCGCACTTTAGGACAGAAGGTTTCTGAGTCATGGCAAACCCTTACGCCGAGTTGTTCCAGGTCCCTGGTGCCCGGGCTTTTGTGCTGGCGGGCCTGTTGGCACGCATGCCGGTATCGATGACGGGGATCGGTTTGATCACCATGCTCTCGCAGGTGCATGGCGGCTATGGCCTGGCGGGCTCGGTCGCAGCGGTGTTCGCCTTGGCCACGGCGTTTTGTGCGCCGCAGGTGTCGCGGCTGGTGGACCAATACAGTCAGGGCCGAGTGCTGCCGATTGCCGCATTGATCGGCGGCGGGGCGTTGTTGATGTTGCTGCTGTGTACCCGTCTGCAAGCACCGAACTGGCTGCTGTTCCTGTTCGCCGCGTTGGCGGGTTGCATGCCCAATATGTCGGCCATGGTGCGGGCGCGCTGGACCGAGCTGTATCGGGGCCAACCCAAGCTGCAGACCGCGTTTGCCCTGGAGTCGGTACTGGACGAAGTGTGCTTCATCATCGGGCCACCGATTTCTGTGGGGTTGAGCGTGGTGCTGTTTCCGGAGGCGGGGCCTTTGGTTGCAGGGTTGTTGCTGGCGGTGGGTGTTACCACCTTTGTGTTGCAGCGTGAGACCGAACCACCTGTGCATGCGCACCAGGGCCACCACGGCCGCTGGCTGATTGCGTCACCTTCGGTGCTGATCCTGATGATCCTGCTGCTGGCCATGGGCGTGATTGTCGGCGTGGTGGATGTGGTCAGCGTCGCATTTGCCCAGCATCAGGGCCAGCCAGCGGCGGCGAGTATCGTGCTGTCGGTGTACGCCATTGGCTCATGCCTGGCAGGGCTGGCGTTCGGTACGCTCAAACTCAAGGCTCCGCTGCCCCGGCAGTTCCTGTTCTGTGGCGTGGCGACGGCGTTGACCACCTTGCCATTGCTGCTGGTGACCAATATTCCTGGGCTCGCGGTGGCGATCTTTATCTCTGGGTTGTTCTTCGCTCCAACGCTCATCGTATCCATGGCCCTCGTGGAGCGGATCGTACCGGCCAGCCGCCTGACCGAAGGCATGACCTGGCTGATCACCGGCCTCAGCATCGGCGTGGCCATTGGCGCTGCCAGTTCCGGCTGGATGATTGACCACTTAGGCGCCACCAGCGGGTTCTACGTGGCGTTGGCGGCGGGGGCGGTGGTGCTGGGGGCGGCAGTGTTGGGTTATCGGCGGTTGGGTTAATCAGCTAACCGCAGGGCATGCATCATTGCCATGATGCTGTAAAAACTCATTCAAGGCTTGGCGTGTCAGGTCATTGAGGGTCACTTTTTTGCGGGTTGCCGCCAGGGCTGCCGCCAAGTGCAAGTCATGGCCGACCCGGACATTGAAGGAACCCTTGCAGGGCTTCTCCGGGGTCTGCCCGAGGGTCTGGCAAGTGGTGAGGTAGTCATCCACCGCCTCACGAAATGCAGCGTCCAGTTCAGCGACGGTTTTCCCTTCATAGCTCACCAGCGCCTTGATGAACAGAATCTTGCCGAACAGGCAGTTGTCTTCGACGCTGGCTTCGATGGAGCCGATGTAGCCCTTGTGTTTCAGTTGGTTGTTCACTGAATCAGTTCTCCTGATTTCAACTGTTCGATGATCTGGCGCCGAATGTAGTGTTTCAGTTCGTTGCCAGGGTGAGGCTTGTGCAAGGTGATCATTGCACTGGGGTCGCCGATGTCGAATTTGACCCGGCTTCCAGCCCCTTCAATCTGTGTGTAGCCCAGTCGTCGCAGCAGCGTTACGAGCTCAGGCCAGGTAAATGCCATGTGCTCATTGAGCAGGTTGGCAAGCAGCTTTTCATTTTTGGACACGGCGTTCCCTGCGTGTAACTAAATGTAGTTGCAAAAAGTGGTGTTCGTCAATGCTAGCTCGGGTTCGGGTGTCTCTGCTGAGATTGATGTAACCCTTGATGACACCTCGCTCCACGCCATCGACTCCCCGCTAATTTTTCCCTGTCCGGTTCGTTTTATAGGGACGACGTGCCTTTGTGCTTCCCGCCTATTGCTCCGGACTCCAAGAAATGAATGCTGAAGACTCCTTGAAACTTGCTCGCCGGTTTATCGGGTTGCCCCTGGAAAAACGCCAATTGTTCCTGCAGGCCTTGCAGAAAGAAGGGGTCGATTTTTCCCGGTTTCCGATTCCGGCAGGGGTGGAGGCGCAGGATCGCCAGGCGCTGTCCTACGCGCAGCAGCGCATGTGGTTTCTCTGGCAATTGGACCCGGCCAGTGGCGCCTACAACCTGCCTGGCGCTGTACGCCTCAAAGGCACGTTGAACCTGGAAGCGATGGAGCAAGCATTTGCGAGCCTGGTCGCGCGCCACGAAACCCTGCGCACCGTGTTCCAGCAACAGGCCGATGAGCGCCTATTGCAGGTCGCGACAGCAAAATCATTGGTCGTCGAACAACTCGACCTGAGCCACATGGCTCCTGCTGAGCGCGAACAAGCCGTCAACGACGCCGCGATCCGTCAATCGCTGCTGCCGTTCGATCTGGAGAACGGCCCGCTATTGCGCGTGCAATTGCTCACGCTCGACACGCAGGAGCACGTGTTGCTGCTGACCCTGCATCACATCGTCTCCGACGGTTGGTCGATGAACGTGCTGATCGAGGAGTTCATCCGCTGCTACGACGCCCATGAGCGCAATGAAACGCCGCAACTGCCGGCCTTGCCGATCCAGTACAGCGACTACGCCCTGTGGCAACGTCGCTGGTTGGAAGCGGGTGAGCAGGCTCGACAATTGGAGTACTGGCAAGCGCGCCTGGGCGATGAGCACCCGGTGCTGGAACTGCCCACGGATCGCCCACGCCCGGCCATGCCGAGCTATCAGGGTACGCGCCATAACTTCGCGATCGAACCCGCGCTGGCCGCACAACTGCGCAGCTGCGCGCAAAAGCACAACGTTACCCTGTTCATGCTGTTGCTCGGCGCGTTCAACGTACTGCTGCATCGCTACACCGGGCAGGGCGATATCCGCGTCGGCGTGCCAATCGCCAACCGCAACCGTACTGAAGTCGAAGGGCTGATCGGCTTTTTCGTCAATACCCAAGTGCTACGCACCGAGCTGACCGGGCAAACCCTTGTCACCGAGTTATTGCAAAGCATCAAGGAACACGCACTGGGCGCCCAGGCCCATCAGGAATTGCCGTTCGAGCGCCTGGTGGAGGCCCTCAAGGTCGAGCGCAGCCTCAGCCATACGCCGTTGTTCCAGGTCATGTACAACCACCAGCCGGTGGTGGCCGACATTGCGAGCGTCAGCACGGCCTCCGGCCTGGAGCTGGCGCTGGTGGAGTGGCAAGGCCGCACCACTCAGTTCGACCTGACCCTCGACACCTATGAAAAATCCGGCACCCTGCACGCCGCGTTGACCTACGCCAATGACCTGTTCGACGCGGCGTCCATCGAGCGCATGGCTGGGCATTGGATCCGTCTGTTGCAGGCCATGGTGGCCGACGGTGCGCAGCGCATCGGTGAGTTGCCGATGCTGGATGCGGATGAGCAGCAAGTGCTGGTCCACAGCTGGAACCAGACCGCCGAGGCGTACCCGATCGAGCGCGGCATCCATCACCTGATCGAAGACCAGGTACAGGCCACGCCCGACGCGCCAGCGCTGGTGTTCGGTGCCACAACGCTGACCTATGCCCAGCTTGATGCCCGCGCCAACCAACTGGCCCATGCCTTGCGCGAGAAGGGCGTAGGTCCGGACGCTCTGGTCGGAATCTGCGTTGAGCGCTCGATTGAAATGGTGGTCGGCCTGCTGGCTATCCTCAAGGCAGGTGGCGCCTACGTCCCTTTGGATCCTGAGTATCCCCAGGAACGCCTGGCCTACATGATCGAGGACAGCGGTATTCAGTTACTGCTCAGTCAGCACAGTCTGTTGCCGTTGTTGCCTGTCGAAGGCATTCAAGTGATTGCCCTGGACCAGTCTGCCGGCTGGCTTGATGGTTACAGCACCGAACCGGTAAACGTTACGCTTCACGCGCTGAACCTGGCCTACGTGATCTACACCTCCGGCTCCACCGGCAAGCCCAAGGGCGCCGGCAACAGCCATCGTGCGCTGGTCAACCGCCTGTGCTGGATGCAGCAAGCCTATGGCCTGGACGCCAGCGATGCGGTCCTGCAGAAAACCCCGTTCAGCTTCGATGTGTCGGTGTGGGAGTTCTTCTGGCCGCTGATGACCGGCGCACACCTGGTGGTAGCAGCGCCCGGCGAGCATCGCGAACCGGCACGCCTGATCGAGACGATTGGGCAGCACGGCATCACCACGTTGCACTTTGTGCCGTCGATGCTCCAGGCGTTTATCCATGAGTCGGGCGTGCAGGCTTGCACGAGCCTGCGCCGCATCGTCTGCAGTGGCGAAGCCTTGCCGCTGGATGCGCAATTGCAAGTGTTTGCCAAGTTGCCCCAAGCCGGTCTGTTCAACCTGTACGGCCCAACCGAAGCCGCCATCGACGTCACCCATTGGACCTGCGTCGACGAAGGCGCCGACAGCGTGCCCATCGGCCGCCCCATCGCTAACCTCGGCACCTACGTGCTCGATGCCCAGCTCAACCCGGTTCCCGCTGGCGTCAGCGGCGAGCTGTACCTGGGCGGTATTGGTCTGGCCCGTAGTTACCATCGGCGTCCGGCGCTCACCGCAGAACGTTTTGTACCCAGCCCCTTCGGTGACGGTGCGCGCTTGTACCGTACCGGCGACCGCGTGTGCCAACGGGGCGACGGCGTCATCGAATACCTCGGCCGCCTCGACCATCAGGTCAAGCTGCGTGGCTTGCGTATCGAGCTGGGTGAAATCGAGACGCGCCTGATGCAACACCCTTCGGTGCGCGAGGCGGTGGTGCTGGTGCAGGGCGGCAAGCAGTTGGTGGCCTACCTGGTGCTGGAAGACCAGGCGCCGGTCGATCTCAAGGCCTGGCTGCTGAGCAGCCTGCCGGAGTACATGGTACCCACTCATAGGGTGCACCTGGCCAAGCTGCCGGTGACTGCCAACGGTAAGCTTGATCGCAAGGCCTTGCCGGTGCCGGATGCTGCGCCACAACAGGCTTATGTCGCACCGGAAAACGACCTGCAGAAAACCTTGGCAGCGATCTGGTGCGATGTGCTGGGTGTGGAGCAGATCGGCTTGGAAGACAACTTTTTCGAGCTGGGCGGCGATTCGATCATCTCCATCCAGGTGGTCAGCCGTGCACGCCAGGCGGGGATTCGCCTCAGCCCGCGAGACCTGTTCCAGTACCAGAGCGTGCGTAGTCTGGCGCTGGTCGCGACCCGCGAGCAGGCGACTATCATCGACCAAGGGCCAGTCACCGGCGAAGTCATTCTCACGCCCGTGCAACAGAGCTTTTTCGAGCAGGCGATTCCAGCGCGTCAGCATTGGAACCAGTCGCTGCTGCTGACGCCACGGGAAACCCTGGAGCCTGCACGGCTTGAAGCGGCGTTGACCCAACTGATCAACCACCACGACGCCCTGCGCCTGCGGTTTGTGCAACAGGCTGACGGGTGGCAGCAAACCCATGCCGAGCCTGTGACCACGGCTGAGGTGTGGCAAACCCAAGTGGCTGACGATGCTGAGTTGGCCGCACTCTGCGACGAAGCCCAGCGCAGTCTTGATCTTGAGCTGGGCCCGTTGTTGCGTGCTGCCCTGGTGGCGATGGCCGACGGCTCCCAGCGCTTGCTGCTGGTGGTGCATCACCTGGCGGTAGACGGCGTATCGTGGCGCATCCTGCTCGAAGACCTGCAACAGGCTTACCGCAATACCGCATTGCCGGCCAAGACCAGCGCCTATCAACTGTGGGCGCAGCAATTGCAGGCCCATGCGTTGACGCTGGACGAGCAACTGCCGTACTGGCAGGCCCAGACCACGAACGTCGATCTGCCGTGCGATAACCCCCACGGTGGCCTGCAAAACCGCTTGGGCAGCAAAGTCGATATTCGCCTGAGTGCCGAACATACCCGTCAACTGCTGCAGGACGCGCCAGCGGCCTACCGCACCCAGGTCAACGACCTGCTGCTGACTGCCCTGGCGCGCGTCATCAGCCGCTGGAGCGAACAGCCCGCCGCGCTGATCCAACTGGAAGGCCATGGTCGCGAAGACGTGTTCGACACGGTTGACCTGAGCCGCACTGTCGGCTGGTTCACCAGTCTGTTCCCAGTACGCCTGCAAGCCGATGGCGAGCTGTCGGCTGCAATCAAATCGGTAAAAGAGCAACTGCGCGCCGTACCGCACAAGGGCATCGGCTACGGCCTGCTGCGCTATCTGGGTACGCCGGATACCCGCGAAGCCCTGTCGAACCTGGCTACGCCACGCATCACCTTCAACTACCTGGGCCAGTTCGACCGCCAGTTCAACGAGTCGGCGCTGTTCGTTCCGGCTACCCAAGGCAGTGGGCAGGCCCAGGATCCTGACGCGCCGCTGGCTAACTGGCTGACGGTGGAAGGGCAGGTGTATGGCGGTGAACTGGCCCTGCAGTGGGGTTTCAGCCGTGAGATGTTCGATGCCGCGACGGTCCAGCGCATGGCGGATGACTACGTGGCCGAACTCAAAGCCTTGATCGAGCATTGCTGCGACACGCCGGCAGGGCAAGTCACCCCTTCTGATTTTCCGTTGGCACGCCTGACCCAGCAGCAGTTGGACGCCTTGCCCATCGCCGGGCCGGCGATTGCCGATGTCTACCCGCTGTCGCCGATGCAGCAGGGTATGTTGTTCCATACGCTGTACGAGCCCGAGGCCGAGGCTTACATCAACCAGTTGCGCCTGGATATCGACGGTTTGGACTTGCTGGCATTCGGCCGTGCCTGGCAGGCCGCGCTGGACCGCCATGACATCCTGCGCAGCAGCTTCCACTGGCTTGGTCTGGAAAGCGCCCACCAAGTGATCCAGCGCCAGGTGGATGTGCAGTTGCAAGTGATCGAAGACATCGAAGCCGATTTTGATGCGCTCGCCGCTGCCGAACGGGCGAAAGGCTTTGCGCTGAATGCGGCGCCGCTGTTTCGCCTGATGCTGGTGCGAGGTTCCGGCACTGCCTGGCATCTGATTTTCACCAGCCACCACATCCTCATGGACGGCTGGAGTAACGCCCAGTTGCTCGGCGAAGTCATCGCTCACTATGCCGGGCAACAGGTGCCGACGCCGCTGGGGCAGTTCCGTGATTACCTGGGGTGGTTGCAGCAGCAAGCCTCAGGCGAAGCGTTCTGGAAGGCCAGCCTGGCACCGTTGCAAACGCCGACCTTACTGGCGCAGGCGCTGCGTGTGCCGACCGACGGCAAGGGAATGGCCGATCATCAAGTGCTGCTGGAGGGCGATTTCACGCAGGCCCTCGGTGAGTTTGCCCGCCGCCAGAAAATCACCCTCAACACCGTGCTGCAAGGCGCTTGGAGCCTGTTGCTGCAACGCTATACCGGGCAAGACTGCGTGGCCTTTGGCGCCACTGTCGCAGGCCGCTCGGCGCCATTGCCGGGGATCGAGCAACAACTGGGCCTGTTCATCAACACGCTGCCCATTGTCAGCGCAGCCTCGCCCGCGCAGTCGGTTGCCGGCTGGTTGAGCGAACTGCAAGCGCTCAACCTGAGCCTGCGCGACCACGAACATGTGCCTCTGTATGACATCCAGGGTTGGGCGGGGCAGCAGGGCAGTGCGCTGTTCGACACCTTGCTGGTATTCGAAAACTTCCCGGTGGCCGAAGCCTTGAAACAAGGCGCGCCCGCCGGCCTGGCGTTCGGCCGCCTGCACAACCATGAACAGACCCACTATCCGCTCACCCTGGGGATCGAGCTGGGCGCCAGCCTGCGCCTGGAGTTTGGCTATGACCAAGCGCGTTTCGGCGCGCAGCAGGTCGCTCGGCTGAGTGGCAACCTGCAACATCTGCTGGTTCAGATGCTCGCCGATGCCCAGGCACCGCTTGGCAATCTGCGTCTGCTCGATACCGTTGCCCAGCGCGACGTGCTCGCCCTCAGCCAGTCGGCAGGTGCTGCACAAAATGACCTGCGCGTACACGAACGTATCGCCGCCCAGGCCGTCGCCACGCCGGAGGCGCTGGCGGTACAAGCTGGCGATGCACGCTTGAGCTATGCGCAGCTCAATGATTCTGCAAACCGTCTGGCCCATCGCCTGTTGGCGCTGGGCATTGGGCCTGGCCAACGCGTCGGTCTGGCGGCTCGACGGGGTCCGCAATTGATTGTCAGCTTGCTCGCCGTGCTCAAGAGCGGCGCCGCCTATGTGCCGCTCGACCCGAGCTACCCGCTGGATCGCCTGACTTACATGCTGTCGGACAGCCGCCTCGATCTGCTGCTCAGCGAAATCGGGTTGCTCGCCGACCTGCCGCTGCCTCAAGGGCTGGAGCGTGTGGACTTCACCGCCTCCGGTACAGAGTTGGCAGACTACCCGTCGACCAATCCACTCAATCACACAAACGCCGCTGACCTCGCGTATGTGATCTACACCTCCGGCTCTACTGGCCAGCCCAAGGGTGTGGCGATCGATCATGCCGCCCTCGGTCAATTCTGCGACAGCGCCGAGGCCTATAGCCGCTTGAGTGCTGCGGACCGCGTGTTGCAATTCGCGACCTTCAGCTTCGACGGCTTCGTCGAGCAATGCTACCCACCCCTGTGTGTCGGCGCTGCGTTGATCATGCGCGGCGACGAACTGTGGGACGCCGGGCAGTTGGCTCGGGAAATCGTCGAACAAGGCGTGACCCTGGCGGATTTGCCAGCCGCTTACTGGTACTTGCTCGCCAAGGAATGTGCTGTCGACTCACGCAGCCTGGGCAACCTGCGCCAGGTGCATGTGGGCGGCGAGGCAATGTCGGTGGAAGGGCTGCGCGCCTGGTACGCCGCTGGCCTGGGCGACGTGCGCCTGGTCAATACCTACGGGCCTACCGAGGCGACCGTGGTGTCCAGCGTGCACGACTGCCAGGTGGCGGATGCCAGCGATGCGTTCGGCGTGCCGATTGGCCGGGCGATCCAGGGGCGCTCCTTGTATGTGCTGGACAGCGGTTTCGACCTGTTGGCAACAGAGGGCGTTGGCGAATTGTGCATCGGCGCCGAACACGGCCTGGCCCAGCGCTATTTCGATCGTCCGGCGCTGACCGCTGAACGCTTCCTGCCGGACCCGTTTTCCGCCGTGCCGGGTTCGCGTCTCTACCGCAGCGGCGATCTGGCCCGTTACAACGCGGCGGGTGCGCTTGAGTACGTCGGCCGCATCGATCATCAAGTGAAGATCCGTGGTTTCCGCGTGGAAATGGGCGAGATCGAAGCCAGCCTGCAAGCCATGCCGCAGTTGCGCGAAGCCGCCGTCATCGCGCAGTCGAGTGCGACGGGCACGCAATTGGTGGCGTACGTGGTGCCCGTCAATGGGCAGCCCCTGGACATGCCCGCATTGGCCGCCACCTTGCGCCAGTCCCTGCCGGACTACATGGTGCCGGGGCATTGGGTCATCCTCGATGCGCTGCCATTGAACAACAACGGCAAGCTCGACCGTCGCGCGCTGCCGGCGCCAGACCTGAATCAAGCGCGCCAGGCCTATGCTGCCCCGCAAAATGCCCTGCAAATGCAACTGGCCGCCATCTGGCAAACCGTGTTGCAGGTGGAGCAGGTGGGCCTCAATGACCACTTCTTCGAGCGTGGCGGCCATTCGCTGCTGGCCACCCAAGTGGTCTCGCGGGTGCGCCATGACCTCAAGCTGGAAGTGCCTTTGCGCACGCTGTTCGAACAGCCGACGCTCGAAGCGTTCGCAGCCGCTTGCGCAGGGTTGCAGGCCACCACGGCACTGCCACTTGTGGCGGTGACACGTGACCAGCCGCTGGTACTGTCATTTGCCCAGGAACGCCAATGGTTCCTCTGGCAATTGGACCCGTCCAGCGCTGCCTACCATGTGCCGAGTGCGCTGCACCTGCGCGGCAAGCTGGATGTCGCGGCGTTGGAGCAGGCGTTCCAGGCCCTGGTGAAACGTCATGAGCCGTTGCGCACCACCTTTGTGGAAGAGGGCGAGCACACCTGGCAAGTCATTCATCCAAGCCTGGCTGTACCGATCGAACAGCAGCGCGTGGAGGCCTCGGCCATCGAGCACGCCGTGGCGCAGGAAATCCAGCGCCCGTTCGACCTGGTGACTGGCCCGCTGATGCGCGTCAAATTGCTGGAAGTCGAGCCTGAGCACCATGTGCTGGTGATCACCCAGCACCACATCATCTCCGACGGTTGGTCGATGCACGTGATGGTCGACGAACTGGTGGCGCTCTATCAGGGCCACACCCCGTTGGCTGCGCTGCCGATTCAATATGCCGACTATGCCCTGTGGCAACGCGAGTGGATGGCGGCCGGTGAAAAACAGCGCCAACTCGATTACTGGTGCACACGCCTGGGCACCGAGCATCCGGTGCTGGAGTTGCCCCTGGATCATCCGCGCCCTGCGGTGCAAAGCCATCGCGGCGCGCGCCGGCAAGTCCATCTGGACAGCGGGTTGGTGGCTGAACTCAAGGCCCTGGCCCAGCGTCAGGACGTGACCCTGTTCGTGGTGCTGCTGGCGTCGTTCCAGACCCTGCTGCATCGCTACAGTGGCCAGTCGCAGATTCGCGTCGGCGTGCCGATCGCCAACCGTAATCGCCTGGAAACCGAGCGCCTGGTCGGCTTTTTCGTCAACACCCAAGTGTTGCAGGCCGATGTGCACGGGCAGATGGCATTCGAGCAATTGCTCGCCCAGGTCAAGCAGCACGCCCTGCAAGCTCAGTCTCACCAGGACCTGCCGTTTGAACAACTGGTGGAAGCCCTGCAACCGGAGCGCAGTCTCAGCCACAACCCGCTGTTCCAAGTGATGTTCAACCACCAGGACAACCCGCGCGCCGCGTCGGTGCGCTTGCCTGGCCTGGACTTGCAGCCGGTGGATTGGGCCGGGCACAGCACACAGTTCGACCTGAACCTGGAGACCGAAGAGTCCGCCGACGGTCTGTGGGCGTCCCTGACCTATGCCACCGACCTGTTCGACGCCGCGACCGTCGAGCGCTTGGCCGAGCACTGGCAAAACCTGCTGCGCGCCGTGGTGCGCGATGCATCACAAGCTGTGGACGAACTGGCGATGCTCAGCGCGTCGCACTGGCAACAGATGGTCGAGACCTGGAACGACACGGCTGTCGACTATCCCCGCGAGCGCTGCGTCCAGCAACTGTTCGAGGCTCAAGCCCTGGCACAACCGGACGCGCTGGCACTGCAATTCAATGGCCAAGCCCTCAGCTACGGCGAACTCAACCGTCGCGCCAATCGCCTGGCCCATCGCCTGATCGCGGCCGGTGTGGGGCCGGACGTGCTGGTGGCGGTGCATGTCGAGCGCTCCGTGGAGATGGTGGTCGGCTTGCTGGCGACCCTCAAGGCAGGCGGCGCCTATGTACCGCTCGACCCGCAGTTCCCGGCGGAGCGCCTGGCTTACATGCTTGAAGACAGCCGCGCTCGCGTGTTGCTGACCCAGTCACATCTTGAGGGTCGTCTGGTACAGCCGCAGGGGCTGCAGGTGCTGATGGTCGATGATGCCAACGCTGCCGAGCACAACCCGCACGTCAATGTCACACCGGAACACTTGGCCTACGTGATCTACACCTCCGGCTCCACGGGCAAGCCCAAGGGGGTGATGGTGCGCCACCAGGCGTTGTGCAGCTTTACCTGTGGGATGGCCAGCACGCTGGACATCGGTACGGACGCGCGGATGTTGTCGCTGACGACGTTCTCGTTCGATATCTTCGCCCTGGAGCTCTTTGTACCGCTCGCGGTGGGCGCCACCGTGTTGTTGAGTGACCAGTCACTGGCCCTCGACCCGGAAGCGATCATCGACCTGGTGCGCAGCCAGTGCGCCAACGTACTGCAAGCCACGCCGTCGACCTGGCGCATGCTGCTGGAGAGCCCGCGTGCCCCACTGCTGCACGGGATCAAGAGCCTGTGCGGCGGCGAAGCCTTGCCGACGGACCTCGCCCAGCGTCTGCTCGACCTGCAAGGGACTTTGTGGAACCTGTATGGACCGACGGAAACCACCATCTGGTCGGCCGCCCATCGCCTGCATGAGGCGCAACCTTCGGTCGGGCGGCCTATCGCCAATACCGCATTGTTTATCCTCAACGCCGGGTTGACACCCAGCCCGGTAGGCGCGGCGGGTGAGCTACTGATCGGCGGCGTTGGCCTGGCGCGGGGTTACCATGAGCGCCCCGCACTGACGGCTGAGCGCTTTGTGCCCAACCCGTATGGTGCACCCGGTGAGCGTTTGTATCGCACTGGCGATCTGGCCCGCTACCGTGTCGACGGTGTGGTGGAGTACATCGGCCGGGTCGACCATCAGGTCAAGGTGCGTGGGTTCCGCATTGAACTCGGCGAAATCGAAGCCTGCCTGCGCGAGCATGCCGGCGTGCGCGAGGCCGTGGTCCTGGCCGACAACGACCGCCTGATCGCTTATCTGGTCAGCCCTGCGCCTGATGCGCCAGAGGTCTACAAGGCCGCCCTGCGCGAACGCCTGCCGGACTACATGGTGCCGGCGCACCTGATGTTCCTCGACAGCCTGCCGCTGACCCCCAACGGGAAGCTGGACCGCAAGGCATTGCCGGCAGTGGACGCAGCGCTGCTGAGCAAGGGCCATGTCGCGCCAGTGACGCCACGTGAGCAACAGGTCGCGGCCATTTGGGCCGAAGTGCTGGACCTGCCGAAGGTCGGTCTCGACGACCACTTCTTCGAACTCGGCGGGCATTCACTGCTGGCCACGCGCATCGTGTCGCGGGTTCGCCAGGCTCTCGCGTTGGAAGTGCCGCTCAAGACCCTCTTTGAACACCCGTTGCTGGGTGATTTCGTGCGGGCCCTGGGTGAGGCGGGCGTGACGGCGCCAGCGTTGCTCAAGGCCGATCGCAACCAACCATTGCCGCTGTCCTATGCCCAGGAACGCCAATGGTTCCTCTGGCAACTGGACCCGCACAGCACGGCGTATCACATCCCCAGCGCATTGCGTTTGAAAGGCCCGTTGGACTTGTCCGCACTGCAACGCAGTTTCGACACCTTGCTGGCACGCCATGAAAGCCTGCGTACCCATTTGCGCCAGGACTCCGTCGGTACGGTGCAGGTGATTGAAGACTCGGGCCTGATTGAAATCGACCAGGCTGAAGCTGCTGAAGCCAGCCTCAAGGCTCAGGTCGCAGAGGTCGTTGCGCAACCGTTCGACCTGCTGCGCGGGCCGCTCCTGCGTGCCAAGCTGCTGCGCCTGGCCACAGAGGATCATGTGCTGGTGCTGGTGCAGCACCACATCGTCTCCGATGGCTGGTCGATGCAATTGATGGTCGAGGAGCTGGTGCAGCTTTACGCTGCCTTCAGCCAGGGGCAGATGCCCGATTTGCCGGCCTTGCCGATTCAATACGCCGACTACGCCCTGTGGCAGCGCAACTGGATGGAGGCCGGTGAAAAGGCCCGCCAATTGGCCTACTGGCAGGCCCAGTTGGGCGGCGTGCAGCCGGTACTGGAGTTGCCTTTCGATTACCTGCGCCCAGCGGTTCAAAGTCACCGTGGTGCGCGTCTGGGTATTGAACTGCAGCCGCAGCTCCTGGCCGGTCTGCGTCGCTTGGCGCAGAGCGTCGGCGTGACGTTGCCGATGGTGCTGTTGGCGTCCTACCAGGCGTTGCTGCACCGCTACAGCGGCCAGGAAGACGTGCGTGTCGGCGTGCCGATTGCCAACCGCAATCGCCTGGAAACCGAAGGGCTGATCGGCTTTTTCGTTAACACCCAGGTGCTCAAGGCCGATATCCACGGGCAGATGAGCGTGGTGCAACTGCTGCAACAGGCCCGCCAGCGTTCCCTCGAAGCCCAGGCCCATCAGGACCTGCCGTTCGAGCAACTGGTCGAAGCCTTGCAACCCGAACGCAGCATGAGCCTCAGCCCGCTGTTCCAAGTGCTGTTCAACCATCGCGTGACTTCGGCCGATCGTCATTTGCAACGCCTTGTCGAGCTGGACGTCGAGGTGCTGAGCTGGGATGAAGGCGTGGCGCAGTTCGACCTGGCACTGGACGTGGAAGAAAGCCAGGCGACGCTGCGTGCCTCGCTGAGTTACGCCACCGACCTGTTCTCCCCGGCGACTATCGAGCGCATGGCTGGCCACTGGCAGAACCTGTTGCAGGCGATGGTTGTCGATCAACAGCAACCCATCAGCCAATTGAACCTGCTGGGCCCGGATGAGCAACAGCACATCCTGCAACTGTGGAACCAGACCGACGCCGGCTTCTCGGCCGAGCGTCTGGTGCACGAGCGGGTGGCTGATCGTGCCGGTGAAACCCCGCAGGCCGTGGCGGTGAAGTTCGATGCGCAGACACTCACCTACGGCGAGCTGGACCGCCAGGCCAACCGCCTGGCCCATGCGCTGATCGCCCGTGGCGTCGGCCCGGAAGTGCGCGTAGCGATTGCCATGCCGCGCAGTGCTGAAATCATGGTGGCGTTCCTGGCGGTGATGAAAGCCGGTGGCGTGTATGTGCCGCTGGACATCGAATACCCGCGTGACCGCCTGCTCTACATGATGCAAGACAGCCGTGCGCAATTGTTGCTGACCCATAGCCGCGCGTTGCAGCAATTGCCGATTCCCGAGGGCTTGGACACTCTGACGATTGATCGCAGCGAAGACTGGGCTGATTACCGCGACACCGCACCGGACGTGAAACTGGACGGCGACAACCTCGCCTACGTGATCTACACCTCCGGCTCCACCGGCCTGCCCAAGGGCGTGGCGGTGTCCCACGGCCCGTTGGTGGCGCACATCATCGCGACCGGCGAGCGTTATGAAACCAGCCCGTCTGACTGCGAACTGCACTTCATGTCGTTCGCCTTCGACGGCTCCCACGAAGGCTGGATGCACCCGTTGATCAACGGCGCCAGCGTGTTGATCCGTGACGACAGCCTGTGGCTGCCGGAATACACCTACCAGCAAATGCATCGCCATAACGTGACCATGGCGGTGTTCCCGCCGGTTTACCTGCAACAGCTGGCCGAGCATGCTGAGCGTGACGGCAACCCACCGAAGGTGCGTGTGTACTGCTTTGGCGGTGACGCGGTCGCCCAGGCCAGTTATGACCTGGCTTGGCGCGCGCTCAAACCGACCTACCTGTTCAACGGCTACGGCCCGACTGAAACCGTGGTCACGCCGTTGCTGTGGAAAGCCCGCCGAGGCGATCCGTGCGGCGCGGTTTATGCTCCAATCGGCACCTTGCTGGGCAACCGCAGCGGCTACGTACTCGACTCGCAACTCAATCTTCAACCTGTCGGCGTGGCCGGCGAGTTGTACCTGGGCGGCGAAGGCGTGGCCCGTGGGTACCTGGAGCGTCCGGCACTGACGGCGGAACGCTTTGTGCCGGACCCGTTTGGCAAGCCAGGTAGCCGCGTGTATCGCAGCGGCGACCTGACCCGTGGTCGTCCGGACGGGGTGGTGGATTACCTCGGGCGTGTCGACCATCAGGTGAAGATCCGTGGTTTCCGTATCGAATTGGGCGAGATCGAAGCGCGTCTGCGTGAGCAGGACAACGTCGGTGAAACCGTGGTGGTCGCCCAGGAAGGTCCGACCGGCAAGCAACTGGTGGCCTACGTGGTGCCGGCGGATGCCAACCTGGCCGACCAGGCGGAGTTCCGCGACAGCCTGCGCCGCGCCCTGAAAGCCCGCCTGCCGGACTACATGGTGCCGACGCACTTCATGTTCCTGGCGCAGATGCCGCTGACGCCCAACGGCAAACTCGACCGCAAAGGCTTGCCGCAACCGGACGCAAGCCTGCTGCAACAAGCCTATGTGGCCCCCGAAACTGAGCTTGAGCAGCAGATCGCCGCGATCTGGGCCGAGGTGCTGCGCCTGCCGCAAGTGGGCCTGAACGACAACTTCTTTGAAGTGGGCGGCCATTCCCTGCTGGCGATCCAGATTACCTCACGGGTCCAGGCCGAGCTGGGCCTGGAAGTGCCGCTGCTGGAAGTGTTCCAGACCGAAACGCTGCGCGCCTATGTACAGGCAGCCGCTACCTTCCGTGCCGGCAGCGCGGAAGACTTTGATGATCTTCGTGACTTTTTGAGCGAACTAGAGGCGATTTGAACCATGCTTTCCAACCCTAACATCGATCTGGTTTCGCGCTTTCTTCGCCTGCCTCTGGAACAGCGCGAGCAGTTTTACCAGCGTCTGCAAAGCCGGGGCATGAGCTTCGCCCAGATGCCGATTGCCTCCATCCGCGAGGACGGCCAGCACCTGCCGCTGTCCTACGCCCAGGAACGCCAGTGGTTTCTCTGGCAGTTGGACCCGGACAGTGCCGCCTACCACGTCCCCGGCGCCCTGCGCCTGAGTGGGCGCCTGGACAAGGCGGCCTTGCAACGCAGTTTCGACACCCTGGTGGCACGTCACGCAAGCCTGCGCACGCGCCTGCACCTGGACGGTGAGCAGCGTGCCCAGGAGGTGCTGGCCTGTGCAGAGATTCAAATTGTCGAAAGCACGGTTGAGGAGGCAAACCTCAAGGCATTGGTAGAAGCTGAAATCGCCCGTCCCTTCGACTTGCAGCAAGGCCCGTTGCTGCGCGTCAGCTTGTTCGCACTGAGTGAAGAGGAGCACGTGCTGGTCCTGGTGCAGCACCATATCGTCTCCGACGGTTGGTCGATGGGCGTGATGGTGCAAGAGCTGATGCAACTCTACGCTGCCTACAGCCAGGGCCAGGACTGTGCCTTGGCGCCGCTGCCGATCCAGTACGCCGACTACGCGCTGTGGCAGCGCAGCTGGATGGAAGCGGGGGAGAAGGCCCGTCAACTGGCGTACTGGCGCGAGCAGCTCAGCGGTACGCAGCCGGTTCTGGAACTGCCGTTCGACCAGCCGCGCCCGGCGCAACAGAGCTTTCGTGGTGCGCGTCAGGACATCGCGCTGGAACCGGCATTGGCTGCAGGATTGAAAGCCTTGGCACAGCGTGAAGGTGTGACGATGTTCATGCTGTTGCTGGCCTCGTTCCAGGCGTTTCTGTACCGCTACAGCGGCCAGCCGGATATTCGCGTCGGCGTGCCGATTGCCAACCGCAACCGTGTCGAGACCGAGTCACTGATCGGCTTCTTCGTCAACACGCAAGTGCTCAAGGCCGACCTTGATGGCCAGATGAGTTTTGCCCAGTTGCTGCAGCACACCAAGCGCCGTGCGCTGGAAGCCCAGGCCCACCAGGACCTGCCCTTCGAACAACTGGTGGAAGCGCTGCAACCCGAGCGTAGCCTGAGCCATAACCCGCTGTTCCAGGTGATGTTCAGCCACCAGGCCAATTCAACTGCCGCCGCGCAGCAGCTACCCGGCCTGCGCGTGGCCAACCTGGAATGGGACAGCCACAGCGCTCAGTTTGATCTGAGCTTGGATACCCAGGAGAGCGGCGAGGGCATCTGGGCCTCGTTGACCTACGCCACCGACCTGTTCAGCGCTGCGACTGTCACGCGCATGGGTGAACATTGGCTGAGCCTGCTGCGTGACGCGGTGGCGAACAGCGCGTTGCCTTTGCAGGACCTGGCGACACTCAACGCCCATGAGCGCGAGCAAATCCTCTGTCAGTGGAACGCCACCGAGCGCGACTATCCGCAAGGGCAGTGGGTGCACCAGTTGATCGAAGCCCAGGCGCTGGCGCAGCCGGAAGCACTGGCGCTGTGTTTCAACGACTTGTCCCTGAACTACGCACAATTGAATAGCCGCGCCAACCGCCTGGCCCATCGCCTGATTGAGGCCGGCGTTGGACCGGACGTACTGGTGGGGCTGGCCGTGGAGCGCTCCATCGACATGGTGGTCGGCCTGCTTGCCGTGCTCAAGGCCGGTGGCGCCTATGTGCCGCTGGACCCGGAATACCCGCGTGAGCGCCTGGCCTACATGCTGGAAGACAGTGGCGTGAAACTGCTGCTGACCCAGGCGCATCTGCGTGAACAGTTGCCGATTCCCCAAGGCCTGGAAACCCTGGTGTTGGGTGAGTCCGATTACTCAGGCTATAGCGACGCCAACCCAGGTATTGCCCTGGATGGCGAAAACCTTGCCTACGTCATCTACACCTCGGGCTCCACCGGCCAGCCTAAAGGCGCGGGCAACCGTCATTCGGCGTTGCTCAACCGCTTGCACTGGATGCAGGAAGCCTATGGCCTGGGCGCCAGCAACACGGTGCTGCAAAAGACCCCGTTCAGCTTCGACGTGTCGGTGTGGGAGTTCTTCTGGCCGCTGATGACCGGCGCGCGCCTGGTGGTGGCCGCGCCGGGTGATCACCGGGATCCGGCCAAACTGATCAACCTGATCAATCAACAACAGGTCACCACGCTGCACTTTGTGCCGTCGATGTTGCAGGCCTTCCTGCAGGATCCGTTGGTGTCGACCTGCCAGAGCTTGCAGCGCATCGTGTGCAGCGGCGAAGCCCTGCCGGTGGACGCCCAGCAGCAGGTCTTCGCCAAGCTGCCGCACACCGGGCTCTTCAACCTGTACGGCCCGACCGAAGCCGCCATCGACGTGACCCACTGGACCTGCGTCGATGAAGGCCGCGATGCGGTGCCAATCGGCCGTCCGATTGCCAACCTCGGCTGCTACATCCTCGACAACAACTTTGAGCCGGTGCCGGTCGGTGTACTGGGCGAGTTGTACCTGGGCGGTATCGGCCTGGCGCGGGGTTACCACCGTCGTCCGGCGCTCACCGCCGAACGTTTTGTCGCTCACCCGTTCATCAAGGGCGAACGCCTGTACCGCACGGGCGACTTGGCGCGCTACCGCGACAACGGCGTGATCGAATACGCCGGGCGTATCGACCATCAGGTCAAATTGCGTGGCCTGCGCATTGAGCTGGGCGAAATCGAAGCGCGCCTGCTGGAACACGCCTGGGTACGTGAGGCCGCTGTGCTGGCGGTCGACGGCAAATACCTGGTGGGTTACCTGGTGCTGCAAAACGCCGGTGATGACTGGCGCGACGCGTTGGGCGTGCACCTGGGTCAACATCTGCCGGACTACATGGTGCCCGCACAATGGGTGGTGCTGGAGCAGATGCCCCTGAGCCCCAACGGCAAGCTGGACCGCAAGGCGCTGCCCAAACCCGAAGCCACTCAGCACTACGAAGCGCCGCAAAGTGCGCTTGAACAGCAGATCGCCGCAATCTGGGCCGACGTGCTGGGTGTCGAGCAGGTGGGTTTGAACGACAACTTCTTCGAACGTGGCGGCGATTCGATCATCTCCATCCAGGTGGTCAGCCGCGCGCGGGCGGCCGGTATTCATTTCACCGCCAAGGCGCTGTTCCAGCACCAGACGGTGCGCAGCCTGGCGCGGGTGGCGCAATTGCAGACGGCACAGGTGATCGACCAGGGCCCGGTGCAGGGCGAGACGCCGTTGTTGCCGTTCCAACAGTTGTTTTTCGACATGGACCTGCCGGACCGTCATCACTGGAACCAGTCCTTGCTGCTAACGCCACGCCAATATCTTCTTGCTGAGCCATTGGAAGCTGCGCTGCAAGCGCTCACCCAGCACCACGACGTACTGCGCCTGAGTTTTAGCCAGCAAGCCGAGGGCTGGACCGCGCGGCATGATGCGCAACCTGCAACGCTGCTATGGCAGGCCAACGTGCAGGACGCCGCTGAACTGCAAACCCTGTGCGAACGCGCCCAGCGTAGTCTCGACCTGCAACAAGGCGCATTGTTGCGTGCGGTACTTGCAGACATGGCTGACGGCTCACAGCGCCTGCTGTTGGTCATGCACCACCTGGTGGTGGACGGTGTGTCCTGGCGGGTGTTCCTCGAAGACCTGCAAAGCCTGTATCGCCAGCAGAAATTGCCGGCCAAAACCTCGTCGTTCAAAACCTGGGCCGAGCGTTTGCAGGCGCATGCCCGCAGCGAATCAATCGAGCCGGAAAAAGCCTTCTGGCTGCAACAGCTTCAAGGCGTGCCGACGGATTTGCCTTGCCGTGATCCGCAAGGCGCACGTCCGGGCCGCCTGGCCCAAACGGTGGTCAGCCAACTGGATGCCGAGCGCACCCGGCAATTGCTGCAACAGGCGCCCATGGCGTATCGCACCCAGATCAACGACCTGCTGCTGACTGCCCTGGCGCGCGTTATCTGCCAGTGGACCGGGCAAGCCTCCAGCCTGATCCAGCTGGAAGGCCATGGCCGTGAAGACCTGTTCGACGACATCGACCTGACCCGCACCCTGGGCTGGTTCACCAGCCTGTTCCCGGTGCGCCTGACTCCGGCCGAATCCCTCGCCACCTCGATCAAGCAGGTCAAGGAGCAACTGCGTGCGGTGCCGGACAAGGGCCTGGGCTTCGGCGCACTGCGCTACCTGGGCGACGATGCCACGCGTGAGGTGTTCAGCGCGTTGCCGGTACCGCGCATCACCTTCAACTACCTGGGTCAGATCGACGGCAGCTTTGACCAGCCGCAAGGGCTGTTCGTACCCTCGGCAGAAAGCTCCGGCACCGAACAAAGTCCGGATGCGCCGCTGGGCAACTGGTTGACGTTGAATGGCCAGGTGTACGGCGGTGAACTGCACATGGGGTGGACGTTCAGTCCGCTGATGTTCGATGCATCGCAGATCGAAGCCTTGAGCCAGGCCTTCACCCGCGAACTGACGGCCTTGGTCGAACACTGCTGCACCCCCGGCAACAACGGCGTGACGGTCTCCGACTTCCCGTTGTCGCGCTTGAACCAGCAGCAGTTGGAATCCCTGCCGCTGGCCGCCGAAGCCGTTGAAGACATCTACACCCTGTCGCCCATGCAGCAGGGCATGTTGTTCCACACCCTGTACGAACAGGCGGCCGGTGACTACATCAACCAGATCCGCGTGACGGCCGATGGCCTGGATGTGACGCGGTTCCAGCAGGCCTGGGACGCCACGGTGCAAGCCCATGACGTACTGCGCAGCGGGTTCTTCTGGGAAGGCCAGCTGGAATGGCCCTGCCAAGTGGTCTACCGCGAAGCCCGTTTGGTCATCGAACAGCTCGATTGGCGCGCCATGCCGGAGCGCGAACTGGAGTTGCAGAACCTTCAGGAAGCTCAACGTCGTCAGGGCTTCGATCTGTCCAAGGCGCCCCTTGTGCGCCTGGTACTGGTGCGTACCGAGGAGCAACGCCACGAACTGATCTACACCAGCCATCACATCTTGATGGATGGCTGGAGCAATTCGCGGCTGTTCGGCGAAGTGCTGCAACGTTATGCCGGTGTCGCGGTGCCTGAAGCGGCCGGGCGTTATCGCGACTACATTGGCTGGCTGCAACAGCGTGATGGCGCAGCGACTGAAGCGTTCTGGCGTGAGCAACTGAGCACTCTGCAAGCGCCGACGCGTTTGGGCAGCAGCCAGCCGATGGCGGTAGATGGGCATGGCGAGCATCAGCTCAGCCTGGATCGCCCGCTGACTGCGCGCCTCGAAACCTTCGCGCGCAACAACAAAGTCACGCTCAACACCTTGATCCAGGCGGCGTGGCTGGTCCTGTTGCAGCGCCATAGCGGACAGTCGGTGGTGTCTTTCGGTGCCACCGTGGCCGGGCGTCCGGCAGAGTTGGCGGGGGTGGAGCAGCAGATAGGCCTGTTCATCAACACCTTGCCGGTGATCTGCGCGGTGGATGCCCAGCAGACCGTGGCCGACTGGCTGCAAGCGGTGCAGGCGCAGAACCTGGCGTTGCGTGAGCATGAACATACCGGGCTGTACGATATCCAGCGCTGGGCCGGGCAGGGCGGTGAGGCCTTGTTCGATAATATCCTGGTGTTCGAAAACTACCCGGTGTCCAAGGCCCTGGAGCAGAGCGGCGGCAGCGGTATCCGTTTTGGCCTGCCGGATTCGCGCGAGCAAACCAGCTTCCCGCTGACGGTGTTGGTGGACGTCGGTGACACGCTGTCAGTGCAGTTCGGCTATGCGCGTGCGCATTTCGAGGCAAGCACGGTGCAAAGCTATGGCCGCCATCTGGTCAACCTGCTGCAAGCCATGCTCGACGGCGACCAACAACGCCTGGGCGACCTGGCGATGTTGGAGGTGGCGGAACGCCAACAAGTGGTCGTTGACTGGAACGTCACGGCGCGGGATTACCCGTTGCAGCACTGTGTGCATCAACTGATCGAGCAGCAGGCAGCGCGCACGCCGCACGCCCCGGCATTGGTGTTTGCCGAGCAGCGCTTGAGCTACGCCGAGCTGAACCGTCGTGCCAACCGCCTGGCTCATCGCCTGATCGAAGCGGGTGTGGGCCCGGACGTGCTGGTGGGCCTGGCCGTGGAGCGTTCCATCGAAATGGTGGTCGGTCTACTCGCCGTACTCAAGGCCGGTGGCGCCTATGTGCCGCTGGACCCGGAATACCCGCGTGATCGCCTGGCCTACATGCTCGACGACAGCGGTGTGAAACTGCTGTTGACCCAGGCACATTTGCTTGAGCAACTGCCGATTCCGCAAGGCTTGAATAGTCTGGTGCTGGGTGAAGCCACATTCGAAGGCTACAGCGACGCCAATCCACAAATCGTGGTGCATGGCGAAAACCTCGCCTACGTGATCTACACCTCAGGCTCCACCGGCCAACCCAAAGGCGCCGGCAACCGTCATTCAGCCCTGGCCAACCGCCTACACTGGATGCAGGAGGCTTATGGCCTGGACGTCAGCGACACGGTGCTGCAAAAGACCCCGTTCAGCTTCGACGTATCGGTGTGGGAGTTCTTCTGGCCGCTGATGACCGGCTCGCGCCTGGTGGTGGCCGCGCCGGGGGATCACCGCGATCCGGCCAAGCTGATCAAGCTGATCAACCAAGAGCAGGTCACCACGCTGCACTTTGTGCCGTCGATGTTGCAGGCCTTCCTGCAAGACCCGACGGTGGCGACCTGTCATACCCTGCACCGCATCGTATGCAGCGGCGAGGCCTTGCCGGTGGATGCCCAGCAGCAGGTGTTCGCCAAGCTGCCCCAGGCCGGGCTCTACAATCTGTATGGCCCGACCGAAGCCGCCATCGACGTGACCCACTGGACCTGTGTCGATGAAGGCCGCGATGCGGTGCCCATTGGTCGCCCGATTGCCAACCTCGGTTGCTACATCCTCGACAGCAACTTCGAACCTGTCCCCGTCGGTGTGCTGGGCGAGTTGTACCTGGGCGGCATCGGCCTGGCGCGAGGTTACCATCGCCGTCCGGCACTGACTGCCGAGCGTTTTGTTGCCCACCCGTTCGTCAAGGGCGAACGCCTGTACCGCACGGGCGACCTGGCGCGCTACCGCGAAGACGGTGTGATCGAGTACGCCGGGCGTATCGATCATCAGGTCAAGCTGCGTGGCCTGCGCATCGAGTTGGGCGAAATCGAAGCGCGTCTGTTGGAACACGACTGGGTGCGTGAGACCGCCGTGCTGGCGGTGGACGGCAAATACCTGGTGGGCTACCTGGTGTTGCAAAACACCGGTGACGACTGGCGTGATGTGCTGAGCGCCCACCTGGCCCAACAGCTGCCGGACTATATGGTCCCGGCCCAGTGGATGCTGCTGGAGCAGATGCCCCTGAGCCCCAACGGCAAGCTGGACCGCAAGGCCCTGCCGAAAGCGGACTCCAGCCTGCAAGCCCGGGAATACGTCGCCCCGAACAGTGAACTGGAACAACAGATCGCCGCGATCTGGGCCGACGTGCTGGACGTGGAGCGGGTAGGCCTGCACGACAACTTCTTCGAACTGGGCGGGCATTCCCTGTTGGCCACCCAGGTGGTGGTGCGCCTGCGCGAGCAGTTGCACGCCGAATTCGACGTCAAATCGATCTTCACCACGCCGACCCTGGCCGATTTCAGTGCCCATGTAGCGGCCCAGCAGACAAATAATTCGCCGGTGCAGGACGCATTGGCTAAATCCTTGGAGGCCCTCAAACGTCTATCAGCAGAAGATTTGGATAAATTGATTTCCTGAGGGGCGTGGCGTGCAAGCATTAATCGAGTCGGTAGGGTCACTTTCGGCGCAACAAAAGAAAGCGTTGGCGGTAATGCTCAAGCAGCAAGGCATCAACCTGTTTGAGATTGCCCCGGTTTTCAAGCGCCAGGAAGGCGAACCCCTTCGACTCTCCTACGCCCAGGAACGCCAGTGGTTCCTGTGGCAACTGGAGCCACAAAGCACCGCCTATCATGTGCCCAGGGCGCTGCGCCTGACCGGCCACTTGGATGTGGCCGCGCTGCAGCGCAGTTTTGACACGCTGGTGATGCGCCATGAAAGCCTGCGCACGCATTTGCAGGAGGAGGGCGACAGCGCCTTGCAGGTGATCGCCGAGCAGGCGCGGGTGGACATCGCGCTGGTCGATGCTCAGGAGTCACAGCTCAAAGCCCTGGTGGAGGCTGAAATCGCCCAGCCGTTCGATTTGCAGCAAGGCCCGCTGTTGCGGGTCAAGCTGTTGCGCCTGGCACCCCAGGAACATGTGCTGGTGCTGGTACAGCATCACATCGTCTCCGATGGCTGGTCGATGCAGGTCATGGTCGACGAGTTGGTCCAGCTCTACGCCGCCCATGCCCAGGGGCAGGACCTGCAATTGCCGGCCTTGCCGATCCAGTACGCCGACTACGCGCTGTGGCAACGCAGCTGGATGGAGGCGGGCGAGCGCGAGCGCCAGCTGGGTTACTGGACCGGCATGCTGGGTGGCGAGCAACCGGTACTGGAAATGCCGATGGACCGACCACGCCCTGCGGTGCAGAGCTACCGCGGTGCGCGGCTCGATCTGACACTTGAAACGTCGCTGGTGGCGGGCCTCAAAAGCCTGGCGCAACGCGAAGGCGTGACGGTGTTCATGTTGCTGCTGGCGTCGTTCCAGGCCGTGCTGCATCGCTACAGCGGCCAGGGCGACATCCGCATCGGTGTGCCGGTGGCCAACCGTAACAGGGTAGAAACCGAGCGTTTGATCGGCTTTTTCGTCAATACGCAGATCCTCAAGGCCGATATCGACGGCCAGATGACGTTCCGCGAGCTGCTGCAACAAACCCGTCAGCGCGCAGTCGAGGCCCAGGCGCATCAAGACTTGCCGTTCGAACAGTTGGTGGAAGCACTGCAGCCGGAGCGCAGCCTGAGCTACAACCCGCTGTTCCAGGTGATGTTCAACCACCAGACCGACACCCAGCGCGCTGGCGGCAGCGTCACGGGCCTGCAGGTGCAGGGGCTGGAGTGGGACAGCAAGACGTCGCAGTTCGACCTCAACCTCGACACCCAGGAGTCGGCTGACGGCATCCACGCCTCCCTGACCTACGCCACCGACCTGTTTGACGCACCGGGCCTGGAGCGTTTCCTCGCGCACTGGCACCGTCTGTTGCACCAGGTAGTGCAGGATTGCAACGGCCGCGTCGGCGAGTTGCCGTTGCTGGACGATGCGCAATGGCAGCAACTGGTGCACACCTGGAACGACACGCACCAGGCATTCGCGCAGGATGTGGGGGTGCATCGGCTGTTCGAAGCCCAGGCACACACGCGTCCGGACGCAACGGCACTGCTCTGCAATGGCCAGGCGCTGAGTTACGCCGACCTGAACCAGCGTGCCAACCGCCTGGCCCATCGCCTGCGTGCGGCGGGTGTGGGCCCGGACGTGCTGGTGGCGGTTGCCCTGGACCGTTCGGTGGACATGGTGTTGGCCCTGCTGGCAACCCTCAAGGCCGGCGGCGCCTATGTGCCGCTGGACCCGCAGTTCCCGGCCGACCGGCTGGCGTTCATGCTCGAAGACAGTCGCGCACAGGTCCTGCTGACCGCCGGCGACCTGCACGAGCGCCTGCCCCTGGCAGCCGACCAGCAGGTGCTGTTCATCAGCGAGCAAGAGGATGAGCGCTACGGCAGTGACAACCCGCAGGTCGAGCTGAGCGGCGAACACCTGGCCTATGTGATCTATACCTCCGGCTCCACCGGCAAGCCCAAGGGGGTGATGGTGCGCCATGGCGCCCTGAGCAGCTTCACCCTGGGCATGGCGCAGACCCTGAGCATCGACGCCAGCGTGCGCCTGCTGTCGCTGACCACGTTCTCCTTCGATATTTTCGCCCTTGAGCTGTACGTCCCGCTGTCGGTAGGTGCCACCGTGGTACTGGCGGACAAGTCAGTGTCCCAGGACCCAGAGGCGATTCTGAGCCTGGTGCATGCCCAGTCAATCAACGTGGTGCAAGCCACGCCGTCGACCTGGCGCATGCTGCTGGACAGTGACCGCCGTGCCTTGCTGCACGGGGTCAAAAGCCTGTGCGGTGGCGAAGCGTTGCCGGCCGACCTGGCCCAGCGCATGCTCGCCCAAGACGGCGCGGTGTGGAACCTGTACGGCCCGACGGAAACCACCATTTGGTCGGCAGCCCACCCGCTGGTTGAGCCGATGCCTTTCGTCGGTCGGCCGATTGCCAACACCTCGTTGTTTGTCCTCAATAGCGAACTCACCCGAAGCCCGGTCGGCGCCAGTGGCGAACTGCTGATTGGCGGCGTCGGCCTGGCACGGGGTTACCACGGCCGGGCAGCCATGACCGCCGAACGCTTCGTGCCCAACCCGTTTGCGCGCAATGGCGAGCGGCTGTATCGCACCGGCGACCTAGCGCGCTATCGCGTGGATGGCGTGGTCGAGTACATCGGCCGCGTCGACCATCAGGTCAAGGTGCGTGGGTTCCGAATCGAGCTGGGTGAGATTGAAGCGTGTCTGCGCGAGCAGCGTGGCGTGCGCGAAGCCGTGGTGATGGCCGAGAATGACCAGCTGCTGGCGTATCTGGTGACGCACACCGCGATCTCGGATGCCGACCAGGGCGCCTTGCGCGAAACACTCAAGGCCGCGTTGCGCGACGTGCTGCCGGACTACATGGTGCCGGCACACATGCTGTTCCTGGCGCGCCTGCCGCTGACGCCGAACGGCAAGCTCGACCGCAAGGCACTGCCGAAGCCGGATGCCAGCCTGTTGCAGAAACGCTATGTGGCACCGATTGGCGAGAAAGCCCAGCAAGTGGCCGCGATCTGGGCCGAAGTGCTGGGTGTGCCGCAGGTTGGCCTTGAAGACCATTTCTTTGAATTGGGCGGTCACTCGTTACTGGCGACCCGCGTGGTGTCACGGGTACGCCAGGCATTGACGATCGACGTGGCCCTCAAAAGCCTGTTTGAACAGCCGGTGCTGGGTGCGTTTGTGCAGGCACTGGGTGAAAAGGGTGCCGACGTTGCGCGCATCACCCTGGCCGATCGCGAACAGCCGTTGCTGCTGTCGTATGCCCAGGAGCGCCAGTGGTTCCTCTGGCAACTGGAGCCGGGCAGCGCGGCCTATCACATTCCTGCCGCGTTGCGCCTAGAGGGCACGCTGGATCGCGTAGCCCTGCAACGGGCCTTCGATACCCTGGTGCAGCGCCACGAAACCCTGCGGACTGTGTTTTTCGCTGACACGCACCAGACTGTCCAGCGCGTGATCGGGCAAGCCGCGCCCATCATCGACTATCAAGTGCTGGGCTCGACTGAGCCGGCCCAGTTGCAGGCGTTGGTCGAAGACGCAATCGCCCAGCCATTCGATCTGCAGGCCGGCCCGTTGCTGCGCATCAAGCTGCTGCAACTGGGCGAGCGCGAGCATGTGCTGGTGCTGGTACAGCACCATATCGTTTCGGATGCCTGGTCGATGCAAGTGATGGTCGATGAGCTGGTGAGCCTGTATGCCGGCTACAGCCAGGGCCTTGAGCCGACCTTGGCGGATCTGCCGATTCAATACGCCGACTATGCCCAATGGCAGCGTAGTTGGATGGAGGCGGGTGAAAAGGACCGCCAACTGGCGTATTGGCGTGCCCGCTTGGGCGATGTGCAACCTGTGTTGGAGCTGCCGCTGGACCGTCCGCGCCCGGCCATGCAGAGCTATCAGGGCGCACGCCTGGACCTGGTGCTGCAACCGTCGGTGGTCGAGGGCTTGCGTGCCTTGGCGCAGCGCGAGGGCGCCACGCTGTTCATGGTGTTGCTCGCGTCGTTCCAGTCGCTGCTCTATCGCTACACCGGCCAGTCGGATATCCGCGTCGGCGTGCCCATCGCCAACCGCAACCGCCTGGAAACCGAACAACTGATCGGCTTTTTCGTCAATACCCAGGTGCTCAAGGCCGACATTGACGGGCACATGACCTTTGTCCAACTGTTGCAGCAGGTGAAGGAACAGGCGCTGGGCGCACAAGCGCATCAGGACTTGCCCTTCGAGCAATTGGTCGAGGCCTTGCAGCCCGAGCGCAGCCTGAGCCACAACCCGTTGTTCCAGGTGATGTTCAACCATCAATCCGCAGCCCAAGCCAATCGTGACGCCCAGCAATTGCCTGGCCTGCGTGTGGAAGGGCTGGCGTGGGACAGCCATACGGCGCACTTCGACCTGAGCCTGGACACCGAAGAGTCAGACGAAGGCCTGCTGGCTTCACTGACTTACGCGACCGCACTGTTCGACGCCAGCACCTTGCAGCGCTTTGCCGCGCACTGGCAGAACCTGCTGAAAAGTGTGGTCGGTAATGCCCGTCATTGTGTCGCTGACCTGCCGATCCTGGGCAGTGATGAGCAGGCGCAGATGCTGTACCAGTGGAACCCGCCGCAACCGACGCGTGCCGCCCACAGCAGCGTGCTGCATAAATTCGAGCAACAGGTGCTGAACCAGCCGCAGGCGATTGCACTGATCATGGATCAGCGGCGCATGACCTATGCCGATCTGAATCTGCGCGCCAACCGCCTGGCACACAAACTGATCGAGCAGGGCGTTACTGCCGACAGCCTGGTCGGCGTAGCGGTGGACCGTTCGCTGGAAATGATCGTTGCGCTGTTGGCGGTCCTCAAGGCCGGCGGCGCCTATGTCCCGCTGGACCCGCAATACCCGGCGGATCGCCTGCAATGCATGATCGAGGACAGCGGCTTGCAGTTGCTGCTGACCCAGCAGCCGCTGCTGGAGCGCCTGCCGATCAGCGCCGGGCTGGCGCTGATTTGCCTGGAAGCCGACGCCGACTGGTTGGCCGAATACCCGGGCAGCAACCCTGCGGCGCGTGCGTTCCCCGCGAACCTGGCGTACCTGATGTTCACCTCGGGTTCGACCGGGCGGCCCAAGGGCGTCGGCATCGACCAGGCCTCGCTGGCGCGGCATGTTGAAGTGTTTATCGAGCTGTTCGAACTGACCGCCGCCGACCGCGTGCTGCAGTTCGGTACGTTCAACTTCGACGGGTTTGTCGAACAACTCTACCCGGCGCTGTGCTGCGGTGCGGCCGTGGTGGTGCGCGGCGGTGAGCTGTGGGACAGCGACACCTTCTATGCGCAACTGATCGAACACGAGATTTCGGTGGTCGACCTGACCACCGCCTACTGGCACCTGATCGCCCGTGACTTTGCCGAGCGCGGCGCACGCGACTACGGCCGCCTGCGCCAGGTGCACGCGGGCGGCGAAGCGATGCCGCCGGAAGGCCTGGCCTCCTGGCGTGATGCCGGGCTGGGCCATGTGCGGCTGCTCAACACCTACGGACCCACCGAGGCGACCGTCACGGTTACCGCCCTGGATTGCGCGGGGTATGTGGAGGGGCGCGAAGCCGTCACGCAGATGATGCCGATCGGTCGTGTATTGGACGGCCGCGCCATCTACCTGCTGGATGCCAGCCTGAATCCGGTGCCCGTCGGTGTGGCCGGCGAGCTGGTGATTGGCGGGCCACTGCTGGCGCGCGGTTACTTCAACCGGGCCGGGCTGACCGCCGAACGCTTTATTCCCGATCCCTTTGACCCTATCGGCGGCGGGCGGCTCTACCGTACCGGCGACCTGGCCCGCTACCGTGCCGACGGCGTGATCGAATACATCGGGCGTATCGACCATCAAGTCAAGGTGCGTGGTTTCCGTATCGAGCTGGGTGAAATCGAATCCCGCTTGCTGGCCCAACACAATGTGCGCGAAGCCTTGGTGATTGCGGCCGACCAGCAGTTGATCGCCTACCTGGTCACCCCTCTGCCGGCGTCCGAGCACGCAGAGTTGCGCGAGCAGATTCGTGCTGTCCTGCGCGATGAGTTGCCGGACTACATGGTGCCGGCGCATTTCATGTTCCTGGAACGGTTGCCGTTGAGCCCCAACGGCAAACTGGACCGCCATGCCTTGCCACGTCCTGACGCAAGCCAGGTCACCCACCACTGGGTGGCGCCCGTCAGTGCGCTGGAGCAGCAGGTGGCTGCGATCTGGGCCGAGATTCTCGGTGCCGAGCGCATCGGCCTGACTGACCATTTCTTCGAACGCGGTGGTCATTCGTTGCTGGCCATGCAAGTGGCCTCGCGCCTGCGGCATAACCTGGGGATTGAGTTGCCGTTGCGCGTGCTGTTCGAGCAGCCGCGCCTGGAGGGCTTTGTGGCCGCTCTGCACACCGAGGGCAAGCGCGGTGGTTCGGCCGCGCCTGCGTTGGTGCCGGCGAATCGCGATCTGCCGTTGGTGTTGTCCTACGCTCAGGAGCGTCAGTGGTTCCTCTGGCTGCTGGACCCCGAAAGCACCGCGTACCACGTGCCCAGCGCCTTGCGCCTCAAGGGGCAATTGGACCTGGATGCCCTGCAACGCAGCTTCGATACCCTGGTGGCGCGCCATGAAAGCCTGCGCACGCATTTGCATCAGGGTGATGAGCAAACGGTGCAGGTGATCCTGCCAGAAGCGCGCATCGAGATTGCGTCGGTGCGCAGCGATGAAGCGCGAGTCAAGGCGCAGGTCGAGGCCGAGATCGCCCGGCCGTTCAACCTGCAAGAGGGCCCGTTGCTACGCGCCACGCTGCTGTGCCTGAGTGAAGACGAACACGTGCTGGTACTGGTGCAACACCATATCGTCTCTGACGGTTGGTCGATGCAGATCATGGTCGATGAGCTGGTGCAGTTGTACAGCGCCTACAGCCAAGGCCAGGCCGTGCAACTGCCCGCCCTGCCGATCCAATACGCCGACTATGCCCGTTGGCAGCGTGAGTGGATGGACGCCGGAGAAAAAGCACGGCAACTGGCCTACTGGCAAACGCTGCTCGGCGGTGAGCAACCGGTGCTTGAGCTGCCGTTTGACCACCAGCGCCCAGCTGAGCAAAGCCATCGCGGTGCGCGCCTGTTTGTAGAGCTGCCGCCCGCCTTGGTCGCAGACCTCAAGGGCCTGGCACAGCGTGAAGGCGTGACGATGTTCATGCTGTTGCTGGCCTCGTTCCAGGCGCTGATGCACCGCTACAGCGGCCAGGAAAATGTGCGCGTGGGCGTGCCGATTGCCAACCGCAACCGTGTCGAGACCGAGCGGTTGCTGGGCTTTTTCGTCAACACCCAGGTGCTCAAGGCCGATATCGACGAGCAGACCTCGGTGTTGCAACTGTTGCAGCAGGCCCGCAAACGTGCGCTGGAAGCCCAGGACCATCAGGACCTGCCATTCGAGCAACTGGTGGAAGCGCTGCAACCCGAGCGCAGCTTGAGCCTCAACCCGCTGTTCCAAGTGATGTTCAACCATCAGACCGACGCGCGGCTGGGCGGCACGGCCCATCAACTGTCGACGCTGCGGGTGGAAGGGTTGGAGTGGGAAAGCCAGACCGCCCATTTCGACCTGGACCTGGATGTGCATGAGGGCGTCGAGAACATCTGGGCCACCCTGGGTTACGCCACCGACCTGTTCAATGCGTCGACCATCGAGCGCATGGCCCGGCACTGGCTGAACCTGTTGCAGGGCATGGTTGCCGATCCGCAGCAGAGTATTGGCCAGTTGAACCTGCTCGATCCGTCCGAGCGCCAGCAGATCCTGCAACTGTGGGACCGCAGCGGTTCGGGCTTCTCTGCTGAGCGGTTGGTCCATGAACTGTTCGCTGACCGTGCCCGGGAAAACCCGCAGGCCGTGGCGGTGAAGTTCGATGCACAGACACTCACCTACGGCGAGCTGGACCGCCAGGCCAACCGCCTGGCCCATGCGCTGATCGCCCGTGGCGTCGGCCCGGAAGTGCGCGTAGCGATTGCCATGCCGCGCAGTGCCGAAATCATGGTGGCGTTCCTGGCGGTGATGAAAGCCGGTGGCGTGTATGTGCCGCTGGACGTGGAATACCCACGTGACCGTCTGCTGTACATGATGCAGGACAGCCGTGCGAAGTTGCTGTTGACTCACACGGCGGTGCAGCAGCAACTGCCGGTGGCCGACGGCCTGGACAGCCTGACGATTGATCGCACTGAAGAATGGGCTGGCTACAGCGATACTGCCCCCAATGTGAAGCTGGACGGCGATAACCTGGCTTACGTGATCTACACCTCGGGTTCCACCGGCATGCCTAAGGGCGTTGCGGTGTCCCACGGCCCGTTGGTGGCACACATCATCGCGACCGGCGAGCGTTATGAAACCAGCCCGTCTGACTGCGAACTGCACTTCATGTCGTTCGCCTTCGACGGCTCCCACGAAGGCTGGATGCACCCGTTGATCAACGGCGCCAGCGTGTTGATCCGTGACGACAGCCTGTGGCTGCCGGAATACACCTACCAGCAAATGCATCGCCATAACGTGACCATGGCGGTATTCCCGCCGGTGTACCTGCAACAGTTGGCCGAGCATGCCGAGCGTGACGGCAACCCACCGAAGGTGCGTGTGTACTGCTTTGGTGGTGACGCGGTCGCCCAGGCCAGTTATGACCTGGCTTGGCGCGCGCTCAAACCGACCTACCTGTTCAACGGCTACGGCCCGACCGAAACCGTGGTCACGCCGTTGCTGTGGAAGGCACGCCGGGGCGATCCATGCGGCGCGGTTTATGCCCCAATCGGCACCTTGCTGGGCAACCGCAGCGGCTACGTGCTGGATTCGCAACTCAACCTGCAACCTGTCGGCGTGGCCGGCGAGTTGTACCTGGGCGGCGAAGGCGTGGCCCGTGGGTACCTGGAGCGTCCGGCACTGACGGCGGAACGCTTTGTGCCGGACCCATTCGGCAAACCTGGCAGCCGCGTGTATCGCAGCGGCGACCTGACCCGTGGTCGTCCGGACGGGGTGGTGGATTACCTCGGTCGTGTCGACCATCAGGTAAAAATCCGCGGTTTCCGTATCGAGCTGGGCGAGATCGAAGCGCGCCTGCGCGAACAGGACAACGTCGGCGAAACCGTGGTGGTCGCCCAGGAAGGTCCGACCGGCAAGCAACTGGTGGCCTACGTGGTGCCGGCCAATGCTGGCCCTGCCAACGAAACCGAGTTCCGCGAAACCTTGCGCCGCGCCTTGAAAACCCGTCTGCCGGACTACATGGTGCCGACGTACTTCATGTTCCTGGCGCAAATGCCGCTGACGCCCAACGGCAAACTGGACCGCAAAGGCTTGCCGCAACCGGACGCAAGCCTGTTGCAACAAGCCTACGTGGCGCCGCAAAGCGAGCTGGAACAACAGCTCGCTGCCATCTGGGCCGACGTGCTGCGCTTGCCGCAAGTGGGCTTGAACGACAACTTCTTCGAGCTGGGCGGCGATTCGATCATCTCGATCCAGGTGGTCAGCCGTGCGCGGCAAGCGGGCATCCGGTTCACGCCCAAGGACCTGTTCCAGCACCAGACCGTACAGAGCCTGGCTGGCGTCGCGCGCCAGGGTGTCGAAGGCTTGACCATCAGCCAGGCCGCCTTGAGCGGCGAGACGTTGCTGTTGCCGATCCAGCAAGCCTTCTTCGCCGATGAGATTGCCGAACGTCATCACTGGAACCAGTCGGTGGTGCTGCAGCCCCACGAACACCTCGATGCCGCGACATTGACCCAGGCCTTGCAAGCGTTGCTGGTGCACCACGATGCGTTACGCTCGCGGTTTGTCGAAGGCGCGCAGGGCTGGCAGGGCCTGTACCGTGCCGCCGAGCACCATCAGGCCGATACCGTGTTGTGGCAAAGCGCGCTGCACGACATTGGAGAGCTTGCGGCCTTGGGCGAGGAGGCGCAACGCAGCCTTGATCTCGACCAGGGCCCGCTGATGCGCACCGTGCTGGTTCAATTGGACGATGGTTCGCAGCGCTTGCTGCTGGTTATCCATCACTTGGTGGTCGATGGCGTGTCGTGGCGGATTCTCCTGGAGGATTTGCAAACGGCCTACCGCCAACTCGCCGCAGGCACCCCAGTGGCATTACCTGCCAAGACCAGTTCCACCCGCGACTGGGCGCAACGTCTTCAGCAATACGCCCAAGGCGAGGCACTGACCCAGGAACTGGCGTGGTGGCAAGCACAATTGCACGGCGCCGAGGCCGACCTGCCAAGCGCCAAGCCAGGAGCGAGCCTGAGCAACCGCCATGCCGGCAGCGCAACCACGCACCTGGACGCCAGCCATACCCGTCGCCTGCTGCAGGACGCCCCGGCAGCCTATCGCACCCAGATCAACGACCTGTTACTGACGGCGCTGGCGCGGGTGATCGGGCGCTGGACCGGCCACGATTCGACCCTGATCCGCTTGGAAGGGCATGGCCGCGAAGACCTGTTCGAGGACATCGACCTGACACGTACGGTCGGTTGGTTCACCAGCCTCTACCCGGTAAAACTCATCCCGGCTTCGACCCTGGCGGATTCATTGAAGGGCATCAAGGAGCAGCTGCGCGCGATTCCCGACAAGGGCATCGGTTTTGGTGCCCTGCGTTACCTGGGCCAGCCCGATGTGCGTGACGCATTGGCACGCCTGCCGCAACCGCGCATCACCTTCAACTACCTGGGCCAGTTCGATACCAGTTTTGATGGCAATGAACAGCAGGGCTTGTTTGCGCCTTCTGGTGATGCCGCCGGCAGCGACCAGAGCCCGGATGCATCGCTGGGCAACTGGCTGGAAATCAACGGCCAGGTGTATGGCGGTGAGCTGAACCTGAACTGGAGCTTCAGCCAGCAGATGTTCGATTCGTCGAGCATCCAGCTGTTGGCCGATGATTACGCGCAAGAACTCAAGGCGCTGATCGAGCATTGCTGCCAGCCTGAACATACCGGCGCCACCCCGTCGGACTTCCCACTGGCCCACTTGAGCCAAGTTCAGTTGGATGGCCTGGCGTTGCCGTTGAGCCAGGTCGACGATATTTACCCGCTGTCGCCGATGCAGCAGGGCATGCTGTTCCAATCCCTGTTCGGCCAGGGCTCGGGCGACTACATCAACCAGATGCGCGTTGACGTGCAAGGGCTGGATGTGGCGCGTTTCCGGGCGGCCTGGCAGGTCGCCCTGGAGCACCACGACATCCTGCGCACCGGGTTCCTCTGGCAGACCGAACTGGAGCAGCCGTTGCAGGTGGTCTACAAGACGGCCCAGGTGCCTTTGGTCGAGCACGATTGGCAGCAGCGTGAAGACCTCGGTGAAGCGCTCGATGCTTTGGCGAAAACCCTTCGTGCAGATGGCTTCGTGCTTGAGCAGGCGCCTTTGCTGAGCCTGGTCGTGGTGCGTACCAGCATCGACAGCCATCACCTGATTTACACCAACCACCACATTCTGATGGATGGCTGGAGTGCTTCGCAGCTGTTTGGCGAGGTGCTGCAGCAATACGCTGGCGAATCGCTACGCGCGCCGAACGGACGCTATCGCGATTACATCGGCTGGTTGCAGGCACAGGATCCGCTCACCAGCGAGACCTTCTGGAAAGCCCAGCTTTCGGGCTTGCAGGCGCCAACGCGACTGTCCCGTGGCCTCGCCCGCGAACAGGACGTGTCCGAGGTCAATGGCATTCACCGGCTGACCCTGGAGCAGACGGCCACCGACCAGCTCAAGGCGTTTGCCCAGCGCCACAAGGTGACGCTCAATACCTTGGTGCAAAGCGCCTGGCTGTTGCTGTTGCAGCGTCATACCGGCCTGGACACCGTCGCCTTTGGTGCCACCGTGGCGGGACGCCCGGCCGAATTGCCGGGTATCGAACAGCAGGTGGGTTTGTTCATCAACACGCTGCCAGTGGTGGCCACGCCGAGCCCGCAGGCGAGCGTGGATGATTGGTTGCAGCAGGTGCAGGCACAAAACCTGCGCCTGCGTGAACAGGAGCACACGCCGCTGTTCGAGATCCAGCGCTGGGCAGGGCTGGGCGGCGAGGCGTTGTTCGACAGCATCCTGGTATTCGAGAACTACCCGGTGTCCGAGGCTTTAGAGCAGGGATCCCCGGCGGGCCTGCGTTTCGGCACGATGGACAGCCTGGAACAGACCCACTATCCGCTGACCGTACTGCTGGCCATGGGTGATCGCCTGGCGATGGAGTTCAACTACGATCACGCCGCGTTCGACACGCAGGATGTCGTTAACCTGTCGGCGCATTTCCAGCAGTTGCTGCTGGCGTTGACACTGCCGCAGGTGGAGCGCCTGGCAGACCTGCCGTCGTTGCCCGCTGCTCAGCACCAGTTGATCGTCGAGGACTGGAACGCGACAGCGCGGGATTATCCGTTGCACCGTGGCGTGCACCAGATGATCGAAGACCAGGTGGCCCTGGCGCCAGACGCACCGGCCCTGGTGTTTGGTGCGCAGCGCCTGAGCTATGCCGAGCTGAACCGTCGCGCCAACCGCCTGGCTCATCGATTGATCGCCGCCGGCGTAGGGCCGGACGTGCTGGTGGGCCTGGCCGTAGAGCGATCCATCGAAATGGTGGTGGGCCTGCTGGCAGTGCTCAAGGCCGGTGGTGCCTATGTACCGCTGGACCCGGAATACCCGCGTGAACGCCTGGCCTATATGCTCGATGACAGCGGCGTGAAGCTGCTGTTGACCCAGGCGCATCTGCTGGAGCAGTTACCGATTCCTCACGGGTTGGAAACCCTGGTGCTGGAGGCGAGCGGTTTCGAAGGCTATAGCGACGCCAACCCAGGCGTTGCCCTGGACGGCGAAAACCTGGCGTATGTGATCTACACCTCCGGTTCCACAGGCCAGCCCAAAGGTGCGGGCAACCGTCATTCGGCCTTGGCCAACCGCTTGCACTGGATGCAGGAGGCGTATGCCCTGGATGCGAGCGATACGGTGTTGCAGAAAACCCCGTTCAGTTTTGACGTCTCCGTCTGGGAGTTCTTCTGGCCCTTGATGACCGGCTCACGCCTGGTCGTCGCCGCGCCCGGTGATCACCGCGATCCGGGCAAGCTGGTCAGCCTGATCAACCAAGAGCAGGTCACCACGTTGCACTTCGTGCCGTCGATGTTGCAGGCATTCCTGCAGGACTCGGCCGTGTCGACCTGCGTCAGCCTGCAGCGCATCGTGTGCAGCGGTGAAGCGCTGCCGGTGGATGCGCAACAGCAAGTGTTCGCCAAACTGCCGCGCGCCGGCTTGTACAACCTGTATGGCCCGACGGAAGCCGCGATCGATGTGACCCACTGGACGTGCGTGGACGAAGGCCGTGACGCGGTGCCTATCGGCAAACCGATTGCCAACTTGGGGTGCTACGTGCTCGACAGCCATTTCGAGCCAGTGCCTGCCGGCGTGCTGGGCGAGCTGTTCCTGGGCGGCGTGGGTCTGGCGCGGGGTTACCACCGCCGGCCGGCGTTGACCGCTGAGCGCTTTATCGCGCACCCCTTCGTCAAGGGCGAGCGCCTGTACCGCACCGGTGACCTGGCCCGCTATCGCACCGACGGCGTGATCGAATATGCCGGGCGTATCGACCATCAGGTCAAGCTGCGCGGCCTGCGTATTGAACTGGGTGAAATCGAAGCGCGGCTGTTGGAGCATCCATCGGTGCGTGAAGCTGCGGTGTTGGCCGTGGACGGCAAGCATCTGGTGGGTTACCTGGTCTTGCAGGAGCCAGGTGAAGACTGGCGTGAAATCCTCAGCGCTCACCTGGCCAACCACTTGCCAGACTACATGGTGCCGGCGCAGTGGCTGCTGCTGGAGTACATGCCCTTGAGCCCTAACGGCAAGCTGGATCGCAAGGCGCTGCCGAAGCCGGACACCCAGTCGACCCAGCCATTTGAAGTGCCGCAAACCGAACTGGAGCAGAAAGTCGCCGCAATCTGGGCGGATGTACTCGGTGTGGAACAGGTGGGTGTGAACGACAACTTCTTCGAGTTGGGGGGGCATTCGCTGTTGGTATTGATGCTCAAGGAGCGCATTCGCAAGGCCAGCGGCATTGGTCTGTCTGTCAGCCAGTTGATGCTCAATCCGACCGTACGCACTCAGGTCGCTTGTCTGGAAGGGACGGCGCGCAGTTCGTTGCTGGTCCCGCTCAACAGCCAGACCGAAGGCACGCCGCTTTACCTGTTCCACCCCAGCTACGGTTCGGTGCATTGCTACAAGGCCCTGGCCCTGGCGCTGCGTGAGCAGCGGCCGGTGGTGGGTGTGATCTGCCGCGCGCTGGCGCAGGAGGGCACAGAAGTGCCGGCATGGGCCGCCATGGTTGAGGATTACACGGCGCAGTTGCTGGAGGCCCAGCCCGAAGGTCCTTTCCGTCTGGCGGGCTGGTCACTGGGCGGTAACCTGGCGGTAGAGGTTGCGCACGGCCTGGAACAGGCGGGCAGGGACGTGGAGTTTGTCGGCTGGATCGACTCGGCACCGCCTCGCTGGCTCACGCAATACTGGGACGCAGCGGTGATCAGCGATGCGGGTGAGCTCTCTGACAACGAGCGGCGCGTGGCACTGCTGGGCGTGATGTTCCCAGGGTTTGCCGAGGCCATCCAGGCTGCTTGGCAGGACGTGCAGGCGAATAGCCTGGATGAAGATCAGCACTGGACGCACTTTGTCGAATGGGCCGAAGGCTCGCTGGGTGACGCGTTCCGCGAGGTCAAGCAAGCGCTGCTGGATGGCAATGAAGCACAGATCTCCTGGGACGTTGACCGCGCCTTGTTCAAACGCTTGGAACAGGCTGACTTCAAGGCGCTCAAGGCGCCTGTTAGTTGCTGGTGGGCGGCCATGAGTCGCGCGGGCCAGCACAAGGCACTGATCGAGGCTGGCATGGAGCGGGTGATCGGCCAGGGGTGTGTGGTGCGCTCGACGATGATTGAGGTGGATCATGAACGCATCATTGATAACGCCGAGTTCGTTCGCAGCTTTGTGACTGCCATGGCGTAAAGGCCGGTAAAAACAGAAAGCCCGGTAAAACAGAAAGCCCCAGGTCACGTGGTGTGACCTGGGGCTTTTTTGTGGGCGGCATGAACCCGCACGCATAAAAAAACACCCTGCGAAGGCTGGGCCTGCGCAGGGTGTCGGGGGTAGCTGGGGTTCAGCCTGTCAGGTCAGAAATCCCAGCGCGTCGAAAACATTACGTTGCGTGGGTCGCCGGAGTAGGACGAGGTGTAGAAGCCGATGTTGGTGTAGTAGCGCTTGTCGAACACGTTATTGACGTTGACCGAGGCCGACAGGTTTTTGGTGATCTGGTAGCGCGCCATCGCGTCAACCAGCCAGTACGGGTCTTGGGAGAAACGCTGGGTCACGCTTTTGCCACGGTTGTAGACATCCTGCCAAGCCTCGCCCTGCCAGCGGGCGCCGCCACCGATGGTCAGCTTGTCGAGGGCGCCGGTCAGCTTGTAGCTGGTGTAGAAGTTCAGCTGGTCCTGAGGTTCCCAGGTCGAGAACTTCTTGCCGTCGTCGTCGCGGATCACCTTGTGGGTATAACCCGCCTGCACTTGCCAGCCCGGCAGCAGTTCACCGGACATCTCGGCTTCCCAGCCCTTGGTCGTGGCCTGGACGCCCATGTAGGCCCACTCGACAGGCGAGTTGGCCGGCATATTGTTGTTGTACTCGGTGTCTTCCTCGGCACGATTGGACTCATGAATCTCGAAATAGGCGAGGCTGGTGTTCAAGCGACCGTCGTAGAATTCGCCCTTCAAGCCGATCTCGTAGTTCTCGCCCTCGTCTGGCTCGACCATCTTGTTATTGCGGTCCGGCCGCAGCTGTTGCGGCATGAAGATCGAGGTGTAGCTGCCGTAGACCGAGAAGTTTTCGTTGAGGTCGTACACCACGCCCGCGTACGGGATGAGTTTGCCGGTTTCACGCGAGTCGTTGGTACCGGTCAAGCGGTAGTCGGTCAGGCGCGAGCCCAGCAACAGCGAAAGGTCGTCGGTGAGGCTCAAGCGTGTCGAGAAGTAGACGGCCGCCTGGCGGGTGATGTCATCTTTCTCGTGGGCCGGGCCCCATTGCGGTTCAAGGCTGTTACCGTTCCATTCATAGAGCGGGAAGTTGTTGCTATCCCGATAGGTCGCTTCATAGCCGTAGTAGTCGTTGCCTTCCCAGTGCGAGCGCGAAACCGAGGAGCCGACGACCAATTGATGCTCACGTCCCCCCAGGCTGAACGGCCCGGAAAGATAGAAGTCCCCGTTGTTGCTGATGGTCTTGCCGGTGAATTTGGAGCCATAGACCGACGCTCTGTCGGTCGTCCCCGAGATCGGCGACGCGTAACCCAGTGGCGCGTTATACCCATTGAGCTGGTTGCTGTAGTTGGCCTTGGCGATCCAGCCGTTATCCAGGGCGTGTTCCAGGGTGGCGAACACGCTGCGGGTGTATTGTCCCCAACTGCTCCATTTCGGCCCGTTGTTGTAGCCACGGTCGAACTTGATTTCGTTACCTACGCCATCGAACAGCGAGCGGCTGCCGGACCAGCTGGAACCTTTAGGGTCACTGTCCTGGTAATCGGCACCGACCGTCAGCAGGGTGTCCGGCGACAGGTCGAATTCGAGGATGCCGTAGTAGACATTGGTCTTGCGCTCATAGTGGTCGATGAACGAATGTTTGTCCTGGTACGCTACTACGGCGCGCCCGCGTACGTTTCCGCTGTCGGTCAGCGGGCCGCTGACGTCCAGCTCCGAACGGTAGTTGTCCCATGAGCCTGCGCCCAGACCCACGTGGCCCTGGAATTCGGCGGTGGGTTTTTTACGCACCAGGTTGATGGTGCCGCCAGGGCCGCCCGCGCCGGTCATCAGGCCGGTGGTGCCCTTGAGGATTTCGACGCGGTCGTAGATCGCCATGTCGCTGAGGGTCTGGCCAGCCGAGTAACCTTCGTTGCGCGTGGTGGGTACACCGTCGTACTGGAAGTTCTGGATCGGGAAGCCGCGAGAGTAGTAGTTGGTGCGTTCGCTGTCGAAGGTCGAGACGGTGATGCCGGGTGTGTGGCGCATCACGTCATCAATACCGTTCAGGCCGAAGTCATCCATGGTCTGGCGGGTCACGACGGAAATCGACTGCGGCGTCTCGCGCGGCGTCAGCACCATCTTGGTCGCGGTGGCGATGGTGCCCGGCGTGTAGGAACCGGAGCCTTCGGTAATGGTGCCCAGTTGGTTGGCGTTGATCTGGGTGGCACCCAGTTCCACGGCGCCGGTCCCGGAGCCGGGAGCATTGATGATCATCGAGCTGCCTTGCAGGCTGTAACTCACGCCGGTCCCCCCCAGGAGGCGCTCGATGGCTTGCACCGGGTCCAGCTTGCCGCTGACGGCGCTGCTGTGCTTGTCCTTGACGGTATCCGGGCTGTACAGGATCTGCAGGTTGGTTTGTTGACCGAATACCTGCAGCGCCGTATTCAAGGGTTGCGCCGGGATGTTCAATTCGAACTCTTGCGCCTGAACGTAGCCCGCCACCGGCAGGCTGACCGCAAGGGCCAGGGCGCTTGGGAGGACGTTTAATTTCAAGGCCCGCCGCATGGAAACTGCGGTGCTCAATGGGCTGAGGGCAAGCCGTACTGGCATGGAATGTTTCTCTTTTTAAGTGTAGGCAGATGGGTACTTAATGCGGTTAATTCTCATTGCTGCATATGAGACGTTCGCACCCGCATAAACCGGAAAAATTTATGCAGGCTCCAGTTCTGCAACGACTTTCCCTGCGCTCAGGCGCACCAACTGGTCGGCAATATCGAAATAGCGGTCGTCGTGGCTGATCACGATGATGGTCTTGCCCAGGCGCTTGAGGTCCGGCAGCAACTCGGTGTAGAAAACGCGGCGGAAGGCCGGGTCCTGGTCGGCCGCCCATTCGTCGAACACCAACACCGGGCGTTCTTCCAGCCAGGCATTCACGAGTGCCAGGCGCTTGCGCTGGCCGGTGGACAGGTCGGTAGTGCTGAATACGCCGTCCTTGACGCTGACCTTGTGCGCGATCTCCAGGCGCTCCAGGTACTTGGCGGCACTGTCCAGGGACTGGGTGGCGCTGCCCTGTACCAAGTCATCGAACAGGTAGTAGTCGGCGAATACCGTGGTGAACAACTGGCGATAGTCATCGCGCGCGGGGTCGGTCACGGTTTCGCCGTTGAGGCGGATTTCCCCGGCCTGGGGTTGATACAGGCCCAGCAGCAGTTTGATCAGGGTGGTCTTGCCGCAGCCGTTTTCGCCCACGATGAACACGATATCGCCCTGCTTGATGCTCAGGTTGATCGGCCCCAGGTGGAACGGCTGGCTGCCTTCCACCGGTGGCGGGCTGTAGCTCACGCCGCGCAATTCCAGGCTGTTGACCACCGGCGTGGGGGCTTCGCTGCCATCCATCAGCAGATGGGGTTCAGGCGACGAGAAGCGCTCGGACAGTTCGGTAATGCGCGCAAAGGCAATCCGCGCCTTGCCAATGATCGGCAAGTAGCCCACCACATGCTCCAGCGGGCCTTTCATGTACAGCAGCACCAGCACGAAGCCGGTGATCACCGCCGGGTCCGGGTTGGGGTTGTAGGCCTGCATCGCCAGGGCCAGGCCGATGACCACGAAGAACAGCATCGAGCCGAAGGTCTTGGCGACGATGTAGATGTTCACCGAGCGCACCTGGATGTCGCTGATCCGATCAGCGGTTTCCTGGATGCGGTGGGTGTTCATGCGGTAGCGGCGAGGCCGGTGGATGCGCAGCTCCTTGGCGCCCGAGGCAATCGCCGAATAATAGCGTTGCAGCTCGTCTTCCTGGTCGCGGGCCTCATCGAAGCCGCGAATGCCCTTGGCGCCGGCGATGAATTGCACGCTGCTGCCGATGATAATGGCGACCACCATCATCAGGAACATCGGCACCGACAGGTACGCCAGGTAGCCCAGGCAGCCCAGAGTCACGGTCGTTGCGATGGCCAACGGCGTGAACGCGAAGGAAAAGTCACTGATGGTGTCAACGTCATGGGTCAGCACCGGAATCAGGCGGTGGGAGCGGTACTGCTCAATCTGCTCGATGGGCGCCGACAGCACTTTTTCACCGAGGTCCTTGCGCAGTGCCGCGATAATCCGCTGGCCGACATAGTTGGTGCCGATATCCGAGACAATCGAACTGGTCAGTGCCAGCAGGCACAGCGCCGCAAACGTCAGGATCACCCCCTGCGTCATTCCGGTGGAGGAGTGCAGGGCATTGTTGATGGTCGCCAGCAGCAACGTGATGGCCAGGCCGCCGGCCATGCCCAGGGCGACGGAGACCGTCACGATGGTGCGAAAGGGCCTGAGCAATGCGAGCAAACCGCTGAAGGCGCCGCGCTTGGGGTCGGTCATAAATACTTCCCGGAAAGTGAAAAAGAGGGGGCTGGGCACACAGACCCTTACCCATGACAAACGAAGGATTGGCGCGACTATTTAGCTCGGTGTGCCCGATGGTGAAGGGGGTGGATAAATTGCACGGCGGCTGGTTCGTTCTTGTGGTGTAGGCGCACGCGTATTGGCGCGTGCCTGATCTATCCAGCGAGAGCGAAACAATGACGAAAAAGAATCTGGTGTACGTGTGGTCCCTGCGCAATGCCGCGGCCGACAAGGCCGGGCAGCCGGTGGCGTACAAAGACCATGAGCGCTACATGATGTCGGTGCTGGAATCCCTGGCGGGCGCACTGAACGACACGCCGCTGGGCGAGGCCTACAACCTGGTGGGCGTGGTGTATGACGACGACGAGCAGAACCCACGGGATCAGCAATTGGTGGCCGACTACGGCTTCGCCTACCATCCGGGTCGCCAGTGGCTGTATCCGGCCGACCTGCGCGTGCAGGGGCGCCTGGTCAATGACTTGCTGCTGAGCGTGCCGTCGACCTATCGACGCCTGCCACGGGGCAGTGCGGAACACATCGCCGGCAAGCAGGACTTCGAGCGCCGCCTGCACGACACGCTGGTGGAATTGAAGGCCGATATCGTGGTGCTGGACGGTTTGCTGGTGATCCTGGATGAGCTGGTGCGCCCCGGTGCGCCATTTGCCCGGCGTATCATGAACATCCATCCGGGTATTACCCGTATTGAATCGCCGTACGAGCGTCGTGGTGCCTATGCCACCTGGAATGCCTTGTACGGTGCGCGCGGTTTGACGATCACGGATTGGGCGACCAAGGCCACCACGCCATCGGAGCCGCTGTACCTCACTGGTGCGTCTTTCCACTACGTGGACAACGGCATCGATTCGGGTGAAGTGTTCCACGACGTGCTCAAGACCGAGATCACGCCGCAAGACACCATCCTTGAGTTGCGCTGGAACAACTTCAACAACAGCCTGTTCCCGGCGTTGCATGAAGGCTTGGCGTTGCTGGCCCAAAAAGGAATCTAACGCGGGCACGGTTAAAAATGTGGGAGCGGGCTTGCTCCCACATTAAATCTCCTGTGTGTTACAGGTCGCGCACTACCCGAAACCCAATCCAATCCCCGCGTGTCTGCGGGTAGATGTTGTTACGGTTGCCCGAGCGCGAAAACACCGGCGCTTCACCCCAGTCATTACCCCGAATCATGTAACCCTCGCAGTTAGGCTCCATCCACGCGCTGCCGTCGGTAGGCGCGCCGATGTAGTTGGGATGCTCGCAGTCGGCCACTCGTTCGTAGACGTTGCCATGCATGTCGTACATGCCAAACGCATTCGGCGGGTAGCTGCCGACCGGTGACGAATAGCTGTAGCCATCGGCGGGCCCGTACGTGTTGGCATGCTTGGCGATGCTGTAGTCCTTGCCTTCATCGAACGGGAAGGGGAACGGCCCGGTAGAGCCTGCGCGTGCAGCGTATTCGCGCTGGGACTCGCTGACCATGTGGTACTGCTGGCCGGTCTTTTTCGACAGCCAGGCCACATAGCTCTTGATGTCATCCATGTCCATGCACACCGCCGGCTGGCGCGGGCCTTGGGGATAACGTGGCTTGCTGGCGATACATTCGCGGCCGGGGCGGGTGTCGCCATCGGCGATCTTCACGCCGGTCTGGCGCACGTAGCTGTCCCATTCGCCAGCGGTGATATGAAAACGGCTCATGGCAAACGGCTTGGCGAAGGTCACTTCATGCATCGGGCCTTCATCCGGCTCGCGGCCGACTTCATCCTCGGGCGTGCCCATGGTGAAGGTACCGGCGGGCAGCACCACCATTTCCGGACAGTCCTTGCAATCCTTGAACACCTTGCCGGGTTGCGGCGCGGCGGCCTGGGCCAGGTTGGGCAGCAAGGCAGCGCACAGGGCGGTGAGCGCCAGGGCTGTGAGGGGTTTGTTCATGTGGGCCTCTCATTCAAAGGGGAAAGGGTGTGCGTCACACGCGTTGTTTCAGCAAGGTCATGAAGCGCTGGATCTCGTCGGAAGCGTTGAGCAGGCCGGGGGAGGTGCGGATGACGGGGCCGACATCGCGGTCCACCGCGTCGATCACCACGCGGTTTTTCATCATGTAGGCCGCCACGGCATCACTGTCCTGGCCCTTGACGCGGAAGAAGGTGAAGCCGGCCGACAGTTCAGGGCTGCTCGGGGTGACCAGTTCGATCTTCGGCTCTGTCAGCAATTGCTCTTTCAGTTCGGTATTGAGTGCGTGAATCCGCGCCTGCACCTGCGCCTTGCCCAATTGCAGGTGCAGCTTGAAGGCCTCGTCCGCCGCCCAGCGATGCTCGAAGGCGTGGTAGCCGCCCGGGGTCATGATGGTGGCGAAGTCCTTGTCTTCGGAGAAGGTCGGCACCATCGGTGTCACGTACTTGTTTTGCGGGTCGCGGGCGCAGACCAAGCCGGTGCCGCGTGGGCCGAACATCCATTTGTGGGTGCCGGCGATGAAAAAATCGCAGTGCATGTCCGGGAAATCGAGGTTTTCCACGCCGAAACCGTGCACGCCGTCCACTACGTAGAGGATGCGGTCCTGCTCGTCACGGTTGCGGTTATGTTCTTCCACCAGCTTGCCGATCTCGCCGATGGGCAGCTTCACGCCGCTGCCGGACTGCACCCAGGTCATGCCGAGTACACGGGTGTTGGGGCGGATATTGCGCTGGATGTTGCCCAGTACTTCGTCGGCGGACACCCGGTGGGCGTTGTCGAACAGGCGAATCTTGCGGACCTGGGTCTGCTCCTTGCGCACCCGGAAATCCAGGCTGAACTCAGTGGCGTAGTGTTCGTGGACGGTGGTGAGGATCTCCTGGTCAGGTCGCACCTTGATCCCGCCATAAATCATCGCCAAACCTTCGGAAGTACTGCCGGTCAGGGCGATCTGCGGTGGTGTAGCCTTCAGGTAGCGGCCAGCCCACTCGCGCACCTGGCCTTCGCGTTTCCAGGTTTCCTGCAGGTCCCAGTCCATGGCCAGCCCTGGGTTGCGATCGATCTGCGAGCGGTAGCGTTCGATGGCCTCGCGCACCGGCTTGGGGTGCGAAGCCACCAGGAAGTTGGAAAAATGCAGGTAAGCCGGGTCCTGGTTGAACAGTTGCTTGAGCCATGTCCATGGGTCATCTGTTGGTGCATTGGCGGCGATGGCCTGCGGGAGCAGGGCGGCGCCCAGTGGCAGGCTGGCGGCAAATACCCCGGCCTGCTTGAGAAAGGTACGGCGGTCGGTCATGGACTGGCTTCTGGATGATTAACGGTTGGCCAAGGGCTTGGCGGATTTTTGGACCTGGTCCCACACGCGCAGGAAGTTGCCTCCCCACAGCTTGGCGATATCGGCTTCGGAGTAGCCGCGCTGGATCAGTTCGGCCGTGACGTTGCGTATTTCACCGACGTTGTTCCAGCCCTGGACGCCGCCGCCGTCGTTGAAGTCCGACGACAGGCCGACATGGTCGATGCCGATCTTGCGCACGGTGTAGTCGATGGCATCGCCCAGGTCCTTGAGGGTGGCCTTTGGTTCCTCGTCGAGGATGCCGTACAGCGCGCCGGCGTATTCGCCAAACTTGTGTTCGGGCCAGGCGGCAATGATCGCGTCGCCCGGCATCAGCGCCACGGCCAGGTTGGGCAGGGGTGGCAGGTCGAAGCGGGCGCGAAGGGCGTTGAGCTTGTCCTGGGTCGGCTGGCTCAGCGGACGCAGGTAGGCGGAGAAGCCGACGATCTGCACCACGCCGCCGCTTTGCTTGATCAGTTGCAGCTCTTTGTCGCTCAGGTTGCGCGGGATATCCACGGAGGCGCGTGGCGCCGAGTGGGACGCCACCATCGGCGTGCGGCTCAATTGCGCCACTTGCTCCAGGGCCTTGGTCGACATTTGCGACACGTCGATGATCACCCCCAGGTCATTGAGGCGGTGTACCGCTTGCTTGCCGATGTCCGACAGGCCCTCAAGGGCGTCAGTGGAGTCATTGAAAAACGGCAGCGGCCGCGACGAGTCCGACCAGGCATTGTTGCCCACGTAGCTGAAGCCGAACATGCGCATGCCGCGCGCCGCCCACAGGTCCAGCTGGTTCAAGTCGTTGCCCAGCGGGTAGGCGTTGAGCATGCTGATGAAGATCGCAAACTTGCCCTCGCCATGCAGGCGCCGGAAGTCATCCGGGGTGTAGGCGATGGCGACCTGGTTGGGGAAATCGCGCACCATGCCGCTGATGATCTTGTAGCGCACTTCCTGCTCGTTGCGCGCGGCCTCGACAAAACCGTCGGTGGGTTTGTGCGGGGCGTTGGGGCCGTTCCAGATTTCCGGCCAGCCGAAGATGGTCAACGCTGCACCGGACAGGCGCCCGCGTGCCGCCTTGACCAGGTCGAACTGGCCTTCACCGTCCTTGTCCGCCTCGTTGCCGGCGGTGCCGAAGTTCACAGGCACGGTGATGTGGCTGTCGAACGACAGCAGCCGGTCCTGCATTTCATTGGCCTGCTTGATCACCTCCAGCGGGTAGCCAGCATTGCCTTTGAACCAGTGATCCCAGACCAGGAAACCGGCCCCGGCACCGATGGCCAGTGCCAGTGGCAAGCCGATGTACAGCGCCTTTTTCGAACGTGGTTTTGTCATTGCCATCTCAGTCAGTTGAGGCCTTCGCTATCAGGGAAGAACGAGTGATCGGCGGCAAAATTTAGGCGGCGAGGGCGCCTCGGTAAATTTCCCCGGCGGGCAAACGTTCTAGCTCTGATAAAGCCGTTTCCTAAGGTAGACAATGACCATCTCTCGACGTGGGTTCATCGCAGGCCTGGCGCTGACAGGCGCTGCCGTGCCTGCCGCTTTCTATGCCCATCGCGAGTTGACGCGCGAAGAAGAATTGCCCATCACCCCCGGCGAAGCCACGGTGGACCTGGCCGACACCGCCGGCCAGCACTTGGCGAACACCCTGCGTGGGGTGTGGGACCTGCGCCTGGAAGGCCGCGATGCCGGCCTCAACGGGCTGCCACTGCAAGATTTGCAACTGCTGCTCGACATCGCGCCCCGTGGACGCGGTTTGCGCGGTTACCTGGACACCTCCGCCCACCTGCACGCCGAGGGCGAGCCACGCTACCGGGTGTTGGGTGACCTGCTGACGGGGGAGAGCGCCGTGCTCTACTGGCGGCTGATCGACCGCGATTCGGCCGACGGTACGCCCGCCTATGAATTCAAGATGACCCTCGACCAGGTCTGGGCTGATTTTGCCAACGCCGGCAGCAGCACCCTCAGCGGGCAGATTCTCGACCTGGACCGCCCCCTGGCATTGGTCGAGCGCGATAATCGCTTCATCGCCCATAAACAATGGTTCCCAGAAGCCCGCCAACGCATCGGCCTCAATCCGACCTTGCTGGCCTGGCTGATTGCTCCCGAACACCGGCTGTTCCACCAGCTGTGGCACGCCACCCGTGACCAGTGGCACAAACTCTCCGAGGAAAAGCGCGAGGCCTTGCGCGGTATCGGCTGGCAACCCGGCCCGCGCGGCCAGGAACGCGATGCGCGGGGCAAGCGCAAAGACCGCAACGGTTCGGGTATCGACTTCTTCTTTATGCACCGGCACATGCTCGGCACGGCGCGCTCCATGCAGGATCTGCCCTCGTGGCCGCAATTCCCCGAGCCGCAACCGGCCCTGGAGCGTGATCGCCACGGCTTTTTGCGCTACTTCGACAACCACGACGGTTTCGCACTGCCGCCCACCTGGTGGGCACCGGATGACGGCGACTACACCCAGTGGGTCAGCGATATCAAGGCCGCCGAGACTTATCACAGCAACTTCCAGGTGTGGGAATCCCAATACCGCGACCCGCGCTACCTGGCCAAATTCACCCTGGGCCAGCTGGGCTCCGAAATGGAGCTGGGTTTGCACGACTGGCTGCACATGCGCTGGGCCTCGGTGCCGCGCGACCCCTCCAACGGCGCCCCCGTGCCCATGGCCCGTGATCCTTCCGACTTCGCTGCACGCTGGTATGCGGCGGAAAACGACTTTCTCGGCGACCCGTTCTCATCCCACGTCAACCCGGTGTTCTGGCATTTCCACGGCTGGATCGACGACCGTATCGAAGACTGGTTCCGCGCCCATGAACGCTTCAATCCGGGTGAAGTCCAGCGCCTGCAAGTCAACGGCGTGGCCTGGTTCGCGCCGGGCCGTTGGGTGGAAGTCGGCGACCCCTGGCTGGGCCCGGATACCCATGGCTGCAGCACCACGCCGGGGTTGCAGGTGGGCAAGTCGATGGAGATGGACCCGGAGGTCATGAAGCTGGCCCTGCGCATTACTTTTGGTGAAGACGAGGGAATGTTGCAGGGCTTGTTCAAGCGGGTGCCGAAGCGGCCGTGGTATGCGCGGCACCTCAAGGTAAAGGCTGTGTAATTGAACGAGATTTTCCGGTTGCCGGGTCCAGGCCCATGGCGTTGGCCAGTTGGTTGATCAAGGCTTCGGTGGGCTTTTCAGGCGGGATATTGGCCAGTCGGGCTTCCAGCCATTGAAGCTTGCCGTCCCAGGCGGGGAGTTTGGCGGGGGGCAGGGGGAGGATGTCGTTGATTTCGGGAACTTTGGGGTCGGCGTAGGAGTAGTTTGCGAGGATTCGCCAGATTTTTTCATAGCGTTCGGCGCGTTCTAGGTCTTCCCGTTGACCAAGGTAGTAAAGCGTATCGGATGGTGGAGGACCACGAAATGCCTCTTCCAGACGACCGGCAGCACTCTCATTTCCCGCAGCTACTCCTAATTGGAATACCTCGAGAGCAGCTTGGTACTCGCCCTCGATTTTATAGTCAATACCCAAAGAATTTGCCGCTGATCCGTTACCCTGTTCAGCAGCACAGCGATACATTTGGAGTGCAACTTTCGGTGCGATATCGATAGGCTCAATCTTTTCCCCAATTAAGTACTGGGCTAGAGCGCTACCTTTATCAGCAGCCTTGCGAAAATAACGCAGAGCCATTTCCGTGTCCTGTTTTAGCCCGGCTGAGCCGTTCTTCAGGAAAACTCCGATTAAGTAGTAGCCGCTCGCTACTCCTGCATCGATCAAGTTCTGACTAAGGCGCAGATGCTCATCGCCCCGAAGCTTGAAGTGTCCGCGCATGGTGCCATTTTGCAGATTGATATTGGCCTTGTAATGTCCGTTCTCGGCAGCAATCCGGTACAGCCGCTCAATCTCGGCGTAGACAGCCTCATCCTGTTTGAGCAGATTGTTCTTCTGTAACCAGCGGGCGTACTGGAACAGCTCATCAGTTCCGGTAGGCGGCTCAGGGATTTGCTCGTACACGCAGGTAAATGCCAGCCTGGCATTGACCTCGGCCAACGGGGCGACGGAAGTGTGCTGAGTAAGGCGATTAAGAGATGTGCCGTTATCACAGGCAACCAGCAACAGGCTGGTCAGTAACAAGAGAAGACGCATCAGTGGAGGCCCTCACGATTCTTGGCTAGCTTCATCCAAGCAGTCCCCAATTCACTGCCTTGTGCAGTCGCGTGTACTTATCGGATAGCGGCCAAAAACGCGGGCGATAAAAACCTACAAGTCCCGTGGGCATGACCTCGCCCAGCTTGAAGTACCGGGGCGCAGTGTTCTCCAGCAAGTCATAGAACCCACCGCCGTTGGACCACAGGATCTTCCAGTAGCCGCTTTGCGGGCAGGTTTTGCCGCTGAAGCACGTTGGCCCAAGGAAGTTGGTTTCGCTGAACGCCGGCGACCCTGGCATGGGTTTGCCGGTCGCGGGGTCGAGGCCCATGGCGTTGGCCAGTTGGTTGATCAAGGCTTCGCTGGGCTTTTCAGGCGGGATATTGGCCAGGCGGGCTTCCAGCCATTTAAGCTTGCCGTCCCAGGCGGGGAGTTTGGCGGGGGGCAGGGGGAGGATGTCGCTGATTTCGGGGACTTTGGGGTCGGCGTAAGAGTAGTTTGCGAGGATTCGCCAGATTTTTTTATAGCGTTCGGCGCGTTCGAGGTCGTCCTGCTGGCCGAGGTAGTACAGCTTATCGGTGGGAGGAGGGCCGCGAAACGTCTTGCTCAACCAACTAGCAGAGATGCTATCACCCGCAGCCACTCCTAATTGGAACGCCTCAAGTGCCTCTTGGTATTGCATCTTATTTTTAAGATTGACCCCCAGGTCTGAGGCAGCATCTCCGTGTCCCTGTTCAGCTGCGCAGCGCCGCATCTGCCGGGCAATGTCCGGTGCAACGTCGCTCGGTGCTAGTTTTTCAGCAACAGAATACTGAGCTTGAGCACTGCCCTGATCAGCCGATCTACGGAAGTAACGCAGCGCCGTTTCTGAGTCCTGCTTCAGACCAGCCGAGCCATTTTTCAGGAATATGCCGATTAAGTAGTAACCGCTCGCCACACCTGCATCGATCAGGTTCTGACTAAGGCGCAGATGCTCATCGCCCCGAAGTTTGAAGTGTCCGCGCATGGTGCCATTTTGCAGGTTGATATTGGCCTTGTGGTGACCATTCTCGGCAGCAATCCGGTACAGCCGCTCAATCTCGGCGTAGACAGCCTCATCCTGTTTGAGCAGATTGTTCTTCTGCAGCCAGCGGGCGTACTGGAACAGCTCATCAGTTTCGGCAGACGGCGCAGGGATTTGCTCGTGTACACAGGTAAAGGCCAGCTTTGCTTTGATTTCAGTCAGCGGGTTCATGGAAATAACCTGAGTTGGTTGAGGAGGGGCTATGCCGGTATCGCAAGCAGCCAGCAATATGCTTGTCAGCAACATGAAGCGACGCATCAGTCGAGGTCCTTAAAGGTCTTCTCACCGTAATAAAAACCGACAATTGGAGCCACGGGAGGCGACCCGCTCTTGTCGTTCTGACAATCTTTGTTTTCCTTGATTATTTCCGACCAAGCATCAAACGCCTCCCCCGCATCATCCTGCGCCCCCCTCCCACCCGTATGCAGCCCCCACAACCGCCGCCTCAACCCCCGCGTCACACTCATCCACTCATGGGCAATATTCAGTTCACTGTCCACCTGCATGCTGCGTGTGTTGATATTTGCCGAGCCATGGGTGGTCAGCACGTCGTTGACGATCATCAGCTTGGAGTGGATGTACACCGGCATCCAGGGTTTGCCGGGCGGCGAATCGGGTGCTACCAACGAGCACACGTGCACTTTCAGGCCCGGGTGTGATTGGGGCACGACGGTGCTGGTCTTGATCGCCCTGATCTGATCGTTGAGTACCCCTTGGCGAAACGCATTGTTTGTTGTGGTTTCCCGCTGGGCCTCTTGGGCTTTATCGCTCACATTGCCGCCGCCTATGGCGTCGACCAGGCGAGTGAGCGTGAGCAATGCCTGTTGTTCCAGCAGGTCAGCCACGTCAGGTGTGTGGGCGGCCGCGGCGGTTTTGGCTTGTTCTATGCGCTGCAGCTTGGTGATTGCAGGAATCGTGTCGCCGCGCCCGAGGCTTTCGAGCATGCGATAGGTATTCAGTGAACCGGGGCCTACCCCGTCTGGGCTGGCATTGGTGATTACAAACAGATGCAGGTTGCCGTGCAGGCCCGGATCGCGCCCTGCGCGCGTTTGATCGGCGGCCGCCTTTTTGATCGCCTCCGCCAGCGGCGGCCAGCGAAAATATTGGTTCTCGATATAGATGAACTGGGTCGCGTTGTTCACCGCATTCAGGTAGAGCTTTTCAATGTCGCGCGTACCCTCCTGCGCCTGGGTCCGTAGGATCTGCGCCAGTTGGCGAGTGGCGCCGGGGGTGCATTGCAGGGTGGGCCCAACCTGCTTGGCCTGGCGCGAGGTCAGCAAGTCTTCACCCGTTTCCTTATGCCAGGCGGTCGCGAAGTTATGGTGCAAGTGCTCCAGAATCGGCCCGCTGACTTGGCTGGAAATATCCTGGCGCGGCGTGTCTCCCCGTGGGCCGCGATTGGGCGCGGGTTTGCTGCCTTCAGCGCGGTACAACGCCGAGTGCTGGTCAGTGTCCCAATACTCATCGAGCATGTTGTGGCCCATGACAAAACCGACAGCGCCGTCGGGCCGTTCGTAATCGACCAGGACCGTTTTCTGATGGTGTGTCGCGGCCACCGCCAACACGGCCAAGGTGGCCACGCTGAGCTGTGGGTCAAGGCTTTGGTATTTGGCCTGGTGGATGATCTCGGCCCGCTCATGGAGGCTGAAGCCACGGCTGACAAACACCGGCACATTGCGCACGGCACGCATCGCCGGCGCCAGATGATCAGCAAAGGCACAGCGGGAAAACCATTGCCGGTCGTAGGCATACTGGTCGTCCGTGGACGGTTGCAACGCTCGGTTCTCGATACGGTACGGGCCTTTACCGGGCAGGTTGGCTTCACCCGCTGCGCCAGCACTGTTGAACGGCGACTCCCAGCCCAGTATCCGCACCTCGACACCTTCCTTGGCTTTCGCCATCAGCAGTTCGCCGATGCTTGGGCTTTTGCCGTCGCGGATGAAATACATCGACGGCTGGAAACCCCAGCAGATGATGTCGACGGTTCGGGTGGCCTGGGCGATTGCCCGATGCACCGCCTCGAAGGTTTCCTCACCATTGATCAGCGGCGTGTAGGTCGCCAGCGCAGGCGGGTATTCGGTGTACTGCACGTACCACGGCGGAATGCATGTCACTTGCTGGCTGTGTTTCAGGGCCACGGGCACGACGATGTCGGGGTGAGTCATGGGGATTTTCCTGGCAGGTCACTGACGGCGCTGATCAGGGCGGCATACAGGTCGCGATGATCGGCATGCGAGGCGGGTTGACTCACCTGAGTCTGGTTTTGCGAGCGATGGTTGTGTAAGCCGCCATTGGCCAGTTCGGCTTGTTCGGCATTGCGGTACTCGCTGGGCACCGGGATCTGGAAGCTGAGCCCATTGGCCATCACCATGCGGTACTGACGGGTCACCACCTGATGATCAATGGACCATTGTCCGGTGTCATCCAGCACGCCTTGCTTGAGCACTGCACCATCGGCGTAGAGCGTGTACGGCATGCCCGCCCAGCTGTGGTCGGACGCATTGGGAATTTGCTGCAGGCTAAACCGCAACGGTTGCCTGGCCAGGCTCTGAGGATATTCCGGGTGCGTGGCCGTCATGCTGGCAGGGCCCAGGAACTCGTAGGACGCCGACTTGACGTAGTGGTCCCCCACGGTGCCTGACTCGATACTGCTCTGATCCAAAGTGATGTAGCTGCCACCGGCGTTAAGGGTGATTTTCTTCTTGGCGGTGATATGGATTTCATCTTCGGTACTGGAGATGTTCAACCCGTGACGCGCAATCAGTTCCAGCGTGTCGTTCTGCGCCTGGATGCTCACGGCTCCGTGATTGGCGATCAGCTTGATCCCCAGCTTGCGCACAAACAGGCTCAGCCCTTGCCCGACGCCGATGAACAGGCGCTTGACCACGCTCACATCGGCTTCGGCCCCGGCGTTGATCATCAGGTTGCCCTGCGCGGCCAATTGCAGGTGCTGGCCGCTGGTCACGGCGATGCCTTCAGGTGCACTGAGCAGCACAACCTGGGCCTTGAGTTCATTGACCTGCTCACGCAACAGCATCACTTGCGCCTGTACATCAGCGGGGTCGGCATTGCTGGCCACGGCGTCATTGGAAATCGCTTCCAACTGGCTGGCTGCCTGTTGCAACCGACCCACTGCGGCACTCATTTCAAGCATCTGCCCCTGGGCTTTGGGCTGGACATCCGCACTGATGAACAGGCCGCTGCCCGCACGAATGGCCGCGTGCCCATCCGTGCGCAATTCGGCGCCCTGGCCTCGGGGTTGGCGCTGTTCATCGACCAGATGTCCCAGGTTGAGCTGGCTCTTGCCGCTATGCTCGGTACTGAGCTTGATATGCTCCTGCCCCCGCGTGTCGTCCATGCGCAATTTGTTATTGGCCGGTGTGCGCAGCACGTTGCGTTTGTAGTTGCGCAGGGTGACGTGATCGACGTGTTCACTGTCATGCAGGGCATGGGCGATGTAGGGCCGATCCGGGTCGCCTTGTTCGAAGGCAACGGCCACCTCCGTGCCGGGAATGAGCGGCAGATGCAGGCCGTGAGTGTCACCCGCATAAGGCCTGGCCAGTCTTAGCCAGACGCTTTCTTCGCCGGCTCTCCTGTTGTCCCGATCAAACAGAAAGCTGACCTTGTAACGGCCTTCGAGATCGATATGGCCGTGGGGATCATTCGCCTGTGGGCTGGTGACACGTGCCGGGACAGTGCCGGCGATCTGTGGTTTTTCCTCCAGCTTGGGACGAAAGCACAGGGTTTCTGAATAAGGCATGGCCTCAAAGGTGGTTTCGAGGCTCTGGTCGCGGGCGGCCGTCAGGGTCACGCCAGTGATCACTGCACCGGGATTGAAGGCGTGCGGTGCGCCGCCAGAGATCTTGAGTACTTCGCCCGGTGCCAGGGTGGCGCTGCTGCTGGTGCCGCTGAGTCGGGTCTGATCGTTAAGGTAACGTTCATGACGCAGGCGTGCGTAAAAGTAGCCGCTTTCACTTTGCAGGTCTTCGTCCTGATGCAGTCCATCACCCAGAACCCTGTAGGGTTCGGCGTAGTGGTACGCCTCTCCATAGGTAGTGGTCGCGCCACGGGTCTGGTCAATCTCACCCTCCAGGTGGGCGGTGGCAGCGCGGGGGTGATAGGCGCGAACGTACACTTGCCCCTCGACCACCCTGTGCCGCGATTGCAGTTGCCACACCGCGTCCTGCCCCGTGCTGCTCAGGCCGGAGGGCGGATGGCAAGGCAACTCGACGTCGAAGCGGTAGTGACGTTGATCGTCGCAGAACTCGAGCACATCGATGCCCAGTCGCTCATCGCCGATACAGCGATACCAGATACCGACTTCGGCCAGCAGGCGAGCGATGAAGGCCAAGTCGCTCTCGCCGTATTGCATGACCTGCTCGCGCCTGGGGTAATCGCGGACCAGCCGGAACAGGAAGTCCTGGCCTTCAAAACCGTGGCGACTGCGCAGCACGCTTTCGACGATGTCCGGCACCGATTGATGTTGGTAAAGACGGAACTGCCGGCCACGACCCAGCAGGGCCAGGCGCGGCTGCAAGGTGATCTCGTAGGTGGCCTGGTCGCTGGAACCGGATAGACGCGTGAAGCCGGTGACCACGCCATACACAGTACGCAGCGGTTTGACCGGCGCTGGGGGCAGGCCCAGCAGGGGGCGCTGTTGCGGCGCGGCATGCAGGCTGAAACGAGCGTCCTGGCCGAGCAGGCTGTCGGCGTCCAGGTCACGGCCAGTGCTGGTGAATTTAACGTGATAGGAAAAGGGCTGGCTAAGGCGCTCATCACCCTGAAAGCTCAGTACGTCGAGCGGCGCCTCAACATTGCGTACCCACAAGGTATGCCGAGCGTGGTCGAAAAAGAGCGACGCAGGTACGCGGGTGTCCATTCAATTGCTCCTGGGTACGAGAGCCCAGAGAGTAAAGATTCATGATCCCCGAATAATGTCGGAAAATTCGCCTTCACAAGACAGGCACTTCCTGATCGTGCCTTGAACTCAACCATACGCCGATAGGTTGATCGCCCCCGCGCACTGCATTGAACCAACTCACATCCCCCTTGTCCCCGCTTCCCATGTCACCCCCCGCCTGCCAAATCCCTTAATTTTCCAAGCCTGCCGGAAGCCTCTCCAGGCCCCCGGCTGCGCCCGCTTTTTGGATGCGGGGCGCACAGCACCCGATTCAAGCGGCAGCTGAAAACGGACTTTCTTCTCCACCGTGACTTATCAGGCAGGTTACCCCCATGCAGTTCAGCGAATTATTGGCAGCGATTTCCACCCATGCGATCCGTCTGCAACTGGAAGATGGCGACCTGATCATCCTGGGTGATGACGACGCGCTGGACGATGCGCTGTGGGATCAGTTGATCGCCCACAAGCCCCGGCTGCTCGAACTGGTGGCCGAACATGGCGGCGACTGGCTGAGCCCGGCCTACCGCATCACCCCGGACATGGTGCCCCTGGTCAGCCTCGACCAGGCGGCCATCGACCGGATTGTCGCGGCCATCCCCGGCGGCGCGGCGAATGTGCAGGATATCTACCCACTGGCGCCGCTTCAGGAAGGCATGCTGTACCACCATCTGTCGGCGGAGCAGGGTGATCCGTACGTGTTGCACGCGCAGTTCGAGTTCGACAGCCGTGGGCGTCTGGAGGCGTTTGCCGAAGCGCTGCAATGGGTGATCGATCGTCACGATATCCTGCGCACCTCCATGGTCTGGGAGCGCCTCGACGAGCCGTTGCAAGTGGTGTGGCGCAACGCGAGCCTGTCTTGCGAGGCGGTTGATTTCGATCCGCGTAGTTATCGCATGGACCTGGGCCAGGCGCCGTTGCTGCGCCTGGTGTTTGCCGAAGATTCGCTCACTGGGCGTGTAGCGGCAACCCTGCTGTTCCATCACACCATCCTCGACCACACCGCCCTGGACGTGGTGCGCCATGAAATCCAGCTGTACCTGGCCGGCGAGCACGCCCAGGCCGGTGAGCCGGTGCCGTTTCGCAGCTACATCGCCCAGGTACGCCATGGCGTCAGCGAGCAAGCCCACGAGGCGTTCTTCCGCGAGATGCTGGCGGACATCGATGAGCCGACGCTGCCTTTCGGTTTGCAGGATGTACAGGGTGACGGCCTGGGCATCGACGAGGCACGCATCCCCGTCGACAGCTTACTGAGCCGCCGCCTGCGCGCTCTGGCACGCCCCCTTGGCGTCAGCGTGGCGAGCATGATGCACCTGGCGCTGGCCCGCGTATTGGGCGTGGTCTCCGGGCGCGACGCGGTGGTGTTCGGCACTGTGATGCTCGGCCGCATGGGGGCGGGCGAGGGCGGTGAACGGGCCCTGGGCATGTTCATCAACACCTTGCCCCTGCGTGTGGATGTGGGCGAACAGGGTGTGCGTGCCGGGGTCAAGGCCACCCATGAACGCCTCACGACCTTGCTCAATCACGAACATGCGTCCCTCGCGCTGGCCCAGCGTTGCAGTGGCGTGGCCGCACCTGCGCCGTTGTTCAGCGCCATGCTCAACTACCGCCACAGCGCCGCCACCGACATGGCCGAGGTGATCGACGTCGCTGAGGGCATCCGTGTACTGGGCGCCGAGGAGCGCACCAACTACCCGCTGACGGTCAACGTCGATGACCTGGGGGAGGATTTCGCGCTGACCGTGATGGTCGATGCGTCCATCGGTGCCGAACGGGTTGCCACTTACCTGCACACCGCCCTGGCAAGCCTGGCTGATGCCCTGGAGCAACGACCGGACATGCCGCTCAGCGGCCTGAATATCCTGCCCGACACCGAACGCCACACCCTGCTGCACAGCCTCAATCAAAGCCCCGCACACTACGCCGACACCGCCCTGATCCATCAGCAAGTCGAAACCCACGCCGCCGCCCAGCCCGAAGCCATCGCCTTGCGCTTCGACAACCAGCGCCTCACCTACCGCCAGCTCAACGAGCGCGCCAACCAGGTTGCCCATCGCCTGCTGGCCCAAGGCATCTGCCCGGATGACCGCGTGGCGATCTGCGTGGAGCGCGGTCCGGAGATGATCATTGGCTTGCTTGGCATCCTCAAGGCGGGCGCCGGCTATGTGCCGATCGACCCGGCCTACCCGTTGGAGCGCATTGCCTACACCCTGGCCGACAGCGCGCCTGTGGCGGTGCTGGTACAAGCCAACACGCGTCACTTGGTCGGCGACCTGCCACAGATCGACCTTAATGGCTTGCGCGGTGAGTCCCTCGTCAACCCACGGGTCAGGGTCAGCCCGGCCCATTTGGCCTACGTGATCTACACCTCTGGCTCCACCGGCCAGCCCAAGGGCGTGATGATCGAACACCGCCAGGTGGCTCGCCTGTTCACGGCCACCGAGCATTGGTTCGGCTTCAACGCTAACGATGTGTGGGCGTTGTTCCACTCGTTCGCCTTCGATTTCTCGGTGTGGGAAATCTGGGGCGCGCTGATGCACGGCGGCCAGTTGCTGATCGTGCCGCAACTGGTCAGCCGTTCGCCGGATGATTGCTATTCGCTGCTGTGCGAAGCGGGCGTGAGCATCCTCAACCAGACGCCGAGCGCCTTCCGCCAGCTGATTGCGGCACAGAGCCAGAACCCGCAATCCCACTCCTTGCGCCAGGTGATCTTCGGCGGCGAGGCGCTGGAGCCGGGCATGCTCAAGCCGTGGTACGCCCGGGCGATCAATGCTGGGACGCAACTGGTAAACATGTACGGCATCACCGAAACCACCGTGCACGTGACCTATCGCGCCCTCGAAGCGGCGGATGTGCAATTGGTTGGCGTCAGCCCGATTGGCGTGCGCATTCCCGACTTGCAGCTGTACGTGCTGGATGCGCGTCGCGAGCCGCTGCCGTTGGGGGTGGTCGGTGAGTTGTACGTCGGCGGCGCCGGGGTGGCGCGCGGTTACCTCAACCGTGAAGCACTGACCGCCGAGCGTTTCCTGGCCGACCCGGCCACCGGCCAGCGGCTCTACAAGACCGGCGACCTCGGCCGCCTGCTGGCCGACGGCAGCGTCGAATACCTGGGACGCAACGATGACCAGGTGAAGATCCGCGGTTTCCGCATCGAACTGGGCGAGATCGAAGCGCGCCTGGCCACGGCCCCTGATGTGCGTGACGCGGTGGTCATCGCCCGTGAGGACGAATCGGGCGACAAGCGCCTGGTGGCCTACGTGATTGCCGAGGGCGAACTACAGGCAGCCGATCTGCGCGACCATCTGCTGCAGAGCCTGGCCGAGCACATGGTGCCCAGCGCCTTTGTGCAGCTGAATAAATTCCCGCTGACCACCAACGGCAAGCTCGACCGCAAGGCACTCCCCGCGCCGGATGCCGACGCCCTGGCCCGTCGCGGCTATACAGCGCCACAAGGCGCGGTGGAAACCGCCATCGCCACGATCTGGCAAGACCTGCTCAAGCTCGATCAGGTCGGCCGTGACGACAACTTCTTCGAACTGGGTGGCCATTCGCTGTTGGCGGTCAAGCTGATCGAGCGCATGCGCCAGGTCGACCTCAGCGCCGATGTGCGCGTGCTGTTCGGCCAACCGACCCTGGCGGCACTGGCCTCAGCCGTGGGTGGGCAACAGGAGGTGCAAGTCCCGGCCAACCTGATTACCCAGGCCAGCCAGCACATCACCCCGGACATGGTGCCGTTGGTGGAACTGGACCAGGCGGCGCTCGACCACATCATCCAGAGCGTACCCGGTGGCCTCAGCAACGTGCAGGATATCTACGGCCTGGCGCCGTTGCAGGCCGGCATTCTCTACCATCACCTGGCGACCACCGAGGGCGATCCCTACGTGTTGCAGGTGCAGTTCAGTTTCAACGATCAGGCAGCGGTGGACGCATTCATCCAGGCACTGCACAGCGTGATCGAACGCAACGATATTCTGCGCACCGCGATTCTCTGGGAAGGCCTCAACGAGCCGGTGCAGGTGGTCTTGCGTCAGGCGACCTTGGCCGTTGAGCGTAGCGACGAGTCCCTGGCCCAACTGCAGCAACGCTTCGACCCGCGTCACTTCCGCCTCGACCTGACCCGCGCGTCACTGATGCGCTTCGCCTACTCAGAAGAGCAAGGCTGTTTTTTCGGCATCTTGCTGTTGCACCATATCCTGCTGGACCACACCGCGTTGCAGGTGCTGGTGGACGAAATGAGCGCCAGCCTGTCTGGCAACAGCGCACAACTGCCGGACGCCGTGCAGTACCGCAACTACGTGGCCCAGGCGCGACTTGGGGTCAGCCAGGCCCAGCACGAAGCCTTCTTCAGCGAAATGCTCGGCGATATCGATGAGCCGACCTTGGCCTTCGGCCTGCAGGACGTGAATGGCGACGGCAGTGGCATCCTTGAAGCTCACCTGCCGCTGGAACCGGCACTCAGCCTGGGCTTGCGCGAACAGGCGCGGCAATTGGGTGTCAGCACCGCTAGCCTGGTGCATTTGGCCTGGGCCCAGGTGCTGGGGCAGGTGTCCGGCCAACAGGACGTGGTGTTCGGCACCGTGTTGCTGGGCCGCATGCAGGGCGGCGAGGGCGCCGACCGCGCGTTGGGCATGTTTATCAATACCTTGCCGCTGCGTGTCAGCCTCGGCACGGTCGGCGTGCAAGCCGGCGTGCGCGCCACCCATGCACGCCTGGCGCAATTGCTCGGGCATGAGCACGCCTCGTTGTCCCTGGCCCAGCGTTGCAGCGGCGTGCCGGGCTCGCTGCCGCTGTTCAGTACCTTGCTCAACTATCGCCACAGCGCACCGGGGGACGCGCCGGGAGACAGCCCGTTCGCCGCCTCCGGTATCCAGATTCTCAGCTCCGAAGAACGCAGCAACTACCCGCTGGTGCTCAACGTCGATGACCTGGGCACGGGCTTCGCGCTCACCGTACAGGGTGTCGCGACCCTCGATGTACAACGCGTGGGTGAGTACATGCTCACCGCGTTGCGCCACCTGGTGACCGCGTTGCAGCAGGCGCCGACCACACCGTTGCAGGCGGTATCGATCCTGCCCGCCGCCGAGCGTCACCAATTGCTGGTGGACTTCAACGCCACCGCCCGTGAATACCCGTCCCAGCTCACCGTGCACCAGCTGTTCGAAGCCCAGGCGCTGGCCCGTCCGGAAGCCGTGGCGGCCGTGCATGGCCAGCTGTCCTTGAGCTACCGCGATCTCAACCGGCATGCCAACCGCCTGGCCCATCACTTGCTCAGCCAGGGCGTGCAACCGGGCGAAAGTGTGGCGATTGCCCTGCCGCGTTCCCTCGACCTGCTGATCTGCCAGCTGGCGATCCTCAAGTGCGGCGCGGTGTATGTGCCGCTGGACGTCAACGCGCCGGTCGAGCGCCAAGCGTTTATCGTGCAGGACAGCGGTGCGCACCGGGTGCTCAACAACCTGGCCGACCTGAACCTGGATGCCCAGTCTCCGCGTAACCCTGAACTGCCGCAGTCTGCCGAAAGCGTCGCCTACATCCTCTACACCTCCGGCTCCACCGGGGCGCCCAAAGGCGTGCAAGTGCCGCACCGCGCGATCTCGCGGCTGGTGCTCAACAACGGTTACGCCGAATTCAACGCGCGCGACCGCGTGGCGTTTGCCTCTAACCCGGCGTTCGATGCCAGCACCCTCGACGTATGGGCGCCGTTGCTCAATGGCGGCTGCGTGGTGGTGGTCGAGCATGGCGTGCTGTTGTCCCAGGCGGCGTTTGCGTCGTTATTGCAGGAGCAATCCGTCAGCGTGTTGTGGATGACCGCCGGGCTGTTCCACCAGTACGCCGACGCGCTGATGCCGGTGTTCCGCCAACTGCGTTACCTGATCGTCGGCGGCGATGTGCTCGACCCGCAGGTAATTGGCCGCGTACTTGAACACGGCAAACCCCAGCACCTGCTCAACGGCTACGGGCCTACCGAAGCCACCACCTTTTCCACCACCTTCGAGATCACCTCGGTGGGCGAGGGCGGCATTCCCATCGGCCGGCCGATAGCGAATGCCCAGGCCTACGTGCTGGACCCGCGTCAGCAACCCGTGCCGTTGGGCGTGGTGGGCGAGCTGTACATCGGCGGCGCGGGCGTGGCCAAGGGGTATCTGAACCAGCCGCAACTGACCGCCGAAAAATTCATCCCGAACCCGTTTGGTGAAGGCCTGCTGTACCGCACCGGTGACCTGGCCTGCTGGCAGGTCGACGGCACCTTGCTCTACCAGGGGCGCAATGACCTGCAGGTGAAGATCCGTGGTTTCCGGATTGAACCGGGCGAGATCGAAACCTGCCTGGCCAGCTTCCCCGGCGTAAAAGACGCCGTAGTGCTGGCCCGTGAAGACGAACCCGGCGACAAGCGCCTGGTGGCCTACTACACCGCCCGTGAGCCGTTGAACATCGAAACACTGCGCGCCCACCTGCAAGGCCAACTGCCGGATTACATGGTGCCGTCGGCCTATGTGTGGCTGGCGCTGTTACCGCTCACCGCCAACGGCAAGCTCGACCGCAAGGGCCTGCCGGTGCCGGACCAGAGTGCGCTGCTCAGCCGTGGCTTCGAAGCGCCGGAAGGCGAAGTGGAAACCCAGCTGGCGCAGATCTGGCAGGACGTGCTCAAGCTCGACCGCGTGGGCCGTCACGATCACTTTTTTGAGTTGGGCGGGCATTCATTGCTGGCGGTCAGCCTGATCGAGCGCATGCGCCAGGTCGGCCTGAGCTGCGACGTGCGTGTGTTGTTCAGCCAGCCAAGCCTGGCGGCGCTGGCCGCCGCCGTGGGCAGCGGTCGGGAAGTCGTGGTGCCGGCCAATGGCATTCCAGCGGGTTGCACACAGATCACGCCGTCCATGCTCACGCTGGTACAGCTCGACCCGGCGGCCATCGCGCGAATCGTCGCGAACGTGCCGGGCGGTGCGGCGAACGTGCAGGATATCTACCCGCTGGCGCCGCTGCAGGAAGGCATTCTTTACCACCACATCAGTGCCGAGCAGGGTGATCCGTACCTGCTGCAATCGCGCATGGCATTCGACAGCATCGAGCGCCTGCACGCGTTCATGGGCGCATTGCAAAAGGTGGTGGCCCGCCATGACATCTTGCGTACCGGCGTGGTCTGGGAAGGCCTGGACAGCCCGGTGCAAGTGGTGTGGCGTGAGGCGCAACTGGTTGTCCAAGAGGTTGCCTTGGACCCGGCGGACGGCGACGTCATCGAACAATTGCATGCGCGCTTCGATGCCCGCCATTACCGCCTGGACATCACCCAGGCGCCGCTGCTGCGCATGGTTTACGCCCAGGATCCGCAACACAACCGCGTCGCGGCAATCCTGCTGTTCCACCACCTGGCGCTGGACCACACCGCCATGGAAGTGGTGGGCCAGGAGATGCGCACGTTCCTGTTCAACCCGGCGCAGGACTTCCCCGAGGCGGCACCGTTCCGCAACTACGTGGCCCAGGCGCGCCTGGGTGTCAGCGTGGAGGAACACGAAGCCTTCTTCCGCGACATGCTCTCTGACGTGGATGAGCCGACCTTGCCGTTCGGTGTGCAAGACGTGCAGGGTGATGGGCGTGAGATCGAAGAAGCCGAATGGCCGATGGATGCCGTGCTGGCCCAGCGCGTGCGCGAACAGGCGCGGCAGTTGGGCGTCAGCGCGGCAAGCCTGATGCACCTGGCCTGGGCGCAGGTACTGGGCCTGGTGTCCGGGCGTGACGACGTGGTGTTCGGCACCGTATTGATGGGCCGCATGCAGGCTGGTGACGGTGCGGACCGTGCGCTGGGCATGTTCATCAACACCTTGCCGCTGCGGGTCAATGTAGCAGCGCCGGCGGCGGTCGCGGTCAAGGCGACCCATGGGCGCTTGAGCGCCTTGCTTGGCCACGAACATGCGTCCCTGGCGCTGGCCCAGCGTTGCAGCGGCGTGGCGAATGCCTCGCCGCTGTTCAGTGCCTTGCTCAACTACCGCCACAGCACGCCTGGCGAAATGGCCCGCGACGGCCATGGTATCTGGGAGGGGGTGCAATTGCTTGGCGGTGAAGAGCGCAGCAACTACCCGCTGACCTTGAGTGTGGATGACCTGGGTGAGGGCTTCGGCCTGAGCGTCTTGGCGCTGCCGCAGATCGGTGCCCAGCGCATGTGTGCCTATATGCACAACGCCGTCGAGCAGTTGGTCGACACGCTGGAAAACGCACCGAAGACTGTGCTGACCCAGCTACCGATCCTACCGACAGCGGAGCGCGAAACCCTGCTGCGCGAGTTCAATGCCACCGCCAGCGATTTCCCCAAGGGCCACACGGTGCATGGGGCATTCGAGGTCCAGGCCGAGCGCCAACCTCACGCCATCGCCATGGTGCAAGATGGCGAATCGCTGACCTACCAGCAGCTCAATATTCGCGCCAACCAGTTGGCCCATTATCTGTTGCAACAGGGCGTGCAGCCTGACGATCGCGTCGCCCTGTGCTGCCGTCGCGGCCCGCAGATGCTGGTGGGTTTGCTGGGCATCCTCAAGGCCGGTGCCGGCTACGTGCCTGTCGACCCGGCGTATCCCGCCGAGCGCATCGCTTACTTGCTGCAAGACAGCGCCCCCGTGGCGGTGTTGGCCGAAGCCAGTACCCGCGACCTGTTGGGTGCGGTTGCCAGCCTCGACCTGCACGATCCGCGCTTGCAGCAGCAGGCCGTCAGCAACCCGCAACTGAGTGCATTGACCCCGACGCATTTGGCTTACGTCATCTACACCTCCGGCTCCACCGGCCAGCCCAAGGGCGTGATGGTGGAGCACCGCACCGTGGAAAACCTGGTGCACTGGCACTGCGAGGCCTTTGGCCTGGCTGCGACGGGCCACACCAGCAGCGTCGCCGGTTTCGGTTTTGATGCGATGGCCTGGGAGGTCTGGCCGGCGCTGTGCGTGGGTGCCACGTTGCATCTGCCACCGGCCGATGTGGGCAATGAAAACATCGATGCGCTGCTCGCCTGGTGGCTGGCGCAACCGCTGGACGTCAGCTTCCTGCCAACGCCTGTGGCCGAATACGCCTTCAGCCAGCACCTGCAACACCCCACGCTGCGCATTCTACTGATTGGCGGTGATCGCCTGCGCCAGTTCACCCAGGAACGCCGCTTTGCAGTGATCAACAACTACGGCCCCACCGAAGCCACGGTAGTTGCCACCTCCGGCCGCGTGCGCGCCGGGCAGGTGCTGCATATCGGCCGGCCCATCGCCAATGCCAGCGTCTACCTGCTGGACGCGCATTTGCGGCCGGTGCCGGTGGGTGTGGCGGGCGAGTTGTATGTGGGCGGCAGCGGCGTAGCGCGGGGTTACCTGAACCGTCCGGACCTGAGCGCCGAACGCTTCCTGCACGACCCGTTCAACGAAGGCCGCATGTACCGCACCGGTGACCTGGCGCGCTGGTTGCCCGATGGCAATATCGAGTACCTGGGGCGTAATGACGACCAGGTGAAAGTGCGTGGCGTGCGGGTTGAACTGGGTGAAATCGAAAGCCGCCTGGCCGCACTGGACGGCGTCGGCGAAGCGGTGGTGCTGGTGCGCGAAGGGCGCTTGATTGCCTGGTTCACCGAGCAACAACCGGTGGATATCGACACCCTGCGCGCGCAACTGCAAGCCCAGTTGCCGGATGCCCTGGTGCCGGTCGCCTATGTAAAGCTGCAGACCTTGCCCCTGACCGCCAACGGCAAGCTGGACCGCAAGGCGTTGCCGGAACCGGATCAGGCGGCGTTGCTGACGCGCGAGTACGCAGCACCTCAAGGCGAGGTTGAGAGCACCCTGGCGCGTATTTGGGCGGAGGTGCTGCAAGTGGAGCAGGTCGGGCGCCATGACCATTTCTTCGAGCTGGGCGGCCATTCGTTGCTGGCCGTCAGCCTGATCGAGCGCATGCGCCAGGTCGGCCTGAGTGCCGATGTGCGCGTGCTGTTCAGCCAGCCGACCCTGGCGGCGCTGGCGGCTGCCGTGGGCAGTGGACGTGATGTGTCGGTGCCGGACAATCGCATTCCGGCGGGTTGCCAACGCATCACCCCGGATCTGTTGTCCCTGGTGCAACTCGACCAATCGACCATCGACCACGTTGTCGCCCAGGTGCCCGGTGGCGCCGCCAATGTGCAGGACATCTACCCGCTGGCGCCGTTGCAGGAGGGCATTCTGTATCACCACATCAGCGCGGGTCAGGGCGACCCTTACCTGCTGCAATCGCATCTGGCGTTCGACAGCCTCGACCGCTTGAATGCCTTCGCCCAGGCGCTGCAACAGGTGATCGACCGTCACGACATCCTGCGCACCGCCGTGGTCTGGGAAGGCTTGGCCCAGCCGCTGCAAGTGGTGTGGCGCAAGGCCCGCTTGCAGGTGCAGGCGGACGTGATCGGCCAACTGCATCAGCGCTTCGACCCGCGCCAGTACCGTGTGCCGATGAATCAGGCGCCGCTGATACGCCTGGTGTACGCGCCGGACCCGGCCAATCAGCGCGTGGTCGCGATCCTGTTGTTCCACCACATCGCCCTCGACCACACCGCCCTCGACGGTGTGCGCCATGAGATGCAGGCCAGCCTGCTCGGGCAACCACAACCTGCCGGTGACGCCACGCCGTACCGTAACTATGTGGCCCAGGCGCGGTTGGGTGTCAGTGAAGAGGAACACGAACAGTTCTTCCGTGGGATGCTCGGCGATATCAACGAACCGACCTTGCCATTCGGCCTGCAGGACGTGCGCGGCGACGGCAATGCTATCGAAGAGGTCCAGCTGAACCTGGCCCCAACTCTCAACCAGCGCCTGCGGACCCAGGCGCGCTTGCTCGGCGTAAGTGCCGCCAGCCTGTTCCACCTGGCCTGGGCGCGAGTCCTCGCCAGCACCTCCGGCCAGGAAAACGTAGTGTTCGGCACCGTGTTGCTGGGGCGCATGCAAGGCGGCAAAGGCAGCGACCGGGCGCTGGGCATGTTCATCAACACCTTGCCGCTGCGCGTGGACATCGATGGCAGCGGCGTGCGCGTGGCGGTCAAGCAGACCCATGCGCGGTTGACTGCATTGCTCGGGCATGAACACGCGTCCCTTGCCCTGGCCCAGCGGTGCAGCGGTGTCGCCGCGCCGCAGCCGTTGTTCAGCGCCATGCTCAACTATCGCCACAGCGACAGCCAGCAGGCGCCAGTGTCCCAGGCCTGGGAAGGCATCCAGACCCTGGCCAGCGAGGAGCGCACCAATTACCCGTTGACGCTGAACGTGGACGACCAGGGCGACGGCTTCCGCCTCACTGCCATGACCGCGAAGTCGATTGGCGCGCAACGCCTCTGCGGTTACCTGCAAGTGACCTTGCAAGGGCTGGTCGACGCGTTGGAGCAGGCGCCGCAGTTGGCGGTCAATCGCTTGCCGGTGCTGGAGGCCCAGGAACGTCAGCAATTGCTGTCGGGCTTCAATGCCACTGAGGTCGCCTATGACCTCGACCAGACCTTGCACGGCCTATTTGAAGCGCAAGTGACGCGCACGCCGGACGCCATCGCCGTCAAGGCGGGTGCGCTGGCATTGACCTATGCCGAATTGAATGCACAAGCCAACCAGCTGGCGCATCACCTGATCGAAATGGGCGTTCAAGCCGATTCGCGGGTGGCGATTTGCGTGGAGCGGGGCCTGGACATGGTGGTCGGCCTGTACGCGATCCTCAAGGCCGGTGCCGCCTATGTGCCGCTGGACCCGGCGTATCCGCTGGAACGTATCGCCTACATGCTGGAAGACAGCGCGCCTGTCGCGGTGCTGGCCCAAGGCAGTACGCGTGGGTTGCTGGGCAACGCGCCGCTGATCGATCTGGACCGGCCGACCTGGCAACACCAATCCATTGACAACCCACAGGTGCAGGCCCTCAGCGCCTACGTGATCTACACCTCCGGTTCCACCGGCCAGCCCAAGGGCGTGATCAACGACCACCCCGGCGTGGTCAACCGCCTGTTGTGGATGCAGGACGCATACGGCCTCAAGGTCCACGACCGGGTGTTGCAGAAAACCCCGTTCAGCTTCGACGTGTCGGTGTGGGAGTTCTTCTGGCCGCTGTTCACTGGCGCCTGCCTGGTGATGGCGCGTCCGGGTGGGCATAAAGACCCGGCCTATCTGTGCGAGGTGATCGCGAACGAACAGATCACCACATTGCACTTTGTGCCGTCGATGCTCGATGTGTTCCTGGCCCATGGCGATGTCAGCCAGGCGGCGGGTCTGCAACGGGTGATGTGCAGCGGCGAAGCCCTGCCGGGTAGCCTGGTGCGGCGCTTCAAGCAGCAACTGCCGGGTATCGGCCTGTACAACCTGTACGGCCCGACCGAAGCGGCGGTGGACGTGACCGCCTGGAACTGCGCGCGCCCGGACGTGCCGGACAACACGCCGATTGGCAAACCCATCGCCAACACCCGCATGTACGTGCTGGATGGGCAAATGCAGCCGGTGCCCCTGGGCGTGGTGGGCGAGTTGTTCATCGGCGGCGTGCAGGTGGCGCGGGGCTACCTCAATCGTCCCGAACTGACTGCCGAACGTTTCCTCAAGGACCCGTTCACCAACGGCCGCCTGTACCGCACCGGCGACCTGGGGCGCTACTTGCCTGACGGCACAATCGAGTACCTGGGCCGCAACGACGACCAGGTGAAGATCCGTGGCCTGCGCATCGAGCTGGGCGAGATCCAGGCCCGTTTGCTGGAACATCCGCAGGTCAACGAGGCCGCCGTGCTGGCCCGCGAAGACCGGCTCGTCGCCTACTACACCGGCGTTCGGGCAACGGACCTGCGCGAACACCTGCTGCACCACCTGCCGGATTTCATGGTGCCCGCGCTGTTCGTGCACCTCGACGCGTTGCCGCTGAGCCCCAATGGCAAGCTCGACCGCAAGGCCTTGCCGGCGTCGGGCAGCGAAGCCTTGACCGTGCGCGAGTACGAAGCCCCGGTGGGCGACACCGAAATCCTCCTGGCGCAACTCTGGGCCGAGCTGCTCAACGTGGAACGGGTAGGGCGCCAGGACAATTTCTTCGAACTGGGCGGGCACTCGCTGCTCGCCGTGAGCTTGATCGGGCGCTTGCGCCAGGAAGGCATGGAAGCCGATGTGCGTGCGTTGTTCGAACAGCCGACCCTGGCTGGCTACGCCGCGATGACTGAACGAATGGAGATCGTCCTGTGAGCATTCTCGAACTGCTGGCGACGCTGAAAACCAAGGATGTGCAACTCGCGCTCAAGGGCGAGCAGTTGTCGGTGCAAGGCAACAAGCAAGCGCTGAGCGACCCGGTGATTCTCGCCGCCTTGCGCGAACACAAGCCGGCGCTGATCGAGCTGATCAAGGCCGGCGAGTATTCGGCCGCCAACGAGGTGCCGGCCAATGGCATCCCGGCCAATGCCGAACGGATCACGCCGGCCATGTTGACCCTTTCCGAGCTGAGCCAGGATGAGATCGACCGCATCGTTGCCACGGTCGACGGCGGCGTGGCGAATATCCAGGACATCTACCCGCTGGCGCCGCTGCAGGAAGGCATCCTGTTTCACCACGTCAGCACCGAGCAGGGCGACCCCTATGTGATGCAGTCGCAATTCGCCTTCGACAGTGTCGAGCGTTTCGAGGCGTTTGCCCTGGCCCTGCAAGGGGTGATCGACCGTCACGACATCCTGCGCACCGGCGTGGTCTGGGACGGATTGCAACAGCCGTCGCAAGTGGTCTGGCGCAGCGCGCAGCTGCCGGTGCAGGCGCTGGAACTCGACCCGGTCGACGGCGACATTGCTGCCCAACTGCACACGCGCTTCGATGCCCGCCATTATCGGCTGGACGTGACCCAGGCGCCGCTGCTGCGCCTGGCCTGGGCGAAGGACCCGGCGCAGGGGCGCATCGTCGCCATGCTGCTGTTCCATCACATGGCCCTGGATCACAGTGCCCTGGAAGTGGTGCGCCATGAAATGCAGGCCTTTCTTCAAGGCCACGCTGGGCAACTGGGCCACGCCGTGCCGTTTCGCAACTACGTGGCGCAGGCGCGGCTGGGTGTCAGCGAGCAACAGCATGAGGCGTTTTTCCAGCAGATGCTTGGCGATGTGGTCGAGCCGACCTTGCCCTTCGGCTTGCAGGATGTACAGGGCGATGGCCGTGACATCAATGAACTGGATTGGCCGCTGTCGGACGCGCTCAACCAGCGCCTGCGCGCCCAGGCTCGATCGCTGGGCGTCAGCGTTGCCAGCCTGTTTCACCTAGGCTGGGCCCAGGTACTGAGCGTGCTGGCCGGCAAATCCCAAGTGGTGTTTGGCACCGTACTGATGGGCCGTATGCAAGGTGGACATGCCACGGACCGCGCCTTGGGGATTTTCATCAATACCTTGCCATTCCGTGTGGACGTGGGCGGCGACGACCTGCGCAGCGCAGTCAAGGCCACTCACACGCGCCTCACCGCGCTGCTGCGCCACGAACACGCACCCCTGGCGCTGGCGCAACGGTGTAGCGGGGTGGTGGCACCGACGCCGTTGTTCAGCGCGTTGCTCAATTATCGCCACAGCGGCACCGGCACCAGCAGCGAAGCCGTGGCCGCGTGGCAGGGCATCGAGACGCTGCGTTCGGATGAACGCACCAACTACCCGCTGACCCTGAGCGTGGATGACCTGGGCGTTGGGTTTATCCTGCGTCTGCTGGCGACCACCCAGGTCGATCCGCAGCGTGTCTGCGCTTACCTGCAAACCGCCCTGGACAACCTGGTGACCGCGCTGGAACAGGCGCCGCACACCGCGCTCAACCAAATCTCGGTGCTGCCGGCCGATGAACAGCGTCTGCTGCTGGAACACTTCAACGCCACGCAAGCGGATTTCCCCCAGGGCACCACGCTGCACGCTCGCGTCGAAGCCCAGGCCGCCCTCACGCCGGACGCGATTGCCGCCGTGCATTCGGGCCGTCAGCTGACCTATGCCGAACTCAACCAGCAAGCCAACCTGCTGGCCCATCATCTGCTGGCGCTGGGGGTCAAGCCGGACGACCGTGTGGCCATTGTCGCCCGACGGGGCCTGGACACCCTGGCCGGCTTGCTGGCGATCCTCAAGGCCGGCGCCTGTTATGTGCCGGTGGACCCGTCGCACCCGGCCGAGCGCCTCACCTACCTGCTGACCGACAGCGCCCCGGTGGCGGTGTTGACCCAGCACGCCTTGTTGGAGCGCTTGCCGGCCCTTGACGTGCCGGTGATCAACCTTGACCGTTTCACCTGGCAGCATCATTCGGCGAGCAACCCCACGGTGGCAGTCACCCCGTCCAACCTCGCCTATGTGATCTACACCTCCGGCTCCACCGGCCTGCCCAAAGGCGTGATGGTGGAGCATCACACCGTGGCCAACCTGGTGGACTGGCACTGCAACGCCTTCGACCTGTGCGCCGGACGTCACACCGCCAGCGTCGCCGGGTTCGGCTTTGATGCGATGGCTTGGGAAGTCTGGCCGGCGCTGTGCGTGGGCGCGACCCTGCACCTGCCACCGGCCCATGACGGCACCGAAGATGTCGACGCGTTGTTGGCCTGGTGGTGCGCGCAGCCGTTGGACGTGTGCTTCCTGCCCACGCCTGTGGCCGAGTACGCCTTCAGCCAGCAGATCGAGCACCCGACGCTGCGCACCTTGCTGATCGGTGGCGATCGCCTGCGCCAATTCAACCGAGCGCAGCGCTTTGAGCTGATCAACAACTACGGGCCGACCGAGGCCACCGTGGTTGCGACGTCGGGCAAGATCGAGGCCGGCCAGCCGCTGCATATCGGCAAGCCCATCGCCAATGCCACGGTCTACCTGCTCGATGAGCAACAGCGTCCCGTCCCATTGGGCGTGGCCGGTGAGTTGTACGTGGGCGGCAAAGGCGTGGCGCGGGGGTATCTGAACCGCCCGGAACTGACCGCCGAACGCTTCCTGCAAGATCCCTTCAACGCTGGGCGCATGTACCGCACCGGCGACCTGGCGCGCTGGCTGCCGGATGGCAATATCGAGTACCTGGGGCGCAACGACGACCAGGTAAAAATTCGCGGCATGCGCATCGAACTGGGCGAAATAGAAACCCAGCTCAACCAAGTGGCAGGCATCCAGGAAGCCGTGGTGCTGGTGCGGGAAGAACGGCTGGTGGCGTATTTCACCGAAAACCGCCAACTCGACCCATTGGCTGTGGGCGATATCCGCGCCCAGCTGGTAGCGCACCTGCCGGACTACATGGTCCCGGTCGCCTACGTGAAGCTGGACGCGCTGCCCCTGACCGCCAACGGCAAGCTCGACCGCAAGGCCTTGCCGGCGCCGGACATGGCCGCCGTGTTTACCCGCGAGTACGCGGCACCCGAAGGCGAAATCGAAAGCGTGCTGGCGCAGATCTGGGCCGATGTGCTGCACGTGGAGCGCGTTGGGCGCCGTGATCACTTCTTCGAACTGGGCGGCCACTCGTTGCTGGCGATGCGCATGGTCTCGCAGGTCCGCCAGCGCCTTGGCGTCGAGTTGCTGCTCGGCGATTTGTTTGCCAATGCCGAACTGGCCGCCGTCGCCGAGGTGCTGGCCCAGTCCGGCCGTAGCACCTTGCCGGATATCCTGCCGGCCAATCGCGATGAACCAGTGCCGCTGTCCTTTGCCCAGCAGCGCCTGTGGTTTCTGGCGCTGATGGAGGGCGCCAACACCGCCTACAACATTCCTATCGGCCTGCGTTTGCGTGGGCAGTTGCATGTCGAGGCGCTGCAACGGGCGCTCGCCCGCATCGTCGCGCGCCACGAAACCCTGCGCAGCCGCTTCGCCCAGCATGGCGATGACGCCCAGGTGCTGATCGTGCCCGCCGAAGACGTGCTGTCCCTGCAAGTGCAGGACCTGCGTCGCCATCCGCAACCCCAGCAGGCGCTGGATGCGTTGATCCACGGCGAGGCCTCGGCGCCGTTCGACCTGGAACGCGGCCCGCTGCTGCGCGGGCGCCTGATGGTCATGGCCGACGATCACCATGTGCTGTTGCTGACCCTGCACCATATCGTCTCCGATGGCTGGTCCATGGGCGTGCTCACCCGCGAACTGATGGCGCTGTACCAGGCGTTCAGCCACGGCCAGCCCGATCCATTGCCGCCGCTGCCGATCCAGTACGGCGACTTCTCCGTATGGCAACGCCTGTGGCTGAGCGGCGAAGTGCTGCATCGCCAGAGCATCTATTGGCAGCAGGCGCTGGCCGGTGCGCCGGCCTTGCTGACCTTGCCCACTGACCGCCCGCGCCCGGCGCAACAGGACTACGCCGGCAGCAGTGTCGAGGTGCGCCTGGACGAACGCCTCACCGCCGGGCTCAAGGCCTTGAGCCAACGCCACGGCACCACCTTGTACATGACCTTGATGAGCGCCTGGGCCTCACTGCTCGCGCGGTTGTCCGGGCAACAGGATGTGGTGATCGGCTCGCCCGTCGCCAATCGCACACGCAGCGAGGTGGAAGGGCTGATCGGCCTGTTCGTCAACACCTTGGCCGTGCGCATCGACACCTCCGGCGAGCTGAGCACCGAGGCGCTGCTGGCGCGGGTCAAGGCGCTGGCGTTGGAAGCCCAGGCCCATCAGGATCTGCCGTTCGAGCAGGTGGTGGAAATCACCCGACCGCCGCGCAGCCTGGCCCACAGCCCACTGTTCCAGACGCTGTTGACCTGGCAGGACAGCAGCGCGCCGACCCTGGCCTTGGGCGACCTGGCCCTGGAAGGCATCGTCGAGAACAGCCATTTTGCCAAGTTCGACCTGTCCCTGGACTTGAGCGAAGTGCAGGGCTCGATCATCGGCGCGCTGGAGTACGCGGTGGCGCTGTTCGATGAGTCGACGGTGCAGCGTTATGTCGGCTATTTCACCCGCGTGTTGCAGGCCATGGTCGATAACGACCAGGCGGTGCTGGAGCAGGTAGCGCTGGTGGATGAGCGCGAGCGTCAGCATTTGCTGTTCGACTTCAATGCCACCGAGGTGGCCTACGACCTCGACCAGACCGTGCACGGTATGTTCGAAGCGCAGGTGGCGCGGACACCGGATGCCATCGCCGTCAAGGCGGATGACCTTGTATTGACCTATGCCGAGCTGAATGCACGGGCCAACCAGTTGGCGCATCACCTGATGGAAATCGGCGTTCAGCCGGATTCACGGGTTGCGATCTGTGTGGAACGTGGCCTCGAGATGGTCATCGGCCTGTACGCGATTCTCAAGGCCGGCGCGGCCTATGTGCCGCTGGACCCGGCGTATCCGCTGGAGCGTATCGCCTACATGTTGGAGGACAGCGCGCCGGTCGCGGTGCTGGCCCAGGGCGCGACACGCGGGTTGCTGGGGGATGTGCCGGTGGTCGATCTGGATCGGTCGACCTGGCAGCACCAACGTCAAGACAACCCCGGTGTAGAAGGCGTCAGCGCTTATGTGATCTACACCTCCGGCTCCACCGGCCAACCCAAGGGCGTGATCAACGACCATCCCGGCGTGGTCAACCGCCTGTTGTGGATGCAGGACGCCTATGGCCTGCAAGCCCATGACCGGGTGTTGCAGAAAACCCCGTTCAGTTTCGACGTATCGGTGTGGGAGTTCTTCTGGCCGCTGTTCACTGGCGCTTGCCTGGTGATGGCGCGTCCTGGCGGGCATAAAGACCCGGCCTATCTGTGCGAGGTGATCGCCGCTGAGCAGATCACCACGCTGCACTTCGTGCCGTCGATGCTGGATGTGTTCCTGGCCCATGGCGACGTGAGCCAAGCGGCCGGTCTGGTGCGGGTGATGTGCAGCGGCGAAGCCTTGCCGGGCAGCCTGGTGCGGCGCTTCAAGCAGCAGTTGCCGGGCAGCGAATTGCACAACCTGTATGGCCCGACCGAAGCCGCCGTCGACGTGACCGCGTGGAATTGCGCCGGGCCGGTAACGCCGGACAACACGCCGATTGGCAAACCCATCGCCAACACTCGCATGTATGTGCTGGATGCACAGATGCAGCCGGTGCCCTTGGGCGTGGTGGGCGAGTTGTTCATTGGCGGTGTGCAAGTGGCGCGGGGTTACCTGAACCGGCCGGAATTGACCGCCGAGCGTTTCCTCAAGGACCCGTTCACCGACGGTCGCCTGTACCGCACCGGCGACGTGGGCCGCTACTTGGCAGACGGCACGATTGAGTACCTGGGACGCAATGACGACCAGGTGAAAATCCGTGGCCTGCGCATTGAATTGGGGGAAATCCAGTCACGCCTCACCGACTATCCGCCGGTCAACGAAGCCGCCGTGATCGCCCGCGACAATCGTTTGATCGCTTACTACACCGGGGCTTTCAGCGAGATCGACGGGTTGCGCGCGCACCTGTTGCAGCACCTGCCGGAGTTCATGGTGCCGGCGATCTTTGTGCACCTCGACAGCTTGCCCCTGAGCCCCAATGGCAAGCTTGACCGCAAGGCGTTGCCTGCGCCGGGCCTGGAGTCGGTGGTGGTACGCGAATACGAAGCGCCCCAGGGCGACACGGAAATCGCCTTGGCCAGCCTGTGGGCCGAGTTGCTCAACGTGGAGCGCGTGGGTCGTCACGACAACTTCTTCGAACTGGGCGGGCACTCGTTGCTCGCGGTGAGCCTGATGGGGCGCATGCGCCGCCTCGGGTTGTCGGCGGACGTGAAGGTGTTGTTCGGTCAGCCGACCTTGTCAGCCTTGGCGGCGACCTTGGGTGGGGGGCGGGAAGTGGTGGTGCCGGCCAATCGCATCGCGCCTGATTGCACCGCGATCACCCCGGATATGTTGCCGTTGGTTCAACTGGATCAGCCATCCATCGAGCGTATCGTCGCCTGCATTCCGGGCGGCGCAGCCAATGTGCAGGACATCTACCCGCTGGCGCCGTTGCAGGCCGGCATGCTGTATCAGCATCGCGCGGTGCAGGGCGCTGATGACTATGTGTTGCGCGCGCAGTTTGCATTCGACAGCCCACAGCGCCTGGAGGCGTTTGCCCTGGCCTTGCAGGCGGTGATCCTGCGCCATGACATCCTGCGTTCATCGTTCCATTGGGACGGCCTGGAAGAACCGGTGCAGGTGGTGTGGCGCGAGGCGTCGCTGCGCGTCGAACACGGCGCGGTGCCGGAACGGCTTGATCTGGCGCAAGCGCCGTTGATGCGCCTGGTGGTCAACGCGGACAGTGCCACGTTGCTGTTCCACCACCTGGTGATGGACCACATCGCCCTGGAGATCCTGCAACAGGAGATGCAGGCGTTCCTCATGGGCACTCAACACACCTTGGGCGCGGCGGTGCCGTACCGCAACTATGTGGCCCAGACCCGCGTAGGCGCGGAGGATCATGAAGCGTTCTTCCGCGACATGCTCGGTGATATCGATGAACCGACCCAGGTCGAACGCTTGGGCCGCAACGAGCCGATTCAACGCCCACTGGATGCGGAATTGAGCCAACGCCTGCGCACCCAAGCGCGGCAATCCGGCGTCAGCGCCGCCAGCCTGATGCACCTGGCTTGGGCCCAGGTGCTGGGCAAGGTTTCGGGCCGCGACAACGTGGTGTTTGGCAGCGTGATGCTTGGCCGCTTGCAAGGCGGTGAAGGCGCCGAGCGGGCCATGGGCGTGTTTATCAATACCTTGCCGCTGCGGGTCGACCTGGGTGAACACTCGGTGCGCGACGCGCTGCGGGCCACCCATGCACGTCTCAGCCAATTGCTCAGCCATGAACAGGCGCCGCTGGCCTTGGCCCAGCGTTGCAGCGGGGTGCCGGCGACGACGCCGCTCTTCGACACGCTGTTCAACTATCGCCACAGTGCGCCGCAGGCTGCCAGCGAAGCATGGCAGGGCATTCGGCTGCTCAAGGCTGAAGAACACAGTAACTACGGCCTGTCAGTGAGCGTGGATGACCTGGGCGAAGGGTTCTCGCTGAAAGTCGTGGGGCAGGGCGCACGCCGGCTGTGCGGCTACTTGCAGGTGGCCATGGAACAGGTGGTGCAGGCGCTGGAACAAGGCAGCGCGATGGGTATCAGCCACTTGCCGATCCTGCCTGACGTCGAACGCCAGCACCTGCTCGAGTTCAACGCCACCACGCGACCATTCCCGCGTGAACACACCGTGCAACGCCTGTTCGAAGCCCAGGCCCAGGCGCGTCCTGGCGCATTGGCGGCGCTGCATGGCGGGCAGTCACTGAGTTATGGCGAGCTGAATATCCGTGCCAATCGCCTGGCCCATCACCTGCTGGGCCTTGGGCTGCGTCCCGGCGATAACGTGGCGATCCTGCTGCCGCGCGGCCTGGACCTGCTGATCAGCCAACTGGCCGTGCTCAAATGCGCCGCCGCCTATGTGCCGCTGGACATCAACGCACCCGTCGAACGCCAGGGCTTCATGGTGCAGGACAGCGGCGCCGTCTGGTTGTTGACCCGCAGCGATATGGCCGTCGACTACGGTGTACAGCGGTTGGACCTGGACACCTTGGTCCTCGACCCACAACCCAGCCACAACCCGGACCTGTCGCAGTCCTCGGACAGCGTGGCGTACATCATGTACACCTCCGGATCCACCGGCACGCCCAAGGGTGTGTTGGTGCCCCATCGCGGCATCACGCGGTTGGTGATCAACAATGGCTACGCCGACTTCAATGCCAGCGACCGCGTGGCCTTCGCCTCCAACCCGGCATTCGACGCCAGCACCATGGACGTGTGGGGCCCGCTGCTCAACGGCGGCCAGGTGCAGGTGATCGACCACGCCACCTTGCTGGATCCTGCAGCCTTCGGCGTGGCTTTGGCGGACGCAACGGTGCTGTTCGTCACCACGGCCTTGTTCAACCAGTATGTGCAGCTGATTCCCCAGGCCCTGGCGGGCTTGCGCATCCTGCTGTGCGGCGGCGAGCGTGCCGACCCGGCCGCCTTCCGCCGCCTGCTGGCCCAGGCGCCCGCGTTGCGCCTGGTGCATTGCTATGGGCCGACCGAAACCACCACTTACGCCACTACCTATGAGGTGCGCGCGCTGGCTGAGGACGCCGACAGCGTGCCGATTGGTCGGCCGATTTCCAACACGCAGATTCATGTGCTGGATGCGCACCTGCAGCCGGTGCCCGTGGGCGTGACCGGAGAAATCTGCATAGGCGGGGATGGCGTGGCCTTGGGGTATCTGAATCGACCTGATCTGACCGCTGAAAAGTTTGTGCGAGACCCTTTGATTGACGGGGCCTTGATGTACCGCACCGGCGACCTCGGCCGTTGGACGGCGGATGGCCTGCTGGACTGCATCGGGCGCAATGACGACCAGGTAAAGATCCGTGGTTTCCGCATCGAATTGGGCGAGATCGAAGCGCGCTTGGCGACCTTCGCCGGTATCCAGGACGTGGTGGTGCTGGCTCGCGAAGACGCACCGGGCGACAAGCGCCTGGCGGCCTATTTCACCTGGGCTGATCAGCCTGTCGACATCGACAACGTGCGCGCCTATCTGCAAAGCCAATTGCCGGAGTACATGGTGCCGTCGGCCTTTGTACCGCTGGATCACCTGCCGTTGACCGCCAACGGCAAGGTCGACCGCAAGGCCTTGCCGGTGCCGGCCCTGGACACGTTCAACCGCCGTGAGTTTGAAGCACCGGCCGATGGACTGGAACACACCCTGGCCCAGCTATGGACCGAGGTGCTGAAGCTGGAGCAGGTTGGTCGCCATGACAGTTTCTTCGAGTTGGGCGGGCATTCATTGCTGGCGATCCGGCTGGTCAACCTGATGGAAGAAGCGGGGTTGCAGGTGTCCCTGGCTGAGCTGTTCCAGCATGCCAGTGTGGCCTCCGTCGCCGCGATGCTGCGCCAGCGTACGGATGAGCCGGTGCGTGACACGTCGGTGATCAAGGTGCGTAGCGGTGGTTCGCAAGCGCCGTTGTTCCTGGTCCACGAATTCAGCGGTATGGACGTGTATTTCCCGGCGCTGGGCCAGCATTTGCCGGGTGACTATCCGATCTATGGCTTGCCGGGTGTGGCGCTGGGCGAACCGAATCTGAACACGATGGAAGGTCTGGCTGCGCGGATGGTCGGGTTGATCCGAGGCATTCAGCCCCATGGGCCTTACCGGGTTGCCGGGTGGTCATTCGGCGGGGTGCTGGCCTATGAAGTGGCGATGCAATTGCTGGGGCTGGATGAGCCGGTTGAGTTTCTCGGTTTGATCGACAGCTATGTACCGCGCATGACTGACCAAGGCAAGGCGCGCTGGAGCGGGCCGGACGCGCTCAAGCTGCATTTGCTGTTGCAGTGCACGGCGCATTGGAAAGCACAGGGAGGTGTGGATGAGCTGGCGAGCCTTGGGCAGTTGGAGGCGCAGGTTGGACAGTTGGACTTTGCAGGCGTGCTGCAACGTTGTCGCGATGAAGGTGTGCTGCACGCGCAAATGGCAGCGGCGACGGATGCGGACCTCTTGAACTATATCGAGCGGGAAGTGGGTCACGGGCATGCGTTGGCGCATTACAGCCTGTTTCCGTTGCCGATCGCGGTGCATCTGTTCAGTGCGAGTGAGCGGCCGACCGAGTTGTCGCGGCGCAGTGAAACACTGGGGTGGAATGAGGTGTTGGCGCCGGGGCAATTGCGCCAGGTGGCGGTGCCGGGGGATCACCAGAGCATGATGCAGGCACCGCATATCCAGGCGCTGGGCCAGTCGATGGCTGAGGCCTTGGTGACGTGCACGCCGCAGGTTCAGGCACCGCATCAGCCCTTGCTGCGGATTCAGAGTGGCCGGGCAGGGTATGCGCCGGTGTTCTGTGTGCCGGGGGCGGGGGATAGCGTCACCGGGTTTATTGGTTTGAGTGAGGCGTTGGGACGCGATTGGCCGTTGTTTGGCTTGCAGCCGCGTGGGTTGGACGGTGAGGCGGTGCCCCATAGTCAGGTGGAAGCGGCGGCGACTTGTTATTTGAAGGCGTTGGAGCAGGAGTGTCCGCAGGGGGCGGTGCATCTTGTCGGGCATTCGTTTGGGGGGTGGGTTGCGCTGGAGATGGCGTTGCGGTTGCAGGCGGCGGGGCGGGAGGTGGCTTCGTTGACGGTGATTGACAGTGAGTCTCCGGAGCGCGCCGTTAGGCCTTATACGACGACGGCGGCGTTGATGCGGTTGATTGAGGCGATGCAGTTGTCGGCGGGGAAATCGCTGGGGATTGATCTGGGGGATTTTGCCGGGCGTGATGAGGTGGTTCAGCGGCGGCAGTTACATGCAGGGATGGTCGGCGTTGGTCTGTTGCCGGGGCGGTCGGCTGTGGATGCGATGGATGGGCCGGCGCGGACTTATGCGGCGGCGTTGCGCACGCGGTATCGGCCGGGTGCGCGATTTAACGGTGTGGTGCGGTTGGTGTTGGCTGAGGACCCGGCGTTGGATGCGGCGGGGAATCAGCGGGAGCAGGGGTTGATGGTTGAGGGGTGGCGGCGGCAGGGGAGTGGGTTGCAGGTTTGGTATGGTGGGGGGAATCACTTTACGTTGCTCAAGGCGCCCAATGTTTTGGGGTTGGCGCGGTGGTGGTTGGACGGTGTGGTGGTTGGGGAGGTTGTTTCGTGAGGGGGGTGTCGGTGTACATATCCGTTGCTGCGGTCACGGCGACTTATGGTTCCGCTCTTACAGCGGCTCACTTTTGGAAAGGCCCAAAAGTAAGCAAAAGGCCTTCGCCCCACCACTCGGCACCTCGCCTAGGCTCGGTGTGCCCTCACTCCGGCTTTGGAGCGTGGGCCGCCGCGATGGGCCATCCTTG
>NZ_JAFCUA010000009.1:0-291674 GCF_049896305.1 Pseudomonas sp. DWP3-1-3b3 | reverse complement strand
GCGCTTATGAAAAATCAGAGCGAATACCAGCCGAATTTAAGGTTGCAGGGTTCCCCTGCAACATAGAATCTCCCACATTGACCGAGGTGTGTCAGTCTTCCTGCGGCGGATTCAACTTCGCCCGCCGGTTCTCCTGAAACCAATGCAGCGCAATCAGCACCAGCGTCGGCACGCCCAGCATGCAGGTGATCAGGAAGAAGTTGTGATAGCCGAACTTCTCCACCATCACCCCCGAATACCCACCGATCAGGCGCGGCAACAGCAGCATGATCGAGCTGAGCAACGCATATTGGGTGGCGGAGAACTTCAGGTTGGTCAGGCTCGAAAGGTAGGCCACGAACGCGGAGGTCGCCAGTCCTGAGCTGAAGTTATCCAGGGAAATGGTGAAGATCAGCATCTGCAGGTCCGGGCCCATGTCAGCGAGCATCACGAACAGCAGGTTGGTGCCGGCCGAGGCCACGCCGCCGATGAACAGGATCGGCAGGATGCCGAAACGCACGATCAGCAGGCCGCCCATGCCGGCGCCGACCAGGGTCATGATCAGGCCGAAGATCTTGCTGACCCCGGCGATCTGGTCCTTGGTAAAGCCCTGGTCGATGTAGAACACGTTGGCCATCACGCCCATTACAGTGTCGGACATGCGGTAGGTGGCGATCAGCCCCAGCAGCAGCAACGCTTGCCAGCGGTAGCGCAGGATGAAGTCGTTGACCGGCGTCAGCACCGGCGCCAGGCCACGCCGACCCATGGCCGAGAGGCACAGGGAGGTCAGGGTGATATAGAGGATGGCGCGCAGGAACGCACGGTCTTCCATGAGCAAGTCCCACAGGCTCATGCCGTGGAACAGCACGCTTTCGAAATCGGTGTTGAACAGCTGGGTGAACATCGCCGGCACTGACACCAGCAACACGATCAGTACGAACACCGATGCCAGCTGATGCACGAAGCTGTAACGCCCGGCCTGCAACTGGGTACGCAGTGGCACATTGGGTTCGCGCATGAACAGGGTGGTCAGCAGCGCCGGGATCATCAGTACGCCGAACAGCACATAGGTGCCGGTCCAGGCCGAGTGTTTATAGTTGAAACCGGTGGAGCCGAAACCTTCGGCAAAAAACAGTGCACCCGCCGTGGCGAGCAAGGCGGCGATGCGATAACCGGACATGTAACTGGCGGCCAAAGCAGCCTGGCGACTGTCGTCGGCGATTTCCAGGCGGTAGGCGTCGACCGCGATGTCTTGGGTCGCGGAGGCGAAGGCGACGATGACAGCGATAGCGATCAGCCAGGACAAGTGTTTCTGCGGGTCGCAAAAACCCATGCCGATCAATCCGAGGATCACCAGCGACTGGGCCAGCACCAGCCAGGAGCGACGGCGCCCGAGTTTGCCGAGCAACGGCAGGCGCCATTGGTCGAGCAGCGGCGACCACACCCATTTAAAGGCATACGCCAAACCGATCAGGCTCGCATAGCCGATGGTCTCGCGCGCCACACCGGCTTCACGCAACCACACTGAAAGCGTCGAGAACACCAACATGTAAGGCAGGCCGGCGGCAAAGCCGAGCAACAACAGGACCAACGTCGAGGGGCTGGCATAGGCAGCGAGCGCGGCGCGCCAGGTTTTACGGGGCATGGGCTGGAGTCTGCCTCAGATTTGCGGAAACAAAGCGCGCACTCTAACCGCTGTGCTCTACCGGGCGCCAGCCATGGCGCTGAATATCAACGCGATTGTTCAGGATATTGACACCTTCATCGCGCAAACGCGCCCGCTGCTCGTCACCCGAAGCACTGCCCACCGGCAGACTTATCCGACCACCGGCACCCAGCACGCGGTGCCAGGGCAACTTGGTGTCTTCGGGGAGTTGGCTGAGGGTGCGTCCCACCCAACGCGCCGCACGGCCGAGGCCCGCTAAGTGAGCCAGCTCGCCGTAGCTCACCACGCAGCCTGCGGGCACTTGGGCCAGGGTCAGGTAGAGCGCGGTGCGGCGCATTTCGGCGGGGCTTTGTGGCGTTTCAGCGGGCTGATTCACGGTGGGCATATCCATTGATACCGACGGCACAATTGTAGGAAAGGTCTGTAAGTGTGTTGATGAGAATTGAACTCAACTTAAATCCTTGAGTCAGTCCTAGCTATCTAACACGATAATCGCCCCTTTTCGCCAACCTTGAGCTCCCGATCCGCTTATGTTGTCCAGAACCCTGCTGTGCCTCGCTGTTTTCAGCGCCTCCACGCCCTTGCTCGCCGATACCGTCTGGTTGAAGAACGGTGACCGCCTGACCGGCAAGATCAAGGTCTTCGACGGTGGCAAGCTGCTGATCCAGACCGATTACGCAGGTGCCATCCCGGTGGACTGGAAACAGGTGAAAACCCTGGAGAGTGATCAGGAGCTGCTGGTCAAGCAGGACGCCTACACCGGCGAGAAGGCCAAGTCGCTGAAAGCAGCGGATGACGGCAAGGTGGTGCTGGCCAACGGTGAAGCGCCCAAGACCGTCGATTTGGCCAGCATCCAACAGATCATCAAGCCCAAGCCGGTGATCGAAGACCTGGTGTGGAAAGGCAACGTGGACATGGCGCTGGACTATAAACGCGCCGACAAAGACACCAACGACTACGACATCGACTTCAAGACCACCGCCCGCCATGGCCAATGGCGTCACACCGGGCAGGGCGAGTACAACCGTGAGTTCCAGGATGATGTCACCACCACCGACAACTGGGCCCTGGAATACGACCTCGATCGCTTCCTGACCGAGCATTGGTTCTGGCAGGGTCGCTTGACCTACAAGCGCGACAAGGTTGAAGACCTGTCCCGCCAACGCACCGTCGGCACCGGCCCCGGCTATCAGTTCTGGGACGATGAACTCGGCGCGTTCTCCCTGGGCTCGCTGGTCAACCGCACCGACTATGAATACGCCGACGGCGGCAAGGACAACTTCTATTCCCTGGCCATGAAGTGGAACTACAACCGCTACCTGGTGGGCAAGACCGTCGAGTTCTTCACCAACGGCGAAGTGGGCAAGCCGATCGGCGGCCCGGCCGAATACTCGCTGGATGCAGAAATGGGCCTGCGCTACAAAGTCACCGAGTGGGCTTCGCTCAACCTCAAGGCCGAGCGCGATATCATCAGTGGCGACTCCGACAGCAGCTTGAGCAAGACCCGTTACACCGCAGGCTTCGGCGTAGCCTGGTAACACGGGCGAACAAAACCTGCTTGGCAACCTTTGCCGATAATGATTACCTTGCGTTGAGATTCATTCCCATAGGCCCCGTAGGCCATGGGCGACTGATTATCCGAGGAGTCATACGTTGAGCGCACAGGTTGCCAAGAACGCCCGAGAGCTGTTGCTCAAGGAATACCGTGGGGCTCTCTCCACACTGTCCAAAGCCATGCCTGGCTTCCCCTTCGGTTCGGTCGTGCCGTATTGCCTGGATGAGCAGGGCCGCCCGCTGATCCTGATCAGCCGCATTGCCCAGCACACCCACAACCTGCAGAAAGACCCCAAGTGCTCGCTGCTGGTGGGTGAGCGCGAGGCGGATGACGTGCAGGCCGTCGGGCGCCTGACCTACCTGGCCGAAGCCGAAAAACTGGAGGAGGGCGCTGCCATCGAGGCGGCTGCCGAGCGTTATTACCGCTATTTCCCCGATTCAGCCAACTATCACAAGGCCCACGACTTCGATTTCTGGGTACTCAACCCGGTGCGTCACCGTTACATCGGCGGCTTTGGCGCGATTCATTGGGTCGACCACCTGACGTTGGTCAACCCGTTTGCGGGCAAGGCCGAGCGCAGCATGATCGAACACATGAACAGCGATCACACCAAGGCCATTGCCCATTACGTCGACCTCACCGGCCTGCCGACCTCCGAGCCTGCACAGTTGGCCGGCATCGACAGCGAAGGCATGCACTTGCGTATAGGCCAATCCTTATATTGGTTGCCGTTTGCGGAGTCTTGCAACACGCCGACACAAGTACGCGAAGCCCTGGTTTCATTGGCTCACGCCGAGGTCTGGCCGAAAAAAGAAGCCGCTGACGCTTGAATTCACGAAACGGCGACGTCATCTAAGGTGGACTGGCAAGGCATTCTTGCGTTGAGGAACCATTTGATGCGCCCTTTTTTATTGCTCTTTCTGCTGTTCCCGGTGTTGGAGCTGTTCGTATTCGTTCAAGTCAGCAGTGCGATCGGCTTTTTCCCGGCCCTGTTGCTGATTATTCTCGGCTCGATGCTCGGCGTCCTGGTGCTGCGCGTCGCCGGCCTGGCCACGGCGCTGCGTGCCCGTGAAAGTCTGAATCGCGGTGAACTGCCCGCCCAGACCATGCTCGAAGGCCTGATGATGGCCCTGGCCGGTGGCCTGTTGATCCTGCCGGGCTTCATCAGCGACGTGGTGGGCCTGGTGATGTTGCTGCCGTTCACCCGCAAACTGCTGGCCGGCAAGATGCGCCAGCGCGCCGAAGAGGCTGCGGTTCGCCAGCGTGCGTTCGCCGATGACCTGCAACCCCGTGGCGGTCCGGCCCCGCGCCAGCCGCTGGGGCGTGAAGGCGATGTGATCGAAGGCGAGTTCGAACACCGCGACAGCAAATAACCGCTTCACTGGCACGGCACCTCTGGGTGCCGTGTTGCTTTGAGCCGTCGGCACACGCAAAAAAATTACGCCGAGGCCCCTTGTAATAAGCTTATGCGCCCTTATGTAACGGTCACCGCAAGGTTTCTGGTGGCGACACCAGACAGACTTCCGCGTCTTGCTTGGCGAGGCGCGACCGGCACAGCCGGAATACAACCCGCCGGTACTGACACCGGCCGATGAAAAACACAATTAGGAGAGATCGACAATGAGCAAGCTTCGTCCTCTGCACGACCGCGTCGTAATCCGTCGCAGCGAAGAAGAAAAGAAAACCGCCGGCGGGATCGTTCTGCCAGGTTCGGCTGCTGAAAAAGCCAACCACGGTGTGATCGTCGCTGCTGGCCCAGGCAAAACCCTGGAAAACGGTGAAGTGCGTGCTCTGGCCGTTAAAGTCGGTGACAAGGTTGTATTCGGCCCTTACTCCGGCAGCAACACTGTGAAAGTTGACGGCGAAGACCTGCTGGTCATGGCTGAGAACGAGATTCTCGCCGTACTGGAAGCGTAATTTTCCCGCTCATTTTCCCGTTACTCCAAAGTATTTAAGGATTATCGATCATGGCTGCTAAAGAAGTTAAATTCGGCGATTCCGCCCGCAAGAAAATGCTCACCGGTGTCAACATCCTGGCTGACGCAGTAAAAGCGACCCTGGGCCCGAAAGGCCGTAACGTGATCATCGAGAAGAGCTTCGGCGCTCCGACCATCACCAAGGACGGCGTTTCCGTAGCCAAAGAAATCGAACTGGAAGACCGTTTCGAAAACATGGGCGCGCAGCTGGTCAAAGACGTTGCCTCCCGTGCCAACGATGACGCAGGCGACGGCACCACCACCGCTACTGTCCTGGCTCAGGCCATCGTCAACGAAGGCTACAAAGCCGTCGCTGCCGGTATGAACCCAATGGACCTGAAGCGCGGTATCGACAAGGCGACCATCGCTATCGTTGCCGAGCTGAAAAACCTGTCCAAGCCATGCGCTGACACCAAGGCTATCGCTCAGGTAGGCACCATCTCTGCCAACTCCGACAGCTCCATCGGCGACATCATTGCCGAAGCCATGGAAAAAGTCGGCAAAGAAGGCGTGATCACCGTTGAAGAAGGCACTGGCCTGGAAAACGAACTGTCGGTTGTAGAAGGCATGCAGTTCGACCGTGGCTACCTGTCCCCGTACTTCGTCAACAAGCCAGAAACCATGGTTGCCGAGCTGGACAGCCCGCTGATCCTGCTGGTCGACAAAAAGATCTCGAACATCCGCGAAATGCTGCCAGTACTGGAAGCCGTTGCCAAAGCCGGCCGCCCACTGCTGATCGTTTCCGAAGACGTTGAAGGCGAAGCCCTGGCGACGCTGGTTGTGAACAACATGCGTGGCATCGTTAAAGTTGCAGCCGTCAAGGCTCCAGGCTTCGGCGACCGTCGCAAGGCCATGCTGCAGGACATCGCCGTCCTGACCGGCGGTACCGTTATCTCCGAAGAGATCGGCCTGAGCCTGGAAAGCGCCACCCTGGAAAACCTGGGCAGTGCCAAGCGCGTTACCATCTCCAAAGAAAACACCATCATCGTTGACGGTGCTGGCGTAGAGCAGGACATCCAGGCTCGCATCACCCAGATCCGTGCCCAGGTTGCCGAGACTTCGTCCGACTACGACCGTGAAAAACTGCAAGAGCGCCTGGCCAAGCTGTCCGGCGGCGTTGCAGTGATCAAGGTTGGCGCCGGTTCCGAAGTTGAAATGAAAGAGAAGAAAGCCCGCGTTGAAGACGCCCTGCACGCAACCCGCGCAGCCGTTGAAGAAGGCGTGGTACCTGGCGGTGGCGTTGCGCTGATCCGTGCTCTGGAAGCCCTGGCCAACCTGACCGGCGACAACGCAGACCAGAACGTCGGTATCGCCGTACTGCGTCGCGCTGTTGAAGCACCACTGCGTCAGATCGCTGCCAACTCCGGCGACGAGCCAAGCGTTGTGGTCAACGAAGTCAAGAACGGCAAAGGTAACTACGGTTACAACGCTGCGACTGGCGTCTACGGCGACATGATCGAAATGGGCATCCTGGACCCTACCAAGGTAACCCGTTCCGCGCTGCAAGCAGCAGCCTCCATCGGCGGTCTGATCCTGACCACCGAAGCTGCAATCGCCGACAAGCCGAAGGCTGAAGGCGCAGCTGGCGGCGGTATGCCAGACATGGGCGGCATGGGTGGCATGGGCGGCATGATGTAAGCCAGCCTTACCCGGCTAACTGAAAAGCCCCGCCTGCAGTGATGCAGGCGGGGCTTTTTTGTGGACGACTCCTACTCAGCCTATCCCGCGTCGACGCAACAGCTTCTTGAATGTCATCCCGCGGGCCAGGGTGGGTTGGCCGATAAAGAGCACACGTGCAGCGGACCACGATGCAGTCGTACTGTCGAGAGGCTCTTCGGCAGGCACATATGCGCTTGTGCGGGGTATGGGCCTCCCCCAGTGGCAGGCCAGCAGTGAACTGGCGGCGATACACAGCGATAGCATCAACGTGAGCAAATGCTTCTTGGGGGGACGCATGAACGGGCTCTCCAACCTGATCCAAAGGACGGGACCCAGGGCACAGGGCTAATCCTGGATCAGGTGGCGAGGTTACGGAGAATGCCAGCGGTTCACTGTCACAGGCTGTAACACGCTGGTTACTGGGGGCGTAGGGGCAGGATCAGGGTCAGGCGTGCACCGCCCAAAGGGCTGCGCGTAACGGACAGCTTGCCGCTATGCCACTGGGTCGCACGCCTGGCCAGCGCCAGGCCGAGGCCGAAACCGCCGGGCTCATCGCCGCCCATGGCCAGCCGGACAAAGGGTTCGAATACCTTTTCGCGGTTTTCGGCAAGGATGCCAGGGCCGTCGTCGTCCACGTGCAGCACAAGATGGTGCTCATCCTGGCAGGCCGCGCTGACGCACACCTGTTCGCGGGCGTAGGTGACGGCATTGCTCAACAGGTTGCGTACGATCAAGTGCAATAAGGCGCGGTCGCCGACCAATTGCAGGTCCGCCGGCTTGGTGTCCAGGCTCAGGCGGCGTTGGTGCCCGTCGAGCAAGGCAAATTCCTGATGCAGCCAGTCACGGATAGGGATGGGTTCATGCTGCAAGTCGGTGGGCGCACCGGCCATCCGGGCAAAGGTCAGGCTGGCGCGGACCAGGGCTTCGAGTTCTTCCACGTCGGTTTGCAGGCGTTCCTGCAAGCGGGTACGGGTGAGTGAGTCGTCGCTTTTGCTCAGCAAGGTCAAGGCGAAACGCATCCGTGCCAAGGGTGTGCGCAGTTCGTGGGAAACGGCTTGGGACACCTCGCGGTGACGCTCGCTCATGGCCGTAATGTCCTGCGCATGTTGTTGCACGGTTTGCAGCAGCGGCGTCCATTCCTTGCCCATGGCCGGCAGCATGGCGTTGGGCGTGCGAGCCAGGGTGCCCAGGCAGGCATTGAGTGCTTCCACATCGGCGCGACGCTGGCGGCGTGCGCGCAGACCCAGCCACATCCACAGCACCAACGGCAGGCCAGCCACGCACGCGGTGATGCCATACACCGGGAATTGCAGCAGGTCCTTGACCTCAGCCGTTCCCCACATCGGGCCGAACTGGATCAGGGTGGTGTCGTCGAGCGGAAAGTAGGTGATGTCTTCATCGCTGCTCTGCGCCGGTTGTTGGTGCTTGAGCATGATCAGGGCCTCGGGCGGCAGTTCGATCGCGTCCAGCTTGACCAGGCTGATCGGGTACTGGAAGCGCGCACGCAGCGCGTCCATGCGCGCTTCACGCTGCTCGGCCGGCAACGGCTTGAGCTGCTCCGCCACCAGGTAACCCGGCCCGGCCATCAAGCGCAAAAAGCTGTATTCACCGACAAACACCGAGGCATTCGCGCACAGCCACAACAGATAAAGCGTCAACGCGCCCCAACTGGTGCCCGCCACGATTGCCATCCATGGCCGCACGTTAGAGAGCATGCTGGGCGCCTTGCGGGATTTCGACAAACAGGTAGCCCTGGGCCGTGATGGTCTGGATGGTCACCGGGCACCCCAGGCTCATCAACTTCTTGCGCAGGCGTGAGACACGCATGTCCACGGAGCGATTGAGCCCGTCGTACTCCAGGCCACGCAGGTTTTGCAGGAGCTTTTCGCGGGTCAGCAGCACCCCGCAATGGCGGGCGAAAATCGTGAGCAACTCGAACTCGGCTACCGAAAACTGCAAGGGCACCTCATCGAGCCAGGCGAAGTGGTGGTTGAGATCCAATCGAAACGTGCCCCACTGGTAATAAGCACGCGAGGCTTGCGGATGGCGACGCAGCAACGAACGGATACGGGCCAGCAACAGCAGTGGGTCGACGGGTTTAACCACATAGTCATCCGCGCCAACGTTGAACCCGGTCAGTTGCTCGGCGTTTTCGTCCAGCGCCGTCATCATCAGGATCAAACCAGGGTAGTGGTCGCGGATCTGTCTGCACAGGGTAAAACCGTCGATGCCCGGCAACATCACATCCAGAATCAGCAACGCCGGCTGCTCATCACGGATACGCTGGGCCGCGCGATCGCCGCGATGCTCCACCGACACGGTAAACCCTTCGGCGCGCAGAAACTCGGCGGTCAGTGCGGCCAGAGGGCGGTCATCTTCGATCAGCAGCAGGGTGTCGGACATGAAAGGGCGTCGTCGCCGGAGAATGGGCGCAAGTGTTACGCCCTTGCCCCTGCGCAGGCAAGGGCTCGGGGTGACGATCAGCGGGCGCTGATTGCTGGCGTCACGTCCTTCGGCGCTTTCCAGCTCAGCAATTGCTGTTTGAATCCATAGCTGGCGGCCTGGTAGTAAGTGATGGCGCGCAGAATCAGCGGGTCATCGCTGCCCACCCGCAACTCCTGGCTTTCCCCTAGCGCCTGGTCATGGCGACGCAGGCCCTGGCGGGGGCTGAGGATCGCCAGGTCTTTGCCGTCAAACAGTCCCAGGTGCTGGTAGTTGCCGACCACAACACGCGGTGGCAGCGGGTTGTCTTGCAACAGGTTGCGACCGAAGAACGTCGATTCGTAGCTCAGGTTGATCAGCCCTAGCAAGGTCGGGGCCAAATCGATCTGACTGGCCAGTTGCGCGGTCTCCCGTGCCTCGACCAGCTTGGGGGCATAGATGAACAGGGGAATCTGGTAGTTGGTGATCGGCAGGTCTTCCTTGCCGGCGCTGCCGGCGGTGTGGTCGGCGACGAACACGAAGATCGTGTTGTCGAACCACGGCTTCTGGCGTGCAGCCTCCAGGAATTCGCCGATGGCATGGTCGGTGTATTTCACCGCGCCGTCGCGGCCGTTGCCGGATTTGATATCGATGCGCCCATCGGGATAGGTGTAGGGGCGATGGTTGGACGTGGTCATCAGTTGCAGCAGGAAGGGCTGTTGCTTGGCGTAGTCCGCATCGGCCAGTTTCAGGCTTTGTTTATAGAGGTCTTCGTCGGCCATGCCCCAGGCGTTTTTAAACGATATTTCTGACTCGGGCACGCTGCTCTGGTCGACGACCCGATAACCGTTGCCGCTGAAGAATGCATTCATGTTGTCGAAATAACCGCGCCCGCCGTAGACGAACACACTGTCGTAGCCGATGGCGCTGAGCTGCTGGCCGAGGCTGGCGAAGCCGCTTTCGCGGCCGATGCGCTTGACGATCGAACGGCCCGGTGTCGGTGGGATCGCCAGGGTGATCGCCTCCAGGCCTCGGTCGGTGCGAGTGCCGGTGGCATAGAAGTTATTGAAGTACAGGCTTTGTTTGCGCAGGGCATCCAGGTTGGGCGTCAGATTGCGGTCGTCGCCGTTGCTGCCCATGTACTTGGCACTGAAGCTTTCGATGGTCACCAGCACGATATTGGGTTTGCGCAACGTGCCGGGGTTGGTGATAGCACGGCGGATATCCAGCGGGTCTTTGTCGATGAAGCGGGCGTTGGGCTCGCTGAGTTCGGCGCGCAACTGCTTGGCAACCACATCCGCCGGCAGGCTTTTGTAGAACTGGGTGTAGTCCAGTTCGTTGTTACGGAATGCGGCAAAAAACTGGTAAGGGCCATTGCTCGCCAGCTCGTTCTTGTAGGCGTTGCCGCCTTGGGGGCGCGGGCTGTCCTGGCTGATCAGTTGCAGGCTGAGGCCTGCGACCACCAACAGGCCCAGGGCGTTGACCAGGCGGCCACGCAGCGGTGGCAAAGGCGCATTCATCGCGGCATTGAACGGTTTGCGCAGGGCCAGGCTCAACACAATCGCGAGCATCGCCAACAGGCTCAGCAGCTTGCCGATCGGGTAGGACTCCAGCACGTTGTTAAGCACTTCATCGGAGTACACCAGGTAGTCGACGGCGATAAAGTTGAAGCGCACGCCGAACTCATCCCAGAACAGCCATTCGGCAACCGACGTGAACAACATGGCGAACAGGCTGACCGTCAGCACCGCCTGCAAAAACCAGCGGTGCCCACGACGACGCCACAGCGCAGGGGGGCAGAGCAGCAGGTACAGCCCCAACGGCAGCGCCGCGTAGGCCAAAAAACCCAAGTCGTAGAGCAGGCCCACGCCAAACACCGGTAGCAGGTTGCCACCGACTTCATCCAGGTGAGTGATGAGCAACACGCTGCGCGTGAGCAGGAAAACAACCAGCCAGGCACCGGTTACCAACAGCAAATAGCGCATAGGCGCTGTTTTGAGAAACCCCATGTCTATGTTCCTTATATCAATGGGCGGCGATCTTCGCTCTGACACTGTAGTCAACTTGTGAAGCTATAGTGAAAATCTCGTTCAACTAAAATATCGGTTGAAAACCTTAATCGACGGGCCTTCCAGGTCTATCCCTGAGCCACAGTTGGCCTTAAGCTGCGCGAGCCAACACGGCCGTTACCGCGTACGGAGACACTGCCCATGCGAATTTTATTGGTTGAAGACAACCGCGATATTCTGGCCAACCTGGCCGATTACCTGGGGCTAAAAGGCTATACCGTGGACTGTGCGCAGGACGGTTTGTCGGGCCTGCACCTGGCCGCCACCGAGCATTACGACCTGATCGTGCTCGACATCATGCTGCCTGGCATCGATGGCTACACCTTGTGCAAACGCCTGCGCGAAGATGCGCGCCGCGACACGCCGGTGATCATGCTCACCGCCCGCGACCAACTGGATGACCGGTTGCAGGGCTTCAAGTCTGGCGCCGATGACTACCTGCTCAAACCGTTTGCCCTGTCGGAACTGGCCGCGCGCATCGAAGCGGTGCTGCGCCGTGCCCAGGGTGGCGGGCGCCGCGCCCTGCAAGTGGGTGACCTGAGCTACGACCTCGACACCCTGGAAGTGACCCGCGAAGGCCGCTTGCTCAAGCTCAACCCAGTTGGCCTGAAACTGCTGGCGGTGCTGATGCAAAAGAGCCCGCACGTGTTGCGCCGCGAAATTCTCGAAGAAGCCCTGTGGGGCGACGACTGCCCGGACAGCGACAGCCTGCGCAGCCACGTCCACCAATTGCGCCAAGTGATCGACAAACCGTTCGCCAAGCCGCTGCTGCAAACGGTGCACGGTGTCGGTTATCGCCTGGCAGAGGGTCGTGATGGAGTTTAAGCAAAGCCTTGCCCAACGGATCATCATCGCCTTTGCCTTGATGAGTGCGTTGGTGGCGGGGGCCTTTGCCATGGGCATCGTCGCGACGGTGCACCTGGTGGAAGAGAAGTTGATCTCGGCGGGCCTGGGCGGTGACCTGCAGCGCTTGCTGCTGATGGACACGGTCGAAGACTGGCGGCACCGGCCCGAGCCGGATCAGCTGTTTTACTTCAGCGGTGGCCCTGGCGATTTTGAGTTGCCCAAGGATCTGCGTCACCTTGAGCCCGGCTTCCATGAAGTGTTCCGCGAAGCGTTGTCGTATCACGCCATGGTCGAAGTGGTCGACGGTCGGCGCTACGTGTTGCTGCAGGATCAAAGCGATTTTGAAGAGCGCGAGCGCGTGCTGTTTGCCGTGGTGCTGGTGGGTTTCGTCCTCAGCCTGGCGCTGGCGGTATTCCTCGGCTGGGTGTTGGCGCGCAAGGTGATGGCGCCGGTCGTGCGGCTGGCCCGTCAGGTGCGTCACCGTGACCAACTGCTGGGCCTGGCGCCGCCGTTGGCACCGGATTACGCGGCGGATGAAGTGGGGGAACTGGCCGTGGCCTTCGATGCCACCCTGGGACGCCTGCGTCAGGCGCTGTCCCGTGAGCAGTTGTTCACCAGTGATGTCAGCCATGAATTGCGCACACCGTTAATGGTATTGGCCAGCTCCTGCGAGCTGCTGCTGGAAAACCCGGCCATCGACCAGCGTGGGCGCAACCAGGTGCTGCGTATCGCCCGCGCCTGCGAAGAGATGCGCGAACTGGTGCAGACCTTCCTGATGCTGGCCCGTGCCCAGCATGATGAGTCGGCCATGTCGCCGCAGGTCAGCCTCGCGCAGGTGGCCGATGATCTGCTCGGTATCTGGCGCGAGCCCATCGAGCAAAAAGGCCTGGAGCTGATCTACAACCCCGGTCACCCCCTGGACACGCGCTATAACACCACCTTCCTGCACGCCGTCATGGGCAACCTGCTGCGCAACGCCCTGCACTACACCGAACACGGGTTCATCCGCTTGACCCTGGAACCCACGGGCTTTGTGGTGGAAGACAGCGGGGTCGGTATTCCCGAAGACAAACGTGAGGCGATGTTCGAGCCGTTTGTACGCGGCAGCGAGAAACGCGGAGAAGGCCTGGGCCTGGGATTGTCGCTGGTCCAGCGCATCTGCGAGAACCAGGGCTGGACCGTGAGCCTCAGCACCATGGAGCCCAATGGCTGCCGCTTTCATGTGCAACTGAGTCAGGTCAACGCCTGACTCCACCCTCTGCCGCTATCCTGCCAGAGATCACCGTCATTCGGCGAAGATGGCCCCATGCCATTGCTTGTGTCTGTAAAGTCTTGAAATGTATGGGGATTGGACAGGACAAGTTTTTCACAACGGGTTGACCTGTTGATCACAGACGGCTGCTTAAGGTTGTAGGCATCAGCAACTGGAGATCCGTTGATGTCTACCCCGACCAAACTCGAATTTTCCGAAAAGTACGACGACGAACACGCCCAAGAGTATTTGCTCAAGCATCAGGACAATCTGGCCCGCCGGTTGTCCCACAAACGCGACGAGCAATTGGCCCGTGGCGCGCTGGCGATGGCCGGTGAGCCTGGCCTGGTGCTCGACTTGCCGTGCGGCGCCGGGCGTTTCTGGCCGCTGCTGGCCGAAAAGCCCAACCGCGTCATCATTGGCGCCGACAACTCGGCGTCGATGTTGAAGGTGGCAACGGTCGCCCAGCCCGCCGATGTGGTGAAACGGGTACGACCCTTGCAGACATCAGCGTTTGATATCGATCTGCCGGATAACTCGGTCGACAGCATTTTTTGTATGCGCCTGTTGCACCACATTGGTGATCCGGCGCACCGACTGGCGATATTGCGGGAGTTTCAGCGCGTTACCCGTGACAGCGTGATCGTTTCGCTGTGGGTCGATGGCAATTTCAAAGCCTGGAAACGCAAACGTCTCGAAGAGCAGCGTCGTAAAAAAGGTGAGCAGGAAGGTTACCAAAACAGATTTGTGTTACCGGCTGCTACTGTTGAAGCAGAATTCGAAGAAGCCGGTTTCCGTGTTCAGGAGTCCCTGGACTTCATTCCGCTCTACGCCATGTGGCGAGTGTATGTATTGCGCAAGAGGTAACAGGATGGCAGTTGAGTGCGTAGCAGGCAGTCATGTAGCGCCCGAAGAACGCTTTGATTATTTCTGGCGCCAGCAAGGCGAGTGGGTCGAAGAACCCAACCGTCGGCGTGGGGGTGAAAGTGGTGTGCAACGCGTGATGAGTGCCAATGGACGCTTGCTCTACAGCAAGCGCCAGACCGGCCATATCTACCGCAGTTGGTTGCACCCGTTTGGCCGTCCCACTGTGTTGCGTGAGCGGGATGCCATCAAGGGCCTGCGCCTGTTGGATGTACGCGTACCCGAGATGGTTTTTTGCGAGGCGCGCCGCGACCCTGAGCACCACTGGCAGGCCCTGTTGGTGACTGCGGCCCTCGATGGCTTCGACGAAATCGAAAACTGGTATGCCGCCGGTGGTCGTGAACAGTACGGCGAGCTGGTGCATGAGCGCGTGCTCAAGGAGCTTGCTGGCACCTTGGCGCGTATGCACCTTGGGCGCTGGCAGCATGGCTGCCTGTACATCAAGCACATTTTTGTAAGGGTGACCGGCCAGGGCGACTCGGCCAACGTCGAAGTGGCGCTGCTGGATTTCGAGAAATGCCGCCAACGCTTGACCGCTTATCGGGCCGCTTCCCATGACATGCTGCAACTGCGCCGCCATTCGTCGTGGAACGACACCGACTGGAAGAAACTCAGCTACTTTTATGAGACGGCGTTTGGCAGCGCTATCAAGGGTTTAACCAGATGAAGCTAGAAATAGCACGAGGTTTGTTCCTGGTCGGGGCGTTGGGCGTTGCAGCCTTGGCGCTGGCGGCCTGGGAACAGCCTCGCACACAGGTGCTCAGTGCAACGCAGGGTGGCGCGCAATGCCTGTTGCCGCGCGTCGCCAAGGCGAGCACCGCAGCCAAGCCTGATCATGAGTTGTTGCTGTTCATGTTTGGCATGTCTCAAGGGATGAGGCCACAGAGTTGAAACGATTCAAACCCCCAGGAAAGGGCCTTGCGATGCGAGGCCCTTTTTTTTGCTGTGCGCCAGCTCAGATCAGATGCAGGTGGTTATCCCAGAGCCCGGCGGGCAATTCCAACGGCTTTGCCACCAACGGTTTCTGACGACAATCGTAGAACCGGCAACGACCTTGGCCCGAGGTCACGACAAAGCCATTCTCGACGGCCCCGACACCGGCACAGTCAGGCAATGGCCCATCAAGACGCAGCTCGCCACTGTCCATGTCCCAGATAAAGAAGCGGTTGCCCCGTGGAGCCGTCAACGCCACCAGGCGCAACTCGCTGTGCACCGCGACGCTGGCGGTGTAGTGCCCCATGGCCTGCAACTGCTCATCCGCCACCGGGAACGCCACGAAGGGTTGGCCCGGCCGCTTGATCGCCAGCAACTCGGAACGCTCCTGTGACGCGCCCATGAACTGCTGCCCGGTGAGGATGGTGCCATCGCTGGCAATCCCCATATGGCGCACGCTGTTCATCTGCTGGCCCAGGGTTTCCTTGCTGATCAGGCTGCCGTCGCGGTGCATCAACACCAGGCTTGGCTCCATGGCATTGAGGTTCATTTCCACGCGGCTTTCGGCTTCGGTGCGAATGCCGCCGTTGGCCACCACCAGCGTCTCACCGTCGGGCATCCACGACACCTGATGCGGGCCGATGCCGTGGGTGGACATCTCGCCGGTATGCACCAGCCGCTCGCCTTCGAACTTATACACACCGAGGAGGCCACGGCCGGGGTCGGTCGTGTCGTTCTCGGTGGCGTACAGCCAGTCGCCACTCTTGTGAATGACCGCGTGGCCATAGAAATGGCGATTCGCCTTGGAAGTGATGGTTTGCAGCAGCGTGCCATCACGCAGGTCGATCAGGTAACTCTCGGTGCCTGGGCGACGGGCGACAAACAGTGCAATTGGCAGCGTCGGGTGGTTGATGATGTCGTGGCAGCGCTGGCCGACCTGGGTGGCAAACACCGGCTTGCCGTCCAGGCGATAGCCCACGGCATAGTGCTTGCCGTCTGCATCATCCCGCGCCGACAGCAGCAGCGGGCCCTTGTCTTTCCCTTTGAACAGCGTCCAGCCGCCCAGAGTGAGCGCACTGAGCAGCACGCTGCCAACCGCCAAAGCCTGTCGCCTGAGCATCATCAGTCACCGTCGTTGGCGTTAAAGCCCAGTTGGATACCCAGCGCCTTGGCCAGCTCGCCTTCGTGCAGGCGGTGGACGACGTTGAGGCTGTCGTAGAGATCGTTGAGCTGCTGGCGCCCGGCGTCGTCGGCCAGCAGTTCATTGAGGGTGCGCTGGTTGCTGGCGAACAGTTTCAGCGACGCGGCGTAGGCGGCGTCGATCTTGTCGGCCAACGGCTTCTGCTCGGACGGCAGCAGGCCACGCAGGCCTTTGTTGTCGACGCCGACCCATACGGTCTGGGCGGCGGCGAGGCTGGCTTCGAGGCTTTGCAGGGACGACTGGCTGCGCCATGCATCGGCCTGGAAGGGCTGCGGGATGCCCTTGGTCTGGCGGCCCATTGGCGTGCCGAGTTTCTTCTTCAGAGTGTCCAGTGCGGTCACTTGGACGCGCAGCAGATCGGCAATGGCTTCGTGGGAATCGGCGTAGCGCTGGTTCGGAAACTTGGTCATCTGCGCCAGCATGCCGTCGGTGCTGTTCCAGCTCGCCAGGATCTCTTCGGCCAGGGCTTTTTGACGGTCGCCGATGGCCACCAGCAGTGGGCAGTAACGGGCTTTTTGCGCGTCGTCGGCGATGTCGGTCTTGGCGTCATAGAGGATGTATTCGTAGGCCGACAGGCCTTGCACCACCACGCTGGACTTGGCCAGGGCGGCGCCATCGATCTGCGGCTGGCTGGCGACCAGTTGCTCGACCTGGCGGCCGACCAGGTTCTTCTTGTCTGGCCAGAACTGCACCTGCCACGAACGGTTGCCTTCGGCCAGCGGGCCGATCAACAGCGGTTGCAGCTCGGCCCAGGCCTTCTGCGCGTGCAGGAAGTCGGCACGGGCGGTGTCCAGGCTCTCTTTGCCTTGGCAGTAGGCCAGGGCGCTGACGGCCAGTTGGCGGTCGGCTTCGACCCAACGGCTGTAGGTCGGCAGGATCACTTGCTTGGCGATGGCCGCCGAGGTCACCGCTTGCGGGTCTTGCGGCGAGCAGGCGCCGAGGGCGAGGGCGGCCAGGCTGGTGAACAACAACTTGGGACGGAACATGTCGAGCTCCCTTCTGTAATTGGGGCGAAGCTTATAAAGAATTCAGGAACGCCAGCAACGCAGCGCGCTGCTCGGCATTAAAGGACAACACATGCTGCTGCGCCGCGTGTGCTTCACCGCCGTGCCACAGCACGGCCTCCAGCAGGTTGCGGGCGCGGCCGTCATGCAAGAACTGGGTGTGGCCACTCACGGTTTGTGTCAGGCCAATGCCCCACAACGGCGGCGTACGCCAGTCGCGGCCACCGGCCTTGAATTCGCTGCGGTTGTCGGCCAGGCCTTCGCCCATGTCATGCAGCAGCAGGTCGCTGTACGGACGAATCACTTGGTTGGCCAGCTCAGGTTCGGCGGCATTGGCCGCCGTGGTGAACGTGGGGTTGTGGCAACCCTGGCAACCGGCCTGGTAGAACAGGTTCTTGCCGGCCAGCACCTGTGGCGTGTTGACGCCACGGCGCGCCGGCACGGCGAGGTTGCGGGTGTAGAACAGCACCAGGCGCAGGATGTTGTCGCTGACTTCCGGCTCGCCATCGGGGCCATTGCCGTTGGGGGCCTGCTTGCAGGCGACTTGGGCATCGGTGCAGTCATCGAAGGGTCTCAAAGAGGTGGTGAGGCCCATATCACCAGAAAACGCGTGAACATTTTGTTGATTGAGGTTGGGTTGCCCGGCTTTCCAGCCAAAACGCCCGAGCACGGTTTTTTGCTGGGCGTCGTCCCAGACCCAATTGGCGCGGCCGACGATGGCTTCTTTGTCGGCGGTCTTCGGGTCGGTATTGCGCAGGATATCGGCGTCGCTGATGGCTTCGAGCAGGCCCAGGCCGATCATGGGCGGGGCGATGCGTGCGGAGAAGCGTGTATCCGGATCCATCGGGCCGTAGCCGAGCTGGGTGATCTGCAGGTCTGGCTTGCGCAACTCGACCACGGTGCCGTCCTTGAACGTCACGTTGACCGGTGTGTAGTCGACCCGCACCTTGCCTTCCGGCAGCACGCCCGGCACGGCCATGTCCTGCAGCTGACCGCCGTAGACCAGCTCGGGCACCACGCCGACCTGTTCGATGAGCTTGGCATAGGGCGCTGCATCCGGAATCGACAGGCGCACCAGCATCGACACCGCATTCGGTGCGTCGGGCAACGGCGGGTGCCCACGGCCATCCTTGATATGGCAGTTCTGGCAGGCATTGGTGTTGAACAGTGGGCCAAGTCCATCACGCGCGGTGGTGGTAGACGGTGCGATCACCCACGGGCTGCGAAAGAAGCTGTTGCCGACGCTGAAATCCAGGCGGCGGGTAGGCGACAGGTTGGCCGAGGGCAGGGAAAACGCGTTCTGGTCGCGCTTGTTCACCGTTGCAGCACCGCCCGCCCGTGATTCACCCGGCTCGGCCTTGGTAAACCTGGGCGCGTCATCGCAGGCGGCCAGGCTCAAGGCCAGCACGGCTGCGGACAGGCGAAAAAGCGAACGGAACATCAAGTTTCCCGGACGAAGGCAAAAAATAAGGTCGCAAAGTCTAACAGGGCGGGGCGCAATGAATAAGAGCAATTATCGTTTGGTCGAATCCGATTCATTCCCGCTAGAATGGCCGCACATTTTTCTCTGGAGGTGGCCAATGCAGGCTCTCGACGCTTTGCTCAACCGTGTTTCCGTGCCGCGTCTGCTGGAACCGGCACCGACCCAGGAGCAGCGCGACGTGCTGTTCGCCGCCGCCATGCGCGCGCCCGACCACGGTCAATTGCGCCCTTGGCGCTTCCTCACCGTTGAAGGTGCGGCCCGTGAGCAAATGGGCACGCTGCTGGCCGAGGCTGCGCGCCTGCAAGACGCCGACGCGCCACAAGCCGCCATCGACAAGGCCCAGAACGGCCCGTTGCGTGCGCCCTTGGTGGTGGTGGTGATTGCCCGTTTGCAGGAACACTTCAAGGTGCCGAAATCCGATCAATTGCTGGCAGCCGCCTGTGCGGCCCACGGCATCCTGCTGGCGGCGTATGCCCAGGGGATTGGCGCCGTGTGGCGCACGGGTGAACTGTCCTACTCGTCCCATGTCGCCAAAGGCCTGGGGCTGACGGCAGATGAGGAAGTGATTGGCTTCCTCTACCTGGGCACGCCGCAGAATCCACCGCGCACAGCGCCCAAGGAAGATGTGGCGGCGTTTGTCAGTGCCTGGACCGGCGTTTAAACCCTGAACTGATCCATCAGCTTCATCTGCTGGCTGGCCAACGCATTGAGTTGGCTGCTGATGGCCGCCGACTCGGTGGCCTGGCCGGTGAGGGTTTCGGTCACGGTGCGGATCGCCGAGACGTTGCGGTTGACCTCCTCGGCCACCGCGCTCTGCTGTTCGGCGGCGCTGGCGATTTGCAGGTTCATGTCGCTGATCACGGTCACCGCGTCGCTGATCTTGCCCAAGGCCTGCACCGCTTGATGGATCTGCCCGGCATTGTTCTGGGCCTGGCTCTGGCTTGAATGCATGGTCGCCACCACGCCACGGGTGCCGCTCTGGATGCGCTCGATCACCAGGCGGATTTCCTCTACCGAATCCTGGGTGCGCTTGGCCAGGTTGCGCACTTCGTCGGCCACCACCGCAAAACCACGTCCGCTTTCTCCGGCGCGTGCGGCTTCGATGGCGGCGTTCAGCGCCAGCAGGTTGGTCTGCTCGGCGATGCTGCGGATCACTTCCAGCACCGAACCAATCTGCTCGCTGTTGACCGCCAAGGCTTCGACTTCGCCCACGGCCTTGCTGACTTCTTCGGCCAGGGTGGTGATGTCGCGAGTGCTCTGCTCGATGATCGACATGCCTTCGCGCGCCGACTGATCGGCCCCGCGTGCCGCGCTGGCGGCATTGGAGGCGCTGTTGGCGACGTCGTGGGCAGTGGCACTCATCTCGTTGGAGGCCGTAGCCACTTGGTCGATTTCGCGGAACTGCACCTGCATGCCTTCGCTGGTCTGGCGCGCGATGGCGGAGGACTGATCGGCGGTGCCACGGGCTTCGGTGATGCTTTGCTTGATCTGGGCGATGGTCGGTTGCAGCTTGTCGAGGAAGCGGTTGAACCAGTTGACCAGTTCACCCAATTCGTCCTTCTTGGCGTAAGCCAAGCGTTGAGTCAGGTCGCCGTCGCCGCTGGCGATGTCTTTGAGCATGGCGGCCACGCTGTTGATTGGGCGAGTTACGCCGGTGGCGGTCAGCCAGATCAGCAGCAGGCCCAGCAAGCCGGCCGCGGCGGCCACCAGCAGCGCCTTGAGGGTGCCGGCGGCCTGGGCGTCGTCGAGCACACCTTGCAGTTTCACGTTATCGGCGAGCATCACGGCTTTGGGCAGCTTGATCACCACGCCCCAGGCTTTGGCATCGGCAATCGGCTTGACCGGGTACACGGCACGAATGGTGCCGTCCTGTTCGCGGATCATGCGGTTGTCACTGGCCAGCAACTGCACGATTTCCTTGCCTTCGGCGCCAAGGGTGTCGATCAGGTTCTTGCCGACCTTGGCCGGTTCACCGCTGTAGGCCGCGATCAGGCCAGTGCTTGAAAGGATTTCCAGGTGCGCGGCGCCATTGAACAGGTCTTTCTGTGCGATATCAGTGGTGGCTTGCAACGCATTCAGGGCGATGTCGACGCCCACCACGCCGATAACCTTGCCGTCCACGATCAGCGGCAGCGAGATGGTCGTCATCAACACGGGTTTGCCAGCCACGGTGTCTTCGTACGGGTCCAGCAGGCAAGTGTTACGCGTGTCGCGTGGGCAGGTGTACCAAATGTTGTAGGGCGTACCGCTGAGGTTGAGGGTGGTCTTGGTCAAGTCGTCCTCGACCATGATGGTGTTCAGGCCTTCGCCTGCTGCGCGGCTCCAGTAACTGGAGAAGCGGCCTTTTTCGTTGGAGACGCGGGCTTTGTCGTCGATGAACTCGCTGTCCTTGCCGTCCAGGCCATTGGGCTCGAATGAAAGCCAGATGCCCAACACCTTATTGTTACGGTCAAAGGCGGTTTTCAGACTCTGGTTGAGCGCCTCGCGCAACGCCCCAGCTTCAAGCCCGCGCTGGGTGGCCAGCTTGCGCAAGTCCTTGATCTGGTCGGCCAGCGCGGTCACGGCCACCAGGCTGTCGCCGAAGGTTTTCTGCAACTGCGCCGCTTGCTCGGCAGCCTTGGCCTGCAGCAATTGCTCAACGCTGGCGGTGAGCATGCGCGAACTGGAGTCGCTGACCAATTGATCGTTCTGGTTGGTGTTGTAGATGTTGATGCCGACGACCAGCGCAATCACCCCCAACAGGCAAAGGCCCGACAGCAGCACGATTTTCAAGCGAATGGAGAGGGTGTCGAACATAGGTTCACTCACGAATGGACTTGTTGGAAAGCACGCAGTGCAGGCCAAGTCCATTCAGCGCTATGTCTGAAACATCGGCGTCATGAATCAATTCATGAGAGAGAGGCGATGAGCGGTAGGAAAAATCCTACACGCGCCGTTATACGGGCGCTGCAAGCCGTTCCGGGCGTGACCAGATCCACAGGTTGCCCAGGCTCATTCCGGCGATTGCGAGGTAGATCGGCCAGCCATGGTCGAGCATCACCAGCATCAGGATGGCGCACAGCAGCATGCTCACCGTGGCACTGACCTTGGCCCGGCGGGCGATGATCTTGCCGTTGCGCCAGTTGAACAGGATGGGCCCGAACAGCCGGTGGTTTTCCAGCCAGGCGCTGAGGCGCGGTGAGCTTTTGGTGGCGGCCCAGGCGGCGAGCAGGATGAATTCGGTGGTGGGCAACCCCGGCACGACAATCGCCACCAACCCGATGCCCAGGCTGACGTAGGCCAGCAGGCCGAAGAGGATCCGGGCGATTTTCGAGGTGGATTGGGTTTTGCGAGTCATGGTGAAGCTTATCTGGTAGGAAAAATGCAGATTATCTGAACTGGAATGCAATCAAGTGTGGGAGCTGGCTTGCCTGCGATAGCAGTGTGTCAGTCACTGCATCTATACCTGACGCACCGCTATCGCAGGCAAGCCAGCTCCCACATTGATCCGGTTTCTACCGGAACATTACGCCAGTTCAGGGGCGCTAGCGTACGCTTGTTCCAGCAAGACGGTGAAGCGTACAAACGCGTCGATTGCGCCTTTTTCCACCGCAGCCTCTTCTTCAGCGCTGAATTCCAGGGCATCGAGCGTACGGGTGAAGCGCTTCCAGCCTTCGGCACGACCACCGGCCGGTTCACCCAGGTGACGGGCACCGAAGGTTTCGCTCAGGCCCAGGCCCACAGCGCGCTTGATCAGGAACGCAGCGCCCAGTTTGGAGCCTTCGGACACGAACAGCCAGCCCAGGGCTTCGGCCTTGCTCGGGTTTTTCACGGCACCGGCCACCGGTGCAGGCACTTCGGTGTCGAGGTCGCCCAGGTCCAGTTTGGCGGCTTCGGCGCGGCAACGCTCGGCCAGGTCCGGCACGATCTTGATCAGCTCTGCATCGTTGTACAACGCTACCAGTTCCGACTGGAACAGGTACTGCGCGACCACGAAGCGGGCGAAATTGGCCTGGGTTTCAAACGGCGCGTGGGCTTTGACCAGGGCGTCGAGTTTGGTATGTGGCTCGTTGGTGATCTGGTTCAGGCGCTGGGAGCGTAGGCTTGGGCGTTCTGCGGTTGGAGAAGCGGTCATGAAAAAGTCCTTGAGAAGGGGAGCGCCTGGGTGCCCTAAAGAGAGCTGTTATCAACTAGACGAACAAGAAGACGCGGCACAGTAAAAAATCCTCACCTCGTCGATGAAATTTCGACGAGGTGAGCGGAGCGGATCAGATGTCCCAGATCAGGTTGATCGCAAAGTTGCGACCCGGCTGGGTCAGGCGGTCGAGGTTGGCCGGGGAGGTCACGCCGGCTTCACCGACGCCGTCGTAGCTGCGTACGTCGTCCCAGTTCCAGTACTTCTTGTCGGTGAGGTTGTAGAGGCCGCCATTGATGGTCACGTCGTTGGTGACCTTGTAGAAGCCGGTCAGGTCGACGATGCCAAAGCCTGGGGTCTTGAACGGGCCCTTGGACTTGTCGCCGTCTGGCGAGAAGAAGGTGGTGCTGTCGACGCGGTTCTGTTTCTTGACCAGTGTCCAACTGACCAACGCGCCGTATTGTTCCTGGTCGTAACCCAGACCGAACACGCCCTTGAGCGGGTTGACGCTGTTGAGGGGTTCGCCGGTCTCATCGTTGCGGCCATAGGCGTACGCCACCGCACCTTGGGTGTACAGGCCTTGGGGCGCGCCAAACGCGTCCAGGTTCATGCGGCCCTTGGCTTCGATGCCCTTGATAGTGGCGCGCTTGATGTTGAACGGCTGGAAGATCGTGCCGGTGGGGGCGACGGAGGTGTTGTCCTCGTCGATGAAGTCTTTGTACTTGTTGTAGAACACTGCGACATCGAAGTTACCCGCGTCGAAGTTACCGCGAATCCCGGTCTCGATGCCTTTGCTGGTTTCCGGCTTGAGGCTCGGGTTTGGCTCGACCACGTACCCTTGCTGGATATTTTCAAAGCGGCCGTACAGGGCCTTGGCTGACGGCGTGCGGAAGCCTTCGGCGTATTGGCCGAACCAGGTGTAGTGGTCAGTCAGCGCGTAGGTCAGGCCGAATTTCGGCGAAACACGGTGCCAGGTCTTGGTGTCGTCGTCGTGTGGGTAGATCCGGTTCGGGTCGGTGGCGTTGAGGAAGTCCTCGGTCAGCTTGGGTTTGAGCTGGGTGTAGTCATAGCGAACGCTGGGCAGGAAGGTCCAGTTGTTCCAGGCGATCTGGTCCTGGGCAAACAGCGAATAGGTATTGATGGTCGGGTCCGGGAAGTCGCTGGCCTTTCTCACGCTGTCTGTGGCGGACGGGCTGGGGGCGCCGATGGCGGTACAACCGCTGCCGACGGCCAGGCAGGTGGCGGCACCTTCACGGGACCCGGTGACTTTCTGCTGCTTGAGGGTGGTGCCGTAGGTCACTTGGTGATCGGTGTCACCGAGGCTGAAGGCCTTGTCCAGTTGGGCATCGAATACCCATTGTTTTTCCTGGTAGAGCGTATCGCGGGTCCGCAGCACGCGACGGCCGGCCTGGTAGATCTCGGCGGTGGTCTGGTCGGTCTTGGCAATCTGATAGTTGAGGCTGGTCTTGATACGGTCGGCAACCGGCGATTCCAGCGCGAAGCTGTTTTCCAGGCCGAAGCGCTCACGGGTGATGGTGTCGTTGCCCGAGCGTGCGCGGTACAGGTTGGGGGAGACGGGGGCGCCAGTGTTGAACGGCCCGCCTATGGCGTTCTTCTGGTTAGTGTCGCGATCATCCTTGTACTTCTCATACGTCAGGCCTAAGCGATTGTTCTCCCCATAATTCCAACCCAGCTTGGCGAGGATGTTGGTGGTGCGCGCGTCCTCCGGGTTGGCGCCGGTGCGGGCCAGGCCGGTGGCGTTATTGCCGTCGTAGGACTCCATTTCGTGGCCATTGCGTTGGCTCAGGTGCAGCAAGCCGTCGAAGTCCTGCACGCGGCCGGCGAAGGTGCCGGAGGTCAGCCAGCTTTCATCGGCGGAGCTGTAGCCGGTCTTGAGACGGGCGCCGACGTCCTGGCCGGGCTTGATGATGTCGTCCGGGTCGAGGGTGAAGTAACTCACTGCGCCGCCAATGGCGCTGCTGCCGTACAGGGCCGAGGCCGGGCCGCGCAGGATCTCGACGCGCTTGACGATTTCCGGGTCGACGTAGTTGCGACGGGTCTTGGCGTAGGGGCCGTTGAAGAAGTTGTCCGGCACTTCCACGCCATCGACCTGAGTGAGGATGCGGTCGCCGTCGATGCCGCGAATGTTGAAACCGGCGTTACCGGCACGGGTGCCGGCGCCACCGACCGAAACGCCGGGCTCATAGCGCACCAGCTCGCGGATGGTGTTGACGTTCTGGCGGTCCAGCTCTTCGCGATCATGCACGCTGACGGTGCTCGGTACGCTGCTCACGTCCTGCTCATTGCGGGTGGCGCTGATGGTCACCTGTTGCAGGTTGAGGGTGCTGCCCGCTGCACGTTTTTCCAGGACGATGTTGTTGCTGCCCAGTTTGCGATAGCTCAGGTTGGTCCCCACCAACAGCCGGTCCAGGGCTTTTTCCGGCGGCAGCGGGCCGCGCACGCCAGGGGACGACACACCCTGGCCCAATTCAGCGGGCAGGCCGACTTGCCAGCCGGTCACGGCGGTAAAGGCGTTGAGGGCCGAGACCAGCGATTGCTGCTCGATGCTGAAGTTGTAGTTGCCGTGACTGCGCGCAGCGGGTTCGGCGGCGGTGGCGCTCATCACTGGCGCACCGGCCAGCAGAATGGCGGCCGTCAGCAAGGACAGGACGGGCGAAGAGGACCGGCGGTTGAAACAAGAGGACATCGAGAGCGCTCCGGGGTACGAATCTTATAGTTGCGAACTGAAACAAATAGGAATCAGTTGCATTGGCTAAGACGAGACGTACCACCCTCAGCTATCGAGTAAAAATAATTCTCATTTAGTTCAAGATCACCAGCGCCGGGTATTCCGACAGCTTGGCCGAGGTGATGTGGGCCAGGGATCGCACCACATCCAGAGGCTGGTCGAGGCGATAATTGCCGGTGACGGCGACGCTGGCGAGTTGGTCATTGGTGTTGACGATCCAGCCAGGGTAATAGCGACGCAGCTCGGCGAGCACTTCGCTCATCGGGCAGTTCTCGAAGATCAGCCGGCCTTGCACCCAGGCCAGGTCCTTGTTGGCGTCCAGCTTGGCCGGCTGGCCGAACCCCCTGGGCCCGATGCGGATGCTTTCACCGGCGCTCAGGCGCACGCGGGCATCGTCGAAAGTGTTGCTCAGGTCGACATCGCCGCGTTGCACTTGCACCTGGGCTTCGCCATTCAGGTAACGCACGGCAAAAGCCGTATCGCGCACGCTGGCACGGACAGGGCCGGCGTCGATTTCCAGGGGTAGGCCGTGGCTGGGCACGATTTCGAAAAACGCCTCGCCCTGGTACAGGCGGGCGATGCGCTGGTGGTCCTTGATGCTGCTGGAAAACGCCGAGTTGGTGTTCAGCAGCACTTTGGAACCGTCGTCCAGTTGCAGGCGCTGGCGTTCGCCCACCACGGTGAGGTGGTCGGCCTGCAGGCGTACCGGCAGGTTGCTGAAGCTGAACAGGCCGATCAGCAGCACGGCGGCGGTAGCCAGTGGTTTCCAATGCGGTTTGATGCGGCGCCAGGCGCTGGGCTTGCGTGGTACCGCCAATGCGACGGCGGCACTGTGCACCGGCGCGCCACCCCAGGCGGCCTGGGCCTTGGCGAAAGCATGAACGTGGGCGGGATCGCTGGCCAGCCAGGCTTCGAATTCGGCTTGCTGCCCGGGTTGCGGGCACTGCAAGGCGATCAGCCAGTCGAGGGCTTGATCCATAGCCGTGTCTTGCAACACCTCATGAGCCAGCTCATGGGGTCGCAGTTTATTCGGGTCCGTCACGGTGTTCCTCGGGTCTTCGCCACGTTCTATTCAACTTTCCTACAGCCTGGGTCGACGCTTCTTTCGCGTGAAGCTTAAGGCCGATCCAGCCGTTCGGCCACACCTACACAGATGGCCATGATCAATTTGAGTTCCTTTTGCACGGTGCTCAAGGACACTTCCAGCTGATCGGCAATCTCTTGGTAGCTGCAACCATGCAGGCGGCTGAGGATGAAAATCTGCTGTTGGCGGGCGCTCAACTGGCCCAGGCTGACGCTCAAGGCTTCGAGCATTTGCTCGGCCTGGGTGGCATCTTCGGGGGTGCTGATGGGGGCCGCGACACTTTGCAGGACATCCAGCGGGACATCTTCCTGCAGCGTGCGGGCCTGGATTCTGCGCGCGCGCAGATGATCCAGCGCCAGGTTGCGCGCCGTCTGATAGACAAAAGGTTCAAGGTGATCGATCGGCCGCTCGCTCAGGGCCCGAGTCACGCGCAGGTAGGTTTCCTGCAACAGGTCCTCGGCGGTGCTGTGGTTATTCACCATCCGCTGCAAGGTGCGAAGCAGAACCACCCGTTGGGTGAGAAAAACATGGTTGAAGCGAGATTGGCTCACAGTGATACCAGACCGATTTGCAGTGAATGATAATGCTTATCATCAACTCAAATGGCAAGTAGCTATTTCTGTGAGCCTGTTTTGGCTTACTCGGCGTTACACAATGCCAGGCAGTTATCCAACATACGGTTGGAGAAGCCCCACTCGTTGTCATACCAAGCCAGCACTTTCAGCAACTTGCCACTGACCTTGGTGTGATTGGCGTCGAAGATCGACGACAACGGGTTGTGGTTGAAGTCGCTGGAAACCAGCGGCAAGGTGTTGTAACCAAGGATCTTGGAATGCTGGCTGGCATCCTTGAGCAACGCATTGACCTGTTCGGCAGTGGCTTCTTTCTTCAACTGCACGGTGAGGTCCACCAGCGACACGTTGATCACCGGGACACGCACCGCCATGCCGGTCAACTTGCCCGCCAGTTCCGGCAACACCAGGCCGACGGCTTCAGCCGCGCCGGTCTTGCTCGGGATCATGTTCTGGGTGGCCGAACGCGCGCGGTACGGGTCGGTGTGGTAGACATCGGTCAGGTTCTGGTCGTTGGTGTAGGCGTGAATCGTGGTCATCAGGCCACTTTCGATGCCCAGCTCGCGGTGCAGCACCTGGGCCACAGGCGCCAGGCAGTTGGTGGTGCACGACGCGTTGGAGATGATCTGGTGGGATTGGCGCAGAATGTCGTGGTTCACACCGTAGACCACGGTGGCGTCCGCGCCCTTGGCCGGTGCCGAGATGATCACCTTGCGCGCGCCGGCGGTAATATGGGCGGCAGCCTTGTCACGGTCGGTGAACAGACCGGTGCATTCGAACACCACGTCGATCTTGTGCGCAGCCCACGGCAGGTCGGCGGGGTTGCGAATGGCACTGACGGCAATCCGGTCACCATTGACGGTCAGGCTTTCCTGATCGTGGGCGACCTCTGCGTCGAAAGTGCCATGCACGGTGTCGTATTTGAGCAGGTGGGCGTTGATCGAACTGTCGCCCAGATCGTTGATGGCGACGATCTGCAAATCCTGGCGGTAGCCTTGGGTATACAGTGCGCGCAGGACATTACGGCCGATACGGCCAAAACCATTGATTGCGATACGAAGAGTCATTGGAGAGTGCCTGTCGTCGATTTGTTGTAAGAATTACAAGATTATTCGCATAAAAATAGAAAACAAGCCTTTTTAGTGGCAATATTTTGTTCAATCTACAACGAGTGACCTGAATCAACTGGTCCGATGATCCAAACGACTCCCTGCCATCCCATGCGCTGCGGGCGTTTGATCAGCATAGACACTCAGGTCGCCACATCCGTTAGCCTGGAGTTCTACACATGCATCCCCGCGTTCTTGAGGTCACCGAACGGCTTATCGCCCGTAGCCGCGCCACCCGCGAGGCCTACCTTGCGCTCATTCGCGGTGCAGCCATCGACGGTCCGATGCGCGGCAAGCTGCAATGCGCCAACTTCGCCCATGGCGTGGCCGGTTGCGGCACTGAAGATAAAAATAGTCTGCGCATGATGAATGCCGCCAACGTGGCAATTGTTTCGTCATATAACGACATGCTCTCGGCGCACCAGCCGTACGAGCATTTCCCTGAACAAATCAAGAAAGCCCTGCGCGAAGTCGGCTCGGTCGGCCAGTTCGCTGGCGGCACCCCTGCGATGTGCGACGGCGTGACCCAGGGCGAGCCTGGCATGGAGTTGAGCCTGCTCAGCCGTGAAGTCATTGCCATGTCCACGGCGGTAGCGCTGTCCCACAACATGTTCGATGCCGCGCTGATGCTGGGCATCTGCGACAAGATCGTCCCCGGCCTGATGATGGGCGCGTTGCGCTACGGCCACCTGCCGATGATCTTCGTGCCGGGCGGGCCGATGCCGTCCGGCATCTCCAACAAGCAGAAGGCTGATGTGCGCCAGCGCTACGCCGAAGGCAAGGCCACCCGCGAAGAGCTGCTGGAATCGGAGATGAAGTCCTACCACAGCCCCGGCACCTGCACCTTCTACGGCACCGCCAACACCAACCAGTTGCTGATGGAAGTGATGGGCCTGCACCTGCCGGGCGCTTCGTTCGTCAACCCGTACACGCCGCTGCGTGATGCGCTGACCCGCGAAGCCGCGCATCAGGTCACGCGCCTGACCAAGGCCAACGGCAGCTTCATGCCGATCGGCGAGATCGTCGACGAGAAATCCATCGTCAACTCCATCATCGCCCTCAACGCCACCGGCGGTTCGACCAACCACACCCTGCACATGCCGGCCATCGCCATGTCGGCGGGCATCATCCTCACTTGGGACGACATGGCCGACCTCTCCGAGGTGGTGCCGACCCTGTCCCACGTGTATCCAAACGGCAAGGCCGACATCAACCACTTCCAGGCGGCGGGCGGCATGTCGTTCCTGATCCGCGAACTGCTCGAAGCCGGCCTGCTCCATGAAGACGTCAACACCGTGGCCGGTAAGGGCCTGAGCCGCTACACCCAGGAGCCCTTCCTGGTCGACGGCGAACTGATCTGGCGCGATGGCCCGATCGAAAGCCTCGATGAAAGCATCCTGCGTCCCGTGGCCCGTGCGTTCTCGCCGGAAGGCGGCTTGCGCGTGATGGAAGGCAACCTCGGTCGCGGCGTGATGAAGGTGTCTGCCGTTGCCCCTGAGCATCAGATTGTTGAAGCGCCGGCGGTGGTGTTCCAGGACCAGCAAGACCTGGCCGACGCGTTCAAGGCCGGCCAGTTGGAAAAAGACTTCGTGGCCGTCATGCGCTTCCAGGGCCCGCGCTCCAATGGCATGCCCGAATTGCACAAGATGACGCCGTTTCTCGGCGTGTTGCAGGACCGTGGCTTCAAAGTCGCACTGGTAACAGACGGGCGTATGTCCGGCGCGTCGGGTAAGATCCCCGCCGCGATTCACGTCAACCCCGAAGCCCAGAGCGGCGGGCCGCTGGCGCGGGTGCGCGATGGCGATATCATTCGCGTGGATGGCGTGAAGGGCACCTTGGAGCTTAAGGTGGACGCCGACGAATTTGCAGCGCGCGCGCCTGCCACGGGCCTGTTGGGCAATAACGTGGGGGCCGGTCGCGAGCTGTTTGCATTTATGCGCTTGGCCGCAAGCTCCGCAGAGCAGGGCGCCAGCGCCTTTACCTCTGCCTTGGAGACGCTTAAGTGAAGCTAGCGCTGGTCGGTGACATCGGGGGCACCAACGCCCGTTTCGCGTTGTGGCGCGATCAGGAACTGCATTCGATCCGCGTGCATGCCACGGCGGATCACTCCAGCCCTGAAGACGCGATCAAGGTTTACCTCAACGAGGAAGGCCTGCAAATCGGCGACATCGGTGCGGTGTGCCTGTCGGTGGCCGGACCGGTGAGCGGTGATGAATTTAAGTTCACCAACAATCACTGGCGCCTGAGCAAGACTGCGTTTTGCAAGACGTTGCAGGTCGATGAATTGCTGCTGGTCAATGACTTCTCGGCCATGGCCCTGGGCATGACCCGCCTCAAGCCCGACGAATTCCGCGTGGTTTGCGAGGGTACGCCGGAGCCGTTGCGCCCGGCGGTAGTGATTGGCCCTGGCACTGGCCTGGGTGTCGGGACGCTGCTGGACCTCGGCGCAGGCCGTTTTGCGGCGTTGCCGGGGGAGGGCGGGCATGTCGACCTGCCCCTGAGCAGCCCGCGTGAAACCCAGCTGTGGCAGCACATCTACACTGAGATCGGCCACGTCAGCGCCGAAACCGCCTTGAGCGGTGGCGGGTTGCCGCGCCTGTACCGTGCCATTTGCGCGGTCGACGGCCACACGCCGGTACTGGAAACCCCCGAGGCTATCACGGCCGCAGGCTTGGCCGGCGACCCGGTGGCGATGGAGGTATTGGACCAGTTCAGCATCTGGCTGGGCCGCGTCGCCGGCAACAATGTGCTGACCACCGGTGGACGCGGTGGCGTGTACATCGTAGGCGGGGTGATACCGAGGTTTGCCGACTTCTTTATCAACAGCGGCTTTGCCAAGAGTTTTGCCGACAAAGGCTGTATGAGCGACTACTTCAAGGGCATTCCGGTGTGGTTGGTAACCGCGCCGTATTCCGGGTTGACCGGGGCTGGGGTGGCACTGGAGCAGGCTTTTGCGTAGGCAGTGATGGCCTCATCGCGGGCAAGCCCGCTCCCACATGTGGGAGCGGGCTTGCCCGCGATGAGGCCATCAAGAACACCCCATAACAACAAGGAGGACCCCGTGAGCGTAATCAGTAAATCGATTCTCCTCGTCGACGACGACCAGGAAATCCGCGAATTGCTGCAGACCTACCTCAGTCGCGCCGGTTTCCAGGTGCGTGGCGTGCCGGATGGCGCGGGGTTCCGCCAGGCAATGAACGAGGCGCCGTGCGACCTGGTCATCCTTGATGTGATGTTGCCGGACGAAGACGGTTTCAGCCTTTGCCGCTGGATCCGCCAGCACCCGCGCCAGGCGCAGGTGCCGATCATCATGCTCACCGCCAGTTCCGACGAGGCCGACCGCGTGATCGGCCTGGAGCTGGGCGCCGACGACTACATCGGCAAGCCTTTCAGTCCCCGCGAGTTGCAGGCGCGGATCAAAGCCTTGTTGCGTCGCTGCCAGTTTGGCCAGGAACGCAGCAGTGGTGGCGAAGTGTTGGTGTTTGATGAATGGCGCCTGGATATGATCAGCCACCGCCTGTTCCATGTGGACGGTGAAGAAGTGATCCTTTCCGGGGCCGATTTCGCGCTGCTCAAATTGTTTCTCGACCACCCGCAACAGATCCTCGACCGCGACACCATCGGCAACGCCACCCGTGGCCGTGACCTGATGCCGCTGGACCGTATCGTCGACATGGCCGTCAGCCGCTTGCGCCAACGCCTGCGCGACACTGAAAAACCCCCGAGGCTGATCCGTACCGTGCGCGGCAGCGGTTATCAACTGGCAGCCAGCGTGGTTGCCGGCAATGCCCACTGAACATCTGACTGAGCGTCGCCGCCGCTTCCCGGTGCCCCGTTCTTTGCTGGGGCGCATGCTGCTGCTGACGCTGCTGGCAGTGTTGTTTGCCCAGGCGCTGTCCAGCGTGATCTGGGTCTCGCAGTTGCGCGCCACCCAGCTCGAAGGCCTGGTCACCAGCGCCCGCAGCCTGGCGCATTCGATGACCGCCAGCGTGAGTTATTTCCGTTCGTTGCCGGTGGCCTACCGTCCGTTGGTCCTCGATCAATTGCGCAGCATGGGCGGCACGCGTTTTGTCGTGACCCTCAATGATCGCCCCTTGGACATGGCCATCCTGCCGCAGACCCCGCGTAAGCAGGCCGTGCTTGAAGCGGTCGATGAAGTGCTGAAACAAACCCTCGGCGCCGATGTGCATATCTCGGTGGAGTTCGTCAGCGCCGAAGACCTGCGTATCTTCAACGCCGGCCTGAAGCTCGATGAGCTGCCGCGTTCATGGGCCCACTACGCGTTGACCCTGGAACCGGTAAATCCGCCGGTGCTGGTCACTCAGATCCAGCTCGCGCCCGGCGAATGGCTGTACATCGCCTCGCTACTACCCGAGCCCTACACCAGTCTGGAAGAACAAGGCCTGCCGTCCCAGCAGGTGTGGTTTATCGTGCTGACCAGCGGTTTCCTGTTGCTGTTCATCGGCCTGCTGGTGCACTGGCAAAGTCGCCCTCTCAAGCGATTGGCGCGGGCCGCGCGGGACATGTCGCTGGGCGCCGACGTAGAGCCGGTGGCCGAAGGTGGCGGCAGCGAAGTGGTGGAAGTGGGTCGTGCGTTCAATGCCATGCGCGAGCGCATCAGCCGTTACCTGACCGAGCGCAGCCAGTTGTTCAGCGCGATTTCCCACGACTTGCGCACACCGATCACCCGTCTGCGCCTGCGTGTGGAATTGCTGGAAGACGAGAACCTGCAAACCAAGTTCGGTCGCGACCTGGATGAGCTGGAGTTGTTGGTGAAGGGCGCGCTGCAATGCGTGAAAGACACGGATATCCACGAAAACATCGAACCGGTCGACCTGAACCATGTGCTCGACTGCCTGGTGGAACCGTACCTGGCGCCGAACGGCAATGGTCGCGTGACCCAGCATGGCCGGGCGTTGACGACGTATCCGGGCAAGCCGCTGGCGCTCAAGCGTTGCATCGGCAACCTGATCGACAACGCATTGAAGTACGGGCAGAACGCCCATCTGCGCATCGAAGACGACGGCGTGGAATTTATCCTGCATGTGGATGACGAAGGCCCCGGCGTACCCGAGCAACGCCTGGAGCAAGTCTTCGAACCGCACTTCCGCCTGGCCGGGCAGCAACAGGGCTATGGCTTGGGGTTGGGGATTGCGCGCAACATTGCCCACAGCCATGGCGGCGAAGTGAGTTTGCAGAATTTGCGTGAGGGTGGGTTGCGGGTGACCCTGCAACTGCCGCGCACGCTCGACTAAATGCTCTGGCGCAGCCGGGCCAAATCTCTGAGGGGGGGCGCCCCAAACAACCGACTGTACTCGCGGCTGAACTGCGACGGGCTTTCATACCCCACGCGATACCCGGCCGCCGACGCTTCCAACCCTTCGGCGATCATCAACCGCCGCGCTTCCTGCAAGCGCAGTTGCTTCTGGTACTGCAACGGGCTCATGGCGGTGATCGCCTTGAAGCGGTGGTGCAAGGTCGAGACGCTGAGGTTCACTTCCTTGGCCAGGTCGTCGATGCGCAGCGGTTGCTCGTAGTTGCCGTTCAACCACTTGATCGCCTGGCTGACCCGATGGCTCTGACTGTTGGCCACGGCGATTTCATACAGGCGATAACCCTGGGGACCCCGCAACAGGCGATAAAGAATTTCGCGGTTGATCAGCGGCGCCAGCATGGCGATGTCTTTGGGCGAGTCCAGCAGGCGCGCCAGGCGCAGCACGGCGTCGAGCAGTTGGCCGTCGATACGGTCGACATACATGCCACGGGACGTCGGACGCGACGGCACGCCCATCGGGCCTGCTTCCGCGATCAAGGCCGTCAGCTGCGCCGGGTCGATATTGATGCGCACCGACAGGTTCGGGTCTTCCGGGGTGGCCTCGATGATCCGCCCAGCCACCGGCATCGCCACCGAGAACACCAGGTAATTGAGTGGGTCGTAGGCAAAGATCTCGTCAGCCAGGCGCACTTCCTTGCTGCCGCTGGCCAGGATGCACAGGGCGGGCTCCACCAACACCGGCATGAAGTCACGCGGCGTGTTGTGGCGGTTCAGGAACAAGGTGGTGATGGCGGTACCGTAGGAGCCGTCCTCCCAGGTATGCCGGTGCACGATGCTGGCCAGTTCGGCGCGCTGCTTTTCCATCTCGGCATCGAGGGGGATGGCTTTATGTTCGGGCGACGACATGGAGCGTCCTCTACTGGCTACTTCGATGGGCTCAGCTTAGCGGCGGCTTTTCAAAAAGTGTTACGTCGATTCTGCACAATCCTTGCCTGATCCTGCGGCGCATCGTGAATCAGGCAATCGCAGCGCCTGTCATCTCCCTGAAACAAGGCGTTGGCCAATGGAATAAAACAGCTGCGCCAGACGTCCTCTCTACGCTTCTCGCAGGATTGTGCAATAAGCCGACAGGAATTGACTAACCGCGCTCGCATTCGCGCCGTTATCTTTGATCCTGTGGCAACACGCCCTCACAGTGCTTGCCGAGCATCACTTCTCAACGGGAGAGTCGAACATGTCCACCCCCATTCCCGCGAGCCATATGGCCTTTATCCGCGCCCGCACCGGGTGCAGCACCGAACTCGGTGCACGCTTGAGCAGTTTGATCGAACCGGGCCGTCAGGCTCAGGGTTGCCTGCAATTCTCGTTGCAGCATTCCCAGGTCGATCCCGATGTATGGCTGGTCTCGGGCTTCTGGAGCAGCGAGCAGGCGATGAGTGCCTACTTCAATTCTCCGGCCTTGATGATCTTTACCGAGCTGTTGAACGACATGGTGGTCCGCAGCATGGACTTCCAGACCTTTACCGATGCATCCGCCGCCCACGCCTACGGCGAGTACCTGCAACTGGCCGGTTGAGGGTTAGAATGGCCAACTTTTCCATTGGCCAGGACCTGCAACATGGCACGTAAACAATTTGCCCACCACGAAGCCGTTTCCGCCGTAGTACCGGGGGAGGGTGGCTACAGCGCCGCCGTCGCCGTCAAGGCACTGGATGGCATGGGCGCACCGCGCTTTCACAAGATCCTTGATGGCCAGACGTTCAAGACCGCCTCCGACGCCGACGATGCGGCCACCCTGCAACTGGAGCGGTTGGTCGATGTCGACGAAGAAGGTCAGTTGGCATGGGCGGCTGAATCCTAAGCCTTGGGTCGATGCATCTTGAACAGGGCCTCAGGGCCCAACTGGAAGTAATCCGCCGGGCCGCCACCGCGCAAAATCGGCTCGGCGGCGGCGGTGTCATAGATGCCGTCCTTGAGCAGCCACTTGGCAATGTGCACCGCGACCACCTCGCCGAGCACCAGCCAGCTCGGCACTAATGCTTTGTCGGCGCGCTGAAGCTGGATGATCTGCGTCACCTTGCATTCGAACGACACCGGGCTCTCGCGCACTCGTGGCACGCCCACGATCTTCGAAGCCACCGGCGTCAGGCCGGACAATTCGAACTCATTCACCTCGGGTGATACCGGGGCGCAACTCTGGTTCATCTGCTCGGCCAGCGGGCGGGTCGCCAGGTTCCACACAAACTCGCCGGTCTGTTCGATGTTGTTCAGGCTGTCTTTGCGCCCGACACTGGAAAACCCGATGATCGGCGGAATGTAGTTGAACGCATTGAAAAAACTGTAGGGCGCCAGGTTCAGGCGGCCTTGGCTGTCGTGGGACGAAATCCAGCCAATGGGCCGGGGGCCGACGATGGCATTGAACGGGTCATGGGGCAGGCCGTGGCCGTTGGCGGGTTCGTAGAAATGGATATCGTCAGGCATGGCCGATGTTCCTGCAGTGGGCGTCGATGAAGTGGCCATACTATGGAATTTTCATTCATCGCCCACCTATTTTTCACAGCTCCACCGTCAGTCTGCGCCCAATGTCGACCGCCCAATCAGTCGGCCTATTGAGAGACTGCGCTTCGGAGCCTTGCCCCTATGAATAAACTTCCTCAGATCACCCTGGCGTTCTGGGTCATGAAAATCTGTGCAACCACCCTGGGCGAGACCGCCGGGGATTTGCTGTCGATGACCCTGGATGTCGGTTACGCCATCAGTTCGATGATGCTGATCAGCGTGTTCCTGCTCACCCTGGTGACGCAGCTGCGCTCGAAAACCTATAACCCGGTGCTGTACTGGATCGTGATCTTGTCCACCAGCACGGCGGGCACCACCATGTCGGACTTCATGGATCGCACCCTGGGCCTGGGTTATGCGACGGGGTCGATGATCCTGATCGTGATCCTGATGATCATTTTCGCGCTCTGGCACCTCAGTGGCGATTCGCTGAACGTGAACAAGGTGCAGACCTTCCGGGGCGAGCTGTTCTACTGGATGGCGATCCTGTTTTCCAACACCTTGGGGACCGCGTTGGGTGATTTCCTGGCGGACGACTCCGGGCTGGGTTTTGCCGGGGGCGCGTTGTTGGTCGGCTCAACCATCGCCGCGGTGGTTGCGCTCAAGTACTTCACGCAGATTTCGTCGGTGTTGTTGTTCTGGGTGGCGTTTGTATTGACGCGGCCATTCGGTGCAACGCTGGGGGACTTCCTCACCAAGCCCCATGAAAAGGGCGGATTGGACTTTGGCACGGTGGGTTCGTCGGCGGTGTTGGCGGGTGTGTTGCTGGTGATGATTGTGGGCGCTTCGTATGCGCAGCGGCGGTATGGCGCTATCAACCAGACGCTGCAGAACTAAATGTGGGAGCGGGCTTGCTCGCGAATACGGAGTATCAGCCACCGGAAACATTGACTGATCCACCGCATTCGCGAGCAAGCCCGCTCCCACAGTTTTATACCGCGATAGGCTGTTAATCAGTGGTGATGCGTGAATGCTTGCGCGTGTCCTTCATGGTCACATAGACCACCAGCGACACTGCAATACAAGCAGTTACATACCAGTAGTAGCCGGTTTCCATGCCGATGCTCTTGAACCACAGCGCGATGTATTCAGCGGTGCCGCCGAAGATCGAGACGGTCAGGGCGTACGGCAGGCCCACGCCCAGGGCGCGGATTTCGGTGGGGAACAGCTCGGCCTTCACCACGGCGTTGATCGAGGTGTAGCCGCTGACGATGATCAGCGCCGCCATGATCAGGAAGAACGCACCCCACCAGCTCTGGATGGTGTGCAGGGTGGTGAGGATCGGCACGGTGAACAGCGTGCCAAGGATGCCGAAGGCGATCAGGATCGGACGACGGCCGACTTTGTCCGACAGCCCGCCGACGATGGGTTGCAAGCACATGAACAGGAACAGCGTCGCCGCCGAGATGGTGGTGGAGTCGGAAATGCTCATGCCGACCGTGTTCACCAGGTATTTCTGCATGTAGGTGGTGTAGGTGTAGAAGGCGAGGGTGCCGCCCATGGTCAGGCCGACCACGGTCAGTAGCTCCTTGGGATGGCGCATCAAGGTGCGCATTGCGCTTTCCTTGGCTTTTTCCTTCTTGGTGAACGACTCGGTTTCTTCCATGCCACGACGAAGGTACAGCGCGACGACTGCGCACAGTGCGCCGATGGCGAACGGGATACGCCAGCCCCACGCGTACAGCTGCTCGGTGGTCAGCAGTTGTTGCAGCACGATCAGCACGGCCAAAGCGATGAGCTGGCCGGAGATCAGGGTCACGTATTGGAAGCTGGAGTAGAAACCACGACGTTCCTTGGTTGCCATCTCGCTGAGGTAAGTGGCGGAGGTGCCGTATTCGCCGCCGACCGACAGCCCCTGCAGCAAACGGGCGAACACCAGCAGGATCGGCGCACCGATACCAATCATTTCATAGCTGGGGCTCAGGGCAATCAGCAGCGAGCCGAAGCACATCAGGTAGACCGAGGCCATCAGGGCTTTTTTACGCCCGACCTTGTCGGCATACAGGCCCATCAGCCAGCCACCGATCGGGCGCATCAGGAAGCCCACGGCGAAGATTGCGGCGGTGTTGAGCAGTTGAGCGGTGGTGTCGCCTTTCGGGAAGAAGGTCTTGGCGAAGTACAACGAGAAGGCGGCGTAGACGTACCAGTCGTACCACTCGACCATATTGCCGACGGAACCACTGAAAATCGATTTGATGCGGCTGGAGGTAGTGCGCTCTTTCGTCGGCGCGGCCGCCGACCCCAGAGGCAGGGCGTTGGAGTTATCCATTGAAGGATCCTTCATCTAGTTGTTTTTATGGAGCGGCGCGTGCGCAGCCTGGCTCGAGCTATAGCAGGAGCTGTGCCAGGTGGATGAAGGCCCGGAATAGAAGGGTTGCAGGATTTTTTTGAGCGGAAAGCCGCTGATGATTTTCAGGTGATGAGCGGAAATCCGCTCATTCGTCCTTCAGGAACATGTCGCGGGCGAGGCCGTGGCGCTGCATCTTTTCATTGAAGGTACGGCGTGGCAGTTGCAGCTCGGCCAGCACCGCCTTGATATCACCCTTGTGCCGGGTCAGCGCGGCTTTCAGGCAGTGGGCTTCGAAGGCCTCCTGCTGCGCGGCCAGGGATTGCCCGGCCTCGATGCCTTCCGGTTCCGGCTCGCCAAGGCCGAGTACCTGGCGTTCGGCGACGTTGGCCAGTTCGCGGACATTGCCCGGCCAGTCGTGGCTGAGCAGGCGCCCCAGTTGCGCGCCGCTCAGGGGCTCGACGCTGCGGCCCAGGCGCTCGGCGGCACTCTGTGCAAAGTGGTCGAACAGCAGCGGGATATCTTCGCGGCGTTCACGCAAGGGAGGCAGGCGCAATTGGGCGACGTTCAAGCGATAGGCCAGGTCTTCGCGAAAGCGCCCGGCGCGGGCCTCTTCCAGCAGGTCCGGCTTGGTCGCGGCGATGATGCGCAGGTCGACGTGGATACTTTGGTTGGAGCCCAATCTTTCAAGCTTCTGTTCCTGCAACACGCGCAGCAGCTTCACCTGTTGGGCCAGCGGCATGCTTTCGATTTCGTCGAGGAACAGCGTGCCACCATGGGCATATTCCAGTTTGCCGATGCGCTTGCCCTGGGCGCCGGTAAACGCGCCGCTTTCGTGGCCGAACAGCTCGGCTTCAAACAACTGCTCGGGGATGGCGGCGCAGTTGAGCGCGACAAAGGGTTTCTTCGACCGTGGGCCAAAATCATGCAGGCAACGGGCGACCATTTCCTTGCCACTGCCGGTCTCGCCACGGATCAGCACGTTGACCGGCAGGCTGGCCAGGTCCAGCACCTGGCGGCGCAAGGTTTGCAAACCACGCGACACACCCAGCAGGGTCGTTTCCAACTGCGCCCGATGATCGGCCTGCTGGTGCAGGCGTCGGTTTTCCAGGATCAGCCCACGTTTGTCCAAGGCTCGGCGCAGGCTGTTGAGCAGGGCGTCGGGGCTGAAGGGTTTTTCCAAAAAGTCGTAGGCACCGTCGCGCATGGCCTCAACCGCCATCGGCACATCACCGTGGCCGGTGAGCAGGATGACCGGTAAGTCGGCATCGCGACGTTGCACTTCGGCCAGCAGTTCGAGGCCGCTGAGTCCGGGCATGCGCACATCGCTGAGGATCACGCCGGGGAAATCCTTGGGCAGCTGCGCCAGGCAGGCCTCGGCACGGCTGAATAGCTGCACCTCAAAACCCGACAGGCTCAGCCATTGCTCGACGGCCGTGCGGATGCTGGCTTCGTCATCGACCACAATCACCGCGTTCAACATAGGTCGGGCGTCTCCAGCGCGATAGGCAGGGTCAGGGTGAACACCGCGCCGTCGCCGCGATTGCTCGCGATCAGGCGCCCGCCCAATTCGTGCACGATAGCGTAGGACACCGCCAGCCCCAAGCCGAGCCCGTCGCCCACGGGCTTGGTGGTGAAGAACGGGTCGAACACGCTGTTCAGATGTTCTTCGGCAATCCCGCCGCCGCTGTCGCTGACGGTCAGCTTCCACAGCTGTTGGTCGGCATGCAGGCGGATTTCCAGGCGTTTGCGCGGTTTATCGGCCATGGCATCGAGGGCGTTGCGCAACAGGTTGATCAGCACCTGCTCCAGGCGGATCGCATCGCCGCGCACCCAGGCGGGGCGGGTCAGGTCCAGCACCACGCCGATGGATTCATCGCGCAGGCGCGCATCGAGCAAGTGCAGGGACTGGTCGACCACGGTGGCCAGGTCCAGGCGTTCACGCAGGCCGCTCGGGCTTTTGCGCGCGAAGGTCTTGAGGTGGCCGGTGAGGGCGGCCATGCGCGTGAGCATGTCGTCCAGTGGCGTGAGCGCCTGGTAGGCGTCGTCGACACGACCATGATCCAGCAGCAGGCGCAACGTGGCCAACTGCATGCGCTGGGCAGTGAGTGGCTGATTGATTTCGTGGGCGAGGGCGGCGGACATCTGTCCCAGCGCTGCGAGCTTGGCCGATTGCACCAGGCCATCCTGGGCCGTGCGCAGCGCCTGGGTGCGTTCTTCCACCAGTTGCTCAAGCTCTTCGCGACTGCGCTGGCGCAAGCGGGCCAGGCGCCAGCGCTGGGTCAGGAACAGCACCAGGAACACCAGCGCCAGCCAGGAACCGGCGGCGGCCAACCCGGCGTTGCGCTGATCTTCAAAGGCGAACTGCGGCTTGCGCAGCAGGTGCAGGGTCCAGCCTTCGGCCTTCAGCGGCAGGGATTCCCAGATGTAATTGGCACTGCCATCCGGACCGTTGACGCGCATCAAATGGCTGTTTTCGTCGAAGCGTTGCAGGGTGCTGGTTTCGAGTGCCTGCAGTTGTTTTTTGTCGTACTGGCGAGTGGCCTTGAGCTCGGCCAGGTCGCTGGCCGACAACGGTCGCAGGTTGCGGTAACGCCAGCCGGGTTGATTGGCGATGAACACGATGCCACGTGCATCGCTGACCAGCAGCAGGTCATTGCCCTGGGCCCATTCGCGCTCAAGTTCGGGGAATTCGAGTTTCACGACCATCGCGCCAAGGAACTGCTCGTGTTCATCCACCACGGCACTGGAGAGAAAGTACCCGGGGATGCCGGTCGTCACGCCCACCGCATAGAAGCGCCCGGTGCCCTGGCTCAAGGTCTGGCTGAAGTAGGGGCGAAACGCGTAGTTGTGCCCCACATAACTGCTCGGCAGGTTCCAGTTGCTGGCGGCCACGGCCAGGCCGGTGCGGTCCATCAATTCCAAGGTGGACGACTGCGCCGCGCCGTTGATGCGCTCCAGCTTGCGGTTGAGCAGATCCTGGGTCGCGGTATCCAGCGGGCCCTTCAAGGCATTGATCATCTCCGAGTCCAGCGCCAGCACCGCAGGCAGGGCGCGGTAGCGTTCGATCAGGGTATGCAGCGAGTTGGCGTACAGCGCGAGCTGCTGATTGGCACGGGCGGCGTCGTCCACCAGCGCCTGGCGTTCGGCATGGCGCGTGGCCCAGGCTGCGGCCAGTAGCGCGCCGGCGATGATCAGCAGGGAATAGAAGGTCAGGCGCAGGGGGCGAGGGATCACGATCATACGGTGAGGGGCAGGCACGGTAAGGGAGTGCACCATACCATGTGCCATAAAAAAGGCGACTGGGCCATGGCCGCAGTCGCCTTTATGTTTGCAGGGGAAGCGCTTACTGCACTTCTACCGCCAGGCTTTCACTGATCTTTTTCTGCCAGATGGCAGGACCGGTGATGTGCACGGATTCGCCTTTGCTGTCGACAGCAACGGTAACCGGCATGTCCTTCACGTCGAACTCGTAGATCGCTTCCATGCCCAGCTCGGCGAACGCCACCACGCGCGACTTCTTAATGGCTTGCGCCACCAGGTAAGCAGCGCCGCCCACGGCCATCAGGTACACGGCCTTGTGGTCCTTGATCGCTTCGATCGCAGTCGGGCCGCGCTCGGATTTGCCGATCATGCCCAACAGGCCGGTTTGTTCGAGGATCTGACGGGTGAACTTGTCCATCCGCGTCGCGGTGGTCGGGCCGGCTGGGCCAACCACTTCTTCGCGCACCGGATCAACCGGGCCGACGTAGTAGATGAAGCGACCTTTCAGATCAACCGGCAGGGTTTCGCCCTTGTTCAGCATCTCGACCATGCGCTTGTGCGCGGCGTCGCGACCGGTGAGCATCTTGCCGTTGAGCAATACGGTTTCGCCCGGCTGCCAGCTCTGCACTTCTTCCGGGGTCAGGGTGTCGAGGTTGACGCGACGGGCCGATGGGCCAGCTTCCCAGACGATTTCAGGGTAAGCGTCCAGCGGTGGCGCTTCCAGCGATGCCGGGCCCGAACCGTCGAGCACGAAGTGCGCGTGACGGGTGGCGGCGCAGTTGGGGATCATGCACACCGGCAAGGACGCGGCGTGGGTCGGGTAGTCCATGATCTTCACGTCGAGCACGGTGGTCAGGCCACCCAGACCCTGGGCGCCGATGCCCAGTTGGTTGACCTTCTCGAACAGCTCCAGGCGCATCTCTTCGATACGGTTCTGTGGGCCGCGCTTTTTCAGCTCGTGGATGTCGATGGACTCCATCAACACTTCTTTGGCCATGACGGCGGCTTTTTCGGCGGTGCCGCCGATGCCGATGCCGAGCATGCCCGGTGGGCACCAGCCGGCGCCCATGGTCGGAACGGTCTTCAATACCCAGTCAACGATCGAGTCGGACGGGTTGAGCATGGCCATTTTCGACTTGTTCTCGGAACCGCCACCCTTGGCCGCCACGTCCACTTCCACGGTGTTACCCGGAACGATGGAGTAGTGGATGACCGCCGGGGTGTTGTCCTTGGTGTTTTTGCGCGCGCCTGCCGGGTCGGCCAGGATGGAAGCACGCAGGACGTTTTCCGGCAGGTTGTAGGCGCGACGCACGCCTTCGTTGATCATGTCGTCCAGGCCCATGGTGGCGCCATCCCAACGCACGTCCATGCCCACGCGCACGAACACGGTAACGATACCGGTGTCCTGGCAGATCGGGCGATGGCCGGTGGCGCACATGCGCGAGTTGATCAGGATCTGGGCGATGGAGTCACGGGCCGCTGGCGATTCTTCGCGCAGGTAGGCTTCGTGCATGGCCTGGATGAAATCCACGGGGTGGTAGTAGGAAATGAATTGCAGGGCGTCGGCAACGCTCTGAATCAGGTCGTCTTGCTTGATCACGGTCATGAGTCGCGCTCCTCTATAAGGGAACATTCAATAAAGGTGGCTTCAGTGTTGCATCGGTCGGCTGAAGCCACCTTTCCAAGGCACGCCAAAATGGTGCAGGCGCGACGCTAAAAAGGCGCGGCAGTATAACCCGGCTCGGTGGCCGATACACCCGACTATGGTCAAACTGTCGCAGGCATGATTCCCTGTGCGCGCCCCTTGTGATTGAGCCCTTATATGCCTGAACTCTACGTCGGCGAACGCCATTGGTCGGTATCTTCCGGCAGCAACCTGCTGGATGCCTTGAACCAGGCCGGTGTGGCCGTGCCCTACAGTTGCCGCGCCGGCAGTTGCCATGCGTGCCTGGTGCGATGCCTGGGGGAGGTCGAGGACAAGCAGCCCGAGGCCTTGAGCCCGGCGCAACGCCAGGACGGCTGGCGCTTGGCGTGCCAGTGCCAGGTGAGCGGGGACCTGCGCGTTGAAACCTTTGACCCGGCGCGTGACGGGTTGCCGGCCCAGGTGCTGAGTGTGGATTGGTTGAGCCCGAGCGTGCTGCGTCTGCGTCTGCAACCCGAGCGTGGCTTGCGCTACCGGGCCGGGCAGCATCTGGTGTTGTGGGCGGGACAAGTGGCGCGGCCCTATTCCCTGGCGAGCTTGCCCCAGGATGACCCATTCCTGGAGTTTCACCTCGATTGCCGTCTGCCTGGCGAATTCAGTGATCTTGCCCGCCAGTTGCAGCTGGGCGACCGTCTGCGCCTGGGCGAATTGCGCGGTGGCGCGCTGCAATACGACCCTGACTGGCAAAGCCGGCCGTTGTGGCTGCTGGCGTCCGGCACCGGCCTTGGCCCGCTTTGGGGCGTGTTGCGTGAGGCCTTGCGCCAGGATCATCAGGGCGACATCCGCGTGATTCACCTCGCCCATGATGCGGGTGGGCATTACCTGGCCGAACCCCTGGCGCAACTGGCGGCACAGCATCCCAACGTGACGGTGGAGCTGTGGACGGCGGCGCAGGCGACCCAGGCATTGGCGCAACTGCGGCTTGTTTCGCGGCAAACTCTGGCTTTACTCTGCGGGCACCCGGCCAGTGTCGAGGCGTTTTCCAAGCGTCTGTTCCTGGCGGGACTGCCGCGCAATCAACTGCTGGCCGATGTGTTCCTGCCCCGTGGTTGAGCGCTGAATTCTACAGCCGCGAGATTCGCCATGACCGATGCCATCCTGCAACACCGCGAACGCGGGTTGCTGACCTTGCAGCTCAATCGCCCCGACAAGAAAAACGCCCTGACCCGCGCCATGTACACGCAACTGGCCGAGGCACTGGAACAGGCCGATGCGGATGAGGCCATCCGCTGCGTGCTGATCCAGGGCAGCAGTGACTGTTTCACCGCCGGCAACGACATTGGCGATTTTCTTGAACAGCCGCCCAGCGATCTCGACAGCCCACCGTTTTACTTCATGAAAAGCCTGCTCAACTGCCGTAAACCGGTGATTGCCGCCGTGGCGGGCTCTGCGGTGGGTATTGGCACGACCCTGCTGCTGCATTGCGACCTGGTCTACATCAGCCGTGATGCGCGGCTGCGCATGCCATTCGTCAACCTGGGGCTGTGTCCGGAGTTTGGGTCGAGCCTGATCCTGCCGAGGTTGTTGGGGCACGCGAAGGCTGCGGAATTATTGCTGCTGGGCGAAGGCTTTACCGGCGAGCAGGCGGCAGCCTGGGGGATTGCTACCGAGGCGCTGGGCAGCGGGGAGGCGGCGTTGGCCAAGGCGCGGGAAATGGCCGAGCGCTTTGAGACCTTGGCGCCGGGGGCTGTGCAGGTGACCAAGCAATTGATGAAGAGCGTTGACCGTGAGCAATTGCGCCAGGTGATTGAGGAAGAGGGGGCGCTGTTTACCCAGCGGTTGAGGTCGCCGGAGGCGGTTGCGGCGTTGTCGGCTTTTATCACTCGGCGATGAAGCTTTGGTGATTGGTCTGGCCTCTTCGCGGGCAAGCCCGCTCCCACATTCGACCGAGTTCCTTCAGGATGTACGCGGTTAACTGTGGGAGCGGGCTTGCCCGCGAAGGGGCCCTCCAAGCCAACACATCAATCGGTTTTAAATGCAAAAAGCCCCGCCATTCACAGGGCGGGGCTTTTGTTTTTCAGCCTGTCACTCAGACCTGCGGGTCGCCCACGTGCAGGATCTTCATGCCATTGGTGCCACCGGTGGTGTGGTAGCTGTCGCCCTTGGTCAGGATGACCCAGTCGCCTTTCTCTACGACACCACGTTTGACCAGCTCGTCGATCGCCTTCTGGCTGACTTCGTTCGGTGCCAGCGAGGCCGGGTCGAACGGAATGGTGTACACGCCACGGAACATCGCAGCGCGAGCCTGGGCTTCGCGGTGCGGGGTGAACGCGTAGATCGGCACCGAGGAGCGGATGCGCGACATGATCAACGGCGTGTAGCCACTTTCGGTCAGCGCGATGATCGCCTTCACACCGGGGAAGTGGTTCGCGGTGTACATGGCCGCCAGCGCGATGCTCTGGTCGCAGCTTTCGAACTCTTTGCCGATGCGGTGGCTGGAAGTCTTGCTGGTTGGGTGCTTTTCAGCGCCGAGGCAGATACGCGCCATGGCTTGCACAGCTTCCAGCGGGTACGGGCCAGCGGCGCTTTCGGCCGAGAGCATCACGGCGTCGGTGTAGTCGAGCACGGCGTTGGCCACGTCGGACACTTCGGCGCGGGTCGGCATCGGGTTCTGGATCATCGACTCCATCATCTGGGTCGCCACGATCACCGCTTTGTTGTGACGGCGTGCGTGCAGGATGATCTTCTTCTGGATACCGATCAGCTCGGCGTCACCGATTTCCACACCCAGGTCGCCACGGGCAACCATCACTGCGTCGGAAGCCTTGATCAGGCCGTCGAGGGTTTCGTCATCGGCCACGGCTTCGGCGCGTTCGATCTTCGCCACCAGCCAGGCAGTACCACCGGCCTCGTCGCGCAGTTTACGGGCGTATTCCATGTCGGCGGCGTCGCGCGGGAAGGACACGGCGAGGTAGTCCACTTCCATTTCGGCGGCGAGCTTGATGTCGGCCTTGTCTTTTTCGGTCAGGGCCGGTGCGGTCAAGCCACCGCCACGACGGTTGATGCCTTTGTGGTCGGACAGCGGGCCGCCGATGATCACGGTGCAGTGCAGTTCAGTCGGGGTAGCGGTGTCGACGCGCATCACGACGCGACCGTCATCTAGCAACAGCTCGTCGCCGACGCCGCAGTCCTTGACCAGGTCCGGGTAGTCGATACCCACGACTTGCTGGTTGCCTTCGGTCAGCGGGTGGCTGGTGGAGAAGGTGAATTGATCACCGATCTTCAGCTCGATCCGCTTGTTGGCGAATTTGGCGATACGGATTTTCGGGCCTTGCAGGTCACCCAGCAGTGCGACGAAGCGGCCGTGCTTGGCGGCCAGGTCACGCACCAGCTTGGCGCGAGCCTTGTGCTCGTCCGGGGTGCCGTGGGAGAAGTTCAGACGGGCAACGTCCAAACCAGCCAGAATCAGCTGTTCGAGGACTTCCGGCGAGTTGCTGGCCGGGCCAAGGGTGGCGACGATTTTGGTACGACGGACGGACATGCACAGACTCCTGAGTTCAAGCGCTGAGGAAGGCTACTATGCTCTTTCGTTGTAGTCATTGTTCGTTTGCACTACTTATCGACGATTGACTTGTTTTCGTTGCGGCTGAATACGAACATCCTTGAAGATTTTCGACGGGGGGTCGATACACTGCACAAGACAGGAGAACCCTCATGCGAATTTTGCTCATTGCTGCCCTGGCCGTCAGTGTTGTCGGCTGCACCCGCTGGTCGATGGACCATCATCTGAACAATGCCTACCGCGCCTACAAGGTCGGTGACTGCGAACGCGTTACCCTGGAATTGTCCCAGGTCGACCGTGAAAGTCGCACCCGACGTTATGTACAGCCGGAAGTCTCGATGTTGCGCGGCCAGTGCCTGGAACGGCAGAAACTGTTCGTCGACGCGGTACAGACTTATCAATTCATCATCAATCAATACCCGTCGAGTGAGTACGCCTACCGTGCCCGCGCAAGGCTCGACACCCTGCAACAACTGGGGCATTACCCCGGCGCAAGCGTCGCGCAACCGCGTCCAGCGTCCTTGTGATGATCTTCGTCATTCAATAACTGGCCCGTCGCCAGTCTTGGGCTATCCTTTGAATGTTCGTTTGTATAAGTTTCTATGCAAATGGATGGGAGGCCCTGACTGGGTGGCTGTCTAGCGACAGGCAATTGCCTGTTGTCGCACCGAGATCCAGGGAGCGTGGGCGATTAACGCCCGTTCCGAATCACTGGCACGGCCGCAGTCATGGCCACTGGATGGCGATCTCACCATGTTTACCGACCGACGGATCGAGCGGCATCAGCTTCCTTATTTCCTGCAAGTGTTTAATCGTCTCACCGACAAGCCCATCGGCTTTTTGGGCAATGTCTCGGAAGATGGGCTGATGTTGATCAGCCAATTGCCCATGATGGTCGACGTGGACTTCGAGTTGCGCTTGAAGATTCCAGGCGCTGACGACACTTTCCACCCCATTGATCTCACGGTGACCTGTCTGTGGAGCCATGAGGACATCAACCCGCAACACTACGATTCCGGCTTCAGAGTGCTCCAGGCACCCGAGGAATATGGGCAGTTGATCAACGTCTTGTTGAATTACTTCAGCTTTGATCCGTTGCAGGCTTCGGCGTAGATGAAGAGCGTTGGCGCGCCCTTATCAGAGCACGCCGGCTTTCTTCCACCCCAGGTAACGTGTGACCAAGGCCGGTCCCAGTTCAGACGGTAAAGTGTCCAGTAGGGACAGGCCTTGGGCGCGCAGTCGGTCATGCAGTTCGTTACGGGTATTCAGGTAGTCGATGGTGCCGCTGTAGGCCAAGGCTTCGGGCAAGGTTTGCACGGGGGCTTGGCGCAGTTGATCAAGGGCTTCCTCACGTAAACTGGCCACCAGCACCCTGTGATGGCGGCTGATGCGATTGACGGCCGTCAGCAGTGTTTCATCATCCTCATCCCGCAGGTTGGTTATCACGATCACCAAAGCGCGTCGTTTTTGCCGAGCCAGCAGTTGGCTTGCTGCAGCCTGATAATCGGCAGCCCGCCGAGTGGTATCAAGGTCGTATACCGCGTTGAGCAACAGATTCAACTGGCTACTGCTTTTGACTGGCGCCAAGTAACGTGGCTGGTCTCCGGCAAAGGTGCACAGCCCTACCGCATCACCCTGGCGCAACGCGACATAGCTGAGCAGCAGGCAGGCATTCAGGGCATGGTCAAAGTGGGACAGTTCGTCATCCTGGCTGCGCATGCGGCGGCCGCAATCGAGCATGAACACGATCTGTTGGTCACGCTCATCCTGGTATTCACGGGCGATGGGTGTGCGTTGCCGGGCGGTAGCCTTCCAGTCGATCTGCCGCAGGCTGTCACCCTCGCGAAACTCACGCAACTGGTGAAACTCCAGTCCCAAGCCGCGGCGCTGCCGTTGGCGTACACCCAGTTGGCTCAGCCAGTTATCCACACCCTGCAGTTGAGCACCATAGAGACGGGCGAAATCCGGATAGACGCGGGTGGTATCGCTCACGTCGATCAGTCGCCGAGCTGACCACAGGCCCATGGGGCTGGGCAGGAGAATTTCACAGCGGTTGAAACTGAAATGACCACGCCTCAAGGGGCGAAGGCGATAACCCAGTTCACTGTGTTCACCAGGGCGCAGGTCTATGGATTGGGGCATGTGCTCCACCGACAGCCCATCAGGGACATGATCGAACACCTGCACGCTCAGTGTCTGCGGGAAGTCATGCTCGAGAACCAGGCGTATTTCCCCCCAGCGGCCCAGTGCCAGGCTTCCGGGCATTTGCCGCTGCACGCGGGGCGAAGGGCGGCTACGCAGACGCATCGCATCCAGCAGCGCGAGCAGTAACAGCGCCAGTAGCAGACCCCACGCGATGGAGTGCAAGGTGTCGGGCACCTTGAACTGCAACGCTGCCGCAATTCCCAGCAGGATGTCCAAGCCCAGCAATACGCCAAGCCAGTTCAGCAGCAGACGGGTCGGTTTCATGGGCGATTCATTGCCGAGGTGCCGGGATCTGGTCGAGCAGTTGCTTGAGCACCTGGTCGACCTCCAGCCCGTCGATATCCAGCTCTGGCGCGATGCGTACCCGATGGCGCAGCACTGCCAGCGCGCAACCCTTGATATCGTCCGGGGTGACGAACTCACCACCGCGCAACAGGGAGCGGGCACGTGCGCCACGTACCAGGTCGATGGAAGCGCGTGGGCCAGCGCCGATGGCCAACCCCGGCCAACTGCGCGTAGCGCGCGCCAGCCGTACGGCATAGTCGAGCACTTGTTCGTCGAGTGCCAGTTCACTGGCTATCTGCTGAAGCGACAGCACATCTTCGGCCAGCAGTACCGTACGCAAGGGTTGTACATCCAGCATATCGGCCCGAGACGAGCGGGTGACTTCACGCACCATGTCCAGTTCTTGCTGCGCGTCGGGGTAATCCATGCGCACCTTGAGCATGAAGCGATCCAGCTCCGCTTCCGGCAGCGGGTAAGTACCTTCCTGTTCAATAGGGTTCTGGGTCGCCAGCACCATGAACGGTTGACCGATGGGCAACGCCTCGCCTTCGAGGGTGACTTGCCGCTCCTGCATGGCTTCGAGCAAGGCTGCCTGGGTCTTGGCCGGGGCACGGTTGATTTCGTCGGCCAGCAACAAATGGGTGAACACCGGCCCTTTGCGCAACTTGAACTGTTCAGTGTGCAGGTCATACACGGCGTGGCCGGTGACATCGCTGGGCATCAGGTCCGGGGTGAATTGAATACGCGCGAAATCCCCCTCAAAGCAACGTGCCAGGGCACGCACCAGCAGAGTTTTCCCCAGCCCCGGCACGCCTTCGAGCAGCACATGGCCGCCGGCGATCAGCGCGGTCAGGACATCGTCGATCACCGGGTCCTGGCCAATCACCGCCTTGCGCAATTCCGTACGCAGGTCCTGGGCTTGCCTGCTGGCACGTTGCAGGGTTTCGCTGGTCAGGGCAGTGGCGCTTGGAAGTTCGCTCATAGGGCATTCCTGAGGGTTTGCAGGCACGCGACCTGCCGGCTGAAATCGGCACTGGAAAGCCGTTTCTGCGGGAGTGGGTCAAGGACCTGGCTGATGACATGAAGGGGTTGGCGCGTCAGGTGTTCAAGCACCCGGCACTGTGCTGCACTGTCGAGGTGTTCAAAACCGGGGTGACGGTGCCGGGCCGCGCGCAGAATATCGCGCTGCAAAGCATGCAGCAGCGTGCCCTGGCCGCTGCGGCGCAGCAGGAAGTCGGCACTGGCTTTAAGGTGTTCCTGCAATTGGCGGCGAGCATTGGAGGTTGGAGATCGAGTCGGGCCTTGACGCATACCGGCCCGCCACAGTGCCAGGGCGATCAGCGAAATAAGTGCGATCAGGGCCTGGGGAAAATACCGCATCAGTAACGTGAACAGGTCGTCGAAGTCACTGTTGAACAACAGGGTCACGGCCGTGCCCTGATTCAGGTACCACAGCAGCCAGGCATTGTCCTGCTTGCCGATGTTCGGGGTTTTCCACAGGTCACTGTCGGTGATCACTGTGACGCTGCCTTCCCCGAGGTCGAGTTGCATCAGGTGGCTCGACCTTGAGCTGTTGGCGGAAAATTGGGCCTGGTGCCTAGGGTCGGTAAGATTGAAATCCGTGTCGAAACTGAAGTACGCCGAGGCGGTTTCATTGTCGACGTAGAGTTTGGTGAGGTCCTGGCTTTTGTTTTTAAGGGGCTTTTTGCTGGAAGGCGCAGGTTCCTCAGGTTCGTCACTCAAGGTCTGATGGATATGCAAGCGATCGAGCAGCAGGTCGCCACTTTTGCCGGTCTCCTCATCCCACAACGCCTCGGCCACCAGCAACAGATGACCGCCGGATTTGGCCCAGCTCAGCAGTTGCTCTACCTGGCGGGGTGACATGTTGCTGCGCTCGCCGAGCAGCAACAGGCTGTTGCCCTTGCCCGGTAGGGCAGTCAGCCGCTCCAGGCTGTTGGCGTGCTCAACGGTCACGCCTTGTTGGCGTAGAAAGTGTTCGGCTGCCAAGTAGGGGTTGGCCAAGGCTTCTGGAGAAGGGCCACGATCCACCACCTCGTCGTAGGGAATTGCCTTGGTCCACGCGTAGAAGGCACCGGCTCCAAACACGCATGCCAACAATAATAGCCCCACCCACAATAACGACCGGTTCATTGATTGCTCCCCGGGTTGAACAGGGTGCGCCAATCACTGCACAGTTTTTGCTGGGCTGAGGGGGGAGGCAGGTGATGGCCGTAGGCAAGGTTCTGCCAGTGTTGGGTCAACTCATCGCTGAAAGCCAGCAGCTGCGGTTGTTGCAACCGTTGAACCCGCTCCAGGACCTGGCCTTCGGTATCAGCGCTTTTCAGCGGCACATTGAAATCATGCAACAGCCGACTGAGCAGGCCTCGATACAGTAGGCCAAGGGCTTCCCTGGGATGGGTGGCCCACAAATGCTCGGCGGCACTGGCCACATCGTCGGGCAACGTCTGCGTGTCCAGTTCAAGGCCGAACAGTTGCGTGGGAACGGGGCCACCAACCTTGATCGTGTGAGGCCCGCGCCGACTGACAAAGGTGCGCAACCACTCACGATAACGCCACGCCAGCAGGAACAGGGCGCCGATCAGAAGCCCCCACAACAGCACCTCCAAGCCCAGCGCGATCGACTTGAAAGTATTGCTGTTGAAGTTATCCAACAGCGCCTTCAGCCAGTCTGGAAGCTTGCCGTCGCTGTGAGCTTTGCTTTTAACCGACGGATTTTCTTCGCCAAAGCGATAGCGCGTGACGGTTTCCGGGTTCTTGAAGGGAGGCTTGTCCAGCAGGGACTGGACAGATTGGCTTGCGCTCTGAGTGCTCAGGGGTTTTGAGGGGCTGGACGCTTCTGCCATGACTGGCGCGCTGAATGGCAGCAGCGTCAGCCCGATCATCAGCAACAGCAGCGGCGCCACATTGCTCAGGCGTTGACGGAGGCGACGGAAGACTAACTCCAGGTCCCAGGCCTCCAATACGGTACGGCGGTTGAGGTAGAGGCTGAAACCGCAGGCGACATAGATGGGTTCCCAAAACACCAGGATCAAGGCGTAGAAGGCGTTGCCCAAATGTTCCAGCCATAACCCTTCCGAGCTTGTCGCCAGTACCAGGCGCTGCCAATCCCAATCCATCTCGACGTTTTGGGGAATGAAGAGGTAGAAGAGTGCCATGCAACCGAACCACAAGCCGATCTCCAGGTGCACCCCAATGGTGGTCAACCAGCGTGCGGCCCCGGCATTACGTTGCTGCAGTACACCCAGGCGTTTTTGGCGTGCGGGCCCATCCAGGCCTTCGAGCTGGCTGACCGGCATCACAAAGCTGCGGCTCAGACTGAACCGGCGCCAGGTCAGGCTGGCCAACAGTTGACCCTTGAGCAGGCGCGGCCACTGACGAACGGCCTGCTTGATGCTGGGTGTTTCGCCAAACAGGGCCTTGGACAAGATATACAAGGGGAGGCGATCAAAGGCCGGCTTGAGCCACCAGAACAGGAACATCGCGGTGGACGGGTACTTCCACAACAGTGCCGTAAGCACGGCGAACACTGGCAGCGTCACCAACGCCCAACTGCCCATCAACAGCAGGCGATGCTCACGGGCCATCAACACGCCAAGATCCATCGCCTCCCAGGCAGTACGTGGGCGGATTACCACGCTGGCATCACTGAGGCGCATGGCGAGTCCTTCCGGCAAGGCTCAAGTAAGCGACTACCAGCAGCCACAGCGTCGCGCCAACCAGGTACTTGACCCAGGGAGCTATCAGGGTGGTGGATGACCAGTACGCCTCAATGAAGGCTGCGATCAACAGGAAGAGCATGACACCGCATAACATTTGTACGCTCTTGCGCGCCGCCAGCCGCAGTGATTCGCCGCGGGTCAACTGCCCGGGAGCGATCAGCGCCCAGCCCAGTTGCAAACCTGCGGCACCGGCGAGGGCGATGGCCGTCAGCTCGAAGGCACCATGCCCGATCACGAATGACCAGAAGGTCTGCCCGTAGCCGATTTCGGTCAGATGCCCGGAGACCGCACCGATGACCAGGCCGTTGAAAATCAGGTAGAACACGCTGCCCAGCCCGAACAGTAATCCGGCAGCAAAGGTCTGGAACGCGATACCGATGTTGTGCATCACGTAGTAGCCGAACATCATCCAGTCTTCGCTCGAGGCACGCTCAGCGGTGCGGCCCAGGCGGCTGGCATCAGGGTCATACATGCCCTGCATCTCGGCAACCTGCTGGGGACTGACGATGCTGTAGATCAGGTCGGGAAACAGGTAGACCAGCAACGCGATACCCACCAGGCTGCCAAAGAACAGCAGGCTCGCTACCAGCACGAAACGCCACTGTTCCCGCACTAACCGGGGAAAATCGGCAAGTACGAAACTCAGCACATTTGCCGTCAATTGGCTGCGATGGCGGTAGAGTTGTTGATGGCCGCGCAAGGCCAGTTGTTGCAAGGGGTCTACCAAATAGCTGCTGTAGCCACGTTCCTGGGCCAGGGCCAGGTGCTGGCACAGGCGTCGGTACTGATGGGGGAAATCGGCCATGTCACTGGTTTTAACCTTGCCTTGTTCCAACTGTTGCAGGTGTTGGGCAAAGGCCTGCCATTGAGGCTGGTGACGGCTTTCGAAAAGACTCTGCTTCATGTTGGCCCCAACAGGCCACGGGCCACGCCGTTGAGTTGTTCCACGGCGCGGGCTGGGGACACTTGCAACGGGGTAGCGAGAATCGACGCCAACTCGTGAACGCGTTCCGTGGAAAGCTCACCCTGGCGTTCCGCAAAGCCAAGGATGGCCCGTTGTTCACTCAGCTCCAGGGCGAAGGGCAAGCGTAGGGCGGCAGCTTGAGGAATCTTGGGGCGCATGAGCGGTTGTTCCCGGTAGATCACCAGTGTACCGGCGGCCAGGTCGCCCAGGCGCTTGAAATGAGGATGCTGCAGGCAACTGATCGCGCCCAGGAAGTAACCGAAGGGCAGCATGTCGACAAACCGCAGCAGATTACGGGTCAGTGACGCGGACCAGCCGACCGGGGTGCCGTCATCGTGTACAACACGTAATCCCATGACTTGCTTGCCGGGCGAACAACCCTGGTTGAGCACCTCGAACAGCACCATGTACCACCAACTGATCAGGAACAGCAGCAGCGAGCCCAGGCCGATGCCAACATTGCCAAGTAAGGCCAATGGCACCAGCAGAACGCCCATCACCACCCCGCGCAACCCCAGGTCGAAGGCAAAGGCCAGCGCACGTGGCATCAGGCCAGCGGGGCGCAGCGGCAGGTCGATGCCCTCCGGGGTTTCGATCTGGTAGCGGGTATCCAACGGGGCTGACGGCATCGCGATCCTTGGCAGTGCAGAGTGGCTGGGAGACACGGATGCTAGCAGTGTCGGCGATGGAAGCAACCATTCAAGGTTTTGCTGGATGTTTGTACAGTTGATTTGGTGCTGGTCGCGGACGCCGTCCAGCGCCTAGACTTTGTCGATCTTCAGTACAGGAATAGCCCGTGACCTCCATTTTCTGGTACGACTATGAAACCACCGGCATCAATCCGCGCAGTGATCGCCCGCTCCAGGTAGCGGGCATTCGAACGGACCACGAACTCAATGAGATCGGCGAGCCGGTCAATCTTTATTGCCAGCCCAGCGACGATATCCTGCCCCATCCCGTCGCCTGCGCCATTACCGGTATCACCCCAGCAATCCTCGCGGAAAAAGGCCTGGCAGAGGCCGATTTCATGACTCGGGTGCATGCCGAGCTGGCGGCTCCGGGGACGTGTGGCGCCGGGTACAACACCTTGCGCTTTGACGATGAAATGACGCGCTACAGCCTGTACCGCAACTTTTTCGACCCTTACGCTCGTGAGTGGCAGGGCGGCAACAGTCGTTGGGATCTCATCGACGTGATCCGCACCGCCTATGCCCTGCGTCCGGAGGGTATTGAATGGCCGCAACAGGATGGGCGCGTCACGCTCAAGCTGGAGCGCCTGACCGAAGCCAACGGTATCGATCATGGCCAGGCGCACGATGCTCTGTCTGACGTGCGAGCCACGATTGCCCTGGCCCGATTGGTTCGTGAGAAACAGCCCAAGCTGTATAAATGGCTGTTTCAACTGCGCAGCAAGCAGGCGGTGATGGACCAGGTGCGATTGCTGCAACCCATGGTGCATATCTCCGGGCGTTTTTCCGCCGAGCGTCATTACCTGGGCGTGGTATTGCCATTGGCGTGGCACCCGCGCAATCGCAATGCGCTGATCGTCTGCGACCTTGGGCTCGATCCTCAAGGGTTGTTGGACCTGGATGCCGATACCTTGCGTCAGCGTCTCTATACCCGTCGTGACGATCTTGCCGAGGGCGAGTTGCCGGTGCCGCTTAAGTTGGTGCACATCAATCGCTGCCCTGTGGTTGCTCCCTTGAATGTGCTTCGGGCAGAAGATCGTGAGCGTCTGCACTTGGACATGGATCTTTTTCAGGCGCGTGCCCTGCGGCTAACTGACGCACAGGAACTTTGGCGCGATAAATTGGCGGCCATTTATGCCGAGGAAGATTTCGCGCCGAGTTCAGACCCGGAGCAACAGCTTTACGATGGCTTTATCGGAGATCGTGATCGGCGCTTATGTGAACAAGTCCGGATGGCCGAGCCTGCGCAACTAGCTCGCCAGCAATGGCCTTTTGATGATCATCGTTTACCTGAATTACTGTTTCGCTACCGAGCGCGTAACTTCCCCGATACCTTGAATAGTGAGGAGCAACAACGCTGGCAGCTTTTCTGTCAGCAACGTTTGTCGGACCCAGAGTGGGGCGCGCCAAATACCCTTGCAGCATTTAAGCAGGCTAAACAGGAATTTGCCGTTAGTGCGACGCCTTTTCAGGCGCAGGTGCTTGAGCAGTGGCAGGAATATGCCGACGCGCTGGCCCATAAGGTGAATCTGTAGTCGGCTCTCATACAATACACAGGCAATAAAAAACGCCAGCAAGCTGGCGTTTTTTATGTATCGCGTATCAGGCGCAGGCCTGGCGAGGCTTAGCCCAGCAGGGTAGCCCAGCCTTCAACCACGTCACCGCCCCACTTGGCTTTCCACTCTTTCAGAGTTTTGTGGTTGCCACCTTTGGTTTCAATCACTTCGCCGTTGTGCGGGTTTTTGTACTGTTTGACTTTGCGAGCACGCTTGGTGCCGGTAGTTTTCACAGCGCCACGTGGAGCTTTAACTTTCGATTCTGGATCCAGCAGCGCGATGATGTCACGCAGGGATTTGGAGTACTCACCCATCAGGGCGCGCAGTTTGCCTTCGAATTCCAGCTCGGTTTGCAGTTTGTCGTCTTGGGACAGGTTCTTCAAACGGGCTTGCAGCTCTTTGATAGCTTCTTCGGTGGCACGGTATTCGTTGATCAGAGACATGTGGACTACCTTATGTAGAGCGCTGATTGACAGGGAGAGTGGCCCAATAATAGTCAGGCAGTTTGCCCAAGTAAACATTTAAGCTCGCATTTATGTGAATTACTTTGAATGTTTGTAGCATTGCTATGCATTCGAGTTAATTACTAGGGCGTAAGCCTTAAGATAATCTCGTTGAAATATGGGGAGTAGCCGTAGGTTGAGGGAGTCGATTCATATAAAGGTGGTAAAACCATAGGCTATTAAGGGGCGAGCCGTCGGCCAGCGATCAGAATAAGCGTCAACGAATACTGCAGTTTTCCTGCGCAATCGCTAGAATGGCGGCCTTTGCGAAGTTCTGGAGTTTCCCCCTAATGCGCACTTTTCGGCTGGTGATTGCTTGCCCGGACCGGGTTGGCATCGTTGCCAAGGTCAGTAACTTTCTGGCCTCCCACAACGGTTGGATCACCGAGGCGAGTCATCACTCGGACAATCTCAGCGGTTGGTTCTTCATGCGTCACGAGATTCGTGCCGATTCGCTGCCTTTTGGTCTTGATGCCTTCCGCGACGCGTTTGCGCCCATCGCCGAAGAGTTTTCGATGACCTGGCATATCACCGACACCGAGCAGAAGAAACGCGTGGTGTTGATGGCCAGCCGTGAATCCCACTGCCTGGCCGATTTGCTGCATCGCTGGCACAGCGATGAGCTGGACTGCGAGATCGCGTGTGTGATTTCCAACCATGATGACCTGCGCAGCATGGTCGAGTGGCATGGCATCCCGTACTACCACGTGCCGGTCAATCCGCAGGACAAAGAGCCGGCGTTCGCCGAGGTCTCGCGTCTGGTCAAGCAACACGAAGCCGACGTGGTGGTGCTGGCGCGCTACATGCAGATCCTGCCACCGGAACTCTGCCGCGAATACGCTGGCAAGGTGATCAACATTCACCACAGCTTCCTGCCGTCGTTCGTCGGCGCCAAGCCGTACCACCAGGCGTCGCTGCGGGGTGTGAAGTTGATCGGCGCTACTTGCCACTACGTCACCGAAGAACTGGACGCCGGCCCGATCATCGAGCAGGACGTGGTGCGTGTCAGCCACAGCGACAGCATTGAAGACATGGTGCGTTTCGGCCGTGACGTGGAGAAGATGGTGCTGGCCCGTGGCCTGCGTTACCACTTGGAAGACCGTGTGCTGGTGCATGGCAACAAGACGGTCGTGTTCTGATCGACCTGTTGTGATTGAAGAATGAAGGGCCTGGGCGTTAAATCGATCCAGGCCCTTTTTCTTTGTACGCTGCCGAGGATTGAATCATGAGTGATCCGCTGGACAAAGCCACTTCAAAAGCCCCCGCCACATTAGGGGAGGGCTGTTTGAGTCGATACGACCCGGATGACCTCAGCAGCGAGGACGGCACCGAGTTTCCCGGTGCCGCCGAACTGTGGGAGCAGGAGCAGGCCAAGTCCGAGACCAAGGACGCCTGATCAGATCCGGAAACTGCCAACCAATTGTTTCAACCGTGCAGCCTGTTGTTCCAGGTCGGCACAAGCACGCAACGTGGATTGCAGGTTTTCCACACCTTCCTGGTTGAGGGTGTTGATCTCGGTAATGTCCATGTTGATCGACTCCACTACCGAGGTCTGTTCCTCCGTGGCGGTGGCGACGGATTGGTTCATGCCATCAATTTCGCCGATGCGTTGGGTCACGCTGTTCAGGCGTTCGCCGGCCAGGTTGGCGATATCGACACTTTCAAGACTGTGGCGCTGACTTTCACCCATGGTGCTGACCGAGTCTCGCGCGCCGACTTGCAGTTCTTCAATCATCTTCTGCACCTGTTGCGCCGATTCCTGAGTGCGATGCGCCAGGTTGCGCACTTCATCCGCGACCACCGCAAACCCACGCCCGGCTTCCCCGGCACGCGCCGCTTCGATGGCGGCGTTCAATGCCAGCAGGTTGGTTTGCTGGGAAATACTGGTGATCACTTCGAGAATCTGGCCGATGTTCACCGTCTTGCTATTGAGCGCTTCGATGTTGCTGCTGGAGGCGCTGATCATCGACGACAACTGGTTCATCGCCTTGATGTTGCGTTCCACCACTTGCTGGCCATCCTCAGCCAGATGCCGTGCATCGCTGGCCTGATGGGAGGCCTGCGCTGCATTGCGCGCGATTTCCTGGGCCGCAGCGCCCAGTTCATTGATGGCGGCGGCGACGCTATTGGTGCGGTTGGCCTGCTCATCGGAATTGACCATCGACGAGTTGGAGGCGCTGACCACCCGCAGTGCCACTTCATTTACCTGTTCGGTGGCCGAAGACACTTCGCGGATCGACGTATGAATGCGCTCCACGAAGCGGTTGAAGGCGTTACCCAGCGTGCCGAATTCATCGTGGTTCTGGATGGTCAGGCGGCGTGTCAGGTCGCCCTCGCCATCGGCGATGTCCTGCATGGCGCGGGTCATCACGTGCAGTGGTTGCAACAGGATACGGATCAGCATGCCGAGCAGGGCGATGATGATCACCACCGCAATGAGCGTGGCGATGACCGCTGAGGTGCGGAATTCGCTGAGCATGGCGAAGGATTTGTCTTTATCGACTGAAATACCGAGGTACCAGTTTACCGAGGGCAGGCCCTTGATCGGAGTGAAGGTCACGATGTTGTCTATGCCGTTGGCCTCGACCTCGCTGAAGTCTGCGCTGATCTTCGGCGTATTTTTCGGATACACGTCGGCCAGGGTCTTCATCACCAGGTTTTTGTCCGGGTGTACCAGTACCTTGCCGTCGGCGCTGACCAGGAACGCATAGCCCATGCCGCCGAAATTAAGCGCGCCGATGTTATCCACCAAGGTTTGCAGGCTCAGGTCACCGCCGACCACGCCGATGCTTTGGGTGCCTTGGTTGCTGGGAGTGGCAACGGAAATGATCAACTTGCCGGTGGCCGCATCGATATAGGGCTCGGTCAGGGTTGAACCGTTGCTGCTCTGGGCGCCCTTGTACCAGGGGCGGACACGCGGGTCGAAACCGTCCGGCATCTTGGTGTCGGGGCGGATGGTGAAGGCGCCTTTGCTGTCACCGACGTAGGTCGCCATGAAGGAGGACGTCAGGGTTTTCTGTTCCAGCAGGCTGGCAACCGCGGACGGCTCGGGGTTGATGGCGATGTTTTGCGCGGCGTTTTCCACCAGGGCTATACGCCCGTTAAGCCAGGTTTGAATGTTGCTGGCGGTGACATCGCCCATTTCATGCAGGTAGTTGTTGAGATCGTCGCGTATCGCGTTGCGTTGCAGGTAGTCGTTGTAGAGGGTAAACAGCGCGAATGCGGCAATGACGATAAGGGAGGCTGCAAGCAGGATTTTGTGGCTGAAGCGCAGATTTTTATTCATGGCTTGTAGGGTCCGCTAAGGTCTTAATATCCGAAGCGCGTCCTTATGGGAGGCGCAAATGGCAGCGTCAAAAAAGGTGTGATACTTCTTGTGATGGTTCCGGTGGTCCCTGTGGGAACTATCTGACCTATTTTTAGACTTTGTGGGTCTCACACTTCTCTGTATCGACCTGGCCGCACTAAAGATTAACCATGGGTGACGAAATGCCTGACTCCACGCAACTGCTAATCGGCGCCGGCCTCGACGGCCAGCCCATCGCCCAGGCCATGCGCCTGGCCAACCGTCACGGGTTGATCGCCGGTGCCACCGGCACGGGCAAAACCGTTACGCTGCAACGCCTGGCCGAAGCCTTCAGTAATGCCGGCGTGGCTGTGTTTGCGGCGGATATCAAGGGTGACTTGTGCGGCCTGGGGGCCGCAGCGAACCCGCAGGGCAAGGTGGCCGAGCGCATCGCCGGCATGCCGTTCCTCAATTACACGGCCAAGGCTTATCCGGTCACGCTGTGGGATATCCACGGGCAATCCGGTCATCCGTTGCGCACTACGATCAGCGAAATGGGCCCATTGCTGCTCGGTAGCCTGTTGGAACTCACCGACAGCCAGCAATCGGCGCTTTACGCGGCGTTCAAGGTCGCAGACCGCGAAGGCTTGTTGTTGCTGGACCTCAAGGACCTCAAGGCGCTGCTCAATCATCTGCGCTACCACCCCGAACTGTTGGGCGAAGACGCGGCGCTGATGACCACCGGTTCCAGCCAGGCGTTGTTGCGACGCCTGGCGGTGCTGGAGCAGCAGGGCGCCGAAGCTTTGTTCGGCGAGCCGGCCCTGCAGTTGGAAGATATCCTGCAGCCCACCAGTGACGGGCTTGGTCGCATCCATCTGCTGGACGCGAGCCGTCTGGTGCACGAAGCGCCGAAGGTGTACGCGACCTTCCTGCTGTGGCTTCTGGCGGAGTTGTTCGAGCAACTGCCCGAGCGCGGTGATGCCGACAAGCCGTTACTCGCACTGTTCTTTGATGAGGCGCACTTGCTGTTCGCCGACACGCCCAAGGCGTTGCAGGAGCGACTGGAGCAAGTGGTGCGGCTGATCCGTTCAAAAGGCGTTGGCGTGTATTTTGTCACCCAGTCGCCAGGCGACCTGCCGGACAGCGTGCTGGCGCAACTCGGCCTGCGCATCCAGCATGGCCTGCGGGCGTTCACGACTAAAGAGCAGAAATCCCTACGCGCCGTAGCCGACGGTTTTCGGCCGAACCCGGCCTTTGATGCCCTTTCGGTATTGACCGAGTTGGGCACGGGCGAGGCGTTGGTGGGCACGCTGCAGGAAAAGGGCACGCCGGAAGTCGTCCAGCGTGTATTGGTTGCACCGCCGCAGTCGCGGATCGGGCCGCTCAGCGAGGCCGAACGCGCTGCATTGGTGGCCAGTTCACCGTTGCAGGGCCGGTATGACAAGCCGATTGATCGGGAGTCAGCTTATGAAGTGCTGATGGCACGCAAAGAGCTTGGGCCAACCGAAGAGGCCAAGCCGGCCGCCGAGGAGCCTAGCTTCACCGACAGGGCCGGGGCGTTTCTCGGCACAACCGCAGGTAAGGCGCTGAAGTCCGCAATGCAGCAAGCCGCCAATCAGATGGGGCGACAATTGGTCCGTGGTTTGTTGGGGTCGTTGTTGGGCGGCAGCAAACGCAAGTAGCGATTCAGGGCTTGGCTTTGGCGTGGGCCGCCAGCCGTTCAAGCGCCGCGCGCAAGCCTGGGTTGCTGATCCCGTCGGCCGTTGCCTGAATGGCTTCGGCCGCATGGGTCGATAAATCATGAATGTGTTCCGCCACGCCAGGTTGGGTGGTGGGCGGCTGTACCTTGAACTGGATGCGCGTCAAGCCAGCGAATTCATCGAACGCCATCAATTGACGCTGCAGGCGTTTTTGCTGATAACGCAAACGTGTCGCCCAGTGGCCATCTGTGACAATAAGCAGCAGGTTGCCTTCACGCCAGGACGCCACGCGGCAATGTTCGCGTGCGGCCGGCTGCAACTGGGTTTCGAGCAGTCGTTGCAGGCGGCCCAGGCGTTGCGCATGGCCAAAGATGGCTTTCAGCGGCTTGGCATCGCGAAGCAACACGGCGGGAGCGCGGGCTGATAAGGGGCGAAACGCCATTATTGGACACCTTAAGTAACAGAGCCGCCATCTTAGCAGAACGCGCCTGAACGCCCCCAGCCAATGCATTCGTAGGGTTTTGTTCATGAAATCAATTGGTAACTTCTTCGCTCCATGGGTTGAAGTTCCGACAAAAGCCCTTATTTTAAACAAGCCCTCTCACAGCACCATGCCAGCATCGGGGAACAACGCCACTTTCCTCACCCACGAATCCGGGTAGAATGCGCGTTCGCATGCGGCCGTGAGGGCTGCTCGGGCCACTCACGGTGCGCCCTCCATCCCTATGTGTGGAAGAACCTGCCGATATGTTTGCGCCTTTGTTAAAGAAACTTTTTGGAAGCAAGAATGAGCGCGAAGTCAAACGCATGCTCAAGACGGTGCAGCTGGTCAATGCCTTCGAAGAGCAGATGGTTGCCCTTTCGGACGAGCAATTGCGCGCCAAGACCCAAGAGTTCAAGGCCCGCATAGCCAAAGGTGAAACCCTCGACAAGCTGCTGCCCGAAGCCTTTGCGGTCGCCCGTGAAGCCGGTAAGCGTGTCATGGGCATGCGCCACTTCGACGTCCAGTTGATCGGCGGCATGACCTTGCATGAAGGCATGATTGCCGAAATGCGTACCGGTGAAGGCAAGACCCTGGTGGCAACCCTGGGCGTTTACCTCAACGCACTGTCCGGCAAGGGCGTGCACGTTGTGACGGTGAACGACTACCTGGCCCGCCGGGACGCCAACTGGATGCGCCCGCTGTATGAATTCCTCGGCCTGACCGTCGGCGTGGTTACGCCGTTCCAGCCGCCGGAAGAGAAGCGCGCTGCCTACGCTTGCGACATTACCTACGGCACCAACAACGAATTCGGTTTCGACTACCTGCGCGACAACATGGCGTTCAGCATGGATGAAAAATTCCAGCGCGAACTCAACTTTGCCGTGATCGACGAAGTCGACTCCATCCTCATCGACGAAGCCCGTACCCCGCTGATCATCTCCGGCCAGGCCGAAGACAGCTCGCGCCTGTACACCGAAATCAACAAGTTGATTCCGCGCCTGGAGCAGCACATCGAGGAAGTGGAAGGCGTGGTGACCAAAGAAGGTCACTTCAGCATCGACGAGAAGACCCGCCAGGTCGAACTCAACGAAGCCGGTCACCAGTTCGTCGAAGAAATGCTGACCCAGATCGGCGAGCTGGCCGAGGGTGAAAGCCTGTACTCGGCACACAACCTGGGCCTGTTGACCCATGTGTATGCCGGCCTGCGCGCCCACAAGCTGTTCCATCGCAACGTCGAATACATCGTGCAGGACGGCCAGGTCGTGCTGGTTGACGAACACACCGGCCGTACCATGCCGGGTCGTCGTCTGTCCGAAGGCCTGCACCAGGCCATCGAAGCCAAGGAACACCTCAACATCCAGGCTGAAAGCCAGACGTTGGCGTCCACCACTTTCCAGAACTACTTCCGTCTGTACAACAAACTGTCCGGCATGACCGGTACGGCCGACACCGAAGCGTTCGAATTCCACCAGATCTACAGCCTGGCCGTCATGGTCATTCCGCCGAACAAACCGTTGGCGCGTAAAGACTTCAACGACCTGGTGTTCCTGACGGCCGAAGAGAAATACGCGGCCATCATCAACGACATCAAGGACGGCATGGCCCAGGGTCGCCCGATCCTGGTGGGTACCGCCACCATCGAGACTTCCGAGCACGTATCGAACCTGCTCAACAAGGAAGGCATCGAGCACAAGGTCCTCAACGCCAAGTTCCACGAAAAAGAAGCCGAGATCATTGCCCAGGCCGGTCGCCCAGGCGCACTGACCATCGCCACCAACATGGCCGGTCGTGGTACCGACATCCTGTTGGGCGGTAACTGGGAAGTGGAAGTCGCGGCACTGGAAAACCCGAGCCCTGAGCAGATCGCCCAGATCAAGGCCGATTGGCAGAAACGCCACCAGGCCGTGCTGGAATCCGGTGGCCTGCAGGTGATCGCTTCCGAGCGTCACGAATCGCGCCGTATCGACAACCAGCTGCGTGGTCGTGCCGGTCGCCAGGGTGACGCCGGTTCCAGCCGCTTCTACCTGTCCCTGGAAGACAGCCTGATGCGCATCTTCGCTTCGGACCGCGTGAAGAACTTCATGAAGGCCTTAGGGATGCAGTCCGGTGAAGCGATTGAACACCGCATGGTGACCAACGCCATCGAGAAGGCCCAGCGCAAGGTCGAAGGCCGCAACTTCGATATCCGTAAGCAACTGCTTGAGTTCGATGACGTCAACAACGAACAGCGTAAAGTGATCTATCACATGCGTAACACGTTGCTGGCCGCCGACAACATTGGCGAGACCATCGCTGATTTCCGTCAGGACGTGCTCAACGCTACCGTCAGCGCACACATCCCGCCACAGTCCCTGCCAGAGCAGTGGGATGTTGCCGGCCTGGAAGCCGCGTTGAAGAGCGACTTCGGTGTGGACCTGCCGGTTCAGCAGTGGCTGGACGAAGACGATCACCTGTACGAAGAAACGCTGCGCGAGAAGCTGATGACCGAGCTGCTGGCCGCATACAACGAGAAAGAAGAGCAGGCGAGTGCCGAAGCACTGCGCACCTTCGAGAAGCAAATCGTACTGCGCGTGCTGGACGACCTGTGGAAAGACCACCTGTCGACCATGGACCACCTGCGTCACGGTATCCACCTGCGTGGCTACGCCCAGAAGAACCCGAAGCAGGAGTACAAGCGCGAGTCGTTCACGCTGTTCTCCGAACTGCTGGATTCGATCAAGCGCGATTCGATCCGCGTGCTGTCCCACGTTCAGGTGCGTCGCGAAGACCCGATCGAGGAAGAAGCCCGCCTGCGTCAGGAAGCCGAGGCTCTGGCTGCGCGCATGCAGTTCCAGCATGACGAAGCACCGGGCCTGGAAGCGCCTGAGGTATTGGGCGAAGAGGTCGATGTGGCCCTGGCTCAAACCCCGGTTCGCAATGACCAGAAGCTGGGCCGCAACGAGCTGTGCTACTGCGGTTCGGGCAAAAAGTTCAAACACTGCCACGGCCAGATCGAATAAGATTTTTGCCTGACGCTGCAACACCCCGCGCCGCGACCGGCCTCTGCCGTCGCGGCGTTTTGCCATTAATTTCGCCGTCGCTTACGACGGCACAGACATCATCTGATTTTTAAGGAGCGCATTCATGGCTGTTGGTCTTGGTCCTTTGCCCACATTGCACCCGGTTGCCGGTTTTGAACTCGGTATCGCTTCGGCCGGCATCAAGCGCCCTGGACGCAAAGATGTGGTGGTGATGCGCTGTGCCGAAGGCTCGACCGTCGCCGGTGTGTTCACCCTCAACGCGTTCTGCGCCGCACCGGTGATCCTGGCCAAGCAACGCGTTGCCGGCACGATCCGTTACCTGCTGACCAACACCGGCAATGCCAACGCCGGTACCGGCGAGCCAGGCCTGGTGGCGGCTGCGCGCACCTGCGCCAAGCTGGCCCAGTTGACCGGCGTGGACGCCAGCCAAGTGCTGCCGTACTCCACTGGCGTGATCGGAGAGCCATTGCCGGTAGAAAAAATCGAAGGCGCGCTGCAAGCTGCGCTGGACGACCTGTCTGTGGATAACTGGGCCGCGGCAGCAACCGGCATCATGACCACCGACACCCTGCCCAAAGGCGCGAGCCGCCAGTTCGTGCACGATGGCGTGACCGTCACCGTGACCGGTATCAGCAAGGGCGCGGGCATGATCCGTCCGAACATGGCCACCATGCTCGGCTACATCGCCACCGACGCCAAAGTCTCCCGCGACGTGCTGCACAGCCTGATCCTCGATGGCGCCAACAAGTCGTTCAACCGCATCACCATCGATGGTGACACCTCGACCAACGACTGCTGCATGCTGATCGCCACCGGCCAGGCCAACCTGCCGGAAATCACCGAGGCCAGCGGCCCGTTGTTCGTGGCATTGAAGCAGGCGGTGTTTGAAGTGTGCATGGAAGTGGCCCAGGCCATCGTGCGTGACGGCGAGGGCGCCACCAAGTTCGTGACCGTTGAAGTCAACGGCGGCGGCAATCACCAGGAATGCCTGGACGTGGGCTACACCGTGGCGCATTCGCCGCTGATCAAGACGGCCTTGTTCGCCTCCGATCCCAACTGGGGCCGTATCCTGGCGGCAGTGGGTCGTGCCGGTGTGCCGGACCTGGACGTGAGCAAGATCGACGTGTTCCTCGGCGACGTGTGCATCGCCGGCCGTGGCGCCCGCGCCGAGACCTACACCGAAGCCCAGGGCTCGGCGGTGATGCAGCAGGAAGAAATCACCATCCGTATCGAGCTGGGACGTGGCACGTGCAGCGAAACCATCTGGACCACCGACCTGTCCCACGAATACGTGAAGATCAACGCGGAATACCGTACCTAAGAGGAAACGCGCGGTGAAACGAGTGCATGTAGCAGCCGCGGTGATCCGCGGTGTCGACGGCAGGATCTTGTTGGCGCGCCGCGCCGATACCCAGCATCAGGGCGGCCTCTGGGAGTTTCCAGGCGGCAAGGTGGAGGCCGATGAATCGGTCGCCAGCGCGCTGTCCCGCGAATTGCAGGAAGAGCTGGGTATACAGGTCACCACCGCGCGGCCGCTGATCAAGGTGCAGCATGATTACCCGGACAAACAGGTGTTGCTGGATGTCTGGGAGGTTTCGGCGTTTACCGGCGAGCCTCATGGTGTTGAAGGGCAACCGTTGGAATGGGTCGCTCCTCGGGACCTGATCAACTACGAGTTCCCGGCGGCCAATGCGCCGATTGTGGCGGCGGCGCGTTTGCCGGCTGAATACCTGATCACCCCTGGCGAACTGGAAACCCCGACGTTACTGCGGGGTATTCAGAAAGCCATTGCTGGCGGTATCAAGCTGGTGCAACTGCGTGCGCCCAACGGCTACGACCCTAAATACCGTGACCTCGCGGTGGATGCGGTGGGGCTGTGCGCGGGTAAGGCACAACTGATGCTCAAGGGGCCGTTTGAATGGCTGGGGGATTTTCCTTCGGCCGGCTGGCACATGACCTCGGCACAACTGCGTAAATACGCGAGCAAAGGTCGACCGCTTCCTAAAGATCGTTGGCTGGCGGCCTCTTGCCACAACGCAGAAGAGCTGGCACTGGCGGAAATGATGGACGTGGATTTCGTCACACTGTCGCCAGTGCAGCCGACCCAGACTCACCCCGATGCCCAGCCATTGGGATGGGAGCAGGCGGCAGAGTTGATCCGTGGGTTCAGCAAGCCGGTGTTTCTGCTGGGCGGGGTTGGGCCTGCCGAGCGAGAGCAGGCTTGGGAAGTTGGGGCTCAGGGTGTGGCGGGGATTCGGGCATTTTGGCCTGAGGTTTGATGGTGTTGTGACGGGCCTCTTCGCGAGCAAGCCCGCTCCCACATTCGATCGAGTTCCACCTTTGGAATACGGTCGAATGTGGGAGCGGGCTTGCTCGCGAAGGCGTCAGATCAGGCACTGAAAACTCAGTGGGGCTTGGCCGCCGCCTGCCACAACACCTCCGCAACACCTTGGCGCCGAGCAATCACCCGCGCCGCCACAAACAGCAAGTCCGACAACCGATTGATGTACGCCAACCCCACCCCTTCCAACGGTTCCACCGCATTCAACTGCTGACACCGCCGCTCCGCACTGCGCGCCAGGCTGCGGCACACGTGGGCTTGGGCGATCAATGCCGAGCCACCGGGCAGGATGAAGTTCTCCAGCGGCCCGACTTCCTCATTCCAGCGGTCAATCGCGGCTTCCAGCCGATCCACTTCCGCAGCGTTCAAGGCTTTGTACACCGGCATTGCCAGTTCACCGCCCAGGTCGAACAGACGATGCTGACAAGGCGTAAGCACCTCGATCACATCCTTCAGTTCCGGATGCTTGCCACTCTGTTCTTCCAGGCTGGCCAGCAACAAACCCAACTGGCTGTTCAGCGTGTCCACCTCACCAATCGCTTCAACCCGTGGGTGGTCCTTGGGCACGCGGCGGCCATCGCCCAGGCCGGTTTCGCCCTTGTCGCCGGTGCGGGTGTAGATCTTCGACAGGCGAAAGCCCATGGTCAGTGCTCCAGTTGGTTCAGTTCGTAAGGGGGCAGTTGGCTACCGGCCAACGGCAGGCGCAGGGTGAAGCAGGTGCCTTGGCCCAGGGTGGAATGCACTTCCATCTGGCCCTTGTGGTTGTTGGTGATGATGAAATACGACACCGACAGCCCGAGCCCTGTGCCCTGGCCGATTTCCTTGGTGGTGAAGAACGGCTCGAAGGTGCGTTTGCGCACGTTCTCGCTCATGCCGATGCCGTTGTCTTCCACTTGGATCTCCGCCCACGGCGGGTTGAGGCGCGTGCGCAGGATGATGCGCCCCGGCTCGCTGTCGTCTTCACGCAAATGGATGGCCTGGGCGGCGTTTTTCAGCAGGTTGAGCAGTACTTGTTCCAGTTCGTTGGCGGTACCGGGCACCGGGCCGAGTTGAGGGTCGAACTGGCGGATGATGGCCTGGCCCTTGAAGTCGAAGCCGATGGCCAGGTCGAAGTCATTGCCAGCGATTTCCACGGCCTGGTCGATCAGCGCCGGCAAATCGCAGGGGGCCATCTGTCGGTTGCTGCGACGGCTGAAACTGAGCATGTGGGTGACGATTTTTGCCGCCCGCGCCCCAGCCTGTTGGATGCCATCGAGCAGTTGCGGCACTTCGCGGCTTTGCAGGTAGCGATTGACGGTTTCCAGCTCGATGCCTGCCTGCTCCGCATGCTCCAGGTTCTTGGGCAACTCGGGGGACAGGCGGCGGCGGATGTTCTGCACGTTGTGCAGGATCGCCCCCAGCGGGTTGTTGATCTCATGGGCCATGCCGGCGGCCAAGCCACCCACGGAGAGCATCTTCTCCGACTGCACCATCATTTCTTCCAGGGATAGGCGCTGGGTGATGTCATCGATCCGGATCACCACGCCACGCCCGGCCCCGCCCATCAGCGGGTAGAAGGTCAGCGCGTAGTGCTTGGCTTCGTCGTCCTTGAACCAGGTGACACGCTCGATGCGCTCCACGGTGTGTTGCTCCACCGCCGCCCGGATCTGCGGCAGGTAAGGTTTGAGCGGCTGGAACGCCAGGTAGATCGGCTGGTTCAACGCTTCATCCAGGCGCGTGCCGGAGAGGGCGCTGGCCTCCTGGTTCCATTGGGTGACGTAGAGCTGTTCATCCAGGGCGATAAGCGCCGAGGGCATGGAGTCGATGATGCTGTTCAGGTAATTCTGGAAGCCGGTAAGTTTCTTCTCGATCTTGCTGCGAACCTGCACTTCCAGTTCCAGTTTGCGGTTGGTGTGGCGAGTTTCTTCCGCCAGACCCTGAGCCTGGTCATACGCCGCCTGAGAGTCGTCCCGCGCACGCTTGAGCTGTTGCTCACGGGCTTCGATGCGCGACAGCATGGTGTTGAAGGCCTCGGCCAGGCTGCCAATTTCGTCGTGGTTACCGCGGCCGGCGCGCAGGGCGTAGTTCTCCTCGCGGGTGACCTGGCGGGAGAGTTCTTCCAGTTCGTGGATCGGCCGAGTGATCAGGCGTTTGATCTGGCGCGCGATGATCAGCCACAACAACACGCTGAAAATCAGGATGCCCAGGCTGGCTGTCAATGTGCCGGTATAGAACGCCACCGGCAGCTCGCTACTGGCCACCAGCAGCAGATGCCCGGACGGCTGGCCGGCGCGGGGCAGGGTGATGACCTGGTTGCTGCGAAACTCGGTGACACGCCAGGCTTCGATATGCCGATAGTTGTCCGGCAGGTGCAAGCGGTCGCCGTGTTGCATCTGCGCCAGGCGATTGCCTTCGCCGTCATACAGGGCAGCGGCGCGCAACGGCGAATAGCTGGTCAGTTCGTTGAGCAGCGCGTCTGCCTTGGCGGGCGATTCGAGGGCTTCGGCGGCAAGTGCGGGGTTGGACACCAGGCGGCCGATGGCCTGCAAGGCCTGGGGTGCCATGCTTTCCTGGGAAATCCAGTAGGCGGCGCTGATAAAGGTCAGGTTGGCCACCAGTAACACGGTGGTCAACAGCACCAGCAGGGCGGCGAGCAGTTTCTGCCCGACCGGTAGGTTTTCAAGACGCTGGCGCAGCGGCATCAGGGTTTTCCCAGGTGATAGACAGGCGGGCAGGGTAGCGCGTGGCTCAGTCGCGGGGCAATCCGCGTGCAAGCAAGCACTCCACCAGGCGCACTTGCAACTGTTGCAGGTGCGGCAGGTTCAACTGGTGGCGAGAAGCCGCCTGGCAAGCATAGCCCAAGAGATAGCTGATTTCGGTGCGACGGCCGGCGGTCACGTCTTGATACATGGACGAGTAGTTGGCGGCGGTGGCCTGGATCACCCGTTCGACTTCGTGTTGCAGGTCCTGCGCGGCAGCGGGTTGTCCGCAGCACGCCAGCAGCTCCGCCAGCTCGGCGCAGAGGGTTGCGACTTCGCAGTGATGGGCTTGCAGTTCTCCGTTACGGCACTGGTACAGCACGGTCAGTGGGTTGATGGCGCAATTGAGCGCCAGCTTGCGCCACAGCCGCGTGAGGATGTCGGTGCTCCAATCGTGGGGGATGCCGGCGGCCTGTAAATCATCCAGCCAGAGCGGCGGGGTGGGATGGCTCGCGTCGCCCAGCCAGGTGTAGCCATGGCCCGCGAACACCACACGCCAATCGCCGTCGCGAAATGCGCCTTCGGTGCTGGAGGCAAAGATGCAGCGTGCCTGGGGCAGTTGCGCGGCCACCGCGTCCTGGCTGCCGAGGCCGTTCTGCAGCAGAATGAGTTCTGCGTCCGGTGCCAGCCGGTGTTGCAGTTGTGCGACGGCACTCTGTGCGTCGTAGGCTTTGCACGCCACGAGTAGGCGATGAATCGGCTCGGGACTGTCGGGCGTTTCGCCAATTACCGGGTATGTGTGTTCCATGCCCTGTTCTACCAGCGTCAGCCCTTTGGCTGCCTGATAGCTGGCCAGGCGCGCGGCATCGCGCAGGATCAACCGCACGGGCACGCCAGCACGCGCCAGCCGCGTGGCCCAGAGTGTGCCCAGGCTGCCGGCGCCGAGAATATGCCAGGTGGTCGACATCAGTTTGTGCTCCAAAGGGTCGCCCGCAGCGAACGGGACAAAAGAACCGCTATAATGCCCCGGCATTTTAGCTTGGGCGCGCTCCATCTCTACTGAGCCCGCCCCTTATATTGGAGAAATGACATGCCTTCGTTCGACGTGGTATCCGAACTGGACAAACACGAAGTCACCAACGCCGTCGAGAACGCCGTCAAGGAACTGGACCGTCGCTATGACTTGAAAGGCAAGGGCAGCTTCGAATTCAAGGAAAAAGAGCTGACCGTCAACCTGACCGCTGAAGCCGATTTCCAGCTGGAAGCGATGATCGAGATCCTCAAGCTGTCGCTGGTCAAGCGCAAGATCGACGCGCAATGCCTTGAAATCAAGGACGCCTACGCCTCCGGCAAACTGATGAAGCAAGAAGCCGTCCTCAAGGAAGGCATCGACAAGGAGCTGGCGAAGAAGATCGTTGCCCACATCAAGGACGCCAAGCTGAAAGTCCAGGCTGCCATCCAGGGTGAGCAGGTTCGCGTCACCGGCAAGAAGCGTGACGACCTGCAAGAGGCCATCGCCGCCCTGCGCGCCAAGACCTTCGACATGCCGCTGCAGTTCAATAACTTCCGCGACTGATGGCACTTTGGGGAACCTGTGGGCGTTTTTGACGTCCCACGCCCCAGAACCTGCGCCGACGATTGAGCCCTACGGGGCTCAATTGCATTTATGGCCAAACATCCGGTAAACAGGAGAATGTAGATGGATTTGAATGCTGAAGTGGATCACCTGATCAAGACCTCTGAGTCGTGGATCCCGATGATCATGGAATACGGCAGCCGGTTTTTGCTGGCGGTGCTCACCTTGGCCATCGGTTGGTGGCTGATCAACGTGTTGACCCACCGCGTTGGGCGTCTGCTGGCATTGCGCAATGCCGACCTGGCGCTGCAACACTTCATCACCAGCCTGGCGAACATTGCGCTCAAGGTCATGCTGGTGGTCAACGTGGCCTCGATGATCGGCGTCGCCACCACTTCGTTTGTTGCTGCGATCGGTGCTGCCACTCTGGCCATTGGCCTGGCATTGCAAGGTAGCCTGGCGAACTTCGCTGGCGGCGTGCTGATTCTGTTGTTCCGTCCGTTCCGCATTGGTGACTGGATCGAAGCCCAGGGCACTTCCGGCACCGTCGACAGCATCCAGATCTTCCACACCGTGCTGCGCACTGGTGACAACAAGACCGTAATCATCCCTAACGGCAGCCTGTCCAACGGCCTCATCACCAACACCAACCGTCAGCCGACCCGCAAGGTGGTGTTTGACGTGGGCGTCGACTATGAAGCCGACCTGCAGAAAGCCCGTGAAGTGTTGCTGGAACTGGCCAAAGACCCACGTGTATTGGCAGACCCGGCTGCTGTAGCAGTGGTGTCGACCTTGGGTGACAGTTCGATCACTGTTTCCCTGCGGTGCTGGACCAAGACCGCAGATTATTGGGACGTGGTGTTCATGTTGAACGAACTTGCACGTGACCGTTTGAAAGCAGCGGGGATTGATATTCCGTTTCCGCAGCGGGTTATTCGTGTGATGCAGGAAACAGTTGCCAAGTAATAGCGATTAGCTGCCTTGAACTTGGCCGTTAGGTCAGGTTCAAGCCGTTGGTAATAATGTCGTTAGTTAGCTTGCTAGTTATTTTGTTGCTGAAACATTAAAGCCATAAAAAAGCCGCTCCCTTGTTAAACAAGAGAGCGGCTTTTTGTTTAAGGCGAAAGCCTTAAGTCATCGCTGTAACAAAACTGTCAATTACAGGATGTTCAGCGGGTATTGCGCGATCAGACGCAGTTCGTCGATCGAAGGCGAACCGTAGTAAACGCCATCACCCGAACGGTAGGTCGCTTGACGCAGACGCAGGCTCAGGTCCTTGGCCGGACCGCTCTGGATCACGTACTTGGCTTCGATATCGCGTTCCCACTCTTTGCCGTTCGAGGTGGTGGCGGTGTTGGCGCCACTACCGGTCACGTAACGAGTCATGAAGCTCAGGCCAGGAACACCGAAGGTCGCCATGTTGAGGTCGTAACGAGCCTGGAAGGACTTCTCGCCTTCGGCGTTGAAGTCGGAACGAGCGATGGAGTTGGCCAGGAACACTGTGCCGCCACCGTCGATGCCGTAGCCATAGTCGCCGTCGCCGGTGACTTTCTGGGCTGCCAGGGTGAAGGTATGAGCGCCGATGGTGTAGGCGCCCTGCAGGCTGAACGCACGGTTGTCGAGCTTGGTGGTGTTATCTTTCTCTGCGCGTTGCAGGCCGGCACCTTCGCTCTTGGTGTCGTAGATGTTGAAGTCGAAAGCCAGCGACTGGTCATCGCTGAGGGCGTGTGTCCAGTTGACGTTGGCGTAGTATTTGCGCCAGTAGTCTTCGACTTTCGAGTAGTAGAGACTGGTGGTGAACTCTGGAGTCCAGGAGTACACGCCACCGACGAAGTTCGCTTCTTTGAGACCTACGTGCCCGACATCACTGCTGTCGCTGATACTGTCTTTGTAGGTTTGCGATTGCGCTACGATCGAGGTGAAGTGACCGGCTTCAAGTTTCAGGCCCTTGATCTCGTTGCTGGTGATCGACACACCCTGCGGCAGTTCTGGGAGCAGACGGCTGTCGTCTGAAGCAAATACAGGCGCTGTGGTGTACTGGTCGCCGATTTTCAGGACGGTATCGGAGAAACGGAACTTGATGGCGCCGCCGCCTTTGGAGTAATCATCCTGCGAACGGCCGTCAGAGCCGGTAGGGAAGAGGCCTGTACCGGCGCGACCTTTGCCGCTGTCGAGCTTGACGCCCAACAGGCCGATTACATCCACGCCGACCCCGATGGTGCCTTGGGTGAAGCCGGATTGGTACAGGCCGTTGAAGCCCAGGCCGGTTTCTTCTTGGCGACTTTGTGCAGTCGACGGGTTGTTGCGCCTGTCGCGGCTGAAATACAGAGCGCGAGTATTGATGCTGAAAGTACTGTCTTCAACAAAGCCTTTGGCGTCGTCCTGGGAGGAGGCCATTGCGAACTGTGTAGTGCCTGCTGAAACAGCCAGGGCGATCATGCTCCACTTCATCACGCGCATCGTGATTTGCTCCTTTGGTTTTAGGAAGAGTACTGCCGTCCCACCTATATTTTTGTCTGGGCGGCTCTTTCTTTTTGTGTCGGCGCAAAGTTATATCACGCTGACAATATTGGCGATACTTGCCCAACTTTCCTTTCAGCTTCTTTACGAGCTTGTCGTAGATTGCTATATCCATGTCGCAAATTCACAGCCTCACTGTAACGAGGCTGACAACTTCAATACTGTTTCCAGACCGTTAAAAGAACGCAAAAAAACGTTACTTTCCAAGTTTGAAATCTTCCTTGGCGTGCATTGAACCGCTGCTGTTTTTCATCGCGAAACACCTGCTTCCCTTCCGGTGCCGTTGCCGACGATAGAGGGATGAATGCAGCAAGCGTGCCCAAACCGTAAATCGAATGTCATTTTTTCGTGAAAAACGTTACCGCTGAGTGAAAACCGCATAAGCACGGGGTTTTTACGCCGATTGGTTTGGCCTTGACGCCCGCGCCCTGTGTCTGTTGGGTAGTACATAAATCCTGTATCTGGGAAAAACGTTACCCGTTCACCCCAGTCAGTGGGTAATCGGCGGATCTCTTTGAGGCGTAATTGGGTCATTTTGGTGCATACCCTCTGATGCCTCAGTGTTTCGGTGATGGCTCAATGCCTTGTTTTCTGAGGCCTCTGCACCGCGGTTCTCGTCGCAATATTTTGAGCAGCGCTTAGCCAATCACTGAAGGATTGGTCATTGAGCGTAGTCGAAAAATCCGTTTGGCTCGAAATGGTGCACTTTTTTTCGTCACGCCTTGCCTGGGCGCGTATTGGCTGACGTGAAGCAACAGCGATTCGCAGGTATGCTGGGGGCCTTGAACCTGACCTGCCGAACGGAGTGCCTGCGGTGTTCGCTTTAGATCAACGCCTTCAACAAGACACACTGGTCATCGGGGATTTCCCCCTGTGCCGCCTGCTGCTGTCCAACGATTCGAACTACCCCTGGTTCATCCTGGTGCCGCGCATCCACGGTATCAGCGAAGTGTTTCAACTGGATGTCGTCGACCAGCAACGCCTGTGGCAAGAAACCACCGCCTTGGCCCAGTTGCTGAATGAAGGCTTGTCCGCCGACAAGATGAACATCGGCGCTCTGGGCAACGTGGTCAGCCAGTTGCACGTGCATGTGATCGTGCGCAAACGTGATGATGCCGCCTGGCCTGCGCCGGTATGGGGCAAACACCCCGCGCAGCCTTATACCGATGAACACGTGGCCGCCATTCGTGCTCGCCTGCGCGAGCTGTTGCCCGCCGACTTCGTCTTTACCCAGGGTTGAATCATGGATCTGCAAGACCGCGTCAACGATCTGGAAAGCCGCCTGGCCTTTCAGGACGACACCATCGAGACCCTCAATGACATCCTCGTCACCCAGCAGCGGGCCGTCGAGCGCCTGCAACTGCAGATGACCGCGCTGCTCAAGCGCCAGGAAGAAATGGGCGGTCAATTCGAGACCTCCGAAGAAGAAGCGCCGCCGCCTCACTATTAATAGGCGTGCATAAAAAAACCGCGACCCAGCCAGGCTGGGTCGCGGTTTTTTTTGCTGCGAAGGCGGGTATCAGCGACGCGGCAGTGCAGCGATCACGTCTTCGGCCTGCAGGCCTTTGTCGCGATTCATGACGGAGAATTCCACGCGCTGGCCTTCCACCAGGACGCGATGGCCTTCGCCGCGAATGGCCCGGAAGTGGACGAAGATATCGTCGCCCGAATCACGGGAAATAAAGCCGAAGCCTTTGGAGGTGTTGAACCACTTGACGGTACCGGTATCCCGATTGGTCATGTCGTAGGTTTGCGACGAGGCCGCAGGGGACGAGCGGTAGAAGCTGATGGCCAGGTGAAGAACAATGGCGACCACAGCAATCACCAGGCTGAGCAGGATGGCCGGGTGGCCGCCGACTTCAGGCATGGGTGCCAGTAGGGTGAGGGTTTGTACGACAACAGTCAGTACCAACAGCGCGCTGACCAGGTTTTGCAGTTGATGACGCGTGCCTTTGTTCCAGTAAGGGATCACCGGTGCCAGCGTCAGGTTAAGAAGGCCGAACAAGGCCAGGTACAGAGCGTCGTGTTGTTCCAGATACGGCAGGCTTTCAGGTTGCAGGGTCGGGATAAAGGACAGCAGCAAAGCTGCAACGCCCGTTAGCAGGTGGACGATTTTCAACATTTTGATTAACTCACGTTAAGACGGATCACAAGGAAGAGCTGACTGGCACGGTTCGCTTCTGAACAATGGGAGGCGTTGGGCACGTGCGCGGGGTATCAGCCTATGCCGCTGCCGCAGAAAGTAACGGCGACGACACGCCGCCTATTTAACAGCAAAGGCTGTGCCTACTCAAATCAAGCATTTCGAGGTGTTGCAAGGGCGACGGCATTTCTGCGTCAAACGCTTGTCCTAGACACGTGCGGGCTTTTCAAGCGGCCTTCTGGGAGATTTCCTACATGGGCCCAAGGCTTGGACTGCGTCGTTTTCACAGGCCGGGGCGGGGCGAATTGCCGCGCCGGGCTGCGCATCACCGGCACACTTGCTAGAGTGGACCTGCACCTGATCAATGAATGCTTGTCAATTGAAGGGGATAAACATGGCAATCGATATCGGTATCAGTGAAGAAGATCGTAAATCCATCGTCGACGGGCTTTCGCGACTGCTTTCCGATACCTATGTACTGTACCTGAAGACCCACAACTTCCATTGGAACGTCACGGGCCCTATGTTCCGCACGTTGCACCTGATGTTCGAAGAGCAATACAACGAGCTGGCGCTGGCGGTGGACTCCATTGCCGAGCGTATCCGTGCATTGGGTTTCCCGGCGCCGGGTGCCTACTCGGTCTACGCGCGTCTTTCTTCCATCAAGGAAGAAGAAGGCGTGCCGAATGCTGAAGACATGATCAAGCAACTGGTAGAAGGCCAGGAAGCGGTCACGCGCACCGCGCGCGGCATCTTCCCGCTGCTCGACAAGGTCAGCGATGAGCCGACGGCCGACCTGTTGACCCAGCGCATGCAGGTTCACGAGAAAACCGCGTGGATGCTGCGTTCCCTGCTCGAAAATAAGTAAACAACTGCCCTTGGCGGCGTCTTCCCGGCGCCGCTCGCTTGTTTCCGCGCATTTCCTGGCGTTGTCCTACGCCTATCAACGTCGCGTCTTCTGGCTGCTGCACTCTGCCTGCGGTTTTATAAGGCCATTGCCTAATGGGACATCCCATGGGCGGCTGTTTGGCAATGGAGTGTCAGGTGTATGTCACGTGGAGTGGGTAATGGAATCATGGAAACCGGTGGTTTTCATAAAATTAAGGTCGACCCCTTTGCAAAAGGGTTCGACATGGGGCTGGCCAAGCCATTGTCCCGGTCGGTAAGGCTCAACGGGTTTTCCACGTGCCTGCGGCTGGAGCAAATCTATTGGAATATCCTCACGGAAATTGCCAGGATTAACGCCTGTTCGGTCAGTGCGTTGCTGTCCTATGTGGATCGGGAAGTGCACTTGCGTCATGGCGGGGTGAAGAACTTCAGTGGGTTGGTCAGGGTGGTGTGTGTGGTTCACGCCTTGAAAGAACGTGTTCAACCTTCTTAGCCACCGGGCTTCGGGGTCAGCCTTCCTTTGAGGCGGGCAAGGCCCCGGGGCAGAAAGCCGGCTGCGCTGCCTCGATTTACCAGATATAATCCCGCGCTTTGCTGCGCGTGCCGGGTTATCCCGGAGCAGGCGTGGCGCAGTAACGTTCTGATCGCCGAGACATCGCCATGCCCATGTACGACTATCAATGTGCTTCCTGTGGTCATCAGTTGGAAGCCATTCAGAAGATCAGCGCCGCGCCGCTGGTCGATTGCCCGGCCTGCCAAGCCCCGGAGCTCAAGAAAATGTTGTCCATGCCAGGCTTCCGCCTGAGCGGCAGCGGCTGGTACGAGACCGATTTCAAGACCGGCTCGAAGAAGAACCTGGCGGGCGGCGACAAAGCAGACTGAGTTGAACTCTACGCGCAGGCTCCTGCATTATCCGTCCCCTGCTTTAATGTACGGTGACGAGGCAAGCCTCCACCGAATTTCGAATTACGAGAAGTGAAACCACGACCATGATGCGCAGCCACTATTGCGGCCAACTGAACGAGACCCTGGAAGGTCAGGAAATCACCCTTTGCGGATGGGTTCACCGTCGCCGCGACCACGGCGGGGTGATCTTCCTCGACATCCGTGATCGTGATGGTCTGGCCCAGGTGGTGTTCGACCCGGATCGCGCCGAAAGCTTCGCCGCTGCCGACCGCGTGCGCAGCGAATACGTCGTGAAGATCACCGGCAAGGTTCGCCTGCGTCCGGAAGGCGCCGTGAACAAGAACATGGCCTCCGGCGGCATCGAAGTGCTGGGCTACGAGCTGGAAGTGCTGAACGAGTCGGAAACCCCGCCGTTCCCACTCAACGAATACTCCGACGTCGGCGAAGAAACCCGCCTGCGCTATCGCTTCCTGGACCTGCGTCGTCCGGAAATGGCCGAGAAGCTGCGCCTGCGTTCGCGCATGACCACCAGCATCCGCCGCTTCCTCGACGAAAACGGCTTCCTGGACGTTGAAACCCCGATCCTGACCCGGGCCACCCCGGAAGGCGCGCGTGACTACCTGGTGCCGAGCCGTACCCACGCGGGTTCGTTCTTCGCTCTGCCGCAATCGCCGCAACTGTTCAAGCAACTGCTGATGGTGGCCGGCTTCGACCGTTACTACCAGATCGCCAAGTGCTTCCGTGACGAAGACCTGCGCGCCGACCGCCAGCCGGAATTCACCCAGATCGACATCGAGACCAGCTTCCTCGATGAAAAAGAGATCATGGGCCTGACCGAGCAGATGATCCGCAACCTGTTCAAGGAAGTGCTGGACCTGGAGTTCGGCGACTTCCCGCACATGACCTTCGAAGAAGCCATGCGCCGCTACGGTTCCGACAAGCCAGACCTGCGTAACCCGCTGGAACTGGTGGACGTGGCCGACCAACTGAAAGAAGTCGACTTCAAGGTGTTCAGCGGCCCGGCCAACGACCCTAAGTGCCGCATCGCCGCCCTGCGCGTGCCTGGCGGCGCGAGCATGCCGCGCAAGCAGATCGACGACTACACCAAGTTCGTCGGCATCTACGGTGCCAAGGGCCTGGCGTACATCAAGGTCAACGAGCGCGCCAACGGTGTTGAAGGTCTGCAATCGCCGATCGTTAAAAACATCCCGCTGGACAACCTGAACGCGATCCTCGATCGCGTCGGTGCAGTCGACGGCGACATCGTGTTCTTCGGCGCCGACAAAGCCAAGATCGTCAGCGAGGCCCTGGGCGCGCTGCGGATCAAGCTGGGTCACGACCTGAACCTGCTGACCTGTGAATGGGCCCCGATGTGGGTCGTTGACTTCCCGATGTTCGAAGAGAACGACGACGGCAGCTTCAGCGCCTTGCACCACCCGTTCACTGCGCCGAAGTGCTCGCCGGCCGAGCTGGAAGCCAACCCGGCAGGCGCTTTGTCTCGTGCCTACGACATGGTGCTCAACGGCACTGAGTTGGGTGGCGGTTCGATCCGTATCCACCGTAAAGAGATGCAACAAGCGGTGTTCCGCCTGTTGGGCATCAACGAAGCGGAACAGGAAGAGAAATTCGGCTTCCTGCTCGACGCCCTGAAATACGGCGCACCGCCGCACGGTGGCCTGGCGTTCGGCCTGGACCGTCTGGTGATGCTGATGACCGGCGCCCAGTCGATTCGTGAAGTGATCGCCTTCCCGAAAACCCAGAGCGCTGCGGACGTCATGACCCAGGCGCCAGGTGTGGTGGATGCCAAGGCACTGCGCGAACTGCACATCCGCCTGCGCGAGACGCCTAAGGCTGAGTAAGGCTGCTGCGTGAAAGCGCACTGAGGTTTACGCAGTCTAAAAAGGCGCATCTTCGGATGCGCCTTTGCGTTAAAGGACTATTCCTCGCCTGGGGCGGGGGTGATCAAGGTTTCTACAGAATTTCGGAGTTGTGTTATGGCTGGCCATTCCAAGTGGGCGAACATCAAGCACCGCAAAGAGCGTCAGGATGCCAAGAAAGGCAAGATCTTCACCAAGTGGATTCGCGAGCTGACCGTCGCTGCCCGCCAGGGCGGTGGTGACCCCGGCTCCAACCCGCGCCTGCGCTTGGCGTTGGACAAGGCGCTGGGCGCCAACATGAGCCGCGACATCATCGACCGCGCCGTGGCCCGTGGCGCTGGTGCTGCCGACACCGACGACATGGTCGAGCTGAGCTACGAAGGCTACGGCCCCGGCGGCGTGGCGGTGATGGTCGAGTGCATGACCGACAACCGCAACCGCACCGCGGCAGCCGTACGTCATGCGTTCAGCAAGTGCGGTGGCAACCTCGGCACCGACGGTTCGGTGGCTTACCTGTTCGAGCGCAAGGGGCAGATCACCTTTGCACCCGGCACGGATGAAGACGCGCTGATGGAAGCCGCGATGGAGGCAGATGCCGACGACGTGGTGACCAACGAAGACGGCTCCATCGACGTGTTCACCTCGTTCGCCAGCTTCTACGCCGTGCGCAATGCGCTGGAAGCCGCTGGCTTCAAAGGCACCGACGCGGAGATCGTGATGCTGCCGACCACCAGCGCCGAGCTGGACCTGGACGGTGCGCAGAAAGTGCTGAAGATGCTGGATATGCTGGAGGACCTGGATGATGTGCAGAACGTGTATTCCAACGCGGATATCCCGGAAGAAGTCGCTGCACAGCTAGTCTGAAGGATGACGTAGTTCAAACTGTGGGAGCGGGCTTGCTCGCGAATGCGGTGTGTCAGTCGCTGAAAATGTTGGCTGATCCACCGTCTTCGCGAGCAAGCCCGCTCCCACATTGGATCTTCACGGTGTCAAAAATTGTGTTTACTTAACCCGCAGGCGTTATGACTTTAATCCTAGGTATCGACCCCGGTTCGCGCATCACCGGTTTTGGCGTGGTGCAACAGACCCCGCGCGGCTGTGTCTACGTCGCTTCGGGCTGCATCCGCACCGGCGCGGGCGAGTTGGCCGAGCGCCTGCAGATCGTCTATCGCGGCGTGCGTGAAGTGATCCAGACCTACGGACCGGTCACCATGGGCATCGAAAAGGTGTTCATGGCAAAAAATGCCGATTCGGCGTTGAAACTGGGCCAGGCCCGTGGCGCCGCCATCGTGGCGGGAGCGGAGGAGGGCATGGAGATCGCCGAGTACACGGCGACCCAGGTCAAGCAGGCCGTGGTCGGTACGGGGGCGGCGAATAAAGAGCAGGTGCAGATGATGGTCATGCACATGCTCAAGCTCACCTCAAAACCGCAGATCGACGCCTCCGACGCCCTGGCCATTGCCATTTGCCATGCGCACACCCGTTCCAGCTTGCTGCCTCATGGGCTGGGTACGGCACGCAGTCGTGGCGGGCGCCTGCGTCTCTGATAGCATCAGCGCAATCGAAATTTCCGGTCAGGCCATGCGCTGACCCCACGCTTTAAGGATCTGAACCGTGATTGGACGCTTGCGCGGCACCCTGGCTGAGAAACAGCCGCCGCACCTGATTCTGGATGTAAACGGGCTGGGGTATGAGCTTGAAGTGCCCATGACCACCCTGTATCGCCTACCGTCGGTCGGTGAGCCGATTACGCTGCACACCCATTTGGTGGTGCGCGAAGACGCGCAACTACTCTATGGTTTCATCGGCAAGCGCGACCGCGACTTTTTCCGCGAACTGATCCGCCTCAACGGCGTGGGCCCGAAACTGGCCCTGGCGTTGATGTCGAGCCTGGAAGTGGATGAGCTGGTGCGCGCCGTTTCGGCCCAGGACACTTCAGCGCTGACCAAGGTGCCGGGCGTCGGCAAGAAGACCGCCGAGCGCCTGCTGGTGGAACTCAAGGACCGCTTCAAGGCCTGGGAAGTGGTACCGAGCATGTTCGCCCTGGTACCGAACCAGCCGGATATGCCGGCGGGCCAGGCTGCCAGCGCCGAAAGCGATGCCGTCAGCGCGCTGATTTCCCTGGGCTACAAACCACAGGAAGCCAGCAAGGCCGTGTCGGCCATCAAGGACAAGAACCTGAGCAGTGAAGACATGATCCGCCGCGCCCTGAAGGGAATGATTTAAGTGATTGAAGCTGATCGTCTGATTGCAGCCACTGGCCCGCGCGACCGTGAAGAGGTCCAGGACCGCGCCATCCGCCCCCTGAGCCTGGCCGACTACATCGGCCAGCCCACCGTGCGCGAGCAGATGGAGCTGTTCATCCAGGCTGCGCGTGGGCGCAGCGAGTCCCTGGACCACACGCTGATCTTCGGCCCGCCTGGGCTGGGCAAGACCACGTTGGCCAATATCATTGCCCAGGAAATGGGGGTGTCGATCAAATCCACCTCCGGCCCTGTGCTGGAGCGTCCGGGTGATCTGGCGGCGTTGCTGACCAACCTTGAACCCCACGACGTGCTGTTTATCGACGAGATCCACCGGCTCTCGCCAATCGTCGAGGAAGTGCTGTACCCGGCGATGGAGGACTTCCAGCTCGACATCATGATCGGCGAAGGCCCGGCAGCGCGCTCGATCAAGCTCGACCTGCCACCGTTCACCCTGGTGGGCGCCACCACCCGCGCCGGTATGTTGACCAACCCGTTGCGAGACCGTTTCGGCATTGTTCAACGTCTAGAGTTCTATAGCACGGCCGACCTGGCGACCATCGTCAGCCGTTCGGCGGGCATTCTCGGCTTGCCCCTGGACCCGGAAGGCGCGTTTGAAATCGCCCGTCGGGCCCGCGGTACGCCTCGAATTGCCAACCGTTTGCTGCGGCGTGTGCGCGACTTTGCCGAGGTGCGGGCCAAGGGGCACATCACCAAGGCCGTGGCCGACCTGGCGTTGAACCTGCTGGATGTGGATGAGCATGGCTTCGATCACCAGGATCGACGTCTACTCTTGACCATGATCGAGAAGTTCGACGGCGGCCCGGTGGGGGTCGACAGCCTGGCCGCGGCCATCAGTGAGGAGCGTCATACCATTGAGGATGTGCTGGAGCCGTACTTGATCCAGCAGGGTTACATCATGCGTACCCCGAGGGGGCGAGTCGTCACGCGCCACGCCTATCTGCACTTCGGGTTAAACATTCCGTCACGATTGGGCGAGATGCCTGTAGTAGACGAATTCCTCGATGCAGTGGACGATTAAAAGCTTCACGCCAGACGATTTATCCGAGGTTTGTGCTGTCCTAGTGGCTGGTGTCGTCATTCAGTCAGTCAGAAATGTTTCAGACAACGAAAAAACAGTTGCCCAGCCGGATTGGCAACCTGAGGAGTAAGCACTAGAGTATGCGCGCGCAAAACGGGGATCAGTCGTTCGCACATCGCTGTCGCGTTTATTACGAGGACACCGATGCGGGCGGCATCGTGTATTACGTCAACTACCTCAAGTTCATGGAGCGGGCTCGAACCGAGCGGCTACGGGAGCTGGGCTTTGCCCAATCCCAGCTGGCAGGGGAGGACCTGTTATTCGTCGTGCATTCCAGCGAGGCGCGGTATCACGCGCCGGCGCGGCTGGACGACGAGTTGTTGGTCAGCGCTGAAGTAATCGAATTGAACCGTGTCAGCCTGCGTTTCAAGCAGCAGGTCAGGCGGGCAACGGATGCAACGCTGCTCTGTGAGGGGCAGTTCCTGGTGGCCTGTGTGCGCACCAATAGTTTGAAACCCCGGGCCATTCCCGAAGCTCTACGTGCGGCCTTTGCCGACGTAAGCGGCGCGGGTAAACAATCAAAGCAGGAGATTTAGCGTGGAACCTACCGTCGTCGACCATTCCTCCATGTGGAGCCTGGTCAGCAATGCCAGTGTTGTGGTTCAACTGGTCATGCTGACCCTGGTAGCCGCATCGGTTACCTCTTGGGTCATGATTTTTCAGCGCAGCAACCTGCTGCGTGCCGGTCGACGTGCCTTGGAGAGCTTTGAAGAGCGCTTCTGGTCGGGTATCGATCTGTCCAAGCTGTACCGCCAGGCTGGCAGCAACCCAGACCCGGATTCGGGCGTCGAGCAAATCTTCCGCGCCGGTTTCAAGGAATTCTCCCGCCTGCGCCAGCAGCCTGGTGTTGACCCGGAAGCGGTCATGGAAGGCGTGGCCCGTGCCATGCGTGTCGCCATTTCCCGCGAAGAAGAGAAGCTTGAGCAAAGCTTGCCGTTTCTTGCCACCGTCGGTTCCGTGAGCCCGTACATCGGCCTGTTCGGTACCGTGTGGGGCATCATGAACTCCTTCCGTGGCCTGGCCCAGGCCCAGCAAGCGACCCTGGCCACCGTGGCTCCAGGTATTGCCGAAGCCCTGATCGCCACCGCGATCGGCCTGTTCGCTGCTATCCCCGCAGTAATTGCCTATAACCGTTTTGCCGCCACCAGCGAAACGTTGATCGGCCGTTACTACACCTTCGCCGACGAATTCCAGGCGATCCTGCACCGTAAAGTGCACACCAGCGAAGAATAAGCAGGTAATTCCCAATGGCTTTAATCGCTCGAGCTCGCAAAAAGCGCAAGCCGGTCGCCGAGATGAACGTAGTGCCTTACATCGACGTGATGCTGGTGCTGCTGGTTATCTTCATGGTGACCGCGCCGATGCTCAATCAGGGCGTGAAGGTTGATCTGCCCAAGGTTTCCAGCGAAGCCTTGCCGCAAGACAACAACACCCAGGTCCTGACCATTTCGATCAAGGCTGACAAGACCTATTACTGGAACCTTGGCAGCGAAGTCGATACCCAAAAACAGCAGGACAAGGCCATGACCTTGCCGCAGATGACCGACGCGGTGACCAAGATCATTCGCTCTGGCAATGAAGGCGGCAAGCACACCCAAGTCTTCATTCGCGGCGACAAAGTGGTCGACTATGGCTCTGTCATGGGCGCCATGGGCGGACTGCAGAAGGCCGGCGTGGGTAACGTTGGCTTGATTACCGAGGCGCCCTGATGCAGCAACAGCGAGAGCCGTCCGCCTCGGAAAGCTTCTTCTGGCCTAGCGTCTGGGCAATTGCCCTGCACGTCCTGGTGTTTGGCATGCTGTTCGTCAGCTTTGCCATGACCCCGGACCTGCCGCCAGCCAAGCCGATCGTGCAGGCGACCCTGTATCAGCTGAAATCGAAAAGTCAGGCCACCACCCAGACCAATCAGAAGATTGCGGGTGAGGCCCAGAAGTCGGCTGCGCGCCAGACTGAAGTCGAACAGATGGAACAGAAGAAGGTCGAGCAGGAAGCGGTGAAGGCTGCTGCGGAACAAAAGAAAGAAGAGGCGGCTCAAAAGGCCGAGGAATCGAAAAAGGCTGACGAAGCGAAGAAAGCGGACGAGGCGAAAAAGGCTGATGAAGCCAAGAAAGCCGAGAAAGCTGCCGAAGCCAAAAAGGCCGAAGAGAAACAATTGGCTGATATAGCCAAGAAGAAGTCTGAAGAAGAAGCCAAGAAGGCTGCTGAAGAAGAGGCCAAGAAAAAGGCCGCTGAAGACGCCAAGAAGAAAATAGTCGAAGACGCGAAGAAGAAAGCCGCCGAAGACGCCAAGAAAAAAGCTGAAGCAGACGAGGCGAAGAAAAAAGTCGCCGACGACGCGAAGAAGAAAGCTGCCGCCGATGCCCAGAAGAAAAAGGCCCAGGAAGCAGCGCGCAAATCCGCCGAAGAGAAAAAGGCCCAGGCCTTGGCAGACTTGCTCTCCGACACGCCGCAGCGTCAGCAAGCCTTGGCCGATGAACGTGGCGATGAAGTTGCGGGCAGTTTCGACGACCTGATTCGGGCGCGGGCAGCAGAGGGTTGGACACGTCCACCTTCGGCACGTAAAGGCATGACAGTAGTGCTGCAGATCGGCATGTTGCCGGACGGTACGGTGACTTCGGTCAGCGTGTCCAAGTCCAGTGGTGACGGTTCGTTCGACAGTTCGGCGGTTGCCGCGGTCAAGAATATTGGCCGGTTGACCGAGATGCAGGGAATGAAACCAAGCGACTTCGCTCCCTATCGTTCATTCAAGATGACATTCACACCTGAGGATCTAGCCTTGTGAGAAACCTTCTTCGAGGAATGCTTGTCGTTATTTGCTGTATGGCAGGGATAGCGGCGGCGGATGAAAAGAACATCCTGGTCACCAGCGGTAGCGATCGGGCCACCCCGATCGCGGTAGTACCGTTCGGTTGGCAAGGCGGCAGCGTGCTGCCGGACGACATGGCCCAGATCGTCAGCGACGACCTGCGCAACTCCGGTTACTACGCACCGATTCCAAAAGGCAACATGATCAGCCAGCCAAACCAGGCCAGCGAAGTCGTGTTCCGTGACTGGAAAGCGGTAGGCGCGCAGTACCTGATGGTCGGCAACATCACGCCGGCCGGTGGTCGTCTGCAAATCACCTACACCTTGTTCAACGTGGCGACCGAGCAGCAGGTTCTGACCGGCAGCGTGTCGGGCACGGCCGAGCAGATCCGCGACATGGCCCACTACATCTCGGACCAGTCGTTTGAAAAACTCACCGGTATCAAGGGTGCTTTCTCGACGCGTCTGCTGTACGTAACGGCTGAACGTTTCTCCGTAGACAACACTCGTTACACTTTGCAGCGTTCGGACTACGACGGTGCGCGGGCTGTGACTTTGCTGCAATCGCGTGAGCCAATCCTGTCGCCGCGCTTCGCGCCGGACGGCAAGCGTATTGCCTACGTGTCCTTCGAACAGAAGCGTCCGCGTATCTTCGTCCAGCACATCGATACTGGCCGTCGTGAGCAGATCACCAACTTCGAAGGCCTCAACGGTGCACCGGCCTGGTCTCCGGATGGTTCGCGCCTGGCGTTTGTACTGTCCAAAGATGGCAACCCGGATATCTACGTGATGAACATGGCTTCGCGCCAGATCACTCGCGCAACCAGCGGCCCGGGCATCAACACCGAACCGTTCTGGGGCAAGGATGGTTCGACCATCTACTTCACCTCTGACCGCGGCGGCAAGCCACAGGTCTACAAGGCGAACGTGAATGGTGGTGGGGCAGAACGCGTTACTTTTATCGGTAACTACAACGCCAACCCTAAACTTTCGGCCGATGAAAAGACGTTGGTGATGATTCACCGTCAGGATGGTTTCACTAATTTCCGGGTTGCGGCCCAGGATTTGCAGCGTGGAACCGTAAAAATCCTCACAGATACCAACCTTGATGAGTCAGCCACTGTTGCGCCCAACGGCACCATGGTAATCTACGCCACCCGCCAGCAGGGCCGGGGAGTCTTGATGCTCGTGTCCATTAATGGCCGCGTAAGGCTCCCACTTCCTACCGCACAAGGCGAAGTCAGAGAACCATCCTGGTCCCCTTACCTGAACTGACGCGGCGCTACAAAAAGAAGTACTTAACACACTGGGGTTCATTAGGAGTTTCACGATGGAAATGCTGAAGTTTGGTAAGTTTGCTGCTCTGGCTCTGGCTCTGTCCGTAGCCGTTGGTTGCTCGTCTAAAGGCGGCGACAATGCCGGTGAAGGCGCAGCTGTTGATCCAAACGCTGGTTACGGCGCTAACACTGGTGCGGTTGACGGCTCCCTGAGCGAAGAAGCTGCTCTGCGCGCTATCACCACTTTCTACTTCGAATACGACAGTTCGGACCTGAAACCAGAAGCCATGCGCGCTCTGGACGTTCACGCGAAGGACCTGAAAGCTAACGGCGCTCGCGTTGTTCTGGAAGGTAACACTGACGAACGTGGTACTCGTGAGTACAACATGGCACTGGGCGAGCGTCGTGCGAAAGCCGTTCAGCGCTACCTGGTACTGCAAGGTGTTGCTCCAGGCCAACTGGAACTGGTTTCCTACGGTAAAGAGCGTCCAGTTGCTACTGGCCACGACGAGCAGTCCTGGGCTCAAAACCGTCGCGTCGAACTGCGTAAGTAATTCGTCATGCGAACGTGCCGTCGTGCTCTAACTGTATTGGCTCTCAGCCTCGCACCGCTTGCGGTGTGGGCTGCGGTTCCTGTGGAAGATAGCAACTCTGGCTATAACAATAGCGGGAGCAGTTATCCGCCAGCGGGTTATGGCACGAACGGCGCCTATGCGGGGGGAGCGGCTACGTCCGCTCCCTCGGCACAGGGCGAACTGTTCAACCAGCTGCAACGCATGCAGGATCAACTGGCGCAGCAACAAGGCACCATTGAAGTACTGCAAAACCAAGTGAACCAGCTGAAGCAAGAAGGCCTGGAGCGTTACCAGGATCTTGATCGACGCATTGGAGCCGGCGTTCAACCTGCCGCAACTCCTGATAATTCTTCTGCCGGTGGCGCGCCTAGCGCTGCTGCCGGTGGTGCAGCAGCAGGGGCGGCTGCCAGCCAAGCCCCTGCCGCGAGCAGCGAACCGGGTGATCCGGCGAAGGAAAAGCTGTATTACGATGCAGCCTTCGACCTGATCAAAGCCAAGGATTTCGATAAGGCCAGCCAGGCATTTACCGCTTTCCTGCGCAAATACCCGAACAGCCAGTACGCGGGCAATGCCCAATACTGGTTGGGTGAAGTCAACCTGGCCAAGGGTGATCTACAGGGCGCGGGCCAGGCATTTGCCAAGGTCAGCCAGCTGTACCCCAAGCACGCCAAGGTGCCGGATTCACTGTACAAACTCGCTGACGTAGAACGCCGCCTGGGTCATACCAACAAGGTCAAAGGCATTCTGCAGCAGGTTGTGGCCCAGTATCCGGGGACATCCGCTGCTCAGTTGGCCCAGCGGGATCTGCAGCGCTTGTAAGCGATGCAGCCCGTTTAGAAGAAACCCGCGCCTGGCGCGGGTTTTTTCGTTAGAATCCACGCCCTTTTATGAAACACGCTTTTTGGGGCCTGCGCGTTGGCGGGGTTCCTTTAAGTGCCTGACGGAGGCGGACAGCCTGTTTAGCTGTTACGCCCGTGGCGACTATGCAAGACACATTACGAATTACCGAAGTCTTTTACTCGTTGCAGGGTGAAACGCGAACGGCTGGCCTGCCCACAGTATTTGTGCGCCTGACCGGTTGCCCCCTGCGTTGCCAATACTGCGACAGCGCCTACGCCTTCAGTGGCGGCACGGTGCGCACCCTCGATGACATTCTGGAGCAGGTCGCCGGCTATAAGCCGCGCTACGTCTGTGTGACCGGCGGCGAGCCGTTGGCCCAGCCCAATGCCATCCCGTTGCTCAAGCAGCTGTGTGATGCCGGCTACGAGGTTTCCCTGGAGACCAGTGGCGCCCTGGACATCTCCGCGGTCGACCCCCGTGTCAGCCGCGTGGTCGACCTCAAGACCCCCGACTCCAAGGAAGCGCACCGTAACCGCTACGAGAACATCGAGCTGCTGACGGCCAACGACCAGGTCAAGTTCGTCATTTGTTCCCGCGACGACTACGACTGGGCGAACTCCAAGCTGATTCAATACGGGCTGGACCGCCGCGCAGGCGAAGTGCTGTTCTCGCCAAGCCACCATGACCTGAATGCACGCGACCTCGCCGATTGGGTGGTTGCAGACAACCTACCGGTGCGCCTGCAATTGCAGTTGCATAAATACCTTTGGAACGACGAGCCAGGACGCTGATATGACTGAACACACAATGGATCAAAAACGCGCGGTAATCCTGCTGTCCGGCGGCCTCGACTCCGCCACCGTGGTGGCCATGGCCCAGGCGCAAGGCTACAGCTGCTACACCATGAGCTTCGACTACGGCCAGCGTCACCGCGCCGAGCTGAATGCCGCCGCGCGTGTCGCCCGTGAGATGGGCGTGGTCGAGCACAAAGTGATTGGCCTGAACCTCAACGGCATCGGCGGCTCCGCGCTGACCGACAGCAGCATCGACGTGCCGGAAGCACCTAGCGAAGGCATCCCGGTGACCTACGTGCCGGCACGCAACACCGTGTTCCTGTCCCTGGCCCTCGGCTGGGCAGAAGTGCTCAACGCCCGCGACATCTTCATCGGCGTCAACGCAGTGGATTACTCCGGTTACCCGGACTGCCGCCCAGAGTTCGTCGAGTCGTTCGAGCGCATGGCCAACCTGGCGACCAAAGCCGGTGTAGAAGGGCAGGGTTTCCGCATCCTGGCGCCGCTGCAAAACCTGAGCAAGGCCGATATCGTCAAGGCTGGTGTAGGACTTGGCGTAGATTATTCGCTGACTGTTTCCTGCTATCAGGCAGACGATGACGGCCGTGCTTGTGGGAAATGCGACAGCTGCCGACTGCGTGCAGAAGGCTTCCAAGCGGCCGGAATTACTGACCCAACGCGTTATTTCTGATTTATTTCAAATAAGGTGTTGAATAATCCTTAGAAATCAGTATTATACGCGCCACCACACAGCGGGTCGTTAGCTCAGTTGGTAGAGCAGTTGGCTTTTAACCAATTGGTCGTAGGTTCGAATCCCACACGACCCACCATTTTTGGCGGTTTAGAAAATCCGGAAGGCCCACGCAAGTGAGGATTTCCGGGTTTTTTTTTGCCTGTTCGAAACGTCAAAGGCCCCGGCTCGTGAAGAGTCCGGGGCCTTTTTTATTTCTCGGGAAATCCTGTCAGGCGCTGTGCTCAATAAAGTACTGACAAATCAGCCGATCCTCCCGCAAGCACTGTTCGCTCGCCGGCATCCCGGTGGCTTCGGAAAAGAACGCGGCCATCGCCCTGCACACACACTGTTCTTCACGCACCACGCTGCCCACTGGGCAGGTGAAGTTGCGCACCATCACACCACCTTCCTGGGGCACCGCCTCGGTACTCGCGCCCAAGGCGTCGGCGGCGGTCATGGCCGCACGCAAGCCGCTGTCAAAATCCACGGGGTTGGCCAGGCCAGCGCGTTGGGCCAACTGGCGGCCGGTTTGTTCCAGCACATCACCCAGCTCGTCGACGTTGTAGCGGTCCTTCAGAGTAGCCAGCAATTGCGTGAGTAGAATTTGATAAGCCGTTGAGGTGACATCTTCGCTGCCCGGTGCGGCTTCGAAGATCACGGGAGGCTTGCCCACAGTGTTAGGCGGACGGATCTTGCTGCGGCGCACCAACCCCTCCGACTCCAACTGTTTGAGCTGCACGATCACGGCATTGCGGGTCACGGCCAGAAGCTCGCAGAGCTGCACCACGGTCAGTGGCTCGCGCTGGAGAAGCTGCAGGATGTCACTTTTGGTACTCACGGGCGGTCAGGTTCGCTGGCGATTGGGAGGGGCGAGTATAGCGTCATCAAATCCAGTTCACGGAACAAAAAACAATAAAGACAACAAATATTGTCAATATAGCTCGACAGTGATTAGAATCCTCTGCGCCATCGCACTGTGCGATCTAAAAAAGGAAATGCCTGATGAGTCTGATACCCAACAATTCACTGGTCACCGCAACCCCCGAAGAGGGGCGCGAGCTGGCTATCAAAATGGCGCGGCTGGTGATCAAGGCTACCCAACCCGATGAAGCGGTACGCGGTCGCTTGCGCGATGTGTATGCCAATGACGCGGCAATGCTGATCAGCATTGGCCATGTGGTCGCGACGGAATTTGCGACGATTGCGGCGGCGAATAAATACTGGAACGTGTAGGGCGACCCGGCAGCCAGCGGTCTCTGTTGGCTGCCTGGAACTGTCCGGTCATAACCAGGTTGAAAGGTCTGAAAAAGACGCGATAAAACAGCAGAAGTCTCTGATATACATAGGATTGTCCGACAATCCGCCGCATGAAAAACTCTTCATAAACCCCTCGCTCGAACGTTGGTAGCTTCCTCGTCGCTGCCCCACAATTCGAGTCCTAATAATGAATAACAAAACTCTTAAAGGCGCCTTGGCGCTCGCCGTTTCCCTTGCCTCAACCCCGCTGTTCGCCGGTGGTTTCGCGCTCAATGAACAAAGTATCAGTTCAATGGGCACGGGCTATGCCGGTCGCTCCTCATCGGCCGAAGACGCCAGTACCGTATTCGGCAACCCCGCCGGTATGTCTCGCCTGAAGCAGAATGAAGTCAGCCTTGGTGCGACTTACCTCGATGCCAAAACCGATATCAAGAACGCCAGTTCCTCGCAGTTCGGTGCCGACAATCCAGGCACCAACAAGGGCGATATGGTGCCCGGTATTGCCGTGCCGATGGGCTACCTGGTCACGCCCATTGATGAGCACTGGGCGTTCGGCCTGGGCATCTATGCACCGTTCGGCCTGGTGACTGACTATGAGCACAGCTTCCAGGGCAATGGCTTCGGCAACAAGAGCAAGGTTTCGGTCATCACCGTGCAGCCGACGGTCAGCTATGCCTTCAACGACAAGGTGTCGGTAGGCTTCGGCCCGACCTTCAACCGCATCAGTGGCGAGCTGGATTCCAATGTGCCGCTGGGTGGCGGAGCCGGCGAAAGCGTGAAGGTCAAAGGCGACGACAACGCCACCGGGTTCAACGCCGGTATCCTGGTGCAACCCCTCGAAAGTACGCGTATCGGCGTGACCTACCACTCGCAGGTGGTGTACCACCTCACCGGCAAGACCCACGCCTCCGGGGTGATTTCCGATGCCTTTGACGGTGGCCCGCAGCGTTATGACGCCAGTTTGAACGTGACCACGCCGTCCTCGGTGGATTTCTCGGTCACCCATCAACTGAATGACGACTGGACCCTCTACCTCGGCAGCACCTACACCCGTTGGAGCCAGTTGAAGAAGATCACCATCAACAACGACGGCGTGTCCGACCTTACCGCTCAGTTCGGCGGCCTGGGCTCGATCACCGAGCAACAACACTGGCATGACACCTGGTCCCATGCCATCGGCGCGGCGTACCGGGTCAATAAACAACTGGTACTACGGACCGGTTTCTCGGTGGATCAGACGCCGACCAACAACACCGACCGTTCCGTGCGGATTCCTACGGGGGATCGCACTGTTTTCAGCCTGGGCGCCGGCTGGACGCCCGTCGACAACCTGACGTTCGATGTGGCGTATTCCTACCTCAAGGAGGAGCCGATCAAGGTCCATCAGAACCTTTCCCAGGTGGGGCTGACCTACGATGCCAAGTATGAAAACAGCGCCAATGGGTTCGGTGGATCGGTGACTTACCGGTTCTGATTTTCGCAAAACCGCAAGGAGCCAGCTTTCTGGCATGGCTCTTTGCTATCTACGTGCTGTCAATCGATCGAAGTCTTGGTTAAATTGAGCATTGTCCAGCTCAAGACAGGGATCGTCATGACCACGCTTTCGCCTATTAATACTGGCAATACGCTTATCGCCCGTCCGACAGAAACGCCGCCTGCAACCCTGACGCACAACGTTGAAGTCAGCCTGAAGAGGCCCTCTGCAGTCGTCAGCCTGGGCAACGTCGTCTCCGATACGCTTTCCGACACCTATTCCCGTCGCGGACAATTACCGGGTCAAGAAACCGTGCGTGCCTGGGAAAGTGACAGCCAGGACGCGCTCAGCAAATCGCTCAACGCCAACTTCAATTCGCGGTCGACGGCCAACCGCTTCAGTGGCTTGGGCGCCGGCCTGATTGCGCAGTTCGCCAAGGGCGGGGCAGCGGTTTCCCAGTCGGTGATGTTCGCGAGTGCCGACCGCGCGGCGAACGCGGGTGAAATCAAAGTTGATCAGGGTCTGCTGCACACCAAGGCCGACAATTTGATCAGCCTCAGCATCAAGACCGCCAGCGGCAAGACTGTCACCTTCAGCCTCTCGAGCCAGACTGATGGCCTGGGTGTGCAAGCGACGGTAGACGGTGGCACCTTGACCGATGAGGAGCTCAAGGCCGTCGGCAAACTGGGCAGCGCCTTCCAGTCTGCCGTGGATGGGTTGACGGCAATGCCACCGAAGCTCGACCTGAGCCAACTGACGCAGTTTGACACCAAGCTGCTGGCGTCGGCGGACCTCAATGCCAAGTTCAAATCCCTGGACGGTCAGGACCTGAGCCTGGCCTTCCATGCCGATAGCCAAAGCCGCACCACCCGCATGAGTGGCCCGCTCGGCGAGCTGAACCTGGCCGTCGACCTGAAAAACGCTGCGATCCTCGGCAACGCCAAACAACAAGCCAAGGCCCTGCAAAGCTATCTCGCCCAATTCGACCGGGCGCAGGAGCGCGGCAGTGCCAAGCCAGAGCTGATGGCGATGTTCAAAGACGCCTTCAGCGCCATGAACAGCCATTATCCACAGGGCGTTACCCTGCCCGAAGCGTTGACACGCAATTCGACTGACCAAGGCTTGCTGACCGGTTTGGCGGACTTCAAGGCATCCATCAAACAGGCCAGCGAATCGCCTAACCCGATGCGCCCGTCTGAGGTGGACAGCTTCGCCTACGAGGTCTCGCAAAAGACCCGCGTTGGCGGCAACAGCCTGTTGGATCGCAGTGTCAGCCAGGACCAGCAGTCGAGCCTCTCCGCGAGTTTCCATAAAGGGCTCAAGGGCGGCAAAGCGCCTGCCCTGGACGGCAATGCAGAGTCGCAGAATTATCGCTACGTACAAGTGCAGGACAAGGCCAGCAGTTCGGCCAAGCTCTCCTACAAGGACGGCCTGCTGGCCAGTGCAACCCTCGATCAAAGTGCCAGCCAGAACACCCGCACGCAGCAATATGTGATGGGCAAGTTGGTGGAAGACACCACGGTGCCGAAAGAGGCGTCGGTCAAGCGCGACTATCTGGTGTTGCTCGAATACGCGGCCAAGGAAAGCAAGAAGTCCAAGGATGCGCTGGAGGAGTCCACTGTGAAGGAAGCCCTGGCCAGTCTGCATGCTTCGGTAATGTTGCAGGAAGATCCGTCCGCACTGGCACGTTGACGCGGCTGTAAAAAAGGCGTCTCCAGTGATGGAGGCGCCTTTTTTTTGCCCGGCAGACGCACCGACGAATGCCAGATTAGGCTTTTGAAACCCTTGGATATTCTGTAGCCTTGCGCAGCTTCACCTTAACCCGTGCTTGATGAACACAATCACTTCGTCCGGCGGCGCCCGAAGGGCTCCAGAGCCGGTGGTACACTCGACTTTCGCGCAACTGCGCCTGCAGGTCTTGCGAACATGACGCAAATTTCCGAACGCCTTCTGGTTCAAGCCCACCTCGACGCCAAGCAGCCCAAGGCCCTCAGCGCCGCTGAAGAGGCGAACCTGCGTACCGCCATCGCCGCCGAGCTCAAGGCTCAAGACGCTGTGCTGGTCGCCCACTTCTACTGTGACCCGGTGATCCAGGCCCTGGCCGAAGAAACCGGCGGCTGCGTCTCCGACTCCCTGGAAATGGCTCGCTTCGGCGCTGCCCACCCGGCCAAGACCGTATTGGTCGCTGGTGTGCGTTTCATGGGCGAGACCGCCAAGATCCTCACCCCCGAAAAGCGCATCCTCATGCCGACCCTGGAAGCCACGTGTTCCCTGGACCTGGGTTGCCCGGTGGAAGAGTTTTCAGCGTTCTGCGACCAACATCCCGAGCGCACCGTGGTGGTGTACGCCAACACCTCGGCGGCGGTCAAAGCCCGGGCGGATTGGGTGGTGACATCCAGTTGCGCATTGGAAATCGTCGAAAGCCTGATGGACAACGGCGAAACGATTATCTGGGGCCCGGACAAGCATCTGGGCACCTACATCCAGCGCCAGACCGGTGCCGACATGCTGCTGTGGGACGGTGCCTGCATCGTCCACGAAGAGTTCAAGTCCAAGCAGCTTGAAGACATGAAGGCGCTGTACCCGGATGCAGCGATTTTGGTGCACCCAGAGTCGCCGACCTCGGTGATTGAACTGGCGGATGCCGTAGGTTCGACCAGCCAATTGATTGCTGCCGCTCAGCGCCTGCCGAACAAAACCTTCATCGTCGCCACCGACCGCGGCATTTTCTACAAGATGCAGCAGCTGTGCCCGGACAAAGTCTTTGTCGAGGCGCCTACCGCTGGCAATGGCGCGGCGTGCCGCAGTTGCGCACATTGCCCGTGGATGGCGATGAACACGCTGGAGCGCACGCTGCAGTGCCTGCGCGAGGGCAGCAACGAGATCTTCGTCGAGCCATCAGTGATCCCGCAGGCCGTGCGCCCGCTCAAGCGCATGCTCGATTTCACTCAGGCTGCCCGCCTGAAACTGGCCGGTAACGCCTGAGTCGTTACTTTTTCTGTTTGGGGATGCGAACCAGCTGGCTGTCGGAATAGATGTCATGCCAGCTGCGTTTGCGCTTATCAACCAGCGACCAGATAAACCCCAGCCCCACGCACAACCACGACGCAATCGACACCACAAAGCGCAACAGCGCCTGCCACAGGCTGATCCGTGAGCCATCGGCATTCTGCACGCGCACGCCCCACACCTGCATGCCCAGGGTCTGCCCGGAATGGGTCCAGAACTTGGCAAAAAAACCGAACAGCACGAACAGCAGAATCGTCGACAGCAATGGGTCGCCGTCCAGCGCGCCGGATTCGGTGAGGGTGCGCATTTTCGCTTCACCGACAAACGCGATCCAGATCAGCTTGTAGATGAACGCGGTAACGATCAGCAGGGCAGTGCACAATAGAAAGTCATAGAACATCGCTGCCAGGCGACGGCCCAGGCCAACGGCGGGAAATTCGCCTTGAGGGCTCAGCAGGGGTTTTGACATGGCAGGGCTCTCTTGTGAAAAAAGCCATTTTACGAGCAAACGCACATAAAAAAGCCCCTGATGTCACCATCAGGGGCTTTTTGTCGCAGGAGGGATCAACCTTCCGCTTGTACTTCGTCAGCCTGCATGCCTTTTTGGCCTTGCACAGCAACGAACGTCACTTTCTGGCCTTCTTTCAGGCTCTTGAAGCCGTTGCCCTGAATAGCGCGGAAATGCACGAACAGATCCGGACCGCTTTCTGGAGTGATAAAACCAAACCCTTTCTCGTCGTTAAACCACTTGACGGTACCGCTCTGACGTTCAGCCATTTTCTTATTTCCTTGACGCTAAAAATTAATGACAGCCCCTTTCGCAGGAAAGAGTACTGGGCTGGGTTGCAGGAAAGTAAGAGACGTCGAACGGGTTGTAGCTAAGTTTGGCTACTGCCCAGGTCCAGGTTCCAAGCGACCCATGCAAACACAGTGGGCAAACTCTACGCCAACTAATAGAGAAAAAACAAGCCCTGCCAAAAGCCCAGGTTTTGCTGGGGCTTATGACACTTGGGTGAATGTTCTGGATCCGACTTATTCGATAGAGTTGGTCACTTGTTATAGCTTGATCCCTATAAAAAAGACTATCGAGAGTGCACTGTTTTATGGCGATTGCGTTACAAATTAGTGCGCGTTAACGCAATCGCGTTACTTATAGAAACAGTCAATCAACCACGGTAGTAACGTTGCGGCACAAATGGCATTTTACTTACACGTAGTGGCACCTTTTTCCCACGTACCAACGCAGAGACTTCGGTATCCAGTGCGGTGAAGGCGCTGTCCAGGTAACCCATGGCCAGTGGGCCGCCGAGGGTCGGACCGAAACCGCCGCTGCACACACTGCCGATCTCGGTGCCGTCCGCGTCGACGATTTCTGCGCCTTCACGCACCGGCGTGCGTTCTTGCGGCAACAGGCCTACACGTTTGCGGTTCACACCGGTTTGCTGCTGGGTGAAGATTTTGTCGGCACCCGGGAAGCCGCCGGCACGGGCTCCGTCGGCACGACGGGCCTTGGAGATCGCCCACAGCAGGCTGGCTTCGATCGGTGTGGTGTCGGTGTTCATGTCATGGCCGTACAGGCACAGGCCGGCTTCCAGGCGCAGCGAGTCGCGGGCACCCAGGCCGATGGCCTGTACTTCGGTCTCGGCCAGCAGGCTGCGCGCGAGGCTTTCGGCATTGGCGGCGGGCACGGAGATTTCAAAGCCGTCTTCGCCGGTGTAGCCCGAGCGGCTGACGTAGCAGTCCACGCCCAGCAGGCGCAGCGTGGCGAACTGCATGAAGGTCATCTTGGTGACTTCCGGTGCCAGGCGCGCCAGTACCTTCACCGCCGCCGGACCTTGCAGGGCCAGCAGTGCGCGCTCTTCGAACAGCGGCTCAATGGTGCACTGGTCGCCGAGATGCTGGCGCAGGTGGGCCAGGTCCTGGTCCTTGCAGGCGGCGTTGACCACTAGGAACAGTTCGTCGTTACCCAGGTTGGCCACCATCAGGTCATCGAGAATACCGCCCTGGTCGTTGGTGAACATCGCGTAGCGCTGCATACCCACCGGCAGGTCGATGATGTCGACCGGCACCAGGGTTTCCAAGGCCTTGGCGGCATTGGCGCCGGTGAGGCGGATCTGGCCCATGTGGGACACGTCGAACAGCCCGGCCTGATCACGGGTGTGCAGGTGTTCCTTCATCACGCCCAACGGGTATTGCACCGGCATGTCGTAGCCGGCGAAGGGCACCATGCGCGCGCCGAGTTCGATGTGCAGGGCGTGCAGAGGGGTTTTCAACAGGGTTTCGGTGGACATATTCAGCTCCTGAAAAACGTGCTGGCGCGCCGTTAGGCGTCAGCACTCGATAATGTTGACCGCCAAACCGCCGCGGGCGGTTTCCTTGTATTTGCTTTTCATGTCGGCGCCGGTCTGGCGCATGGTGCGGATGACCTTGTCGAGGGACACAAAGTGCTGCCCATCACCGCGCAAGGCCATGCGCACCGCATTGATCGCCTTGACCGAGCCCATCGCATTGCGCTCGATACACGGCACCTGCACCAGCCCGCCAATCGGGTCGCAGGTCAGGCCGAGGTTGTGTTCCATGCCGATCTCAGCGGCGTTTTCCACTTGGGAAACGCTGCCACCCAACACTTCGCACAACGCCCCGGCCGCCATGGAACAGGCCACGCCAACCTCGCCCTGACAGCCGACTTCGGCGCCGGAGATCGACGCGTTTTCCTTATACAGAATGCCGATGGCGGCCGCGGTGAGCAGGAAGCGCACCACACCGTCTTCGTTCGCGCCTGGGATAAATCGCATGTAGTAATGCAGCACCGCTGGCACGATGCCCGCCGCGCCGTTGGTGGGCGCCGTGACCACGCGGCCGCCGTTGGCGTTTTCTTCATTGACGGCCAGGGCGTAAAGGTTGACCCAGTCGAGTACCGACAGTGGGTCGCGCAGCGCCGACTCCGGGTGTTTGCACAGCTGGCGATGCAGGGCCGCGGCGCGCCGCTTGACCTTCAAGCCGCCGGGCAGAATCCCTTCGTTGCGACAGCCCGCATCCACACAGTCCTGCATCACCTGCCAGATCTTCAGCAGCCCGGCGCGGGTTTCCGCCTCCGGACGCCAGGCGCTCTCATTGGTCAGCATCACCTGGCTGATGGACAACCCGTAGGTGGTGCAATGGCCGAGGAGGTCTTTGGCATGCTTGAAGGGGAAGGTCAGTGGTGTGGCATCCTCGACAATCCGATCGGCCCCGGCGGCGTCTTCATCCACCACAAACCCACCACCGACCGAGTAGTACTCGCGGCTGCGGATCTGGATAGTGGCGGCATCGAAGGCACGGAAAATCATGCCGTTGGGATGGTAGGCGAGGGGTTTGCGAATCATCGCCAAGTGTTCTTTCTCGTTGAACGCAATGCTGTGTTCGCCGAGCAGGTTCAGGCGGCCGTCCTTGCGCATCTGCGCCAGGCGGGTGGCCACGGTTTCGGTATTCACGGTGTCCGGGTGTTCGCCTTCCAGGCCCAGCAGCACGGCCTTGTCGCTGCCGTGGCCTTTACCGGTGGCGCCCAGCGATCCGTAGAGTTCCACCTTGATGCTGGTGGTGGCGCTCAGCAGGTCGTCACGCTTGAGGCCCTCGACGAACCGAGCGGCGGCGCGCATCGGGCCAACGGTGTGGGAACTGGAGGGGCCGATGCCAATCTTGAACAGGTCGAACACGCTAAGGGACATGGTTGTTCTCCGGTTTCTTATTATTGGGCGAGAATCTTGTGGTTGAACTCGGTCAATGTGGGAGCCGGGCTTGCCCGCGATAGCGGTCGGTCAGGCAACATTTATGTCTCTGATACACCGCTATCGCAGGCAAGCCAGCTCCCACATTTTTACCGTGTTCCTTCAGTCAGATCAGGCGTAGCTCTCGATCGACGGGCAAGCGCACACAAGGTTGCGATCACCAAACACGTTGTCCACCCGCCCAACCGGCGGCCAGTACTTGCCTTCGATCAACGACGGCACCGGGTACACCGCCTGCTCGCGGGTGTACGGATGAGTCCACTCACTCACCAGTTCAGCGGCGGTGTGCGGCGCGTTCTTCAGTGGGTTGTCGTCCTTGTCCAAGGTGCCGTTTTCCACCGCGCGGATTTCTTCGCGGATGGCGATCATCGCGTTGCAGAAGCGGTCCAGTTCTTCCTTGGATTCGCTTTCGGTCGGCTCGATCATCAAGGTGCCGGCCACCGGGAACGACATGGTCGGCGCATGGAAGCCGAAGTCGATCAGGCGCTTGGCCACGTCGTCCACGCTGATGCCGCTGCTGTCTTTGAGGGGGCGCAGATCCAGGATGCATTCGTGCGCCACCAGGCCGTTGCTGCCGGTGTAGAGCACGGGGTAGTGCTCTTCCAGACGACGGGAGATGTAGTTGGCATTCAGGATCGCCAGCTGCGAAGCGCGCTTGAGGCCCGCACCGCCCATCATGCTGATGTACATCCAGGTGATCGGCAAAATGCTTGCGCTGCCGAATGGCGCCGCACACACCGCGCCTTCCTTGCGTTCCATGGCCGCGTGGCCTGGCAGGAACGGCGTGAGGTGCGACTTGACGCCAATCGGGCCGACGCCTGGGCCGCCACCACCGTGAGGGATGCAGAAGGTCTTGTGCAGGTTCAGGTGGGACACGTCGCCGCCGAACTTGCCCGGTGCGCACAGGCCGACCATGGCGTTCATGTTGGCGCCATCGATGTACACCTGGCCGCCGTTGTCGTGAATGATGCCGCAGATTTCGCGGATACCTTCTTCGAACACGCCGTGGGTGGACGGGTAGGTGATCATCAGCGCGGCCAGGTGGTCGCGGTGCTCGATGGCCTTGGCGCGCAGGTCTTCGATGTCGACGTTGCCGCGTGCATCGCACGCAGTCACGACCACGCGCATGCCCGCCATATTGGCGGTCGCCGGGTTGGTGCCGTGGGCCGACGATGGGATCAGGCAGATGTCGCGGCGCTCATCGCCACGGCTCTGGTGATAGGCACGGATGGCCAAGAGGCCTGCGTACTCGCCCTGGGAACCGGCGTTCGGCTGCAGGGAGATCGCGTCGTAACCGGTGGCGGCGCAGAGCATGGCTTCCAGGTCGGAGGTCAGCTCCAGGTAGCCGGCGCTTTGTTCGGCAGGGGCGAACGGGTGCAGGGCACCGAACTCGGCCCAGGTCACCGGGATCATTTCGCTGGCGGCGTTGAGCTTCATGGTGCACGAGCCCAGCGGGATCATGGTGCGGTCCAGCGCCAGGTCCTTGTCGGCCAGCTTGCGCAGGTAGCGCATCAGCTCGGTTTCGGAGTGATAACGGTTGAAGACCGGGTGGCTGAGGACGGGCGACTGGCGCAGCAGGGCGGCTGGCAGCGTGCTTTCCGTCTGGGCGAAAGCGGGCAGGGGCTTGCCGTCGGCAAAGATCGCCCACAGGGTTTCGATATCGGCTTGGGTGGTGGTTTCGTCCACCGACACACCCACACGCTCGCCATCCACCACACGCAGGTTGATGCGCTGGGCACGCGCCTTGTCGTGCAGCGCGGCGGTGTTGGCGCCGGTGTTGAGGGTGAGGGTGTCGAAGAAGTGTTCCTGCTCGACCTTCAAGCCCAGGGCGGTCAGGCCCTTGGCCAGGATCGCGGTCAGTTGGTGCACACGCTGGGCAATCTGGGTCAGGCCTTTGGGGCCGTGGTACACGGCGTACATGCTGGCGATGTTGGCCAGCAGCACCTGGGCGGTGCAGATGTTCGACGTGGCTTTCTCGCGGCGGATATGTTGCTCGCGGGTCTGCATGGCCAGGCGCAGGGCCGGCTTGCCGAAACGGTCGACGGACACCCCGACCAGACGGCCCGGCATGTCGCGTTTGAACGCATCCTTGGTGGAGAAATACGCCGCGTGCGGGCCACCAAAGCCCAGCGGCACGCCGAAGCGTTGCGCGCTGCCGATGGCCACGTCGGCGCCGAATTCGCCCGGCGGGGCCAGCAAGGTCAGGGCCAGCAGGTCGGCGGCCACGGCCACCAGGGCATTGGCGGCGTGGAAGCGCTCGGTCAGTGCGCGGTAGTCGAACACGTCACCGTTGCTGGCCGGGTACTGCAGCAGGGCGCCGAAGAACGGGCTGACGTCGGTCAGTTCGCGCTCATCGCCCACCACCACGTCGATGCCCAACGGCTCGGCACGGGTTCGCAGCACGTCGAGGGTTTGCGGGTGGCTGTGGATCGAGGCGAAGAAGGCGTTGCTGCCCTTGTTCTTGCTCAGGCGCTTGCAGAAGGTCATGGCTTCGGCGGCGGCGGTGGCTTCATCGAGCAAGGAGGCGTTGGCTATCGGCAGGCCGGTGAGGTCGCTGATCAGGGTCTGGAAGTTCAGCAGCGCTTCCAGGCGGCCTTGGGAAATCTCGGGTTGGTACGGGGTGTAGGCGGTGTACCAGGCCGGGTTTTCCAGCAGGTTGCGCAGGATCGGCGACGGCGTGTGGCAGTTGTAGTAACCCTGGCCGATGTAGGTCTTGAACAGTTGGTTCTTGCCGGCGATGGCCTTGATCTTGGCCAGTGCCTCGGCTTCGCTCAGGCCGTCTTCCAGGCCGAGCACGCTGGTGCCCTTGATGCTTTCCGGGATCACGCTGGCGCTCAGCGCTTCCAGGGAGTCGAAGCCCAGGCTGGCGAGCATCTGCTGCTCATCTTCCTGGCGCGGGCCGATGTGGCGGGCGATGAATTCGTTGGCGGTGCTGATGTTGATCGACATGGCGCGCTCCTCAGGCTTCAGCGTTGGCTTTGATCAGGCGGTCGTACGCGTCCTGATCCAACAGTTTAGCGACCGCACCGGCATCGGCCGGTTTAAAGCGGAAGAACCAACCTTCGCCCATCGGGTCTTCGTTGACCAGCTCCGGGCTGCCATCCAATTTGTCGTTCACTTCAAGGACTTCACCGTCCAAAGGCATGTACACGCCGCTGGCCGCTTTGACCGACTCAACGGTGGACGCCTCGGCGCCCTTGTCATAGGCCTGCAACTCCGGCAGTTGCACGAAAACCACATCACCCAGCGCGTTCTGCGCGAAAGCGGTGATACCCACGGTGACGCTGCCGTCAGCTTCGGCGCGCAGCCATTCGTGATCTTCAGTGAAACGCAACTCGCTCATGGAAACTCCTCAAGGCCAGATTCGTCTGGTGGACGGGATTGGAATAATGGGGAGTTGCTTAGCAATATCGCGGCCAATCTTATTTAATCGTTATAAATCAATGAGTTAATAAAATTGGTTATAACGTTATGCATTATGGCTGTAGCGATTTCGCTACAGCTGGGCGCAGGAAAAAAAGCCTATGCGGATCAAAGCCTTGCATGGCGCGCAAAAAACAGGGTTGTAGCGATATCGTTACGCTGTAGCGCTTTCAGTACAGCCGATGTCGTTCTCAGACCTTATTCGGGATGCCGTACTTGCGCAGGCGATGGGCAATCGCCGTATGGGACGTCTGCAACCGGCTGGCCAGTTGGCGGGTCGAGGGGTAGCTGGTGTATAGCGTTTCCAGCAGGTTGCGCTCGAAGTCTTCCACCGCCTGTTCGAGGCTGTCGATTTCACCGTCGCTCTGGCGCGCCACTGACGTGCCGGCGATATCCAGGTCGCCAATGTCCACCAGGCTGCTTTCGCAGATGGCGGCGGCGCGGAAGATCACGTTCTGCAGTTGCCGAACGTTGCCCGGCCAGCGGTTGCCCAGCAGCGCCGGGTACGTGCCGGGTGCCAGGCGGCACACCGGACGCTGGATCTGCGCACAGGCCTGCTGCATGAAATAACGGGCCAGCAACAGGATGTCCTGGCCGCGTGCGCGCAATGGCGGCACTTCGACGTTGAGCACGTTGAGGCGATAGAACAGGTCTTCGCGAAAGGTGCCTTCGCTGACCATTTTTTCCAGATCGCGGTGGGTGGCGCTGAGGATGCGCACATTGACCTTCACTTCGCGGTCACCGCCCACGCGGCGGAAGCTGCCGTCGTTGAGAAACCGCAGCAGCTTGGCCTGCAAGTACGGCGACATCTCACCGATCTCATCCAGAAACACCGTGCCCTGGTTGGCCAACTCCATCAGCCCCGGCTTGCCGCCGCGTTGCGCGCCGGTAAAGGCGCCCGGTGCATAACCGAACAACTCGCTTTCCGCGAGGTTCTCCGGCAGCGCCGCGCAGTTCAAGGCCAGGAAGGGCGCACTGTGGCGCGCACTGATGGCATGACAGGCCCGCGCCACCAGCTCTTTGCCGGTGCCGGTTTCGCCCTGGATCAACAACGGGGCATCCAACGCCGCTACCCGCTGGGCGCGGGCCTTGAGCGTGCGGATGACCGGGGATTCACCGAGCAGCGCGTCAAAGCCTTCGGCATGGTCATGGTGCAGCGCCGACAGCTGTTCGCCGATGCGGTTGGGTTGGTAGAGGGTGAGCAGGGCGCCGGCGTCAGTGATCGGCGTGGCGTCCAGCAGCAGGGTCTGGCCGTTGACGCTGATCTCGCGCAGCGGCAAGCGAAAGCCTTGCTCCAGCAGGGTGTCGAGTAGCTTCGGGTCATTGAACAGTTCGCTGATGCTTTCGCCCGCCGGCTCGCGAGCATACAGGGCGATCAGCGCCGGGTTGGCCAGCAGGATCTTGCCCGCGCTGTCCAGCGCCAGCACCGGGTCGGTCATGGCGGCCAACAGGGCATCGAGTTGCAGGTGGCGACGTTGGCCGGGGAGGATGTCCACCACGGTCACCGCTTGCACGCCCTGCACGCTGAAGAGGGCGTCGCGCAGTTCTTCGAGTACTTCGGCGCTCAGGGTCGGCGCGTCGATGTAGACGTTGGGCGGCACCATCTCCACCGCATCCAGGTTGAGATTGCGCCCACCGAGCAGGGCCAGGACTTCCTGGGTAATGCCGACGCGGTCGATGAAGCTGACGTGGATACGCATGGGGCGCTAACAATTCTGGGGAGCGAGAGGCGGCAAGTATGCCTGACAGGCGATGCAGATCAAAAAATGTGGGAGCTGGCTTGCCTGCGATAGCGTACTTTCAGTCAATACATCGGGTGACTGAACCACCGCTATCGCAGGCAAGCCAGCTCCCACAGGGGGAGTTGCGGTGTTCCTACTCCAAGTGTTCGGGCTTTACCGGATCACCCGGCTTCACATCCAACTGATGCCGCACATCCTCGAACATCAAGTCGTACTGCTTGTGCATCGCGCCGTTCAACACGGCGATCTTCGGCATGCCGTACTTCTGCGCAATGTTCATCGCGTGCCGCGCAAAGTCGAACGCCTGGTCCTTGGGCAGGAAGAACTCTTCCTTGAGGTCCTTGCCCTGCACCGAGCCATGCAGCTTGAACAGCATGCCTTTGCCTTCCTTTGGATCCTGGCTGACTTCGTAGTCGATACACAGATTGTAGCTGTAGTCCTGCGCATTCAGCGCGTGGCGTTCAACGTGCAAGTGACCCGGTTCAAAGGTGGCCATAGGCGTCTCTCCTCTACTTCACAGATAGGTGATGCCAGGTTTTGCCGTGCTGATGCGCGTACCGGCGCTGCCCTGGACGATGGCTTCGATGTCCGAGAGTGAACCGATGACGGCGGTTTTGCCAGTCTGGCGGGCGAACTCGCAGGCAGCTTGTACCTTGGGCCCCATGGAACCGGCGGCGAAGCCGAGTTTTTCCATTTCGTCGGGGTGGGCCTGGCCGATGGCCTTCTGGGTCGGTTTGCCGAAATCGATAAACGCGGCGTTGACGTCGGTGGCGATCACCAGCAGATCGGCGTCCAACTGCGAGGCCAGCAGCGACGAACACAGGTCTTTGTCGATCACCGCTTCGATGCCTTTGAGCTTGCCGTCCTCGCCATACATGGTCGGGATGCCGCCGCCCCCCGCGCAGATCACGATGCTGCTTTTTTCCAGCAGCCACTTGATCGGGCGGATTTCAAAGATACGTTTAGGGCGCGGGCTGGCGACCACACGACGGTACTTGTCGCCGTCCGGCGCAATGGCCCAGCCTTTTTCGGCGGCGAGTTTCTCCGCTTCGGCCTTGGAATACACCGGGCCGATGGGCTTGGTCGGGTTCTTGAAAGCCGGGTCCTTGGCGTCCACTTCGACCTGGGTGAGCAGGGTGGCGAAGGGCACTTCGAAGTCCAGCAGGTTGCCCAGTTCCTGTTCGATGATGTAGCCGATCATGCCTTCGGTCTCGGCGCCGAGCACGTCCAGCGGGTACGGCGAGACCTGGGTGTAGGCCGCCGCCTGCAACGACAGCAGGCCGACTTGCGGGCCATTGCCGTGGGCGATCACCAGCTCGTTGCCGGGGTGGATCTTGGCGATCTGTTCGGTGGCAATTCGGATATTGGCGCGTTGGTTGTCCGCAGTCATGGGTTCACCACGGCGGAGCAGGGCGTTACCGCCCAGTGCAACGACGATACGCATAGCGTCTGTCCTTTTTCAAAGCAGCGGGGGAGCGGGCTCCCCCGAAGAAAGGGTTACAGGTCGGCCAGGGTCGACACCAGGATCGCCTTGATGGTGTGCATGCGGTTTTCCGCTTGCTCGAAGGCGATGCAGGCCGGCGACTCGAACACGTCGTCTGTTACTTCAATGCCATTGGCCAGGTGCGGATACTGCTCGGCAATCTGCTTGCCGACCTTGGTATCGCTGTTGTGGAACGCCGGCAGGCAGTGCATGAACTTGGTGCGCGGGTTGCCGGTGGCTTTCATCAGCTCGGCGTTCACTTGGTATGGCAGTAGTTGTTCGATGCGCTCGGCCCAGGCTTCCACGGGCTCACCCATCGATACCCACACGTCGGTGTGGATGAAGTCCACGCCCTTGACCGCGGCTTTCGGGTCTTCGGTGAGGGTGATGCGCGCGCCGCTTTCCTCTGCGTATTTCTTGCAGCGCCCAACCAGGTCATCGTGGGGCCACAGGGCTTTAGGCGCGCAGATACGCACGTCCATGCCGAGCTTGGCGCCCACCAGCAGTAGCGAGTTGCCCATATTGTTGCGGGCATCGCCCAGGTAGGCGTAGCTGATCTCGTGGATCGGCTTGTCGGCGTGTTCGCGCATGGTCAGCACGTCGGCGATCATCTGGGTCGGGTGATATTCATCAGTCAGGCCGTTGAACACCGGCACGCCGGCAAACTTGGCCAGCTCTTCGACGATCTCCTGCTTGAAGCCTCGGTATTCGATGGCGTCATACATGCGCCCGAGTACGCGGGCGGTGTCCTTCATGCTTTCCTTGTGGCCGATCTGCGAGGACCCCGGGTCGATGTAGGTGACGTTGGCGCCTTGGTCATAGGCGGCCACTTCGAAGGCGCAGCGGGTGCGGGTGGAGGTTTTTTCGAAGATCAGCGCGATGTTGTTGCCTTTGAGGTGTTGCTGTTCGGTGCCGGTGTACTTGGCGCGCTTGAGGTCGCGGGACAGGTCCAGCAGGTAGCGCAGCTCGCGCGGAGTGTGGTGTTCCAGGCTGAGCAGGCTGCGGTTGTGAATGTTGAACGCCATGATGATTCTCCTTGGATTCGGTAATCGGCCCGGTCGGCGCGGGATATGCGCCGCCGGGTGGATGGTCGTTTAGTAGTCGATAGGGTCGCGGATGATCGGGCAGGTCATGCAGTGGCCGCCGCCACGGCCACGGCCCAGTTCACCGGCACTGATGGTGATGACTTCCACACCGGCCTTGCGCAGCAGGGTGTTGGTGTAGGTGTTGCGGTCGTAACCGATCACCACGCCGGGCTCCACGGCCACCACGTTGTTGCCGTCGTCCCACTGCTCGCGTTCGGCGGCGAAGCTGTTGCCGCCGGTTTCCACCACGCGCAGGGCCTTGAGGCCGAGGGCCGCGGCGACGGTGTCGAGGAAGTTGGTTTTCTCGCGTTGGATATCGATGCCGTGAGGCTTGCTCTCGTCTGGGCGCAGGGTGAACGGCACGATCTGGTTGACCACTTCGGGGAAGATGGTGACCAGGTCGCGGTCGCAGAAGCTGAACACGGTGTCCAGGTGCATCGCGGCGCGGGATTTCGGCAGGCCGGCCACGATGACTTTTTCCACCGCCGTGTTCTTGAACAGGTTACGCGCCAGTTGGCCGATGGCCTGGTGCGACGAACGCTCGCCCATGCCAATCAGGACTACGCCGTTGCCGATGGGCATCACGTCGCCGCCTTCCAGGGTGGACGCGCCGTGTTCTTGATCCGGGTCGCCGTACCAGATCTGGAAGTCCGCGTTGGTGAACTCCGGGTGGAACTTGTAGATGGCGGTGGTCAGCAGGGTCTCCTGGCGTCGCGCCGGCCAGTACATCGGGTTCAGCGTCACGCCGCCGTAGATCCAGCAGGTGGTGTCACGGGTGAACTGAGTGTTGGGCAGCGGCGGCAGGATGAAGCTGGAATGCCCGAGAAAGTCGCGGAACATCTCGATGGTCTTGCCACCGAAGCTGCTCGGCAGGTCATCGGCGGACACGCCACCAATCAGGAACTCACTGATTTTGCGCGGCTCCAGGCTGCGCAGCCAGGAGCTGACTTCATCCACCAGGCCCAGGCCGACGGTGTTGGCGGTGATCTTGCGCTCCAGGATCCAGTCCAGCGCGTCGGGGATGGCGACGATGTCGGTGAGCAGGTTGTGCATTTCCAGCACATCAATATCCCGCTCGCGCATCTTGGTCACGAAGTCGAAATGGTCGCGCTTGGCCTGGGCCACCCACAGCACGTCATCGAACAGCAGTTCATCGCAGTTGTTGGGGGTCAGCCGCTGGTGGGCCAAGCCTGGGGAGCACACCATGACTTTGCGCAGTTTGCCGGCTTCGGAATGTACGCCGTACTTCACTTTTTCCGTGGTCATTTCAGATCCTCCAGTGAACAAAAGATTCAGGTGTTACAGGGTCAGGAAGCCGTCGTAGAGCCCATAGGCCGCCACCAGGGCGCCAATGACCACTGCGGCGAAAATCAGCTTCTCGACGTTGGTGAAAATCGGTTTGCCCAGTTCACGCTTGGCCTTGGCGAACAGGATCGCGCCGGGGGCGTAGAGCAGGGCGGAGAGCAGCAGGTATTTGGTGCCGCCGGCGTAGAGCAGCCAGATCGCGTAGATCAGGGCGATGGCGCCGATGAACAGGTCTTTCTTGCGCTCTTTCAGGGCGTTTTCGTAGGTCTCGCCGCGCACCGCCAGCAGCAGGGCGTAGGCCGCCGACCACAGGTAAGGCACCAGGATCATCGAGGTGGCGAGGTAGATCAGCGACAGGTAAGTGCTGGCGGAAAACAGCGTGATCACCAGGAACAGTTGCACCATGGCGTTGGTCAGCCACAGGGCGTTGACCGGCACATGGTTAGCGTTCTCCTTGCGCAGGAACTCCGGCATGGTGTGGTCCTTGGCGGCGGCGAACATGATCTCCGCACACAGCAGCACCCACGACAGCAGCGCCCCCAGCAGCGAGATGATCAGGCCGACGCTGATCAGCACCGCGCCCCAGTGGCCCACCACATGCTCCAGCACGGCGGCCATCGACGGGTTTTGCAGCTTGGCCAGTTCCGGTTGGGTCATGATGCCCAGGGACAGCACGTTCACCAGCATCAGGAACAGCAGCACGGTGATAAAACCGATCACGGTGGCCTTGCCCACGTCGGAGCGTTTTTCCGCACGGGACGAGAAGATGCTCGCGCCTTCGATGCCGATGAACACCCAGACGGTGACCAGCATCATGTTGCGCACCTGGTTCATCACACTGCCCAGGTCCGGGTTTTTCACGCCCCAGATGTCAGCGGTGAAGATCTCCAGCTTGAACGCAAACAGCGCGATCAACACGAACAGCACCAGCGGTACGACCTTGGCGACGGTGGTCACCAGGTTGATGAACGCCGCTTCCTTGATGCCGCGCAGCACCAGGAAATGCACGGCCCACAGCAGCGCCGAGGCACCGATCACCGCAGCAGGGGTATTTCCCTCTCCAAATAGCGGGAAGAAGTAACCGAGGGTGCTGAACAGCAACACGAAGTAACCGACGTTGCCCAGCCAGGCACTGATCCAGTAGCCCCAGGCGGACGAGAAACCCATGTAGTCGCCGAAACCGGCCTTGGCGTAGGCGTAGACCCCGCCGTCGAGGTCAGGCTTGCGGTTGGCGAGGGTCTGGAACACAAAGGCGAGGGTCAACATGCCGATGGCGGTAATCACCCAACCAATCAACACCGCGCCGACGTCGGCGCTGGCGGCCATGTTCTGCGGCAGTGAGAAGATCCCGCCGCCAATCATCGAGCCCACGACAAGTGCAACCAGTGCGCCGAGTCGAAGTTTTCCGGGAGATTCAGACATTGCATAACTCCAATGCAGGAGAAGAGAGACCACAGAATAATTCCGTGTGCTATTCAAACAGCTGACTCAGATCACTTCATTGGCACATTCCATTGTGAATTAATGACTTAGGCTGGAAACTCGTGGGCGATATAAAACCTCGGAGAGGTGCTTTGCAGAGCGCTTCTCTCGCTTTATGGTTAATCTATTAGTCAGGTCCGTGGACGTTTGAAGCTAGACCGTATTTCCAGATGTGCAAACTTTTTGAACGAAGTTTCACCAAAGCGCTATAAGCGCAATGCGTGGGCAGTATTTAAATTCTAAATAAGCCTAATTGTGTGTAACTGACATGCCATTACGTTATGAACGTGTCAGTTTTATCGCCTTCTCTAATAAACGCTACACTCGCTGAGTTAATTAGTTGAGTGCACGGTTGTCGGCTCAAACAGTTATTGACCAGGAGTGTGTATGTCCCAACCGGCCCAGAAACTTCGACTCAGCGCCTTGATCGCCCTGGTGGTGGGCTCGATGATCGGCGGCGGGATTTTTTCCTTGCCGCAGAACATGGCTGCCCGCGCCGAGGTGGGGGCCGTGCTGATCGGTTGGGCAATCACCGCCGTCGGCATGTTGACCCTGGCATTCGTGTTCCAGACCTTGGCCAACCGCAAGCCCGAGCTGGATTCGGGGGTGTACGCCTACGCCAAGGCGGGTTTCGGCGATTACATGGGTTTCTCTTCCGCTTGGGGTTACTGGATCAGCGCCTGGATGGGCAACGTGGGTTACTTCGTGTTGCTATTTAGTACCCTCGGCTACTTTTTTCCCGTGTTCGGCCAGGGCAACACACCGGTGGCCATCGGCTGTGCATCCTTGTTGCTGTGGGCCGTGCATTTCCTGGTGATGCGTGGGATCAAGGAGGCGGCGTTCATCAACCAGATCACCACCGTGGCCAAGATCGTGCCGTTGCTGATGTTCATCGTGATCGCCGCCGTGGCGTTCAAGGCGGATATCTTCACCCGCGATATCTGGGGCCTGGGCAACCCGAAGATCGGCAGCGTGGTGGACCAGGTGCGCAACATGATGCTGGTCACTGTGTTTGTGTTCATCGGCATCGAAGGCGCCAGTGTCTACTCGGCGCGGGCGGAGAAACGCTCGGATGTGGGCCGCGCCACGGTGATTGGTTTCCTGGGTGTGTTGGCATTGCTGGTGCTGGTGAACGTGCTGTCTTTGGGGATCATGAGCCAGCCGGAACTGGCGCAATTACAAAACCCGTCCCTGGCGGGTGTGCTGGAACATATCGTCGGCCCGTGGGGCGCGATGGCGATCAGCATCGGCCTCGCGGTGTCGTTGCTCGGCGCCTTGTTGTCGTGGGCGCTGCTCTGCGCGGAAATTCTCTACGCCACCGCCCATGACAAGACCATGCCGGCCTTCCTGAAAAAGGAAAACGTCAATCAGGTGCCGGTCAATGCGCTGTGGCTGACCAATGTGATGATCCAACTGTTCCTGGTGATCACGCTGTTTTCCCACAGCACCTACACCACGCTGATCTACCTGGCGTCCTCAATGATTCTGGTGCCCTACCTGTGGTCGGCCGCCTATGCGGTGCTGCTGAGCGGGCGCGGCGAGACCTATGAAGGCGCCCACGGCCAGCGCATGAAGGACCTGCTGGTCGGCCTGATTGCCCTCGGCTACGCGGTGTGGCTGCTCTACGCCGGGGGCTTGAAATACCTGCTGCTGTCGGCGTTGTTGTATGCGCCGGGCGTGATCCTGTTCGCCCTCGCCAAGCGTGAACAGGGCCAGCCCTTGTTTACCCACATGGAAAAAGGCATTTTCAGCTGCGTGATCGCAGGCGCAGGGCTGGCGGCGTATGGGTTGTACAGCGGGGTGTTGTCGTTGTGAGACTGGCGTATCAGCCACCCTACGATTGGGCGGCAATGGTGGGGTTTCTGTCGGCGCGGGCGATCGGCGGGATGGAGACGGTCGAAGCGAACGTGTACCGGCGCAGTATCCGCCTCGGCGGGCAGCAGGGCTGGATCAGTGTGGCAAGGGGGGATGGCGATTGGCTCGACGTGGAGGTGGATTTTCCAGACGCGGCGGCTTTGCCTGAGATCGAGCGTCGCCTGCGCGCTATGTTTGATCTGGACGCCCACCCTCAGTTGATCAACCCGCAACTGGCGACGGACCCCTTGATGGCGCAACTGGTTGCGGCGCGTCCGGGCCTGCGTGTGCCGGGCACCTGGGATGGCCTGGAACTGGCGATTCGTGCGGTGTTGGGCCAGCAAATCACTGTGGTGGCTGCGATTCGTCTGGCGGGCAAGTTGGTGACGCAATACGGTCAGCCACTGGCAACCCCACATGCCGGTATCACCCATGTGTTCCCCTCCGCCGAGGTGTTGGCAGCGGCGGACCTGGCGACGCTGGGCATGCCCAAGGCGCGTGGGCGGACCTTGTCGGGTGTGGCCCAGGCGTTGCTGGATGATCCCCACTTGTTCGAACCCCAGGCCAACCTCAAGGCCGGTGTGGCGCGGTTGGTGGCGTTGCCAGGCATTGGTGATTGGACCGCGCAGTACATCGCCATGCGCCAGATGCGCGAGGCGGATGCGTTTGCATCGGGGGATATCGGGTTGATCAATGCGCTGGTGGCGTTGGAAGGTGGGCCGGTGAGCCCACGCCAGTTGCTGGCGCGGGCTGAGGCTTGGCGACCGCTCAGGGCGTATGCGGCGCAGCACTTGTGGACGTCGTTGCAGCGGGCGGATTGATAGTGCCTGGACTGGCCTCTTCGCGAGCAAGCCCGCTCCCACATTCGACCGCATTCCCTGGAGGTACTCGGTCAAAATGTGGGAGCGGGCTTGCTCGCGAATGCGGACTCAAGGTCACCACTGAGGTCGGTGTGATCCCAATTCCCCAGCCGGCAAATCCCACTGCAACGGCGTGCCGCTGATGGTCACCGGTGGCAATAATCGATGTGCCTGGCCCCAGGCTGTCTGCTCCACCAATACGCCTTGATCCGTTGGCGCTTCGGCGCGTAACGCGGGTTGCTCCGGCACTTGTCCAGCCTCCACCAACAAGCTCGCCGTTCGCGCCAATGACAACCGCGCCGCGCCACCACGCCCGGACTTCAATCGTTCGTTCAATGCTTGAATCGCACTGGCCGCCATCAAATACCCGGTGGCGTGATCCAACGCCTGCAACGGCAGCGGCACTGGTTTGTTCGACTGTTTCCAGGCCATGCCGGCGGCGGGGATTCCGCTGCTCATCTGCACCAGGCTGTCGAAACCCCGACGGTTGCGCCACGGGCCGCTCCAGCCGTAGGCGTTGAGGCTGACGTCGATCAGGCCGGGGGCGAGGGTTTGCAGTCCATTGGCGGTGTAACCCAACTGTTCCAGGGCATCGGCGCGGTAACCATGGAACAGGATGTCAGCTTCCTTGAGCAGGCCTTCGAAAACCTGTCGGCCTTCCGGGCTTTTCAGATCCAGGCGGGCGCAGCGTTTGCCCAGGGTCATTTCCGGTACTACGCCGGGTTCGTTCCAGGTGGGCGAGTCGATGCGCAGCACATCAGCGCCCAGGCCTGCGAGAAAACGGCTGGCGACGGGGCCGGCGAGCACGCGGGTCAGGTCCAATACCTTGAGGCGCGCCAGTGGCCGCGCAACCGAGCCGAGCCAGGGCTTGTCGGTGGTGGTTGCAAAGGTCTGGCGCTGCACCAGTTCTTCGGCATTCACCGCCAACCCTTGGGGGTGGGCCTGCCAGGCTTGCCAGTCACGCATCTGCGCGGCGCAACCGCCCTCGTCGACAATCGCCTGTTCCAGTTCGGCGGCGTTCCACTTGGCAACCTTGGCGGCCATTTCGGCCCGGTCGGTCACCTTGCCCAGCACACGCTCGGCCGCCGCGCGGTGATGGGGCGCATTGGTGTGCAGGCGAATCCAGCCATCGGCGCTGGCGTAGTCGCCGGCCACCGGGTCCCATAGCGGCGGTGTTTCCCAGCCTACCGGGCGGATAGAAGACGAAAACCAGAAGGACGCAAGTCGTCGGTCCACACTGACGCTGGGCAGGCGCCCGGTCTGTTGTTGGATCAACTGCGCCACCGCCTGGCCCGCGGCACCGATGCTGGCGCTGGCCAGCTCAGTCACGGCGAAGGTCGAGGGCAGGGCGCCGGCTTCGGTAAAGGTCAGTGGCGTTTGTGGTAGAGCGAGTGCGGCTTGGATGGGAGTCAGCAGGTCAGTCATCAAAGGCCCTCCGTAAGAGAAGGGCCACTATAGAAGATCATCAGGCCGGTGTGACAACCCCAGGTTCCAGCGGCAGCTCGATGCTGGCAACAAAACCGCCGTCAGGATGGTTGGCCAGGATCAAGCTGCCGCCATGGCGTTCGGCGGCGCGACGCGCAATCGCCAGGCCCAGGCCATGGCCTTGTGCGGTCTGGCCGGGGGCGCGGTAGAAGGGTTCGCCCAGCTGGCTCAAGTGTTCGGCCTCAACACCGGGGCCGTGGTCGCGCACGCTGATCAGGATCCGGTCACCCTGACGCTGGGCGTGCAGTTCGATCGGCTGGCCCTGCGGATTGAAGCGTTGGGCATTGCGCAGCAGGTTATCCACCGCGCGTTCGATCATGGTCGGCCAGCCCTTCAGGTGCAGGTCGGTGTCGGCGTTCAGTTGCACCACCTGGTCCGGCGCGCCGAGCTGGGCGTCTTTTTGCAAGGTTTTGAGCAAGACGGTGAGGTCGACCTCTTCAGCGCTGGCGTTGTCGGCATCAACGCGGGCCAGTACCAGAATTTCACTGATCAAGGCTTCCAGACGGTCGCACTCGCGGGTCAGGCGCGGCCAGAGTTTTTCCCGCTCTTCGGGGCTGGCGCGTTCGGCCAGGGCCAGGGCGATGCGCAAGCGCGCCAACGGTGAGCGCAGTTCGTGGGACACGTCGCGCAGCAATTGGCGCTGGCTGCCGATCAGGCTTTGCAGGCGGGCGCCCATGCGGTTGAAATCGGTGGCCAGCACGCCGAATTCATCGCGACGGTTGGCCAGGCGCGCCAGGCTGTTTTGCTGATAGGTGGCTTGGCCAAGGTCATGCACTGCGCCGCGTAAACGGCTGAGGGGACGGGTGATGGACAGCGTCACCAACAGGCTGAACAGGGTCAGCACGACCAGCGCAATCGCCAACGCGCTCAACGGCCACAAAAGGCTGCTGCGGTGCCAGGCGTCGAGTTCCGGGTGGGGGATGCGGTAGATCAGCAGATAGGTGTCGCCGGTCTTTTCGCTGGTGTACTCGGCGGTCAGGCGACGCCAGGGCAAGTGGCCGTCCTGGCTGTCATTCTGGCGTGCTTCGAAAGCGGCGGCGCGGCGCGGAAAGGTGCCGCGCACCACCGGCTCGCCGCTTTCATTCAGCACTTGTACGTCGATGTGGTACTGGCGCTTGCGTTGTTGCAGCAAATCCTGGGCCGCGTCCTCACCCTGGGCTTCGTAGAGCTGGGTCCACTCTTCGGCCAGGTTATTGAGGCCGGGGTGGCGGCTGAGAATCCAGGCATCTTGATTGAGCATGTGCCCAAGCAGGATCGACAACCCGGCAACCAAGGCGATGGCCAGCCAGAAACTGGCCAGGATGCGCCAGAACAATGAACGCACAGGAAACCCTCAAACAGGAAAAGCCCAGTGGCGGTGACCACTGGGCTGGGAGCGTTAACGCGGGTGCATTATTGCGCTTTTTGCGGCTGTTGCGCTTTCCAGGCCTGGAATTCCTTCCATTCGGCGCGACGCTGTTCCTGCTGCTTGACGATCTCGTCGAATTTCTTCTGCTGGTCAGGCTTGAGCACCGCACGGATGTCCGCCTGGGTTTTCTGCTTGCCGGCGGCGATTTCGTCCTGCATGGCTTTCTGGTCAGCGGCTGGCAATTTGTCCAAGTACTTCTTGGTCAGGTCTTTGCGAGCGTGCCATTGGTCGCCCATCAACTTGCCGATCTGCTGGCGCTGTTCCTTGCTCAGGTCCAGTTGGCTGAAAGGGCCGCCTTTGCCACGCGGACCGTGTTCACCGCCGTGGCCCGGGCCACCCATCATGTGGCCTTCCGGGCCGCCCATCGGGCCTGGGCCTTCAGGCATTGCCGCCATGGCAACGGTGGGCAGGGCAGCGGCGAACATCAAAGCGATAAGGGTCTTGCGCATGGTGATTCTCCTGTCTCTATTCCGGTGAGTCCGGATGTGAGTAGATTACGGAGATCAAGGTCAGTGGCGGTCAGGGGAGCGTAAAGCTTGGGTAAAGAGGGGTTTGGCGGGAACTGACAAAACTGTTGGAGCATCGCCACCGTCTCGGGTGGTAATGAACGTTGCTGGCTCAGTGCAATTCTGGGCATGGGAGGAGTTGCCGCTGTATTGCTACGGTATGTATCCAGGGGGTTGGCAATGCGGCTCGGGTGGCTGTATAAAAACACAGCATTACCTCGATTTGTATGGATCAAGAGGATCCACTTGTGTCAACTGTAATTTGACGGGGAGACTTGACTTGTGCAAAATCCGGCCTCATTTTTAGCTCGCAAAGCCATTGTTTTCAGCTATGTAAAAGGAGGACGCATGGAGTACAGAACTGCCGATGACGTCCTGCGCGCCCATTGGAGTGGCAGCTTGCCGGTCAATCCAAAAGTTATCGCTGAGTCGATGGGGATAGAAGTAAAGGCTCTCACGCCATTTGAGCGGGAGACTTGGCGTCCATCTGAGAGTGGTCACTACTCTTTCCGAAATGGCGAGCCGTTGATTACTTACAATTTTCTCGATGCTCCGGTACGGCAGCGTTTCACCATTGCACATGAGATTGGTCACCATGTGCATGGCGATCTTGACGCACCTCGAGACACTTCCGAGCAATTCAGTGCCAGATCTCGGGATCCTAAAGAGATTGCAGCTAACCGATTTGCTGCTGCTCTCTTGATGCCCGCTGCATTGGTGAAGCACATGGTTCTTGAGCAGAGAGTCACTGATATTGCAAAACTGGCGAATGCTTTTGGCGTGTCGACGGTGGCAATGGAGTTCAGGCTGAAGGCGATCGGGCTTCTATGAACGATACCAGCGACGATTTGGCGGGAGGGGAGGCTGATAATACTGGTCTGATCAGTGACTATCTGAAGAGAGAGTCCTGGCGCTTCAGGTGGGAGAAGCGACTGACCAATGTTACTGTCGCGTTGATTTTGCTGTTTTACGTATCGCTGCTTGGATTTGTTTTCTTGGGGAATATTCGGATTTCAGCGGGTACTTGGTACTTTTTTACCGCTGTTCGCCCGCACAGTACGGGCGATATTCCAATCATAGTGTCCCTTTCCACCGTACCAACTCTACTTCTGATAGCTCTGCTGCGGTACTTCCATCACAGGCCAAAGCCTGATCAGGATGACTCCCAGGCACCTCTGCCAATCAGTGTTGAGGCCGCGAAAGAAATAATCAAAGCCACTACCGATGCAATGAAAACCCATTGAATCTGTTTTGAATAAAAAAGCCCAGCCTGTCAGCTGGGCTTTTTGCATGGACGCAAAATCGGATGCTTTACATGCTGTAGTAGTAGCCCCGGCTACGCAACGCCACGATCCGTGGCCGGCCATCCGGGTGTGGGCCGATTTTTTTGCGCAGGTTGCTGACGTGCATGTCCAGGCTGCGATCGTAAAGGGTCAGCTTGCGGCCCAGGGCGATCTGCGCCAGTTCCTGTTTGTCCAGCGGTTCGCCGGGCTGACGCAGCAGCGCTTCCAGCAGGCGGCTTTCGGAAACGGTGAGGGCGAATTCCTGCTCGTCGATGCTGACCACGCCGCGCACCGGGCTGAAGCACAGGTCGCCCAATTCCAGCTGGGTCGACACGGCGGCCGGATGGCTGCGGCGCAATACGGCGCGCAGGCGGGCGGTCAGCTCGCGTGGGTCGCAGGGCTTGGCCAGGTAATCGTCGGCGCCCAGTTCCAGGCCGAGGATGCGGTCCAGCGGTTCACCACGGGCCGAGAGCATCAGCACCGGCAGTTCCGGGTGATCGTTGCGCAATTGCTTGAGCAATTCAAGGCCGCTGCCGTCGGGCAGCATCACGTCGAGCACCACCGCAGCCGGCGCGCTGTCGGCCAAGGCTTTGCGCGCACTCAAGCCGTCATGGCAGGCACGCACCTGAAAGCCTTCCTGGCTCAACCAACTGGTCAGCAGCTCACAGAGCTCCTGGTCATCATCTATCAGTAACAGCTCGCTCATGACTCACTCAATTTAGCCATTGTCGACGGCGACGGTGCCCCCCGCTGGCGAAGATCCCGCACAGCAGAGCGATCAGTGCGACGGCCCCGCCGGTGACGAACCACTGTTGTTGCTCGGTCAGCCAGCGGGTCAAGGCGCCGCCCTGTGTATCTTTGAGTTGCTGGGCCAGGCGTTGGTTCTCTTGGCGAAGGCGACTCAATTGGGCGCTTTCGCGGGCAGCATCTGCGCTTTGCAGTTGCTTGCTCAGTTCTTCACGCTGGCGTTCGCTTTCTTTCAAACGTTGCTGCAACTCGGTGATCTGGGCGCCGGCACTCAAGGACAGGGGCGTGGAACTGCCGGTGTTCGAGGTTTCTTCAGCGTGGGCCGTAGCCCCGATCATTACCACTGCCAACAGACACAACTGACGTAAGCGCATCGGAACTCCTGATTCCACACGAATATTCAGAACGTTGTCGGCAGGGTACCGAGAATAATGAGCAATTAGGCATGCGCCGAACCGATTAGGTTCGGCGCGGCCGTTATCAAGGCAAGACTTGCTTGAACGGCTTGATCACGACGTCCGCGTAAACGCCGGCCGCCACGTAAGGATCAGCCTTCGCCCAGGCCTGGGCGTCGGCCAGGGAGGCGAACTCAGCGACGATCAGGCTACCGGTGAAACCGGCATCGCCTGGGTCGTTGCTGTCTACCGCCGGGTGCGGGCCGGCCAGCACGATACGGCCTTCGGCCTGCAGCTGCTTGAGGCGCTCGACATGGGCCGGACGTACGCTCAGGCGTTTTTCCAGCGAATTGGCCACGTCGGTGGCAATGATGGCGTAGAGCATGTCAGTCCTCGGTTTTAGGCGTGGTAGGGGCAACGTCATGCAGGTGGCGTGACAGGTAGATGCCCTGGCCCACCAGGAACAACACGGTCATGGCCAGGCTGCCGAACACTTTGAAGTCGACCCAGTAATCCTGGAAGGTAAAGGCCACGAACAGGTTGGCGGCGCCGCAGAACAGGAAGAACACGATCCAGGCCACGTTCAAGCGTGTCCACACGGGCTCCGGCAGGGTCAGCGCATGGCCCATGATCCGCTTGATCAGCAGGCGGTCACCGATGAAGTGACTGCCGGTAAACACCAGCGCGAACAGCCAGTTCACCACCGGCGCTTTCCATTTGAGGAAGGTTTCGCTGTGGAAGGCCAGGGTCAGGCCGCCGAATACCAGGCAGGCAATGAGGGTCAGCCATTGGCTTTTTTCCAGCTTGCGCTGGGAGATGAAGATAGCGCCGTAGACGACGATAGAGCTGATGATCAGGACGGCGGTGGCGCTGTAGATGCCCCCGAACGACACCGGGTGACCGGCGATATCGATGACCCTGGGGTCGAGTTTGGTAACGATGAAAAACAGCAACAGCGGGATGAAGTCGATGAATTGTTTCACAGTAAGAGCCAGAAGCTGGATGTGGCGGCATAATAACAAACATCCTTGGTAGCGAAAGCGCCAGCTGACTTGAGGTTACACATCCCCGTGAATGTTGATTTGCACTGCCACAGCACGGCCTCCGACGGCGCCCTGGCGCCCGCGGTACTGGTTGCGCGTGCGTTTGAAAAAGGCGTGCGAGTCCTGGCGTTGACCGACCACGACACCCTCGAAGGCCTCGACGAAGCCCGCGAAGCCGCGCATTCATTGGGCATGCAACTGGTCAACGGCGTGGAATTGTCCTGCACCTGGGGCGGCGCCACCATTCATGTGCTCGGCTACGGCTTCGATCAGCAAGCCCCGCCGTTGGTGCAGGCCATCGCCGATTTGCACGATGGCCGTTGGCTGCGGTCCGAAGAAATAAGCCGCAAGCTCAGCCTTAAAGGCATGCCGAACGCCCTCGACGGCGCCCGCGCCATCCAGCAGGAGCTAGGCGACAGCGGCAATGCACCGGCCCGGCCGCACTTTGCCGACTGGATGGTGCGTGAAGGTTTTGTCAAAGACCGCGCCGAAGCCTTCCGCAAATGGCTGGGCGCCGGCAAGCTGGGGGATGTGAAGCAACACTGGCCGACCCTGGAAGACACGGTCGGGACCCTGCGTGCCGCCGGCGCCTGGGTGAGCCTGGCGCATCCCTGGCATTACGATTTCACCCGCAGCAAGCGCCGCAAGCTGATCAGCGACTATATTGGAGCGGGCGGCCACGCGATCGAAGTGGTCAATGGGCATCAACCCGCCGAACAGGTCGGCAGCCTGGCGATCCTTGCCCGCGAATTTGGTCTGCTGGTCAGCGCCGGCAGTGATTTTCATGGTCCAGGTGGGTGGTCCGAAATCGGCGAGTATCGCCAGGTACCCGAAGACCTGCCGCTCTTGTCGGGGCGATTCAAGCATGACCCCATTACTGCCACCGTCTGAACAGGTAGAACACGTGAGTCAATTCTTCCAGATTCATCCGGAAAACCCCCAGGCGCGCCTGATCAAACAGGCCGTCGAGATCATTCGCGCCGGCGGCGTGGTGATCTACCCGACTGATTCGTCCTACGCCATCGGTTGCCAGATCGGCGACAAAGGTGCAGTCGAGCGTGTAAGACGCCTGCGCCAGCTGGACGACAAGCACAACTTCGCGCTGATCTGCAGCGACCTGTCCCAGCTTGGGTTGTTCGCCAAGGTCGACACCGGCACGTTCCGCCTGCTCAAGGCGCACACGCCGGGGCCCTACACCTTTATTCTCAACGCCACCCGCGAAGTGCCGCGACTGCTGTTGCACCCCAAGAAGCGCACCATCGGCCTGCGGGTGCCGGAACATCCCATCGCCCTGGCGCTGCTCGAAGAGTTGGGTGAGCCCTTGATGAGTGTGTCGCTGATCATGCCGGGCGAAGATGAGCCGCTGTACGACCCCTACGAAATGCGTCAATTGCTGGAAAAACAGGTCGACCTGATCATCGACGGCGGCTACGGCGGCAACAAGGCCTCCACCGTGATCAACCTGGCCGACGGTGAGCCCGAGGTGATCCGCGTGGGTTGCGGCGACCCGGCCCCGTTCATGGTCGAGGCCTGAATGTCAGCCGTGGAAACCGTGGATCCCCAGGCGGGCGCCCAGCAGGAACTGCCGTTTGCCATGGTGTATGGCCAGGCGGTCATGGAAATGCCGCTGGATCTGTACATTCCCCCGGACGCCCTGGAAGTCTTCCTTGAAGCGTTTGAGGGTCCGCTGGACTTGCTGCTGTACCTGATCCGTAAACAGAACATCAACATCCTCGACATTCCGGTGGCGGAAATCACCCGCCAGTACATGGGCTATGTCGAGTTGATGCAATCGGTACGTCTGGAGCTGGCCGCCGAGTACCTGGTGATGGCCGCCATGCTCGCCGAGATCAAGTCGCGCATGCTGCTGCCGCGTTCGGAAACGGTGGAAGCCGAAGAAGACGACCCGCGCGCCGAGCTGATCCGCCGCCTGCAAGAGTACGAACGCTTCAAGGCCGCCGCCGAAGGCATCGACGGCTTGAGCCGGGTGGGCCGCGACGTAGTAGTGCCCAAGCTCGACGCCCCCGAAGCCCGCGCACGCAAGCTGCTGCCGGACGTGAGCCTGGAAGAGTTGCTGATGTCCATGGCCGAGGTGCTGCGCCGGGGCGATATGTTTGAAAGCCACCAGGTCAGCCGCGAGGCGTTGTCGACTCGCGAGCGCATGAGCGATGTGCTGGAGCGCCTGAAGGGCGGTGGTTTTGTGCCTTTTGTAGAACTGTTTACTAAAGAAGAAGGGCGCCTGGGGGTGGTGGTGACCTTTATGGCGATCCTTGAATTGGTCAAGGAGTCCTTGGTCGAGCTGGTCCAGAATGAGCCTTTTGCGGCTATCCACGTGCGGGCGCGAGCCGAATAAAGAGCTGAATCGATGAATCTGACTGAACCCCGCGAACTGGCCCCGCTGCTGGAGGCCTTCCTACTGGCCTCGGGCAAGCCGCAATCCCTGGAACGCCTGTTCGAACTGTTTGAAGAAGCCGAGCGCCCTGAGCCACCGGTGTTCAAGAAGGCACTGGAAATCCTGCGCAAGTCCTGCGATGGCCGCGCCTTTGAACTGCGCGAAGTGGCGTCGGGTTACCGCCTGCAGATCCGTGAGAAGTTTTCCCCGTGGGTCGGCCGTTTGTGGGAAGAGCGTCCGCAACGTTATTCGCGGGCGATGCTGGAGACCATGGCGCTGATCGCCTATCGCCAGCCGATTACGCGGGGCGAGATCGAAGATGTACGGGGCGTGGCGGTCAACAGCCATATCGTCAAGACCTTGCTGGAGCGCGAGTGGATCCGCATCGTCGGCTACCGTGACGTGCCCGGCAAACCGGCGATGTTCGCCACCACCAAGGTGTTTCTCGACCATTTCAACCTGAAAAACCTCGACGATTTGCCGCCGCTGGCCGAACTGCGCGAGATGGAAGCCGAGCCGGTGCTCGATTTTGACGACGCGCCCGTCCCCGCGGGCCTGCAGGAATTGGCCGATGCCAGCGCCGAGCCGGAAGAGCCGAAGGACGAGACCAGTTTCCATACGTTGCTGCTGGAATTGGACGACATGGAGCAGGGCATCAAGACCGACTTTGATGACCTGCTGCGTGACGGTGCCGCCGGACCTGAAACTCAACCTAACGTTGAGGGTGAGCCTGAAGTCGAAGCAGAGCCAGAGCCAGAGCCGGAGGAAGACATCCTTGGCGTGGCTGAAGCGCGCGAAAAACTCCTCGCCGCCGTCGCCGCTCTCGAACAACCGCCCCTGAGCGACGAGGAAGACGAAGCCCGCGCCCTGGCCGAAGCCATCGAAGCCGAGCGTCGCCAGTTCGAAGACTGACGCAATCTGACTGTTCTTAAAAAGGATTGCCCATGAGTTCCACCAAAGACCCCTGCATCAGCCTCTGCAAATTCAACGCCGACATCTGCGTCGGCTGTGGCCGCAGCAAGCGCGAGATCCGTGCGTGGAAGAAGCTCGACAAGGCCGACAAGCGCATTGTCCTGGCCGAAGCCGAACTCCGATTGCTGGCCCTGGGTGCCACCGGTCGGCGGAAAAGCTAATGATTAGGGTGTTATCGACTAGTCTCTGATGCGCAACGCGCACCATGCGCGTATGATTCGCGACCCTTTGCCGAGCTATTCGGCCAAAGCCCCGCTTTCAACACTCTTCAGGCCACGCCTGAATCGACCCACCGGGAGGTGCTTAAGATGAACGACAAAGACCAGAACGACAGCCAGGAAATCGGCCCAGCAGGCGAAAAACTGCAAAAGGTGCTGGCGCGTATCGGCGTGGGCTCGCGCCGCGACGTCGAAGCCTGGATCACCCAGAAGCGCATCAAGGTCAACGGCGTCGAGGCCACCCTCGGCCAGCGCGTCGACCTGCACGATGCAATCACCATTGATGGCAAGGTCATCAAGCGTGAAGAGGCCGCCGAATCGGTGCGCCGCGTGATCATGTACAACAAGCCGGACGGCGAGATCTGCACCCGTGACGACCCGGAAGGCCGTCCGACCGTGTTCGACAAGATGCCCAAGCCGAAAGAAGGCCGTTGGATCAACATCGGACGTCTGGACATCAACACCACCGGCTTGCTGATGTTCACCACTGACGGTGAACTGGCCAACCGCCTGATGCACCCGTCCTACGAGATGGACCGCGAATACGCCGTGCGTGTGCGCGGCGAAGTCGATGACGAGATGATCGAGCGCCTCAAGGCGGGCGTGGTGCTGGAAGACGGCCCGGCCAAGTTCACCGACATCAAGCAGGCGCCAGGCGGCGAAGGTTTCAACCACTGGTACCACTGCGTGGTGATGGAAGGTCGTAACCGTGAGGTTCGCCGCCTGTGGGAATCCCAGGGCCTGGTGGTCAGCCGCTTGAAGCGCGTGCGTTTCGGCCCGGTGTTCCTGAACTCCGACCTGCCGATGGGCCGCTGGCGCGAAATGAGCCAGTACGAAGTCGACATCCTCAGTGCCGAAGTCGGCCTGACACCGGTCGCGATGCCGCAGATGAACGCCAAGAGCAAAGACAAGCTTGAGCGTATGCAGCGCAAATCGTCGCGTCCTGTGGCACGTACCGAGCGTGTGGCCCGCACCCTGCGCCCGGCGCTGAATGCACCGGCAACCGGCGGTCGTATCTCCCGTGAGCCGCAGATCGAAGGTGAGCGTCGCCCAACCGCGCCATCGCGCCAGGAAGGTGAACGTGCGCCACGTGCACCGCGCCCGGCCCCGGCCGGTGGTCGCAGCAACCGGGGTGAAGCGGATCGCCCGGCCGATAACGCCAGCACCAAGCGTCCAGCCAAGCCGGCGGCGAACAAGCGCCCTGGCCCGAAACTGGTCGCGGACGAGCCGTCGGGCAAGCGCCGTGGCGCCCCGGCCGGTTCGGGTCAGCGTCCTGGTTTTGGCCGCAAGAAGCCGCAGTGATGTAAGGGCTGCACAAAAACGCCAACCCTCGGGTTGGCGTTTTTTTATGCACGGCATTTGTCAGAACGCAAAAGTCCCATCAAACACTGGCTTGTCATCCAACGCCAACACCCCGCTGGCAAAGATCAAATCCAGGTGATGGCTGCCTTTCTGCCCGCCGCCCAAACCCAGGTGCAGCCCACAGTGGCGCTCCTCAAACCCGGCGTTGCGCGCATACAGATCCTTCACGCCTTCATTGGTGCCAATCCCCAGTTCCTCGACGCGGCGGTTCGACGGGTTGGCATTCAGGTACTTGTTGAAATCATCTGCCAGCCCCGGCACATCACTGGCCACGCTGCAGATGGTCGAGTTCTCGATCCACAACTCCAGCGGTGACGCCAGCACGCCATATTTACGCGCAAACGGGATGGTGCTGAGAAAGGTGCCGACAAACCTCACTTGGCCATTGATGGCTTCACTGTGGGTGGCGATCTCGCCGGGGGCCAGGTCGTGGTTGCCGATGCCGTTGATATTGGTCCACTTCTTGATACTGCTCATCGGCGCTTCCAGGCGTGAGCCGTGCTTGTCGGTAAAGCTCAGCACCGTGGCCTGCGACATGCGCCGGATCAGCGTGGCGTTGAGGTCGGCAATGCGCTGGGGCTCGACACTGAAGGTGTCGTAGAAGTAGTCGCCGTAATCCTTGAACAGCAGGGATTTTTTCCAGTGCTCGGCCATCACACCCTGCAGGGCGCGGATAAAGTCCGGGCCTTCGGCGCGAGGGTTGGGCAGGGTGGAAGAGTCGTAGAGAAACAGGTAGAGGTCGCAGGCTTCGATGGCCTCAGCCAGGGTGTCGCTGGCGGCGAGGTCCAGGCGCTGCACCTGGAAGTTGAAGCGGGCGGCGCTGCTGTGGGTGATCGCCTGGGCGATGGCGTCGTAGCGCTCGGTATGGCCCAGCAGCACGGTGGGGCGACTCAGGCCATTCAGGGCCGGGTGGTGCGCGAGGTAGTAGAGAAAGTGTTCGACGGCGCGGGCCTTGTCCATGACGTGTTTCCTTCTGTGCCTTGGGTAAGGAGGCAGATGCCGTGCACAGCACCTGCCGGATGCCTGCCGATATTTAGAATGGCCACATCGCGGTGCCGAACGGCACAACGGCATCGGCTTGCATCATTTCAACGGCGGCCTCATGGGTCGGCGCTTCAAACCAATCGTCGAGTTGCAGTTCGGTTTCCAGGTCGTTTTCCAGTGCTTGCATGGTGTATCTCCTAGAGGACGTTGTTTGAGAACGGCTTGCCAACGGGCTTCGCTGGCAAGTGGAAAGAACCTAGAAGAGAGTGTTTCAGAATGCAAAAAATTTATTGACACGGTTTCATTTGGATTTTTTGTTCTGTTTTTTCGCTTTGATTTTTTCTTGAGGAAATTCAGGGAGCTGGCGCGGCTAAATTGTGGGAATTTTCCTAGCGACAAATTTTCTTCAGATTGCGGCTGTAACGTTAATTTTCCGTGCTGTAACGATTAATTTACGAGTAAATGGCGACATTATTGGTTGATCCTGCCCTGTAAGGATTACCTGACAGATCGTCGCACTCGTCTCTCGAGGGCGCCCCCAAGCGGGCGAGCGGTGTACAATCCGCCGCGTTTTACTGTGACCCCCTTGCGTAACCACGCAACAGGCCAAGACCTCAGGGTTTACCCGCCCTGATCACTCCGCCTGGCCACGAGCCGGACGGGTTCGATTTCGTCACAGATAAAAACAAACAGGTGACGCATGACCGTTAGAAAGACGCTGTACTCCTGGTGCCTGCGCTGGGGTTTGAGCGGCGCTGCTTGAGTCGGTAATTCAAGGCAGCAACCTGCATTCAACATCATCAAACCTTGCGTGAGAGCCTTTTCATGAGTGTTCCCCCTTCCTCTTCAGGCGAGCTGAAACGCGGCCTGAAAAACCGGCATATCCAGTTGATCGCCCTCGGTGGCGCCATCGGCACCGGCTTGTTCCTCGGCTCGGCCGGGGTGCTCAAATCCGCCGGCCCGTCGATGATCCTGGGCTATGCCATTTGCGGCTTCATTGCCTTCATGATCATGCGCCAGCTCGGCGAAATGATCGTCGAAGAACCGGTCGCCGGTTCCTTCAGCCACTTTGCCCACAAGTACTGGGGCGGTTTCGCCGGGTTTCTGTCGGGCTGGAACTGCTGGATCCTGTACATTCTGGTGGGCATGTCGGAGCTGACGGCGGTCGGCAAATATGTGCACTACTGGTGGCCGGAGATCCCGACCTGGGTCTCGGCCGCCGCCTTCTTTGTGCTGATCAACCTGATCAACCTGGCCAACGTCAAAGTTTTCGGTGAGGCAGAGTTCTGGTTCGCCATCATCAAGGTGGTGGCCATCGTCGGCATGATCGCCCTGGGCAGCTATTTGCTGGTCAGCGGCAGCGGCGGGCCACAGGCCTCGGTGACCAACCTGTGGGAGCACGGCGGTTTCTTCCCCCATGGCGTCGGCGGGTTGGTGATGGCCATGGCAATCATCATGTTCTCCTTCGGCGGCCTGGAAATGCTCGGCTTCACCGCCGCTGAAGCGGACCAGCCACGCACCGTGATCCCGAAAGCGATCAACCAAGTGATCTATCGCATCCTGATCTTCTACATCGGCGCGCTGGTCGTACTGCTGTCGCTGACCCCATGGGACAGCCTGCTCACCACCCTCAACGCCTCCGGCGACGCCTACAGCGGCAGCCCGTTCGTGCAGGTGTTCTCGATGCTGGGCAGCAACACCGCTGCGCATATCCTCAACTTTGTGGTCCTGACCGCCGCACTGTCGGTGTACAACAGCGGCACCTACTGCAACAGCCGCATGCTGTTGGGCATGGCCGAGCAGGGCGATGCGCCCAAGGCCTTGGCGAAGATCGACAAGCGCGGCGTACCGGTACGCTCAATCCTCGCGTCGGCGGCGATCACCCTGGTGGCGGTGCTGATGAACTACCTGATCCCGCAACACGCGCTGGAACTGCTGATGTCGCTGGTAGTGGCCACGCTGGTGATCAACTGGGCGATGATCAGCTTCTCCCACTTCAAGTTCCGCCAGCACATGAACCGCACCGGCCAGGTGCCGCTGTTCAAGGCGCTGTGGTACCCGTACGGCAACTATGTGTGCCTGGCATTCGTGGTGTTTATCCTGGTGATCATGCTGATGATTCCGGGGATCCAGGTGTCGGTGTACGCGATCCCGGTGTGGGTGGCGTTTATGGCGGTGTGTTACTGGGTCAAGAACAAGCGCAGTGCCCGCGCAGCCATGGGCACAACGGGGACGGTTCTGGAGTAGGACCTTTCCTCAAACAGAAAACCCGGCGCCGTGCCGGGTTTTTTGTGTGCAGGGGCAGGTTAGAATCGCCCCTCGTTTTTTCAGCGTGCCTGGAGGCCCCATGCAACACACCGACATCGACGGCGGCGCCTTGCAGCGCGATGAGCTGGAAGACCTGATCGACCAGCATGGTGGCCCCTTGCGCCTGATCGGAGTGGATTTGAGCGGCGCCGATCTGTCGCGCATGGCCTTGGATCATTGGGTGTTCGAGCGCTGCAGCCTGGTCCAGACCTCCTTTCTCGGTTCGCGCCTGGAAGGCACCCAATGGAAAAGCTGCCGCGCCAGCCTCGCCATTTTCGAAGCGGCGAACCTGTTGGAAGCGCACTTCCACAGCTGCGACCTGAACAACACCCGTTGGCAGCGCAGCAAGCTGTCCCAGGCGAGTTTTGAACACTGCAAGTTGACCGGCGCCAACTTCACCCATTGCGCCTCGTTGGGCTTGAGCTTCAGCGAAACGCGGTTGAACAGCGCCTTCTTGTCCGGGCTGTCGTTTGCCCGCACCGTGCTGAATAACCTGGATTTCTCCGACAGCGATTTGTCGGATGCCGACTTTCGCAAGGCCGAACTGATCGATTGCAGCCTGGCCCACGCCCGTATCAACGGCGCCAATTTTGCCGGCGCCGACTTGCGGGGGGCGGATTTAAGCGGGTTTCGCCTGAATGATGCCAAACTGTTCAAAGGCGCCGTGATTTCCAAAGCCCAGGCGTCGATGTTGTTGTCCGAGTTGGGCTTGTCCGTTGCCTGAATAAGCGGCTTGTTACAGCCAGTAACTCGTCACTGGGAACGCTATGTCGTGCTCTCCCAATAATTGGATGTTGGTTTCTAACAATATCTGAGTATTCGAGGCTTTCGTATGCGAGATCTGACTTCTACCAGCACGCAACCTTTCAACCCCCCCTTTAATCTCGAACCCGATTTTGATGCCGGGCACGATGCTACAAAACGCGCCATTCAGCCCTTCACACCCCACACCGGAGTATCTATCGCAGGGGAAAACTATTCCCCAGCTGAAAAAGATTTTCTGGTGAATGCCTTCGTCAAAGACACGTTGCAAAACTCTAACTATGAGAACAAAGGCAGCCTTGAGCGCCGGGCGAAGAATTTTTTCCGGCACATAGAATCGGAGATGGCTATTGGGTTGGGTGTTGAGAAAGATCTACAACGCAACGACTCTCCAGTATCACAGCTCTCATCGCACATGGCACATCTTGTTCGCGGCCTATGGACCCATTCGAAAAGCGATCCATCGTTCCGTGATGCGCTGCACAAGGAATTGCTGGCGCCGAGCAATGATCCTGGCAATGTTCTATTGGCGGGTGAGGGCAAAGGCGGTCTGTATTTAGGTATGAAAAATCTGCACGCCATGCTGGTTCGTGGTGAGCAGGGACCCTTAACCCGCGACGCAGCGCAGCAAGGCGCAGAAATGGCCTTTGGCATCAAGGCGATTGCGGAGGCGCTTAAAGAACATGACCCGATGCTCAGTGGCGTCGAGGCCTACACCTTCCAGCATCGTGTGGGGTCGAACCGGGTGGTGGAGGGTGTGAAGACCCATCATTTCACCAGCCTGCATGGCACGGACCTGCGCAACGACCTCGGCACTAAAGTGCGCGATGAGTTAGGCGTGCCTGTCATGCTGGGGACCTCGGGTGGCGCATCGGATGTCGCCTCGACCATTCGCCATGCCGCCCAATCGCAAAATCAATCAATGTGGCCAAGTGGCATGGATGAGAAAAACGGTCGGGAAGCTATGATGGGGTTGGTGTTCCATCTGATGCGTAACCAGGTCACGGACAATGCCCAAGGCTTCTACGACAAGATGCGCGATGAGTTGCACGGCTTACCGCCTAAAAAAGTCGACCCCGCGCTGATCTTTTCTCATTCCTACCCTGAAGTGGTGACAGGGGTCGAGATGACGCTGAACAATGAAAAAACAACGGATCGCCAAGCCATGATCCGGTCGACACAGATGGCCAAGACCCTGTTGGACAAGGCCTTTGCCAACCGCTAGCAGTGAGCAGGGCACGGTGCGGTTCGGGTATGCTGGACGCCCTGAACCGCGGATCTGCCTCAATGCTGGTGATTTCCAACAATGTGCAGCTGCCCGACGCCGAGATCGAGCTGACCGCCATTCGCGCCCAGGGCGCTGGTGGACAGAACGTCAACAAGGTGTCGAGTGCCGTGCACCTGCGATTTGATATCCCGGCGTCGTCGCTGCCGGAGTTCTACAAGGAGCGCTTGCTGGCGCTGCGCGACAGCCGCATCACCAGTGAAGGCGTGCTGGTACTCAAGGCCCAGCAATACCGGACCCAGGAGCAGAACCGCGCGGATGCGTTGGAGCGTCTGGTGGAATTGATCCTCAGCGCCACCAAGGTGGAGAAAAAACGCCGCCCGACCAAGCCGACCCTGGGCTCGAAAAAGCGCCGGCTTGAGTCCAAGACCAAGCGTGGCAGCATCAAGGCCGGGCGCGGCAAGGTCGACTTCTAGTCGCCACGTGCCTCACGGGCCTTGGGTGCCTGACGGTACAGGTACAGGCTCAGCAGCAAACCACCCAGGGCTGCAAGGGCGGCGAAGAGGAAGATCGACGCAAAGCCGAAGCCGGCTGCCACGGCCCCGGCGAGCGGTCCGGTGATGCCCAGTGACAGGTCGATAAACAGCGAGTAGGCGCCTACCGCCGAGCCGCGGCTGGAGGCCGGCACCAGGTTGACGGCCTCCACCCCGAGCGCCGGGAACACCAGGGAAAAGCCAAAGCCGCTCAACGCGGCGCCAGCCAGGGCCAGGTTGGCGTCCGGGGCCAGCCATAACAGCAGCAAGCCGAGGATCTCCACCGACAGGCAGGCAATCGCCACGCGAAAGCCGCCGATCCGGTTGATCAGGTTGCCGAACAACAACCGGGCGCCGATAAAGCTGGCGCCGAACAGGCTCAGGGCCCACACCGCGTTATCCCAGTGCTGGGTGGTGTAATACAAGGTGATGAAGGTGGCGATGGTGCCAAAGCCGATGGAACCCAGCGCCAAGGCACAGCCATGGGGCAATACGCGGCCGAGCACATTCATGAAGGGCAGGCGCACGCCGGCAACAATCGGTGCGGCGACTTTGTTCCAGGCCAGCAGCAGGCCGACGATGGCCAGCAAGATAATGCTGACGCCCATGCTCCACAGCCCGAAATTTCTTACCAGCAACACGCCCAGTGGTGCGCCGACGGCCAGCGCACCGTAGCTGGCGATGCCGTTCCAGGAAATCACCTTGGCGGTGTTCTGCGCGCCGACGCGGCCGATGCCCCAGCCGATGGCGCCCGAACCCACCAGGCTTTCCGCGCTGCCAAGGACCAGGCGGCCGATCAACAGGCTGCCCAGGCTCAAGGCCGGCAGGCTGGAAAACCACGCCGCGAGCAGCATGAACACACCGCTCAGGCCGCAGCCCACCAGGCCGATCAGCACGGCGCGCTTGCTGCCCAGGTTATCGATGATTTTGCCCGCGTACGGGCGGCTGAGCAGGGTGGCCAGGTATTGCACGCTGATCACCAGGCCGGCAATCACCGCGCCATAACCCAGCTCACTGTGGACATAACCCGGCAACACGGCCAAGGGAATGCCGATATTCAGGTAGCCAATGAAGGTGAACAACACGATGGAAACAACTTGCAGCGTGACCGCCATGGGGCGCTGGGTATCGGGCATGGGAAAGGTCCACTGTCGCGGCAGGTAAAGATAGGCTGCTAATGATACCGGTGGTTTGGCTTGCGCAGGGCGGTAAAACGCAAAAACCTCAGCTCAGAAAGACATCAGGCTTGGGTAGGGGCGAGCAGTTGGGTGGTGACCAGGGCGGCCAGGGCGTTTTCCTGGGTGCCGAAGCGCTTGAGCAGCAGCGCTTGTTTGTCGGCGCTGAGGCGGTTCCAGATCTCGACCATCTGCAAGGCAGCGTCGAGTACGGCGGTGTCCGGGTTGTCGGGGAGGGTATCGGTCATGGCGGGCGTCTCGATGGGTTCAGGCAGTGTGGAAAGCGCTCAAAGCTGCGCTTTCCACACGGTCTGGTACGGCGTCAGTCCTGGCTTTCGCTGTCGACTGGTTTTGCTTCTTTGGCCTCAGGCTGTTTATCACTGGCCTGCTGCGGTGTTGGCTGCTCTGTAGGGTGCAGGCTTGGGAAGGGGAGATTAGGTATCTCGTGCATCGTCGTCGCTCCTCGCAAGGTCTGTTTTTTCAATCGCAGGTGATTCCGCGCTCTCAAAAAGCCTTGGCAGGATACAGCACTGCAAATGACAAAAAGATTTTAATGTCGGCAGATGGATGAACTTTCATCGTTTAAACGGTCGTTCGGCTAGAACGGCACCTTGCCCAGGATCATGTCGCGGTACATCACAAAATCCCCCAACAGGCTGTAGAACGGGTGTTGAAAGGTCGCTGGGCGGTTCTTTTCGAAGAAGAAGTGGCCGATCCAGGCAAAGCTGTAACCGGCAATCGGCAAGGCGATTAACAGGAGAAGCGAACCTCTGCCGATGGCGTACGCCAGAATACCGATCACCAGCGTGGTGCCGATAAAGTGCAGGCGCCGGCACGTGCTGTTGGCGTGCTCAGCCAGGTAATAAGGGTAAAACTCAGCAAAGCTGTTGAATCGCTTGACGTTTTCCACGGTGACCGGCCCTTTGCTTGTTGTGCCGCCCAACAGATGTTCGGCGGGGAGCTTATTTGAGTCTAGAGTGATCAGTGGTAACAGCCAGTGACAATAGATGCCACTTTAGTATCCTTGGCTTCCTGGCTGCCGTTTGAGCCTGCTTTATTAAGAAGACGCCATGAGCGAACGAACAACTTCTGCAAGCTGGGCGATGGGGATAGTCAAGGCATTGGAAATGGACGGCCTGGATTGCCGCGCCTTGTTCAAGCAGCTCGGCCTCGACTATGCCGCCCTGAGCGATCCCGATGCGCGGTTTCCGCAGGACTCCATGACCCGCCTGTGGCAGCGGGCGGTGGAGCTGTCGGGTAACCCGGCAATCGGCCTGAACATGGGCAAAGTGGTGCGTCCGGCGTCATTTCATGTGGCCGGTTATGCATTGATGTCCAGTAACACCCTGGCCGAAGGTTTTATGCGGCTGGTGCGCTACCAGCGGATTATCGCTGAAAGTGCCGACCTGAGTTTCCGACTGATCCCCGAAGGTTATGCGCTGATTCTGACGGTACACGGTGACCACCTGCCGCCTACCCGGCAAAGCGCCGAAGCCTCGCTGGCCAGTGCCTTGGCCCTGTGCGGCTGGCTGACCGGCCGCACGCTGCAGCCGCGCAAAGTGGTGCTGCAAGGCGAGCAGCCGGCGGACCTGGCCCCTTACAAACAAGCCTTCCATGCGCCGCTGGAGTTCAATGCACCCTACGACGCGCTGATTTTCGAGCGGGCCGACATGGACGCGCCGCTGCCCACGGCCAACGAGGCCATTGCCTTGCTGCATGACCGCTTTGCCGGTGAATACCTGGCGCGCTTCTCGGAAAGCCGCGTGACCCACAAGGCGCGGCAGGTGTTGTGCCGCCTGTTGCCCCAGGGCGAGCCCAAGCGTGAAGTGGTGGCCCAGACGTTGCACTTGTCCCAGCGCACCTTGCAGCGGCGTTTGCAGGAGGAGGGCACGAGCTTCCAGACCCTGCTCGATGACACCCGCCGTGAACTGGCCGAGCAATACCTGGCGCAACCCAGCATGACCCTGCTGGAAATTGCCTACCTGTTGGGCTTTGCCGATCCGAGCAACTTCTTCCGCGCGTTTCGTCGCTGGTTCGATGTCACGCCCGGCGAATACCGGGCGCGGTTGTTGGACGCGTCGAGCGTCAGTGGCGCCAAAACGCCGGAATACACAGAACAAAGACCGTAATGATCTCCAGCCGGCCGAGCAGCATGCCCAGTGACAGGATCCACTTGGCCGCATCCGGCAGGCTGGCGAAATTGCCCGCCGGGCCAATGGTTTCGCCCAGGCCCGGGCCCACGCCCGAAACGGTACTCGCGGCGCCGGTCAAGGCGGTCATCCAGTCCAGGCCAAGCAGCGACAAGGCCAGGGCGATGGCGCAGATGGTGATGGCGAAGAAGAACGAAAAGGTCAGGATCGACCTTACGATTTCTTCGTCGAGACGGTGGCCGTTGTACTTCTGCTTGATCACCGCGCGCGGGTGGATCAGTTGGTTCAAGTTGGCCTTGAGCAGGATATACGCAACCTGGAAGCGGAAGATCTTGATCCCGCCGGCCGTCGAGCCCGAACAGCCGCCGATAAAGCCGAGGTAGAAGAACAGCATCAGTGAGAAATTGCCCCAGAGACTGTAGTCCCCCAGTGCAAACCCAGTGGTCGTCACCACCGACGTGACGTTCAGCGCCACATGACGCAGCGCGTCCAGCCAATGCAGGTTGGTGGTCCACCAGTACCAGGTGCCGAGCACCAGCCAGGTCACGATCAGCAAGCCGAGCAGGCCTTGCACTTGTTGGTCCTTGATCAATGCCCTGCGGTTGCCCCGCAGGGTGGCTACATACAGGGTAAACGGCAAGCTGCCGAGGATCATCACCACCACGGCTACCCAGTGCACCGCCGGCTGTTTCCAGTGCGCCAGGGATTCATCGGAGGTGGAGAACCCGCCGGTGGAAATCGCTGACATTGCATGGTTGATCGCATCGAACAGGCCCATGCCGGCCCACCAGAACGCCAGGCTGCCGAGGATGGTGATGCCCACGTAGGCCGCCACGATCAGCCGCGCCACCATGTGCGAACGGGGCATGACCTTTTCCGAGCGGTCCGAGGATTCGGTCTGGAACAGGCGCATGCCACCGATGCGCAGCAGCGGCAGGATCGCTACCGCCATGCCGATAAAGCCGATACCGCCCAGCCAGTGCAGCAGCGAACGCCACATCAAGATACCCGGCGACATCGCGTCCAGCCCGCTCAACACCGTGGAGCCCGTGGCGGTAATGCCGGACATGCTTTCAAAAAACGAGTCGGTGTAGCTGATGTGCTGGGTCAGCAGGAACGGCAGCGCGGCAAAGATACACACCACCACCCAACTGGTGACGGTGAGCAGGTACATGTCCCGCGGGCGCAGGTGCACATGCTCTGGGCGACCGGGAATCACCAGCGCCAGGCCTGCGATAAAGGTGATCATGCTGGCCCACAGGAAGGAGGGCAGGTCGCTGGTGCGTTCGAAGATCACCAGGGTTGCCATGGGCACGACCATCGCGATCGCGAGGGTGATCAGGAAGATGCCGATGATGAAACCGATGATGCGCAGGGTCGGCAACGCCATGAAATTCGCTCGAGATAGGGCAGAGGCGCCATTCTACCTGGGGTGCAGGGCATGTAAACCGCCCATGAAAAAGGCGACCCGAAGGTCGCCTCATTCAACTGCGCATTGATCAGAACTCGTGATCAGCGCTGTCCGGGTTCAGGTCGCTGATGCCCAGCTTACCCGCCGCCGCTTCGATCGAACCGGTCTGCTTGACCAGGGCGGCGATGGCGTCACGGACGATCTGGTTGCCCGCATCGTTACCGGCCGCGATCAGCTGGTCGTAGTGCTCACCCTTGTTGGCATGGTCAACCATGACCTGGATCTTCGCTTCGGTAGCCGCCAGGTCCGCTTTCAGCGCGGTGTCGGCTGCCGGGTCGGCCTTGGCCACCAGGGACGACAGGCTGGCGCCGGTCATTTTGGTGCCGTCGACGCGGGTGTACTCGCCCAGGTAGACGTTGCGGATGCCCTTGGCGTCGTAGAAGTGCGAGTTGTGAGTGTTGTCGCTGAAGCAGTCTTGCTCATCTTCCGGCGAGTTGGCTTCCAGGGAAACCTTCATGCGCTCACCGGCCAGTTCGCCCAGGGACAGGCTGCCCATGCCGAACAGCATTTTGCGCAGGCCGTCGGTGGCAGGTTCTGCCTCCAGGGTGGCGCGGTAGTTGTCTTCAACGTTGGGTTTCCAGTTGCCGACCATTTCTTCCAGGTCGCTGACCAGCAGTTGGGTCACGGCGCTCAGGTAGGCGCGGCGACGCTCGTTGTGGCCGCCAGTGGCGCCGTCGCCGGTCAGGTAGTCCGACGCAGGACGGTTGCCAGCGCCTGGGCCGGTACCGTTCAGGTCCTGGCCCCAGAGCAGGAATTCGATGGCGTGGTAGCCGGTGGCGACGTTGGCCTCGGAACCGCCCAGCTCGTTGAGGCTGGCGAGTTTTTCCGGGGTGATGTCTTTAACGTCGACCTTGTCTTCGCCGACCTGGATTTCGTTGTTGGCGATGATATTGGCAGTGGCGCCTGGGTTACCCAGGGCGTGTTCGTAGGACTTGTCGACATAGTCGATCAGGCCTTCGTCCAGCGGCCATGCGTTCACCTGGCCTTCCCAGTCGTCGATGATGGTGTTGCCGAAGCGGAACACTTCACTTTGCAGGTAAGGAACGCGGGCGGCGATCCAGGCGGTGCGCGCGGCTTTCAGGGTTTCGTCGTTCGGCTTGGCGAGGAACGCGTCGATAGCGGTTTGCAGGGTTTTCGCGGTGGACTCGGCATCGCTGTAGACCGCGAACACCATGTCTGCGTAATGCGCGACCACGGCCTTGGCAGCGGCTTCGTCGACCTGGCCGGCAGGGGTGGCAGCCGCTGGAGCGGTAGTGCTGGCAGCCGGGGTCGGCGCCTGAGGCGCGGCGGCCTTGTCTTTACCTTCGCCGCAACCGGCGAGAGAAATGGCAATGGCCAGCAGACTGGCGGTGGCCAGGGGCATACGAATCATGGCGAACATCCTGCTTCGGTTGTTGATGGGGCGCGCGGGGGAGCGCAAAAACTGCGACATAATGCGAAAGATTTGCATTTTGTGTAAAGGGTTATACGCGGGAAATATTCAGTATCGTTTTGCTGCATCAGAGAATCGCGGCGTTATTGCGCTCCGACTGCTTTAAAAAAGCCGCCAACTCCCGCGCCGGCAAGGGTTTGCTGTAGTGATAACCCTGACCTTCATGGCAGCCTTCGGAGATGATGTAGGCCTCCTGCTCGGCGGTTTCCACGCCTTCGGCGATCACCTGCATACCGAGGCTTTTGCCCAGTTGGATGATCGCCCGCACGATGGTGGCGTCGTCGTCATCATCCAGCAGGTCCTGCACGAAGCTCTTGTCGATCTTGATCTTGTCCAGCGGCAGGCTTTTCAAGTAGCTGAGGGATGAGTAGCCGGTGCCGAAGTCATCAATCGCAATCAATGCCCCGGAACGGCGCAGGCTCAGCAGGTGCTGGGCGGCGGTGCTGATGTCTTCCATCAGGCCGGTCTCGGTGACTTCCAGTTCCAGGCTGCGCGGCGGCAGGCGGTAGATCTGCATCAGGTTGTTGACCACCCGCGGCAACTCGGTGTGGTGCAATTGCACGGTGGACAGGTTGACCGCCATGCGCAACTCGGTGAAGCCCAGGTCGTGCCATTCACGCAATTGCCTGCAGGCCTGGTCGAGCACCCATTCGCCAATCGGGATGATGGTGCCGTTCTGTTCGGCCAGCGGAATGAACAGGTCCGGCGGCACCAGGCCATGTTCCGGGTGCTGCCAGCGGATCAGCGCTTCCACGCCGACCACATGGTGATCGCGGTAGCTGATCTGCGGCTGGTACACCAAGTGGAATTGGTCGCGGCTCAGGGCATCGCGCAGGTCTTTTTCCAGCTCGCGGCGACGGCGCATTTCGCTGTCGACGCTGGCGATATAGAACTGGTAACGGTTGCGCGACCGGGTCTTGGCCAGGGTCATGGTCTGTTCGGCTTTCTGCAGCAGCTTTTCGGTGCTGTCGCCGTCTTCCGGGAACAGGGTGATGCCGATGGTGGCGCGTAGGCGGATGCCTTCGTGGTCGAGGGCAAATTCCGCTTCCAGGTCATCGAGGATGCTTTGCGCCAGTTCGGCGGCCTCATAGGGCTGGTCGATATCGGCTTGTACCAGGGCGAACTGGTCGCCGCCCAGCCGGGCCAGGGCGCCGAGGCGGCCGCTGTGGGCGCGCAAACGGTCGGCCAGGGCCAGTAGCAGTTTGTCGCCGGCCTGGTAGGTGAACTGTTCGTTGACGCTCTTGAAGTCATCCAACCCCACGCACAACACGGCCACGCGCCGTTGGCGGCGACCGGCGTCGATGAGGATCTTGTCCAGTTGCTCCTGCAGTTTCTGGCGGTTCGGCAAGCCCGTCAGGAAGTCGTACTGGGCCATGCGCAGCAGACTGCTTTCCGCCTCATGGCGCAGATGGGTATTGCGTTCGATGGATTCGAGCAACTGGTTGGCGGTGTTGATCCACAGCCCCAATTCGTTGCGCTCGTGGCCCTTGAGTTGCGGGATCTTGTGTTCGCTGGGCCGGTCCGGGTTGATCGAGGTCAGGTGCTCAATAATCCGCGACAGCGGCTTGGTCAGCAGCCAGTGATACACCAGGTACAGCACCAAGCCCATCGCCAGGGCGCGCAAGACCCCGGAAATAAAGATGATCACTGAACTGACAATAAACCCCTTGCCGTAGGTGGCCGTGTCGAGGGTGATGCTCAGATCGCCGTAATACTCGCTGTAGGGGCCTTTGCCGACCAATGCGGTGGTGAATGTGCGTTCCTGGCCGAGTATCAGGTCGGTCAACCAGCGGCTGGGCGATTGCTGCAATGCGCGGCTTTTCTCGGCGAGCATGGTTTCGTTGGGATGGCCGATGGACGCCATGCGCACCGCGTCATCCTGGAACAGGCCCTCAATCACTTGCATGCCCATCTCGCGGTCCAGGCTGTAGACGGCCTGGGTCGAGGGGTCGCGGAACATGTCGAGGATGCGCTGGGCATCGCCGGCCACGGCCTGGCGCGTCTTGTAGGCATCGAAAACGATCTGCGCCACGCTCAGCGCTACGCCCACGATCAATGCCGACAGCAGCACAACCCGTAGCAACTTCACCGACAAGCTGTTCTTGAGTTCCAGCTTCAAAGGGGCATTCCTTGTCTCATGCGGGTGGCCTTCAATATGCCATGAGTATTGGCAATCCCGTGAGGGCAGTCAAAGGAACATTAGGGCCGCAGGCGTCTTGAGGCTGGATGCACAGAAAAAAACAGAAAAAAACGGCGGATTTGCTCCGCCGTCTGGGTACTCGACTGGCCTGTGGTCAGGCTAAGCCTTTGCATCACTGATAGGCGGAAACCTCGATCTTCGACGGCGCCGGCGGCATCATGTCCTCACCGGGCTTGCTGGGTGCACTGGCACCGCCGCCTTCGCTACCGCCACCTGCGCCACCGGCGAGGCCTTTCATAAGGCCGCTGATGAGTTGCATCGCCATCTGCCCGCCTGCTTTTCCGATTTCTTCCATCATTGATTCTCCAGCAGAGTGTGAAAGGGTTATTCCTCTCACTGCGTGGGTGGCAGATTCCCTTCTGCGGGTTCCACTATTCCGGTCCGGCCAGCGTTGTGGAGCGCCCACAAAAAAGCCCGGCAATGCCGGGCTTTTTCTACTGCAAGCGTTGCTTAGGCGGTGAAGGTCTTACCTTCGAACTGCTCAGCCACGAACTTCCAGTTGACCAGGTTCCAGAACGCTTCCACATACTTTGGACGCACGTTGCGGTAGTCGATGTAGTAGGCGTGTTCCCAGACGTCGCAGGTCAGCAGCGGGGTGTCGCCGTTGGTCAGCGGGTTGCCGGCGCCGATGGTGCTGGCCAGGGCCAGGGAACCGTCAGCCTTTTTCACCAGCCAGCCCCAACCGGAACCGAAGGTGCCGACGGAGGTCTTGGTGAACTCTTCCTTGAACTTGTCGAACGAACCGAACGCAGCGTTGATGGCATCAGCCAGTGCGCCGGTCGGTTGGCCACCGGCGTTTGGCGCCAGGCAGTTCCAGTAGAAGGTGTGGTTCCAGACCTGAGCGGCGTTGTTGAAGATGCCGCCCGAAGAGGATTTGACGATCTCTTCCAGGGTCTTGCCTTCGAACTCGGTGCCTGGCACCAGGTTGTTCAGGTTCACGACGTAGGTGTTGTGGTGCTTGTCGTGGTGGAATTCCAAGGTTTCCTTGGAGATGTGCGGCTGCAGGGCATCGTGTGCGTAGGGCAGCGGCGGCAATTCGAAAGCCATGATGATTCTCCTAATCAGGTCAGTTGCGGTGAGCGCAAGGCCGATCACGGGCGGCCAAACAAGCGCCGGGGAGTTTGTACTCTTTGCGGCGCAGGGTCCGGATCATAGCACCGGGGGTGCGGCAAAACCACGCAACAACTGTGTGGGATAGAGGTTCCAGAGCGTTTTGGAATATTCCCTAAGCCGCGATCAATTGATAGGCCACGCTGAACATCATCACCGCCACCAACAGGTCCAGCAGGCGCCAGGTTGCGGGGCGCGCCAGCCAGGGTGCCAGCCACGCCGCGCCGAGTGCCAGGGTGGCGAACCACAGGAACGACGCGCTGGCGGCACCGGCCACGTAGGCGCCGGGCTCGGTTTGTTGGGCGCCGAGTGAGCCGATCAGCAGCACGGTGTCCAGATAGACGTGGGGGTTGAGCAGTGTCACGGCCAACGCGCTCAGCATCACCGCGCGCAGTGAGCGCACCTTGAGGTTGTCGCCTTGGTCCAGGCTTTGTTTGGAACACGCTCGGCGTAGTGCACACGCGCCATACCAGATCAGGAACGCCGCGCCGCCCCAGCGCGCCACCGCCAGCAGCACCGGGCTTTGTGCCAGCACTGTCGCCAGGCCGAACACCCCGGCGGCCACCAACAGCGCATCACACACCACGCACAACGCGGCCACGGGCAAGTGATGTTCACGGCGCAGGCTTTGCGCCAGTACAAAGGCATTCTGAGTGCCGATGGCCATGATCAGGCCCAGCGCCACCAGCAAACCATTCAGATAACTCTGCCACATAGCATTTACTCCGCGTCTGCTGCCAGTTGCCGCAACACCTGCAGGGCGCGCTCGGCATCGGCACGCCCGACGAACAGGTGGTCGTGGTAATAACCGGCAATCACGTTGCAACTGATGCCGGCCTTGCCCAGCGCACTGGCGAAGGCGGCGGTGAGGCCCACGGCTTCCAGGGCCGAATGCACATTCAAGGTGATCCACGCGGCGACGTAATCAAAAGCCAGGCCGGCCTGTTCCGCTTGTTGGCGTTCGACGATCAGGGTCAAGCCTTCCTGCTCGCGAAAGCTGCCGATCACCTCGCAGCCAACAGGGATGCGGTTGTCGGGCACGGTGCAGAACACATAGTCGCCGTCATTGAGCTGGGGGCTCATGCTGCGCAGCAGGGTTGCCAGGGCGGTTTCGCCAGCCATGGGAGGTTCCTTATAAAGAGAAGAGCGATGCTGGCTATTCTCAGGGTGCAGGCTGTATAAGAAAAACCAATATTCCTGATCGCTCATTAGAGAAACTGATGTTCGACTATAAATTGCTTTCTGCCCTGGCGGCGGTGGTGGAACAGGCGGGCTTCGAGCGTGCCGCTCAGGTGCTGGGGCTGTCGCAGTCGGCCATCTCCCAGCGCATCAAGTTGCTGGAGGGACGTATTGGCCAGCCGGTACTGGTGCGGGCCACGCCGCCGACGCCCACTGATATCGGCCGTCGCCTGCTCAACCATGTGCAACAGGTGCGCTTACTGGAGCGTGACCTGCAAAGCCAGGTGCCGGCGCTGGATGAAGAGGGCATGCCCGAACGCCTGCGCATCGCGTTGAACGCCGACAGCCTTGCCACGTGGTGGGCCGAGGCCGTCAGCGGGTTTTGCGCCGAGCAGCATTTGCTGCTGGATCTGGTGGTCGAAGACCAGACTGTCGGCCTCAAACGCATGCGCGCGGGTGAGGTGGCGGCCTGTATCTGCGCCAGCGAGCGTCCGGTGGCGGGCGCGCGCAGCCTGTTGCTGGGCGCCATGCGGTATCGGGCGTTGGCCAGCCCGGCGTTTATCGCCCGGCATTTTCCCCAGGGCGTACGCGCCGATCAACTGGCGCGCACCCCGGCACTGGTGTTCGGGCCGGATGATTTCCTGCAGCACCGCTACCTGGCTTCTCTCGGCGTGGACGGTGGTTTTGAGCACCATTTGTGTCCATCGTCTGAAGGCTTCATCCGCCTCACCGAGGCGGGCCTGGGCTGGGGGCTGGTGCCGGAATTGCAGGTTCGCGACCAGCTGGAAAAGGGCATATTGGTCGAGTTATTGCCAGATAAGCCCATCGATGTGCCGTTGTACTGGCATCATTGGCGCAGTGGCGGGCAACTGTTGGGCTTGCTGACCGACCATCTGGCCCAGGCCTGTGGTCAATGGTTGGTGCCGTTGGAGTGATGGCGTGCGTCAAGGCAACAGCGATGAAAAACGTAAGAACATGGGGTAATACATGAAGATTCTGGTCACCGGCGCAAGCGGCTTCATTGGCGGGCGCTTTGCGCGTTTCGCCCTGGAGCAGGGCCTGGACGTGCGGGTCAACGGGCGACGTGCCGAAGGTGTGGAGCACCTGGTCAGGCGCGGCGCCGAGTTTATCCAGGGTGATCTGAATGACGCCGACCTGGTGCGACACCTGTGCCGCGATGTCGAGGCCGTGGTGCACTGCGCCGGCGCCGTCGGCTTGTGGGGCAAGTATCAGGACTTTTACCAAGGCAACGTGCAGGTCACCGAGAACGTCGTCGAGGCCTGCCTCAAGCAGCATGTCGGGCGTTTGGTGCATCTGTCGTCGCCCTCCATTTACTTCGACGGTCGCGACCACCTGGGCCTGACCGAAGAGCAAGTGCCCAAGCGCTTCAAGCACCCTTATGCGGCCACCAAATACCTGGCCGAGCAGAAGGTGTTCGGAGCCCAGGAGTTCGGCCTTGAAGTGATTGCCCTGCGCCCGCGATTCGTCACGGGGGCCGGTGACATGAGTATCTTCCCGCGCCTATTGAACATGCAGCGCAAGAACCGCCTGGCCATCGTCGGCGACGGCCTTAACAAGGTCGACTTCACCAGTGTGCACAACCTCAACGAAGCCTTGCTCGGCAGTTTGCTCGCGCCAGGCTCCGCGTTGGGCCGGGCCTACAACATCAGCAACGGCACGCCAGTTCCGGTGTGGGATGTGGTGAACTACGTGATGCGTCAAATGCAATTGCCCCAGGTGACGCGTTACCGGTCCTACGGTTTGTCCTACAGCGTAGCGGCGCTCAACGAAGCGTTTTGCGCGATGTGGCCCGGGCGCCCGGAGCCGTCACTGTCGCGCCTGGGCATGCAAGTGATGAACAAAGATTTCACCCTCGACATCAGCCGCGCCAGGCATTATCTGGACTACGAGCCCAAAGTCAGCCTGTGGACCGCCCTCGACGAGTTCTGCAGTTGGTGGAAAGCCCAGGATCCGGGGTTCAAGTAAGCACACAAGCGGCAACACTTCGGGAACCGAATCTGGCGTTCCGGGTCGATCAGTGCGCCGGGAACGCGGTTTATACTCCCGTCGCTCGCCACTTCACCGATTCAGGGTTGATACATGCGCAACGATGCTAAAGACGACTTCGACAACGTTCCCAGCCTGCGGGCCGATGTCGGGGATGACGATGATTTCGAACCGACCCCGGCCACCTCGGTGCGCTCGCGCAACACCAAAGTGGTCAAGGTTAGGAGTGCCAGCACCGGGCCGTTATGGGCCTTGATCGGTGCGCTGCTGATCGCCTTTGCGGGCCTGGCCTGGTGGAGCTTCCAGCAGATTTCTCTGATGGGCCAGCAGTTGGTGGCCACCCAGGAAAGCTTCGCGCGCATCAGCGAGGAAGCAGCGGGGCGGCTGCAGGACATTTCCGGCAAGGTCGTGGCCAGCGAGGCCAGCGTCAACAACGGCAGCGAAGCGCTGAAACTGCAGATCAAGCAGCTTGAAAGCCAGTTGCTGGAGCAGGGCAAGCAGCAGGTGGGCGTGGCCGGGCAAGCCACCGAGTTGGATAAGCGCCTGGCGCAAATGACCGCCAGCACCACCGACCTGTCCAACGCCAACAGCAAATTGCAGGGCCAAGTGCAGGCGTTGACCGACGCCGTGGCGACGCTCAAGGCGGCGCAGGGCGATGCCGGCAAGCGTGATACTGAAATCAAGGAACTCACTGCGGACGTGGCCGCCTTGAAGAAACAAGGCAATCCAAGCGCTGCCATCGCCCGAATCGAGCAGGACCTTGTGGTGCTCAAGAGCGCCCAGGACAACCAGCCGGCCAACAGCGATGCGCCGACCAATAAAGAGTTCGACGTGTTCCGTATCCAGACCACACGCAATATCACTACGCTGCAAAGCCAGGTTCAGAACCTGAACCAGCAACTTAACGCACCGGCGAAGATCACTCCGCTCGGGCAATAAAGTGGGTGATGGAAATGTCACTGCTTGGTGACATTTCCCATCCCCTTCGTTACTTGCCGTCGCCGCGCCCTTGTTTAGACTCCGGTCATCCCACAAAAAACAATAAGGGCCACCCATGACCACGCAACCACTGCCTGCCAGCAGTTGGCTGAACGCGCCTGCCCACCACGCCTGGCTTGCGGCCGAGGGACAGCGCCTGCTGGCCTTCGCCAAGGCGTCGCGACTGCCCGACGGCTTTGGCAACCTGGACGACAAAGGCCAGTTACCGGCCGACGCCCACGCCGAAACCATGAACACTGCCCGCATGACCCACAGCTTCGCCATGGCTCACGCCCTAGGCCTGCCGGGGTATGCGGAGCTGGTTGCGCATGGCGTTGCAGCCCTCAGTGGCCCGCTGCGTGACAGTGAACACGGAGGCTGGTTTGCCACGCCCCACCCCCTCGATGGCAACCGTGGCAAGGCCGCTTATCTGCACGCGTTTGTTGCCCTGGCCGCCAGCTCGGCGGTGGTGGCGGGTGCGCCCGGTGCACAAAACCTTCTGACTGACGCCGTCCATATCATCGACCAGTTTTTCTGGAGCGAGGAGGAGGGCGTGATGCTTGAATCCTTTGCCCAGGACTGGAGCGGCGTCGAAGCCTATCGCGGTGCCAACAGCAACATGCACGCCACTGAAGCCTTCCTCGCGTTGGCCGATGTCACCGGCGATACGCGCTGGCTGGACCGCGCCTTGCGCATTGTCGAGCGGGTTATCCACACCCACGCGGCGGGCAACCAGTTCATGGTGATCGAACATTTCGACACACACTGGCAACCTTTGCTCGGTTACAACGAAGACAACCCCGCCGACGGCTTCCGCCCCTACGGCATCACTCCCGGCCACGGTTTTGAATGGGCGCGGCTGGTGCTGCACCTGGAAGCCGCGCGCCTGCACGCCGGGCTTGCCACGCCCGAATGGCTGGTGACCGATGCCAAGGGCCTGTTCGCCAGCGCCTGCGAATACGCCTGGTCGGTGGATGGCGCCCCCGGCATCGTCTACACCCTGGACTGGAACCAGCGCCCGGTGGTGCGCGAACGCCTGCACTGGACCCACGCCGAAGCCAGCGCCGCAGCCCAGGCCTTGCTCAAACGCACCGGTGAGTTGCATTACGAAACCTGGTACCGGCGTTTCTGGGAGTTTTGCGAAACCCACTTCATCGACCGTATTCGCGGCAGCTGGCACCACGAACTCAGCCCGCACAACCAACCCAGCAGCGTCATCTGGGGTGGCAAGCCCGACCTGTACCATGCCTGGCAAGCGGTATTGCTGCCTGCGCTGCCGTTGGCGCCAAGCATGGCCAGTGCCATCGGGGCTGGGCGCTATGTCACCGGTTGGTGACATTTGTCCATCCCTTTGTTACCTGCGCCTGAAAAATCCATGTTTAAACTCCGTGCAGCGCAAGCCTAAGACTTGCATGCATAACAACAAGAAAAGGTACTCAGATGAACGCGATTAATCGCCTCGCCGTTGCTATTTCCATTGCCTCGTTGTTTCCCCTCTCTGCATTTGCCGCCGACTCGAAAGGGACGGTTGAAGTTGTGCATTGGTGGACCTCGGGCGGTGAAAAGGCGGCCGTAGATGTCCTGAAGGCCCAAGTTGAGAAAGATGGTTTCGTCTGGAAAGACGGCGCCGTCGCAGGTGGCGGTGGCGCCACCGCCATGACCGTGCTGAAAAGCCGCGCGGTTGCTGGCAACCCGCCAGGCGTTGCCCAGATCAAAGGCCCCGACATCCAGGAATGGGCGTCCACTGGCCTGCTCGACACCGACGTGCTCAAAGACGTCGCCAAAGAAGAGAAGTGGGACTCCCTGCTCGACAAGAAAGTCTCCGACACCGTGAAGTACGAAGGTGACTACGTCGCCGTACCGGTCAACATCCACCGCGTTAACTGGCTGTGGATCAACCCGGAGGTCTTCAAAAAAGCCGGTATCACCAAGAACCCGACCACCCTCGAAGAATTCTACGCAGCCGGCGACAAGCTGAAAGCCGCGGGCTTCATTCCGCTCGCCCACGGTGGCCAGCCTTGGCAGGACAGCACCGTGTTCGAAGCGGTCGTTCTGTCGGTGATGGGTGCCGATGGCTACAAGAAAGCCCTGGTCGACCTGGATAACGGCGCGCTGACCGGTCCGGAAATGGTCAAGGCCCTGACCGAACTGAAGAAAGTCGCGACCTACATGGACGTCGACGGTAAAGGCCAGGACTGGAACCTCGAAGCGGGCAAGGTCATCAACGGCAAGGCCGGCATGCAGATCATGGGTGACTGGGCCAAGTCCGAATGGACTGCGGCCAAGAAAGTCGCTGGCAAGGACTACGAGTGCGTAGCCTTCCCAGGCACCGACAAAGCCTTCACCTACAACATCGACTCCCTGGCGGTGTTCAAGCAGAAAGACAAAGGCACCGCTGCTGGCCAGCAGGACATTGCCAAAGTCGTGCTGGGTGAGAACTTCCAGAAAGTGTTCAGCATCAACAAGGGTTCGATCCCTGTTCGCAACGACATGCTGAACAAAATGGATTCCTACGGCTTCGACTCCTGCGCCCAGACCGCTGCCAAGGACTTCCTGGCAGACGCCAAGACCGGCGGCCTGCAGCCAAGCATGGCGCACAACATGGCCACTACCCTGGCGGTGCAAGGTGCGTTCTTTGATGTCGTGACCAACTACATCAACGACCCGAAAGCCGACCCTGCCGACACCGCCAAGAAATTGGGCGCTGCGATCAAGTCTGCCAAGTAACGGTTGACCTTGTGGGGGACTCCCTAGCCCCCCACAAGGCTTGTTCCTGTAGTCCTTTTTCCCTGTACTGGATTTCCCCATGAGTTCTGTTGCTGTGTTCAGCAAAGCCTCGCCGTTCGATGCACTGCAGCGCTGGCTACCCAAACTGGTGCTGGCGCCCAGCATGTTCATCGTGCTGGTGGGCTTCTACGGCTACATCCTGTGGACGTTTGTGCTGTCGTTCACCAATTCCACGTTCCTGCCGACCTACAAATGGGCGGGCCTTGCGCAATACGCGCGGTTGTTCGACAACGACCGCTGGTGGGTAGCGAGCAAGAACCTCGCGGTGTTTGGCGGGATGTTCATCGGTATCACCCTGGTCATCGGAGTGACGCTGGCAATCTTCCTCGACCAGAAAATCCGTCGTGAAGGCTTCATTCGCACCATTTACCTGTACCCGATGGCGCTCTCGATGATCGTCACCGGTACCGCCTGGAAATGGCTGCTCAACCCAGGCATGGGCCTGGACAAACTCCTGCGTGACTGGGGCTGGGAAGGCTTCCGTCTCGACTGGCTGATCGACCCGGACCGCGTGGTCTACTGCCTGGTGATCGCCGCCGTCTGGCAAGCCTCGGGTTTCATCATGGCGATGTTCCTCGCTGGCCTGCGCGGTGTCGATCAATCGATCGTGCGCGCTGCACAGATCGATGGCGCGAGCCTGCCGCGCATCTACTGGAGCGTGGTGCTGCCCAGCCTGCGTCCGGTGTTCTTCAGTGCGGTGATGATCCTGGCGCACATTGCGATCAAGAGCTTCGACCTGGTAGCGGCGATGACCGCCGGCGGCCCAGGCTACTCGTCCGACCTGCCTGCGATGTTCATGTACTCGTTCACCTTCAGCCGTGGCCAGATGGGCATGGGTTCGGCCAGTGCCATCCTGATGCTCGGTGCGATCCTCGCGATCATCGTGCCTTACCTCTACTCCGAGCTGAGGACCAAGCGTAATGACTAGTCTCGCCTCCAAATCACCCATCAGCCTGAGTCGCATCGCGATCTACGCGGTGCTGATCCTCGCCGTGCTGCTGTACCTGGTGCCGCTGGTGGTGATGCTGCTCACCAGCTTCAAGACCCCGGAAGACATCAGCTCCGGCAACCTGCTGAGCTGGCCGACCGTGGTCACCGGCATCGGCTGGGTCAAGGCCTGGGCCACGGTAGACGGTTACTTCTGGAACTCGATCAAGATCACCGTTCCGGCCGTACTGATCTCCACCGCCATCGGTGCATTGAACGGTTATGTGCTGTCGTTCTGGCGCTTCAAAGGATCGCAGCTGTTCTTCGGCCTGCTGTTGTTCGGCTGCTTCCTGCCGTTCCAGACCGTGCTGCTGCCGGCGTCGTTCACCTTGGGCAAGATGGGCCTTGCCAGCACCACCACCGGCCTGGTGTTCGTGCACGTGGTCTACGGCCTGGCGTTCACCACGCTGTTCTTCCGTAACTACTACGTGAGCATTCCGGATGCGCTGATCAAGGCCGCGCGTTTGGACGGTGCAGGTTTCTTCACCATCTTCCGTCAGATCATTCTGCCGATGTCCACCCCGATCATCATGGTCTGCCTGATCTGGCAGTTCACCCAGATCTGGAACGACTTCCTGTTCGGCGTGGTGTTCTCCAGTGGTGACTCCCAGCCCATCACCGTGGCGCTGAACAACCTGGTCAACACCAGCACCGGGGCCAAGGAATATAACGTGGATATGGCGGCGGCGATGATCGCCGGGCTGCCGACCCTGCTGGTCTATGTGATCGCAGGCAAGTATTTCGTGCGCGGCCTCACGGCCGGCGCGGTCAAGGGGTAATCATGGCTACGCTTGAACTTCGCAATGTAAACAAGACCTATGGCGCCGGCCTGCCCGACACCTTGAAGAACATCGAACTGTCGATCAAGGAAGGCGAATTCCTGATCCTGGTCGGCCCTTCGGGGTGCGGCAAGTCCACGCTGATGAACTGCATCGCCGGCCTGGAAACCATCACCGGTGGCGCCATCATGATCGGCGACCAGGATGTGAGCGGCATGAGCCCCAAGGACCGTGACATCGCCATGGTGTTCCAGTCCTACGCGCTGTACCCGACCATGAGCGTGCGCGAGAACATCGAGTTCGGCCTCAAGATCCGCAAGATGCCCCAGGCCGATATCGACGCCGAAGTGGCGCGTGTGGCCAAGCTGCTGCAGATCGAACACCTGCTCAACCGCAAGCCGGGACAACTGTCCGGCGGCCAGCAACAGCGGGTGGCCATGGGCCGTGCCCTGGCGCGTCGGCCGAAGATCTACCTGTTCGACGAACCGCTGTCCAACCTCGACGCCAAGCTGCGCGTCGAGATGCGCACCGAAATGAAGCTGATGCACCAGCGCCTCAAGACCACCACGGTCTACGTGACCCACGACCAGATCGAAGCAATGACCCTGGGCGACAAGGTCGCGGTAATGAAGGACGGCATCATCCAGCAGTTCGGCACGCCGAAAGAGATCTACAACAACCCGGCCAACCAGTTCGTGGCGAGCTTTATCGGTTCGCCGCCGATGAACTTCGTGCCGTTGCGCCTGCAACGCAAGGACGGTCGCCTGGTGGCCCTGCTCGACAGCGGCCAGGCCCGTTGCGAGCTGGCGCTGAACACCACCGATGCCGGCCTTGAGGACCGCGACGTGATCCTGGGCTTGCGTCCGGAGCAGATCATGTTGGCGTCGGGCGAGGGAGACAGTGCGTCGAGCATCCGTGCCGAAGTCCAGGTCACCGAGCCGACCGGCCCGGACACCCTGGTGTTCGTGCAACTCAATGACACCAAGGTCTGCTGCCGCCTGTCGCCCGACGTGGCACCGCAGGTGGGCGAGACCCTGACCCTGCAATTCGATCCTTCCAAGGTATTGCTGTTCGACGCCAACACCGGCGAACGACTGGGCACTGCTTCTTCATTGCCCGCACAGGGGCATGCTGACAATGTGGCCCAATTCAAAGGCCGTTGAAGCAGATAAGTTGTTGTTTTAGATAAAAAAAGTAAACCGCGTTAGATAAAAACAGTTTAATAACAATAAAGACGAGGATGTAGGGATGAAAAAGCAACACAACAACACTCGGCTGATCTGCCAAATGTCAGCTGCGGCAGCCCTGGTATTGTCCGCCAATGCGATGGCGGCCGATGCATTCAGTGCTGATTCGAAATGGATGACCGGCGATTGGGGCGGTGAGCGTACCAAGCTGATCGAGCAAGGTATCGACATCAAGGCTGACTACGTTGGGGAGATGGGCTACAACGCCAAAGGTGGTTACAACAACGACAAGACCGGTCGTTACTCCGATCAATTCGGTCTGGGCGTAGCACTGGACCTGCAAAAGTTGTGGGGTTGGGATAACACCCAAGCCAAGATCCAGTTGACCAACCGTAATGGCCAGAATATCTCCAATGACCGTATTGGCGACCCGCGTGCCGGCACCTTGAGTTCGTCTCAGGAAGTCTACGGGCGTGGCCACATGGTGCGTCTGACCCAGTTCTGGATCCAGCACCAGATGTTCGACAACAAGCTGGACGTGAAACTCGGTTACTTCGGTGAAGGCGAAGACTTCAACACCTTCCCGTGCGACTTCCAGAACCTGTCGTTCTGCGGCTCGCAAGTGGGTAACTACGTAAACACCTGGTACAACTGGCCGGTCAGCCAGGCGGCGATCCGCGTGAAGTACAACATCACGCCTGAGCTGTATGCGCAAATCGGTGCGTACAACCAGAACCCGTCGCAGCTGGAGCACGGCAACGGCTTCAAACTCAGCGGCAGCGGCACCAAGGGCACCGTGATTCCGGTGGAATTGGTCTGGTCGCCGAAGGTCAACAACCTGCCGGGCGAATACCGTGTGGGTTACTACAAAAGTGCCGCCGATGCTTCGGACGTTCGTGAAGACATCAACGGCAACGATGCAGCGACCACTGGCGCGGCTTACCGTACCCGCAGCAGCAAGAAAGGCTACTGGTTCGTTGCCCAACAGCAACTCACCACGCATAACGGCGACGCTTCCCGCGGCCTGAACATCGCGGCCAACGCCACCTTCCACGACAAGGAAACCAACCTGGTCGACAACTACCAGTCGATCATGCTGGTGTACAAAGGGCCATTCGACGCGCGTCCAAAAGATGACGTCGGTATCGGTGTCGCTCGCCTGCACGTCAACGATGACGTGAAGAAGAACTCCGAACTGCTCAACGCCGCCAACGGTGTGAGCGACTACGACAACCCGCTGTACACGCCGATCCGTGAGACTGAATACAACGTCGAACTCAACTACGGTTTCCACGTCACCAACTGGCTGACCGTGCGTCCAAACCTGCAATACGTCGTGCAACCTGGCGGCGTGGATAAAGTCGACAACGCGTTGGTAGCCGGCCTGAAAATTCAGTCTACGTTCTAACGTTGTTGCGATAAGCTCCTTCTCTCTGTGCGCATTTTGCGGGTAGCCATGGCTACCCGCTTTTTTTGGGCGGCACCGTGAAGACATTCAGGACTGTGGCACATGCATGAGCAACCGCTGCAACGCTTTTTCAAATCCCTGCGCGAGCGTCCGGTGTTCGCCTGGGAACGCTTCCAGATGCGTGACGTGTTGGTGATCGACCATCCGCTGTGCCAGGCGGTGTTCAGCCGCCAGGGCGCGCAATTGCTGCACTTTCAGCCTACCGGCCAGAAACCTTGGCTGTGGTGTGCGGCCAAGTGGCCGCAAGTCGGCGCCATCCGAGGTGGCATACCGGTGTGCTGGCCGTGGTATGGCCGTCACCCGAGCGAAAATGCCTGGCCGTCCCATGGCTGGGCGCGGCTGATCGACTGGAAACTGCTCGACAGCAGCACCGACGACGACGGCGTACGCCTGCACTGGCAATTGCAGCTCTGTGACTGGCAAGTCGACCTGCACGCGCACCTGGGCGAAACCCTGGAATTGCGCTTGAGTACCGAGCATCAGGACGAGCTGCCGTGCCAATTGAGCCACGCTTTGCATGCTTACTGGCGTATTGGTCACGTTGATGAGGTAGCGCTGTCTGGGCTTGAGGGCGCGCAAGGTTACGACCAGCTCAATCGCCAGGTTTGCCAGCAGGAAGGCGAGCTACGCGTGGAAGGTGGTTGTCAGCGGGTGTTCCAGCATGACGGTGAATTGCAGCTCAAGGACCATGCCTGGCAGCGTGAGCTGTGCATTGATACGGGCGACAGCGCCGACACGGTGGTGTGGCACCCAGGCAGCCGGCCACTGTTGGGCGTGAGCTTCAACGAGGCATCGGGGTTTGTGTGCGTGGAGTCGGCGATGGCCGGGGCCAGCCTGGCGCCGGGAGAGCGGGCGCATCTCAGTTTGCAGGCTAGGGCCGGCGTTTAAGGGCTGGCTGGCCCTTGTGGCGAGCGGGCTTGCCCCGGCGTTGGGCTGCGAAGCAGCCCCAATCAAGCAAAATGCGGTGTATCAGTTACACATCAGCGCCTGGTTTTAGGGCTGCTACGCAGCCCAACGCGGGGCAAGCCCGCTCGCCACATGGTGCAAGGCGTCAGTTGAACTCATCCCCCACCGGATACCGACTGTCATTCAAGCTCTCTTTGATCTTGCGCAAATGCGGCTGGAAATCCACGCCACGGCGCAAGGTCATGCCGGTTGCCAGTACATCCAGCACCGTCAGTTGGATGATCCGCGAGGTCATCGGCATGTAGATGTCAGTGTCTTCCGGCAACGGAATGTTCAGGCTCACCGTACTGGCCTTGGCCAGCGGTGAGTTCTCGGCGGTCACGCCCAGCACGGATGCGCCGTTTTCCCGCGCGATGCGCGCCACTTCCACCAGCTCACGGGTGCGCCCGGTGTAGGAAATGATCACGAACAACTCGCCCGTGTGCGCCACCGAGGCGATCATGCGCTGCATCAGTACATCGGCATGCGCCGTCACTGCCAGGTTGAAGCGGAAGAACTTGTGCAGCGCATCCATCGCCACCGGGGCCGAGGCGCCCAGGCCGAAGAAGTGGATCTGCCGCGCCTGGATCAACAGGTCCACGGCTTTGCTGATCAAGTTCGGGTCCAGCGCCTGGCAGGCACTGTCCAGGGACGCAATGGCACTGCCAAAGATCTTCTGCGTGTAAGCCTCCGGGTTATCATCGGCCTCCACTGCACGGCTGACATACGCGGCACCACTGGCCAGGCTTTGCGCCAACTGCAATTTCAGCTCAGGGTAACCGCTCACGCCGAACGAACGGCAGAAACGGTTGACCGTCGGTTCACTGACCGAGGCAGCCTGGGCGAGGGCGGCGATAGAGAAGCGGGTCGCCTGCTGCGGGTTGAGCAGGATGACCTCGGCGACTTTTTTCTCAGCCTTGTTCAATTCTTCGAGGCGGTTCCGGATCTGTTCCAGAAGATTTCGCACGCGGTCCATTCAGTCTTTCCTTCGGGCGACGATGCAAATAAAAAGGTGGCAACCAATCGACGAGTGGCCTTTTGCGGTGGCCTATCCTACTGAGGGTAGCTGAACACCACCACTCGGAATGCGTATTTCGGGAAAATGTTGTGGTTATTACTACATTTTTCCTTGAGTGATGCCTTGAAAAAAGGTATTTGTAGCTTAACTTGATAAAAGAACAAACATCATGCCTTCGATAACCGTAGAACCCTGCACCTTTGCCCTGTTTGGCGCCTTGGGTGATCTGGCGCTGCGCAAGTTATTTCCTGCCCTCTATCAACTCGATGGCGCCGGACTGCTGCACGACGATACGCGCATCCTGGCCCTGGCCCGTGAAGCCGGTTCCGAGCAACAGCACCTGGCCCATATCGAACACGCCCTGCGCGAATTCGTCGGCAAGGAGCTGGACGAAGCCATTGCCCAGCGTTTCCTGGCACGCCTCACTTATGTGCACGTCGATTTCCTGAAGGCCGATGACTACGTGGCCCTGGCGGACATCGCTGGCACCGAGCAACGCCTGATTGCCTACTTCGCCACCCCGGCGGCGGTGTATGGCGCGATCTGCGAGAACCTGTCCAAGGTCGGCCTGGCGGAAAACACCCGCGTGGTGCTGGAAAAACCCATCGGTTCGGACCTGGAGTCCTCGCGCAAGGTCAACGACGCCGTGGCGCAGTTTTTCCCGGAAAACCGCACCTACCGCATCGACCACTACCTGGGCAAAGAGACGGTCCAGAACCTGATCGCCCTGCGTTTCGCCAACAGCCTGTTCGAAACCCAGTGGAACCAGAACTACATTTCCCACGTGGAAATCACCGTGGCCGAGCAGGTCGGTATTGAAGGCCGTTGGGGCTATTTCGACAAGGCCGGCCAGCTGCGGGACATGATCCAGAACCACCTGCTGCAGCTGCTTTGCCTGATCGCCATGGACCCGCCGGCCGACTTGTCCGCCGACAGCATCCGCGACGAGAAGGTCAAGGTGCTCAAGGCCCTGGCGCCGATCAGCCCGGACGGCCTCACCACCCAGGTGGTGCGCGGCCAGTACATCGCGGGCTACAGCGCCGGCAAACCGGTGCCGGGTTACCTGGAAGAAGAGAACTCCAACACCCAGAGCGACACCGAGACCTTCGTCGCCCTGCGTGCCGATATCCGCAACTGGCGTTGGGCCGGGGTGCCGTTCTACCTGCGTACCGGCAAGCGTATGCCGCAAAAGCTGTCGCAGATCGTCATCCACTTCAAGGAACCGTCCCACTACATCTTCGCCCCGGAGCAGCGCCTGCAGATCAGCAACAAGCTGATCATCCGCCTGCAACCGGACGAAGGTATTTCCTTGCGCGTGATGACCAAGGAGCAGGGCCTGGACAAGGGCATGCAACTGCGCAGCGGTCCGCTGCAACTGAATTTTTCCGACACCTACCGCAGCGCCCGGATCCCGGATGCCTACGAGCGGTTGTTGCTGGAAGTGATGCGCGGCAATCAGAACCTGTTTGTTCGCAAAGATGAAATCGAAGCCGCGTGGAAGTGGTGTGACCAGTTGATCGCCGGGTGGAAGAAATCCGGTGATGCGCCCAAGCCGTACGCGGCGGGGTCCTGGGGGCCGATGAGCTCGATTGCACTGATCACGCGGGATGGGAGGTCGTGGTATGGCGATATCTGATTTGAAACTGCCCCAGGGCGTAACTCCCCACGAGTACCGCACGCCGGTGCTGTTGGCGGAAGGCCTGGCGACTGACGTGGCCGAGCAACTGCGCACGGCCATCAGCGCCCGTGGCGAAGCGACCCTGGTGGTCTCCGGTGGCCGCAGCCCGGTGGCGTTTTTCCAGCACCTGGCCAAGCAGGGCCTGGATTGGTCCAAGGTCACCATCACCCTGGCAGACGAGCGCTGGGTGCCGGTGGAACATGCCGACAGCAATGCCGGTTTGCTCAAGCATCATCTGCTGCAAGGTCCGGCGGCCAAGGCCAAGTTCTTGAGCCTGTACAGCGCTGCGGCCAACCTTGAAGACGCTGCCGAGCAGGCCGATCGCCTGCTGGGCGAATTGCCAGCCATTGATGTGTTGGTGCTGGGCATGGGCGATGACGGCCACACTGCGTCGCTGTTCCCCAACAGCCCGAACCTCGCCGAAGCGCTGAAGGCCGACGGTACCCGCCGTTGCTGGCCGATGCTGGCGCCGACCGTGCCGCACCAACGCCTGACCATGAGTCGCGCGTTGCTGGCCACGGCGAACTACACCGTGCTGTCGATTTCCGGCAGTTCGAAATTGACCACCTTGAGCGCCGCGCTGGCCAGTGACGACGTCGCTGCCATGCCGATTCGCGCGTTTCTGCAACCTACATTAGAGATTTACTGGTGCCCATGAGCCAAGGATCAGCCGCTATGAAAAGCCCTCAACCGACCGTGTCCATGGCGGATAAAGTTGCCTTGATCGACAGCCTCTGCGCCAAGGCGCGGATCCTGCCGGTGATCACCATCGCCCGCGAACAGGACATCCTGCCGCTGGCCGATGCCCTGGCAGCCGGTGGTTTGACCGCATTGGAAGTGACCCTGCGTTCCGAGTTCGGCCTCAAGGCCATTCAGGTGCTGCGCGAGCAACGCCCTGAACTTTGCACCGGTGCCGGCACCGTGCTCGACCGTCACATGCTTGAAGCCGCCGAAGTGGCTGGCTCGCAGTTCATCGTCACCCCAGGCATCACCCGCGACCTGCTGGAAGCCTCGGTACACAGCCCGATCCCGCTGCTGCCGGGCATCAGCAATGCCTCGGGCATCATGGAGGGTTATGGCCTGGGCTATCGCCGCTTCAAATTGTTCCCGGCTGAAGTCAGCGGCGGCGTGGCTGCGATCAAGGCCCTGGGTGGCCCGTTCGGCGAAGTGAAATTCTGCCCGACCGGCGGCGTCGGCCCGGCCAACATCAAAAACTACATGGCGTTGAAAAACGTGATGTGTGTGGGCGGTAGCTGGATGCTCGACCCTGAGTGGGTCAAGAACGGCGACTGGGCCCGCATCCAGGAAGTCACCGCCGAGGCGCTGGCGCTGCTGGATTGATCTGATTTACCGAATCGTTGTTGCTGTGCTTAACGGCATTTTTGCGGTGCACTTGGTCGGTGTACCGCTTTTTTTTGTCTGTGGAAAACCTCAAGAACACTGATGTTCAAATGTGGGAGCTGGCTTGCCTGCGATAGCGGTCTTTCAGCTAAGGCAAGGGTGACTGGCCCACCGCCATCGCAGGCAAGCCAGCTCCCACAGTTCTAATCGGTGCTCAGTTCGGTGATGGCGTGGACCAGTATGTTGATGTCCGCTGCCTGAGTCACCAACCCTGGCGTCACACGGATACAGGTGCCAAACGACGCACCTACACGTGTCGTGGTGAACAGGTTGTAGTCCTTGAGCAAACGCTCCGTCATCACCTGCTGATCCTTCCCAATGAACTTGAACGCCGTAATCCCGCAATACAGGCGTGGATCATCCGGCGTCAGCACCTCGATCCCCGGCAATGCCCGTACCTGGCTGACCCACAAGTCCCGCAAGTAATTCACTCGCGCGCCCTTGGCCGCCGCGCCGCCCAGTTGCCGATGTTCTTCAAGCACCAGCGGCAAGGTCATCAGCGCCGGGAAATTCGGCGTGCTGTAGGGCGTACGTGCGCGAACGTCGGTGGCGGGGTAGTGGAATTCGCCCATGTCCGGGTCGATGTCGGCCAGGCGCTCGGGAGCGATGTACAGGAAACCCAAGGTCAGCGGGGCGCCAATCCACTTGTGCAGGTTGAAGCCAGCAAATTGGATACCCAGTTCGGCCAGGTTGAATTCGATCTGGCCCAGGGCATGGGCGCCATCGAGGATCACATCGATACCCTGCTCGCGCGCCGCCTGAGCAATCACGGCCACGGGCATGACCAGCCCGGTGCGGTGGGTCACGTGGGTCAGTGCCATCAGTTTCAAGCGCGGGTACTGCACGAATGCATCGCGATACGTCTGCACCAGGCTGTCGAAACTCGCCGGGTGCGTGTGGGACAGTTCGATGACTTCCACGCCGCGATAGCCTGCCAGCCAGCGCATGGCGCCTTTCACGGTGTCGTACTCGAGGTCGCTGATCAGCACCTGATCGCCCGGTTGCAGGCGGTTGTAGTTGCGGATCAGCGATTGCAGGGCTTCGGTGGCATTGCGGGTGAAGGCTACGGCGGCGGGATCGGCATCGATCAGCTCGGCCACTTGGCGGAGGATCGCCTCGTTTTCACCGCGCTCGAATTGTTGGCGCACATGCAGCGAATTGCTGCGGTTGATAAACGCCACGTGTTCCAGGTACTGCGCCTGTACCGCTTGGCTCATGCGGCCGAAGTAACCGTTTTCCAGGTTGATCGGGCCGGGCTCCAGCGCATAGCGCTGGGCGATGGCGTGCCAGTGGTTTTCGTTGTCTGCATTCCTTGGCATGGCATGACTCTTTAATGGCGAGGGGCGGGTTTGCCGTGTTTGGCGCGCAGCGGTTCGAGCAATTCAGACAAGCCGTTGCTGTCGATTTCCTGCATCAGGGCCAGCAGCCCCCCCAGCTCGCCGTGGGGGAAACCTTCGCGGGCAAACCAGTTCAGGTACGGGCCGGGCAGGTCAGCGATGATCCGTCCCTTGTATTTGCCGAAGGGCATTTCGCGGGTGATCAGCAGTTCGAGTTTTTCGGGATTCATGAAGGCTCAGGTGTGTGTATCGAGAGCTTGGAAAATACAGGCATTCTGCATGAAGGCCAAATGACAGATCATGCAAATAACGTACATACAGATGGTTCAATTTATCGTAACTAATTGAAATTAAAGGATAAGTTGTTTTGTTAAAACCTGGCACGGGCGCTGCAACCATTAAGACAACCTTCTAACCCGTACAAGGAATTGAAAAATGACTGACATCAATAAAGAATCGATCTCCGTACTGAACGACCTGATCGAGACCAGCATCGACGGCCAAAAGGGTTTCAAGGAGTGCGCTGAAGACATCAAGCACCCAGAACTCAAAGCCCTGTTTGCCAAGCGTTCCGCCGACTGCGCCACCGCCGCCGCTGAACTGAAAACCGCCGTACGTGCCTTGGGCGGTGATCCGGAAGATTCCGGCAGCGTGGCCGGTGCACTGCATCGCGGCTGGGTCGACGTCAAGTCGATGCTCACCGGCAAGGATGAAGAAGCGGTGCTGAACGAAGCCGAGCGCGGTGAAGACCACGCCCTGAAGGCTTACAAAGAAGCGATCGAGAAGATCAACAAGCACAACCTGTTGGGTATTCGTGACCTGGTTGAGCGTCAGTACCACGGTGTACAACGCAACCACGACCAGGTGAAAGCCCTGCGTAACCAGGCTCGCGCTCAGTCGTAAGTCCTACGCTGTACCCAATGTGGGAGCGGGCTTGCTCGCGAAAGCGGTAGATCAGTCAATGATACATCGACTGGTAAATCGCATTCGCGGGCAAGCCCGCTCCCACATTTGTTTTGCGTACTGGTTAGCCAATGCTGATCGGCGGCAACTCGGTCAAGGTCACGACTTGCTGCTTACGCGGCGCCAGGATCTCTGCCTCGCCGTCCACCACCAGCTCATCACGCTGGTTGAACACACGGGTGGCGATACGAACGCGGAATTTCGGCAGCTTCTCGAGGATTTCCAGGCGCACGGTCAGGGTGTCGCCAATCTTCACCGGCTTCTGGAAGCTCATCTGCTGGCCGATGTAGATGGTGCCCGGCCCAGGCAACTCGCAGGCCACGGCCGCGCTGATCAGGGCGCCGCTGAACATGCCATGGGCGATACGCTCCTTGAACATGGTCGCCTTGGCGTACTCGGCGTCCAGGTGCACCGGGTTGTGGTCACCGGACATCGCGGCGAACAGCTGGATATCGCGCTCTTCCACCAACTTGCTGTAGCTGGCGGTCTGGCCGACTTCGAGGGCTTCGTACGGGGTGTTGGTTACCTGGGTCATCTAAAGGTGCATCCTGTGGCTAATCGGTAATTTAATTGACTGATTTTAAACGATAAATTATTCGCAGCGGGCCGGCCTGCGCAGTGTCAGCGCCTGGTCGAGCCACGCCAGCACATCCGCTGTGACAGCGTCGCGGTTGGTTTCGTTGAACACTTCATGGCGCGCCTGCGGGTAGACAGTCAGCTGCAGGTGCTGGCAGCCGGCGTCGCGCAAGGCGTCGGCCAGACTGTTGAGACGCTTGCCCTCACTCACCGGATCACATTCGCCGCCCATCACCAGGATCGGCAGGCCCGGATCGATCTGCGCGAGATTGGACGCTTTGCTGATCTGCTGCAAGCCGCCGAGCAGGTCGATCCAGAGCTGATTGGTGCAGCGGAACCCGCACAGGGGGTCGTTGATGTACTTGTCCACCTCATCCGGGTCACGGCTGAGCCAGTCGAACGCGGTGCGATTGGGCTTGAAGGCTTTATTGAACGAGCCAAACGACAGGAATTCGATCAGCGCACTGCGCCCGCGCAAGCCCTGGCGCAGGCGCTCTATGCGTGCGATCACCCGAGCGGCGCGATAGAGCGCCACGGGTTGGAAGTTCGAGCCGCTGAGAATCGCCCCATGCAGGCTGGCGCTGTGGTGCAGCAGGTAAGCCTGGGCGATATAGCTGCCCATGCTGTGGCCCAGCAGAATGATCGGCAACCCCGGCTGCTGCTGGCCGATATGCTGGTTGAGGCTGGCCAGGTCGCCCACCACTTTGTTCCAGCCATCCGTCTCGGCGTACAGGCCCAAGGTGCCTTCGTCGGCGGTACGGCCATGGCCACGCTGGTCCAGCGCATACAGGCCGTAGCCGGCACCGCACAGGGCCTCGGCCAGGCGTGCATAACGCCCACTGTGTTCAGCCATGCCGTGGGACAGCATCACCACGGCCTTGGCGGGGCCCTCGGGCATCCATTGATTGACGTACAGGCGGCTGCGGTCATTCGCGGTCAGCCAGAAGGTGCTGTGGTTCATGGCGCTTCCTTTGCTCAGGGTCGTTGCAGTGTATAGCTCATCTATTGAGGGGGCGGGTATCAGCCTACGCATCAGCGGCAAGATTCATACAATCAATGACACGATTTAGCGTATTTGCCTGTTTGGCCATAGCTGCTAACGTCCCCAAAGCTCCGCTTTTTATAGCGTTAGGAAAGCGGCCGGACACACTCAGGTAAGAGGACAAGAATAATGCAACCTGATTTCTGGAATGACAAACGCGCGGCGGGCGTTCCCAATGACATCGACCTGTCGGCCTACAAGTCGGTGATCGAGGTCTTCGAGCGTTCCTGCAAGGCTTTTGCCGACCGTCCGGCATTCAGCAACATGGGCATCACCCTGACTTACGCTGAGCTTGAGCGCCAGAGTGCGGCGTTCGCCGGCTACCTGCAACAGCACACCGACCTCAAGCCGGGCGACCGCATTGCGGTGCAGATGCCCAACGTGCTGCACTACCCGATTGCCGTGTTCGGCGCCTTGCGCGCCGGGCTGATCGTGGTCAACACCAACCCGCTGTACACCCCGCGCGAGATGCGCCACCAGTTCAAGGACGCCGGCGTGCGTGCGCTGGTCTACCTCAACCTGTTCGGCTCGCGTGTGCAGGAGGTGTGCAGCGACACCGAGATCGACTACCTGATCGAAGCCAAGATGGGCGACTTCATGCCCGCCGCCAAGGGTTGGCTGGTCAATACCCTGGTCGACAAGGTCAAGAAGATGGTCCCGGCCTACAGCCTGCCGCGCGCGGTGTCGTTCAAGCGCGCCTTGCACATGGGCGCGGGCCTGGGCGTGACGCGCCACCCGGTGACCCTGGACGATATCGCCGTGCTGCAATACACCGGCGGCACCACCGGCCTGGCCAAGGGCGCGATGCTGACCCACGGCAACCTGGTGGCAAACATGCAGCAGGTGCGCGCCTGTATGTCCCAGACCGGTGAGGACGGCCACCCGCTGATCAAGGAAGGGCAGGAGGTGATGATCGCGCCGCTGCCGCTGTACCACATCTATGCGTTTACGGCGAACTGCATGTGCATGATGGTCTCAGGCAATCACAACGTACTGATCACCAATCCACGGGACATCGGCGGCTTTATCAAGGAGCTGAAAAAGTGGCGTTTCACCGGGCTGCTGGGGCTCAACACGCTGTTTGTGGCGTTGATGGACCATCCTGACTTCAAGTCCCTGGATTTTTCCCACCTCAAGCTCACCAACTCCGGCGGCACCGCACTGATCAAGGCCACCGCCGAGCGCTGGGAGCAGATCACCGGTTGCGCCATCGGCGAGGGCTACGGTCTGACGGAAACCTCTCCGGTGGCCAGTACCAACCCCTACGGCAACAAATCCCGCCTGGGCACCGTGGGCATCCCGGTGCCGGCCACGGCGATGAAAGTGATCGATGACCAGGGCGTTGAGTTGCCACTGGGCGAGCGCGGCGAGTTGTGCATCAAGGGCCCGCAGGTGATGAAGGGCTACTGGCAGCAACCGGTCGCGACCGCCGAGGCGCTGGACGCCGAAGGTTGGCTCAAGACCGGTGACATTGCAGTGATCGACGAGGATGGCTTTGTGCGCATCGTCGACCGCAAGAAAGACCTGATCATCGTATCGGGCTTCAACGTCTACCCCAACGAGATCGAAGACGTGGTGATGGCCCACCCGGCGGTGGCCAACTGCGCGGTGATCGGTGTGCCGGACGAGCGCACGGGGGAGGCGGTGAAGCTGTTTGTGGTGGCGCGGGCCGAGGGGGTGAGCCTTGAGGAGTTGAAGGCCTACTGCAAGACCAACTTCACCGGGTACAAGGTGCCCAAGCATATTGTGCTGCGCGAATCGTTGCCGATGACGCCGGTGGGCAAGATTTTGCGGCGTGAACTGCGCGACATCGCCTGACCATGAATTGAAATGCAATAAAAGTGTGGGAGCGGGCTTGCTGTGGTGAGCGGGCTTGCCCCGCGCCGGACTGCGCAGCGGTCCTCATTGATTTGCGGTGAACCTGTCGGGGGACAAGCCCCCTCACCACAGCAAGCCCGCTCCCACATTCGTCTTGTGTTGCCATGAAAACCCTATTCCAGAGCGTTTTTCGTAGGCAATTAGGTGTTGTTTAAAGTGTGACCGAATATTGTAGGACAGTCGCGTTTATGACCACAGGGCCCACCTTTGGCTCTAGGCGACCCTTGGCAAAGCTGCTACTCTCGGCGCGCTTTGTGACGTCTCGGCCTGCTTGAAAGCGCCAGATTCACCTAAAAAAACATACACCAATAATAATCGCATCAAATGCGATGATGAATTCGCGTCGCTGACGTCGCTGAGGAGTGGGCTTCCATGAACGAAGACTTTTGGAAGGATAAGTACCCCGCCGGGATTGCTGCACAAATCAATCCAGACGAGTATCCGAATATTCAGGCGGTACTGAAGCAGTCCTGCCAGCGCTTCGCCAACAAACCGGCTTTCAGCAACCTGGGCAAGACCATCACCTACGGTGAGTTGTACGAATTGTCCGGCGCCTTCGCCGCGTACCTGCAACAGCACACCGACTTGAAGCCCGGCGATCGCATCGCCGTGCAACTGCCCAACGTCCTCCAGTACCCGGTTGCCGTGTTCGGCGCCATCCGTGCCGGCCTGATCGTGGTCAACACCAACCCGCTGTACACCGCGCGGGAAATGGAACACCAATTCAACGACTCCGGTGCCAAGGCCCTCGTCTGCCTGGCCAACATGGCGCACCTGGCGGAAAAGGTCGTGCCCAAGACCGCCGTCAAGCACGTGATCGTCACCGAAGTCGCCGACCTGTTGCCGCCGCTCAAGCGCCTGCTGATCAACAGCGTCATCAAGTACGTGAAGAAGATGGTCCCGGCATATCACTTGCCCCAGGCGATCAGGTTCAACGATGTGCTGGCCAAGGGGCACGGTCAACCGGTCAACGACGTCAGCCCGGCCAGTGGCGATGTGGCTGTGCTGCAATACACCGGCGGCACCACCGGCGTGGCCAAGGGCGCGATGCTCACCCACCGCAACCTGGTCGCCAACATGTTGCAGTGCAAGGCGCTGATGGGGTCCAACCTCAATGAAGGCTGCGAGATCTTGATCACGCCGCTGCCGCTGTATCACATCTATGCGTTCACCTTTCATTGCATGGCGATGATGCTGATCGGCAACCACAACATCCTGATCAGCAACCCGCGCGACCTGCCGGCGATGGTCAAGGAACTGTCGAAGTGGAAGTTCAGCGGCTTTGTCGGCCTGAACACCCTGTTCGTGGCGTTGTGCAACAACGAGGCGTTCCGCAAGCTGGACTTCTCCGCGCTGAAAGTCACCCTGTCCGGCGGCATGGCCCTGCAATTGGCTGCAGCCGAGCGCTGGAAGGCCGTGACCGGCTGTGGCATCTGCGAAGGCTACGGCATGACCGAAACCAGCCCGGTGGCCACGGTGAACCCGATTCAGCACATCCAGATCGGCACCATCGGCATTCCGGTGCCGTCCACCGTGTGCAAAGTCATCGCCGACGACGGCACTGAACTCGCCCTGGGTGAAACCGGCGAGCTGTGCGTGAAGGGCCCGCAAGTGATGAAAGGCTACTGGCAGCGTCAGGACGCCACCGACGAGATGCTCGACAGCGAAGGCTGGCTCAAGACCGGTGACATCGCGATCATCCAGCCTGACGGCTATATGCGCATTGTCGACCGCAAGAAGGACATGATCCTGGTCTCGGGCTTCAACGTGTACCCCAACGAGCTGGAAGATGTACTGGCAGGCCTGCCGGGCGTGTTGCAGTGTGCGGCCATCGGTGTGCCGGACGAGAAGTCCGGGGAACACATCAAGCTGTTCATTGTGGTCAAGCCGGGCGCGACCCTGACCAAGGACCAGGTGATGGAGCACATGCGCGCCAACGTCACCGCCTACAAGGTGCCCAAGGCCGTGGAATTCCGCGATGCATTGCCGACCACCAACGTGGGCAAGATCCTGCGGCGTGAGTTGCGTGATGAAGAGCTGAAGAAGCTCGGTCTTAAAAAGTAACCCATAAAAAACCCCGCCGAAGCGGGGTTTTTTATTGAAGGGGGTTACAGGGCGAAATGCGCGAAGCTCACGTTGGCACCTGTTGGCCGCACATCCTTCAAGAACGAGTCCTTGTCGGCACTCAGCTCCAGCGTGATCTCCGGCTTGCGCTTGTTCGCATTGCGCACCACCAGCCCTTCGATGTGCTCACGCAAAAACGCGGTCGGCACCTTCAGGTGCAGCAACTGGTCGGTCTCGGCGTTGTGCATCAACAGATGGATCCACTCGTACTGGCCCACGGCAATACGGCCCACCGGCAAGTCGAACCACCAGATGTTGCGTTTGCGGTCCAGGTCGGTGAAATGGCAGTTGTTGACGCCGAGTACGGCACCGCCCAGTTCGGTGTTTCGGCGGGCGATGGCCTGTGCTTTATTGAGTTTCATAACCTTCCTACGGATCTGTTATTCAGCAGTTGAGCCTGAATGTGCCGGGCATTCTCAGGGGTTGGCGGCAAAACATAAAGCCAAAACTGCGGCCGGCGATGAAATGCGTGGGCAAAAATAATTGAAACTCTGCCGAACGGCCTCGGGTCAATCTCTAGGTAATGACCAAAACCCTTGATTGTTCTTTCGGAGAAATACCATGAGCAGCACATCTGACAAGGTTAAAGGCGTGGCAAACGAGGCGGTCGGCAATATCAAGCAAGGTGTCGGTAAAGTCACCGGCAACGACAAACTGCGCGCTGAAGGTGTGGTTCAGGAAAAGAAAGGCGAAGTGCAGAAAGCGGTGGGCGACACCAAGGACGCCGTGAAAAAAGCGACCAAGTAAACGCGCTTTCAAGCAGTCCAAACGGCCATCCACGGATGGCCGTTTTTATGTCACATGCTGTGATTAAAGTTTCGAAATTGTTTCAAGGTCGCCAAATAGGCTACCTTGATGTAGAAAACGGCCCCTGAGTCGCCCACGAACTCAACCTTTTTGCGGCGAAAGGAGACGCTATGATTTTTCCGGTTCTCGATGGGCTCAAGCTGCATAAAGTGCTGCTGCGCACCGTCAAGGAATTCGTCGATGACGAAATGCCCACCTACGCCTCGGCACTGGCCTACCAGATGCTGTTCTCGCTGTTTCCCTTCCTGCTGTTCCTGATTGCCCTGATCGGTTTCCTGCACCTGCCGGACTTCTTCACTTGGCTGCGCCTGCAGTCGGAACTGGTGTTGCCGCCCCAGGCCCTGGAGCAGGTCAACCCGGTGATCGACCAGTTGCGGCAATCCAAGGGTGGCCTGCTCTCGGTAGGTATCGTGATCGCGCTGTGGACGGCCTCGGCCGGCGTGCGCCTGATGATGAGCGCGATGAACGCCGCTTATGACGTGGTTGAAGGCCGGCCGATCTGGAAGCGCTTCCCGCTGTCGATTTTCTACACCGTTGGCATCGCCGGCATGTTGCTGGCCGCCGCCGCGCTGATGGTGCTGGGCCCGCAGGTGATGGAATGGCTGGCCGGTCAGATCGGCATGCAGGAATTCGTGGTGACCTTGTGGACCATCCTGCGCTGGCCGTTGATCGTGATTCTGCTGATGTTCGCTGTGGCCCTCATGTACTACGTGATGCCCGACGTCGAGCAGAAATTCCGCTTCATCACCCCAGGCTCGGTGCTGGCGGTGGTGGTGTGGATCGTCGCGTCGCTGGGTTTTGGCTACTACGTCAAAACCTTTGCTGACTACAACGCCATGTATGGCAGTATCGGCGCAATCATCGTGTTGCTCCTGTACTTCTACATTTCCGCCGCCGTGCTGTTGCTGGGTGCGGAGATGAACGCGGTGATCGAGCACATGTCCGCCGAGGGCAAGGATCCGGGTGAAAAAGAATTCGATGAGCCCGGCCACACCGATGAAAAACAGCACGTCTCAGGCCTCGGCCGGGACCACTCCAAGCCCACTGTCGATGAAGTCTGAGCGATGATCCGTGAAATCCTGAAAATGGGCGACGAGCGCCTGCTGCGCATCGCGCCTCCGGTCCCGCCGGAAATGTTCGACAGCCCCGAGCTGTGGCAATTGATCGACGACATGTTCCAGACCATGGAACACGTGGGCGGCGTCGGCCTGGCCGCGCCGCAGATCGGTGTCGACCTGCAATTGGTGATCTTCGGCTTCGAGGCCAGCGAACGCTACCCGGACGCGCCGCCGGTGCCGCAGACTATCCTGATCAACCCGCTGATCACGCCGTTGAGTCCGGTGCTGGAGGAGGGCTATGAAGGCTGCCTGTCCGTGCCGGGTTTGCGGGGGGCGGTGGACCGTTACCAACAGATTCGTTATGAGGGTTTTGACCCAAAGGGCGAGCCGATTGTGCGCATCGCCGAGGGCTTTCATGCGCGGGTGGTGCAACATGAGTGCGATCACCTGATCGGCCGGTTGTACCCGTCGCGGATTACCGACTTCACCAAGTTCGGATTTATCGAAGTGATGTTCCCGGACATGGATCCCACGGCTGACGACTAGCTTTCAAGCCCAATGTATTCCAACTGTGGGAGCCAGCTCCCACAGTTGGAATACATTACAAACGGATTACTGGGTGGGCTTTATGAACCGCAACGTCATCCGATCCGACTCCCCGATCGCCACATACTTCGCCTTATCCTGCTCGCCCAATCTCAGCGTCGGCGGTAACGTCCACACGCCAGCCGGGTAATCCTTGGTGTCCTTCGGATTGGCATTCACCTCGCTCTGTCCCGCCAGCTTGAACCCGGCATCGGTCGCCAGTTTCACCACCTGTGCGGTGGTCAGGTAGCCGCTGTCCTTGATCGCTTCCAGATCCGCCCCATCCTTGGCCCGGTGATCTTCCACGCCCAGCACGCCGCCCGGTTTCAGTACCTGGTAGAACGCACTGAACGTGGCCGGCGCAGTGCCTGCCTCGACCCAGTTATGCACATTGCGGAAGGTCAGTACGGCATCCGCCGACGCCGGCTTGCCGAACACCGGCGCCTTGGGGTCGAACTCGACCACCTCGGCCTTGGCGTAGCGAGCCGGATCAGCCGCGAATTTCTTTTTCAGGTTCTCTTCAGACGTACGCGCGTAGGCGCTGCTGCTCGCCGCCTGCACCGCTGCGACGTAATGCCCATGCTCATTGAGCAACGGCGCCAGCAGTTCGCTGTACCAACCGCCACCGGGGGTAATTTCGATCACCGTCTGCTTGGCGCCCAGGCCAAAGAACTCCAGCGTCTGTTGCGGATGGCGATAGCTGTCGCGGGCGCTGTTGGCCGGGTCGCGCCAATTGCCGGCGAGCGCGCTCTGGTACTGCTGGGCGGTGATGGGTGCGTCGGCTGCCTGGCTCAAGACCGGAACGAGCAGGGCGGTGAGGGAAAGAGCTGCAAGCGTCGTTTTCATGATCATCCTGTAAAGGGCCACTGTGCCGCCGAGGCTAGCATGGGGCCTGCAGGCGCCGATCACACATTATCTGCGGTCGACCTTACCAAACGATCTAAGCCCATCGCGATCATGGGTTTGTTGCGCTTGTAGCGTACCAAGCGTTCGCTGAGGGATTGCGGCAGCACAGTGTCCTGGGTGAAGCCCATCCGGTGATACAACCCTTCCAGGTCCGGATGACACAGCAACCACAGGGTGCCGTCGACATCGGCAACCGCGGCCTCAATCACCCGCGCCGCCAGCCCTTGGCCGCGATAGGCCGGGTCAACGAACACCCCGGTCAGCCATTGCCCTCCCACCACCGGCGTCAGGCACAACCCGGCGACGATCTCTGCGTCCCGCGCCACCCACAAACGCCCACCCTTGAGGGCCTTCATCGACGAATTGTGGTAGCGGTAAAACTTGTTCAGCAGCGGCCACAGCGGCTCTGCCAGCGGTTCGATGTTCAATTCGGGCATGGTGTTCAGGCAGCGTTATCCAGGGCCTTGGATTATAAGCGCCTTCTGCCGGGCAATAGGTGGTATACCCAGTGCTACATCCCCTGTCAGTGGAGCATGCATCATGGCCAAAGGTATGGATTCAAAGAAAGCCGCGAAGAAAAAACCGGCAAAGACCGCCGATGAAAAACGCGCAGACAAAAAGGCCAAGAAGTCTGAAACAGGCCTGTTCGGTCACTGAGTTACAAGCTTAGAACCAAACGATCTGCAAGATTTTCCCGCCTCATTGCACAGAGCAGGAAACACCTGCTCTGAGCGGCTGATGGCAAACTACCTTGATCTGACCCAACGCCGGGAAATCGAAGCCCTGGCCAGCACCTTTATCGCAAGAACCGAATGGCCGACATGGCTGCTGCTGATCGGCGTTTACGCCGGTTGGTTTGCCGTAATCCTGGGCAGCCATTGGCTGGGCCTGGGGTTGAGCCTCTTGTTGCTGATTCCAATCGTGACGCTGTGGCTGTCGGTGCAACACGAATTGCTCCACGGCCATCCCACCCGTTCGTTGCGGCTCAATAAACTGCTTGGTTACGCGCCCTTTGCGGTGTGGTACCCGTACACGCTGTACCGCGACAGCCACTTGCTGCACCACAACGACGAAGACTTGACCTTGCCGGGCATCGACCCGGAAAGCCGTTACCTCAACCAGCAACAATGGGACACCAGTTCGTTGTTCGAGCGTGGCGTGCATTGGCTGACCAAGACGGTTCTGGGTCGCTTTGTGTTGGCCGCCCCCTTGGCAATCGGGCGTTTGGCCCGGCATGAATTCCGGCGCCTGCCCCAAGTGTGGCCGATGTGGCTGGCCCATGGCGTCGTCACCGTGTTGATGCTGAGTTTCATCGCCCACTACAGCGCGCTCTCGGTGTGGCATTACCTGTTGCTGGTCAGCGTGCCGGCCTTGTCCCTGGCGTCGATCCGTTCCTACTATGAACACCGCCCGCACCCGCAGCCGGAGCAACGCACCGTGCTCAACGAAGCGTCCTGGCCGTGGACCTGGCTGTTCCTCAACAACAACCTGCACCTGGTGCACCACGACCTGCCGAAACTGCCCTGGTACTTGCTGCCCACGGTCTACCGTGCCCGACGTGAGCAATGGGTGGCGCGCAGCGGCGGCTTCCTGGTGCAAGGCTACGGCCAGTTGATCAGCCGCCACGGCCTCAAGGCCATCGACAGCCCCCGGCACCCTTTTGCGTGAGAGATGACCATGAGTGACCACTATGCCGAGCTGCTGATGTACGTCGCGCCCGAGCCGATCGAGCAGGCCAACCAGCAGTGGATTGCGCGCATCCTCGACCACCTGAACCTGGGGCGGCGCAATGCCGATCACCTCGACCTGCACGGTCTGTGGCTTGCGCCTGAATTGCTCCTGACCCAGACCTGCGGTTATCCGCTGATGACCCAGCTGCGCGGCCAGGTCCGCGTCATCGGCCGCCCATGCTACGCGCTGCCCCATAGCAGCCAAGGCGAGCATTGCAGCCTGTTGCTGACCCGCGATGACAACCCACGTCACACCCTGGCGGATTTCTACAACAGCCGTGGCGTGATCAACGGCCACGATTCCAACAGCGGCATGAACCTGCTGCGCGAACGCCTGGCACCCTTGCAACGCGACGGGCGCTTCTTCGCCAACGTCGCCATCAGCGGCGCCCACCGCGAGAGCCTGCGTTGGCTGCGCGAAGACCGCGCCGACCTGGCGGCCATCGACAGCGTCACCTACGACTACCTCGCCCGTTTTGCGCCGCAGGAAGTGGCGGCGCTGCGTATCGTCACGCGCAGCGCACCGAGCCCGACCTTGCCCTATATCGGCCCGGTTGGCTTGAGCGATGAGCAGGTGATTCAGATCCGTCAGGCCATGAACCAGGCACTGCAGGATTTACCGCAGGTGGCCGAGACATTGGGCCTGCAAGCCGTACTGCCCGCCAGCGAAGACGACTACCAAGTGCTGTTGGGCTATGAGCGACAGGCCGCCAGCGCGGGCTACCCAGTGCTTCAATAAGGTTATATAAAAATACCTTTTAAATATTATTAAAGAATAAGCAGCCTTGTTAGGATCGCTCCACCGGAACACCGGACATAACGCGCAACCTACTCAGATGGAGCCACTATGTCCGGCGCCGACACTTCTCACAGCGATTACGTGGGCGGATTGTTCCGCAGTCATTACGACTGGCTGTGCAGCCGTTTGCACCGCCACCTCGATTCTCGTGCCCACGCCGAAGACATCGCCGCCGACACCTTCGTCCAGCTGCTGAGTGCGCCGGGTGTGGTGCCCATCCGCCAGCCGCGTGCGCTGCTCACCACCATCGCCCAGCGGCTGATGTATCAACTGTGGCGCCGGCGTGATCTGGAACGGGCCTACCTCGACGCTCTGGATAACGACGAAACCTCCACCGCGCCGTCTCCCGAAGAGCTGGCGCAAATGCTCGAAGCCCTGCAAGCCATCGACCAGTTACTCGACGGCTTGCCGGCCAAGGTCAAGGCGACCTTTTTGCTCTCGCAACTCAATGGTCTGACCTACCCGGAAATCGCCAGCGAACTGGGGATTTCCCAGCGCTCGGTCAGTGACTACATGACCCGCGCCTTCAACCGCTGCCTGCGGCTGTGCCTGGAATGAGCGACGAACTGATCGACAGCGCCACGCGCTGGTACGTGCTGTTGCGCTCCGGCCAAGCGTCGACGGGCGACTGGCAGCGCTATGAACAATGGCGCGCCGCCGACCCGCGTCATGACGCCCTGTGCCGACAGTTGGAAACCCGCTTGGGGGTGTTCCAGGTTCCCCAGGCGCAAGGGGTGAGTGGCAAGGTGTTGCAGCAGGCGCTGGAGGCACCGTCCAGTCGACGGCATGTGTTGCAGGTCGCGCTGGCCGGTGCTGGTGTAGCAGTTGGCGCGGTCTTGCTGGCCAAGCCGCTGGGCTTGCCATTGACTGAACTGACGGCGGATATCCGCACCGGCACCGGCGAGCGCCGCACCGTCGCGTTGGACGATGGCAGCGAATTGCTGCTCAACGCACAAAGCGCGGCCGACATCCAGTTTGATCCGCAACGCCGCCTGATACGTCTGCGCGAGGGCGAGTTGCTGGCCAAGGTCGCCAGCGACCGCATCCGACCTTTTTTGATCCAGACCGACCAGGCGCGTCTGCGCGCCTACGGCACCCGTTTCCTGGTGCGTGAACGGCAAGGGCAGGGCCAGGTGGTTGCCCTCAACGGCGCAGTGGAAATTGACGACCAGCACGGCGAACGCCTGCAACTCGCCGCCGGCCATGAAGTGCATTACGACCGCGCCGGATTCGGCCCGGTGCAGGCCAGTTCCTCCGGGGCCACGGCCTGGGTCGATGGCTTCCTGCAAGTGCGCGACCGGCCACTGGCCGAAGTCATCGACGCACTGCGGCCCTATCACAATGGCGTGCTGCGCCTGGACCCCGCTGTGGCGGGCCTGCGTGTCAGCGGCTTGTACCGGCTCGACAACCCCCAGCAAATCCTCGACACCCTGGCGCGCACCTTGCCGATCCACATCACCCGCCGCAGCGGTTTTTGGGTGACCGTCAATGCTGCGTGACCTCGGTTCTATCGACATAACCAAACGATCTGCAAGTTTTCCCCCCGCCGTCCCACATCACTCCCGTAAGCGCTGCGGGGAGCAGCGCCGTCGAGTTTCCTTGGGGGGAGCCAAAGTGAATCAGTTCAACCGTGTGCCGCTTCGAACCTTTGCCCTGGTGCCGTTCGCCAGCCTGTTGTTGTCGTTTGCCGCGAGTGCCGAAGAGGTGCGCCAGGTCTATCACATTGCACCTGGCCCGTTGGATGAAGTGCTGCTGAACATCAGCCGCCAAAGCGGCCAGGTGATCTCGTTTACGCCGCAATTGGGTAACTATTCCTCGGCCAGCGTGGACGGTTCTCTGTCGGCGCAACAGGCGGTGGACGCCGCGCTCAAGGGCACCGGCCTGCAAGTCCAGGTGAGCCCGGACGGCGCGTTCATCATCAAGGAAGGCGCGAGCAAAAACGCGACCAGCAACGTCAACGCGCAAACCCGTGCAGCTCAAGCACCGACCCTGGACCGCGTGGTCGCCATCGGCACCCGGCGCAGCGACGCCACCGCCTTGACCAGCGCCGCGCCGGTGGATGTGATCAACGCCGAAGAACTCAAGCAGACCGGCGCCACCAGCCTCAACCAGGCGCTGTTCCAACTGCTGCCGTCGTTCAACTTCCCGCAGAACCAGAGCGCCACCCGTGGCCAAAACCCCAAGGGTGCGTCCCTGCGTGGCTTGGCGCCGGACCAGACGCTGGTGCTGATCAACGGCAAGCGCCGCCATGCCTCGGCGGTGGTGAACATCTCCGGTGGCGTGCCGTTCATTGGCGCGCAGCCGGTGGACCTGGACATGATCCCCATCAGCAGCATCGACCACGTCGAAGTGCTGCGCGATGGCGCCTCGGCGCAATACGGCTCGGATGCGGTGGCGGGCGTGGTCAATATCGTGCTCAAGGAGCGTGACAGCGGCGGCCAGGTCAACACCCAACTGGGCAAGTACGCACAGGGCGACGGTTTCAGCAAAACCACTGACGGTTGGTACGGCCTGGGGTTGCCGGGGGATGGTTTCCTGACCCTGAGCTTCAACACCCTCAACAATAAACCCACCGACATTGGTGACAAATACGTCGCCGACGGCCAACTGCAAGACCCGCGCTGGGGCGGTGCCGGGCGCGATAAATTCAACCTGGCGGCCAACGCCGAAGTCGGCCTGAGCGACCAATGGCGCCTCTACAGTTTCGCCACCTTTGGCCAGGACAAATCGGTAAACAACACGCCGCCGTTGCTGGCGAATAATCCGAATAACGTGCCGGGCATTTACCCCAACGGCACCATTCCCAAATACCGCTACCGCTATGAAGACGGCGCACTCACCGTCGGCACCCGCTATGAAGACGACACGCTTGGCCGCTTTGACCTCAGCGCCACCTATGGTCGCGATAAACACGATGAGTTGGCTTTCAACACCGTCAACCCGAGCTACGGCCTGAACAGCCCGACCAAGTTTGACGTGGCGACACTGGTCAACGAGCAGACCAACCTTGGCCTGGATTACGCCAAGGACCTGGACGTCAACTGGTCGAGTCATCCGCTGACCGTCTCGGCGGGCATTGCCTACCGCCATGAGCAGTATCGTCTGGAGGAGGGCGACTACGAGTCCTACTCCTTTGGCGGCATCAACGGTGTGCAAGTCGGCGCGGTGCAAGCCTCCGGTCTCACACCAGACGACGCCGGCACCTACAAGCGGGATGTCGGCGGCGTTTACTTTGGCCTTGAGCACCAGCTCACCGAAAAATTCCAAGTCGGCCTGGCGGGGCGTACCGAGCACTACTCGGACTTCGGTTCGGCCACCACCGGTAAGCTGTCGGCGCGGTATGACTTCACGCCGCAGGTGGGCTTGCGCGCCACGGTGAACAACTCCTTTCGTGCGCCGACCCTGGGCCAGATCGGCACGTCGTGGACCACCACCACCAACGTCGACATCAACGGCAACCCGGTGCTCACGCGCATGTTGCCCGCCGACAACCCGGCTGCCCGTGCGCTGGGCGCCGAGCCGCTCAAACCGGAAAAATCCACCAATTACTCCTTGGGCCTGGTGTTGCGCCCGGTCGAAAACGCTTCGTTGACCATCGACGCCTACCAGATCTCGATTCGTGATCGCCTGCTCTACAGCGGCGGTATTTCCGGGCCGCGTGCCGAACAGATCCTGCAACAAGCCGGGTTTGGCCAGTACACCTGGGCGCAGTTCATGACCAACGCGGCCAACACCCGCACCCGTGGCGTCGACATTGTCGGCAAGTACAACCTGGACCTGGCGCAGTACGGCGCATTGAGCCTGTCGGCCGGCTACACCAAGGCGCGCACCACGATCGAGAAGGTCCACGAAAACCCCAACGGCTTCGACATCCTCACCCGCGAAGCCCGTGGCTTTCTCGAACACGGTTACCCCGAAGACAAGCTGGTGCTCGGCGCGACCCACCGCATCGGCGCATGGACCATCGCCCTCAGCGAAACCCGCTACGGCGAATACCGCAAATACGCCGCCAGCGAAGCCAACGCCCAGTACGACCAGACCTTCGGCGCACAGTGGAACACCGACCTGGACGTGAACTACGCCTTCACTAAACAACTGCGCTTGTCAGTCGGCGCCAACAACCTGTTCGACAGCAAGCCCGACGACTTCAACACCCGTCTGCGCCAGACCCCGGGCCAGCAGTACAGCTACCTGTCGCCGTCGGCGCCGGAAGGGGCGTTTTACTACACGCGGCTCAGTTATGACTTTTAACGAACATCACCGCACAACTATGAGGTTGCCGATGAAGCATCTGAAAAAACTCCTGGGCGGTGGTCTGCTGGCCCTGAGCCTGCTGACCCCAGCCGCCCACGCCGCCGAAGCTGTCAAACCCATTCACTTCGGTGACATCACCTGGGAAAGCGGCAGCCTGATCACTGAAGTGCTGCGCCTGATCGTCGAGAAAGGCTACGGCCTGCCGACCGACACCTTGCCCGGCAGCACCGTGAGCCTGGAAGCCGCCCTGGCCAAGGACGATATCCAGGTGATCGGTGAAGAGTGGGCCGGGCGCAGTCCGGCGTGGGTCAAGGCGGAAAACGAAGGCAAAGTGTTTGGCCTCGGTGACACGGTCAAAGGCGCCACCGAAGGCTGGTGGGTGCCGGAGTTCGTGATCAAGGGCGATGCCGCGCGCGGTATCAAGCCGCTGGCGCCGGACTTGAAGTCGGTGGCCGACCTGCCGCGCTACAAGGATGTGTTCCGCGACCCCGAAGACCCGAGCCGTGGGCGCTTCCTCAACAGCCCCACCGGCTGGACCTCGGAAATCGTCAACAGCCAGAAACTCAAGGCCTACAAACTCACTGACAGCTTCGTCAACTTCCGCACCGGCTCCGGCGCGGCGCTGGATGCCGAAGTGGCGTCGTCGATCCGTCGTGGTAAACCCGTGTTGTTCTACTACTGGTCGCCGACGCCGCTGTTGGGCCGGTTCAAGCTGGTCAAGCTGGAGGAGCCGCCCTTCAACGCCGAAGCCTGGAAGACCCTGTCCGACGCGAAAAACCCCAACCCCATTGGCACCCGCTCGATGCCGGCGCGCCTGGCCATTGGTGTGTCGGCACCGTTCAAGGCGCAGTACCCGCAACTGGTGAGCGTGTTTGAAAAGGTCGACCTGCCGATTGACCTGCTTAACGGTATCCTCGGGGAAATGAGCGAGAAACGCACTCCGCCCCGCCAAGTGGCTGAAGCCTTCCTCAAAGACCATCCAGACGTCTGGCAACAATGGGTGCCAGCCGATGTGGCGGCCAAGCTGAAGGGGGCGCTCTGATGCTTAAAATATTCGCTGCTGCGGTACTTTCACTGGTTGCCGCTCAGGTGCTGGCGGCTGAACCGGCCACGCTGCGCATCGGCTACCAGAAAAGCTCGGTGAGCATGGTGCTGGCCCGTGAGCACAAACTCTTCGAGGACGCGTTGCCCGGTACCCAGGTGCAGTGGATCGAGTTCCTCGGCGGCCCGCCGCTGATCGAGGCGCTGAACGGCGGCAGCCTGGACATCGGCAATATCGGCGATATCCCGCCGATCTTCGCCCAGGCCGCTGGCATCGATTTGCAGTACTTCGCTGTGGAACCCAACGAAGGCAAGACCGAAGCGGTGTTGGTGCCCAAAGCCAGCAGCGTGCAGAGCGTGGCCGAACTCAAGGGTAAGCGCGTGGCACTGCTCAAGGGCTCCAGCGCCCACAACCTGTTCCTGAAAAGCCTGCTGCGCGCCGGCTTGCAATGGAAGGATGTGAACGTGGTGTACCTGTCGCCGTCCGATGGCCGCGCTGCGTTCGAGCAAGGCAAAGTCGACGCGTGGGTGGTGTGGGACCCGTACTACTCCGCGGCCGTGGTCGACGGTTCCGCCCGCGTGTTGGGCGACGGCCAGGGCCTCAATCCGGCGGGCAGTTTCTTCGTGGTCAGCAGCCCATTTGCCAAGCAATATCCGCAGTCCATTGGCGCGATCATCAAGACGTTGGCCAAGGCGCAGCGCCTGTCCCTCGACCAGCCCGAAGAAAGCATCGCACTGATGGCCAAGACCCTGGGCCTGCAACCGGCCGTGGTCAAAAGCTACTTCGAACACCGCTCGCCCGCGCCGATTCGCCCGTTGGAAGCGGTTGACGTCGGCAACCAACAACGCACCGCCGACCTGTTTTTTGCTAACGGCCTGATCCCGAAAAAGGTCGATGTGCAGCAGGCGGTATTCAAGGCGCCCTGAATAGTCTGTGACTGCTTTCTGTGGTGGAAAAGGTTTGTTGTGGCGAGCGGGCTTGCCCCGCGTTGGACTGCGGAGCAGACCCAAAACTGTCACCACAGTGTGCCTGACGCACCGCGGTGGCTTGGATAGGGGCCGCTTCGCAGCCCAACGCGGGGCAAGCCCGCTCGCCACAAGGTAAAGCGCACTCATCCAAATTTAATCAGTGAGCAGACCATGCAACCGATCTACATCGATTTTCTCAACGGCCTGGACATCGACGAACTGGGCCTCACCAACGACGAGATCCTCACCGCCATCGAAGCCAGCCTGGCGATCCAGGGCCGGGGCGAGGCGGTGATCGAGCCGCGTACCCACCTGATTCCCGGCGGCGAGATCAACGGCCACTTCAACGTACTGCGCGGTGTACTCGGCGGCGATATTGGCTATGCGGGCGTCAAAGTGGTGGGGGATTTTGTCGACAACTACCGCAGGGGCTTGCCCTCGGAATTGGCGATCCTCAACCTGCTGGACCCGGCCACCGGGATTCCCAAGGCGATCCTGGATGCCTCGGCGATCACCGATATGCGCACCGGTGCCATTACGGCCATCGGCGCCAAATACCTGGCCCGGCCCGACAGCAAAGTGCTGGCGCACATTGGCGCGCGTGGTACGGCGTATTGGAACGTGCGCTTGCTGGATCACCTGTTCGACTTCGACGAAATTCGCGTGCACTCACGTCGCAGCGAAAGCCGCGAAGCCTTCGCGGAGCGCCTGCGCAAGGACCTGGGAAAACCCGTGATCGTCACCGACGATTGGGAGTCCACCGTGCGTGGCGCCGACATCGTGGTCGAGGCGTCGAGGCTGGATCAGCCCGAGCCCTTGTTGCGCACCGAGTGGATCAAACCCGGCGCCTTTGTGGTGCCCTACGGCACCATGAGCGCGGTGGAATTGTCGCTGACCGACATCATGAGCAAGCTGGTAGTCGATGATTGGGGCCAGTGCAAAGGCGGGCTTTTTGGCGCGCTACGTGCTCATGTCGACGCTGGCAAACTCAGTGCCGAAACCCTGCATGCCGAGCTGGGCCAGATCGTGGCCGGCTTGAAAACCGGCCGGGAAACCGCCGAGGAAACCATCCTGTTCTGGCACCGTGGCCTGAGCCTCAGTGATATCGCGCTGGGCCATGCACTGTTGGAGAAAGCCAAGCGCCTGGGGATTGGCCAGCGGTTGCGCTGGGCATGATTCACTTCGATCCCCAAGGTTTAGCCCTGGCAGATTTGCTTGCGATTGCCCGGCAGGATGTGCCGGCGGATTTCTCTGTGCAGGCCCGTCAGCGCATCGATGAAGGCCACCAGTTGTTGGTGAAACTGGCGGCTGAAGGCACGCCAATTTACGGCGTAAACACCGGCCTCGGTGCAGCGGTGGATACACCGGTGGCGCCCGTGCAGGCGAGTATTCCGTTGGGGCGCGCGGTGGGTGTCGGACGTTTGGCCAATCGTCAGGAGCTACGCGCCATTACCGCCGCGCGGCTGGCAGGATTGGCTCAGGGGCGTTCGGGTATTTCAGCGCAAGCTGCGCAGGCGTTGCTGGATTTACTTAACTCGGGTGCCGAACCGCAAGTGCCGTTACTCGGCTCGTTGGGCGAGAGCGACCTGGCGCCCTTGGCACACTTGAGTCTGTCGCTTTCGGTGCCATTGACCGGAAAGGACGGGCTGGCGCTGGTCTCGGCAAATGCCGCCAGTGTCGGGCTCGGCGCATTGCTGGTCGCCGAGGCACAGCAAGTGTTGGCAGCGGTGCTGGCGGCGCTGGCGTTATCGTGCGAGGGCTATCGGGCCAACCTCAGTCCGTTCCAGCCATGGGCTTCGCGCCTGCGGCCGGCACCGGGGCAAACCGAGCAGTCGGCGGTGTTGTTGCAGTTGCTGGCGGGCGGTGAGCTGGCGGACAGCCCGCGTCGTCTGCAGGACCCCTTGAGCTTCCGCTGTGCCACGGTGGTCCAGGGTGCGGCGCAGCAGGCGTTGCAGCAGTTGCATAAGCTGGTCGAACTGGAATTGCGCAGCGGTGCGGATAACCCGGCGTTGATCAGCGAAGAGGCGCTTGTGTTAGCCACGGCGAATTTCGACAGCACCCACTTGGCGCTGGCCGCTGAAGGGTTGGGCCTGGCGCTCAATCGAGTGGCCGCGTGCAGCGCCGAGCGGATTGCCAAATTACTATCTCCAGCTTCGAGTGATCTGCCGCGTTTCCTGATCACTCAACCCGGTCATGTCGGTATGGCCGCCTTGCAGCGCACCAGTTCAGCGTTGGTCGCGGAAATCGGGCACCTGGCCAATCCACTGCCGGCGGTGAGCGTGCCGGTGGCGGACCGTGTTGAAGACTATGCGGGCCAGGCGCTGGCCGTGGTCGACAAGACCCGTCGCTTGACCGAGCGGGTGTTGTGGCTGGCCAGTATTGAACTGATTGTTGCCGCGCAGGCGGTGGACTTGCGCGGCGAGCTACGTTTAGGTGAAGGCGCTCGGCAGATCCATGAAACCGTGCGTAGCCAGGTGGCCCACCTGGACCAGGATCGCTCGGGTTCGGTGGATGTGCTGGCGTTGAGTGCCTTCATCTCGACTCATGGGTTTTCGGCGGCCAACGCCGCAATCACCGCCGGTCGCTCACCCACCCGCTGCTGAAACGCCGCCAGCGCCGGCCACTCACCCAAATCAATCGCATGAAACGCCGCCCAACGCAGCACCACGAACAGGTAGGCATCCGCCACCGAGTACTGCGCACCCAACAGGTAATCCTGGCGCTCCAGCGTCTGCACCAGCACCGCGAAGCGCTTGAACAGGGTGGCCTGGAATGAGGCCTTCACCTCGCCCTGGATCGCGCCGTTGAAGAACACCGCCAAGCCGCCATGAATCTCGGTGGCGATGAAGTTCAGCCATTCCTGCAGACGCACGCGTTCCCAGCTGCCAGTGGCCGGCGCCAGGTCAGCGGTGGGTTTCAGGTCGGCCAGGTATTGCAGGATCGCGCTGGCTTCGGTCAGCACCTGGCCGTTGTCCAGTTTCAGCGCAGCAACGTAGCCCTTGGGGTTGATCTGCAGGAAGTCGTCGCCGTCGGCGGTGGTCTTGGCTTGGTTATCCACCAGGACCAGGTCGAACGGCAGCGCCAATTCGCGCAGCACGATATGCGGGGCGAGGGAACAGGCGTGGGGGAAGAAATACAGTTTCATCTGGGGCAGCTCCGTTGAATTTGCGCCAGTCTCGCGGGCGTGGCACCGTGCGTAAAATTAAACGTTCAGACCCCCGCCATAAGGACAGCTACTGCCATGATGAACCTGATGCACTGGCGCTTGCTGGTGGCCGTGGCCGATCACGGCAGCATCACCGCCGCCGCCGAACGGGTGGGCATGACCCAATCCGCCGCCAGCCAGGCCATGGCCGGTATGGAGGCGACGCTGGGTGCGCAGTTGTTTACCCGTGAACCGCGCAAAACCCTGCCCACCGCCTTGGGCTTGAGTGTGATCGAGCAGGCACGGGTGATGCTTGGGGCCTTGCAGGCGATTCGCAGCACCGTGGACGAAGCCAGACCGATGCTGCGTGGGACGATTCGCATCGCCAGTTTCCCCATGGTGCTGGCGACGTTTCTGACACCCGCTTTGCAGCGTTTTGCGCAGCTCTATCCCGGTATCGAGGTCACCACCCTGGATGTCACTGACAACGAAGTGCTCACCCTGCTCGACACTGGCCTTATCGATTTAGGCGTGGTGCTCAACCCCACGCCCGAGCGCAACGCGACGGTGCTGGGCCGTGACTTATGGACGGCCGTGCTGCCAGTGGCGCATGCGCTGGCGCAACGCCCGGCGGATGCCACGGTGTCGCTTGAGGAACTGCTTGAGCAGCCTTTCGTGCTGGCTACCGGTGGCTGCACCGCCAATGCCCGCAGCCTGGGCGCCGCCGCAGGGCTGACCCTGCGCGATATCCGCGTTGAGGTGCGTGAATGGAACAGTGCCTTCAGCCTGGTACGTGAGGGCGTCGGCGTCACACTGGTGCCGGAAATGGCCTTGCCGTCCCAGCGCAAGGGCTTGCGCGTGATGGCGTTGGATGTGCCGCTGCACCGCGAATTTGCCTTGGTCGGCTCGCCGGACCGCCCACCGTCAGCCGCCGCGCTCGCATTGTTAAAAATGCTGGCTGACTAGTGGCCTTGCATAGCGCCAAGCCCTGTCTATGCTCACCCAGAACCGTTGATGACGCTTGGCATATAAAGCGATTTGGATGGTTATTTCCCCATGAAGGTGTGCCAGCAATATCCAACAAATGAATGGAATGCGCCTTCCAGGCGCCGGGAATCTAGGGTGATCTGACCATGTTCAACCGCCATCACAAATCCGACCTGCAAGAAATCGAACGTTTCTCCTGCGCCCTCACCGAATCCAACGCCAAACTGGCCGCCATCAGCCGTTCCATGGCCATGATCGAGTTCGACCCCAGTGGCGTGATCCTCGACGCCAACGACAACTTCTGCAAAACCATGGGTTACAGCGCCGAGGAAATACGCGGCAAACATCACCGCCTGTTTTGCGACGAGCCCTACACCCATACCGACGCCTACGCCAAGCTATGGCGCGACCTGGCGCGGGGCGAGGCCCTCAGTGGCACCTTCATGCGCTTGAACAAGCACGGCCAGGAAGTGTGGCTGGAAGCCAGCTACATGCCGGTGCTGGACAAGGACAACCACGTGCAGAGCGTGATCAAAGTCGCCTCGGATATCACGGCGCGGGTCCATCACGAACATGAAAACCAGAGCCTGATCGATGCCATTGGCCGTTCCATGGCGGTGATCGAGTTCACCCCGCAGGGCCAGATCCTCAACGCCAACGAAAACTTCCTGAAGACCGTGCAGTACTCCCTGGATGAAATCGTCGGCCAGCACCACAGCCTGTTCTGCCACCGCAACGAAGTGGAATCGCCGGCCTACAAGGCGTTCTGGGCGTCGCTCAATCGCGGCGAATACCACTCGCACCGCTTCGAGCGCAAAAACAAGTACGGCAAGACCCTGTTCCTGGAAGCGTCCTACAACCCGATCTTCGACACCAATGGGCGCCTGTACAAAGTGGTGAAGTTCGCCAGCGACATCACTGACCAGGTCACCACCTTGCGCACCGCCGCCGACTCGGCCCACGCCACCTCGGTGCAAAACGACGCCTGCGCCCGCAAGGGCTCGGAGGTGGTGCAGCAAACCGTGCAGATCATCGAGGAAATTTCCCACGACCTGAACCAGGCGGCGCAGAGCATCGATGCGGTCAGCAAACAATCGGACATCATCGGTTCTATCGTGCAGACCATCCGCAGCATTGCCGAGCAGACCAACATGCTCGCGCTCAACGCTGCGATCGAAGCGGCACGGGCCGGGGAGCACGGGCGCGGCTTTGCCGTGGTGGCTGACGAGGTGCGCAGCCTGGCGGCGCGAACCAGCCAGGCGACGGTGGAAATCGTCGATGTGGTGCGCAAGAACCACGACTTGTCGCTGAGCGCGGTATCGAGCATGCAATCGAGCTTGAGCCGCACGGGCTTGGGGGTGGAATTGGCGAATGAAGCGGGGCAGGTGATCCTGGAAATTCAGGAAGGGTCACGGCATGTGGTGGATGCGATCGGGCAGTTCAATTCGACGTTGCAGCTGCAATAAACGCATTGTCATCTTGATAAGCCGATCATTGTGGGAGCATGCCTGCGAAAGCATCACCTCGGTACATCAGAAACACCGAGTGATCCGTATCGCAGGCAAGCCAGCTCCCACACAAGTGCGGCTTAGATCGCCGCCAGGGTCTCTTTCACTGCCTGCGCCTGCGGGTCAACGGTCTTTGCCGCTACCTGCTGCTCTTGCTGCTGCTTCAGGCGTTCGGCCACTTGCTTGGAAATCGCATCCTGCTTTTCCTGGGACATGTTCTGCACGTCCGCCTCAGTCAAACCCTGTTCCTTGAGCAACTGCTCACGGATGCGCTCGGCCGGGGATTTGCTCATGTAGTCAGTGAACTCAGAGCGTGCGGTGCTGGCGGTCGCACCGGTTTTTGGCACTTCGGGCGTCGCGGTGGGGGCAGTGACGGCCTCTGTGGAAGTCTGCAACTGCACGCGGGTCTTGGCGAAGGCCTCGTCGATGCGGTCGTTGACCTTGTCCAGTTCCTTCTGCGCGGCCGGCACGGTCACGCTTTGTTGCGCGGCTTGCAGGGCACCGCTGTACAGCGCGCTGGCAGCGGCGTTGGCGGGGTCCATGTCGGGCCGTTTGAGTTGTTGAACGGTCGACACGGCTAAGGTGTTGTTGTTAACCAGCATGATCGGTCACCTGGGGAAATGTTCGGTGCCACAGGTGGAGCAAATAGCGTGCCGGGTGTGAACGCTAGGGAATTTGGGGCCTGGCCAAGCTGCTATGGCAAGAGTTGTCCTGCTGCCGGCCATTTCTTGCCGGTTGCTGGCAGTTTGAAAGCCCCTGTAGGCCTGCTTATTATTTCAAAGGCCGATACCCACTAACTGCATCTCCCCTGCATTGACTTCCAACAACTCACCCCCTGTACCTGTGGCTCTCATGTAGAACCTCGCATGGACTTTTCCAGTGCTGGTATCGAATTCATAAAATGTAATTTCTCCGGACTCAGCTTGAAACCTGAGGGGTGTAGGGTCGGAGGTGTACTTCAAGTCGCAAGTGGCAGTCACCTGTCCGTCGGGGTTGCGGATGGGGTATTTGTCTCGGTTTCCTGTAATTCCAAGTGGGAGGTGGAACTCAAAGAAGACCACATTGGAGCCTTGCATCGTGGCGTCCAAAATATAGCGGAAGGCTGTTTTTCTTAATCTGATTTCATCGGCTCTGAATTCAAGAATCACATTGCCTCTGACGAGTTGTGCTGTGAACGTTCCGTTGGTGGGATTTTTGTCGTCGCGTTCAACTTGGGAATTTGTCATGACGTTATCCTGATGTGTTCGCTAAGGGGCTTCATAGAGCTGTCCTAGCCCTGCTCAAAATCTGATGCCTATAGCGACTTCAAGTCTACTGTCAGAAATAACAGTCACGACAAATGGCAGCGTTGCTGTCAGTGGGCGATGTTTTCCAACGCCAGGCTCCGCGTACGCGGCCCGAACCAACTGATGGTGATCATCACGATCAACATGCTGCTGGCAATGAACGCCAACACCCCCGGTGTGCCCAGGTGTTCGAGGATAAAGCCGATCAACAAGCTGCTGAACACCGTGGACAAACGGCTGAACGAGTAACAGAAGCCTACCGCCCGTGCGCGGATGTTGGTGGGGAACAATTCACTTTGGTACGAGTGATAACTGAAGCTCAGCCAAGCGTTGCAGAACGTGATCATCACCCCACAGATCACCAGCCCCACCGCCGTGGTTTGCAGGGCGAACAGGCTGCCGAAGACCATCGCGCCCAACGCCGACCCGACGATCTGCCATTTGTTTTCAAAGCGGTTGGCCACCTTCACGAACAGCAACGGCCCCAGCGGATAGGCGAGGGTGATGATGAAGGCGTAGAGCAGGCTGTGGGTCACGCTGACGCCCTGGCCCGACAGCAACGCAGGCAGCCAGTTACCAAAACCGAAGAAGCCGATGGCCTGGAACACATGAAACACAATCAGCATCAAGGCGCGGCGGCGGTAAGGCGGTTGCCAGATATCGGCAAAGCGGCCATCACCCTGCACGCTGACGGCTTCGGGCTCGGGCTCATCCAGTGGTCTGCCGTGATCTTTCTGACAGCGTGCTTCAAGGTTGTCCATGATCACACCGGCTTCTTCGAAACGTCCCTTTTGCGCAAGCCAGCGCGGTGACTCCGGCAAGCGCTTGCGCAGTTGCCAGATAAACAGCGCAAACACGGCGCTCGACAACACCACCCAACGCCAGCCGGACACGCCGAACGGCGCTTGCGGCACCAACCACCACGACATCAACGCCACCGCCGGCACGGACAGGAACTGGATAAAAAACGCAAAGGCAAACGCCGAACTGCGCATGCGCTTGGGCACCAGTTCCGAGAGGTAGGCATCGATGGTCACCAGCTCGATGCCCAGGCCAATGCCGACCAGGAAGCGCATGCCGATGATGCCCACGGCGGAGGTCTGGATGCCCATCAATACCGTGGCGACGGTGTACCAGATCAACGCAAAGGTGAAGATCGCCCGCCGCCCGAAACGGTCGGCGATAGGGCTGAGCAGGCTGGCGCCGAGGAACAGGCCGAGGAAGGTTGCCGAGGCAAAGGTGGCCTGGTCCGAGAAACCGAATACGCCTTCGCTGCCGGTGTGGAAGATTCCGTCACTGATCAGGCCGGGGCTGATGTAGGCGGTCTGGAACAGGTCGTATAGCTCGAAAAAGCCGCCGATGGACAGCAACGCCACCAGGCGCCAGACCGTGGCGACGGCAGGCAGGCGATCGATGCGTGCGCTGATATGGGCGGCGCGGATCGGATCGATGCCGTCGGTGCTAGAGAGTGCGGGCATGGGGAAACTCAATAAGTGATCGGAATCTCGAATGTCTGAAACGCATCATCCTGGGGATGGTAACCCAGCACCCGCGTGGTTTCGCTCAAGTCCAGGCGCTTGAAGCGGTTGTTGGAAATGCCATGGGCGATCAGGTGCTTCACGCCCTCGGCTTCCACCGAGCGTTGCAGCAACTGCACCGCATCGCGCGGGCTGAGCCAGGCGCTGAGGTCGCGGGCGTTGTTGAGGTCGTGGGTTTCGGGGAACTCGAAGGCGCCGATGCGCAGGGCAATGGTCGACAACGGGGTTTTCGCGGCGTAGTAGCCACACAGCGCCTCGCCGTAGCATTTGCTCACACCGTAAAGGTTGGCGGGCATGACCGGCATGCCGGGCGTGATCTGGCGGTCTACCGGGTAGCCTTCGATGGTTTGCGCGCTGCTGGCGAATACCAGGCGCTTTACACCGGCCGTCACGGCCGCTTCGAACAGGTAGGTGGTGGCGAGGATGTTATTGGGCAGCAATTCATCGAACGACGCGCTGGCGTGGGGGATGCCCGACAGGTGCACGATCACGTCGATGCCGTCGAACAAGGCCGCCAGGCTGGATTTGTCGCTGAGATCGGCGTGCACGAAGCGGTGCTCGCCCAAGTCGAAATCCGGCGCGATGCGGTCGGTGAGGGTAAAGCGGTAACGGTCTTTGGATGCGTCGAAAAACGTCTTGCCGATTCTGCCGCAGGCGCCGGTGAGCAGTACGTTGAGTCCTTTCACGCTGTAGTCCTTGTTTTAGTTATGGCCGTCGAGGGCAAAGGTTTTGAAGCCGGGGCGCTGGCTGAGGCGCTGGTAATACGCCTCCACCGCCGGGTAGGGCGGATGCTCCAGCGGCGCGTTGCGCCAGCGGTGTACCGAGAGGCCGACGAGGATGTCGGCCAGGGTGAATTCATCGCCGGTGACGTAGGCGCCGGTCTTGATCAGCTGTTGTTCGAGCAGGCCCATCTTGTCGTTCCAGGCCTGCACGCCGGCCTGGAGGCGCTGCGGGTCCTGGTAGTCCGGGTTCTGGCGCACCAGCGCATGGAACGCGTAGCCCCAGGACGGGTTGAGTTCGGTGGCTTGCCAGTCCATCCATTGCTCGACCCGGGCCCGTGGCGCGGGCTCGGCGGGGAGCAGGTCGTGGCGTTGGTAGAGGCTGACCAGGTAACGGCAGATGGTGTTGGATTCCCACAACACACCGTGGTCGTCGATCAGCACCGGCACCTGGGCGTTGGGGTTCAGGGCGAGGAATTCCGGGGATTGGGTGGGGGTGTAGCCGATACCCCAGTCTTCACGCTGGTAGTCGATGCCGAGTTCCTGGCAGGTCCAGAGCACTTTGCGCACGTTGATGGAGGACGTGCGCCCCAAGATTTTCAGTGAGTGTCCCATGGTGCTTCCCTGGCGGTGACAAGGGACTCAATTTAGCAGGGACATGGGGGCGGTGCGAGACCGTTGTCAGGCATAGGTGGCAAGAGCGCTTTTAGAGGACACAGTGCTCTTGCCACTTTAAGAACATGCACTTTATTAATTTCAAAGGCTGGTGAGCGTAACGACCCCATTCGTAACGTTTACTGCCGGCCCATCTGGCCTGCCAGTTGCTTCGAACTCAAATGTCCCGTCAATTTGTGTCTTGGCGAAATCAACACTATTCAAGTTGAAGGTTCCGGTTTCGGCATAGTGGTTATATTGACCATCTGAGTAAGTGTGGAAAATGTAGGCGCCCACATCTTCGTCGCCACCTGGGGCACCTATGGAGTAAGTGCCAGGGACGATATCTTTATTTACGTAAATCAATACTGCGCGGTCACTTGATTCGCTGGTTGCGAGAATCAGGTATTGGTTGCCCGTATCTAGAAAATTCACTTTATGAGAAGTAAATGGCAAGGGTGTGATGGATACAGTACAGCCGACAACCCCTTTGGCGAGTAGCGATGGAGTGGATGTTTTAGAGGGCATGGCAGGGTCCTTTTCGGTGAGATTCAAGCGTCAGACGTCATCGTCGACGCTTCACTTATAAGGCGCTCATGCGCGGGTGCCTACTGTCAACGTTGACAGGTAGATAGACGCGGATCTGCTCTGCCTTGGCTCAGAACGCAGGCAGCAACCCTCTTACGTACTCTCCCGCACCTGCAACTCAAACCCCATGTCCACCACCGGCTTGGCGATCTTGTTACCCGCCATGATCGTCAACAGATGCTCCGCCGCACGCCGCCCAATCGCTTCACGCGGGGTGCTGATGCTGCTCAGGCGCGGCACCATGAAGGACGAGGCGGGCAGGTCGTTGAAACCCAGCACGGCCACACGTTCCGGCACTTTGATGTCATGGCGCATGGCTTCCAGCAAGGCGCCCTGGGCCAGGTCGTCGTTGCCGAAGAAGATGGCGTCCACGTCGGGATGGGCGGCCAGCAGTTGCAGGAACAGTTCGCCGCCCAGGCCCACGGAGGAGGGGCGCGGCGTCAGCAGTTCCAGTGCCGGGTCATACAGCCCAGCCTGTTGCAGGGCCCGGCGGAATCCTTCGCCGCGCAGCAACGTGCGTTGGTCCAGTTGCGCGCCTATATACGCCAGGCGTTTGTAACCACGGGCCAACAGATGCGCCGCCGCCGTTTCGCCCGCACTCAGTTGCGAGAAACCGACGCAGTTCACCCCGGCGTTCGGGTCCAAATCCATCATATAGACGCAGGGCACATTGCTGGCCTCGACCATCCGTCGGGCGCTTTCGGTGCGATCAAACCCGGTCAGCAGCAAACCCCGTGGCTGGTAGGCCATGTAGTTGCGCAGCAGGTTTTCTTCTTCATCGCGGGAATAGTGGGAGTTGCCAATCAGCACTTCGAAGCCCTTGGGCCGCAGCACCTGGTGGATGGCTTCGAGGGTTTCGATAAACAGCAGGTTGGACAGCGATGGCACCAGCACCACCACCGAATGGCTCTGCGCCGAGGCCAGGGCGCGGGCGGCGGGGTTGACCACGTAGTTGAGTTCGGCGGCCGCCTGCTGCACTTTTTCCACCAGTTCGGTGGCCACGGTGCTGATGCCACGCAGGGCGCGGGACGCGGTAATCGGGCTGACGCCAGCCAGGCGGGCAACTTCGTTAAGGGTCGGGCGACCCGTGGTGCGCAATTTTTTATCGTTCTTGGAGGTCATCAGGCGGCTTGCCAAACAAAAATCGAGGCACTAAGGTAGCGCTGTCTCCAAAAGGCTGCAAATTCTTGAACTTTGGGTTGCCTGATCCGGTTCAAATGATTGGAGCGGATGCACGCGTCACTCCATAAAAATGACAAGACGGCGCGGGAAAAGCCTGTTTTTGCACTAGCCTTACAGCGTGCAAAGGTAGCGCTATCTGCGTCCTGAGGTGTTTCATGAGTCAACCTGTTACCGCCCTGGTCATCATGGGTGTTTCCGGCTGTGGCAAGTCCAGCGTCAGCGAGGCCCTGTGCCGCCTGAACGGTGCCACCGCCATTGAAGGCGACAGCTTTCACCCCGCCGCCAACATCGAAAAGATGAGCGCCGGCCACCCCCTCAACGACGACGACCGCGCCGGCTGGCTCGACATCCTCTGCGATGAACTGCGCCGTTCGCTCAAAGCGGGCGAGCATCCCGTGCTCACCTGTTCCGCCCTGAAAAAGAAATACCGCGACCACCTGCGCGAAGCCGCGCCGGGCCTGGGTTTTGTCTTTTTGGAGCTGACCCGCGCCGTGGCCGCCGACCGCGTGTCCCATCGCCCTGGGCATTTCATGCCGGCCAGCCTCATCGACAGCCAGTTCGCCACCCTTGAATCGCCCAAAGGCGAACCGCTGACCCTGGCCCTCAACGCCAGTGAAGACAGCGTCGAGGAACTGGCCGAGCAGACCAACGCCTGGTGGCTGCAACACGGCTTTGAACCTACTCATTAATTTTTTGCCGGAAAAGATAGCGCTATCCCCGGCAGGAAATTCAACACCCGCTTTAATAACAACAACAAACAGGAGAGACCCCCCATGTTTGGCATGTCCCACGAGTCCTACCTGCTGCTCGATGCAGTGGTCACAATCATTGGGTTGATCGTTCTGATCACCAAGTTCAAGGTGCACCCGTTCATTGCGCTGATCATCGCGGCCGGCTTCCTCGGCCTGACCTCGGGCATGCCCGTGGACAAGATCATCAAGGCGTTCCAGGACGGTTTCGGCGGGGTGCTCGGCTTTGTCGGCATCATCCTTGCGCTGGGCACGATGCTCGGCAAGATGATGGCCGAATCCGGCGGTGCCGATCAGATCGCCCAGACCCTGATCCGTGCCTTCGGCAAAGAGAAAGTCCAGTGGGCCATGATGTTCGCCGCGTTCCTGGTGGGCATCCCGCTGTTCTTCGAGATCGGCTTTGTGCTGCTGATCCCGCTGGTGTTTATCGTGGCACGTCGTACCGGCGTGTCGCTGATCAAGATCGGCATCCCGCTGCTCGCCGGCCTCTCGGCGGTACACGGCCTGGTGCCACCGCATCCCGGCCCGCTGCTGGCCATCGGCGTGTTTGGCGCGGACATCGGCAAGACCATCCTCTACGGCCTGATCGTCGCACTGCCGACCGCCATCATCGCCGGCCCGATCTTCGGTACGTTCATCGCCAAGTACATCCCGGGCAACCCGTCCCAGGAACTGGTCGATCAACTGGCCCGCGAGTCGGAACACAAAAACCTGCCGAGCTTCAGCATCACCCTGATTACCGTGCTGTTGCCGGTGTTCCTGATGCTGCTCAAAACCTTCGCCGATATCGGCTTGCCGGACGGCCACATCGTGCGCAACTGGATGGACATGATCGGTCACCCGATCTCCGCCCTGTTGCTGGCGTTGCTGCTGTCGCTGTACACCTTTGGCCATCGCCAGGGCATTCACTCCAAACAGATCCTCAAACTGCTCGACGCCAGCCTGGCGCCGACCGCCGCGATCATCCTGATCATCGGTGCCGGCGGTGGCTTCAAGCAGATGCTGGTGACCAGCGGCGTGGGCGACGTGATCGGCCATATGGCGGTGAACGCGCAGATCAACCCGATCCTGCTGGCGTGGCTGGTGGCGGCGGTGATTCGCGTGGCAACCGGTTCGGCCACGGTGGCGACCATAACTGGCGCGGGCATTGTGGTGCCGGTGGTGGGGATGATTCCGGGGGTTAACCGTGAGCTGCTGGTGTTGGCGACGGGCGCGGGTTCGTTGATCCTGTCTCACGTCAACGATGCGGGGTTCTGGCTGGTGAAGCAGTACTTCAATATGACCGTGGCGGAGACGTTCAAGACGTGGACGGCGATGGAGACGATTCTGTCCGTCGTGGCGTTGATATTCATCATGTTGCTGTCGTTGGTGGTGTAACCGACACAGCAAAAGCCCATTTGGGAACCCAATCAAAATGTGGGAGCTGGCTTGCCTGCGATGGCGGTGGTGAATTCAACACCGCTATCGCAGGCAAGCCAGCTCCCACATTTATTGGGTTTTTACCGGTGGATTGGGTCAGGCCTTGGTGACCAGCCCATCCGCGCGGAACATCCCGCGAATCCCCCGCACCGCCTGCCGAATCCGGTCCTGGTTCTCGATCAGCGCAAAGCGCACATGGTCATCGCCATACTCACCAAAGCCAATCCCCGGCGACACACACACCTTGGCCTCCAGCAGCAGCTTCTTGGCAAATTCCAGCGAGCCCATGGCGGCATATTGCTCGGGAATCTTCGCCCACACGTACATCGACGCCTTCGGATTTTCCACCATCCAGCCCAACTCATGCAGGCCCTTGACCAGCACATTGCGGCGTTGGCGGTACTGTTCGGCGATGTCTTTCACGCACTGCTGATCGCCTTCCAATGCTGCAATGGCGGCGACTTGCAGCGGGGTGAAGGTGCCGTAGTCGTGGTAGCTCTTGATACGTGCCAGGGCGTTGACCAGTTCCGGGTTGCCCACCATGAAACCGATGCGCCAGCCCGCCATGTTGTAGCTCTTGGACAGGGTGAAAAACTCCACCGCAATGTCCTTGGCGCCCGGCACTTGCATGATCGACGGGGCTTTCCAGCCGTCGTAGACGATGTCGGCGTAGGCCAGGTCGTGGATCACCAGCACGTCGTATTGCTTGGCCAGGGCGATCACACGTTCGAAGAAGTCCAGTTCCACGCACTGCGCGGTGGGGTTGGACGGAAAGCCGAGGATCATCATCTTCGGCTTGGGGATCGAGCCGCGAATCGCCCGTTCCAGCTCCGCGAAGAAGTCCACGCCCGGCACCAGCGGCACCGAACGCACTTGCGCGCCAGCAATCACCGCGCCGTAGATGTGAATCGGGTAGCTCGGGTTGGGCACCAGTACGGTATCGCCCTGGTCCAGGGTAGCCAGCATCAAGTGCGCCAGGCCTTCCTTGGAACCGATGGTCACGATGGCTTCCGACTCGGGGTCGATGTCCACTGCATAGCGATCCTTGTACCAGCGCGAAATCGCCCGGCGCAGACGCGGAATGCCCTTGGACGTGGAATAACCGTGGGTGTCTTCACGCTGGGCCACTTGCACGAGTTTTTCAACAATGTGCGGCGGCGTGGCGCCGTCAGGGTTGCCCATGCTCAAGTCGATGATGTCTTCGCCGCGCCGACGCGCAGCCATCTTCAGCTCAGCCGTGATATTGAAAACGTAAGGGGGGAGTCGATCTATGCGCGCAAAGCGGCGCGGCGAACCTTGGTCGGCCATTGTTGCCTCGAAGTACGTAAGCGCCCGGAACCGTCCGAGCGACGTCGGCCACTGCGGTGGCCTGCGGGGCAGACAATACGGTCGATGATGGCCGGTTGTCCAGATGCGCAGGAAAATTTTCTGCATGGAGCCCAATGCGGATATGCCCCTATACTCGATGCGGGTTTGTTCCCTCATAAGAAGGAGACTGTTCGTATGGATCAGCAGACAAAACAACCGTTAGAGCCACGCATGGAAGCCGGTAAAGCCCTGGTGATCGCCGGGGTGCAAGGGCGTTATTCGAAGGCCACCGTGGGGGATATCCCCAAACTGTGGGAGTTGTTCGACACCTGCATCAAGGACATCAAGAAGCGTGTGGGCGGTGTGACCTATGGTGTTTGCCACAACCCCAAGCACGGCGAGTTCGACTACATGGCCGGTGTCGAAGTCCCGACCAAAGCCGATGTGCCAGGCAACTTCGAATGCATCGAAATCCCCCCGCTCAACTACGCCGTGTTCCCGCATTACGGGCCGGTGCAGGCGCTTGAGCAAACCTACGAGCGCATCATGTTCGAATGGCTGCCGCATTCGGGCTACAAGGTGATGGGCGCGGATTTCGAACGGTACAGCGCGGATTTTGATGCGCGCAAGGGCACCGGGACGGTGGAGATCTGGTTGCCGGTGGGCGAAAGAGGCTAAACACAGCCCCGTGACGAAGCCCGGCAAGCCGGGCTTCTGCAGGCGTATCAATACAGTGTGGCTTTGACCCGCTCAGGCATCTCCCGGTCATACGCTTCTGCGTCAAACTGCCCATCATTGAGCCGCTTGTGAAACTCCCCCGCTGACGGCAACGCCGAGCGGTCCAGGTGCTTCTCGGGGTTCCAGCAGTCCGAACGCACAAATGCCTTGGAACAGTGGAAATACGCAGCCTCCACCTGCACCAGAATCACCGATCGCGCCGGTTTGCCATTCACCGCAAAACTCTCCAGCAGTTCAGGCTCAATGGAAATCTGCGCCCGGCCATTAACGCGCAACGTCTCGCCAATCCCCGGAATGATGAACAGCAGCGCAATTCGCGGGTCCTGCACCAGATTACGCAAGGTATCCAAGCGGTTGTTCCCCGGCCGATCGGGAATTGCCAAGGTGCGCTCATCCACAATCCGCACGAACCCCGGCACATCCCCGCGTGGCGAACCGTCGATACCGTCGGGCCCGGACGAACTCACCACCACCAGCGGCGAAGCCCGCACCATCGCCTGGTAGTCCTCGTTGAGAAGCGGGATTTCCTTGCGCACGGCGCGCTCGTGGGGGACGCCATAGAGGGTTTCGAGTTGTTCGAGGGTTGTCAGCATGGAAGTCACCTTGTCCTTGGATGAAAGCAGGCGCGTGTTCAGCCGCCAAAGCTGTATTGATAACCCTGAGCAGATTGTCGAATGGCGTTTGCCACCTCAGGCGCTAACCGGCAGTAATCGTCTTCACGCTTGAGCGTTACTTCAAGGGTTTGGAGCAGCGCCTGGATGCGTGTTTCGGGATTCTCGACTTCGCAGGTTCTGGCAAATTCGAGAATGCCCAGGCGTGAGGCGAACAGCGATTTGTTTCCACTCAGATCCAACGCCAACGAGTCTTCGGGAATATAGGCAGTCGTGTTCACGATGTCGTAAGCGGGTGCCAAACGTGCGTCCGATTTCACTGGATCGCTGTAGAGCACCCCGAAGTTTTTCAGATGCGCATCGCCGTTACCTACGATGCAGCTCAGCGCTACGCTATCGAATAACTGATCGAGCGAACTGCGTTGATGTACCTGTGCGCAAAACACGCGGACGGCCTTTGCAATGGCGGCGTAACTCTTGGTGTACTTTTGTTCGGCGGACAGGCCCATCAGCGTGGTCATGTCCTCAAAACCCAGTGGGTTGAGGTGTTCATCCCGGTCAAAGCGTCGCATGATGAACAACTTATGATTTTTTGACAGGTAAAACGGTGGCACCGGCAGTCCTGCATCACGGGCAATGGACATGCAGAGGTATTCGTTGATGGCTAGCCCCGGAAACTCTTCGCGCCCGCTTTTGACAATCAGGTCGTTGGTTTTCGAGGTGAATTTCTGTTCGGGTGTTTGTGGTTTTTCCGGCACCAGCACCTTGGGCTGCACGCCAGAAATGCCTGCTCGCAGGATGTAGCGATCTACCAGTTCGACGAACAGATCTTCCACGCCGTCCCAGGCGAGAATTTCGTCGAGGTTTTCTCCGGTCGTGGGAGGGCTGTTGCGATGGATCAGCTCGTTTATTTGATCTGACGATACGAACACCCGGCCGATCGGTGCGCTGCTACCCGAGAGCGCCAAGAGCAGCATCGGGTCTACTTTGACGGTCTTGGCGAGGCGGTTGCGTAGTTGCTCGAGAACGTAGCCTTCCGGCAGATTCATCTGGAAAATCGGGTGAAGTTCTCGCCGACGGTATTCTTCTGCGCGGACTGGCATCGACAGGCTGACTGCGCTTTGCGCCAGCGTGTTCTCGCCGTAGCGAAACAGATAGTCGTTGGCACTCATCAAAACACTGCCGCTTTCGCCCTGGGGGGTATGAACGCGTAAGTGGGGGCTATTCATTGAACAAGTCCTCCAGTTCCTCCAGGGTCGGCATGGTGACAGGTACTAATTTGAATTCACTGCCTAGCGCGGCAACCACTCGCGCATAGGCACTCATCGACACCGAAAGGCTGCCTTTCTCGATTTCAATCAGTTTTTGCCGGGTAATCCCGGCCAACTTCGCCAAATCGGCCTGTTTATAGCCGCGATTGAGTCGCAGGGTGCGCAGTTGGGTGCCAAGTCGTTGAGTGATTACAGAAGTATCCATGTCACGTATTCATTACTTTGTCGGTCATAAGTTATGTATACGTTACATTTATGCCCTGTCAAGGTCGCCCTGACCAAAGGCCCACCTCAACCTCCGCTCATACCCAATCCGCCCCTTATACGCCTCTCCGCCATCCACCCACCCCGCCCCCAGATACAGCCTCATCGCCGCCACATTGTCCGCATCCACCGACAACTCCAGTCCCTTGATCTGCGGCCACGCTTGCAACGCCGCTGCGGGCAGCGCCTGCAGGCAGGCTTTGCCGAAGCCACGCCCTTGCTGATGCCGATCCACCTGCAACGCATGCAAGGTCGCGCTGTGTTCATCCGCCCAGTGGGGCAGACAAGGCGGGCGTTTGAGCAGCAGGAAGGCCACGGGCGTTTCGTCGGCGAGCAGGGCGAAGCCCTTGATGGCGTCAGGATGGGGATTGACCAGCAGGCTGTTCAGCGCACAGTAGATATCGCCGGAATACGCCAGTTGCTCGGGGTGCACTTGCAGGGTGTCGAGTTGCTGTTTCTGCGCAAGGCTCAACGTCTCATACAGGGCGAGGCGGGTTTCCATCGGGTGCGTATCCGAAATCCTACAAAGAGGCGTGGATTCTAGCGGGTTTGCCGGGGGCAAAATTATTTTTAAGCGGCTTGTCGATTGGCCGGTGGGCCATTCGACTAAGGGTGTCTTCCGTGATGTTTTCTACCCCGAGGAGTATCGCCATGAGCACGGCCATCAACACCCTGATCGACCAATGGAAACAAGCCGTCACCGCCAAGGATGTCGAGAAGATTGTCAGCTTTTACGCCGACGATATCGTCGCGTTCGACGCCGTTGGCGCCCTGCAATTCAAAGGCAAGGCCGCGTACCAGGCGCATTGGCAGGCCTGCATGGAATTCTGCCCTGGCCCCGGCGTTTTCGACTTTCATGAGCTGCATATCGTTGCCGGAGCAGACAGTGCCTTTGCCCACTGGTTGGCCCACTGCGGCGGCACCGGCCCGGACGGCGTACTCAAGACCTGCTGGATGCGGGTCAGCACCGGCTACCAGCGCATCGATGGTCAATGGAAAGTGGTGCATGAACACTGGTCCGCGCCGTTCGACATGGAAACCGGCGCTGGTCTGTTCGACCTGAAACCTTGACCCGCGCGATCTATAGTCAGTCGTCCGAAAACGGAGAAACCCATGAAATACCTCTGCCTGATCTACAGCAACGAACAGGTGCTGCACACCTCGCCCGACAGCCCGGCAGACCCGGAGTGCTTCGCCTACGCGCAGTCGGTTCAGGCCAGCGGCCGCATGCTGGCTGCCGAGCCGCTGGAGTCGGTGACCACCGCCACCACTGTGCGCATGCGCAATGGCAAGCTGTCGATCACTGACGGGCCGTTCGCCGAAACCAAGGAGCAGCTCGCCGGGTTCTACCTGATCGAGGCCCGTGATTTAAATGAGGCGATCCAAGTGGCCGGCGGCATTCCGGCCGCCCGGGTCGGCAGTGTGGAAGTGCGCCCTGTGCGTGAATTGAATCTCTGAATACAACAACCCTAAGACTCAAGAGGTTTACCCCATGTCTACGCAACCTGCCGAGTTTGAATTGTCCATCAGCCGCGTGATCGATGCACCGCGCAGCCGTGTGTTCCGTGCCTGGACCGAACCCGCCTTGCTCCAGCAATGGTGGGGACCCCATGGCATGACCACCCCCGAGTGCGAAATGAACCTGTGGGTTGGTGGCCTGTTTCGCACCTTGATGCGCGCGCCGGACGGCGCCGAATACCCGACCCAGGGTGTGTTTCTGGAAATCGATGCGCCCAATCGGCTGGTGTTTACCGACGCCTTCATGCCCGGCTGGATCCCTTCGGGCAAGCCGTTCATGAGCGCCGAAGTGACCTTCGAAGAGGTCGACGGCAAGACGCTTTACACCGCCCGCGCCATGCACTGGAGTGCCGAAGACAAGCAGGCCCACGAAGCCATGGGCTTTCATGACGGCTGGGGCCAGAGTCTGGATCGACTGGTCACCCTGGTGACCGAGGGCATGCGCGATTGACCCTGTCGGTCGAGGCCATTTACCGCGGCGAATCACGTCGAGTCCTCGCGACGCTGATTCGCTTGCTGGGCGATTTCGACCTGGCCGAAGAAGCCCTGCACGAAGCGTTTTTCGTGGCGGTGCAGCGTTGGCCGCTAGACGGAGTGCCGGACAATCCCCGCGCCTGGCTGGTGTCGACCGGGCGCTTCAAGGCCATCGACCGTCTGCGCCGCCAGGCGCGGTTCACCCCGTTGTTGCAGGCGCAGGCCGATACACTGGAAGCCGCTGACTGGAGCGATGAAGACGTGGAAGATGACCGCCTGCGCCTGATCTTCACCTGCTGCCATCCCGCGTTGGCGGCTGATGCCCAGGCGGCGTTGACCTTGCGCGAGATCTGCGACCTCACCACCGAAGAAATCGCCCGGGCGTACCTGGCCACGCCGGCCACCATTGCCCAGCGCATCGTGCGGGCCAAGGGCAAGATCCGCGAGGCGAAGATCCCTTACCAGGTGCCATCCCGCGACGAATTGCCCGAGCGCCTCGAGAGCGTATTACGGGTGATTTACCTGGTGTTCAACGAGGGCTATTCGGCGTCCATGGGGGCGGACCTGACCCGTGAGGATCTGACCCGTGAGGCCATTCGACTGGGCCGATTGTTGATGGAGTTGCTGCCTGAACCGGAAGTCATGGGCCTGCTGGCGTTGATGCTGCTGCACGAATCCCGCCGCCCGGCACGCACCTCGGCCAGTGGAGAGTTGGTGCTGCTGGATGAACAGGACCGCTTGCTGTGGGATGTGTCCTTGATCGACGAAGGCTGTGCACTGGTTGAGCATGCGCTAAGTAAACGGCGCTTCGGTCCCTATTGCCTGCAAGCCGCGATTGCAGCCGTGCACGCCGAAGCGCCCAGTGCGAGTGAAACCGACTGGCCGCAGATTGTCGGGCTCTACGATGTGTTGCTCAGGATGATGCCGTCAGCCGTGATCGAACTGAACCGCGCCGTAGCGCTGGCCATGCGCGATGGACCCTTGGCGGGATTGCAGCAGATAGAAGGGATTCTGGCCCGTGGCGAGTTGCTGGATTACCACCTGGCGCACTCGGCGTGCGGGGAGTTTTACCGGCAATTGGGCCGTGTCGAAGAGGCACGAGTCGCCTACGAACGGGCGCTGGCCTTGACCCAGCAAGCACCCGAACGCAGGTTTATCGACAAGCGTTTGGCCGAACTCTGAATCAAGGCTGCTGGCGGGTGGCGGCCAATACGATTTCGCGAATGCACACATGCTGCGGCTGCTGGTAGGCATAGGCAATCGCCGAGGCCACGTCATCGGCGCTGAGCACGGTGCCGCCCATGTCCTGTTTCCACGCCTGATAGCCGGACTTGATCGCTTCATCGGTGGTATGGCTGAGCAATTCGGTTTCCACCGCACCTGGGGCAATGGTGATGACGCGTACGTTGCTGGGCGACAATTCTTCGCGCAGGTTTTCCGAAATCCCATGCACGGCAAACTTGGTGCCGACGTATGCCACGTGATTCGGGAAGGTCTTGCGGCCCGCCACCGAGCTGACGTTGATGATAGTGCCGCCTTGGCGTGCAACCATGCTGCCGGCCACGGCGTGGATGCCGTTGAGCAGGCCTTTTACGTTCACATCCAGCATCTGTTCCCACTGCGCCGGGTCTTGCTCGCTGACGGCGCCCAGCAGCATGACGCCGGCATTGTTGATCAGTGCATCGGCCGGGCCGAACTGGGCTTCGGCTTCTTGCACGGCGGCGACCAGGGCGGCGCGATCGGTGATGTCGACACCACGGTTCAAGGTATTCGGCAGGCCCAGATCGTTAAGGCGATCAATGCGACGCGCCAGCAGCAACAACGGGTGGCCGGCGGCCGACAACAAGCGGGCAGTGGCTTCGCCGATACCGGAGCTGGCGCCGGTGATGATGATCAATGGCTTGCTCATGCATGAACTCCTGAGATAAGAAAAATCGATAACGGGATCGTGGGCGCAGTATATTTACCGTCGCCAAGGCTGAAAAATGCCTTATTTCTCTGTCAGTCATCGGATTAAGCTATGGATGTTCGTCACCTCAAGGCATTTCTTGCAGTCTTTGAAGAGCGCAATATCACTGCGGCAGCCCAGCGGTTATTTATCAGCCAGCCGACGTTGTCGGTGACGATCAAGCAGTTGGAAGACGAGCTGGGCGTGGCGTTGTTTGTGCGTCAGCCACGGGGTGTGGAAGTGAGTGCCGAGGCGCGTGTGCTGTACCCTCAGGCGCGACGCATGGTGGCCGAAGCCGAGGCGTTGAGCCGCCTGTTTCGCGGACGCGAAAATCGCATCGCCCTGGAACTGGGTGTGGAAGGCGATATTGCCGACAGCCAGATCGAAACCTTCCTGCGCATGGCGCACCAAGGCCTGCCGGGCTTGTTGCTGACTTTGCAGGAAGGCTGCGAAGGCGAAGGACGCCTGGCCGTGGAGGAAATGTGCTGTGAGGACGAATTGTTCCTGCCACTTTGGGAAGAGTCCTACGTGATGGTATTGCCTGCCGCGCACCCCATGGCGCAATCGGGCAAGGAACAGGCCTGGGCACCGATTGAAGACTGGATCACCTGCCCACAACACGATTCACACCAACGCTTGATGGCCTTGTACGGCCGGTCGCCGCAAGCGGTGGCCGGGCACGCCGGTTCGCTGACCCAGGCGTTGCATATGGTGGCGGCTGGTGTGGGCGTGGCGATGTTGCCGCTGTCGCTGGCGGTTGAGCGGGCCGGTGTGGTGATTCGGGAGTGGCATTTGCCGGCACCCACGCGTCGGGTCGGACTGTGTTTCGCCGCGCAAGCCCTGGAGCTGCCTGCGTTGCGTGCCTTGCACGAATACTTCCAGAACAACCGCCCGCCGCAACTGTCGGCCGCATAACCCTGTGGGGTTATTCGAGCATCTGGCTCATCATCCAGCTGCCAGCCGGCCCTGGTGGATGCTGCCGCGACCACAGCGCATCCACCGCCACCGAGCGGGGCCAACCCCGGACGTTGAGTTCAACCAGTCCGGCGTTGCCAAAACGCTCCACCAACCAACGCGGTAGCTCTGCCCAGCCAAAGCCGAGTTGCGCCATCTCCATCAACATCAAAAAACTCGGTGCCGACCACACACGGCCCGAGGGGCGCGTTTCGTTAGGGCTGATGATGCTCGCCAGGCGCAGTTCACGGTGTTGCTGCAAGGCTTGCGGGTCGATGTTCTCTACGCGGGTCAAGGCGTGGCCGGGTGCGACGAACAGCGCGATTTCCGTGCGTTCGGCCACGGGCGAACGGGTCAGGTCGGGAGGGTAAACCGCCTGGGCTTCGATCAAGGCAATCTGTGCGCGGCCGCTCTGCACCAGGGCGATCAGGTCTTCGCACTCGGCGATCAGCCATTCCAGTTCAAGGTCCGGGTAGCGTTGTTCGAACGCCTTGAGCGCAAGCTCAAAACGTTCCGACTGGTAGGTGTCTGACATGGCGATCGTCACCTTCGGCTCCAACCCCTGGGCCAACTGGCTCGCCGCCAACTCCAGACGGCTGCTCGCCTCCAGCACCTGCTCGGCGCGTTGCAGCAGCACATGCCCGGCGGGGGTCAGTGTCGGTTTGCGACTGCTGCGGTCGAACAGCACCACATCCAGGTCAATCTCCAGGCTCGCCACTGCCGCGCTGACAGTGGACTGGCTCTTGCCCAGCTTGCGCGCCGCCGCAGAAAACGAACCCTGGGTCGCGGCCTGGACAAACGCTTGCAGCACTTCGTGGGAGGCCATGACTATCGCCTTGATCGATGGTTATTAGTTATGAAGTATCGATTCAAAGGGTAATCATGGCAACCATCGTCACTCACGGAGAAGGGTCATGCACCCCACCAAGTCGATTACTGAACGTGTTTGCCAGGCCCTGGGGTTTGAAGGCCTGGCGTTGTTGATCTGTACACCGCTGCTGGTCTGGATCACCGGGCGGCCGGCCCTGGAAATGGGCGCGGTGACCCTGGGTTTGAGCCTTTTGGCGCTGACCTGGAATATCATTTTCAACAGCCTGTTCGACCGCCTCAAGGTGCGCCTGCAACTCTCGGGTGGTGGTTGGACGCGGGTGTTGCATGCGCTGATGTTCGAAGGCGGGCTGATCATCGTCGCGGTGCCGTTGATTGCGGCGTGGCTCAACATCAGCCTGATGCAGGCGTTTATGCTCGATATCGGCGTGCTGCTGTTCTTCCTGCCTTACACCTATGTGTATCACTGGGGGTATGACGTGATCCGGGAAAAAGTCGTACAGCAGCGCCTGCCTAGCCAAGCTTGAGCCCGGCGACAAAATCCAGGAACGCTCGCACCTTGGCGGCGGGCAAGTGCCGCGACGGGTAGTAGGCGTACAACGGAAAACGCTCGTCCGGCCAATCCGCAAACAACTCCACCAACCCGCCGGCCTTCAGCGCCGGCTCCAGCCCGAGGTCGAGCATCTGCGCCACCGCGTGCCCGTGTTCGCACACGCTGTACAAGGTGCTGGCATCGTTGACCACCAGGCGACCATTGGTGCGCACGATCAGCTTTTCGCCGGGACGGTGGAATTCCCAGGCAAACGGACGACCGGTTTGCGAGTCGCGAAAGTCCAGGCACATGTGCCCGGTTTCCAAGTCTTGCGGGACAGTGGGGCGACCGTACTGCTCAAGGTAGGCCGGGGAGGCCAGGGTCAGCACGCGCACTTCCATGAGCTTGCGGGCGATCAACGAGGAGGATTGCGGGATGCCGAAGCGAATCGCCAGGTCGAACCCGTCGGCCACCAGGTCACCGAGTTGGTCGCGGGTGTGCAGGTCCAGTTGCAGGTGCGGATAAAGGCGCATGAAGTCGCCGAGTACCGGGCCTAACACCAGCCGCGAGAAGTACGGGTCGATGTTCACCCGCAGGCGCCCGCGCACGGTCAATGCACTGTCGGCAGCGGCGTTGGCGGCGTCTTCGAGGCCGGCCAGCAGCGGGGCGATTTCCTGGTAGAAACGCCGCCCCTCGTCGGTCAATTGCACTGAACGGGTGGTGCGATCGAACAGGCGGATGCCCAGGCGTTTTTCCAGACGGGAAATCGCCCGGCTGACCCCCGACGGGGTCATGTCCAGGCTGTCGGCGGCGCGGGCGAAACTGCCGCTGTCGACCACGGCCGCCAATACGCCCATGCCGCCGGCCAAACCTGGATCAAAACTCATCGGTGATTGCCTGTCAGTGATCTGAAGGCATGGATGCTAGCGCAGAATGTTCAGAGAAACATGCCGCCCGAGGCCTCGATGCGCTGGCCGGTGATCCAGTTGCTGCCATCGGCCAGCAGCGTGGAAATCGCCCCGCCGATGTCGTCCGGCAAACCGGCGCGCCCCAGGGCCGTATTGTTGGCCACCATCGCATTCACATCCGGGTTGTCGCGCACCGCGCCGCCGCTGAAATCGGTGGCAATCGCGCCGGGAGCCAGGGTGTTCACGGTGATCCCGCGCGGGCCCAGTTCCTTGGCCTGGTAGCGCGACAGCACTTCCACGGCGCCTTTCATCGACGCATAGGCCGCATACCCCGGCAGACTGAACCGCGCCAGGCCGCTGGAGATATTGATGATGCGCCCGCCATCGCGGATCAGCGGCAGCAGTTTTTGCGTGAGGAAAAACGGTGCCTTGAAGTGGATCGCCACCAGTTGGTCGAACTGGGCTTCGGTGGTCTCGGCAAAACTGGCGTGGGCGCCGATGCCGGCGTTGTTGATCAGAAAGTTGAAGTGATCCTGTGCGAATACATCCTTGAGCAAGCAGCCGACTTCACCGACAAAACCATCGAAGCGGCCACTCTGGCTCACATCCAGTTGCAGCATGGCGGCGCGGCCACCCAGGGCCTGAACCTGTTCGACCACCGCTTGGGCTTCCGCTGCCGCGCTGTGGTAGGTGCCGATGATGTCAACGCCCTGTGCCGCCAGGTGCAACGCGGCGCTTTTGCCCAGGCCACGGCTGGCGCCGGTGATGAGTGCGATTTTACGGGTCATGGTGCGGTCCTCTCAGGTGATCAGTGGAGCTGAGTGTATTTATTCGCCCATAACGTGATAAACAGCGCTTTACCGGAATCACTGGCCGGATAAGGCGAACAATCCCATGAACAAGCTTGAGCTGCTGCGCACCTTTGTGCGCGTCACCGAACTGTCGAGTTTCACCCAGGCCGGCGAGAGCCTGGGCCTGCCGCGTTCTACCGTGTCGGAGCACGTGCAGGCGCTGGAGGAATTGCTTGGCGCGCGTTTGTTGCAACGCACCACGCGCAAGGTGCAGGCGACCCAGGATGGCCGTGTGCTGTATGAGCGCAGCAAGGATTTGCTGTCGCACATGGAAGAGTTGGAGGGGTTGTTTCGCCAGGATGAGGCGCAGCTGACCGGCCGGATTCGCGTGGACATGCCCAACGTGATGGCGCGCGGCATGATCCTGCCGCACTTGCCGCTGTTCATGGAGCGCCATCCGCTGATCCAGATGGAAATCAGCAGCTCGGACCGCCAGGTGGACCTGATCGCCGAAGGCTTCGACTGCGTGTTGCGGGTGGGCGCCCAGCCCGATCAAACCGTGGTGGCGCGCCGGGTGTGCAGCATGCCGATGGTCAACTGCGCGAGCCCGGCCTACCTGCAACGCTATGGCGTGCCGCAGACCCTGGCGGACTTGGCGGATCATCAATTGGTGCATTACGTACGGCCGTTGGGCGCACGTTCGTCCGGCTTCGAATATCAGGCGGGCGGCAAAGTGCAGCGGGTGCCGATGGCCGGGCGTGTCACCGTCAACAGCACCGATGCCTACCAGGCGGCGTGCCTGGGTGGCTTTGGCATTACCCAGGTGCCGCTGCTGGGGATTCGCACCTTGTTGGCCAGTGGAGAGCTGGTGGCAGTGTTGCCGGATTACCCGGCGCCGCCGCTGGACGTGTCATTGCTCTACGCCGGCCAGCGGCATTTGCCGTTGCGGGTGCGGGTGTTCATGGACTGGTTGGCGGCGACCCTGCAAGCCCACCTCTAACGCCGTGCCGACAACTGCTGCGGCGCCAGGAACGCGTCGTGGAAATAATCGCGCACCGCCTGCATTGCCGGGGTAAACGCGCGCTCGCGGTGCCAGGCCAGGCCCACGCTCATCGGCGTCACTGGGTCAGTGACCGTGAGCGTTTCGATGCGTTTGCCTTCCAGGGACCAGGGCCGGTGCACCAGGTCCGACAGGATCGCCACGCCGCTGCCATTGGCGACCATGCTGCGCACCGCCTCCACCGAACTGGTGCGCAGGCGCACCTTGGGCGTCTGCCCGGCCTGCTCCCAATAGCGCATGGCGCTGTGTTCGGCCTCGTCAACCGTGAGCAGGATATACGGCTCCTGGGCCACATCCGCCAGGCTCACGGCGCCACGTTCGCACAAGGGATGATGGCTGGGCAGCCACAGGCGGCGCTCTGAATTGAACAGGATTTCCGAGACGATATCCGGGTGGGTCAGGTTGGCAGTGAGTACCACCGCCATGTCGAACTGGCCGTCGAGCAAACCCTGTTCGATGGCCTGGCGTTCCTGTTCGAAGACTTCGATGGTCACGTCCGGGTGCCAGTGTTCCAGGCGTTGCAAGTGGTGCGGCAGGAAGTAACCGAGCACCGTGTAACTGGCGGCCAAGCGCAGCACGCCACGGGCGCGGTGGTCGGGCAGGGGGCTGTTCAGCGCGTCATCGACACTGCGCAGGATCACGTAGGCACGGTTGAGAAAATGCCGGCCCGCGTCGGTCAGGTTCATGCCCTGGGCCGATCGCACGAACAGCTGCACGCCGAGCATCGCCTCCAGCTCCTTGATCGCTGTGGTCACCGCCGATTGCGAGATATTCAGGTGAATGGCCGCCTGGGAAATCTGGCCGATTTCGGCGGTGGCGACGAAATAACGAATCTGGCGCAAGGTGAGGGACATCGGCCTCTCCAAAACATAGGGCTATCTGATTTTCAGAAGATGGGCCATCTGATAATAGATCTTCCCAAGGGGTCAAGCCGCAGCCTACTTTTCGTCCATCACTTAGGCGGAGCGACTCTGATGCAGGCAGTGGATTTCAACTCGGACATGGGCGAAGGCTTCGGCCCCTGGACCATCGGCGACGGCGTCGACGCGGAGCTGATGGCCTACATCAGCTCGGCCAACATCGCCACCGGCTTCCATGCCGGCGACCCCGGCACCATGCGCCGCACCGTCGAGCGCGCCAAGCAACTGGGCGTGGCCATCGGCGCGCATCCGGGCTTTCGGGACCTGGTCGGTTTTGGACGTCGCCACATCAACGCACCGGCCCAGGAGCTGGTGGACGATATGCTCTATCAGCTCGGCGCCCTGCGGGAAATCGCCCGCGCCCAAGGCGTGATCCTGCAACACATCAAGCCCCACGGCGCGCTGTACATGCACCTGGCCCGTGATGAAGAAGCGGCGCGGCTGCTGGTGCAGAACCTGCAAATCATCGAACCGACGCTGTTGTTGTACTGCATGCCCAACTCGGTGATCTGGCGCGTGGCCAAGGAGTTGGGGCAGCCGGTGGTGCGGGAGTTTTATGCCGACCGTGAGTACGATCTGACCGGCTCCATCGTGTTTACCCGCACTGTGCGAGCGCTGGATCCTGCGACGGTGGCAGCGCGTGTCCTGCGGGCCTGTCAGACCGGGCTGGTGCGAACCGTGGAAGGCGAAGACCTGTTTATCGAATTCGATTCCATCTGCCTGCACAGCGACACGCCGGGTGCGCTGGAGCTGGTAGAGGCGACCCGCGAAGCGTTGGACCAAGCGGGCATCACCGTCAAAACACCCCAATAAAAACGATCCCTCAATTTTTTCGCCTGCCTTTCTACAATGATTCCAAGAGGAACAGACATGGCTGAAACATCCCCCATCCGCTACAGCTTCGGCGGTGATGAACACCTGTTTGCCGAGGTCAGCGACAGCATGTCCCTGGAGGCCTTTTTCAAAGGCATGGCCGTGACCCGCGCTGTGGAGCGCCTGGCGTTGGAGGGTGTGCTGGATGTGTGCCTGGCCAACGCGTCGTTCCAGATCCGCTTCGACCCCGACCGCATCGCGCCCCATGTGCTGCTCGACGCGGTGCAGACCGCCGAAGCCCAGGCCGTGGCGGAGCGCACCTTGCACACGCGCATCATCGAAATCCCGGTGTTGTACAACGACCCGTGGACCTTTGAGACCCTGATGCGTTTTCGCGACCGCCATCAAGACCCCAGCGGTACGGACCTGGAGTACGCCGCGCGCATCAACGGGCTGGCCGATGTGGAGGCGTTTATTGCCGCTCACAGTGGGGCGCCGTGGTTTGTGTCGATGGTCGGGTTCGTGGCGGGCCTGCCGTTCATGTTCCAGATGGTCGAGCGCGAACGGCAGTTGCAGGTGCCCAAGTACCTGCGGCCACGCACCGACACGCCCAAACTGACTCTTGGCCATGGCGGCTGTTTTGGCTGCATCTACTCGGTACGCGGTGCCGGCGGTTACCAGATGTTCGGCGTGACCCCGGCGCCGATCTACGACCCGGCGCAGCAACTGGCGTACCTCAAGGAACACATGGTGTTCTTCCGCCCCGGCGATATTGTGCAGTTCAAACCTATGGACCGTGAGGCGTACGACTTGGCCGTTGCCGAAGTCGACGCAGGACGTTTCGACCTGCGCATCCGCCCTGTGGAATTTTCCCTCGATGCTTTTCTCGCCGACCCCATCGGTTATCCGAAATCCCTGCAGGAGGCGCTGGCATGATCAAGGTCCTCAAACCCGGCCTCGCCACCTCCGTGCAGGACCTTGGCCGCGAAGGCTATTACCACCTGGGCATCCCGCCGTCGGGTGCATTGGATCAATATGCGTTGAGTGCGGCCAACCATTTGGTGGGCAATCCCGTCGGCGCGGCGGGCCTGGAATGCACATTGATCGGCCCCGAGCTGGAGTTCCAGCAAGACGCGCTGGTAGCCCTTAGCGGCGCCTTGATGTCGCCGCGCCTGGACGGTGAAGTGGTGCACCAGGACACCGCGTTCCAGGTGCGCGCCGGGCAGGTGTTGCGCTTTGAGTTTCCCAAGGCGGGCGCGAGGACTTATCTCGCGGTGGCCGGTGGCATTGACGTGCCGTTGGTGCTCGGCAGCCGCTCGACTTATACCCTCGGCGCGCTTGGCGGGTTTAGCGGGCGGCGCTTGCAGGAAGGCGATGAATTGCCCATCGGTACAGCCAGTGGCACGGGCCGGGCGGGCAACAGTCTGCCGATGGCACTGCGCCGATCAGTGGGCGGCGACGTGACCCTGCGTGTGGTGCCGGGGCTGTATTACGAGCGCCTCACTGAGGCGGCGAAAAGCAGCTTCTTTGCCGAGCCGTGGACCGTGGGTTCCGAAGCCGACCGCATCGGCTATCGCTTCAAAGGTGGCAGTGCCCTGAGTTTCCAACCACGGGAGCAGCCGTTTGGCGCGGGGTCGGATCCGTCGAATATCGTCGACAGTTGCTACCCGATTGGCTCGATCCAGGTGCCGGCGGGATTGGAACCTATAGTGTTGCACCGGGATGCAGTGTCGGGCGGTGGCTACGCGATGATCGGCACGGTGATCAGCGCCGACCTGGACCTGATCGGGCAGATGCAGCCGAACCAGCGGGCGGGGTTTGTGGCGGTGACGCTGGAAGAGGCGTTGGAGGCGCGGCGGGTGTACAAGAAGCGGTTGAAGATGATGTCGGGGTTGTTCGCCGGCTAAAAAGTGTGGGAGCTGGCAATCCAGCTCCCACATTTTGCTCGGTGTTGTGTCAGAACAGTTTGGTGAACAGCCAGTAGAGGCTGCCTGACAGCAGAATCGCAGCCGGTAATGTGAGCACCCACGCCATCGCCAGGTTGCGAATCGTGCGCATCTGCAACCCACCGCCATTCGCCACCATCGTCCCCGCGACACCAGACGACAACACGTGGGTGGTCGACACCGGCAACCCATACATATCCGCCGCGCCAATCGTCAGCATCGCCACCATTTCCGCCGAAGCGCCCTGGGCGTAGGTCAGGTGCGTCTTGCCGATCTTCTCGCCGACGGTGACCACGATGCGCTTCCAGCCCACCATGGTGCCCAGGCCGAGGGCGATGGCCACGGCGATCTTCACCCACAGTGGAATGAAGCGTGTGGAGCTGTCGATCTGTTGCTTGAACAGTTGCAGCTTGCCCTGGGTATCCGCGTCGAAATTGCCGACCTTGCCCTTGTCCATCAAACGGATGGTTTCGCTGGTCAGGTACATGTCGTTGCGCACGTTGCCTACGGCTTCGGCGGGCACTTTGGCCAGGGAGCCGTAGCCTTTCACCTCATCACCGATCTGCCCGGCCAGGGCGGCGAGGGCGGGGACCAGTTCCGGCGTGGCTTCCTTGGTGCGCACGTAGGTCGAGAGGATCGGGCGCGGGTCGCCGGCCAGTGCTTGCGGCGCACTTTTCACCAGGGCGACTTGGGTCACTTCGGCCACCGCCGCGAACTGCAACGACTGCTCGGCGGGCATGGTGCGGTTCAGCGCGTAGGCCATCGGCAAAGTACCGACCAGGATCAGCATGATCAGGCCCATACCTTTCTGCCCGTCGTTGGAACCGTGGGCAAAGGACACGCCGGTGCACGTGGCGATCAGCAGGCCGCGAATCCACCATGGCGGCGGGGTGTCGCCTTTGGGTGCCTTGTACAGAGCACGGTTCTTGACGAAGGCACGCAGGGCCAGCAACAGCATCGCCGCAAAGGCAAAGCCGATCAGCGGTGACAGCAGCAAGGCGTAACCGATCTTGATCGCCTGGCTCCAGTCCACGCCGCTGGTGCCGTCACGTCCGTGCATCAAGGCATTCGCCACGCCGACGCCGATGATCGAGCCGATCAACGTGTGGGACGACGACGCCGGCAAACCCAGCCACCAGGTGCCGAGGTTCCACAGGATCGCGGCGATCAACAGGGCGAAGATCATCGCGAAACCGGCGGAAGAACCCACCTGCAAAATCAACTCCACCGGCAGCAACGCAATGATGCCGAACGCCACCGCACCGCTGGAAAGCAGCACGCCAAGGAAGTTGAAAAAACCCGACCACACCACCGCAAAATGTGGCGGCAGCGAGTTGGTGTAGATCACCGTCGCCACAGCGTTGGCTGTGTCGTGGAAGCCGTTGACGAACTCGAACCCCAGGGCGATCAACAGCGCCACGCCGAGCAGCAAGAAGGGGGTCCAGGTGGTGAGTTGGGCGCCCATTTCGTGCATGTCGTGCATCAGGCTGTAGGCGGTGAACAACAGGCCCATGGCGAGCACGGCGAAGAAGATGATCACCGTCACCAGGCCGGGTTTCTTGTCCAGCCTGGGTTTGGGGTCTGCGGGAGAGGCGTGGGGGGAGGCAGTCAGGGAAGGGGTGGCCATGCCGGAGCATCCATGTTGGGAGGATGTCGTTCATGATCATTGCAAGATGTTACAGAGATGCTGCCATATATCAGTGTTTAGGTGATTGAACCGGCCGCTGGTCAGTAATCCTTGCGCTTCCTGAACGCCCAGCGCCCGGCGATCAGGGTAAAGGTCGCGACCAACGCCACCAATATCCAGAAGCCTTCCGGGTCCTGGGAAAGCGGTACGCCGCCTACGTTCATGCCGAAAAAACCGGCGATGATGTTGATCGGCAGCGCCAGCACCGTCACCACCGTGAGGGTGAACAGTGTGCGGTTGCTTTGCTCGTTGAGGTTGGCGGCGATCTCTTCCTGCAACAACTTGATGCGTTCGCCCAGGGCCATCAGGTCGTTGATGATCAACGCAAACTCCTCGGTGGATTTGCGCAACTCCTTCACGTCTTCCTTTTGCAGCCATTGCGGCGGGCGGTTGAGCAGGCGCAACAGCGAGCCCGGCTCCAACGCCAGCAGGCGTTGCAGGCGCACCAGCACTCGGCGTGCGGCGCCCAGTTCAGCACGGTTGGTGGACAAACGTGAGGACAGCAACTGGTCTTCGATATGGTCAACGCTGATGCTGGTCTTGCGCACGATCTGGGTCAGTACTTCACCCTGGTCGCGCAGCAAATGCACCAGCAAGGCCAGCGGTGAACGAAAGCTTTCGCCAGCCTTCACCGACGAGCGCAACTTGTCTACCGAGTGCAAGGGTTGCAGGCGCGCGCTGATCAACAGGCGGCTGCGGGCGCAGACCCACAGCGTGGAAATGTCCGACGAGACCATGCTGCTGAAGTTGAACACCACATCGTTGACCACCGCCAGCAAGGCCGAGTCGACGTGTTCGATGCGCGTGGAGCGCGAGCCTTCATGCAGGGCTTCGAAGAACTCTTCCGGCAGGTCCAGGTGGGCCTGCATCCAACGCTCGCACGCGGCATGGGCGAGGTTCAGGTGCAGCCACAAGAACTCTTCCGGGTCGCCCGGTTGGCGTAACGCTTGGAGCGCCGCCGCCGAATCTATCTGCTCACCCTTTTCCCCTGGGCGAAAACGAAAACCGTAGAGCAAGCCAAACAGGTCGGAATCCTGGTGGCTGTGATCGATGCTGTGGTTCATGAGGGCTCGCAGAAAAAGCGCCTGTAGGAGATTTCACAGGTTCGCATGCGCGAATCATTGCAAGGGAATTTGACAGTTTTGTGACGGTTTTGAATTTATTTCGTTGCGATGACATTTATTTGACCGTCTGTCAGGAACCGTTCAAGAAGGCTCTAATTCGGCCGATTCAGGGCATCAAGAACCGCTGTGGATGGGCGGTGCCTTTTGATGACAAGGACGTTAGGCGTGCATGCACCAATTCCTTGTATCGAGGCTTTTCCCCGATGAATGTTTTGCGAACCTCCTTGAGAGCACAAATCCTGTCGCTGCTCGGTGGCAGCCTGTTGGCGATGCTGTTGATCGCCCTGGCCTGTTTCAACTTTTTGTCCAACGGGGTGCAGAGCTATCGCAGCTTGATCGATGGGCCGCTGCTGACTTCACAATTGATTGACGAGGCCAACCTGCAATTCAAGGTGCAGGTGCAGGAATGGAAAAACGTCCTGCTGCGCGGCAAGCAGCCCCAGGACATGGAGAAATACTGGGGCCAGTTCCAGGACCGCCAACGCGATGTGCAAGGTATCCTCACCCGGTTGGTCACCCAGACCAGCAGCGACCCGAGCCTGAGCCGCCGCATCGAAACCCTGCGCCAGGAACACCAGCAACTCGGCGTGGCTTACCAGAAGGGCCGCGATGCCTATGTGGCCGCCGGTGGCGATGCAACGGCCGGCGACACTGCGGTAAAAGGTGTGGACCGCGCCGCCAGTGAGCAGATGAGTGCATTGGTCAGCGACCTGCGCGAACAAGGCAGCCAGCAATCCAAGGCCATCAGCGCCTATGCCGAGCGCACGGTGCTGGTGGGGCTGGCGATCATGTTGTTGTCCGGTGTGTTGATCGGACTGTTCAGCCTGTGGCTGATCAACCGCAACCTGATCCTGCCGATCCGTGGCTTGATCGACTACGTGACGCAACTGAGTCATGGTCGCTTTGCCGAGCGTGTTGCCAGCCGTCGTCAGGATGAGCTGGGCCACCTGGCCGCTGCCGCGAATACCTTGCGCGACTTCCTGGCCGAAACCTTCAGCCGTTTGCAGCGCAGCGCGACCGACCTGGTCAGCGCCAGCGGCGAGTTGAATGCCATCGCCGGGCAGATGGCGACGGGCACCAACGATCAATTCAACCGTACCGACCAAGTGGCCACGGCCATGACGGAAATGTCGGCCACCGCGCAGGAAGTCGCGCGCCACGCCGCCAGTGCCTCCCGCGCGGCGGACGAGGCCGATCACTCGGCCCGCGAAGGCGGTGAAGTGATGAAAGTCACCATTGCCACCATCGGCCAGATGCGCAACGAGATCCTTAACACCGGCACCATCATCCGCCGCCTGGAAACCGACAGCGTGCGCATCGGCAAGGTGCTGGAAGTGATTCGCGGCATTGCCGAACAGACCAACCTGCTGGCACTCAACGCCGCCATTGAAGCGGCACGTGCGGGTGAAGCCGGCCGGGGTTTTGCGGTGGTGGCCGATGAAGTGCGCAGCCTGGCGCAACGCACGGCGGCGTCGATCATCGAGATCAACGGGATTATCGAAGCGGTGCAGACCGGCGCGGTGGATGCGGCTGAAGCCATCGTGAGTGGCCAGTCGTGCAGCGATGAGAGCGTGGAGAAGGTCACACAGGCCGGCGCCATGCTCGCGCACATCACTCAGGCGGTGGAGGCGATCCGCGACATGAATCGTCAGATCGCCACGGCGGCCGAAGAGCAGACCTCGGTGGCCGAGGACATCTCGCGCAACATCACGCAGATCACCACGGTGGCAACGGCCAACCTGGATAACGTGCAGCGCACCGAAGCAGCGAGCCACAACCTGCGTGGGTTATCGAGCGAGTTGAATGAAGTGACGGCGCGTCTGGGCGCCTGATCGGGCACAAAAAAACGCCACCCAAATGTGGGAGCGGGCTTGCTCGCGAACGCGGAGTGTCAGTCGACATATTCATTGACTGATCCACCGCATTCGCGAGCAAGCCCGCTCCCACATGGGGTTCTGCGTTTTAATCAAGTATCGAGTTTGTTTTCCAGCACTTCGCTGGTTTTGGCATCGAGCTTCACGTCCCACTTTTTGCCGGTGGTGTCGGTCAGGTCGACTTCGTAGACCAGGCGGCCGGCTTCGTTGTCCAGCTCGGTGTCGTTGATCACGGCGCCGGGGTGTTTGGCCAGGGCATCTTTGTTGAGCTGCTCGAAAGGCTTCACCGCACCGGACTGCAACAGGCTTGGAATCTGGTCGGGGCGAACATCGGCCTGGGCCAGGCCAGCGGTCAGGGTCAGGGCGGTAGCGGCGAACAAAGCGGTCAGTGTTTTCATGGTGTGTGTCCTTCTGGTGAGCTGTTTAAGTGGGATCAGGTTATCCAGCGCAACTTAATTCACCCTTAATTATTTCAAGCGGTTGCGCAGTTTGTTCAATCCGCCACGCGCAGGGAATTTCATGCTGGAGGCTCACTTCAAAGGAGACTCGGCATGAAACGATTTGTGAGTTGGCTCTACGCCCCTGCATTCCTGCTGGGGTTTCTCGGTTACGCGCTTTGCCAGCCGGACAGCTTGATTCTGCTGTTTGTGATTGCGGTCGCGGTGTCATTTCTGACAGAACAATGGTTGCCCTATGAACCGCAGTGGAATCGCAGCCTGGGCGATCGTCGGCGCGATACGTTGCACGCCCTGGTCAATGAAAGCCTGAACGCGCTGGGTTTGTTGATCCTGCCGGGGCTCACGGCGCTGTTGGCGTTCGAAGGCATTTGGCCGCGTGGCTGGCCGCTGTGGGAGCAACTGCTGATGGCCATCGTGCTGGCCGATGCCGGTATCACCTTGATGCATTACGCCAGCCATCGCATCCGGCCGCTGTGGCGACTGCATGCGGTGCATCACAGCGTGCAGCGGCTGTATGGTTTCAACGGGCTGATGAAGCATCCGCTGCACCAGATGCTGGAAGCCACGGCCGGGTTGCTGCCGTTGATCCTGCTGGGGATTCCCCTGGACGTGGCGCAGTTGCTGGCGTTGGCCATTGCCCTGCAACTGCTGTTGCAGCATTCCAATGTGGACATGCGCCTGGGGCCGTTGCGCTGGGTGTTTGCCTGGGCGCCGGTGCATCGGTTTCACCACATGAAATATGGCCGCGCCGGGGATGTGAATTTCGGTCTGTTCTTCAACCTATGGGATTGGCTGCTGGGCACGGCGTATTACCGCGAACGCTATCGCATGGGGCCGGGGGATCTGGGGATTGGCAGTCGACCGGATTTCCCGGTGGACTATGGGGCACAGTTGCGTGATCCCTTCAGGCCGGTTCGCTTGAGCAAGGAACCGTCACTGCCGGACGATTTACGTTAACAGTTGAACATCCAGCTGGCGCAATGAGGCTGCCGCCGTGACGCCAAACAGCTGCTTCATGGTCCGCGAGAAATGCGCCGAATCGGCAAAACCCGCACCGTGAGCGGCTTCGGTCAGCGTGCCTCCGGCAAGCGCCAACTGCAGGGCGATGCGCAATCGTCGCCACAGCACCAGACGACGCACGGGTAAACCGAGTTGGTGGGCGAACAGCCGCTCCAGTTGGCTCAATGACAGGTGCGCGGCCTGGGCCAGGGCCTGGGCTGACACTTTGCCGTTGAGTTGTTGATCCAGTGCGGCGAGGGCGCGCTCCAGGCGCGGATCATCCAGGCTGCGTCGGGGGAGTTGGCGCAATGCCTCCAGGGACAGGTCCTGGTGCAGCAAAGGGGCGATATCAAACACGGCCGGTTCGGCATACAGCACCGAGACCTCACCTTGAGTTTCAAGAATGGCGTGGGTCTGTCGCGACGGGATGAACAGGCGATGGGCCGTGGTGACCTGGCCATCGAGGCTGACCGTGATCGGTGCGCCTTTGGAGCACATCAGTTGGTCGGCGTAGTGCGCATGGGGCGCGGTGCGCCCCAGCTCGCCCAGGATCAGGCCGTAGTCACGACCCAACCACAGGCGGCCTGACCATTCGGCCTTCACTCAGTACTTATAGTCGTTCAGCAGGTCTTGCACGCTGGACGACGGCCAGCGCTTGTAGAACTTCAGCAGTTCGGCGGCGCGGTTGGTGAAGATGCCATCGACGCCGGCCTTCATCACTTTGTCGAAGTCCACCGGCTCGTCGACGGTGTAGACGTGCACCAGCAAGCCCTTGTCATGGGTCAGCTTGTTCATCTCCGGTTTGACCAGGTCCGAATAGCTCTGGTCGCCGTGGTGGGTCAGCTCAGCCGAGGGGCCGGTGCCGATGGCGCCGAGGCTCTTGGCTTCGTCGACCCACTTTTCGAACTCGGCCGCGTCTTTCGGCTCTTGCTTGGCGTAGTAGGCGGCCTTGGTGGTTTCACCGGACTCCGCGAACGTCTGCTTGTTCTTCGGCTCGATGCTGCCTTCACCCACCCACAGCAGCAGGATTTTCGGGGTGTTCGGCATTTCTTTCTGCAGCTCTTTCAGGCTGGCCACTTCGAAGGTTTGCAGCACCACGCGCCCTTTGCCCTGGCCGACGCCAGTGTTGCTCTTGCCCAGCTTGGAACCGGCAGAACTCAGCCAACCTTTGTCGAGCAGCTTGTTCTTCAGGTCGGCTTCAATGCCCGGGAATTGCTTGGGCTCCTTGGTTTCGATGTACAGGCCGGGTTTGTGCTGCGGGTTGCCTTCGGCGATCTTGATGATGTCGTCCAGGCTCTGGATCTTCAGGCCGACGAAGCCTGGGCGCGCACGGTCCGGGTACGCGGCGTTGAACCAGCTGCCGGCGTCGAGGGTTTGCAGTTCTTTCCAGGTGAACTCGTTGGCTGGAGCGTCCTTGCGATCCGGGAACTTGGTGGCCACGTCGGTGGTGCGCTGCAGGTTGTTGTCGTGCAGGGCGAACAGCACGCCGTCCTTGCTGCGCTGCAGGTCCATTTCCAGGTAGTCGGCACCCAGGTCGCGGGCGATCTTGTAGGCGGCGGCGGTGGATTCCGGTGCATCGAAGGAGGCGCCACGGTGGGCGATCACGGCCGGGTACGGAATGCCTTCATTGGTTGCCAATTCAGCCGGGCTGATCGGATCGGCAGCCTGCGCTTGGCCAAGGCCGAGCAGCAGAGCGAGCAGCAGGGCGCTCTTGGTAAACGTGACAGGCATATGCGAAGTCCTTTCGTGGAGGTAGCTTTGAGAAGGCCTCCTTTTTAACAATTGATTGCGAAAGGCGCTATCACCAAACCGACATTAACGTGCGCAGGCTTCAATTTTCTCGGATTTTTTGCCAGGCATTGCAGTATTCTTGCCCGAAGCTGCCCCGTTAGAGGGCGGTACTTTCCGCCACGCGTGTAAACCATCTTTCCAGTCCCTGTGGGACTTTTCAGTGAGGTTTACCATGCGCATCACTTCCGAACTTATCTGCCAGGCTGCCGACCAACTCCACGGGTTTGTTGGCCTCAACCGCAAGACCGGCCAGTACATCGTGCGTTTCAGCGAAGACGCGTTCGGCATGGACGTGGCCGATGACGGCATCATCCCCACCGCCGAATTCGTCTGGCTGCCGGCCCCGGAGCAGACCATGACCCTGTCCCGCGAGCGCATCCAGTTGCTGCTGGACCAGAACATCGACGACCGCATCAACATCACCGAGCCGTTGCGGGTGTATATGCGCCGGGTGGAGATACCGCAGATCAGTGCGTTGCGCAGTCTGGTGAGCTAATCCTGTGGCGAGCGGGCTTGCCCCGCGTTGGGCTGCGTAGCAGCCCAAGTAAGGGCGCCGCGTTCGTTCAGTTAGAACGGAGTGTCAGGTTTGGGGCCGCTGCGCAGCCCAACGCGGGGCAAGCCCGCTCACCACAGGAAGCCACAACAAGTCCGATCATCACTGGGTTTATTTGCTTTCGAAGGCGTAGGCCCGTTCGACTTTACATACCCGGGTCTGGAAGGCCGAGTACCAGGTGGCGCGCCCCTGTTCGCGCACTGTCCGGTGTTCGGCCTGCTGCTTCCAGGCAAGGATGGCCGCCTCACTCTCCCAGTACGACACAGTAATGCCCAGGCCGTCTTCCCGTGCGGACTCCACGCCGAGAAACCCCGGTTGTTCACGCGCCAGTTCCAGCATGCGGCTGGCCGCCTGGCCGTAGCCTTGATCGCCTTCGGTGCGCAGTGAGCTGAAGATCACCGCATAGTAGGGCGGCGAAGGTGTGCGGGCGATCATGCAGACACCGCCTGGCAAGCCTTGAGCAGGGCCATCGCCAAGGGCGGGGTAATGCCTGCCAGCGCGGTACGTTCGGGCTGGAACAGGGTGGCGACGAAGAACGGGTGGTCGAGCAGTTCCACCGCGCGCAGGTCGCCGGCCGAATCATGGCCGCTGGGGATCAGGTCGCCTTCGAGCAAGGCACCGAGGAACTCGGGGTTCACGCCATAACGGCAGCGATAGCCTTCTTGCACATCCAGGGTGCCATAGGCTTCGGCGATCCGGGTGTAGGGCGCCAGGCGCACGGTGTCGGTGGCTTCCACCAGGGCGCAGCTCAGCGGTGCGATCACGGCACGCTTGGCGTGTGGCGCGAGTTCGCCATGTTCGGCATCCTTCCAGCCCAGGACATTGCGGGCGTATTCCAGCACGGCATGCTGAAAACCGCCGCAGGTGCCGAGGAACGGTCGGCGTTGCTCGCGGGCAAACCGGATCGCCCGCATTGCGCCTTCAGTGTCGCGGTAAGGGCTGGCGGGGACGCACCAGAAACCGTCGAAGTCATGCAGTGATTGGGGCAGGTTATCGGTATCGAGCCACTGCACATGAACGTTCAGGCCGAGGGTCTCGGCCGCCTGTTGCAGCGCCACAGGGATGGCCTGGTGGGCGATGACATCGGGGTTGTAATCGCCGATCAGAGCGAGGTGCAGAGGCGTGGTTTTCATTGTGTTCATCCCATGGCTTGTGGTGTCCTGGGGCGCACTATAGATTGGCGCTCACGCAATCAATATTGGCGTTTTAGCAAATGCTCAATGCAGTCACGCACTATTCAATCGACTACCCGGACCTCTCGCTGATCCTCGCCCTGGTGCGCGGCGGCACACTCGCACGGGCGGCCGCGTTGTTGCGGGTGGACGTGTCCACGGTGTTCCGCGCGGTGCGGCGCCTGGAGGCGGCGCTGGGCCAGACGTTGTTCGAAAAAAGCCGCGCCGGCTACCTGCCCACCAGCCTGGCAAGCCATCTGGCGCAGCAGGCGGAACGCGCCGAGCAGGCGCTGGAGGCCGCACGCATTGGTGTGGAGCAGGGCGGTGAAGTGATCAGCGGCACGGTGCGCCTGACCTGTACTGACTCGGTGCTGCAAGGGTTGCTGTTACCGGCCCTGGCGCAGTTCATGCCGCAGTATCCGGCGTTGACCCTGGAACTGAGTACGTCGAATGATTTCGCCAACCTCAGCCGCCGCGACGCGGATATCGCGCTGCGCCTGACGCGCACGCCGCCGGAGCATCTGGTGGGTCGGCGCCTGGGCAATGTGGCGTATCAGGTGTGCGCCAGTCCGGGTTTCGCCCAACTGCATGAAGGCCGCGAGCTGGCAGACCTGCCCTGGATTGCCCCGGATGACTTTCTGCCCGATCACCCCACCGTCGTCTGGCGCCGCGAGCAACTGCCGGGCGTGCGTCCCAGCTATCGCTGCAACAGCATGTTGTCGGTCACCGAACTGGTACGCGCGGGGTTGGGAGTGGCGGCATTGCCGGACTTTCTATTGGGCAACGGCCTGCAACCGCTGGGCCCCGCATTGGCGGGGCACGACACGGCGTTATGGTTGCTCACACGCCCCGATTGTCGAGCATTGCGCTCGGTGGTGACGCTGTTTGACGAGCTGGGGCGACACCTGCGGTTACCTTAGGTTTTTCGCACAAAGTGCTCGTGCATTTCGCTAGTCAGGCTTTCGATGTGTTCTGTCAGCTGTTTGGTCATTTCCGTCAGCCGGGTGTTTTGTTCGAGCAGTTCCAGCAACTGTTTGGTGGTTTGCGCGGCCTGGGCCTGGCGCTCGGTGTTGGCAATCGCCAGGGCTTCACGGTGTTGCGCGTCGGCATCTGACTGCGCTTTGTCGCGAGCCGCCTGGCGGGTCTGGGCCAGCAGGATCAGCGGCGCGGCATAGGCCGATTGCAGGCTGAACGCCAGGTTGAGCAGGATAAACGGGTACACGTCGAAGTGCGTGACGCCGGTCATGTTCAGCACCACCCACAACACCACGATGGCGGTTTGCGCGCCGAGGAAGGTGGGCGTGCCGAAGAATCGGGCGAACGCTTCGGCCTTGAGCGCAAAGGTGTCGTTGCCGAAGGTCGGTGCCAGGTGGGCATGAGGGCGGTGGAAACGCAGGTGGTCGACGGGAGCGGTTTCGGTCTTTTCTGGGGTCATGGCAGGCTCGGATCATTTGCTTGAAGACAAGCAAGCACTATAGACCGAGCCCCCAGCGCTCCGTATGAAGATCGGGTCAGTTGCCACCGCGCTCATTGGCGAATGCACTCACCGCTTGCACGGCCTCGCTGGTGCCTTCGCGGATCTGCACGATGACGGTACCGGCTTGGTTAGCCAGCTCCACACCCAGGGCGGCGCGGTCGCGGGTGCCGTCCATGCTGTGGATGGCCTGGCGGGTTTCGTCCTGGATCATCGCGATCATGCTGGAGATTTCCGCCGTGGAGCCGCTGGTGCGCGCTGCCAGTTGCCGCACTTCATCGGCTACCACGGCAAACCCACGACCTTGCTCGCCGGCCCGCGCCGCCTCGATGGCGGCGTTGAGCGCCAGCAGGTTGGTCTGGTCGGCGATGCCGCGAATGGTGTTGACGATGGCGGTGATCTGCTGCGAACGCTCGCCCAGCTTGGCGATCAGCTGCGAGGAGCCGTCGATGTCCGCCGCAATATCGCGCATGCCACTGGCGGTTTGCTGGATCACTTCGGCGCCTTTTTCGGCGATGTCCCGGGTGTTCAGGGAGATGTGATACGCCTGGGCCGCGCTGGCGGCGTCGGCGGTGTGTTGCTGCACCATAGCAGTCACGTCCGAGGCGAACTTGACCACTTTGCACAGGCGTCCGCCGGCGTCGTACACCGGGTTGTAGTTGGCTTCGAGCCACACGGCCTGGCCGTTCTTATCCACCCGTTCGAACTGGCCGCTGAACATTTCGCCTTGATTCAGGCGCTTCCAGAAGTCGCTGTAGGTCGAGCTGCTGGCCACGGCCGCGCTGCAGAACATGCGGTGATGCTGGCCCTGGATCTGCGCCAGGGTGTAACCCATGCGCTGCAGGAAGTTGGCGTTGGCTGTGATGATGGTGCCGTCGAGGTTGAACTCGATCACCGCCATGGCGCGGCCGATGGCGGCCAGTTTGGCATTGGCTTCGCTTTCAGCCTGCAGGCGCGGCGTAACGTCCATGGCGTACTTCACCACTTTGGTGACTTGGCCTGCTTCGTCACGCACCGGGTTGTAGCTGGCCTCCAGCCAAACCGATTGGCCATCGCCCGCCACCCGTTCAAAGGTGCCTGACTGGAACTGGCCATTACGCAGGTTCGACCACAACTGGTTGTACTCGGCGCTGCGGGCGAATGCGGGGGTGCAGAACATACGGTGGGGCTGGCCCTCGATCTGCTCGGCGCGGTAGCCCATGGTCTGGAGGAAGTTGTCATTGGCCCGCAGCACAGTGCCGGACAGGTCGAATTCGATCACCGCCATGGAACGCTCGATGGCATCCAGCAGGCTGGCCTGTTGGGCGACGGTGTGTTGCAGGGCATTGATGGTTTTTTTATGGGCGTTGAATAGCATGTTCGGGTGCTCGGGCAAGCAAGCTACTGGATTTCCTTGGGTATGCGCCTGCCCCCGTAAGGCATTCGCTATACGGTTGACTTGCTCATTGTCAGCTTCCTTGTGCCGACAGCGGGGGTGGAACAACGGGTTCAGAGTGATCAGCCTGGCAAGAAGTTCGCCTCAGGGGCAGGACCTTTTTTGGGTAGCCGACAAGTGGTGGCATTATGCTTTCTCCTCGCGCACAGGCAGGAAGATTCAGACGAGGAGTCGTAGGACAACCTCAGGCGGAATGAGCGATCACCGCTTCGCTGATGTTGACCCGGTTGCGTCCGGTGTCCTTGGCGGCATACAGCGCCCGGTCCGCCGCATTCAGCCACATGGCGGCGTCGGTAAAGAAGGGTTGGAAATCAGCCAGGCCGATGCTCAGGCTCACGCGCAGCTCAGGGATCTGCGGGTTGCGGTAATTGCTGAAGGTCTCGCGCATGCGTTCCATCACCTGTGCCGCCTCTTCCAGCGGAACTTGCGGAAGAATCACGCAGAACTCATCGCCTCCGTAACGCCCGGCCAGGTCGTTTTCACGCAGGTTGCGTCGCAGTTCCAGGCTCAGTTGGCGCAGGACGGCGTCGCCGACGATGTGGCCGTGGGTGTCGTTGATCTGCTTGAAGTGATCGATATCGATCAAGGCGATGGTGGCGTGGCTTTGCTGCTGTTGGCACTTATGAAATTTAAGGTGCAGCAAGTCTTTCCAGGAGCCGTGGTTCAGCAGGCCGGTGAGGCTGTCGGTTCGGCTGAGGGCACTGAGTGCGCGTTTGTGTTCCGATAATTTGATCGCCAACTGGTAGCAGACCGTGCCGATGGCCATGGGGTAGAGCGTCAGCATCGGCAGGCAGGTGTAGACCTGGGTGAGGCTGACGTTGGGGTTGAACCGGATGCCGAAAAGCGCGCACGCCACCCCGATACCGACCACTTGCGCCAGCAGCCCGCGCAGGAACAGCCGCTTGCCACCCGCTGCCACGTTGTTCATGGTCATCATGGAAAGGATGGTGACGGTTGTCAGTGGTGTGAACTGCGTGGCGGCGGCCCAGAACCCGCCGAACAATGAGTCGTACAACAGGTTGCGTTGCTCGGTCTGATAGGGGAATTGCGAGCGCACTGAGAGTTGGTAGGCCACATGCGCCCAGGCGAAACCGTTGAACAGCAGGAATACCCAGACCCAGCCCGGCATTGCGAGCGGATAAAGTGCGCCTGTGACACTGATGCAGCCGATGCCCAAGCCGATAATCCTTGGCTTGTAGATACGTCTGGCAAATGAAAGCCCTTTGCCTCGTCTGTTTTCCATAATTTCCTGGAGCCGTTCTTTTTCTGCAGGTGCGGCAAGATGCGTCAGCGGGTCGAACCGTTGATCGGATAATAGTTGTGAATATTGTCAGTTATTCGCGTGGGAATAATCAGTGTCCTTCCAAGCCATTTGTGTAGGACGGCGTGCGAATATGTCAAAAACGACCAGGAATGTCGTTCACGCAACAGGTTTTTACAGCTGGCGGGATGGCGTGACTTCGTAGCCGGCCAGGAACAGGTCGATGGCCGACTCGATAACACTGGCCTGACTGGCGGCGTCCAGGACCGGCTGCCCCAGGGTAATCTGCGGCCAGAAGGCAAACGCCTTGAGCAGGCTCTGAATCTGGTGGGCGGCAAAGGCCGGGTCGCTGCAATTGAGTCGACCGCCTTCCTGGGCTGCACGTACCCATTGGGTAAAACCTTCTTCGCGCTTGCTCAGGCGGGTGACCATGTCTTGCGCACGTTCCGGCGAATGGATGGTGGCGGCGATGGCGACCCGGGCCAGGTCGAGGAAATTGGCATCCGCCATCATCTTCATCTTGGCTTCCAGCAAGCCGCGCAATTGTTCGCGCAGCGGGCGGTCGCTGGCGTAGCTGACGTCAAGCTGGGCCACGCTGCTGGCCCAGAGTTGATGAAGAATTTCAGCGAACAACTCTTCCTTGCTGGGGAAGTGGTTGTACACCGTGCGCTTGGAAACGCCGGCGGTGGCGGCGATTTTGTCCATGCTGGTGACCTCGAAACCGTTCTCGCGAAATTCAGCGATGGCCGCGGCCACGATGGCTTCGCGTTTACGGTCGGTGAGGCGTTGAGGGGCAGTCATGGAGGGCGCTCGGTTCGTCAAGGAAAGTTACACTCGGTAGTTTACTTGCTGTGTATTTTGTTGCAATCTTGAAACTACACTGTGCAGTGTAATTTAAGAGCGGTCTGTAGGAGTCACCTGTAAATGGCCACGATTTCGTCCCGTGTCGATTCTTCGCCGGCAGCGCCCAAGCAAGACCTGGGGCACTTCAGCAACGAGGCGCCCGTACAGCAGGGCGGCTTCGGCAAGACTTTGCGTATTTTCTGGAACATGCTGTTCAACAAACCGCGCAGCACGCGGCCGGTGGGGCAGATTCCGGTACAACCGCTGACCCGCGAGCAGTTGCTGGCGGCGCCTGATCACAGCGTGTTCCGCCTTGGGCATTCCACTGTCTTACTGAAAATGCGCGGCAAATTCTGGGTGACCGATCCGGTGTTCGCCGAGCGTGCGTCGCCGTTCAGTTGGGCCGGCCCCAAGCGTTTCCACCAGCCGCCGATCAGCCTTGAAGAGCTGCCGCCGCTAGAGGCAGTGATTCTTTCCCACAACCACTACGACCATCTTGACCGCAAGGCTGTCGTCCAATTGGCCGATAAAACCCGCTATTTTCTCGCGCCGCTGGGCGTCGGGGACATTCTGGTGAAATGGGGCGTGGACGCCAGCAAAGTGCGCCAGCTGGATTGGTGGCAGGGCACTGAGGTGGACGGCATTCGGTTTGTTGCCACGCCAGCGCAGCATTTTTCCGGGCGCGGCCTGTTTGATGCCAACCAGACCTTGTGGTGTTCCTGGGTGATGATCGATGGGGCGCGGCGGATTTTTTTCAGCGGCGATACCGGTTACTTCGACGGTTTCAAACGCATCGGCGAACAGTACGGCCCGTTTGACCTGACGCTGATGGAAACAGGTGCTTACAACGTCGATTGGCCCCACGTGCACATGCAACCTGAGCAAACCCTGCAAGCGCATATCGATCTCAAAGGCCGCTGGTTGCTGCCGATTCACAACGGCACTTTCGACCTGGCGTTCCATGCCTGGCACGAACCGTTCGACCGCATCATGGCCCTGGCCTGGGAGCGCAACGTGTTTATCACCACACCGCAGATGGGCCAGGCGTTCAGTTTGAACCAGCCTGAGCGCGGGTATGCGTGGTGGCTGGAGGTGGAAAATCAAGGTGCAGAGGAGCGCCTCGTCAGCTGAAGGAAGAGGCGTCGGAAAAAGGAGTTTTCAAGCTGTTTCAGAGCTGCGACAGACGCCAGTCAACGGTGCGATGATCCCCGGAAAGTCATTTCTCGGGGACGGTTTTTATGGAGAGTAAGTGTCAGAAATATTGGCAGGCGGGTCTGGCTTGCCCGACGGGCCAACCTGCTTCAGTGCTCGCTGAAGCGTCTGGACTGGCGACTACGTTCAGCGAGCAAGTGAATCCGCGAGGTATCGCTTTTGGTGTCGAGCCCCAGGCCCGTGACAACCCTGGGCGAAGCGTCCCGATTCCTGGATATGACGCGCCAAGTCTTCCCCTGAAACCCTCGCGGGATCCGTCGCTGTCACTGATTGCCTTGAGTGGAGTTGATCCTTCTGGGCCGGTGATGGTGGAAGTCCCCCTGGTGGAAAACAACACGACCTTCACGGCGGATCACGCGCTCGGCGGCAGACGCGTGGGGTTTGCCGAGCGGTTTGTGGAGGGTAGCCAACATGAGCAGATCGAGCACAACCCCTCTTTCCTGAGAGCCTTGGATGTCTTGCGCCGGTCTGGAACCGAGCTGGTACCGGTGCCTGCGCACCGGGCCAACCACACCCTGCATTCGCGCAACGAAATCGATGAACTGGTGCGCGCATTCCGCCTGGACGCGCTGGTTTCCGACAGCCGCAGCAGCGCATTCCACGGGGCGTGCTGGAGTGGCTACCCAGGGTTTGGTGAGCCCCTTGGGGAGGGTGCGACGCTGTGGTTCTACGGCGCACGATGGGCCAAGGATTGGTTGCCGGCCTTGGTGCAGGGGTATCGACGCGCTCGTCGCGCGGCGGATCTGCAGGATGAGCCACCCACTGCGTTGAACTATCCCACACGCTGAATCGCCTGCGTCGCGCTGCCTGGGAGGAGTGGAGTTTTTAGACTGGGCCACGGATCAACGTTGGTCCTTCTTCATTTCTTACTCCTCAGGAGGTCGTATGTTAGGTATCGCGTATGGGATGGGCTCCATGGTCCGGCAAGTCGTACAGTCCTTTGCTGGAGACTACTCACCCGCTGCTTCAACACCCGTACCCGCTGGCACTGAGTACCTGAGTGTCAAAGAGCTTGGCACGCAAATGGCCCAGCCGGGCGGACTCACCTCGGCCAGTCTGGTCGCTTACCTGCAGGAGCGGATCGGCAGGTTGGATCCGCAACTCAGCTCCGTCATAGAGCTCAACCCCAAGGCACTTGAGATTGCGCGTGAGTTGGACCGTGAGCGAGCCAGTGGCAAGGTGCGCGGGCCACTGCATGGCATTCCCATCTTGCTCAAGGACACGATCGAAACCGAAAGTATGCAAACCAGTGCCGGTGCGTTTGGGCTGGTCGGTGACGCGGCCGGCAAGAATGCCCCGTTGGTGGATTACCTGATCAAGCAGGGCGCGGTGATCCTCGGTAAAACCAATATGACTGAAATGGCAGGGTTCCGTGGAGGTCCGGATGGCTGGAGCAGTCGGGGCGGGCAGACCCGAAATCCTCATCGATCAGATGCCGATGTTGGGGGGTCAAGTTCCGGTTCTGCCGCTGCTGTTGCAGCCGGGTTGGCGCCCTTGGCGGTGGGGGCGGAAACCAACGGTTCGATCATTGTGCCGGCAGCACGCAACGGTATTGTCGGGCTCAAGCCCACTGTCGGCCTGTTGGACCGCAACGGGATTATTCCCGCGAGCCATCACCAGGATACACCGGGCCCAATGACGCGCTCGGTGTATGACGCTGCCCTGATGCTCAATGCCATGTCTGGCAGTGATCCTAAGGACCCGGCAAGTGTGGGAGCGCCTCAAGGTATCGATTACACGCAGTTGCTGGTTCCAAGCGCTTTGAAAGGCAAGCGTATCGGCTATCCCGCCACGTTCTCCAAAGAGGGTGAAACCTTGCCTGTGGAGAACAGCGCGCAGTTCAATCGGACACTGGAAGTGCTTCGCGAGCAAGGCGCGGTGTTGGTGCCGGTCAACCTGCGGCTGGCTGATGCCTCGCGCTACGATGAGTTGCTGCTCTCGGATGTGAAAGAGGAGCTGAACACCTACCTGGGCAAACGTTCTGGGTTGCCGGTCAAATCGTTGACCGAGTTGATCCGGTTCAATGATCTACGTGACGGCAGTGAGACGGATCATCAGCCAGTGCTCAAGGAAATCAGCGCCTCAACCCTGACGCCAGAGGAACGCAAGCCACTTTGGGATGCGCTCATTCAGGATTTCAGAAACACGATCGATGACCCGATCAAGGCAGAAAACCTGGACGCGATGGTGTCGGATTTCGACACCAATAGTTACTTCGGTGTCGCGGCGGCTGGCTATCCTGGAATCGCCGTACCGTCTGGTGTAGATGAGGATGGCCTACCCACCAGTGCCTACTTTTTTGGTACCCAATGGACCGAACCCACCTTGCTGGCAGTGGCCCATGGGTATGAGCAGGCCGCTCAGGTAGCGGTTAAGCCGGAGCTTTGATGCCATAACGTGCCGCTGGGGAGCGATGCGACAGGTTGGGCCCCAGGGCCAGGCGTGCTGTCTCGTAGGCGTCCCAGTCGAGGCTGTCGGGCAATGACGGGATGGTCACCTTTTCGCCCTGGGCAAGGCCTGCCAGTGCCGCATCCACCAGATTTTCCGTGCTCATGACGATGGTGTCGGGAAGGTTGTTCACGGGCAGCCCCGCAACATCCCAGAACTCGGTGGCGGTGGCGCCTGGCAGCACCACTTGAACACTGACCCCCTTGTCACTCAGCTCATGGTCGAGGGATTCACTGAACGCCTGCACAAAAGCCTTGGTGCCGGCGTACACACCATTCAACAACTTAGGCGCGACCGCGACGATCGACCCGATGTTGATCAGGGTGCCACGACCCTGGGCGACAAAATTGGTCGCGGCGGCTTTTGCCAGGCGGGTGAGCGCGAGGACATTGAGCAGGATCATGGCGTCCATCTTGTCCGGGTCAGAGGCCAGCAATGACGCCGTCGCACCAACGCCGGCGTTGTTCACCAGCAGGCTGATGCGGCTGTCTTCAAGCAGAATCTGTTCTATGCGCGACAGGTCGGCAGGCAAGTTGAGATCGGCGGCCACTACGTGAATGTCCCGTTGGGTCTCGACTTTCAGTCGGGCCGCCAGTTGGTCGAGTCGTTGCTGATTGCGCGCCACCAGCATCAGGTCGTAACCCTGGCGAGCCAGGCGGTCGGCATACACGGCACCGATCCCGGATGAAGCGCCAGTGATCAGGGCATAACCTTTGGATTGAGTCATTGCAGTTGCTCCAGAAGGGCCGGGGAAGGGCGGCCTTGTTGGAGACAAGATTATGGGTGTAATGTATTGGCTGCAATGTCGTATATCCCTCCTTTCGGGACATGAGGTTTCGCCATGGTATCTATCGGTATTCTGCTGTTTCCCGGGTTCCAGATGCTCAGCCTGGGCACCAGTACCGTGTTCGAATTCGCCAACTTCGAGTTGGACCAGCCGTTCTATCGCGTGGACCTGTTGTCGGAACATGGTGGGCCGATCAAAAGCTCCATGGGCTTCGCCATCGCTACCATGCCCTTCGGCCAACAGCACTACGACACACTGTTGGTGGTGGGAGACAACGAACTGCTGCAAGCAACGCCCGGCATGCTCACTTACCTGCAGCAAGCCATGCTCACTTCGCGTCGCGTGACATCGGCCTGCACCGGCTCCTTTTATCTGGCCGCCGCCGGGTTGCTAGAGGGCCGCAAAGCGACGACCCATTGGTATCACGCCCACACCTTTCGTCAGGCCTACCCGAATGTACGGCTGGAGGAAGACCGGATCTTCACCGTCGATGGCCCGCTCTGGACCTCCGCCGGCCTGACTGCCGCCCTCGACCTGGCCCTGGCCTTGGTCGAGCATGACCTGGGTGTCGAGGTTGCACGTGCAGTAGCGCGTAAATTGGTGGTTTACCATCGACGCGCAGGTGGCCAGTCACAGTTTTCCGCACTGTTGGAGATCGATCCCAAATCCGACCGCGTGCAAACCGCACTGGTCTACGCTCGGCAGCACTTGCAGGACGATCTCTCAGTAGAGCAGTTGGCTGAAGTCGCCCACCTGAGCCCGCGCCAATTCAGCCGATTGTTCCGTGCCGAAACCGGCCAGTCACCCGCCAAGGCTATCGAGCGGTTGCGCATCGAGGCAGCCCGCCTGCTGCTTGAATCTGGCGATCACTCCATTGACATCATCGCCCGCGAAACCGGCTTCGGCGACCCGGAGCGCATGCGCCGCGCCTTCCTGAGGGCCTTTGGCCAACCGCCGCAGATGATGCGTCGGGCGCTGCAACTGCAGGCTTGAGGCTCTATGCACCACTAGGTTTAAGGGGGGCCGACGTTGCCCCTATCAAGCGAGAGAGGATGCCTTGCGCTACAGGCTCTGATTCTTCGGTGTCAAACCGGCGCACACTCATCCCCCACCCCGGCGCAAACCCTGGGAAGAACACCAGCCCTTCAGCCTCCAACCGAAACGCCAAGGCCAGGCGGGTTTCATCACCTACGTCATGATGGTGTTCAAACTGTTGAACCGCTTCAACCGCCACGCCGGCCTGGCAAGCCAGGTCTTCCCGGCTCCAGCCCAGCATCGCGCGGGCCTGAACGCTGTGTTTGGCGGTGAATTGATGCAGGACGATCTGCTGTTCTACGAAAGAGCTCATTGCCAGAGAGGACATGGGTTTTCTCCAGGTTCGACGGGGGAGGACAAACTATACTGTGTTTTTGTACAGTTGTTTTGACCGCTCATCAACTGGATTGTCGCGGACCCGCTATTCCACCCCTGGCGCCTCCCGAATGATCAGATGGTCCAGATTTTCGATGTTCGCGCTGAAGACCCCGAACGTTTGCTCGGGGTTCTTCTTGCTCGGCACCTGTTTCAGTTCCGGCGTCACCCCATAGAAGAAGCAGTACAACGCGCGCTCACTGTCCACTGCGGCCTTGATCTGCTCCAGGAACGCTTTGCGCTTGCGGTAGTTCTCAATGAGTTTTTTGCTCAGGTACACGTTGACCGAGTAGGGCCTCTTGTCGAGCCACACCTTCTTTTCGAAGTCGATGCGAAAGCTGCTGGTGTAGTCCTTGATCGCCTTGATCTTGCCCCAGTAGATCAGGCCCTTGTTGTCCTGCAGGTATTCGATCTTCTTGAAAAACGTCCAGTAGGTTGCGGTGTGCTCACCGATCTTCAACGGCATGGACTTGAGCTTGTCCTTGTCGTCGCTGTTAGACACGAAACATTCCACGGGGTGGGCGAACACGCTGGTTTTGTCTGGAGTGCTGTCACTGGTGCTGTGGGAGGCATAGCTTCGATTTGAAGGCGCCTTCACGGGATCGGGTGAGATGTTTCCCTCTACCCCGACAAGCGGCGTTTTGCGTTCGTACTGACGACGGGTGAGTACAAACTCCGATGGGAAATTGTCCTCACGCTCGTCGTCATTTTCCCCTGTCGCAGTCTTGTGCGTGCTGGCGTAACGGCAACCGTCGATATGCCGGGTGCTGGTCTTGTTCTTGAAATGCGGCGTGCGCAGGTAATTGACGTTTTTGGCGTTGAAGGTGCTCAGTGCGTTGCCGGTATCAAACGCCGCGCGACACTCATCATTGGGGCAGAGGAAGCTGTCCTTGTCTGAATCGAAGTCGGTTGTTTCGTCGAAATTCAGGTCTCGTACGTCGTAGATCGACAGCTTGTCATCGAGACTCAGGCTGTAGGCCGTGTCGAATTTCATGGGGCTCGGGTCCGTGAGAGGTTTCGCTATTAATAGCGGGATCTTGCGTAAATATCAGCAAGAACCTGCAACCCGTCGCCCGCTCAAGAAACACAGCGTTCCGCCCACCGCCGTCAACCCGGCCAGCGCATAAAACATCGTGGTCGGCGGTGAGTTGATCAATAGATAGCCACAAATCACCGGGCTCAGCGCGCCGCCAAAGGCCGCCAGGTTCTGTGCGCCGTAGTAACTGCCCCGCAGCGACTCGGGGGCGAGGGTGTCGATAAACAGGAACTCGGATGGGAAAATAATCATCTCGCCCAACGTAAACACGAACATCGCCACACACCATGACAGCAGGCTGTCAGCCTGGCTGAAGCCGATCAGGCCACCGATGAACAGCGCAGTGCCCAGCAGGATCCAGTAGCGCAATTGCTCGCGCTTGAGGAAGCGGCCGATCTGGTATTGCAGCAACATCACGGTAATGGCGTTACAGGCTAGGACCGCGGAAAGAATCTTCAGCGCATCATCCGGGTTGTGAATCACCAACAGAAATTGCGACAGGTACAAGGTATAGCGGCCATGCACGATGGTGCTCAACAGGCTGCCGCCGGTGAACAGCACCAGGCTGCGGTCGTTGCGCAGGGTTTTCAGCGTGGTGAGAAAACTCAAGGGTTTGCTGCTTTCATCACGCTGGGTGGGCGGGATGCCGATCATCAGGAACACGCTGATAAACGCAATGGCGCTGGACAGCATGAACGGCAACAGGGGCATCTGCCCAGCAATCACCACGCCGACCATAGGGCCCGTGGCATAGCCGATATTGGTGAGGGTGTAGCGCAGGGAAAACACCTTGGCGCGCTGCTCAACCGGCAGGTTCTCGCTGATGATCGCCTTGGAGCCGATCAGGAACAGCGCCGATGCCGACTCGGTAATCACCAGCGTCAACGTGGTGAGGTAGAGGTTGGTGGCAAAGGTCAGTAACAGAAAACCGATGGAGCTGGAGAGCATCGCCAGGATCAGCAATTTGCGCTTTTCCATGCGGTCGATGACGTAGCCGCCGTACAGGCCCATCAAGGTGGCGGTAAACACCGCGATGCCCATCAGCAAGCCGATGTCCTGCTGATCGAGGCCCAGGCGTCGGCTCAGCAGCAAAGTCATCAAGGGACTGGTCATGGCCCGGCTGATGACGATAGTCAGCGAGCAAATCATCAGGCGGCGGATTACCAGGGAGTAGGTGGCCACGGCGGGGCGAGTGTCCTTATTATTTTTTCAACGCAACACACATCAAATGGGGGAGCAGGCAAGCCCACTCCCCCATTTAGATCGGGTTACTGGCCAGAGTTGATGGTGATCTTCTCTACAGCACCTTGCTCCAGATCCCACTTCTTCAGGATCTTGCCGTACGTGCCGTCATCGATCATGCCCTGTAACGCTTCACTGATCGCGGTGACCAGTTCAGTGTTGCTCTTCTCGATCCCCAGCCCGGTGAATTGCTTGGAAATCGCCAGGCCCACCGGCTTGTACTTGCCCTTGTCCAACGACATCAAATAAGGAATGGTCTCGCTGCCCTGCATCGCCGCATCCAACCGGTTCTGCTGCAACTGCGCCCGCGCGTCCGCCGAACCTTCAGTGCCGATCACCACGATCGCCGGCTTACCCGCCGCTTCGCAGTTTTCCTTGCTCCACGCGGCGATTTCCGACGGCCAGGTGGTACGGCGGCTGGTGCCGACTTTTTTACCGCACAGGTCAGTCAATGCCTTGAGGTCTTCACGCTTGGCCAGGGTGTACAGCTGCGGGCCGCTGGTGAAGTAGTCGATGAACGTCACGGATTTCTGGCGTTCGGCGGTGTCGGTCATGCCGGACAGCACGATGTCCACGCGCTTGGTGGTCAGGCCGCTGAGCATCTGCTCGAAGCCGGTTTCCTGCCACTTGATCTTCACGCCCAGGCGCTCGGCCAGGGCGTTGCCGAGGTCGAAGTCCAGGCCGGTGATCTTGTTGGTGGCCGGGTCCTTGAAATCCATCGGCGGATAGTTCGGCACGATGGCCGCGCTGATCTCACCCTTGTCCTTGATGGCCGCCGGCAATGCCGCGAATACACAGGTGGAGGCCATCAGGCCTGCAAGCACGGTTGGGATAAACAATCTTTTCATTGGGGGCGTTCTCGTTTGTTTTTTAGTTAAGTGCGAACGGCAGAAATAAAGCTTTGGGTACGTGGGTTTTGTGGGCTTATTAGAATTTCTTCGGGGCTGCCGGCTTCCACAATCTGACCGGCATCCATGAACACCATGCGGTTGGACACTTCACGGGCGAAGCCCAATTCATGGGTGACCACGATCATGGTCATGCCGGTGGTGGCCAAATCGCGCATCACCGACAGCACTTCGCCTACCAGCTCCGGGTCGAGGGCTGACGTGGGTTCGTCAAACAGCATCAATTTGGGGCGCATGGCCAACGCGCGGGCAATCGCCACACGTTGCTGCTGGCCGCCGGACAACTCCACCGGGTAAGCATTGCGCTTGTCCGCCAGGCCGACGCGGGCCAGCAGTTCCAGCGCATCTTCGATGGCCTCCTTGGGTGAGCGCTTGAGCACCTGGCAGGGGCCTTCGATGATGTTCTGCAACACAGTCATGTGCGGGAACAAATTGAAGCGCTGGAACACCATGCCGGTCGCCAGGCGCTGGCGGGCGATCTGCGATTCATTCATCTCATGCAGCTTGTTGCCGACGACGCGGTAACCCACCAGTTCGCCGTCGACCCACAGGCCGCCCTTGTCGATTTTTTCCAGCTGGTTGACGCAGCGCAGCAGGGTGCTTTTACCGGAACCCGACGGGCCGATGATGCACATCACTTCGCCTTGCTCGACCTCGATATTGATGTCGCGCAGCGCGTGATACTGGTCGTAATACTTGTTCAGGTTGACGGCCTTGACGATGCTTCTCATGGGGCAAATCTCCTCAACCCAGGCTTACGAACGCTTGCCGGCGCCGCGGGCAAAACGACGCTCGAGGCGGCTTTGACCAAATGAAAGAACAGTCACCACCGCCAGGTACCAGATGCCGGCCACAATCAGCAGCTCCATGACCCGTGCGTTGGCGTAGTAGATGTTTTGCGCGTTGTGCAGCAGCTCCGAGTACTGGATCACGCTGGCCAGGCTGGTCATTTTCACCATGCTGATGAACTCGTTGCCTACAGGCGGAATGATCACGCGCATCGCCTGCGGAAGAATGATCCTACGCAGCGCCTGCAGGCTCGGCATGCCGATGGACTTGGCGGCTTCGTATTGGCCGGTATCCACCGACAGCAAACCCGCGCGCACCACCTCGGCGGTGTAGGCGCCCTGGTTGATGCTGAGGCCGAGCAGGGCGGCCACGAATGGCGTCATCAGGTCGACGGTGTCGATGCTGAACAGGCCGGGAATCGCGATCACCGGGAAGATCAACGCCAGGTTGAACCACAGCAGCAGTTGCAGGATCAGCGGCGTGCCGCGGAACAGCCAGGTGTAGGTGATGGCCACGTAACGCAGGATCGGGTTGGCCGACATGCGCATGATCGCCGTGATCACCCCGATCACCACGCCCAGCGCCATGGCCAGGATCGACATGACAATGGTGTTCACCAGACCCCACAAAATGGCCTCAGACGTGAGGAACTGCCCGATGTAGGACCATTCGATTTGACCATTGGCGAATGCACGCAACAGCGCGGCCAACACGATCACGATCACGGTGGCAAAAAACATCCGCCCGTAATAGCGACGCGGCACGTGCTCATACTGCGTGATATCGAACTGGTTCTCGGACAACTTGCGCTCGGCTTCCAAGCGCTCTGCCGGGGTTTGGTTCATGGTGAATCTCCAAAAAAAGCGACTACCGCTGTACTCGGTCCAACTGTTAAAACCCGATCCAATGTGGGAGCTGGCTTGCCTGCGAAAGCGCCCGGCCAGACACCTCATCACCCACAGGCTTAAATGCGAAATCCCTGGTAACTCTCTGTCCATTTTTGCTGTTCGGCCAATGCCACTTTCAACCGCCCAATCTGCTCCCGAACCCGCTCCGGCGCCGTCCCACCCCAACCACTGCGGGCGGCAATCGCCGCTTCCAATGTCAGGCAGTCGCGCACCTCAGGCGTCAACCGAGCATCCACCTCCGCCAACATCGCCGGCGATGCTTCCCACAACTCAATCTCATGCTTCTCACAGGCCTGCACCAAGGCGCCGGTAATCTCATGCGCCTCTTTGAACGGCACACCACGGGTGGCCAACCAATCCGCCACCTCAGTCGCCAAGGTAAAGCCCATTGGCGCCTGACGCCGTAGCTCTTCCACCTGCACCTTCATGGTCGCAACCATTCCCGCCATCGCCGGCAACACCAGCAGCAAGGTATCCACACTGTCCAACACACTGTGCTTGTCTTCACTCAAATCGCGGTTGTACGACAGTGGCAGCGACTTGAGCGTCGACATCAATCCCGTCAGGTTGCCAATCAACCGCCCCGCCTTACCTCGCGCCAGTTCAGCGATATCCGGGTTCTTTTTCTGCGGCATGATCGAGCTGCCAGTAGCGTAGGCATCGTCCAGCACTACCCAGCGAAATTGCCGCGAAGACCACAGGCAAAACTCTTCGGACAGGCGCGAAATATTCACCCCGAGCATGCCCGCGACAAACAGGAATTCCGCCACATGGTCACGGCTGGCGACGGCGTCAATGGAGTTTTCGCACGGCCCGGTGTAGCCCATTTCCTTGGCGGAATGTTCCGGCTGACGGGCAATCGCGGAACCGGCCATGGCGGCGGCACCCAACGGCGACAACGCCGTGCGCGCATCCCAATCCACCAGACGTTGTACATCCCTCAACATCGACTGCGCGTGAGCCAGCAAGTGGTGAGCAAACACAATCGGTTGCGCTTGCTGTAAATGGGTAAAGCCGGGGCAGATGCTCTCGATATGCTGCTCGGCCTGTTCCACCAACGCCTGCTGCAAACCCAGCACCTCGGTGGTGATGGTGCGCGCATGGTCGCGTAGGAAAAGGCGCACGTCATTGGCGGTCTGGTCATTACGCGAACGCCCGGCGCGCAGCTTGCCGCCCAGGGCGCCGAGGCGCTCGGTCAATACTCGTTCGATGAAGGTGTGCACATCCTCGTCATCCAGGGTTGGATGCAGGTTGCCGGCAGCGAAATCTGCGCCAATATCGTCCAGCGCCTCTAGGGTGCGCAGGGTTTCCGACTCGTCCAGTAAACCGGCGCGCTGCAACTCACGGGCATGGGCACGGGAGCCGGCCAGGTCGTAGGGCGTCAGGCGGAAATAGCGCTCAGGGCAACGGGACAATGCGGCCAATGCAGCAGACGGACCGGTCTTGAAACGAGCGCCCCAAAGGCGGTCGGTGGGCTGGGACATGGGTATTCCTCACGCTTGTTTTTAGAAGAGTCGGAGGCAGTAAAAATAAGTTTTCAACTAGACTGAACCAGCGTCTGACGCGCCGTATTCAAGGTTGCCAAGGGCGGATGTTTATGTTCATTATCGCCGCCTGGCTATGTTCAAGGATTGGGTTGAAGCCTGTTGAATATGGCACTTGAGGTCAACGCGTATTATGGAAACCCCACTTTCCACTTCTGGAAACCTACCGCCAAAACCCGGCTCAAGACCGCCCCTGCAACTGAGCGGCCTGGACTTCAAATTGCTGCGCGTGTTCATGGCCGTTGTCGAAGCGGGCGGCTTCAGCGCCGCGCAAAACGAGCTGAACGTGGGCCTGGCGGCGATCAGTAAACAGATCTCCGACCTGGAAATCCGCATCGGCATGCGCCTGTGTACACGGGGGCGGGAAGGGTTCGGGCTGACCGAAGAGGGCAAGTTGGTATATCAAGCCTCTATCGAGTTATTTACCTCGGTGGACAGTTTTCGCGACAAGCTTAGTTCGGCGCAAAACGAGCTTATTGGCGACCTTAGTGTCGGCGTTATTGATAACACCGTGTCCGACGTTAATTCCCCGCTGATTACCGCGTTGGGGAAATTACATAGCGAATCGCCCAAGATTAGATTGCGCCTACATGCCTCGCAATTGGACGAAGTTGAACGCGGCGTGGTGGAAGGGCGGCTGATTGTCGGCATCGTGCCGGTGTACCAACGCCGCGAAGAATTCGACTATTTCCCACTGTACGAAGAAAAGGCCCACGCCTACTGTGCTGTAGGACATCCACTGTTCAACGCGAGCAACATCACGCCCGACGTACTGCGCCAATACGAAGTAGTGAACCACCGGTATGCGATCCACCGCGACAAGGTCAACTTCGTCACTTACGACAGTCAGTCCGCCTCAGCGTCCCAGGTCGAAGCCGTCGCCATTTTGATCCTCACTGGTCGTTTCCTGGGCTTCTTGCCAGAACACTACGCTGCGCCACTGGTAGGGGAAGGGCGCCTGCGCGCACTGTGCCCGGAGCAAGTTCACCTGAGCACCGCCTTCAACCTCATCCTGCGCCATAACGCCCCCAGAAGCCCGATGGTAAAAGCCTTCGCGACGGCGCTGGGCGTAGACCTCAAAACCACTGTCTGATCAACCTGTGGTGAGCGGGCTTGCCCCGCGCTGGGCTGCGCAGCAGTCCCAAAAAAAACGCCGCATGCTGTCGGACAGAATGCGGCGTTTGGTTTTAGGCCGCTACGCGCCCCGAACACAGATCAACCGGCTGACAAAGATCAAATGTGGGAGCAGTCGAGCCCCAGCGAGGCTGCGAATGGATCGCCTCGGTTTCCCTGTCGGGCCCACGACCTCATATCGCCTCTCTACGGACCGTTATCGTTTTTCACGTGGATAGCCAATTTGTTAGCGAATTTCAGAGCGCATTAGCGTTCTCCTGATCGTAGGAAGCAGCTATCAGGAGGGGTGAATCGGATGATTGACCCCTAGTCCCCCAAGCTAGTGCGCTAAGAACAGACATTCGTCGGATGGTTGCCATAGAGCTATGCAATAGAGCATCCTCGAACTATCATTCTTCCTAGTCTTTCCCTACCCAGAGAGGTGTTCTCTATGTCTTCTGGAACCATCTTTACTAACAATCGGACGCAAAATATCCGCATCCCTGCCGACATGCGTTTTCCTGCGGGAGTGAAAACTGTCGAGGTCCGTGCTGTAGGGAGAGAGCTGATTATTTCGCCTGTAGAAAACACTTGGGACAGCTTTTTTCTTGCCAGTGAATCGGTATCTGAGGATTTTATGGAGGAGCGTGCCGATCAAACCCAGCAAGAACGAGAGTCCTTTGATGATTAAGTACATGCTTGATACCAACATCGTGATCTACATCATCAAGCGTCGGCCGATCGAGATATTGGAGAAATTCAACGCCAACGTAGGGCGTATGGTGATCTCTTCAATCACACTCGCAGAGCTGATGCATGGCGCAGAAAATAGTCAGCTTGTAGAAAAAAACATGCGAGCCGTGGAAGACTTCTCTTCCCGGCTCGATGTCCTTAGCTACGACGACAAGGCGGCTTTTCACTACGGCTCGATCCGTTCAGACCTGGAGAAAAAGGGCACGCCTATTGGCGTCAATGACCTACACATTGCCGGGCACGCTAGAAGCTCTGGCTTGGTGTTGGTGACTAACAATGAAGGTGAGTTCAAGCGCGTAAATGGCTTGATTGTGGAAAACTGGATAGGCGCCTAGCGAGTATCTGCCAACCCCACCCGCATCACCGCTGCAACCGAGCCCGCTTCTTCTTCGCATGAAAATGCCGAAAATGCGCATCCTGCGCCGCCGCCAACAACTCCCGATCCCCACGCGTATCGCCCCAGGCCCGCAGCCGATACTCGCCCAAATCCCCATACACCGCCTCAAGCCGCAGCACCTTGTTTTCACAACGGCAGTTGTTCCCGGTGAGCTTGCCGGTCAACACCCCGTCGACCACCTCAAGCTCAGTCCCGATCAACTTGATCCCCAGCCGATTCGCAAACGGCTGCAACACCAACGCCGGCGACGCCGAACACAGCGTAACCTCCGCCCCGGAGCCCAACTCCTGCTCCACCGACAACACCCCCGTCGACCGCATCAACCGCGCCCAGGTCTTCTGGCAATACTCCTCGGCCTTCTGCTGCACCCACGCCTTCTCCACCCCGGTCATAAAGGTGCGGATCAACTGCGCCTTCAACTCATCCCGGCTGATCTGCCGCACCAAAAAACGCAGCCCCGGCACTGCCAGCTTGACCATACGGCCATAGAACTCGCCAGGGCCAAAGGCAAACTTGAGGAAGGGCACGAAACTGTCGTGGTGGGTCAGGGTGCCGTCGAAGTCAAAGACGGAAAGTACTTTGGCGTCAGCGGGGCCGGCTTCGAGCATGTCTGGGTTCACGGGTTGGCCTCGGTCCTATCTGGTATTTTTTTGAGTGTTCATCAGGTGTGACAGCGGGAGTTTACTCCCGTGCCAATCTTCCGACTTTGGCGTAAAGCCACTTCAGTGAAGGCATTCCGATCACTACGCTGATGGCAATTGGGGCACAAGGCTACAGCATTGGTGATGCGATCCGAACCCTTTGGGGCGAGGTGGTCAGCTTGATGTGCTTCAAGAAGTGGCGATTCACCGGGCATAAAAAAGCCCTGAACGTGTCAGGGCTTAATGGGGTTGATGAGCTCCGGAATCAATCCCAGCTCAGCGCGCCGCCAGTCTGGTACTCAATCACACGAGTCTCAAAGAAGTTCTTCTCTTTCTTCAAGTCCATGATCTCGCTCATCCATGGGAACGGGTTAGTCGTCCCTGGATACTCTTCCTTCAAGCCAATCTGCGACAGGCGACGGTTAGCGATGAACTTGAGGTAGTCCTCCATCATCGCCGCGTTCATACCCAGCACGCCACGCGGCATGGTATCGCGCGCATATTCAATCTCCAACTGAGTCCCTTGCAGGATCATCTGGGTCGCTTCTTCCTTCATCTCGGCATCCCACAAATGCGGGTTTTCGATTTTGATCTGGTTGATCACGTCGATACCGAAGTTCAGGTGCATCGACTCATCCCGCAGGATGTACTGGAACTGCTCGGCCACGCCGGTCATTTTGTTGCGACGGCCCATGGACAGGATCTGGGTGAAGCCGCAGTAGAAGAAGATGCCTTCCAGCACGCAGTAGTAGGCGACCAGGTTGCGCAGCAGCTCTTTGTCGGTTTCGACGGTGCCGGTTTCGAACTTCGGATCGGAGATCGAACGGGTGTATTTCAAACCCCAGGCGGCTTTTTTCGCGACCGACGGGATCTCGTGGTACATGTTGAAGATCTCGCCTTCATCCATGGCCAGCGATTCGATGCAGTACTGGTAGGCGTGGGTGTGGATCGCTTCTTCGAAGGCCTGGCGCAGGATGTACTGGCGGCACTCCGGGTTGGTGATCAGGCGGTACACGGCCAGCACCAGGTTGTTGGCGACCAGGGAGTCGGCGGTGGAGAAGAAGCCCAGGTTGCGCATGACGATGCGACGTTCGTCGTCGGTCAGGCCTTCGGGGTTTTTCCACAGGGCGATGTCGGCGGTCATGTTGACCTCTTGCGGCATCCAGTGGTTGGCGCAGCCGTCGAGGTACTTCTGCCAGGCCCAGTCGTACTTGAACGGCACGAGTTGGTTGAGGTCGGCGCGGCAGTTGATCATACGTTTTTCGTCAACGGCGACGCGGGCGGCGGAGCCTTCCAGCTCTGCGAGGCCTTCGGCGACGTCGAGTTTGTCGAGGGCGGCCTTGGCGCGCACGATGGCGGCGGAGTCACTGGCGGTGACGGCGCGGGCTTCGATGGCGGCGGCGGCGCCAGCACCGTCGAGGCGGTCCATGTTGGCTTCGGTGGCGTGGCCGGCGTTGGCGCCTTTGGTGGCTACTTCGCCTTCTTCTTCTTTGTCGAATTCGTCCCAGCTCAGCATGACGTGTCGTCTCCTGCGTGAGGGCTCAAAGGTGCCCGTGTGAAACCGGATGGTTGGGTGTTCACACGGCCCTGAGGCCGCGGTGGATCTTAAGGAATCGTTTGTTGCAGCTAGCGCACGCATTAAACGGAATAGGGTTACGGGTGGTCTGCGTGAGGCTTGAGGTGCGGAGCGGTAGGTGCTTGCTCCCGCGGGAGGCCTCAGGTCTGGCTCTTCATCCCAGTGTAAAGGGATATTGCAGGCCCGATTTACCCGCGCATTATAGGGAAAAAATCGACTTTGTGTTGTGGCGGATGGTCACGGATCGCAGACAAAAAGCCTGCTTTTCAAGCCAAGACGCGGGTTTGCTGGGGTTGGCCGGAGGGACGAGCGGCGGGATTTTTTTCGAGGGGGCACAGCGAGGTGAAGAGGAGGCGGGTTCTTAGCCGCAAGAACGATTTCTTGCGGCGAATAAGATCAGGTTCAGATCGAACGCATCAGGTTATTACCCGTTAGAGCAACCATTGCCCATCACGTGGTAATTAAGAATATGACGCTGACCTTGTGAGTCTTCATATTCCATCTTCACCGGTACAACTTCGCAGACTTCCGGGATAGTGCTCATGGACAATACTTTGGCCACATCCAAGTGGGTGCTGTAAGTGTAGTCCTCGACGATCGGGGTGTTGCGGCTAGCTACGTCAGTCGGGGCTTCGTCGGCCAGGGCGGCGGTGGCGCACAAGCTGCTGAGGGCCATAACTACTAAAGCTTTCATTTCTCTATTTACCTTATTCAGGGCGAGTGGGGTCACGGGGCCCTTGTGAGGCCGCGTGTGTAACTTAAAAGTTGGGAAGTTCGGATTAACGTTGCCTTCGTGGGGGCTGTTGCGTTGTTAATCACAGTGCCTTGTTGGCGGAGTTGATTTTAGGCCTCCAGGTTATATTCATATACCCGTCCTTTTGATAAACACTATTGGCGGTTTTTGTAACAATCCCGTGGTAAAGCTTTTTTCACAAAGCCGCGAAGCGCCGCAGCCTGCGGGCTAGAGGTGCACAAGGGGATATCAGGGCAATTTGTAGGGGCTTGTTACTACCATCGTCGAATGGTTCTATAGGTCGGCCCCGGCTACAACAGGGCCATACAAAAACAACTATGTCACCGAGGTAAGAAAGATGAGTGCGGCTTCCCTGTACCCCGTTCGCCCCGAAGTAGCAGCCAACACGCTGACCGACGAGGCGACCTACAAGGCCATGTACCAGCAGTCGGTGGTCAACCCCGATGGCTTCTGGCGCGAGCAAGCCAAGCGCCTTGACTGGATCAAGCCTTTCACCACGGTGAAGCAGACCTCGTTCGACGATCACCATGTCGACATCAAGTGGTTCGCCGATGGCACCCTGAACGTTTCCTACAACTGCCTGGACCGTCACCTCGCCGAGCGCGGTGACCAGGCCGCCATCATCTGGGAAGGCGACGACCCTGCCGAGAGCCGTACCATCACCTACCGCGAACTGCATGAAGAAGTCTGCAAGTTCGCCAACGCCTTGCGCGGCCAGGATGTGCATCGCGGTGACGTGGTGACTATCTATATGCCGATGATCCCCGAAGCCGTGGTCGCCATGCTGGCGTGTACCCGCATCGGTGCGATCCATTCCGTGGTGTTTGGCGGTTTCTCGCCGGAAGCCCTGGCCGGTCGCATCATCGACTGTAAGTCTAAGGTGGTGATCACCGCCGATGAAGGCATCCGCGCCGGTAAGAAGATTCCGCTGAAGGCCAACGTCGACGACGCCCTGACCAACCCGGAAACCAGCAGCATCCAGAAGGTCATCGTCTGCAAGCGCACCAATGGCAACATCAAGTGGAACCAGCATCGCGACATCTGGTACGAAGACCTGATGAAAGTCGCGGGCACTGTGTGTGCGCCAAAAGAGATGGGCGCCGAAGAAGCGCTGTTCATCCTCTACACCTCGGGTTCCACCGGCAAGCCCAAGGGCGTGCAGCACACCACCGGCGGCTACCTGCTGTATGCGTCCCTGACCCATGAGCGCGTGTTCGACTACCGCCCAGGCGAAATCTACTGGTGCACCGCCGACGTCGGTTGGGTCACCGGCCACACGTATATTGTCTACGGCCCGCTGGCCAATGGCGCGACCACGCTGCTGTTCGAAGGCGTGCCGAACTACCCGGATATCACGCGGGTGGCGAAGATCGTCGACAAGCACAAGGTCAATATCCTCTACACAGCACCGACTGCCATCCGCGCCATGATGGCGTCCGGCACTGCGGCGTGCGAAGGCGCAGACGGCAGCAGCCTGCGCCTGCTCGGTTCGGTGGGCGAGCCGATCAACCCTGAGGCGTGGGACTGGTACTACAAGAACGTCGGCCAATCCCGTTGCCCGATTGTCGACACCTGGTGGCAGACCGAAACCGGCGGCAACATGATGAGCCCGCTGCCGGGCGCCCATGCGCTCAAGCCGGGTTCGGCGGCACGGCCATTCTTCGGCGTGGTGCCGGCGCTGGTGGATAACCTGGGCAACCTGATCGAAGGCGCTGCCGAAGGCAACCTGGTGATCCTCGATTCGTGGCCAGGCCAGGCACGTACGTTGTACGGCGACCATGATCGCTTCGTCGACACCTACTTCAAGACCTTCCGTGGCATGTACTTCACCGGTGACGGTGCGCGTCGTGACGAAGACGGTTACTACTGGATCACCGGCCGCGTGGACGACGTGTTGAACGTGTCCGGCCACCGCATGGGCACCGCCGAAATCGAAAGCGCCATGGTTGCCCACCCGAAAGTCGCCGAGGCTGCCGTCGTCGGTGTGCCCCACGACATCAAGGGCCAAGGCATCTATGTGTATGTCACGCTCAAGAACGGCGAAGAGCCTAACGAAGCCCTGCGCCTGGAGCTGAAAAACTGGGTGCGCAAGGAAATCGGGCCGATTGCTTCGCCGGACGTGATCCAGTGGGCACCGGGCTTGCCGAAGACGCGGTCGGGGAAAATCATGCGCCGTATCCTGCGCAAGATTGCCACGGCCGAGTACGACGGGCTGGGGGATATCTCCACCCTGGCGGACCCAGGTGTGGTCGCGCATTTGATTGAGACGCACAAGACCATGAACGTCGCGTAAGGCGCAATAGTCAGATAAAGCCCCATTTGGCGTAGGCCGGGTGGGGCTTTTTTGTGTTCAGGGCAGGTTGTTGTGGTGAGTGATATCTGATCGGAGGCCAATAAATATCGGTTTCTCTCGTAGGAGGTTTCTGAATGTTACCGTCGAACGCAAATGTGTAACCCGTCGCCCAAACATGAGGCAAAGTGCTACGCCCATGCCCCGAAAAACCGCGTTTTAGACACGCCGCTAAATAAGATTAAACGCCAGACTTGCCGTGCTAGAAGGGTTTGCGAATAATAGGCCCGCAATTTGCAGCGTCTACAGGTTTAATGTCTTTTGTCTCTGCATAAAAAACAGAGGCTGTCAATGAGCTGGAACCGCTTTCTCGGTGCTTCTGTAAATTGTTGTCGCATTGAGGAAATATCGGCTTCCGGCCTGTCGTTAGAATGCCGATCACTCGCTCGTCGTCTCCAGTGTGTAACTGGTGTAGGACGCAGCACCGCAATTCGGTTTCCCTTAAGTCGCATCGTGGGCCATGGCTCATACTGCTGTTTTGCCCTATACCGATGGAGTCCCAAGATGAAGAAACTCGTGCTGTTGGGCGCCCTGGCGCTGTCCGTGCTGTCCATGCAGGCTTTCGCTGAAGGCAAGCCCCTGAAAATTGGTATCGAAGCGGCTTACCCTCCGTTTGCCTCCAAAGCCCCCGATGGCAGCATCGTTGGTTTTGACTACGACATCGGCAACGCCCTGTGCGAAGAGATGAAGGTCAAGTGCACTTGGGTCGAGCAAGAGTTCGACGGCCTGATCCCAGCGCTGAAAGTGCGCAAGATCGACGCGATCCTGTCGTCCATGTCCATCACGGAAGACCGCAAGAAATCCGTGGACTTCACCAATCGCTACTACCTGACCCCAGCACGCCTGGTATTGAAGGAAGGCACTGCGGTCAGCGACAGCCTGGACGAACTCAAAGGCAAGAAAATCGGTGTACAGCGCGGTTCGATCCACGATCGTTTCGCCAAGGAAGTCCTGGCCCCTAAAGGCGCCACGGTTGTGCCTTACAGCTCGCAGAACGAAATCTACCTGGACGTGGAAGCCGGTCGCCTCGACGGCACCGTGGCTGACGCCACCCTTCTGCAGGAAGGTTTCCTCGACACCCCGGCCGGCAAAGGCTACGCGTTCACCGGCCCATCCTTCACCGACGTCAAATACTTCGGCGACGGCGTAGGCATCGCGGTTCGCAAGGGCGACAAGGAAAACCTGGACCGCATCAACGCGGCTATCGCGGCGATCCGCGCCAGTGGCAAGTACAAAACTATCCAAGACAAGTATTTCAACTTCGACATTTACGGCCCTGAAGCCAAGTAAATCGTCTTAGCGGTCTGTCCGAAATGGCGCAAGCAACAGAATTCCTGAGGTTTGCGCCATTTTTTCATCCCCCTTTTCGAGGACCTGAATCATGTTGAAAGGCTACGGGGCCGTCATCCTCGATGGCGCATGGTTGACGCTTCAGCTCGCCTTGTCGTCCATGGCCTTGGCCATCGTTCTGGGTCTGATCGGGGTCGCGTTGCGCCTGTCGCCGGTGCGCTGGTTGGCCTGGCTGGGTGACTTGTACTCCACGGTGATCCGCGGGATCCCCGACCTGGTGCTGATCCTGCTGATTTTCTACGGCGGTCAGGACCTGCTCAACCGCGTCGCGCCGATGTTGGGCTACGACGACTATATCGACTTGAACCCCTTGGCCGCCGGTATCGGCACCCTGGGTTTCATCTTTGGCGCCTACCTGTCGGAAACCTTCCGCGGCGCCTTCATGGCCATTCCCAAGGGCCAGGCCGAAGCCGGCCTTGCGTATGGCATGAGCAGTTTCCAGGTGTTTTTCCGGGTGATGGTGCCGCAGATGATCCGTCTGGCGATCCCCGGTTTCACCAACAACTGGCTGGTCCTCACCAAGGCCACTGCGCTGATTTCGGTGGTGGGCCTGCAAGACATGATGTTCAAGGCCAAGCAGGCGGCAGATGCCACCCGCGAGCCTTTTACCTTCTTCCTCGCGGTGGCGGCAATGTACCTGGTGATTACCAGCGTGTCGTTGCTGGCCTTGCGTCATCTTGAGAAGCGCTACTCGGTAGGCGTAAGGGCGGCTGATCTATGATCTTCGACTACAACGTCATCTGGGAGGCCATGCCGCTGTACCTTGGCGGCCTGCTGACCACCCTGAAACTGCTCGCCATCTCGCTGTTCTTCGGCCTGCTTGCCGCCTTGCCCCTGGGCTTGATGCGCGTGTCCAAGCAGCCGATCGTCAATGGCGCGGCCTGGCTTTACACCTACGTGATCCGTGGCACGCCGATGTTGGTGCAACTGTTTTTGATCTACTACGGCCTGGCCCAGTTCGACGCCGTGCGCGAAAGCTTCCTGTGGCCGCTGCTGTCCAGCGCGACGTTCTGTGCGTGCCTGGCGTTTGCGATCAACACCAGCGCCTACACCGCCGAAATCATTGCCGGTAGCCTCAAGGCCACGCCTAATGGCGAGATCGAAGCGGCCAAGGCCATGGGCATGTCGCGCTACAAGCTGTACCGCCGCATCCTGCTGCCCTCGGCCCTGCGCCGCGCACTGCCGCAGTACAGCAACGAAGTGATCATGATGCTGCAGACCACCAGCCTGGCCTCCATCGTCACCCTGATCGACATCACCGGTGCCGCGCGCACGGTGAACGCCCAATTCTACTTGCCGTTCGAAGCCTATATCACCGCTGGCGCGTTCTACCTGTGCCTGACCTTCATCCTGGTGCGCCTGTTCAAGTTGGCCGAGCGCCGCTGGCTGAGCTACCTGGCTCCACGGAAGCACTGATATGGAACGTATCGATCATCGGTTGCCCTGGGGGCATTTGGGTTGCGAGCGCCAACTGAGCGTATTCCGTTTCGGCCAGGGCGAGCGTAAGGCCTATATCCAGGCCAGCCTGCACGCTGATGAATTGCCCGGTATGCGCGCCGCGTGGGAGCTGAAAAAGCGCCTCACCGAACTGGAACAGCAAGGCGCGCTCAACGGCGTGATCGAGTTGGTGCCGGTCGCCAACCCGATGGGCCTGGGCCAACTGCTGCAAGGCAGTCACCAGGGACGTTTCGAGGTGGGCAGCGGCAAGAATTTCAATCGCGACTTCGTGGAGTTGAGCGAGCCGGTTGCCGAGTTGCTCAACGGCAAGCTGGGCGATGATCCCCACGCCAATGTGCGTATGATTCGCCAGGCCATGACCGATGTGCTCGCCGCTTTGCCCGCGCCAGGCAGTCAATTGCAAGGCATGCAGCGGGTTCTGCTGAGCCATGCCTGCACCGCAGACATAGTCCTCGACCTGCATTGCGACTGCGAAGCCGCGCTGCACATGTACGCGCTGCCCCAGCATTGGCCGCAGTGGCGTTCGCTGGCGGCGCATTTGAATGTGAAAGTCGGCCTACTGGCGGAAGACTCCGGCGGCAGCTCGTTCGATGAGGCCTGTTCAACACCTTGGTTGCGCCTGTCCGGGTTGTTTCCCGAGGCGCAGATCCCCTTGGCGTGCCTGGCGACTACGCTGGAGTTGGGCGGTCAGTCAGACACCGGGCGTGATGAGGCGATCTTCCATGCCGAGGGCATCCTGGCGTTTCTGGCCGAGCAAGGCATGATCAAGGGTGACTGGCCGGCGCCGCAGCACGAGCCGTGCGAGGGTATGCCCTTTGAAGGCACCGAAATGTTGTTCGCTCCCCATGCTGGCGTGATCAGCTTCCTGCGCGCGCCGGGCAGTTGGGTGGAAGCCGGCGAGCCGATTTTTGAAGTGATTGATCCCTTGTCCGATCAGGTCAGCATTGTCTGCGCCGGCACGGCCGGGGTGTTGTTTGCCGTTGAACGGCTGCGTTATGCCCAAGCAGGTTTTTGGCTGGCCAAGGTGGCGGGACGCGAAGCCCTGCGCCATGGCAATTTGCTGAATGACTGACCCACTGTTTTTGTGAGAACCGACCGCATGTACAAACTTGAAGTCCAAGACCTGCATAAACGCTATGGCAGTCATGAAGTGCTCAAAGGTGTGTCCCTGGCCGCCGCAGCCGGTGATGTGATCAGCATCATTGGTTCCAGTGGTTCGGGCAAAAGTACCTTTTTGCGCTGCATCAACCTGCTGGAGCAACCCCACGCCGGCAAGATTCTGCTCAATAACGAAGAGCTGAAGCTGGTCGCCAACAAGGACGGCGCCATGAAGGCCGCCGATCCTAAACAGCTGCAGCGCATGCGGTCGCGCCTGTCGATGGTGTTCCAGCACTTCAACCTGTGGTCGCACATGACCGCGCTTGAAAACGTGATGGAAGCCCCGGTGCACGTGCTGGGCATGTCGAAGAAAGAAGCCCGTGAAAAGGCCGAGCATTACTTGGCCAAAGTCGGCGTGGGTCATCGCAAAGATGCGTTCCCCGGTCATATGTCCGGCGGCGAGCAGCAGCGCGTAGCCATCGCTCGCGCCCTGGCGATGGAGCCTGAGGTGATGCTGTTCGACGAACCCACCTCGGCCCTCGACCCGGAACTGGTTGGCGAAGTGCTCAAGGTGATGCAGGACCTGGCCCAGGAAGGCCGCACTATGGTGGTAGTGACCCACGAAATGGGCTTTGCCCGTGAAGTGTCGAACCAGCTGGTGTTTTTGCACAAAGGCATCGTCGAAGAGCGCGGCAACCCGCGTGAAGTGCTGGTGAACCCGCAGTCCGAGCGTTTGCAGCAGTTCCTTTCCGGTAGCTTGAAATAATCAAGACTGCCGTTGTGCACTGATATAGGGCATGCTTCGCGCTTTGCGCAACATGCACTATGTTGGTGGTTGCCACTTTTGGCCTTAACACTGTTACTCGCTTCGGATAGCCCTCCATGACCGCCCATCGCATTGGTTTCCTGATTTGGCCCAGCACAAAAGCACTCACGCTTGCGCTGGCTGAGGAGGCCTTGCGCGTTGCCCAGCGGGTGCATCCGGACGTGGTCTACGAGCTGTCGTTCCTGCAAGCCGAACCTGCGACCGAAGGCGCCTGGCAACTGCCGGGAGAGCCATGGGCCGGCAAGCTTGAAGGTTTCCAGAAGCTGTTCCTGCTGGCAGATGAACCACCCACTGTCATCGCCTCGCAACTGAGCACTGCGCTCAAGCAGCTTGTCCGGGCCGGTTGTGTAATCGGCGGTTTGTCGGCCGGTGTCTACCCGCTGGCCCAGCTCGGCCTGCTCGACGGCTACCGCGCCGCCGTGCACTGGCGCTGGCAGGACGATTTCGCCGAGCGTTTCCCCAAGGTCATCGCCACCAGCCATCTGTTCGACTGGGACCGCGATCGCCTGACCGCTTGCGGTGGCATGTCGGTACTCGACTTGCTGCTGGCGGTGCTGGCCCGTGACCACGGCGCTGAGCTGGCCGGTGCAGTCTCTGAGGAACTGGTGGTGGAGCGCATCCGTGAAGGCGGCGAGCGCCAGCGTATCCCGTTGCAAAACCGCCTGGGTTCCAGCCACCCCAAGCTGACCCAGGCCGTGTTGTTGATGGAAGCCAATATCGAAGAACCGCTGACCACCGACGAAATCGCCCAGCACGTCTGTGTGTCGCGACGACAACTGGAACGGATCTTCAAGCAATACCTCAACCGCGTTCCCAGCCAGTACTACCTGGAACTGCGCCTGAACAAGGCGCGCCAGATGCTCATGCAAACCAGCAAGTCGATCATCCAGATCGGCCTGTCGTGCGGCTTCTCCTCGGGGCCGCACTTCTCCAGCGCCTACCGTAATTTCTTTGGCGCCACGCCCCGTGAAGACCGCAACCAGCGGCGTAGCAGCAGCCCGTTCGAGTTGTCTTCGGTGCCTTCCGAGCGCGGCTGAGTTTTTATTCCTCTCCCTCTCCCTCTTCTTCGGATTGAGTGTCGCTGAGCGTCGCCGCGGGCTGTCGTGCTTCAGGCACGTCAAAGTCCACTGCTGTACGACGGTAATAATGGCGCAGCTTGGCGATCGTCTCGGCAGAGAAGGGGTTGCCGCTGAGATTAAAACCATCAGCCCTGTCAGCGTCCAGCTCAAAGAGATCGTCAGGAAGCTCGGTTATTTGGTTGTTGCTCAAGTCCAGTATCTCAAGCCGTGGCAAGTTGAGTACTCCGTGGGGCGGCTCAGTGAGGCCGGCATTTTCGATCATCAGAGTCTCCAGGTCGGATAGTTTGCTGACGTCGGGGGAAATTCCCAGGCCGGTGTTTTCACTCAAATCCAGGTAGTGAAGCGTGTGCAGGTCGCTCAAGTCTGCGGCGCTCTTTTGCGTCAAACGGACATTGCTTTGAGTCAGGGTGAGTCGCTTGAGCTTCGCCAGGTTGAATACGTCGGCAGGTATGTCTTGCAGTGCATACCTATGGATAAACAAACTTTCCAGATTGGGGAAACGCTGGAGAAATCCCGCCGGGATCGATGTGGTGTTTTCGCCCCGTAGTTCCAGCCTTGAAACATGCTCGAAATCAACCCTAAGTACCGGCAGGTCGCCGAGTAACGGCACGGTTAACGTCATGTCGTGGGAGTTTGCAGAGGGACCTTGCTCTGAATCGAGGCTGGTTTCCCGTCGCCAACCTTCCTCCAGCGCTGCCTTGAAGCGGTCTCGCAGGATTTGTTGTCGCGCCTGCATGTCTTCGTCCAGAGGCGCGCCATCGTGCTGTCTGGGTACGTCGGCCGCCCATTCTCCCAGGTCCGATTGCAGTCGCTCGTAGTCTGCCTTCAGGCTTGCCAGTATTGCCATTGAGTCGTCCAGCCCACCGGGTAGCCTGAAAATAAAGTTGTTGGCTTCATTGGTGGTATAGGTGGGGTAGAGCTCATGGACCAGCCTACGCTCGGCAGGATGGGCGTCTGCGCCAAAGTGTTCGCCGGTTCTCTGGCAATAGCTTTTGATGCTCTCAAGCGTTGCGCGTGAGAGTGGGTTGCCCGATAAGTTAAGGGTTCTGGCGATTTCCCGGGGCACGTCGAAGAGAGTGGCGGGCAACCTCCTTATGTAGTTGTTGCTGAGGTCGGTACTCGTCAACTGAGGGCGGTTGAGTAGGCCTTCGGGGAACTGAGCAATGTTGGTTTGGCTCAGGTTCAGCGTCTGCAAGTGGTTCAAGGGCCTAAGGTCGGGGGGGAGTGATAGTTGGTTGTTGTTAGAGAGGTCCAGATGTCGAAGCCCGGTCAACGTGGCAAGGTTTGTACGGTTTGGAATGGATAGATGGAGGTTGCAATTGCGCAGCGTCAGGCTGTTGAGATGGGGCATCCCTATAACCTCGGGGGGAATGGTGATGAAGGCAATATCGCGGATATCCAATGTGCGCAGATTGGGAAAGCTCGCCAGGAAGGCGGGTGCGTTCCGGGTGGTGTGGTATCCCTTCAGATTAAGGGTGGAGATGAATTGGAAGCGCTTATCCAGTGTCGGAAGTTCGCCGTATGCTGCATCGAGGTGCAATAGGTGGCCTCCGCTAAACGTCGGGTCCGGTGGGGTTTCATGACGCCAGGCGCCGAGCAGTTGTTGGCGCCATCTCCAGCGGGTGAGTCGCTGATCGACGACTGTCTGGGGAGGGAGCGGTATTTCGGTGTCAAGGAAGGTGCTCGGAGTATTTCGGTACCAGGCCGAAAGGGCATTTTCAAAGCTTAAATAGTCAGCCTTCAAGTCTTGAAGCGTTCGCAGTGGCGAGCCGGGCTGGCTTCGCATGAAGTCCAACGCGCTGTTTATTTGTGCTGGGCGCAGCCAGGGGTACAGCTCATGTAACAGCTGAGCCTCCAGATTGCCGCTGTCTGCTGCGGTGGCACCGTAGCCTTCCATGCCGCCGTGCAGGCGCATCAGGTTCGGGTCGTACATGGGTTTGCGCACGGGGTGTTCGGCCAACAGAGTGCCCAGCGCTTCACGCGTCAATGTGTGTTGACGCAAGGTCTGCCTGAGCAGCGGCCCCTGGGCGATGTGAATGCCCAGTGCGTTGCGTTGCGCATCCGGCAGCGCCTGGAGGACGGCAGTGTAGAAGTCGGTTTCTCCAAACAGCGTGCCTTTGCCGTCCTCGGGAATGTAATCGCCCTCGACAGTGCGCACGAGGGTGCGTTGCAGGGGCGCCTGAGGGCTGCCGATAGCATCTCGCACCGTGCCGGTACGGCTGAAGTCGGTGACGACCAGGCGCACCTGCGGCGACCATCCCGGCAGGTTTTCCAGTGAGTGCAGAGCGAGCCGGTGTGAGTCGTTGCTTGCCAGCGCCTCCATGTATAGCCCTTCATAGGCTCGACTGATTCGCACTTCATGAGCGGCCCAGCGTGCGCGCTCAATCACCGATATGGGGATTTTGCCGGCGTCGACGTCCAGCAGTTCTTGGCCGGTGGCGCCGCGTAGTATTTCTTCGGCCATGCTCGTTGGCAGGCCAGAGGTGGTGTCGATGATCTTTTGCTGGCGTGCGTCATCGGTTATTTCCGCTTTTCGATAGCGTGAGTCAAACAGGCTGGCGCGTTTGTCGTGGGCTTGGCGTGCCAGGCGTTTGCGTAGTTTGGCAGTGCGCACAGGCATCTGGGTGATGGGTGTGCCGAAGTCTTCTTCCAGCAAGGTTTTGCGCTCTGACTCGTTCAAGGTTTCCAGCAGGGTTTTCAACAGGTCGCCGTTGTTCATCTGGGCTTCGTGTATTTGCGCCACGGCGGCGTTTTCTTGGCCTTGATGCTCCCAGACGGTTTTCCCCTTTGCGTTGAGAAACCGCAGGGTCTTGGTTTCGGGCCACAAGCCGGTCTGGCTCAGCAACCACAGTTGGGTCTGTGGATCGGCCTTGTGATAGATCAGAGGGTCGTCACTGTTCATCTGGTCGATGAAGTCTTGTAATTGCTCATCGATCCTGACGCGCTTGAGTGCGTCGACCAGCAGTGGCGGCGGTGGTTGATGATCCAAATGCATTTTGCGCAGTGCGCCATCGCTGGTTCCGCTGATGCGATGGGCCAGTTCAAGGCCCGTCTCGCTGATGGCCTCGGCCGCAGGGCCGAGGCGGCGCAGCAGCGTGGTGCGGTTCCACGTCAGCGGGCGATCTTGTGGCATCAACCAGGCCCCCTTGCCATTGCTGGTTATGCGCGGACGGTGGGCGTGCACGCGGTTGGGGTGTGCAAGGACCCTGTCGCCCGATTGTTGCGTGACGGAAAAATGCTGCCCGTTGAGCGCCAGGATCTGTTTGCCTGCGTGGGCATGCAGCCCCTGCTGGTCAGGGCGAGAGCCGACGGCCAGCTGAATGTCATGGGCGTAGGGGGCAGGTTCAGGGTTCCACAGGCGGGTTTTACCGTCGGTGGTGACCTGCGTGAGTGAATCAAAAAAGCCCCACAGTTCCTTTGGCAGCTTCTGTCGCAACAGGCCCTCGGCAATCGGCGCACCGATCGCAAACATACCCAGTTGAACCATTTGCTCAAGGATGGACATCAGGTGTTCGAATGCTTGGTGTTTGAGGCCTTCGGCCCAATCGACGATGCCTTCTATAACCTCATCGAGCAGTTGATAGGCGGTATAGCCGAGCATCAGCAACCCCAGTGGTGGAATGAAGGGTGTGGCGATGAACGCGGCGATTTCGAGAATGGCTTTACCGATTTTTTGCACAACGTCCCAGCGCCGCCAGCGTGCCTCGCTATCGGCGTCGGCGGTGGGTATGGCGATCGCCCGCGCATCATTGAGCAGCTTGTCGAGTTTGCTTTCGTACAGGTGCTCGTACAGGTCGCCGCTGATTTTTTCTGCGTCGAACTGCAAATGGGGGCTGGTGATCGGCTCGTCGCGCCAGGTGGGCCGCGGGTCACCGACGACGTGCTCGTGCCAGACCACTTGTGATAAGCGGCTGTTGAGATCGGCAAAGAAATAGCCACGGTGTTCATGGTTGACGAAACGGCTGAAAAACGCCTGGTAGTCAGGGTTGCGCAGCTTGTTGGCCAGGTCTTGCATGAACGCTGTGCTGTGGCGGTAATGCTTGAGGGGAGACTGCGGGTCGCCGGGAATGTAGGCCACCACCGGGACAGCACTGCGCGCCAGCTCCAGGTCGGCGGCGAACAGCACGATGTCGCTCATCGGTGCGTTCATCAGGCTCAGGCGGTGGCTGAGCAGTGTCTTGCCGGCAAGCTCGGCGTCAAGGTTATTCAGGTGCAGATTCAATGCATGATCGACTGCGGGCGACACATCCTTTTTCAGTCGCGCCATTTTCAGGGCGGCCCGCGCTTCGGCTTTCAGGCTCTGGATGACCTTGTTGCGCAACTGCAGCTTGAGTGCAGCGTCCTGGAAACCGAAAAACTGCTTCAGGTAGCGCTGGTACTGCGCGCCGATATCCAGCTGGCGGCATAACCCGACGAATTGCGCGATGCTGATTTGGTCGCGCACCTCGGGCAGTGTGTCGAACTGCCCGGTAGCGGACGGTTGGGTAATAAAGGTCGATTCTGTGGTGTAAGCCGTTGATTGGCTTTCACTCGCGTCGAAGTTGTGCAGTGCCGCCTCTACCAGCGACACGGTCCAGGACTTCACGCCGTCGGACTGGATGGGGAGCAAGGGCAGGGTGATCGGGGTGTACAGGCGCAGATAGGTGGTGCTGACATCGGCTTCAACATCAAATTGCGTCTTAAGTGCCTGTTGCAATAGCGGTGCGGCAAAGGCCTGGGGGGATTGTAAGGTTGCGAGGGCGCTATCGACCTGGTTTTGTGCCTCCCAACTGGCCTGTATTGCCCGTTGGAGGGGGGCGTGCTGCGAGCGATTGGCAGCGCCATACCAATCGGCGAATTTAAGTGGGCTGTTTTTCAAGGCTTGGCGCTTTTCGCTCGAAACGTTCGCCAGCCAGCTCGGAAGGCGGGTGTAAGCGCCGGTCGGTACTCTGTTCGCCGCATCTTTAAGGCTTTGAAGGAGAGGAGGTACGGTATTTGGGGGCATGTGGCTAAACCTTTCGTGAGGGGTGTCGGCGCCATCACATCAAGCCAAGTGGTTGCCCGGGCAGCGGATAATTAGGGCATGCGCAGATAATCAGCGCACGGTGCCCCTGCCTCTCAAGCGGCACACCGTTTAAACTGCGCCATTGCGATGCTATTTGTCGCATTGGCGTAAACCCGCCAAAATCGCGGGTTGGCGCTATAAGAAGTTGTCGCTTGGCGGCAAGGCCGCGCTGAAAACTGTCCTTACAATCCCTGCATCGCCCGCCAGTTCCAGGCAGGCGTTCCTCTTCAGGAGACTCCGATGTCCGTTGAGCAAGCCCCGGTGCAACGTGCCGATTTCGACCAGGTCATGGTGCCTAACTACGCACCGGCCGCATTCATTCCTGTGCGTGGCGAAGGTTCGCGCGTGTGGGACCAGGCGGGTCGCGAGCTGATCGACTTTGCCGGCGGCATCGCGGTCAACGTATTGGGCCACGCCCACCCGGCGCTGGTCGGTGCACTGACTGAACAGGCCAACAAGCTGTGGCACGTCTCCAACGTCTTCACCAATGAGCCGGCCCTGCGCCTGGCCCACAAGCTGATCGACGCTACCTTTGCCGAGCGCGTGTTCTTCTGCAACTCCGGCGCCGAAGCCAACGAGGCCGCGTTCAAGCTGGCCCGTCGTGTTGCGTTCGACCGTTTCGGCACTGAGAAGTACGAGATCATCGCCGCGCTGAACAGCTTCCACGGCCGTACCCTGTTTACCGTCAATGTCGGTGGCCAGTCCAAGTACTCCGATGGTTTCGGGCCGAAAATCACCGGCATCACCCATGTGCCTTATAACGACCTGGCTGCGCTAAAAGCCGCCGTGTCGGACAAGACCTGCGCCGTTGTACTGGAGCCGATCCAGGGTGAAGGTGGCGTACTGCCGGCCGAGCTGGCTTACCTGCAAGGCGCCCGCGAGCTGTGCGACGCGAACAACGCGCTGCTGGTGTTCGACGAAGTGCAAACCGGCATGGGCCGCAGCGGCCACCTGTTCGCTTACCAGCATTACGGCGTGACCCCGGACATCCTCACCAGCGCCAAGAGCCTGGGCGGCGGTTTCCCGATTGCAGCCATGCTCACCACCGAAGCGCTGGCCAAGCACCTGGTGGTCGGCACTCACGGCACCACCTACGGCGGCAACCCGCTGGCGTGCGCGGTGGCTGAAGCGGTGATCGACGTGATCAACACCCCAGAAGTGCTGGCGGGTGTGAACGCCAAGCATGACCTGTTCAAGGCGCGCCTGGAGCAGATCGGCAAGCAGTACGGCATCTTCACCGAAGTGCGCGGCATGGGCCTGTTGCTCGGTTGTGTGTTGAGCGATGCGTACAAAGGCAAGGCCAAGGACGTGTTCAACGCGGCCGAGAAAGAAAACCTGATGATCCTGCAAGCCGGCCCGGACGTGGTGCGTTTCGCGCCGAGTTTGGTGGTGGAAGAGGCGGATATCAAGGAAGGCCTGGACCGTTTTGAGCGTGCTGTGAAAGTGCTGACGCAAGGCTGATGACCCTTCACCACCTGGCACGCCGGGTGGTGAACCGAATTGTGTGTGTGCCGGGCCCGCCCGGCATTTTTTCCTCTGTGCAGGCTCCAGGCCTGCCTGTTTTTCGAGTTAAGGAGTGACACCATGCTGGTGATGCGCCCCGCGCAAATGGCTGATCTGGGCGAGGTACAGCGTCTGGCTGCGGACAGCCCGATTGGTGTCACCTCCTTGCCGGACGATGTGGAACGCCTCAGCGACAAGATCGCCGCCAGCGAAGCGTCCTTCGCGGCCGAGGTCAGTTTCAATGGCGAAGAGAGTTATTTCTTCGTGCTCGAAGACACCGAGACCGGCAAGCTCGCCGGTTGCTCGGCCATCGTCGCCTCGGCCGGCTACTCGGAACCCTTCTACAGTTTCCGTAACGAGACCTTCGTGCACGCCTCCCGCGAGCTGAAGATCCACAACAAGATCCACGTGCTTTCCCAGTGCCACGACCTCACTGGCAACAGCCTGCTCACCAGTTTCTACGTGGTGCCTGAGCTGGTTGGTTCGCCGTGGTCTGAACTCAATTCCCGTGGCCGCCTGCTGTTTGTCGCCAGCCACCCCGAGCGCTTTGCCGACTCGGTGGTGACCGAGATCGTCGGCTACAGCGACGAGAGCGGTGACTCGCCGTTCTGGGACGCTATCGGGCGCAACTTCTTCGACCTCAACTACGCCGCCGCCGAGCGCCTGTGTGGGCTGAAAAGCCGTACCTTCCTCGCCGAGCTGATGCCGCACTACCCGATCTACGTACCGCTGCTGCCGGACGAAGCCCAGGAAGCCATGGGCCAGGTGCACCCGCGTGCGCAGATCACCTTCGACATCCTCATGCGCGAAGGCTTCGAGACCGACCATTACATCGACATCTTCGACGGCGGCCCGACGCTGCACGCACGGGTCTCGGGCATTCGCTCGATCGCCCAGAGCCGCGTGGTGCCGGTGAAGATCGGTGAGATGGTCAAGGGCGTCGGTCGCCAGTACCTGGTGAGCAACGCGCAGTTGCAGGATTACCGTGCGGTGATGCTGGAACTGGACTACGCGCCGGGTAAACCGGTGACGTTGGACCTCGCAGCGGCCGAAGCCCTGGGTGTTGGCGAAGGCGCGAGTGTGCGCCTGGTAGCGGTTTAAAAAGAGAGTTTCGCGGGTGGCTGACAACAGCGGCCCGTTCGAGGAGATAGCATGATCGTTCGTCCCGTACGCAGCAGCGATTTACCGGCCCTGATTGATCTGGCGCGCAGCACCGGCACCGGCCTCACCACCTTGCCGGCCAACGAAGAGCGTCTGACCCACCGCGTGGGCTGGGCCGAGAAAACCTTTCGCGGTGACGCCGGGCGCGGCGATGCCGACTACCTGTTCGTGCTGGAAAACGACGAAGGCCGCGTGGTGGGGATTTCCGCCATTGCTGGCGCCGTTGGCCTGCGTGAGCCTTGGTACAACTTCCGGGTGGGCCTGACAGTCAGCGCCTCCCAGGAGCTGAACATCTACCGCGAAATCCCGACGCTGTTCCTGGCCAACGACCTCACCGGCAACTCCGAGCTGTGCTCGTTGTTCCTGCACGCCGATTACCGCACCGGCCTCAACGGCCGCATGCTGGCCAAGGCGCGCCTGCTGTTTATCGCGGAGTTCCCGCAGCTGTTTGGCAACAAGATCATCGCCGAGATGCGCGGGGTGTCCAACGACGCCGGGCGTTCGCCGTTCTGGGAGAGCCTGGGCCGGCACTTCTTCAAGATGGAATTCAGCCAGGCCGATTACCTCACCGGCGTGGGCAACAAGGCGTTTATCGCAGAGCTGATGCCGAAGTTTCCGCTGTACAGCTGCTTCCTGTCCGAAGACGCACGCAACGTGATCGGCAAGGTCCACCCGGACACCGAGCCGGCGCTGAGCATGCTCAAGAGCGAAGGCTTCAGCTACCAGGGCTATGTCGACATCTTCGACGCGGGACCTGCGGTGGAATGTGAAACCACCAAGATCCGCGCCGTGCGCGATAGCCAGTCGCTGGTACTGGCCATCGGCACGCCGGGGGACGACGCCACGCCGTTCCTGATCCATAACCGTAAGCGCGAAGAGTGCCGCATTACGGCCGCACCGGCTCGCCTGGCGGCAGGCACGCTGGTGGTCGATCCGCAGACCGCCAAGCGCCTGCAACTGGTGGTGGGTGATCAAGTGCGTGCTGTTCCGTTGTCCGCTGCTCGGGAGTCGAAATAATGAATTCGCTGTATATCGCAGGTAGCTGGCTGGCAGGCCAGGGTGAACTGTTTGAATCGCGCAACCCGGTCACCCAGCAGGTGCTGTGGGCCGGCAATGGCGCTACCGTCGAGCAGGTTGAGTCCGCCGTGCAGGCCGCGCGCCAGGCGTTTCCGGCCTGGGCCACGCGCCCGCTGGAAGAGCGCATCGCTATTCTGGAAACCTTCGCCGCCACCCTGAAAAGCCGCGCCGACGAAATCGCCCGTTGCATCGGTGAGGAAACCGGCAAGCCGCTGTGGGAATCGGCCACTGAAGTCACCAGCATGGCCAACAAGATTGCGATCTCGGTGCAAAGCTACCGCGAGCGTACCGGCGAGAAGAGCGGCCCGCTGGGCGACGCCACCGCCGTGCTGCGCCACAAGCCGCACGGCGTGGTAGCGGTGTTTGGCCCGTACAACTTCCCTGGTCACTTGCCGAACGGGCATATCGTCCCGGCCTTGCTGGCGGGTAACACCGTGCTGTTCAAGCCGAGCGAACTGACCCCCAAGGTTGCCGAGTTGACCGTGCAATGCTGGATCGAAGCCGGGTTGCCGGCGGGTGTGTTGAACCTGCTGCAAGGCGCGCGGGAAACCGGTATCGCGCTGGCGGCCAACCCTGGTATCGACGGGTTGTTCTTCACCGGTTCCAGCCGCACCGGCAATCATCTGCACCAGCAATTCTCCGGACGCCCGGACAAGATCCTCGCGCTAGAAATGGGCGGCAACAACCCGTTGGTGGTCGACGAAGTGGCCGACGTGGATGCGGCGGTCTACACCATTATCCAGTCGGCGTTTATTTCGGCCGGCCAGCGTTGCACCTGTGCCCGTCGCCTGTTGGTGCCGGAAGGCGCGTGGGGTGATGCGTTGCTGGCGCGCCTGGTGGCGGTCAGCGCGACGATTGAGGTGGGCGCTTTTGATCAGCAGCCGGCACCGTTCATGGGCTCGGTGATCTCCCTCGCGGCGGCCAAAGCCTTGATGGACGCCCAGGAACTGATGCTCGCCAATGGCGCCGTGGCGCTGCTGGAAATGACCCAGCCCCAGGACCAGGCCGCCTTGCTGACCCCCGGCATCATCGACGTGACTGGCGTGAGCGAGCGCGAAGACGAGGAGCTGTTCGGCCCACTGTTGCAGGTGATCCGCTACGCTGATTTCGAAGCGGCGATTGCCGAGGCCAACAACACCCAGTACGGCTTGGCCGCGGGTTTGCTGTCGGACTCCGAAGCGCGCTACCAGCAGTTCTGGCTGGAAAGCCGCGCGGGCATCGTCAACTGGAACAAACAACTGACCGGCGCCGCCAGTACCGCGCCGTTTGGTGGAGTAGGGGCGTCGGGCAACCATCGCGCCAGTGCCTATTACGCGGCGGATTATTGCGCATACCCGGTGGCCTCGCTTGAGACCCCGAGTCTGGTGGTGCCCGCCACGCTGACCCCAGGTATTACGCTGAACTAAAGATGCCACCGATCCAATGTGGGAGCTGGCTTGCCTGCGATGGCATCACCTCGGTCCGATTGACAGACCGAGTCGTCTGCATCGCAGGCAAGCCAGCTCCCACATTGAGCGGTGGTGGATTGAAGTCATTTGAAGCCTATAAAAACAGATGTTCGTGGAGCCTCGCCGATGAAATCCTATGAAGTCAATTTTGACGGTCTAGTGGGGCCGACCCATAACTACGGCGGTTTGTCCTTCGGCAACGTCGCGTCCCAGAGCAACAGCCAGCAGCATTCCAACCCCAAGGAAGCGGCGTTGCAGGGCCTGCAGAAGATGAAAGCCCTGATGGACATGGGTTTTGTGCAAGGGGTGTTGGCACCTCAGGAACGTCCTGATGTGGCCGCCTTGCGCAGCCTGGGTTTCAGCGGCACCGACGCCCAAGTGATCCAGCAAGCGGCCAAGGATGCGATGCCGTTGCTGGTCGCGAGCTGCTCCGCATCGAGCATGTGGGTGGCCAATGCCGCCACCGTTAGCCCAAGCGCCGACACCTTTGACGGCCGCGTGCATTTCACCGCCGCCAACCTCAACTGCAAATACCACCGCAGCATCGAGCACCCGACCACCAGCCGTGTGTTGGGCGCGATGTTTGCCGATGATAAACACTTCGCCCATCACGCGGCGTTGCCGGCGGTGGCGCAGTTCGGTGATGAAGGCGCGGCCAACCACACGCGCTTCTGCCGTGACTATGGCGAAGCGGGCGTCGAATTTTTTGTGTTTGGTCGCAGCGCGTTCGATCCCCGTTACCCGGCGCCGCAGAAATATCCGGCGCGCCAGACCCTTGAAGCCTCTCAGGCCGTCGCACGCCTGCACGGTTTGAAGGATGACGGCGTGGTCTACGCCCAGCAGAACCCGGCAGTGATCGATGCCGGCGTGTTCCACAACGACGTCATCGCGGTCGGCAACGGCGAAGTGCTGTTCTATCACGAGGACGCGTTTCTCAATACCGAGCAGATGCTCGCCGAACTGCAAGGCAAATTGGGCAAGTTGGGCGGCAACTTCCAGTCCGTCTGCGTGCCCCGCGCCCAGGTCAGTGTCGAAGACGCGGTACGTTCCTACCTGTTCAACAGCCAATTGTTGAGTCGCGCTGACGGCTCGATGCTGCTGATTGTGCCGGAAGAGTGCCGTGCTAATGAGCGCGTCTGGCAGTACCTGCAAAGCCTGACTGCCGCCGGTGGCCTGATCCGCGAAGTGAAGGTATTCGACCTCAAGCAAAGCATGCAGAACGGCGGCGGCCCGGCGTGCCTGCGTTTACGTGTGGCGTTGAACGAAACGGAACTGGCGGCGGTGAATCCAGGCGTTATCATGACAGCGCCGTTGTACGAAACACTGACTCAGTGGGTAGGCAAGCACTACCGCGACAGCCTGCGCGAAAGCGACTTGGCTGACCCGCAATTGCTGCTTGAATGCCGGACGGCACTGGATGAACTGACGCAAATCCTTAAACTGGGCGCTGTTTATCCTTTCCAGATCAATTAAACGCCGCATGGCTGAGAGCTATTTATGACCACCGACACCCTGAAACTGATTCTTGAAGACACCGACGGCACCCAGCTGGAAACTTCCTGCACCCGCGTCGCCGTGGTCTGGCAGGGCAAGGAGATCTGGATCCAGCACGACGGCCGTGGCCAACTGCTGATCGGCGTGGACGTGGAAGAAGGTGACGCCGAGTACGCCAACCTGCTGATGCGCCCACTGGCCACCAACCTGATGAGCCTGCAACTGGAAATGGAACCGGCCGACGTTGAAGGTGATGACGACGATCACGTCCACGGCCCAGGCTGCAACCACTAAGGAAGCTGCGTATGCTCGCCCTCGGCAAACTGCTTGAACTGACCCTCGCCGGTCGCGAACCGGCGCAAAAAATTCAACTGACTGTCGACGGCGTGCAGATGCGCTGGCTCAGCGAAGGCGCGCTTGAAGTGCGCCCACCTGAAGCGAAGGACAATGGCGGCGACCTGTTGCTGTCGTCCGGCATCCATGGCAACGAAACCGCGCCGATCGAACTGCTCGACCGCCTGTTGCATGGTATTGCCCGCGGGGAGATCAAACCCCGTACCCGTATTCTGTTCCTGTTCGGCAACCCCGAGGCCATGCGCCGCGGCGAGCGTTACCTGGAACTTGACGTCAACCGGCTGTTCAACGGGCGCCACGAAAAAAACATCGGCCCCGAGGCCATGCGTGCCGCCGAGCTTGAGCAGCTGGCTCGTAGCTTTTTCAGCCAGCCTGGTCGTTCACGCCTGCATTACGACCTGCACACGGCCATTCGTGGCTCGAAGATCGAGCAGTTCGCGTTGTACCCGTGGAAGGAAGGCCGTCAGCATTCGCGCCATGAACTGGCCCGCCTGCGCGCTGCCGGCATGGAAGCGGTGCTGTTGCAGAACAAGACCTCGATCACCTTCACCGCGTTTACCTACGAGCAGCTAGAGGCCGAAGCCTTCACCCTCGAACTGGGTAAGGCAAGGCCGTTCGGGCAGAACCAGGGCGTGGACGTGTCCCGCCTGGAAACCCGCCTGAAGCAGATCATCGAAGGCTCCGAGCCGCAAACCGAAAGCCTGGATGGCTTGCAACTGTTTGCCGTGTCCCGTGAAGTCATCAAGCACAGTGATTCGTTCCTGATGCACCTGCCGGCGGATGTGGAAAACTTCTCGCCGTTGGCGCAGGGCTATTTGTTGGCTGAGGACGTGGCCAAGACCCGTTGGGTGATTGAGGAGGAGGGTGCGCGCATCATCTTCCCGAACCCGAAGGTGAAGAATGGTTTGCGAGCGGGGATACTGATTGTGCCGACCACGGACGCTGGCCTGGCCTGAAAAAGAAAAAACCCGGCTTTTACACCGGGTTTTTTGTGTCTCTTAGACGGCTACAGCCCGTGGCTCGCTGCGACGGATCGCACGCACCTTGTGCAGGGTGTCGGCGCAGGTGCGCGCGGCTTCCTGGCCCTTGTGCACAAAGTGATCGTGGAAGAACGCATGGTGTTCGCTGCCCGCGTGGAAGTGATGCGGGGTCAGCGACACCGAGAACACCGGCACTTCGGTTTCCAGCTGCACCTGCATCAGGCCGCTGACCACCGATTGGGCGACGAATTCGTGGCGGTAGATGCCACCGTCCACCACCAGCGCGGCAGCAACGATACCGGCGTAACGGCCGGTCTTGGCCAGCAGCTTGGCGTGCAGGGGCATTTCAAAGGCGCCGCCGACTTCGAAGAAATCGATGTCCGATTCCTGGTAGCCCTGGGCGATCATTTCGGCAAGGAAACCTTTACGCGATTGGTCGACAATATCCTTGTGCCAGCAGGCCTGGATAAACGCGACGCGCTCGCCGTGGTGGTTTTTGCTTTTGCTGTCGATTGCGGTGGGTTGCATGTTCTGACTCCTGTTTAAGAAAAAAACAGGGCGTTATGAATCGAATGGGATTTAAGGGTACGCAAGACGAGCGGCCCTTAGGTGCCAATCCCGTTCTCTCTTCATCCGGACTATGACCGTCGGCCCCGGGATCACACCGGGTCTGCTGACCTTGTCGCCGTCCTGCCGGAGCAGTTCGAGGCGCCAAGCGCTCGCGGGCTATACACATTGCGTGTAATTACCGCCGGTGGGGAATTGCACCCCGCCCTGAGAACGTTGCCGCCAGAACCCTGGCGGCGGAGAGTTTTTAACACGCTTTTTCGAAAACTGCACGATTGCCGTATCGATAACCTATATCGGTTTGTTTGGTTGGTATTCGATTGAATGCAATGGGGGCTTGATATTCCGTGGCATTGCCCGCAGTAATCACACTCAAAAGGAACTTACTCAACCCTTCAGAGGCTTGTTTCATGTCTGTGATCGACCTGCGCAGCGACACCGTGACCCAACCCACCCCCGGCATGCGGGACGCGATGGCTGCTGCCGTCAGCGGCGATGACGTGTATGGCGAAGACCCCAGCGTCAATCACCTCGAAGCCGAGCTGGCCAAGCGCCTGGGCTTTGCCGCTGCGTTGTTCGTCCCGACCGGCACCATGAGCAACCTGCTGGCGTTGATGGCCCACTGTGAGCGCGGCGAGGAATACATCGTCGGCCAGCAGGCCCATACCTACAAATACGAGGGCGGTGGCGCGGCGGTGCTCGGTTCGATCCAGCCGCAACCCCTGGACGTGCAGGCCGACGGCTCACTGGACCTGGACCAGGTACTGGCGGCGATCAAGCCCGACGACTTCCACTTCGCCCGCACCCGCTTGCTGGCGCTGGAAAACACCATGCAAGGCAAGGTATTACCGCTGGATTACCTGGCAAAGGCACGGGCGTTCACCCGCGAGCATGATCTGGCCCTGCATCTGGATGGCGCGCGGCTCTACAACGCAGCGGTCAAGCTCGGCGTGGATGCACGCGAGATTGCCCAGTATTTCGATTCGGTGTCGGTGTGCCTGTCCAAAGGCCTTGGCGCGCCGATTGGCTCGGTGCTGTGCGGTTCCACGGCGTTGATCGCCAAGGCCCGGCGCCTGCGCAAAATGGTCGGCGGCGGCATGCGCCAGGCCGGCTCGTTGGCGGCCGCGGGGTTGTATGCCCTGGATCACCAGGTTCAGCGCCTGGCCGACGACCACGCCAATGCCCAATGGCTGGGCGATGCGTTGCGCCAGGCCGGTTATGAGGTGGAGCCGGTGCAGACCAACATGGTCTACGTGCAGATCGGTGACCAGGCCCAGGCCTTGAAGGCGTTTGCCGCCGAACGCGGGATCACGTTGAGCGCCGCCCCGCGCCTGCGCATGGTCACGCATTTGGATGTCAGCCGGGCGCAGATCGAGCAGGTCGCGCAGACATTCGTCGAATTTTCGCGGAAATGACAGTGCAGACCGTCTAATTGAACGTTTCAATCGTATAAACACGCTGTACCACCGGCAAAGGGCCGATATAATGCGGCCCTTTGCCGTCGCTCCGTCTGATGATGTTGCGCACTGGCCTTTGGCCGCAGCCTCCGTGGAAGAACCTAATGAAAAGCGCAGAAATCCGTGAAGCCTTCCTTCGCTTCTTCGAAGAGCAAGGTCACACCCGTGTCTCCTCCAGCTCCTTGATCCCAGGCAATGACCCAACCCTGCTGTTCACCAACGCGGGGATGAACCAGTTCAAGGACTGCTTCCTGGGCCAGGAAAAGCGCGCGTACACCCGCGCCGTCAGCAGCCAGAAATGCGTCCGCGCCGGTGGCAAGCACAACGACCTGGAAAACGTCGGCTACACCGCCCGTCACCACACCTTTTTCGAAATGCTCGGCAACTTCAGCTTTGGCGATTATTTCAAGCAAGACGCGATCAACTTCGCCTGGACCTTCCTCACCGGCGTGCTGAAGCTGCCGAAGGAAAAACTCTGGGTCACCGTCTACGCCAGCGATGACGAGGCCTACGACATCTGGACCAAGGAAGTCGGCGTGCCGGCAGAGCGCATGGTGCGCATCGGCGACAACAAAGGCGCCCCGTACGCCTCCGACAACTTCTGGACCATGGGCGATACCGGCCCGTGTGGCCCGTGCACCGAGATCTTCTACGACCACGGCGCCGACATCTGGGGTGGCCCACCGGGCTCGCCAGAGGAAGACGGCGACCGTTACATCGAGATCTGGAACAACGTGTTCATGCAATTCAACCGCACCGCCGATGGCGTGTTGCATCCGTTGCCAGCGCCGTCGGTAGACACCGGCATGGGCCTGGAGCGGATCAGTGCGGTGATGCAACACGTGCATTCCAACTACGAGATCGACCTGTTCCAAAGCCTGCTGGCCGCGGCAGCCAAGGCCATTGGTTGCACCAATGAAGACCAGGCGTCGCTGAAAGTCGTCGCTGACCACATCCGTTCCTGCGGCTTCCTGATTGCCGACGGCGTGTTGCCGTCCAACGAAGGCCGTGGCTATGTGCTGCGTCGCATCATCCGTCGTGCTTGCCGTCACGGTAACAAGCTGGGCGCCAACGGCAGCTTCTTCTACCAGATCGTCGCGGCGCTGGTGGCCGAGATGGGCGAAGCCTTCCCGGAGCTCAAGCAGAACCAGGCGCACATCGAGCGCGTACTGAAGGCCGAAGAAGAGCAGTTCGCCAAGACCCTGGAACAGGGCCTGAAGATCCTTGAGCAAGACCTTGCCAACCTGCAAGGCACCGTGGTGCCGGGCGACGTGGTGTTCAAGCTCTACGACACCTACGGTTTCCCGATGGACCTGACCGGCGACATCGCCCGTGAGCGCAACCTGACCCTCGACGAGGAAGGTTTCGAACGTGAGATGGAAGCCCAGCGTGTGCGCGCTCGTTCGGCCAGCTCGTTCGGTATGGACTACAACAGCCTGGTCAAGGTTGACGTGGCCACCGAGTTCACCGGCTACAAGGCCACCAACGGTTCGGCCAAAGTGGTTGCCCTCTATAAAGAAGGCCAGTCGGTTGACGTACTGAATGAAGGTGACGACGGTGTGGTGGTCCTGGACCAGACGCCGTTCTACGCCGAGTCCGGTGGCCAGATTGGCGACTGTGGTTTCCTGAAAGCCGCGTCCGGTCGTTTTGACGTGCGCGACACCACCAAGACCGGCGGCGCATTCCTGCACCACGGTGTGCTGGCTTCGGGCAGCCTCACCGTCGGTTCGCCGGTGGATGCACAGGTGGACGCCGATGTGCGTCACGCCACCTCGCTGAACCACTCGGCCACGCACTTGCTGCACGCTGCGCTGCGTCAGGTACTGGGCGATCACGTGCAACAAAAGGGTTCGTTGGTCGACAGCCAGCGCCTGCGCTTCGACTTCAGCCACTTTGAAGCGATCAAGCCGGAGCAGATCAAGGCCCTGGAAGACATCGTCAACGCCGAGATTCGCAAGAACACGGCGGTAGAAACCGAAGAAACCGATATCGAGACTGCAAAAGCCAAGGGCGCCATGGCGCTGTTCGGCGAGAAGTACGGCGACAGCGTGCGCGTACTGAGCATGGGCGGCGACTTCTCGGTAGAACTGTGCGGCGGTATCCACGCCAACCGTACCGGCGACATCGCCCTGCTGAAGATCATCAGCGAAGGTGGCGTGGCGTCCGGTGTGCGTCGTATCGAGGCGGTCACCGGCGCTGCGGCCCTGGCCTACCTGAATGCGGCAGAAGAACAACTCAAGGAAGCGGCCAGCCTGGTCAAGGGCAGCCGCGACAACCTGATCGACAAACTGTCCGCTGTGCTGGAGCGCAACCGCGCCCTGGAGAAACAGCTGGAGCAGTTGCAAGCCAAGGCAGCCAGCGCGGCGGGCGACGATCTGTCGGCTTCGGCGGTGGACGTCAAGGATGTGAAGGTTTTGGCTGCACGCCTGGACGGTCAGGACGGCAAGGCGCTGTTGGCCTTGGTCGATCAGTTGAAGAACAAGCTCGGCCGCGCAGTGATCCTGCTCGGCGGTGTCCATGAGGATAAGGTCGTTCTGGTTGCCGGTGTAACCAAGGACCTGACTGGCCAACTCAAGGCCGGTGATTTGATGAAGCAAGCCGCCGCGGCAGTGGGCGGGAAGGGCGGTGGTCGTCCGGACATGGCGCAAGGCGGTGGTGTAGACGCCGGCAGCCTGGACGCAGCCCTGGCCCTGACCGTGCCGTTTGTCGAGGCAGGTATTTAAGGCACTGTTAACCGGCCCGTGGTCTAGTCACGGGCCTGTTCGGTGCTGGTTGATTGGATATTAGGCGCCCCTTTACGGGCTGAGGCGGCTTAGAAATGGCTTTGATCGTACAGAAATTTGGAGGCACCTCGGTCGGTTCTGTCGAAAGAATCGAGCAGGTGGCCGACAAGGTTAAGAAATTCCGCGATGCCGGCGACGACCTGGTGGTGGTGCTGTCGGCCATGAGCGGCGAGACCAATCGCCTGATCGATCTGGCCAAGGCAATCAGTGGCGATCAACAGCCGCTCCCGCGTGAGCTGGATGTGATCGTGTCCACCGGCGAGCAGGTGACCATCGCCTTGCTGGCCATGGCGCTGAACAAGCGCGGTGTGCCGGCGGTGTCCTACACTGGCAGCCAGGTGCGCATCCTGACCGACAGCGCGCACACCAAGGCGCGCATCCTGCAGATCGACGATCAGAAAATCCGTACGGATCTGAAAGCCGGTCGCGTGGTAGTTGTAGCGGGCTTCCAGGGCGTGGACGAGCAGGGCAACATCACCACCCTTGGGCGTGGCGGTTCGGACACCACCGGCGTGGCGCTGGCAGCGGCGCTGAAGGCCGATGAATGCCAGATCTACACCGATGTGGACGGCGTCTACACCACTGACCCGCGAGTGGTGTCCGTGGCTCAGCGCCTGGACAAGATCACCTTTGAAGAGATGCTGGAAATGGCCAGCCTCGGTTCCAAGGTGTTGCAGATCCGTGCGGTGGAATTCGCCGGCAAGTACAACGTTCCGCTGCGCGTATTGCACAGCTTCAAAGAGGGTCCGGGCACCCTCATTACTATTGATGAAGAGGAATCCATGGAACAGCCGATCATTTCCGGTATCGCTTTCAACCGTGATGAAGCCAAGCTGACTATCCGTGGCGTGCCAGACACCCCGGGCGTGGCCTTCAAGATTCTGGGCCCGATCAGCGGCGCGAACATTGAAGTCGACATGATCGTGCAGAACGTTTCGCACGATAACACCACCGATTTCACCTTCACCGTGCACCGCAACGAGTACGATGCGGCGGAGCGGATCCTGCAGAACACTGCGAAGGAGATCGGCGCCCGTGAAGTGGTCGGTGATACCAAGATCGCCAAGGTGTCGATCGTGGGTGTGGGCATGCGCTCTCACGCGGGCGTTGCCAGCCGCATGTTCGAGGCCCTGGCCAAGGAAAGCATCAACATCCAGATGATCTCCACGTCGGAAATCAAGGTCTCGGTGGTGATCGAAGAGAAGTACCTGGAACTGGCTGTACGCGCGCTGCATACCGCTTTTGAGCTGGACGCTCCGGCCCGACAGGGCGAGTGACGAAGTGCCAGGAAGGCGCGGTTTACCGCGCCTTTCCTTTTTTTGTAGGACGCATGTTCTTTTGCGTGCGCTCGACAATACTTAGGCGGGTAGGGCTATGGCCTTTGGGTTGTAGGTCGAAGGCCTTTTTTTTGCAGACTGTTGTTCCTGAACTGAAATGCGTGAGGAGAAAGGTATGCTGATTCTGACTCGTCGTTGCGCAGAAAGCCTGATTATCGGTGATGGCGAAATCACCGTGACCGTGCTCGGCGTCAAAGGCAATCAAGTGCGTATCGGGGTTAACGCTCCGAAAGAGGTAGCGGTACACCGCGAGGAAATCTACCTGCGGATCAAGAAAGAGAAGGACGAAGAACCAAGCCTTTAATTTTTATCGTTTTTTATGTTTGCAAACGGGGATGAACGTGGTTAATATACGCCCCGTGTTGCGGAGAGCTGGCCGAGTGGCCGAAGGCGCTCCCCTGCTAAGGGAGTACACCTCAAAAGGGTGTCGGGGGTTCGAATCCCCCGTTCTCCGCCATTATTTGCTTAGTACGTTGCAATCTGGTTTTTTCGCTAAGTTGTTGAAAATTAACGAAAAAATAGCTTTACATAGAGATTGAACGGCCTATAATGCGCGGCAACAAATGCACTCGTAGCTCAGCTGGATAGAGTACTCGGCTACGAACCGAGCGGTCACAGGTTCGAATCCTGTCGAGTGCACCATTTAAGAGTCAGTTGCAGTAATGCAGGTGATTCGGTTACAACCAGTTGTGATCTGGTCTAAAAACACAATCTGCACTCGTAGCTCAGCTGGATAGAGTACTCGGCTACGAACCGAGCGGTCACAGGTTCGAATCCTGTCGAGTGCACCATACAAACAAAAAGCCCGCCTAGTGCGGGCTTTTTGCCGTCTGGGGTTTGTGTAGGATTTTTTCTTTTTCTCTCGCCTTCATGTGTTCTCCTTCTCCACTGCGTCGTCGCAGTTCATAGATGCAGCCAATGCTCAGCTTTGGCTCGCAAGCGCTTGTTCTTTCCAGTTTTTTGACGTTTAAAGTGGCCGGGCGGTGTATCATTGCGCCCGTCAGCCCCGCCGGGGCTTGTGGAATACCTCCATGGACTTACCCAGTAGTTGCTCAGTACCCCGCTTTACCAATCATGAATTGACTGATTGATCCTTCCGGCGTGCCCCGCTGCTGGGAGTGGAGTTCGCCTATGACCGAAGTAGAAGTAAAGAAAACACAAGAAAGCCTGCAGGATCGCCTGGCTCAAGTCATCGAGCTGCTGCAGCGCCAGCGTGTGGTCGAAGACCTTACGCATCGCCAGGACGGCCCGAACAACAACCTGGTCGAAAACCTGGTTCATCGGCAAAACCTTGTTGAGCTGCAACGCAAGCTCGACGACCTGCACTCCGCCGACGTCGCCTACATTCTCGAAGCGTTGCCACTGGATGATCGACTGACCCTCTGGCAGTTGGTCAAGGCTGACCGCGACGGCGACATCCTGCTCGAAGTATCCGACTCGGTCCGTGAAACCCTGATCGCCGACATGGACGATCACGAGCTCCTGGCTGCGGCCAAGGAGATGGACGCCGACGAGCTGGCCGACCTGGCCCCCGAACTGCCCCGTGATGTTGTCCATGAGCTGATGGAGGCCCTCGACGGCCAGCAGCGTGAGCGTGTGCGCTCCGCGCTGTCCTACGACGAGGATCAGGTTGGCGCGCTGATGGACTTCGAGATGGTCACCATCCGCGAAGACGTCAGTTTGGAAGTGGTCTTGCGTTACCTGCGTCGTCTCAAGGAATTGCCAGGCCATACCGACAAACTGTTTGTGGTCGACTATGAGGGCATTCTCAAGGGCGTGCTGCCGATCAAGCGCCTGCTGGTCAACGACCCTGAGAAAAAAGTGGCCGACGTCATGGCCAGTGATCCGGTGAGTTTTCACCCGGATGAAGACGCCTACGAGGCAGCCCAGGCGTTTGAGCGTTATGACTTGATCTCGGCGCCGGTGGTCGACAAGAACGGCAAGTTGATCGGCCGTTTGACCATCGATGAAATGGTCGACCTGATTCGTGAAGAGAGTGAGACCGAAGTCCTCAACATGGCGGGTCTGCGTGAAGAGGAAGACATCTTTGCCTCGGTCTGGCGCTCGCTGCATAACCGTTGGGCGTGGCTGGCCGTTAACCTGATCACCGCTTTTATCGCGTCGCGGGTTATTGGCTTGTTCGAAGGTTCGATCGAGAAGCTGGTGGCGCTCGCTGCGCTGATGCCGATTGTGGCCGGGATCGGCGGCAACTCGGGTAACCAGACGATTACCATGATTGTGCGCGCCATGGCGCTGGACCAAGTGAGTACGGCGAACTCGTCGCGCCTGCTGCGCAAAGAGTTGGCGGTAGGTCTTATCAACGGCCTGGTGTGGGGTGGGGTGATCGGTGTGGTGGCCTACTTGCTGTATGGCAGTTGGTCGCTCGGTGTGGTGATGACCGCCGCCATGACCCTCAACCTGCTGCTGGCGGCTTTGATGGGGGTGTTGATCCCGATGACCCTGGCCCGTCTTGGGCGCGACCCGGCAATGGGTGCCAGTGTGATGATCACGGCCATGACCGACAGCGGTGGCTTCTTCATCTTCCTGGGCCTGGCAACGATCTTCCTGCTCTGATTCCACCCTGCGGGGGCAAGTCTGCCCCCGCCTCAACACTTCTTCCCAAATCCCACGCAAAAAAAAGCCAGCACATGGCTGGCTTCGGCTTTCAGTTGCAGATCAATTGGCTTCTGCGGCCGCCTCAACGTCGTGCGCGATAAGCGAGACGAGAGCATTTTGCTGGCGGTGGGAGAGCTGACGAAAACGCTGCAGCAGTTCGCGTTCGTGCAGCGACAGCTCGGGGCTGTCCAGGCGCATGCTCAACTCTTCGCCCAACGCACCTTCCTGAATGAGGCTTTGTTCCAGGCGCGCGATGATTTCGGAGTTCATGCTGCGGTGATGATTGCGAGCCACCTCGGCAATGCGTTCCCGCATTCCGTCTGGCAGACGTACGACGAACTTGTCAGCCGTACGGCTGGAATAAATTGCCTGTTTCAATGGGCGCATATATTTAACCGGTTAGTTCAGGGGAGCGGTTTTTGGAATTGGCCGCAAGATGTGTGTTAGGACAAGGCTTGCAGCCAAATGTTCAACCTGAATTGCAAAGAGGCCGCATCATGCCTCAGATTTGCCAGTTCCTTGGCGTCAATTCTGTGACAAATATTGAACTGCCTAAAGGCTTTATGCCAGCACTCATTTGCATTTTTGCGGACTGGTTGGAAAACTTTTCAACGCGTGAATCTGCGAAGGAACTTCCCGTAAGTCCAGGCCACCACAGGGTTTGAGGCCGCACATCCTATAGCAAAGTGGCCTTTTGCCCTTAAGTTTAAGACTAGTGGCAATTTGCCGATTAGCGAGGGGGAGGCGACATAAGGTAGGCGAGGGAGTTAGCGCAGTACTGGGTCGAATTTGATGCGTCGACCCACGATCAGGGTGAGCAGCCATAGGCTGGCGAAGACGCCGCTGGCGATAAATGCAGTGGTTTGGCTGTCGTGGGATTCGGCATTCAGGCCCAGAATCCCTGTTATTGCGGTCAGGCACAAAAACAGCCAGGCAAATTTGCTCATCAAAGCTTCCTCAGAAAACCCAGTGTTCAGAGGCGGGTGCGGACTGAGTGTCTTGGGTCAGGCGCACGGGGGATTGTGCATTAGGTGTCATCACCGCCAGTTGCGGGCGTTGTTGCAGATGATGTGGCACAGCCTGGCTGATCTGCGCAGGGTCATTGCTGCCGGTCGATTGAAAGTGAAACATCAGTAATGCAGCCAAGGCTACGGTGTTGAGGGCTAACAGAAGGGCACTGTTCATGGTCATGTTCTCCGCTTAACGCCGTGGCTTGTTGGGTTTGTAGGAGAAGTATTGCAGGTGTCGTGCCAATCTATTTATTCAATAAAAACAAGTACTTGAGTCTACTTTAAGTGACTGGAATGTTGCAATTTGCAATGATGGCGTTTTGGGGGAGTGCATTTTGCACGATGGCCTCACAGGCCCGTGTTTGCGGGGTCAAGGCAGGATAAGTAAGGCTGGCATCGACCTACACTCAAAAAGCCCACGGACGACATGACAAAACCCACCTCGGCCGTTAACATGCACGCCGTCCGTCGCCGCGCCTTTAGCGCTGCGGCTGTCATTTGTCCCAGTAGCTCAATTGGATAGAGCATCCCCCTCCTAAGGGGAAGGTTGGCCGTTCGAACCGGCCCTGGGACACCACATTCAAAGCCCCGCACAGTTCCGTCTGGCGGGGCTTTTTTGTGGGCCTTTTCCGAAGATGGGCCGAACCTTGCCGGGGTTATGGGTTCACAGCCCTGGCATCGTGTATTTATAGCAATCCGTGTATCCCGCGAGCAGCCAGGCAGCGTCAGAGCCTTGAAGCAAAATAATCCCCGGAAACAGCGCATACCGCCTGTCCGGACCCGGCCACCCCGGACTATCATGCCGATAGCCCTGTCTCTCACCGCAAGGAGCCGCTCGGAACGCCGATGCGCCAGATCTGGAAATCTTTTCGAGCCCTTTATTTCGCCTCCTTGATGATGCTGATCGGCTCCGGCCTGCTCAGTACTTATCTGGCCCTGCGCCTGGCGGCCGATCATGTCGACAGCCTGTGGGTCGGTGCGTTGATGGCGGCCAACTATTTTGGCCTGGTGCTGGGTGGCAAGATCGGGCATCGCCTGATTGCCCGGGTCGGGCATATCCGTGCCTATGCGACCTGCGCCGGGATCGTCGGTGCGGCGGTGTTGGGGCACGGTCTGATTGACTGGTTGCCGGCCTGGATCGTGCTGCGGATGATCGTGGGCCTTGGCATGATGTGCCAGTACATGGTCATCGAAAGCTGGCTCAATGAGCAGGCCGACGCCAAGCAGCGCGGCGTGGTGTTCAGCGGCTATATGATCGCGTCCTACTTGGGCCTGGTCCTCGGCCAGCTGATTCTGGTCATGCACCCGCAGTTGGGTCTTGAACTGCTGATGCTGGTCGCGCTGTGCTTTGCCTTGTGCCTGGTGCCGGTGGCCATGACGCGGCGGATTCACCCGGCGCCTCTGCATCCTGCGCCGATGGAGCCGCGCTTCTTTATCAAGCGCGTGCCGCAGTCACTGAGTACGGTGCTTGGGGCCGGGTTGATCGTCGGCTCGTTCTACGGTCTGGCGCCGCTGTATGCCTCTCAGCAGGGGCTGACCACTGAGCAGGTGGGTCTGTTCATGGGTAGCTGCATTTTTGCCGGGCTGGTGGTGCAGTGGCCATTGGGCTGGCTGTCTGACCGCTATGATCGCGCGCTGCTGATCCGCTGCTTTGCGCTGTGCCTGGCCGTGGCGGCGTTGCCGTTGGCGATACTGACCCAGGTGCCGCTGGAAGTGTTGTTCGTGGCAGGCTTCGTCTGCTCCCTGGTGCAGTTCTGTCTGTATCCGCTGGCAGTGGCGTTCTCCAACGACCATGTGGAAGGTGATCGCCGTGTGTCGCTGACGGCCATGCTGCTGGTGACCTACGGCGTCGGCGCCAGTGTCGGGCCTTTGCTGGCGGGTGTGGTGATGAAGTTGTTCGGCAGCCACATGTTGTATGCGTTTTTCAGCTTGTGCGCGTTGATCCTGGTGTGGCGAATCCGGCCGAAAGCGGTGACCAACCTGCATCAAGTGGACGACGCACCACTGCACCATGTGGCAATGCCTGACAGTATGTCCAGTTCGCCGTTGGTCGCCGCACTTGATCCGCGGGTGGATGAGGCGGTGGTGCAGGAACAAATGCAAACCACGGCCCCGGAGCCTGAACCGCAAACGGAGCCAAGTCCGGAGGCAGAAGAACCGCCCTTCGTGGGGCCTCCTGAACCTGTGGGGCCAGACGAGCACCCTCACGACTTGAGCAGGGCACGCCCCTGAAAGCAAATAACGGGCAGATCCCATCAGGATCTGCCCGTTTTTTTTTTGCCGCGATCTTTAAGCTTTAAAAATCGTCGTCTTTGTCAAAGCGTCGTGCTTCACGTTGCAACTGGTACACAAAGCGCTCGACCTGGCGCTGCACCAAGCCACTCATGTTGTGGAAGCGTACGCCGGCGAACGTGGTGTTGATCTTCTCTTCGAAGTGCAGGTAACGCAGTTCGACCGAGGTGGTCATGCTGCCAAAGGGCAGGGCGGCGATAAAACGGTCGTAGACCTGGCCCAGTTGCAGGCGCTCGGAGATATCCCCTTCAAAGCGCAGTTTGCAGCCGGTGGCGGAAATATCCAGCAGTTTGCCGCTGACGGGAGCTTTGAGCTTCTCGCCACCCAATTCAATATTGACCAGTTGGGCCAGCTTCAAGGCGGCGCGGAACGCATTGCGGCGCTGGTGGTAGACCACTTCGTCAGGCATGCCGCCGGTGTAGATGCGATGACCGTCTTTTTCGCTGATGGTGTAAGTGCCGTTGCTTTCCCATGCGACACGTACGCCTTCATGAAAACCTTCGATGCGAAACGGTTCGCCGCCTTCGAGGAAGCGCTCACCGTCGCGCGGGATCATTTCGTCCAGCGCCAGGGTCTTGCTGTCCCGGTCAACGTCCACCAAGTAGCTCTGGAAGCGCTGGCTGCGTTCGTGGAAGGTGATGATCAGCGGGTCATGGCTGTCTTGCAGCATCCGCAAGGTGCTGGCGATTTCCAGAGGCGTGGTGAGGACCTTGGGTGGCTGCGGGGCATCTTCCGCATTAAGGGCGTTGAACACGGTTCTTCCATCTCCAGACAAAATACGACTACACGCAAGAGCAGGCATTCTGCCAGTATGTGGCGCGCCTTGGATAGGTCGCGCTGTAAACCGGCGTCAGGCTTGGCTGCGGGTGCTTGGCTTGACCAGGCGCGAGGTGGAACCCTGGGCGTTGTAAAGCGCCGGAGGCTCTCCGCCGTGAAGTATACGCAACTGGTTGGCGGTCGTGGCTTGCTGAAGCTGGATCGACTGACCGTTGAGCAGGTTGGCTTCCTGGCACTGGCTGAGCAATTGATTGAGTTCTTTGCTCTGGGCCAGTAATTGATCGCCAACCGAAGAGTGGCTGGCCAGCTGCGCCAGGCCGTCATGGTCTGCCGGCAGGCCCAGGCTGGCGAGGATCTGGCTGCGTTTCTTGCCGTGCTGTTCCAGCAGGACAATCAGCGACTGCTTACGCGCCAGGATTTCTTCCAGCAGTGGCATGTCCCGGCCGTAGAGGGCCAGGGATTCTTCCCTGAGCAGCTCGAGCAGCTGTTGCGTCGGCGCAAGATCATCAATGATCAGTTGAAGCAGATTTTCGTCGTGATGCATGGCTGGCCTTGGGGTTTAAGCGTCCAAAAGCCCGGCGCAGGCCTTAGCCTAGCGCTCGGCTTCGAAATTAAGCAGCTTGCTGGCTACACGGTTGCTGTCGACTTTATAGCTGCCATCGGCGATTGCCTGTTTCAATTCGGCCACACGGGCTTTATTGACCACCGGTTGATCGCGCAGCGAGTCAGTGACCTTCTGCAACTGTTGAGCCTCATTGCTCAGGTGTACGGATTCCCCGCTCTGGCTGGCGCTGGCCTGTTCTGCCTTGGCGGGCAGTGGCTGGGCCTTGGCTTCTACGCTGTCCTTGGTGACAGTGGCTCGCGTAGGGGCCGACGTGGTCGGGGTGTTATTTAAACGACTGAAATCGATGACCATGATCAAAAAACCTCTGGGTATTTGGACGCTTGCCATGTTTTCGGCCATACCCGGACAAACTTTAGGCTCGATTGACAATAAAACCTACAGGCCGGCATCCAACCGACAGTGTAGGAAAAGCGCGCGCCCGATACCAGTAATCTATAAAGCCACCTCCACCTGACCCGGTGCGGTGACCCGCGCCTTGATCACCCGGTTGGAGTTGAGGTTCTTGACGCGGATTTGTTCGCTCATACCGCCGTTGGACAACGCTTCCCCCGGCATTTTGACCTGCAACGCGCCGCTGCTGGCGGAAATCACTACCTGGTCGCCTTTGCGAATCACCTCCGCCTGCTCAAGATGCACCAAAGTAATGACCTGGTCGGTGACCACTGGTCGGGTCAATTTCTGCCCGACTGCCTGGTCGAGGGTGGTCAGGTAGCCCTGGCTGATCATGCTGATGTCGCGTTCGCGCAGCACAACGTCGTCGAAACCGATGATGCCGGTGCGTTTCAATGGCCGAGCAACCACTACCACATCGCGGAACAGCTTGACCTGCGCCGGCACGAACACGGTCCAGGGCGAGGCGCCGTCGCAGCGCACTTTGACCGTCACGCGGCCGATGGGCTGGGCGGGGCTTTCCAGGGTGGCTGTCAATTCCTTGTCGCACATGGGCATGCGCAACCGTGGGTCCAGCTGGTTGACCTGGATTTCATATCGCCCTGGCGTCTGGGTAGTCGCCAGATAATCTTCTACAGTGAACTCAAGAAAGCCTTGAGTGACGCCGATAAGTAGATCAGGCAAGGTGACGTTGTCTGCGCGGGCCGTGGCGCCCAGGCCCAAGGCGAGCAACGCCAGCGGTACGCAGAGCAATCTGCGGTACCGTGTCAGGATGGGGCGTCGGGAAACTGTCGTTTTAATATCCATGACCTGTAAATAGCAAAGGCCGTGCCGTTTAGTGTTGGGTGCGCGTCGCACCTTTAAAGGTTTTAGCGTAGGAGTCTGGGCATGGCAGGAGTAATGGATTCAGTAAACCAGCGCACACAGCTGGTAGGGCAGAATCGCCTGGAGTTGTTGCTTTTTCGCCTGGATGGCAAGCAGTTGTATGGCATCAACGTGTTCAAGGTGCGGGAAGTGCTGCAATGTCCCAAGCTGACGATCATGCCCAAATCGAGCCCGGTGGTGTGTGGTGTCGCCAACATCCGTGGCGCGACGATCCCGATTCTTGACTTGGCCCTGGCCACCGGTTCGGCGGGTTTGCAAGACCGCGAGAACCCGTTCGTCATCATTACCGAGTACAACACCAAGACCCAGGGTTTTCTGGTGCGCTCGGTGGAGCGCATCGTCAACATGAACTGGGAAGAGATTCATCCGCCGCCCAAGGGCACCGGTCGCGATCATTACCTCACGGCGGTGACGCGGGTCGATAACCAGTTGGTGGAAATCATCGACGTGGAGAAGATCCTTGCTGAAGTGGCGCCCACATCGGAGTCAATTTCCGTGGGGGTGGTGGACGCTGAAACCGCGCACAAGGCAATCTCCCTGCGTGTGTTGACGGTGGACGATTCCTCGGTGGCGCGTAAACAGGTGACCCGTTGCCTGCAAACCGTCGGTGTGGAAGTGGTGGCCCTCAACGATGGTCGCCAGGCGCTGGATTACCTGCGCAAGCTGGTGGACGACGGCAAGAAGCCGGAAGAAGAATTCTTGATGATGATCTCCGACATCGAGATGCCGGAAATGGACGGCTACACCCTCACGGCCGAGATACGCAACGATCCACGCATGCAAAAATTGCATATCATCCTGCATACTTCGTTGTCGGGTGTCTTCAACCAGGCGATGGTCAAGAAGGTCGGTGCCGATGACTTTTTGGCCAAATTCCGTCCTGATGACCTGGCATCCCGGGTAGTCGACCGGATCAAGGCAGCAGATCACGGCTAGGGGGATTTCCCCTGGCGGTCACACGATTTAAGAGGCGGTATCATTGTCTACGGGTAATTTGGATTTCGAACAATTCCGGGTCTTCCTGGAAAAAGCCTGTGGCATATTGCTCGGTGAAAACAAGCAGTACCTGGTATCCAGCCGTCTCAACAAACTGATGGAGCAGCAGGGCATCAAGTCGTTGGGTGAGCTGGTCCAGCGCATCCAGGGGCAGCCGCGCAGCGGGCTCAAGGAGATGGTGGTCGATGCCATGACCACCAACGAAACCCTGTGGTTTCGCGATACCTACCCGTTTGAAGTGCTCAAGAGCAAAGTGCTGCCGGAGGCCATCAAGGCCAGCCCCGGCCAGCGCTTGCGCATCTGGTCGGCCGCCTGCTCTTCGGGGCAGGAACCGTACTCGATTTCGATGTCCATCGATGAGTTCGAACGGACCAACATGGGCCAGTTGAAGGCGGGGGCGCAAATCGTCGCCACCGACCTGTCCGGCACCATGCTCACCAACTGCAAGACCGGCGAGTACGACAGCCTGGCCCTGGGCCGTGGTTTGTCCCAGGAGCGCTTGCAACGTTACTTCGACCCGAAAGGGGCAGGGCGTTGGGCGGTCAAGGCGCCGATCAAGAGCCGCGTGGAATTCCGCTCGTTCAACCTGCTCGACAGCTACGCCAGCCTGGGCAAGTTCGACATGGTGTTCTGCCGCAACGTGCTGATCTACTTCTCGGCCGAAGTGAAGAAAGACATCCTGCTGCGCATCCACGGCACGCTCAAGCGTGGCGGTTATCTGTTCCTCGGTGCTTCCGAAGCGCTGAACGGTCTGCCGGATCATTACCAGATGGTGCAGTGCAGTCCGGGGATCATCTACCAGGCCAAGTGATGCACGCTTGAACAGACAATGGGAGGCCTCACAAAGGCCTCCCATTTTTTTGGCCGCAAAGCGGCAAACGCCATTGCCGCTTTACTGGCGCCACGCGGAAACCGCTTGCCGCTTTTCTGGCATTGCCGCCGCCAAGCGCCCCCCAAACCCTTGATATACGGGGGTTGGTAAGATTGGCACACACCTTGCTATAACCCAGTTAACGAAAAGCAGGTCAGCCCTTAAAGGTTTCCGCCATGAGCATCAGCTTCGATAAAGCGCTCGGTATCCACGAACAAGCCCTGGGCTTCCGCGCCCAGCGTGCCGAAGTCCTGGCCAACAACATTGCCAACGCCGATACCCCGAACTACAAGGCTCGGGACCTGGACTTCTCCGCCGTGCTCGCCGCGCAGCAGGACAAGACCAAGAACGGCACCTTCGCCTTGAACATGACCAACAGCCGTCATATCGAAGCGCAAGGCCTGAGCAATGGTGACGAGTCGTTGCTGTATCGCACGCCGATGCAGCCGTCGATCGACCAGAACACCGTCGACGCGCAGCTGGAGCAATCGGCCTACGCCGAGAACTCGGTGAACTTCCAAGCCAGCTTCACCCTGCTTAACAGTAAATTCAAAGGGCTGATGTCAGCCCTGCGTGGAGAGTAAGCCATGTCCCTGTCCAGTGTTTTCAATATTGCCGGCAGTGGCATGAGCGCGCAGACCACGCGTTTGAACACCGTCGCCAGTAACATCGCCAACGCCGAGACCGTGTCTTCGAGCATTGACCAGACCTACCGCGCCCGTCACCCGGTGTTCGCCACCATGTTCCAGGGCGGCCAGGCGGGCGGCAGCGATTCGTTGTTCCAGGACCAAGGTGCAGCAGGCTCCGGCGTGCAAGTGCTCGGCGTGGTCGAAGACCAAAGCAACCTTGAAGCCCGCTACGAACCCAACCATCCCGCCGCGAACGAAAAGGGTTATGTCTACTACCCGAACGTCAACGTGGTCGAGGAAATGGCCGACATGATTTCCGCCAGCCGTTCGTTCCAGACCAACGCGGAAATGATGAACACCGCCAAAACCATGATGCAGAAGGTCCTGACCCTGGGTCAGTGATAAGGGGCGCCAAATAATGGCCATTGTTGATACGAGTAACAACACGCCAGTCCAGGACCTTTTCAACTCCAAGGTCAAGACCGCGACAGACAACGCCAGCAGCCTGGGTGACGCTTCCAAGGCCGCGACCGGCAAACAGTCGCTGGGCAAGGATGCGTTCCTGCAACTGCTGGTTACCCAGCTGAAAAACCAGAACCCGCTGTCGCCGCAAGACAACGGCGCGTTCGTGGCCCAGTTGGCGCAGTTCAGCAGCCTGGAAGGCATCAACACCCTGAATGACTCGGTGAATGCGATCTCCAGCAACTTCAGCTCGTCGCAAGCGCTGCAGGCGTCGTCGCTGGTAGGGCGCTCGATCATCATCCAGACCGACAAGGCCATGGTGGATACCAGCAAGAGCATGACCGGTTCGGTGGATGTGAAAACGGCGACGGGCAACGTCACCGTCAAGGTCACCGACAAAGACGGCAACCTGGTGCGCACCATCGAAATGGGCGCCCAGGCTGTCGGCAGCCAAAGCTTCATCTGGGATGGCAAGAACGACAAGGGCGAGGTCGCCCCTGCGGGCACCTACACCTTCAATGCCACCACCAAGAATGACAAGGGCGACGCCGTTGCCCTGACCACTTCGCTGCCAGCAACGGTAACGAGCGTGACCCTGAGCAAGACCGGCGGCGAAATGCTGCTGAACCTGGCTGGCGGCATGGGCAGCGTCAAGCTGTCGCAAATTCAGACTATCGGTACATAGAGCCGGCTAAATACGGCAGAGGGAGAGAAACATGTCTTTTAACATCGGCCTTAGCGGCCTCTATGCGGCCAACAAACAACTGGACGTGACCGGCAACAACATCGCCAACGTCGCGACCACTGGCTTCAAGTCGTCCCGTGCGGAATTCGCGGACATCTACGCCGCCTCCAAACTGGGCACCGGCCAGAACAGTATCGGCAACGGTGTGAACCTGGCGGCGGTGTCCCAGCAGTTCACCCAAGGTGACGTGAACGGCAGCGGTGGCATCCTGGACATGGCGATCCAGGGCGGCGGCTTCTTCGTGCAGAAGGGCAGCGACGGTTCGCTGGAGTACACCCGTAGTGGTGCCTTCCGTGCCGACAAAGATGGCTATATCACCAACAACACCGGCACTTCGCGCCTGCAAGGTTATGCTGCGGACGAGAACGGCAAGATCATCAAGGGCGGCCTGACCGACCTGCAACTGAACTTGGCGAATCTGCCGCCCAAGGCATCCACCAAAGTGGACTCCACCAGTAACCTGAACTCCTCGGAGCCGGTAATCGACCAAGTGGCGAAGCCGTTCAACCCGAACGACACCAGCACCTTCACCACCCAGTACAGCACCACCTTGTATGACTCTCAGGGCAATGCACACCCGATGGTGCAGTACCTGGTGAAAACCGACGGCAACAAGTGGAATGCCTATACCCTGATTGACGGTCGCAACCCTGACGGTTCGCCACCTTTCGGTACCGGTGCGGATGTGAAGGCGCCGGTGCCGTCAACCTTGACCTTTGATGGTGCCGGCAAGCTCACCAGTGTCGTGACCGGTACTGTGTCGAATAAAACCCTGACCATTACCGGCTGGGTACCGGGTACCGTGACCGACGGTGTGTGGAAGAAAAATGGTGCTGATGCGAACCCCACCGGGATCGCCGTCAACATGGCCAACATTACCCAGTACAACTCGGCCACGTACCGCAACCCACCGGTCACCGATGGCTACGCCACCGGCCAGATCACCGGCCTGAAAATCGACGGCAGCGGTGTACTGTTCGCAACGTTCAGCAACCAGCAGAGCAAGGCCATTGGCCAGATCTCCCTGGCCAGTTTCAACAACGAACAAGGTCTGCAGCCCAACGGCGGTACTACCTGGAAAGAGACCTTCGCCTCGGGCCAGCCAGGTTATGACACCCCGCAAGCCGGCACCCTGGGGTCGATCGTGGCCAACTCCCTGGAGAACTCCAACGTCAACCTGACCAACGAGCTGGTGGACCTGATCAAGGCCCAGAGCAACTACCAGGCGAACGCCAAGACCATCTCCACCCAGAGCACCATCATGCAGACCATCATTCAGATGACGTAATGTCATTGGTCTGACGCTGGCGAAAGAAAACCCCTCAACGAGGGGTTTTTTTTGCGCGTTCATTTTGTAGGCGCGACTTTTCGTACTGCCTGCGTCCCTACGAGACCACTCGTTTTTACTGGAACGGCCGACGCACTTTTCCCTACCAAGTACACCAACGGTGGCTTACGGGCGGGGGAAATTTATGCAATGGGCTCAACAGATATCAGGCCAAACGGCCCGAGTTTACTTTGGCGACAGAACCGCTGCTTTTGGTGCTGAAAACACCCAGGACAAAACCGATGGTGTTCAGAGCCTGGAGGCCGATAAGGCGGTGGTATCCAATCTTCTGAAGGCATTGGAGGAGGCGCAGAAAACCTCCAAGAGCCAAACCGTCCAGGACTTGCGTGACAAGCTCAATGAGGTGCGCAAGAAACTCGGAGAGGAGAAGTTCAAGGCGATTATCGAGGCGTTAAAAAAAGACGCATCTGACAGTTGGCTCGCATTTTTGAAGGCGCTTTTTCCAGAGCTGTTTGCAGATGATGAATCGCCCTCTCCACCGGCCCCCCCAGACATTGGTGGCGGTGGAGGAGGTGGCGGAGGTGGCGGTGGCGGCCGTGTGAACCCGGAGAATTTTGGCCCTTCCGAATCCATGAGCAACAAGCCCATCACTGAGGGGGCGAAACACCATGATTACCAGCCTGATAAAAGTGTGCGTGGGAAAAAGCCGGATAACATTTGGAGTGGTTTCTCTCAAGGCTTCGAAGGCAATTGCACGACAGTATCCTCAATAAAAGCCGCCATGCAGCACTTCGGCCAGGACCCCAAAGACGTTTTCAAGAATGTCGAGTTGAAGGGCAATACCTATGAGGTGGAGATGCGTGATGGATTCAAACTCAAGCTGACCAAGGATGAGCTGCGCATGGCTGCGCGAGAGGCGCGCTTCAAGGGTGATGACCCTACCTTAATGACCAACGCCAACTTTATGTATGCGGCGAGTGCCAAGCGAGCGCAGATGGAAGGCAATAGTGGCTCTCCTGGCGAAAACGACAGAAATGCCACGAGAAGCTTCAAGGATGCGCTGATCAGCTTGAATGATGGAGAGCATTCTCGTGAGGGCTTGCATAGGCTTGGGCTGAAAGATCACTACAGGCCGGGCTTTCAAAGTGATTTTGCGCGGGGGATGGTGGGGACTTATGAAACGAATGCGCACTCCATGGCGGTGATTGGCAATCGTAAGGAGTTATGGGGAGGGCGAGGCGGTGCTCCAGGACCAGGTATTTACACGGTGCTTTTCTAAGCGGCCATAAAAAAGCCGACAAACCCAATCATGCTCAGGTTTGTCGGCGTTTTTTCAGTTCCGGATCATTGCGACCCGCAACCGTCTCAGCTTATTGGCAAGCCTCGCAATCCGGCTCATCGATCGCGCAGGCTTTTGGCACTGGTGCCGGGCCGGCTGGCGCTGCAAGCACCGAATCATCACCGTGGTTGCCGCCGCTGGAAACCGCGTTCAGCTTGCCGGTGTTGATGGTCGACTTCTCGGTGCTGGTCGCGGCCAGGGCACGGAGGTAGTAAGTGGTTTTCAGGCCACGGTACCACGCCATGCGGTAGGTCACGTCAAGCTTCTTGCCCGAAGCGCCAGCGATGTACAGGTTCAGCGACTGCGCCTGGTCGATCCACTTCTGGCGACGGCTGGCGGCGTCAACGATCCACTTGGTGTCCACTTCGAAAGCCGTCGCGTAGAGCTCTTTGAGTTCTTGCGGGATGCGCTCGATCTGCTGCACGGAACCGTCGTAGTACTTCAGGTCGTTGATCATGACCGAGTCCCACAGGCCGCGGGCTTTCAGGTCGCGAACCAGGTACGGGTTGATCACGGTGAATTCGCCCGACAGGTTCGATTTCACATACAGGTTCTGGTAAGTCGGTTCGATCGACTGCGATACGCCAGTGATGTTGGCGATGGTCGCGGTCGGCGCGATGGCCATGATGTTGGAGTTACGAATACCTTTCTGCACGCGGGCACGTACTGGCGCCCAGTCCAGGGATTCTTCCAGGTCAACGTCGATGTACTTCTGGCCGCGTTGCTCGATCAGGATCTGTTGCGAATCCAGCGGCAGGATGCCTTTGGACCACAGCGAACCCTGGAACGTCTCGTAGGCGCCGCGCTCGTCGGCCAGGTCGCAGGAAGCCTGGATCGCGTAGTAGCTGACCGCTTCCATGGACTTGTCGGCGAACTCGACTGCAGCATCCGAACCGTAAGGAATGTGCTGCAGGTACAGCGCGTCCTGGAAGCCCATGATGCCCAAGCCGACCGGACGGTGCTTGAAGTTGGAGTTCTGCGCCTGTGGCACCGAGTAGTAGTTGATGTCGATCACGTTATCGAGCATGCGCACGGCGGTGTTGACGGTACGTTCCAGCTTGGCGGTGTCCAGCTTGCCGTTGACGATGTGGTTCGGCAGGTTGATCGAGCCCAGGTTGCAAACGGCGATCTCGTCCTTGTTGGTGTTCAAGGTGATCTCGGTGCACAGGTTCGAGCTGTGGACCACGCCCACGTGCTGCTGCGGGCTGCGCAGGTTGCACGGGTCTTTGAAGGTCAGCCATGGGTGGCCGGTTTCAAACAGCATGGACAGCATTTTGCGCCACAGGTCTTTGGCCTGGATGGTCTTGAACAGCTTGATCTTGCCAGGGTACTGAGCCAGGGCTTCGTAGTACTCGTAGCGCTCTTCGAAAGCCTTGCCGGTCAGGTCGTGCAGGTCCGGCACTTCGGAAGGCGAGAACAGGGTCCACTGGCCGTCGTCGAAGACACGCTTCATGAACAGGTCAGGGATCCAGTTGGCGGTGTTCATGTCGTGGGTACGACGACGGTCATCACCGGTGTTCTTGCGCAGCTCGATGAACTCTTCAATGTCCATGTGCCAGGTTTCCAGGTAGGCACAGACAGCGCCTTTGCGCTTGCCACCCTGGTTCACGGCGACGGCGGTGTCGTTCACCACTTTCAGGAACGGTACAACGCCCTGGGACTTGCCGTTGGTGCCCTTGATGTACGAACCCAGTGCACGCACCGGGGTCCAGTCGTTGCCCAGGCCGCCAGCGAATTTGGACAACATGGCGTTGTCGTGGATCGCGTGGTAGATGCCCGACAGGTCATCCGGCACGGTGGTCAGGTAGCAACTGGACAGCTGTGGACGCAGGGTACCGGCGTTGAACAGGGTCGGGGTCGACGACATGTAGTCGAAGGACGACAACAGGTTGTAGAACTCGATGGCACGGTCTTCTTTCTGCTTCTCTTCGATTGCCAGGCCCATGGCCACGCGCATGAAGAACACTTGCGGCAGTTCGAAGCGGATACCGTCCTTGTGGATGAAGTAACGGTCGTACAGGGTTTGCAGGCCCAGGTAGGTGAACTGCTGGTCACGCTCGTGGTTGATCGCCTTGCCGAGTTTTTCCAGGTCGAAGGTGGCCAGGACCGGGTTCAGCAATTCGAATTCGATACCCTTGGCGATGTAGGCAGGCAGCGCCTTGGCGTACAGGTCGGCCATTTCGTGGTGGGTGGCGCTGTCGGCGACTTTCAGGAAGCCCAGGCCTTCGGCACGCAGGGTGTCCATCAGCAGGCGCGCGGTCACGAACGAGTAGTTCGGCTCGCGTTCAACCAGGGTACGGGCGGTCATCACCAGGGCGGTGTTGACGTCGGTCAGGGCCACGCCGTCGTACAGGTTCTTCAGGGTTTCTCGCTGGATCAGGTCACCGTCGACTTCTTCCAGGCCTTCGCAGGCCTCGGTGACGATGGTGTTCAGGCGACCCAGGTCCAGCGGTGCAAACGTACCGTCGGCCAGGGTGATGCGGATCGATGGGTGAGCTTGTACCGCAGCTTCTTCAGCTGGGGTGCGTACAGCGCGTTCCTTGGAACGTGCGTCACGGTAGATCACGTAGTCGCGGGCAACTTTCTGTTCGCCGGCACGCATCAGGGCCAGTTCGACCTGGTCCTGGATTTCTTCGATGTGGATGGTGCCGCCCGAAGGCATGCGACGCTTGAAGGTCGCGGTGACTTGTTCGGTCAGGCGGGCAACGGTGTCGTGGATGCGCGACGAGGCGGCAGCGGTGCCGCCTTCAACTGCAAGAAACGCTTTGGTGATGGCGACGGTGATTTTGTCATCGGTGTAAGGAACGACAGTGCCGTTACGCTTGATCACACGCAATTGGCCGGGTGCAGTGGCGGACAGATCCAGGTTCGAATCGGCGGCCTGCGGCACGGAGCCTTGCGGGTTCTCGCGAGTTGTGTCGGTTTGCATGGGGGGTTGTCTCCACGTTCTATATTTGATTGCGAGTGCCAGGCTCTTCCTGCAACACCCGTACCGTTTTCCATATCGGGGATGGGAAACAGCTGCCATCCGCGTGAGCGGTTTGGTCTACTGAAAATCGGTTGGTTCCATGCTGCGCTAGCAATAAAACGCTTGAATTTCTTGCCACTTGTGTGGTTGGGCGCTTTCTTCGAAAACCCCACATGTAGGGTCTTCTCCAGTGCCGAGGTACAAGATAATGCGTTTTCGAGGGGTTAGCAACGCAGTAACCTGTGGATAACGCTGTGGGTAAAATGTGTAAGAAAGGTTGAATGGGTGTGTAGGCCGCACTGCTGCTGGATTACGCCGTTTGTCATTAAATGTTTCGGGCTTAAAACAACCTGCCCATTTTCGAAGGGCGCGAACCCTATCACAAAAAAACGCGATCACCGAATGGATTTCCCGGCTTGTGTTTGAGGGCTGGCCCATGGCTACAATCGGCCGCATCGGGCTGTGCAGTTACCCAGATCATGCCCGCCTTTTATGACAGACATTGAGGTCACCCGTGGAGCAAGAAGCCTGGCAGGTATTGATAGTCGAAGACGACCAGCGATTGGCCGAATTGACCCGTGAGTATCTGGAGAGCAACGGCCTGCGGGTGTCCGTGGAAGGCGATGGCGCCCTGGCCACGGCGCGCATCATCGACGAACAGCCTGACCTGGTGATCCTCGACCTGATGCTGCCCGGTGAAGACGGCTTGAGCATCTGCCGCAAGGTGCGCGAGCGCTATGACGGCGTGATCCTGATGCTCACCGCGCGCACCGATGACATGGACCAGGTGCTGGGCCTGGACATGGGCGCCGACGACTATGTGTGCAAACCCGTGCGCCCGCGCCTGTTGCTGGCGCGCATCCAGGCCTTGCTGCGGCGCAGCGAACCGGCGGAACCGGCGGCCGTGGAGAATCAGCGTCGCCTGCAATTCGGTCCCTTGGTGGTGGACAACGCATTGCGCGAAGCCTGGCTGCATAATGAGGGTATCGAGCTGACCAGCGCCGAATTCGACCTGCTGTGGCTGTTGGTGGCCAATGCCGGGCGCATTTTGTCCCGCGAAGAAATCTTCATCGCCCTGCGCGGTATCGGTTACGACGGCCAGGACCGCTCCATCGACGTGCGTATCTCACGCATCCGCCCCAAGATAGGTGACGACCCGATCCATCCGCGCCTGATCAAGACCATTCGCAGCAAGGGCTACCTGTTCGTCCCTGAAGCTGCCGCCGACATGCCGCTGTGAACTCGATCTTCCTGCGCATCTACGGCGGCATGTGCGCGGCGCTGATCCTGGTCGCACTGCTCGGCGTGCTGGCCCTGCACCTGCTCAACGAGGTGCGCAGCGGCCAATACCGCGAGCGCCTGGCCCACGGCACCTTCGCCTTGATGGGCGACAACCTGCAACCCATGAGCCCCATCGAACGCCAGCGCGCCTTGGCCGTGTGGGAGCGCTTGCTCGGCATTCCCTTGGAACTGCGCCCCCTGGCCGATGCGCAACTGGACTTGAGCCAGCGCAATCGCCTGCAACGCGGCCAGGTGCTGGTCGAGCAGACCGGGCCTCACGCCGCGCGGGTGCTGCGCCTGGTCAGTGATCAGTCGCAACTGGTGCTCACGGGCGAAGTGCAGCAGATCAGCGAACAGCTGGCGCGCGCGACTATCTACCTGCTCGCCGACGAACTGGTGCGCTTTCCGGTGGCTGAACAGCCGCAACGCCTGGCGGATATAAAAGACGCCAAGGGGTTTGGCTTCGACATGCACCTGATGACGCTCGACCAGGCCGACATGGACGAAGACCAACGCCGCCGCGTCTCGGAAGGCGACACCGTGATGGCCCTGGGCAAGGGCGGCGATTCGATCCGCGTGTTCGCTGGCATGGTCGGCACGCCTTGGGTGCTGGAACTGGGGCCTTTGTATCAGATGAACCCTTACCCGCCGCAATGGCTGATCCTGATCGCGTTGATCGGCCTGACCCTGATCGGTTTGATCGTCTATCTATTGGTGCGTCAGCTTGAGCGTCGGCTGCGCGGCCTGGAAGCCGCCGCCACCCGCATCGCCAAGGGCAACCTGGAAGTGCGTGTGCCGGCCCGCGGCGCTGACTCGGTGGGACGCCTGGCCGCGGCGTTCAATGGCATGGCCGAGCACTTGCAGCAGTTGCTGGCGATCCAGCGTGAGCTGGTACGCGCGGTGTCCCACGAACTGCGCACACCGGTGGCGCGCTTGCGGTTCGGCCTGGAGATGGTCGGTGATGCCACCACGGCCGAGGCGCGGCGTAAATACTTGGAAGGCATGGACAGCGATATCCAGGACCTTGATGGCCTGGTCGATGAAATGCTCACGTATGCGCGGCTGGAACAAGGCTCGCCGGAGCTGAATTTCCAGCGGGTCGACCTCGATGCGCTGCTTGATCAGGTGATAGGCGAATTATCGCCACTGCGTCCGCAGGTCAAAGTGAGCAGGGGCATTTGCCTGTCTTCGGCGCATTGGGAGGATGCGTGGGTGGATGCCGAGCCACGTTACCTGCACCGTGCGCTGCAGAATCTGGTGAGCAATGCCATGCGTCATGCCCAGGGCCAGGTGTTGATCAGTTATCAGGTGGGCCAGGTGCGTTGCCGCATCGACGTGGAGGATGATGGCCCCGGTGTGCCTGAGAGTGCCTGGGAGCGCATCTTCACGCCATTCCTGCGCCTGGACGACAGCCGCACTCGTGCGTCTGGCGGGCACGGGTTGGGGTTGTCGATCGTACGGCGGATCATCTATTGGCACGGCGGGCGGGCGTTGATTGGCAAGAGCAACAATCTGGGTGGGGCGTGTTTCAGTTTGAGTTGGCCGAGGGATCAGGAGAAAACCTGACACCGCTTTCGCGAGCAAGCCCGCTCCCACATTCGACCGAGTTCCAGCGTTGGAATACGGTCAACTGTGGGAGCGGGCTTGCCCGCGAAAGCGATGGATCAGGCGCCGATAGCCACCAGGCTCAACAACTGCCCGTCATCCACCGCAAACTGTCCCGCCAACTCCTTGCCATGGCACCATTCCTCGGACAAGTCCGTCAGCAACCGCAGCCTTATATACCCGGCCTCAGTCCACTCCATTACTTCGGCATGCTCAAAATAGAAACGCTTCTGCACGATTGGGTAGAGCGCCTTGAACAGGCTCTCCTTGACCGAAAACGTCAATGTCACCAATTGTGCGATCTGCTCTCGCGGTAGCGTTGCCATACGTTGCAGTTCATCCGCCGTCAGGATCTCCCCGGCCAAGCGCTCCGCCCGTTCCAGGCTCAGCACATTCTCCAAGTCCATCCCCAGCCCACGCCATTGCGCCTTGTGCGCGACAATCGCGGCGGCATGCCCGGTGCTGTGGGTGATGGAGCCACAGATATGCGCAGGCCACACCGGCGCACGGTCTTCACCGATTGCCGGGATGTAGTTCAGGTGATCGAGTTGTTGCAGGGCTGCGCGGGCACACACTCGACCGGCCAGGAATTCGGCCTGGCGCTTGGCCACCGAGCGCTGGATGCTGGCCGGGGGCGGTATGGCGCTGCGCTGGAAATCGCCAGCCGTTAATAACGCGGGGTCAAAGCGCGTGCTGAGAAACACCGTGCCTGGCAAGGGTTCGGGCAGCGGCCAATCGGCGTCGAGTGGGGTGCAGCAAGCGGGTAGGGAATTCATGGGCGGTATTTTGCCGAGTTGACGCGCAACAGGATAGCCCGCTGCGGTTCAGGTGAGGTTCAGAGCCTGTTCAGGGGGAGTTCAGGGGCGCCTGCGTAGTCTGGAACTCACACAAGGGTAGCAGCCAAACGCGTAGAGGTAACACCATGACCGTGATCAAACAGCTGATGTTGGCGTTAACCATGCTCAGTGCCACTGCCGGAGCCCAGGCAGGCGATCGTGCCTTTGCCGCGTTCGGCGGTGAGAAAACCAAGAAATCCAGCACCTTGATCCAGCGTGTCAGTTTCGAAGAATCTGCCAGCCAACCCACGCCCTGGGGCCAGTCCCTGGGCCTGGCAACCCCGCAGCCGGCCTATCGCGCCGGCTATGAACACCTGACCGGCCAGTTCAATGGCATTAAACTGCGCCCGCAAGACTTGCAGGGCCGCTATGATATCCCTCTGTCGGACAGTTGATTTGCTTTGGAGAGCCTTATGAAATTGCTGGTGGTGGAAGATGAGGCGCTGCTGCGTCATCACCTGTTGACCCGCCTGACCGACAGCGGGCATGTGGTCGAGGCCGTGGCCAATGCCGAAGAGGCCCTGTACCAGACTGGCCAGTTCAACCATGACCTGGCGATCATCGACCTGGGCCTGCCCGGCATGGGCGGCCTGGACCTGATCCGCCAACTGCGCACCCAGGCCAAGACCTTCCCGATCCTGATCCTCACCGCCCGTGGCAACTGGCAGGACAAGGTCGAAGGCCTGGCCGCCGGTGCCGACGACTACGTGGTCAAGCCGTTCCAGTTCGAAGAGCTGGAGGCGCGGATGAACGCGTTGTTGCGCCGCTCCAGTGGCTTTACCCAGTCGACGATTGTCGCAGGCCCGCTGCTGCTGGACCTCAACCGCAAGCAGGCGTCCCTCGACGAACAGCCCCTGGCGCTGACGGCCTACGAATACCGAATCCTTGAGTACCTGATGCGCCATCACCAGCAAGTGGTGGCCAAGGATCGCTTGATGGAACAGCTCTACCCCGATGACGACGAGCGTGATCCGAATGTCATCGAAGTGCTGGTCGGCCGCCTGCGTCGCAAGCTGGAAGGCCCGGCCGGTTTCAAGCCCATCGACACCGTGCGTGGCCTGGGCTACCTGTTCAATGAGCGCTGCCGTTGATTCGCTCGCTACGCGTGCGCTTGATGCTGGCGGCCGCGACCCTGGCCGTGCTGTTCATGCTGGGCTTGTTGCCGGCCATGCAAGGGGCGTTCAGCCTGGCGTTGCAGGATTCCATCGAGCAACGCCTGGCGTCGGACGTCACCACGCTGATCTCTGCCGCGCGGGTCGAAAACAACCGCCTGCTGATGCCGGCGCAGTTGCCGGACGAACGCTTCAATCTCACTGACAGCCGCTTGCTCGGCTACATCTATGACCGTGAAGGCCACTTGGTGTGGCGTTCGCGGGCGACCAAGGAAGAAAATATCAACTACAAACCGCGCTACGACGGGCGCGGCAATGAATTTGCACGGATTCGCGAGGCCAACGGCCAGGAGTTCTTTGTCTATGACGTCGAGGTCAGGCTGCTCGGCGGTAAAAGTGCGGCGTTCAGTATTGTCGCCCTGCAACCGGTGCGCGAATACCAACTGACCCTCGAAGGCCTGCGCGAAAACCTCTACCTGGGCTTCGGTGCGGCCTTGCTGGTGCTGCTGACCTTGCTCTGGCTGGGCCTGACCTGGGGGTTGCAGGCGCTGCGACGGCTGAGCCAGGAACTCGATCAGATCGAAGGCGGCACCCGCGAAAGCCTGTCCGAACAACACCCTCGCGAACTGCTGCGCCTCACTGGGTCCCTCAACCGCTTGCTGCACAGTGAGCGTGAGCAACGGGCGCGTTACCGCGATTCCCTCGACGACCTGGCCCACAGCCTGAAAACCCCGCTCGCCGTACTGCAAGGCGTGAGCGAAGACATGGCCCAGCGCCCGGAAGATCGCGACCAGGCCTGGGTGCTGCAATCGCAGATCGAGCGCATGAGCCAGCAGATCAGCTACCAGTTGCAACGTGCCAGCCTGCGTAAAAGTGGCTTGGTGCGGCACCAGGTGCGCTTGGAGCCGGTGCTGCAAAGCCTGTGCGATACGCTGGACAAGGTTTACCGCGACAAGCGTGTCACCGTGTCCTTTGAACTGCCGGAAGAGTGCGACGTGCCGATCGAGAAGGGCGCCTTGCTGGAGTTGCTCGGCAACCTGCTGGAAAACGCCTACCGCCTGTGTGTGAGCGAAGTGCGCATCAGCTTCGTGGAAAACCTCGAAGGCAGTGAGCTGTGTATTGAAGATGATGGCCCAGGCGTGCCGCCGGATCAGCGGGCAAGGATTCTGCAGCGGGGCGAGCGGCTTGATCGCCAGCATCCGGGGCAGGGGATCGGCTTGGCGGTGGTCAAGGACATCATTGAAAGCTATGGCGCGCGGCTGACCTTGGGTGATTCGCCGTTGGGCGGCGCTGCGTTCAAGATTCACTTTCCGGCCTTGTGATCTCTATCGGCTATGCCGGCCTCTTCGCAGGCAAGCCCGCTTGTATGTTTAGACTTGAAGGGGTGGGCGGCGACTAAAAGCCAGATTCCGACTCTAGCCAGTACGGACCGTGGGA
>NZ_JAFCUA010000008.1:0-328001 GCF_049896305.1 Pseudomonas sp. DWP3-1-3b3 | reverse complement strand
GTTAGCCGCGCTGGGCCAAGGATGGCCCATCGCGGCGGCCCACGGATTCAAGCCGGAGTGAGGGCACACCGAGCCTAAGCGAGGTGCCGAGTGTTGGGGCAAGAGCGTTTTGCTTACTTTTGCGCTTTTCGAAAGTGACCCGCCGTAAGGGCGGAACCAATATCAGCCGTTACCGCAGCAACGGATATGTACACCACAAACCCCACCCCCCACATGACAAGATGAACTCCCCTCAGGTTTACTACTCTCTGAGTAAGCTTTACCAGCTCCCCCGGGCTGGTCCATCTAGGTCACCGAATGAACAAATACACCCCCCACACCTGGGAACCCCACGAGCGCCCAAGCCTCCCAGGTTCACCGTCCACCCCGCTGCACCCCACGCACAAGCGTTGGCTGTTCGCAATGGTCGGCGTGCTGGTGGCAATCACCGGGGGCCTGGGTAATGCGCTGGTCATCGCCAACCTGCAATACCTGCAAGGCGCCCTCGGCGCGACCACCGCCGAAATGGCCTGGCTGCCCGCCGCCTATGTCATGACCAACGTGTGCATGAACCTGCTGCTGGTGAAGTTCCGGCAGCAGTTCGGCCTGCGCGCCTTCACCGAAGTGTTCCTGGTGCTGTACGCACTGGTCACCTTCGGCCACTTGTTCGTCAACGACCTCAGCTCAGCCATCGCCGTGCGCGCTGCCCATGGCATGGTCGGCGCGGCGCTGAGTTCGTTGGGCTTGTACTACATGATCCAGGCGTTCCCGGCCAAGTGGCGCTTGAAGGCGCTGGTGCTGGGCTTGGGCACCGCGCAACTCGCGTTACCCTTGGCGCGCCTGTTTTCCGAAGATTTGCTGCAAATCGCCGAGTGGCGCGGCCTGTACCTGTTCGAGCTGGGCATGGCGTTGATCTGCCTGGGTTGCGTGTTCCTGCTCAAACTGCCCCCCGGCGACCGCTTCAAGACTTTTGAAAAACTCGATTTCCTCACCTTCGCCATCCTCGCCACCGGCGTCGCCTTGCTCTGCGCGGTGTTGTCCCTGGGCCGCATCGACTGGTGGCTGGAAGCGCCCTGGATCGGCATCGCCTCGGCCTGTTCCCTGGTGCTGATCATGGCCGGCCTGGCCATCGAGCATAACCGCGCCAACCCGATGTTGATGACTCGCTGGCTGGGCAGTGGCGTGATGATCCGCCTGGCGCTGGCGGTGATCCTGATCCGCATGGTGCTGTCCGAGCAGTCCACCGGCGCGGTGGGGTTCATGCAGATGTTGAACATGAGCTACCAGCAGATGCACACCCTGTACGTGGTGATGCTCGCCGGGGCGATTGCCGGGCTGGTGGTCAGTGCGTTGACCATCAACCCGGCGCACCTGTTGATGCCGCTGGTGATTTCCCTGGCGCTGATGGCCACCGGCTCGGTGATGGACAGTTTTTCCAGTAACCTCACCCGCCCGCAGAACCTGTATATCAGCCAGTTCCTGCTAGGCTTCGGCGGCACGTTCTTCCTCGGCCCGACCATGGTGTTGGGCACCAAGAACGTGCTGGCCAACCCGCGCAACCTGGTGAGTTTTTCGGTGATGTTCGGCATCTGCCAGAACCTCGGCGGCCTGATTGGCGCAGCGCTGCTGGGCACGTTCCAGATCGTGCGCGAGAAGTATCACTCCAGCATGATCGTCGAACACTTGACCTTGCTCGACCCGCGTGTGGCCGCACGGGTGCAGAGTGGCGGCTCGGCCTACGGCGGCATTGTCGCCGACCCCGAGCTGCGCAACCTGATGGGCATTCGCAGCCTGGCTACCGCGGCGACCCGTGAGGCGAACGTGATGGCCTACAACGATGTCTTCATGCTGATCGCGATCATCGCGATACTCACCATGATCTGGATCTTTATCCGCAGTCTGTGGCTGATGAGCACCACCCGAGCAGCAGCCACTCCCGTTCAACCCAGCGGCGCACCTTCATGACCGAACCTTCAACCACCACCACTACCGCCATCGCGTCCACCCCGGAAGGCAGCACGCCTCCCGGCGCGGTGCCCACCGAGCTGCGCCCGTTGCGGGTGCGGATCATCTCGTCCCTGGGCTTTGCCGCGATTGCTATCGTCGGCGTGCTGATTGTGCTGTATGCCTGGCAATTGCCGCCGTTCAGCAGCGCGGTGGAAACCACCGAGAATGCGCTGGTGCGCGGGCAGGTGACGATCATTGGGCCGCAGCTCAGCGGCTATGTGTTCGAAGTGCCGGTGCAGGACTTCCAGCACGTGAAGGCCGGCGACCTGCTGGTGCGCCTCGACGACCGCATCTACAAGCAGCGCCTGGACCAGGCATTGGCGCAACTGGCGGTGCAGAAGGCGTCGTTGGCGAATGTGGTGCAACAGCGCAACAGTGCCGAAGCCACCATCAAGCTGCGCCAGGCCGCCTTGGTGGACAGCCAGGCGCAGGCACGCAAGAGCACCGCCGATCTGCGCCGCAATGAGGAGTTGATCAGCGACGGCTCGGTGTCCAAGCGCGAGCTGGACGTGACCCGCGCCGCCAACGCGCAGACCCTCGCCGCCGTCGCGCAAGCCCAGGCCAGCCTGGAAATCGCCCGCCAAGACCTGCAGACGGTGATCGTCAACCGTGGCTCTCTGGAAGCGGCCGTGGCCAGTGCCGAGGCGGCGGTGGAGTTGGCGCGTATCGACCTGTCCAACACCCGCATCACCGCGCCCCGCGATGGTCAGCTCGGGCAGATCGGCGTGCGGCTCGGGGCCTACGTCAACTCCGGCGCGCAGTTGATGGCGCTGGTCCCGCCGCAGTTGTGGGTGATCGCCAACATGAAGGAAACCCAGATGGACAACGTGCAGGTCGGCCAGCCGGTGACCTTCACGGTGGACGCGCTGAACCACCGCAAATTCCATGGCACGGTGCAGCATATTTCCCCGGCCACCGGCTCGGAATTCAGCCTGTTGCAGGCGGACAATGCCACCGGCAACTTCGTCAAGATCGCCCAGCGCGTGCCGGTGCGGATCATGGTGGACCCGGACCAGGCCGAGAGCGAGCGGTTGCGGCCTGGGTTGTCGGTGGTGGTCAGTATTGATACGGCGGGGCGATTAAAGAACAGCCCGCCTTGAGAGGGGCTGATAGTTGAGGGTAAAGGCCAGCTCTACTGACTGGCCTTGCTCCAACAGCTTCAGCCCAGGCCGCCCTGGCAGGTGATGGGCATTCACCGGATGACTCACCGGCTCGATGCAAAAGAACTCCAGCCCCGGCGGGCAGTACAGCAGGAAGTAATCACTCCCCGTGGCCTGGCATTCCAGCGTGTAGCCCAGCTCTGGCTGCTCGATCAGGCAATGGCCGTCCCAGTCGCAAAAACCGTTGTCCACCAGGCCTTCCGGCAGGCTTTTCAACGGCTGGAAATCCCAAGCGGTGGGCACCGGCGCCAGCTGCGTTGGCAGCTTGGAGGCGCCGCTCATCCACACCTGCGAAGCCTTGGCCTGCAACCGGGTACCCGCTGTGCGCGGCAGATAGGGATGCAATCCCAGCCCGTGCCACGCGGGTCTGTCCGCCAGGTGGGTCACCCGCAACGTGATGCTCAGCTCACCGTTTTCCAGGCGAAACCGCTGCTCGGCGCGATAGGCGAACGGTGTGTCGCACGCCATTTCCAGGACCACTTCATCCGTCGCTTGGCTGACTACCTGCCACGCCTGTTGCCAGGCAGAGCCGTGAATCGGCAGCGGGTCGGTCAAGCTATTGGGCGCCAGCGCCAGCCAACCGTCGGGGTTGTCGAAACCCCCTTCGGCAATCCGGTTGGACCAGGGCGCCAAGGGATAGCAGCCCAGCTTGCCTGGCAGCCCGGTGCTGATCGCATGGGCATCGCTGGGCCGCAATAACGGCTGGCCGGTGGCGCGCACCGTCCAGTTGACAATGCTGCCTCCCGTGGCCGGCGCTAGGGTGAGTTGGGTCAGGTTGTCTTGCAGTTCAATCAGCATCAGAGCACCACGCTTGGCAGCCACAACGACAGCGCCGGAATGTAGGTCACGGCCATCAGTACCAGGAACAGCACGCCATAGAACGGCAGCAGCGCCTTTACGGTTTTCTCGATGCTGACCTTGCCCACCGCCGCCCCCACGAACAGCACCGCACCCACGGGTGGCGTGATCAGGCCGATACCGAGATTGACCAGCATGATCATGCCGAAGTGCACCGGGTCGACGCCGATACCCAGTACCACCGGCAGCAGGATCGGCGTGAGGATCAAGATCAGTGGCGCCATGTCCATCACCGTGCCGAGCAACAGCAGCATGGCGTTGATGCACATCAGGATCACGTAGCGGTTGTCCGACAGGGTCAGGAACATCGTGGTGATCTTCGCCGGGATCTGCATCAGGGTCATGATGTAGCCGAAGCTGGCGGCGAAGGCGATCAGGATCATTACGATGGAAATGGTGCGCACCGTGCGATGCATCAGCTTGGGCAGCTCGCTCCATTTGTAGTCGCGGTAGATGAACATGGTCACGAAGAACGCCCACAGTACGGCAATCGCGGCGGATTCGGTGGCGGTGAAAATCCCTGAGAGGATGCCGCCTAGGATGATCACCATGGCCATCAGGCCCCAGAGCGCATCGGCGCAGATTTTCAGCGCCTGCTTGAGTGGGATGACTTCACCCTTGGGGTAATTGCGCTTTTTCGCGAAGATCAGGCACAGCACCATCAGGCACGCGCTCATCAGCAAGCCCGGCACCACGCCGGCCATGAACAACGAGGCAATCGACACCGTACCACCGGCCGCCAGGGAGTAGAGCACCGAGTTATGGCTGGGCGGAGTCAGCAGAGCCTGCACCGAACCGCTGACTGTCACCGCCGTGGCGAACTCACGCGGGTAGCCACGGCGTTCCATTTCCGGGATGAGCACCGAGCCGACCGAGGCCGTGTCCGCCACCGACGAACCGGAGATGGCGCCAAAAAACGTCGAGGCCATGATATTCACCAACGACAGGCCGCCGCGCACGAAACCCACCAGCACCCCGGCAAACGCCACCAGCCGCCGTGACATGCCGCCCTCGGCCATGATCGCGCCGGCCAATACAAAGAACGGAATCGCCATCAGCGAAAACTTGTTCACCCCGCCGGCCACCTGGATCATCAGGGCCTGGAACGGGATGTCGATCCACCACGCGCCGATCAGTGCCGACAACCCCAGGGCGTACGCCACAGGCATGCCGATCAGGATCAAGGCGATAAAGCTGCCCAACAGAATCAATGCGTCCATATCAGGCAGCCCCTTCGCTTTCTTCAACCAGGTCGAAGCGCACGACCCGACGGTTGCTCTGGTCACCGAGCAAGAGTTTCTCCAGCACAAAAACCAGGGTCAGCAGCCCGCCAATCGGGATCGGCATATAAGTGATGCCCACGCGCAGGGTGGGAATGGCACTCATGAACTGGTTCCAGGTGGACAGGCACAGCTTGGTGCCCCAGATCGTCATGAACAGGCAGATGGTTGCCATCAACAGCTGGGAAACGATACCGACGACGCGGCGTTGGGTGGGCGGCAGGCGGTCGGTGACCATGGCCACCGACATGTGCGCACCAGCGCGGTAACTGGCGGCCGCGCCGATAAAGGTGAACACCAGCATCAGCAGAATGGCGGTGGGCTCCGGCCAACTCGAACCGGTGCCGAGGACATAGCGGGCGAAGATGCCCCAGGGGATGATCAGCGCGACCCCCAGTACCGAGAGTCCGGCGACCCAGATGCAGGTCATGTAGATACGGTCGTTGATGCGCAGCAGTAAATTCTTCATGGCGTTCACCGTAACCGGGCGCGTCGATGCCGACCGCGCCGGGCCTTGCTAGAGAAGGAGGGCGTTACTGAACGGCGTCGATACGCTGGATGATGTCGGCGTAGGCCGCACCGTACTTGGCGCGAACCGGCGCGGTGGCGTCATAGAAGGGTTTTTTGTCGACAGTGATGAACTCGACACCGGCGGCCTTGAGCTTGGTTTCACTGCTGGCAGACTTGGCGTCCCATAACACGCGCTCGTCAGCCTGGGCGGCCTTGGCGGCTTTTTTCACCATGTCCTGTTGCGCGGGGGTGAGTTTGTTCCAGGTGATTTTCGACATCACGATGGGCTCGGGCAAAATCAGGTGTTCGGTGAGGGTGTAGTACTTGGCGTTCTGGAAATGGTTGTGTTCCAACAGGGTCGGCGGGTTGTTTTCCGCGCCGTCGATGACGCCGGTCTGCAGGGCACTGAAGATCTCGCCGGTGTCCATGGCGATGCCGTTGGCCCCCATTTCATTGAAGGCTTCGATGAACAAGGGGTTGCCTTGTACGCGGATTTTCATGCCCTTGAGGTCTTCGATCTTGCGCACCGGCTTCTTGGTGTAGAGGTTGCGCGTACCGCCATCCATCCAGGCCAGGGCGACCAGGCCGAATTCGGAATTGGTGATCTTGGCGAGGATCTCGTCGCCGATCTCGCCGTCGATGACCTTGCGCATGTGCGCCTGGTCGCGGAACACGAACGGCAGGTTGAACACGTTCACGTCCGGCACCACCGGGCCGACGATCCCCAGGCTGACGCGGGTCATCTGGATAGCACCGACTTGCGCCTGTTCGACCACTTCTTTCTCGGAGCCGAGGACACCGCCGGGGAAGTACTTGAAGGTCAGCTCGCCGTTGCTTTCTTTGGTCAGGGCCTTGCCCATGTTCTCTTCGGCCACAACGGTGGGGTAGCCGGCGGGGTGGATGTCGGCGAATTTGATTTCCAGCGCGTGGGCAGCGCTGCTGAGGGTGAAAAATGCAGCGGCGAGCAAGGTGCGTTTGAAGTCCATGGGGTTTCATTCCTGTCTTGTTATTGTTGTATTCAAGGCACAGCGATGCAGCTAGAGGGTAAAGGTGGGCTCCGGCAATCCGACAACGCCGGGGTTGAGGGCGAACACGCCGCCGGACAGTGACTGTTGACTCTGGTCATCGCGAATCGAGGTGACGAACAGGGTGTCCAGGCGACTGCCGCCAAAGGCGCACATGGTGGGTTTTTTCACCGGTACGGTGAGGGAGCGGTCGAGGCGACCGTCCGGGGTGAAGCGATGGATCAACCCGGCGTCGTTGGCGCAGATCCAGTAACAGCCATCGGCATCCACGGCGGCGCCGTCGGGGCGGCCGAGGTGTTTGTGCATGTCCACGAACACGCGACGTTTGGACGGCGTGCCGGTGTCGATGTCGTAGTCGAAGGCCCAGATCTGCTGCACCAGCGGATGGGAATCGGAGGCATACATCGTGCGGCCATCGGGGCTGAACGCCAGGCCGTTCAAGGTGATGAAACCGTCCAGCTGAGCATGGGGCGGCGCACCGGATGCGTAGCGATACAGAGTGCCTTCTGCCGCGTTCAAGCCCATGTCCAGCACCATGCTGCCGGCCCAGAAACGGCCCTGGCGATCACAGCGGCCGTCGTTCAAGCGCATGTCCTGGCGGGGGTGCTCAACAGCCGCCAGCGGCGTGGTGTCCAGGCTGCCGTCGTTGTGCGGGGTGAGCTGGAAGAACCCGGTTTCCATACCAGCGACCCAGTTGCCCGCCTCGGTGCGGGCGATGCAGGCAAGCATCTGCGGAGCGGTCCAGGCCGCCACGTGGCCGCTGGCGGCGCTCCAGCGTTGCAGGCCACCCTTGGGGATATCCACCCAGTACAAAGCGTTTTCCTCGGGCACCCACACCGGGCATTCGCCGACGGCATTGCGGGCATCGACGATCAATTCAGCGGTCATGGTCAGTCCCCGAAAGGGCCGGCAGCGCAGAACGCGCCACCCTGGTAGACCTTGGCCGGGTCATCGGCGGCCACCGGTGGCTGGGTTTCGACCTGGGCGCGGAACACTTCGGAGCTGTCTTTGGGCGCAAAGCCCAGGTGGGCGGCGTAGCGGTTGTCCCACCAGGTGTCGAGGTTATCCGACATGCCATAGACCACGGTGTGGCCGACGTTGGGGGTGTACAGCGCGCGCTCGAGCAACTGAGTCAGGTCGTCGAAGCTCAGCCAGGTGTGCATCATGCGGCGGTTCTGTGGTTCCGGGAACGACGAGCCGATGCGGATGCTGACGGTCTCGATGCCGTAGCGATCAAAGTAGAAACTGGCCATGTCTTCGCCGTAGGATTTGGACAGTCCGTAGTAGCTGTCCGGGCGGCGAGGGGAGTGGGCGTCGAGGGTTTCACCTTGCTTGTAGAAGCCGATCACGTGGTTGGAACTGGCGAAAATCACGCGCTTCACACCGTGGCGGCGCGCGGCTTCATAGATATGGAAAATGCCGCTGATGTTTGCGCCGAGCACTTCTTCGAACGAGCGCTCCACCGAGACGCCGCCGAAGTGCAGGATCGCGTCGACACCTTCTACCAAGTGGTGCACGGCCTGTTTGTCGGCGAGGTCGCAGGGTTGCACTTCTTCGCACGGGTCGGCGGCCGGGGCCATATTGGCGATATCCGACAGCCGCAGTACCTGGGCATAAGGGCGCAGGCGCTCGCGCAAGACTTTACCCAGGCCGCCAGCCGCGCCGGTGAGCAGCAGGCGATTGAATGGAACGGGCGTGGTTGTGGTGGTGGTCATGAGGGTTCCATTGTTGTTGTAGGTTGTCGTATGACTATGTCGAAGTATCGTTAGGGTTTCCCCAGGTTGTCAACGTTCTTCCGGTCAGGTGATGGCCAGAATGTGGGAGCGGGCTTGCTCGCGAATACAGTGTGTCAGTCGACTCATTCATGTCTGATATACCGCATTCGCGAGCAAGCCCGCTCCCACAGGGGATTTGTGATGGCTCCCAGTCTGGGTTCGGCGCGAAGCCTACAACAGTGAAATCGGGTAACTGATGAACAGGCGATTTTCATCAAACTCGTTATTGCTGAAATCCCGACGCATGGTCGAGTTGCGCCAGCGCACGTTCAGGTCCTTCAGCGCACCGCTCTGCACCGTGTAAGCCAGCTCCGACTCGCGGCCCCATTCCTTGCCATCGGTGATCGCCCCGGTGTGCACGTTACTGCCGCTGATATAGCGGTTCATCATGGTCAGCCCTGGAATGCCGAGCACCACGAAGTTGAAGTCATGGCGCACCTGCCAGGACTTTTCCTTGGCGTTATCGTAGCTGGCGTTGTAGCTGTCGTTGGCCAGGGTGCCGCCGCTGGTGCCGTTGACGCGCATCCACACGCTGTCGCCGGTGAGTTTCTGCAAACCCACATAGAAGGTGTTGCCGTTGTATTTGGCCGAGAGCAGGGCGAAGGCGGTCTTGTTGTCGAGGTCGCCGGCCAGGGCGCTGCCGTCTTCCTTACCGGTAAAAAAGCCGAAGTTGGCGCCCAGGGTCCAGTCGCCCACGGGCTGGCTGTGGGTCAGGTTGAAATATTGCTGCTGGTAGATGTCGGTGAGTTCGGCGTACCACACGCCGACTTGGGTACGTTTGTCGTTGAAGCTGTATTCGCCGCCGCCGAAGTTGAAGCGGTCGGAGGTGAAGGCGGCTTTGCCGTTCATGAACATGTCTTCCATGCTCGCGTCATTACGCGGGCTGTTACCGCGAAACTGCCCGCCGTAGAGCGTCAGGCCGGCGATTTCATTGGACGTGACCTGGCCGCCACGGAACGTCTGGGGCAGCGAGCGACCGTCGTCGGAGCGCAGGATCGGCAGCACCGGCATCCATTCACCGACCTTCAATTCAGTCTTGGACAACTTGGTTTTCAGCGCCACGCCCAGACGTCCGAAGTTGTCCGCCGGGCGGCCGTCGCTGTGGATCGGCAGCAACTGCGTACCGCCGGTGCCTTTACCGCCATCCAACTTTTGCGAATACAGACCCAGTACATCGATGCCGAAGCCCACCGTGCCGGTGGTGTAGCCGGACTTGGCGTCAAGAATGAAGTTCTGCGTCCACTCTTCGGCCTTGGCCTGGGGATTGGTCGGGTTGGTGAAGTTGCGGTTGAAGTAGGCGTTGCGCAGGTTGAGCGTGGCCTTGGCATCGTCGATGAAGCCTTCGGCCGAGGCGGCGAGGGGCAGGGTAAAGGCCAGGCTGCCGAGACCGATAAAACCCAGGCGAACGGAGGAATTGCGGGCGAGTGAACTCACAGTGAAGCTCCCTTTCTTTTGTTGTTTTTATTATTTGTTATACGTTGTCGTACAACATTGAGTGGGATATTTGCGAGGTTTTAAAGCGCTGTCAAGCAGAAGTTGTATGATGACCTGCTCGGGGCGCAAGCGGGAAGTTACTCAGCCCGCCATCACCATGGGAGGCAAGGTGCCAAGAAGGGAAACGGCGGCCACCGCTGCAACACCCAGCAGCCACTCCAGCATCACACTGGATCTCAAACTGCCCAGGCGTTGTTCGCAGCGCTCGATGCGCAGGCGGTTCAGCAGCGCCAACGCCAGCATGCCCAGCACCAGAAATACCTTGATCAACAGAATCAGCGCGAATCCGTTGAACAAAGGCGTGGGCCAGAATTGCCCGGTCAGTACGCGCACGTTGATCAAGCCGGTCACCAGCAAACCGGCGACTAGCCCATACCCCACGCCGCTGAACCGCCGCAGGATCGGCTCCAGCGCCAGGGCTGGCGATTGCCTGAGGATCAACAACAGCAACAGCAAGCCGCCGAGCCAGGCACCGACGCACACCAGGTGCACCACTTGATTGAGGATCAGCAATTGGCCGCTGAGCCCATCGAGCATGGCGCCATGCCCGACCGGCGCCAAGGTTGCCAGCAGCAGCACGATGACCGGCAAGCGTAATGCCCGCCAGGGTTTGGCCAGCACGATGACCAGCAAGAGGTTCAGCAACAGATGCCACACCCACACCTGGCCAAAGAAGGTCTTGCCCAGCACCAACTGCACGGTGGCCGGTTGCAGCGCCGCGTCCCAACTGCCCGCCATGCTGGCGGTAATCAACAGCAGCCAGGCCACGCCAGAGAACAATCCCAGCCAGGCCAACCCACGGGTGATGCGCTCAAGTTGCCGGTCCAGCGCCGGTTGCGCTTGCGCGCCGAGCAGCCAGGGCCTGAATGCACAGGCCCCGAACATCAGCAGCACGACGATGAAATGCAGGAAGCGGCACAGCACCAGCAGCGTTGCCATGGGTTATTGGCCGACCTTGAAGCTGTATTCACCGTTGCTCTTATGAGTGTCGACCGAGACCGCGTTCCACACCACTTTGTAGTTGCCGGCCGCCAAGGGGGCGGCCGGGGTGACGACCAGGACTTTCTTGTCGGCATCCGGTGTTTCCAGGCCCTTGATCGCCACTTCGGTGCCGTCCTTGCTCAAGGACACCTTGGTGAAGGTGGCCTCGACGCCTTCGCTGAAGGTCAAGCGCAGGTCCTTGGGCGCGGCGACGCTGCTGTCGGCCGCCGGTTCAGCGCTCTTGAGGTGCGCATGGGCCAATGCGGCGGAGGCGCCCAGCAGGGAGGCGAGCAGGGCGATGGTGGTGAGGCTTTTCTTGATCAACATCGTTCAATACCTTCAGGGTCAGGGAGTCGGTAGAGCCATGTGCAGCAAGGGAAAGGGCTTGCCTTCGCCATCCAGCGGCGAGCGCGCGACCTGGATAAAACCATAATGCAGGTAGAAACCCACGGCCTGAGGGTTTTGTTCGTTCACGTCCACCGTGAGGGTGTCGTGACGGGCGCGGGCGTGGTCCAGCAACCGGCGTCCGATGCCCTGGCCACGGCGGTCGGGCTCGATAAACAGCATTTCCACGTTGTGCCCGCCGGTGCCGATGAAACCGGCGGTGCCCTGTGGGTCTTCATACACCCACACCTCCAGTGCGGGCATTGGCAGGTAGGCATCGCGCACCAGGGGTAGCAGACGTTGAATGTCATCCTCGGGGAGGAAATCATGGGTGGCCCGCACCGAGCGCTCCCAGAGTGCGCCCAGCACGGGGTCGTCGGTGGCCACGCGAGGTCGAATAGTCATTGCAATGATCCTTCATGGGGACCGCGATCCTAACCAATCCCATTTCCAGGGGAAAGGTTCGCGTCAGAAGTTTCATTATGGCCTGTCGCCGCGATCTAGAGCCGATGGTAGTCTTTAAGCCAAGTTGTTGTCAGGGAGCCCTTATGGGCAATCACAAGATCGGAATTCGTCGGGTCAACGTCGAAAAAATCCTGCTGGCGGCGGAGAAAATCTTCGCCGAGAAAGGCTATGGCAGTACCGCCATGGCGGATATCGCCGAAGAAGTGCAACTGCCGCGCTCCAACCTGCATTACTACTTCACCACCAAGAGCGAGCTGTACAGCGCCGTGCTGTTCGACCTGCTGGAAGTGTGGAAGCAGGACGCCTTGAGTTTCGAGACCTTCGATGACCCACGGGTGGTGCTCAGCAGTTACATCCGCGCCAAGATGCAACGCTCGCGCACCCGGCCCTACGGATCGAAAGTCTGGGCCAATGAAATCATCCATGGCGCGCCGACCCTCGGTGAGGCATTGGATGAAAGCCTGTACGACTGGGCCAAGATGAAGGAAGCGAAAATTCGCCAGTGGGTGGAAGACAAACGCATCCTGGCGGTGGAGCCGTCGAGCCTGCTGTACATGATCTGGGCCTCGACCCAGCACTATGCCGACTTTGATCATCAGGTGAAGATCCTGAATGAGCACCAGCCGTTGTCGGACATGCAGTTCGAGAAGGCGATTCAGACGGTGACGAGCGTGATTTTGCGGGGGATTGGGTTGGAGCCTTGAGCCTTAGGGTGACGCAGATGGCCTCATCGCAGGCAAGCCAGCTCCCACAGTTCACCGCATTTTGTCTGAAGGAATGCAGTCGAATGTGGGAGCTGGCTTGCCTGCGATAGCGATCTAAAGGACTACACCGCCTCCCGGTAGGGATTTCTCGGATCCTGCGTCCAATTCAAGAACGGCTTGCCGGTATCCATCGGCACCATCTCGATACAGTCCGCCACCGGACAGGTGATCTGGCACAGGTTGCAGCCCACGCACTCGTCATCGATCACCTCGTATTTATGTGTGCCATCCGCCTGTTTCAAACTGGCGATGGCCTGGTGCGACGTGTCCTCACAGGCAATATGGCAACGCCCGCAACCAATGCAGGCTGCCTGATCTATCTTCGCAATCACCTGATAGTTGATGTCCAGGTACTTCCAGTCTGTCGTGTTGCCCACCGCACGTCCGGAAAAGTCCTGCAGGCTGTTGTAGCCTTGGCTGTCCATCCATCGCGACAGCCCGTCCTTCATCTCCTCCACAATCCGAAACCCATGCAGCATCGCCGCCGTGCACACCTGCACAGCGCCGCAGCCCAGGGCGACAAACTCCGCCGCGTCACGCCAGTTGCCGATGCCACCAATGCCGCAGATCGGCAGGCCCTGGGTCTGCGGGTCGCGGGCGATTTCGGCGACCATGTTCAGCGCAATCGGCTTGACCGCCGAGCCGCAATAACCGCCGTGGGTGCTTTGCGTGCCCACCACCGGCAACGCGACCATGCGTTCCAGGTCGACGCTGGTGATGGAGTTGATGGTGTTGATCAGCGACACCGCGTCCGCGCCGCCGCGATAGGCCGCCCGCGCCGCCACGCGGATGTCGGTGATATTCGGCGTGAGCTTGACGATCACCGGCAGCGAGCAATACGTCTTGCACCAGCGCGTCACCTGTTCCACGTATTCCGGCACCTGGCCCACCGCCGCACCCATACCGCGTTCGGGCATGCCGTGGGGGCAACCGAAGTTCAGTTCGATACCGTCGCAGCCGGTGGCTTCCACCCGCGGCAGGATGTTTTTCCAGGACTCCTCGACGCACGGCACCATCAGCGACACGATCAGTGCGCGGTCGGGCCAGTCCTTTTTCACCTGGGTGATTTCCCGCAGGTTGATCTCCAGCGAGCGGTCGGTGATCAGCTCGATATTGTTGATGCCCAGCACTTCACGGTTGGCGCCGTAATGCGCCGAGTAGCGTGACGACACGTTGACCGCCGCCGGATCCTCGCCCAGGGTTTTCCACACCACGCCGCCCCAGCCGGCTTCGAAGGCGCGCACCACGTTGTAGGCCTTGTCGGTGGGCGGGGCGGAGGCCAGCCAGAACGGGTTGGGGGCTTTGATACCGGCAAATACAATCGAGAGATCGGCCATTACGCAGCCTCCACATTCAGCATGAGTTGGGCATGGATGGCCTCGGCGGCCAGCTTGCCGTGTTGCACCGCCTGCACGGTGAGGTCCTGGCCGAGGCTGACGCAATCGCCACCCGCGTACACACCGGGAATGCTGGTGCGCAGCTGTTCATCGACGAAGATCCGTTCACCGACGCGCTGCAGTTGCTGGGCCAGCGGATCGTGCAGTGCCGCGTTATCGAAGCCCTGGCCGATGGCTTTGAAGATCGCATCGGCCGCCAGTTCGAAGGTTTCGCCGGTCGGGTGCAAACGGCCGTTTTCCATGCGCGTGCGCAAGAAGCGCATGCCACGCACATGGCCCTGATCGTCCAGCAGCACTGCTTCCGGCTGGGCCCAGGTCAGCAGGCGCACCTGGTTGGCCTTGGCGATATCCTGTTCGTGATGAGTGGCGCCCATGTCCGCCAAGCCACGCCGGTAAACGAGGTTCACATCGCGCGCACCGAGACGGGCCATCTGCACGGCCATGTCGATGGCGGTGTTGCCGGCGCCGAGCACGATGCAGCGATCGGCCAGGGGCAGTTGGGTCAGGTCGTCGGCCTGGCGCAGTTCGCGGATGTAATCGGTGGCGGCAAGCAGGCCGGGGGCGTCCTCAAAGGGCAGGCCGAGTTGTTTGCTGGCGGCCAGGCCGAGGCCGAGGAACACTGAGTCGAATTGCTGGTGCAGTTCACTCAGCGTGAGGTTGTCTCCCAGACGCTGGCCGTGGCGAATCTCGATGCCACCAATCTGCAGGAGGAAATCCAACTCCTTCTGCGCGAAGTCATCCACCAGCTTGTACTTGGCGATCCCGTATTCATTCAGGCCACCGCCTTTTTCACGGGCTTCGAAGATCACCACGTCATGGCCGTGCAAGGCGCTGCGGTGGGCGCACGCGAGTCCAGCAGGCCCGGCGCCGACCACGGCGATGCGCTTGCCGGTAGCGGCGGCGCGGTGGAAGGGGTGTTCGCTGAAGTGCGCATTGTCGACGGCATAACGTTGCAACAGGCCGATCAGCACCGGAGCGCATTCTTCGGCGTTGTTACGCACGCACGCCTGCTGGCACAGAATTTCGGTGGGGCAGACCCGGGCGCAACTGCCGCCGAGGATGTTGGCCGAGAGGATTTTCTGCGCGGCGCCTTGCACGTTTTCGGTGTGGATGTTGCGGATGAACGACGGGATGTCGATCTCGCTGGGGCATGCGTTTACGCACGGCGCGTCGTAGCAATACAGGCAGCGCGAGGCTTCCAGTTGGGCCTGCCGAGCGTTGAGCGGTGGCGCCAGGTCGGTGAAATGGCTGGCGAGCGTCGGTCCATCCTCAGTGGGATGGGGGAGGTGGGTCAGGGTCTGGATCACGGTGTTGGCCTCACGGTTATTGAGGTACTGCCTCTGATGGGCATTGGTTTTTGTGTTGCCGGTACTGGCCTCTTCGGCGGCTTCAGCGTTTCACAGCCACTGGCTTGGAATGCGCAGCCCGCTTGCTCAACTGCTCAAACACCGGCGGATACGTCGGCCGTTCCACATACCGCCCGGCACCGCGCTCGGCACGCAGGTCGCCATCGGCCCAGACCAGCTTGCCCTGGCTGATGGTGTGGCTCGGCACGCCGCGCACGGTCTTGCCTTCGAAGATGTTGAAATCGACTTTCTGATGGTGAGTCTTGGCGGAAATGGTCCGCGTACCCTCGGGGTCCCACAGCACCAGGTCGGCATCGGCGCCCACGCGGATCGCGCCTTTGCGCGGGTAGAGGTTGAAGATCTTCGCGGTGTTGGTGGAGGTCAGCGCGACAAACTCCTGCATCGACAAACGACCGGTGTTGACCCCTTCATCCCACAGCAGCGCCATGCGGTCTTCGATGCCGGCGGTGCCGTTGGGGATCTTGCTGAAGTCGTCACGGCCGGCGGCTTTCTGCTCGGCGCAGAAGCAGCAGTGATCGGTGGCGGTGGTGTGCAGGTTGCCGGATTGCAGGCCATGCCACAGCGCTTCCTGATGCCCGCGCGGACGGAATGGCGGGCTCATCACGTAACCGGCGGCGGTTTGCCAGTCCGGGTGCTGGTAGACGCTGTCGTCCAGCAACAGGTGGCCGGCCAGCACTTCGCCGTAGACCGGCTGACCTTTGCTGCGTGCGTAGGTGATTTCATCCAGCGCTTCCTGGGTGGACACATGCACCAGGTAGAGCGGCGTGCCGATGGTCTCGGCGATGCGAATGGCGCGGCTGGCCGCTTCGCCTTCGACTTGCGAAGGACGCGACAGCGGATGCGCCTCGGGCCCGGTAATGCCTTGGGCCATCAGCTTGCGTTGCAGGTGGTACACCAGTTCGCCGTTTTCCGCGTGCACGGTGGGCACCGCGCCCAGTTCCAGGCAGCGTTCGAAACTGGCGACGAGGGTGTCGTCCGCCGCCATGATCGCGTTCTTGTAGGCCATGAAGTGCTTGAAGCTGTTGATGCCGTGGTGGCTGACCAACTCGGCCATTTCCTCGCGCACCTGTTCGCTCCACCAGGTGATCGCCACGTGGAAGCCGTAGTCCGAGGCGGATTTTTCCGCCCAGCCACGCCACTGGTGAAACGCTTCCAACAGGGATTGCTGCGGGTTGGGAATCACAAAGTCGATGATCGACGTGGTGCCTCCCGCCAGGCCTGCCGCCGTGCCACTGAAAAAGTCTTCACTGGCCACCGTGCCCATGAAGGGCAGTTGCATATGGGTATGGGGGTCGATGCCGCCGGGCATCAGGTATTGGCCGCTGCCATCGAGTATTTCAGTGCCGGCGGGAATATCCAGATTCGTACCAATAGCCCGGATTAGACCGCCTGCGCATAACACATCGGCGCGGTAACTTTCATCATGGGTAATAACGGTGGCGCCACGGATCAACAGCGACATGTCGAGTTCCTCACAGGCTTGACCGGCTTGTGCCAGTTCTAAGTGTTGTAATGCTGCTTACCGAGGGTCAGTTAATTCCTGTCATCGGTGACAGGAATAGAAACTAGCCCGAGTTTTTAGATTGGGCAAGAAGATTTTTCATAAGCTTATATCTTGATTAACTATATGATTTATATGAATAAAAATAGAAAATCACCAAAATGTAGCGTGCTATCACCATTTTGACGCACTTGACAGGTTCTTAAATTGAGCAACATTTCTTATTGCAAATCAGACGCTTGAGACTTGCCTCTTGACGGGGCGGGGAAATAAAAATAATTGTGTTGCACCAGATTGAGTCCTGACAGTTCGGGCAACTTCCACGTTATCTAGCCTGAGTAACGTGGCAAGTACCGAAGGCTCAATCGGAAAGCTGATAAACATCAGTAAGTTATATAAGCGGTGAGGGTTTGGTAGCGTCTGTCGGCATGGATATTGAGTGCAGTGGCGGCTGGCCGGGCCCGTGATGTCATGTTGTTTACGAGGTACTCCGGCCACCGGCACACACCGTGCAGGTGAGCAAAAATAATTCGAAAAAACCGTGGAGCGGCCATGCAACAGAACAGATCGCAAGTCATTGAGCGCAACGGCCTGTACGAACTCGACGCCGGCCCCGACGTCCTCGACAGCCCGCGCTACAACCACGACATGGCACCGACCAAGGTGCACGAACGCACCTGGAACAAGTGGCACATCACCGCGCTGTGGGTCGGCATGTCGATCTGCGTACCCACCTACACCTTGGGCGGGGTGCTCACCGCGTATTTCGGTTTGTCGGTGGGCGAGGCGCTGATGGCGATCCTGCTGGCCAACATCGTGGTGTTGATCCCGCTGACCCTCAACGCCTTCCCCGGCACCAAGTACGGCATACCGTTTCCGGTGCTGCTGCGCTCGTCGTTCGGCATCCTCGGTTCCAACGTGCCATGCCTGATCCGCGCGCTGGTGGCCTGTGGCTGGTTTGGTATCCAGACAATGTTCGGCGGGCTGGCGATTCACCTGTTTCTCGGCTCGATCTTCGAGGGTTGGAAGTCCCTTGGCGGCACCGGTGAAGTGATCGGTTTCATGATTTTCTGGTGCCTGAACCTATGGGTGGTGCTGCGTGGCGCCGAGTCGATCAAGCGGCTGGAGACGCTGTCGGCGCCGTTGCTGGTGGCGGTGGGCATTGGCCTGCTGGTGTGGGCGATGCCCAATGTATCCATCAGTGAGTTGATGGCGATCCCGCCGAAACGCCCGGAAGGCGCGAGCCTCACCGGTTACTTCATGGCCGGTCTCACCGCGATGGTGGGTTTCTGGGCCACCTTGTCGCTGAATATCCCGGACTTCAGCCGTTACGCCAACAGCCAGAAGGACCAGATCCTCGGGCAGATCTTCGGCCTGCCGCTGACCATGTTCCTGTTCGCCGCCCTCGGCGTGATCATGACCGCCGCGTCGGTGAAACTGGTGGGGGTCAGCGTGTCCGACCCGGTGACCCTGATCGGGCATATCCAGAGCCCGGTGTGGGTGGCCATTGCGATGGCGCTGATCATCATCGCCACCTTGTCCACCAACACGGCTGCGAACATTGTGTCGCCTACCAATGACTTCCAGAACATCGCGCCCAAGCTGATCAACCGCACCACGGCAGTGATCCTGACCGGCCTGGTGGGGCTGGCGCTGATGGGTCATGAGTTGCTGAAAAAGCTCGGCCTGATCGTGTCCGACGTGAGCCTGGAAACCGTGTATTCCAACTGGTTGCTGGGCTATTCAAGCCTGCTGGGGCCCATTGCCGGAATCATGGTGGTGGACTACTTCATCACCCGCAAACAACAACTCGACCTGGCCGGCCTGTACCGCGACGACGTGTACCCGGCATGGAACTGGAGCGGTTTCATCGCGTTCGGTGTGCCGGTGGTGCTGACCTTGCTGTCCCTGGGCAGCGATGCGTTCAGCTGGTTCTACAGCTACGGCTGGTTTACCGGTTCGGCGTTGGGCGGCCTGTTGTACTACGGCCTGAATGCCAAGCGCGGGACCAGCCCGGTTGCCGTCAATCCATAAGAAAAAACCAGCCTGAGGAGATCACTCATGAACGCTGCCCTCGACGTCCTGCAAATCAACCGCGACCGCCTGTGGCAGTCGCTGATGGACCTGGCCAAGCTCGGCGCCACGCCCAAGGGCGGTGTGTGTCGCCTGGCCCTCACCGACCTGGATCGCAAGGCCCGCGACCTGTTCGTGCAGTGGTGCGAAGAGGCCGGCTGCACGGTGACCGTGGATGGCATCGGCAACATCTTCGCCCGTCGTCCGGGGCGTAATCCGAACCTGCCACCGGTGATGACCGGCAGCCACATCGACACCCAGCCCACCGGCGGCAAGTTCGACGGTTGCTTCGGCGTACTGGCGGGTGTGGAAGTACTGCGCACCCTCAACGACCTGAACGTAGAAACCGAGGCGCCGTTGGAAGTGGTGGTGTGGACCAACGAAGAGGGCTCGCGTTTTCCGCCGTGCATGATGGGCTCGGGCGTGTTCGCCGAGAAATTCACCCTGGCCGATACGTTGGCCAAGGTCGATGCGGACGGCGTCAGCGTGGGCGATGCGCTGAACGCGATTGGCTACGCGGGCGCGCGGCCGGTCAGCGGGCATAAGGTGGGTGCTTATTTCGAGGCGCACATCGAACAGGGGCCGATTCTTGAAGACGAGAAAAAAACCATCGGCGTGGTGCTGGGCGCCCTCGGACAGAAGTGGTTCGACCTGAAACTGCGCGGCGTCGAGGCCCATGCGGGGCCGACGCCGATGCACCTGCGCAAGGATGCCCTGGTGGGCGCCGCGGCGGTGGTGGCGGCGGTGAATGCGGCGGCGCTTGGGCATCAACCCCATGCCTGCGGCACCGTCGGTTGCCTGCAGGCTTACCCCGGCTCGCGCAATGTGATTCCCGGTGAAGTGCGCATGACCCTGGACTTCCGTCATCTGGAGCCGGCGCGCCTGGACTCGATGATTGCCCAGGTGCGCAAGGTGATTGAAGACACCTGTGCCAAGCATGGCTTGAGCTTCGAGATGGAACCCACGGCCGATTTCCCGCCGCTGTATTTCGACAAGGGTTGTGTGGACGCAGTGCGGGAGGCCGCCAATAGCCTGGGCTTGTCGAACATGGACATCGTCAGTGGGGCAGGGCATGACGCGATCTTCGTGGCCGAACTGGGCCCGGCGGGCATGATTTTTGTGCCGTGCGAGGGCGGCATCAGCCACAACGAAATTGAAAACGCCGCCCCGGATGACCTGGCGGCGGGGTGTGCGGTGCTGCTAAAGGCGATGGTCGCGGCTTCTGCGGCCATCGCCAGCGGTAAGCTGGCGGCCTGAGTGGCGCTTGCTAGGCCAGTTCGGTGGCGGTGTTTTTCACCACCGCCAACTCCGGATGCGCCACCAACTTATCGATGTGCAACTCATCATTGTTCAACCAGGTTTCCGTCAGCACCCGGTAATGCTCCATGTCCCGGCAGCGCATGCGCAGGCTGTAGTCAAACGGGCCGCTGATCAACTGGCATTCGAACACCTGCGGGCAAGCCTTGACGCAGGCTTCGAAGGCTTTTTGCGCCGAGCGCCCGCTCTGGTTGGACAAGGCCACCAGCACCAGCAACGAAAGGCCTGGCGAGACCATCTGCACATCGATGATCGCCCCATACCCACGGATCACCCCGCGCCGCTCCAGCTTGCGCACCCGTTCCAGGCAGGGCCTGGGCGTGAGGTGCACCAGCGACGAGAGCTTTTCGTAGGTGATACGCCCTTGGTGGCGCAGCACTTCGATGATGGCTTCATCGATGCGGTCCAGCGCGGGGGAGGAATGGGGGCCGTTGGCCTTGGTATCCATGGGTTTCACTTCAAACGGTTGGAAAGAAATTGCTGCAAGCGTTGGCTGTTGGGGTGGTCGAGGATCCTGGCGTCGCCGTGTTCCTCAACCCGGCCCTGGTGCAAGAACAGCACTTGGCTGGACACCTGGCGGGCAAAGCCCATTTCGTGGGTGACCATCAGCATGGTACGACCTTCCTCGGCCAACGTCTGTATGACTTTGAGGACTTCTCCTACAAGTTCTGGGTCGAGTGCGGAAGTTGGTTCATCGAACAGGATAATCTCCGGCTCCATCGCCAAGGCCCGCGCAATCGCCACGCGCTGTTGCTGGCCGCCGGAGAGAAACGCCGGGTACTGATCCGCCACGCGGCCCGGCAGGCCGACCTTGTCCAAGTACAGGCGCGCGCGTTTCTCCGCCTCGGCGGCGCTCACGCCCAGCACCCGGCGCGGAGCCATGGTGATGTTTTCCAGCACGGTCATGTGGCTCCACAGATTGAAGTGCTGGAACACCATGGCCAGGCGCGTGCGCAGGTTCTGCAACTGCGCTTGATGCGGCGCACGGGTGCCGGCACGGCCCTGGCGCATTTCGATACTGATGCCGTCCAGGGTGATCACCCCGGCGTCCGGTTGTTCGAGGAAATTGATGCAGCGCAGCATCGTGCTTTTGCCCGAGCCGCTGGCGCCGATCAGGCTGATCACATCGCCCTGGCGCGCATTCAGGGACACCCCCTTGAGCACTTCGTGTTCGCCGTAGCGTTTGTGGATGCCTTCGACTTGCAGCTTGATGGCGGCAGTGGCGGGTTTGGCAACGGGTTCGTCAACGGGATAAGCGGCCAGGGCCTGCGCGGACTGATTCATGGGTTAGCCTCGGGTAGGAACAAGAAAACGCATCCAGCGACGTTCGGCCAGTCGGAACAGGCCCACCAGTGCAAAGGACAGCAGCATGTAGAGCAGGGCCGCGATGCCGAAGGCCTGGAACGTCAGGAAGGTTTCGGCATTGGCGTCGCGGGCCACCTTGAGGATGTCGGCCACGGTGGCGGTAAACGCCAGGGAGGTGGCGTGCAGCATCAGGATCATTTCGTTGCTGTAGGCCGGCAATGCGCGGCGCAGCGCGGCGGGCACCACCACGAACAGGTTCAAGCGCCAGCCATGCAGGCCATAGGCGCGGGCCGCTTCGATTTCGCCATGGGGAATATTGCGAATCGCCCCGGCGAAGATTTCCACGGTGTAGGCGCAGGTGTTGAGCACAAACGCCAGCAGCGTGCAGTTCAGCGCGTTGCGGAAAAACTGGTTGAGCAGGGCGTTGTCCTGCACCACTTCCAGGCTGTACAGCCCGGTGTAGCAAATCAGCAGCTGGATATACAGCGGCGTGCCGCGAAACAGGTAGGTGTAGACCTCCACCGGCCAGCGCAGCCAGACGTGCTCGGAAACCCGCGCAAGCGCCAACGGGATCGACAGGCAAAAACCCAACACCACCGAGATGATGAACAACCACAACGTCATGGCGACGCCGGACAACCCCGCGCCATCGCTGAACAGGTAGGCCAGGCCGTATTGCTGGAACAGTTCGATCATCGCGCCATCCCCTTGATGCCGAGGTTGTAGCGCCGTTCGAGGCGCTTGAAGATGCGGTTGGAGAGGGTGGTGATCACCAGGTACATCAGGCCGGCGAGGATCAGGAAGTACAACGGCTCGTTGGTGGTTTTGCCGGCATTTTGTGCGGCCTTGACCAGGTCCGACAGGCCGATGATCGACACCAGCGCCGTGGACTTGAGCAGCACCAGCCAGTTATTGCCCAGGCCCGGCAGGGCAAAACGCATCAGTTGCGGGAACAGCACCAGGTGAAAGCGCTGCCAGCGGCTCAGGCCGTAGGCGGTCGCCGCTTCCAGTTGGCCGGCCGGCACGCTGAGGATCGCGCCCCGGAAGTTCTCGGTGAAATACGCGCCGTAGATAAACCCAAGGGTGACCACTCCGGCGGTGAACGGGTCGATTTCAAAGTAGTCCCAGCCGAACATTTCGCTCAGGTCGTTGAGCCACAGTTGCAGGCTGTAGAAGATCAGCAGGATCAGCACCAGGTCCGGCACGCTGCGGATCAAGGTGGTGTAGAGCGTGGCCGGCACGCGCAGCCATTTGGCGCGGGAGAGCTTGGCGCCGGCGGCGATCAGGCCCAGGGCGAGGCTCAGGGCCAAGGCGAGGAATGACAGCTTGAGGGTCATCCAGGCGCCTTGGGCCAGCATGGGGCCGTAGCCTTGCAGGTTGAGGAATTCGTTCATGGGGTAGATCTCGAAGGAGCGCACAGGTTGATTGTGGGAGCTGGCTTGCCTGCGATAGCGGAACATCAGTCACAGCTGTGCAAGCTGACCCACCGCGATCGCAGGCAAGCCAGCTCCCACACAAGGACGAGGCTGCTATTCGTGGTAGATGTCCTGATCGCCGAAGTATTTCTTCTGGATCTCGGCATAGGTCCCATCCGCCTGCACAGCAGCGATGCCCTTGTTGATCAGCGCCCGCAGTTCCTGATCGTTCTTGCGCAAGCCCATGGCGATGTCCAGGGGCAAGGTCGGGTCCTTGAAGGCCGGGCCGGTCTTGAAGTCGGCGCCTTCGGGTTTGGACAGGAAGTTGAGCTGGGCTTCGAGCTTGTCGGTCAGGGTCGCGTCGAGGCGGCCGTTCTGCAGGTCGGCGTAGTTCTGGTCCTGGGACTGATACGCCTTGATCTGCGCGCCGAGCTTGGCCAAGTGCGCACGGGCATAGGCCTCTTGCAGCGAGCCCTGCAACACGCCGACTTGCTTGCCCTTCAGCGACTCCGGGGTGTCGCCGAAGTCGGCGCTTTTGCGCGTAATCACCGAGGTCGGGCTGAGGAACAGGCGGTCACTGAAGTCGATGATCTTTTCGCGGGCCGGGGTCACGGCCATGGAGGACATGATCGCGTCGAACTTGCGCGCGCGCAGGGCCGGGATCATGCCGTCGAATTCGTTGTGCACCCAGGTGCATTTCACTTCCAGCTTGGCGCAGATGGCGTTGCCCAGCTCGATATCGAAGCCTTGCAGGCTGCCGTCGGCGGCGACGGACTCGAAGGGGGGATATTCGGGGAATACGCCGAAGCGGATTTCTTTCCAGTCCTGGGCGTGGGCGGCGGTGGCGCAGAGTGGCAACAGCAACGCGGCGAAGAGTGATCGCAGTGGAGTCATGTGGAGTCCCTATATTTTGTAATTGATGTCAGGGCAGTAATCGAGTTGAAACAAATCGTTCTTATTGGGGGGAGAGAATGCTCCAAGGTGGTGCGTTTTTTGTGTCGTTTACCCCTCACATAAAGCGCAAATTGCGCTGTTAAAACCGACAATGCAGCGGAATCGGCTGAGGCACCCGCTGAATCGGCTTTTCACTAGGGTGAATCTGGCCCGCCCTCGGCGCAAAGCGGCAGGCCAGAGCGTTCTCAGGCGCGCTTTTTCTGCTGTAGCCGAGGCTGCTGGGCCAGGCGGGCGAACAGGTCTTTCGGGTCGGCCAGGTCCGGCACCAACTCAAGATCGCTGCCTACCTCCAGGGCCTTGGCCACGTCCAGCACGTAGCGAAGGGCCGAGTAGTCTTCGATGGCAAAACCTACCGAGTCGAACAGGGTCACCTGGCGCGCATTTTCGCGGCCGGGCTGTTGGCCGTTGATCACTTGCCACAGTTCGGTGACGGGCGAGTCTTCCGGCATGTGCTGGATTTCACCTTCGATGCGGCTTTGCGGCTCGTACTCCACGATCACCCGCGCGCGCTCGACGATACGTCGGTCCAGCTCGGTCTTGCCGGGGCAGTCGCCGCCGACGGCGTTGAGGTGCATGCCGGGTTCGATCATCTCGTCTGTCAGGATGGTGGCGTAGGCCTTGTCGGCCGTGACGGTGGTGACGATGTCCGCGCCTTTCACCGCTTCGGCGACGCTGCCGGCCAGGATCACCTTGATCGCCGGGAACGCCTTGAGGTTGGCCGCCAGCTTGGCGGTGGCCTTGGCGTCGATATCGAACAGGCGGATCTCATTGATGCCGAGCATGGCGTGGAAGGCCAGGGCCTGGAACTCGCTCTGGGAGCCGTTGCCGATCAGCGCCATGCTGCGGCTGTTGTCGCGGGCCAGGTAGCGGGCGACCAGCGCCGAGGTGGCGGCGGTGCGAATCGCGGTGGTCAAGGTCATTTCTGCCAGCAGCACCGGCAGGCCGGTGTCCACATCGCCCAGGGCGCCGAAGGCCATCACGGTGAGCATGCCGGCCAGGGTGTTTTTCGGGTGGCCGTTGACGTATTTGAACGCGTACAGCGACGCGTCGGACACCGGCATCAACTCGATTACGCCGTCCGGCGAGTGGTTGGCCAGGCGCGCGCATTTTTCGAAATCCTGCCAGCGCAGGTAGTCGGCACGGATGTACTCGGCCATTTCGGTGATGCAGGTTTGCAGGCCTTTTTGCGAGACCAGGTAGCAGAGGTCGTTGACGTCGATATAGCGGGTCATGGCAAGACTCCTTGAGTTATTGGACGGTGGCGCGGGCGGGCAGGTGCACTTCCGCCAGCATGCAGCGGGCACTGCCGCCGCCGATGCGTTCGATGTTGTCGATGTTCACCACCACCGGCCGCGTATGGCGTTCCACATGCACGCGCTGCGCGGGTTGCAGGGCGCCCCAGGCGCTGGCTGACATCACCAGCAGCGGCTGGCCGTCGCGGTCATGCACTTCGAGCATGTTGCCGGCGAAGGCCTCCAACTGGTCGAAGTCGAGGGCGAGGATGTCTTTGCCGGTGTCGCGCAGGGAGCGTTCCAGGGCCTGGCGTTCGCTGGCGTCCGGCAGGGCTTGCAGGCACACCACCGAAAGGTCGCGACCGACGCTCATCATCACGTTGCTGTGGTAGATCGGTGCGTGATGGCGGTCGACGGCATGGAACACGCAGAGTTGGTAGTCGAGGCGTTCGGCGAACTGGCGCAGGGCGTCGTGGTGGGTGCGCCCAGAATGGCAGGCGTAGCTGATGCGATGCTGGCGGTCGAGCACCATGCTGCCGGTGCCTTCGAGGAAGATGTTCTGTTGTTCGAGGTGGCTGAGGTCGATGGTGTCCTTGACTGTAAATCGCTGTTCCAGCACTTGCAGCACGCCTTTGTTGCGCTCCAGTCGTCGGTTCTGGCCTTCCATCGGGTACAGCACCAGGCTGCCGTCGGCGTGGCTGCTCCACCAGTTATTGGGGAAGATCGAATCGGGCGTGTGAGGCGCCGGCGTGTCTTGCACCACCAGGACTTCGACGCCGTGCTGGCGCAGGGTATCGACATAGCCGTCGAATTCTTCCAGCGCTTTCTGCTGTGCGCTGAGCGGGTCGAGGGGCTGGCGTTGGAAGCGGTTGTTGATCGCGGTGTCCGGGTTGAAGGCAAAGCGCGCCGGGCGAATCATCAAGACGGTATTGGTGGTTTGCATGGGTGCACGAATCCATGGGGTTGAGCTGTGGGGCTATTTTGTGCGGTATGGCGGATGAATCCCGGCTGAAACCTTAGGGCGGCTCAGCCGGGAAAGCTGAAAAGGGTAATGGCACAGCCGAATCAGCTGTAGAGGTTGGAATGCGATCAAACTGTGGGAGCTGGCTTGCCTGCGATGGCGGTGGGTCAGTCAACAAATAGGACACTGATTTACCGTCATCGCAGGCAAGCCAGCTCCCACATTGTTATTGTGGTGTTTGTTATCGCGCCGTCAGCCAGGAGGAATCATGTCTACCGCCGTTCGTCTCGCCCAGGCAGCCGATGCCGAAGGGATCAGCCAGGTCATCCTGGCGGCCTTGCACAGCAGCAATGCGCGGGATTACCCGGCGGATGTGATTGCGCGGGTGGCGAGTAATTTCACGCCGGATGCGGTGTTGATCTTGCTCAAGCGCCGCCTGGTGCTCGTGGCCATTCAAGATCAAGTGATCGTCGCCACCGCCGCCCTCGACGCCAACGTGGTGCGCTCGGTGTTCGTCAATCCGGCGCTGCAAGGGCAAGGCATTGGCCGGCTGCTGATGATCGAGATCGAGTTGCGCGCCCGTGAGGCGGGGGTGACGGTATTGAGCGTGCCGTCATCACTGACGGCCGAGCCGTTCTACACCAAGCTGGGGTTTAATACTGTGCGTGATGTCTACCACGGCAATGAACGTACGCTGGTGATGGAAAAGGCGCTGCTGTCCCGGCATCCCATCGGACCGTATCGCGACCGCCAGCATCGGGCGCAAGTGGTTGCGTTATGGCAGCAGGCCTTTGGTTATGACACTGCCCATAACGTACCCACCCTGGCGATCGATAAGAAGTTGGCCGTCAACGATGGGTTGTTCTTCGTGGCCACGGATAAAAAGACGGTGATCGGAACGATTCTGGCCGGCTACGACGGCCACCGTGGCTGGCTGTATTCGGTGGCGGTGCACGCTGACTATCGGCGCCATGGCTTGGGATCTTCACTGGTGCGTCATGCGGAACAGGCATTGACCGCCTTGGGTTGCATGAAGATCAACCTGCAGATCACTGGCGGCAATGATGCGGTGGTGGGGTTCTACGAGGCGTTGGGGTATGGGGTGGAACCGAGGATCAGCATGGGCAAGAAGATCACGGTGAATATCCCGGAACAATAAAAAACCCGCCATCTGGCGGGTTTTTCCGGGTTGCTTAGACCTTGACGATCCAGCCTTGCGGCGCTTCAACGTCACCGGTCTGCACACCGGTCAGCTCTTTGTAGAGCTTCTGGGTGATCGGGCCGACTTCGGTCTCGCTGTGGAACACGTGCAGCTTGCCGTTGTACTGGATGCCGCCGATCGGCGAGATCACCGCAGCCGTACCGCAGGCGCCGGCTTCCTTGAACTGGTCCAGTTTGTCGATGAACACTTCGCCCTCGACCACGTCCAGACCCAGGCGGGTCTTGGCCAGTTCGATCAGCGACAGGCGGGTGATGCCTGGCAGCACCGAAGGCGACTTCGGCGTGATGAACTGGTTGTCGTGGGTGATCCCGAAGAAGTTGGCCGAGCCGACTTCTTCGATTTTCGAGTGGGTCATCGGGTCCAGGTAGATCGCGTCGGCAAAACCGGCTTTCTTCGCTTCGGAACCTGGCATCAGGCTGGCGGCGTAGTTGCCACCGACCTTGGCGGCACCGGTGCCTTGTGGCGCGGCGCGGTCGAAGGTGGATATCTGGAAGTTGTGCGGCACCAGGCCGCCTTTGAAGTAGGCGCCGACCGGAATGCAGAACACGGAGAAGATGAACTCCGGCGCGGTACGCACGCCGATGTTGTCACCGGTGCCGATCACGAACGGGCGCAGGTACAGCGCGCCGCCGCTGCCGTACGGCGGGATGAAATGTTCGTTGGCCTTGACCACTTGTTTGCAGGCGTCGATGAACACGTCGGTCGGCACATGCGGCATCAGCAGGCGCGCGCAGCTGCGTTGCATGCGGGCGGCGTTCTGGTCCGGGCGGAACAGGTTGATCGAACCGTCCTTGCAGCGGTAGGCCTTGAGGCCTTCAAAGCATTGCTGGCCGTAGTGCAGGGCGGTGGAGCCCTCGCTGATGTGCAGCACGTTGTCGTCGGTCAGGGTGCCTTCTTGCCATTCGCCGTTTTTCCAGACCTGGAGAAACCGCTTGTCGGTCTTGATGTAGTCAAAACCCAGCTTGTCCCAATTGATGCTTTCGTTACCCATGACACCCTCTATCGTTGGTCAAGTCGGTTTTTTTCTGGATGGGCGCAACAATACTTCATTAGCCGGTGCCTTAGCACCCCCTTCAAAGGTGCAACGCATGCCCCAGCGCCCGCAGCGCGGCTTCCTGCACCGCTTCACCAAGGGTCGGGTGGGCGTGGATGGTGCCCGCCACGTCTTCCAGGCGCGACCCCATTTCCAGGCTCAGGCCAAAGGCGGTGGACAGTTCCGAGACACCCACCCCCACGGCCTGCCAGCCGACGATCAGGTGATTGTCACGTCGCGCCACCACCCGTACGAAGCCGGTTTTCGACTCCAGGGTCATCGCCCGGCCATTGGCCGCGAACGGGAAGCTTGAGACGATGCAGTCCAATCCGGCGGCCTTGGCTTCGTCCGGGGTTTTGCCGACCACCACCAGTTCCGGGTCGGTGAAGCACACCGCCGGGATCGCGGCCGGGTTGAATTCGCGGGACTTGCCGCTGATCAGTTCGGCGACCATTTCGCCCTGGGCCATGGCGCGGTGCGCGAGCATCGGCTCGCCGCTCAGGTCGCCGATGGCGTACACGTTGCGCATGCTGGTCTGGCAGCGGCTGTCGATCTTGATCGCCGCGCCGTTCATCTCCAGGTTCAGCGCTTCAAGGTTCCAACCCTGGGTGTTGGGTTTGCGACCGACGGCGACCAGCACCTGGTCGGTTGCCAACGACAGGGTGTCGCCATTCGGGTCGCGCACTTGCAGGCTACCATCGGCAAAACCGGTGACGCTGTGCTTGAGGTACAGCTTCACGCCCAGTTGCTTGAGGGATTCGTTCACCGGCTGCGTCAGCTCGGCGTCGTAGGCGGGTAGGATACGATCCTGTGCCTCGACCACACTGACCTCGGCGCCGAGCTTGCGGTAGGCGATGCCCAGTTCCAGACCGATATAACCGCCGCCTACCACGATCAGGCGCTTGGGCACGCTTTTCGGTGCAAGGGCTTCGGTGGAGGAGATGATCGGCCCGCCAATCGGCAGCATCGGCAGGTTGACGCTTTTCGAACCGGTGGCCAGCAGCAAGTGCTCGCACCGGATGCGCTGGTCGCCGACGTCAACGGTCTTGCCGTCCACCACCTTGGCCCAACCGTGGATCACCTGCACCTTGTGCTTCTTCAGCAAGGCGGCGACGCCCGTGGTCAGGCGATCCACGATGCCATCTTTCCATTCCACGCTTTTGCGGATATCCAGGGTCGGCACATCCACTTCAATGCCCAGTTGCGAACCCTGGCTGTGGTGGATGGTTTGCTGGAACTGCTCGGCCACATGGATCAACGCCTTGGACGGGATGCAGCCGATATTCAGGCAGGTGCCGCCGAGCGCCTGGCCTTCCACCAGAAGGGTCGGGATGCCCAACTGGCCGGCACGGATCGCCGCCACATAACCGCCAGGGCCGCCGCCGATGATCAGCAGCGTGGTATTCAATGTCTGCGTCATGCCTTACTCCAGGAACAGGCTGGCGGGTTGTTCGAGCAGGCCGCGAATGGCCTGGATGAATTGCGCCGCGTCCATGCCATCGACCACGCGGTGATCGAAGGAACTGGAGAGGTTCATCATCTTGCGCACCACGATCTGGCCCTTGATCACCATCGGCCGTTCAACGATGCGGTTGACGCCAACGATGGCCACTTCCGGCAGGTTCAGCACCGGCGTGCTGACGATGCCACCCAAGGCACCCAGGCTGGTCAGGGTGATCGTCGAGCCCGACAGCTCGTCGCGGCTGGCCTTGCCATTGCGTGCAGCCGTGGCCAAACGCGCGATTTCTTCAGCGTTGCCCCACAGGCTGCGGGCTTCAGCGTGACGCACCACCGGCACCATCAGGCCAACGTCGCTCTGGGTGGCGACGCCCACATGCACCGCGCCGAGGCGGGTGATGACCTGGGCTTCGTCGTCGTAGCGCGCGTTGATCTGCGGGAAGTCACGCAGTGCCACGACCATGGCGCGCACGATGAACGGCAGCAGCGTCAGCTTGCCGCGCGTGGCGCCGTGTTTCTCGTTGAGGTGCACGCGCAGCTCGTCGAGGGCGGTGACGTCGATCTCTTCCACATAGCTGAAATGCGCGGCGCGCCGGGTGGCGTCCTGCATGCGCTGGGCGATCTTGCGGCGCATGCCGATCACCGGGATCTGTTCTTCGGTGTGGCGTTCGGCGTAGGGGTTGGCGGCTGTAGAATTTTTCGCCGGACCCTGGAGCAAGTAAGCCTCCAGATCTTCGTGCAGAATCCGGCCCGCCGGGCCAGAGCCCTGCACCAGGCGTAGTTGAATCCCGGCGTCCAATGCGTGTTTACGCACAGCAGGGGAGGCCAATGGGCGTTCGTCGGCTTCACGTGCCACAGGCGACTGGGCTGCGATAACCGGTGCCGGTTTGCTTTCAACCGCCACCGGCGCAGGCTTGGCCTCAACCACAGGCGCGGCCTTCGGCGCTTCCTTCACGGCGGGCGCTTCCTTGGCGTTGCCGGCGCCTTCCACTTCGATGCTGATCAGAATACTGCCCACGGCCATGACTTCGCCCGGCTCACCGCCGAGGGAAATCACCTTGCCGTGCACCGGCGAAGGTATATCCACCATCGCCTTGTCGGTCATCACATCTGCCAGCACCTGGTCTTCCACGACCATGTCGCCGACCTTTACATGCCACACCGACAGTTCAACTTCCGCGATGCCTTCGCCAATGTCCGGCATCTTGATTACGTGCGTGCCCATTCAGACCTCCATGACCCGTTTCAACGCCGCGCCCACCCGGGACGGCCCTGGGAAATACGCCCACTCTTGCGCGTGCGGGTAGGGGGTGTCCCAACCGGTGACGCGTTCGATCGGCGCTTCCAGGTGGTGGAAGCAATGTTCCTGTACCAGCGACACCAACTCGGCACCAAAACCGCAGGTGCGGGTGGCTTCATGCACCACCACGCAACGGCCAGTCTTCTTCACGGATTTGACGATGGTTTCCAGGTCCAGCGGCCACAGGCTGCGCAGGTCGATGACCTCGGCGTCAATGCCGGTTTCTTCAGCGGCAACTTGCGACACATACACGGTGGTGCCGTAGGTCAGCACCGTCACGGCCGAACCCGGGCGCACGATGGCGGCCACGTCCAGCGGCACGGTGTAATAACCGTCCGGTACTTGGGCTTGCGGGTGTTTCGACCACGGGGTTACCGGGCGGTCGTGATGGCCATCGAATGGGCCGTTGTACAGGCGCTTGGGCTCCAGGAAAATCACCGGGTCATCGTTTTCGATGGAGGCGATCAGCAGCCCTTTCGCGTCATAGGGGTTCGACGGCATGACCGTGCGCAGGCCGCAGACCTGGGTGAACACCGCTTCGATGCTCTGGCTGTGGGTCTGCCCGCCGTAGATGCCGCCGCCGCACGGCATGCGCATGGTCAGTGGCGCGGTGAACTGGCCGGCCGAGCGATAACGCAGGCGCGCCGCTTCCGAGATGATCTGGTCGGTGGCGGGGTAGACGTAGTCGGCAAACTGGATCTCGGCCACCGGACGCAGGCCATAGGCGCCCATGCCCACGGCCACGCCGATAATGCCGCTCTCGGAGATCGGCGCGTCGAACACGCGCGAGCTGCCGTACTTGGTCTGCAAGCCTTCGGTGCAACGGAACACGCCGCCGAAATAACCGACGTCCTGGCCGAACACCACCACGTTGTCGTCACGTTCGAGCATCACATCCATGGCCGAGCGCAGGGCCTGGATCATGGTCATGGTGGTGGTGGTCATGGCGGTTTCCACTTCAATGCTGTTGTTGTGATCGTTCATGTCAGACCCCCAACTCTTGACGCTGGCGCTTCAAATGCTCCGGCATCTCTTTGTAGACGTCTTCGAACATGGTCGCGGCGCTTGGAATCTGGCCACCGGCCAGGGTGCCGTACTGTTCGGCTTCTTTCTGGGCCTTGACCACTTCGGCTTCCAGTTCTGCGCTGACCGCCGCGTGTTCCTCTTCGGACCACTGGCCAATCTTGATCAGGTGCTGCTTGAGGCGGGCAATCGGGTCGCCCAGGGGGAAGTGGCTCCAGTCGTCGGCGGGACGGTATTTCGACGGATCATCCGAAGTGGAATGCGGGCCGGCGCGGTAAGTGACCCATTCGATCAACGTCGGGCCCAGGTTGCGGCGCGCACGCTCGGCGGCCCAGGCGGAGGCGGCGTACACCGCGATAAAGTCGTTGCCGTCCACGCGCAGGGAGGCGATGCCGCAACCGACGCCGCGTCCGGCGAAGGTGGTGGCTTCACCGCCGGCGATGGCCTGGAAGGTGGAGATGGCCCACTGGTTGTTGACCACGTTGAGGATCACGGGCGCACGGTACACGTGGGCGAAAGTGAGGGCGGTGTGGAAGTCGGATTCGGCGGTGGCGCCGTCGCCGATCCAGGCCGAGGCAATCTTGGTATCGCCCTTGATCGCGGAGGCCATGCCCCAGCCCACGCCCTGTACGAATTGGGTGGCGAGGTTGCCGGAAATGGTGAAGAAACCGGCGTCTTTCACCGAGTACATGATCGGCAACTGGCGGCCCTTGAGCGGATCACGCTCGTTGGACAGCAGTTGGCAGATCAGGTCCACCAGCGGCACTTCGCGGGCCATCAGGATGCTTTGCTGGCGGTAGGTGGGGAAGCACATGTCGTCGATGTTCAAGGCCAGGGCCTGGGCGCTGCCGATGGCTTCTTCACCAAGGCTTTGCATGTAGAACGACATTTTTTTCTGACGTTGGGCGACCACCATGCGGTTGTCGAAAATGCGCGTCTTGAGCATGGCGCGCATGCCTTTGCGCAGGATCTCGACCGGGACGCCTTCGGCCCACGGGCCGAGGGCCTGGCCCTGGTCGTCGAGCACGCGGATCAGGCCCTTGGCCAGGTCGGCGGTGTCGGCGGGTTCTACGTCGATGGCGGGTTTGCGCACCAGACCTGCGTCAGTCAGGCGCAGGTAGGTGAAGTCGGTCTTGCAGCCTGGGCGGCCCGAGGGTTCAGGGACGTGCAGACGCAGTGGTTCATACTGCTGGGTCATGGCTTTCTACGCTCTATCTTGTGAATTTCTTGTAGTGGGCGCGCTAGCTGACAGTCAGCCTCCGGATAGGAGAAATCTTGTCCTACAACAATCATAGGCGGGGCGTAGAAGAATATTTATCTGTGTTTCATTGCGCTCAGGATCATTTGCGGATAAAAAAACTGCATAAACATAATAAACAGGTGATTTTGTCTCATGCGCAAACTGGACCGTACCGATATCGGCATTCTCAACGCCCTGCAGGAGAACGCCCGCATCACCAACGCCGACCTGGCCCGCTCGGTGAACCTGTCGCCCACGCCGTGTTTCAACCGGGTGAAGGCTATGGAGGAACTGGGCTTGATCCGTGACCAGGTCACGCTGCTCGACGCTGATCTGCTGGGGCTGCACGTCAACGTGTTCATCCACGTGAGCCTGGAAAAGCAGAATGAACTGGCATTGCAGCAGTTCGAAGGCGCGATCTCCGACCGGCCCGAGGTGATGGAGTGTTACCTGATGGCCGGCGACCCGGACTACCTGATCCGGGTGCTGGTGCCGACGATCCAGTCGCTGGAGCGCTTCATGATGGACTTTTTGACCAAGGTGCCGGGGGTGGCCAATATCCGCTCCAGCTTCGCCCTCAAGCAAGTGCGCTATAAAACCGCATTGCCGCTACCGGCCAACGGCATCAACCTGGGCACCTGATATCCATCTGAATCAACCCCATTCAAATGTGGGAGCTGGCTTGCCTGCGATGGCGGTGTATCAGTAGCAAATGTGCCAACTGACCCGCCGCTATCGCAGGCAAGCCAGCTCCCACAGAGTTCGGCATTTCACAGTCGGTTGAGTGGGATCTTGAGATAGACCACCCCGTTGTCCTCCGCCGGCGGCATATTCCCCGCCCGCACATTCACCTGGATCGCCGGCAGCAACAGCGTCGGCATCCCCAACCCGGCGTCGCGCGTGGTGCGCATCTCGACAAACGTGGCTTCATCCACGCCGTCATGCACATGGATATTCCCGGCGCGCTGCTCGGCTACCGTGGTCCGGCATTTTGCCTCACGGCCTTCGGGCGGGTAGTCGTGGCAGACGTACAGTTCGGTTTCCAACGCAAAGGCCAGCAACTTGCGCATCGACGCATACAACTGCCGCGCATCGCCGCCGGGGAAATCACAGCGTGCCGTGCCGACATCCGGCATAAACAGCGTGTCGCCCACCAGGATCAACCGGTCGTCGATCAGGTAGGCCATGTCCGCCGGGGTATGCCCAGGTACATGCAGGGCCTGGGCCTTGATCGTGCCGATGTGAAACACCTCATCCGGCGCAAACAGATGATCGAACTGCGAGCCATCCACGCGAAATTCCGGCTCCAGGTTGAACAGGTTCTTGAACACGCCCTGTACTTTGCTGATGGACTGCCCGATGGCGATCTTGCCGCCCAAAGTGCGGCGCAGGTAAGGCGCGGCGGACAAGTGATCAGCGTGGGCGTGGGTTTCCAGCAACCATTGCACCTGCAAGCTGTGCTCGCGCACGAAGGCGATGACCTTGTCGGCCTGCCGCGTGTCGGTGCGCCCCGAGGCCGGGTCGTAGTTGAGCACTGAATCGACGATGGCGCAGGGGCCGCCATCGGCTTCATAAACGACGTAGGTGTAGGTCGACGATGCCTCGTCCAGAAAGGCTTGGATCAGCGCTGGCATGGCGGTTGTCCCGGATGAAGAAAAAAGTAGTTACAATCAGTTTACGTTTTCACATAATGTTTTGAGCTTAAGTGACAAAAAGGACCCGAGGCAAATGGAATCTACTCTGAGTGAGGGCGAAGTCGCCCAGTTGCGCGCATCGGCGTCCAAGGCCTGTTCCTTGCTCAAGGCCCTGGCCAATGAGGACCGTTTGTTGATCCTGTGCCAGCTGACCCAAGGCGAGCGCAATGTCGGCGAGCTGGAAGCCCTGACCGGCGTGCGCCAGCCCACGCTGTCACAACAGTTGGGCATTTTGCGCGACGAAGGGTTGGTCGCCACCCGTCGGGAAGGTAAATACATCTTCTACGGGCTGGCCAGTCACGAAGTGATTCAAGTAATGAAGACCCTGTCCGGGCTGTACTGCGGCGCGGTCATAAAAAGCTGGGCGTGACGCCATCCGGCAGCGACCCTTGTGTGCATGTATGACAAAGGCGATAGACCATGACCGACCAACACTGGGGCCCAACCATCAGTGGCGACATCGTAGTCATCGGCGGCGGCTCGGCGGGCATTGGCCTGCTGGCCAGCCTGCTCAAGCGCGACCCGCACCTGAACATCATCCTGATCGAACCGAGCGACCACCACTGCTACCAGCCCGCCTGGACCTTGGTGGGCGGCGGCGCCTATGACCTGAAAAAGACCCGTCGTCCGCTGGCTGATGTATTGCCCAACGGCGTTACCTGGGTGCAAGCCGCCGTCACCGAAGTTCTGCCTGACGAGCAGACCCTGATCCTTGACAGCGGCCAGCGTGTCAGTTGGCAAAACCTGATTGTCTGCCCTGGCCTGCGCCTGGCGTGGGAGAAGGTCGAAGGCCTGCAAGACACCCTCGGCAAGCATGGCGTCACGTCCAACTACAGCTACCAGCACGCGGCCTACACCTGGCAGTTGGTGCAGCAACTCAAGGGCGGCAAGGCGATCTTTACCCAGCCGGCCATGCCGATCAAATGCGCGGGCGCGCCGCAAAAGGCCCTGTATTTGTCCTGCGATCACTGGCTCAAGCAAGGCGTACTGAAAAACATCGACGTCGAATTCAACCTGGCCGGTGCCGCGCTGTTCGGCGTGGCGACCTTCGTGCCGCCGTTGATGAAATACGTGGAGAAGTACAACGCCCGCCTGGCGTTCAACGCCAACCTGGTGAAAGTCGATGGCCCAGCGCGTAAGGCCTGGTTCGAAGTGAAGGACGCCGAAGGTACTGCGCGTGTTGAAGAAAAATCCTTCGACCTGCTGCACGTTGTCCCACCGCAAGTCTCCCCGGACTTCATCCGCCAAAGTCCGCTTGCCGACGCCGCCGGCTGGTGCGAAGTGAACCCCCACAGCCTGCAACACCTGCGTTACCCGCACATCTTCGGCCTGGGTGATGTGTGCGGCACCACCAACGCCAAGACCGCCGCGGCGGTGCGCAAGCAGATCGTGGTGGTCGCCGAAAACCTGCTGGCCCTGCGCAAACAGGCGCCGCTGCCGCTCAAGTACGATGGCTACGGTTCATGCCCGCTGACGGTGGAGAAGGGCAAGGTGGTGCTGGCCGAGTTCGGCTACGGCGGCAAGCTGCTGCCGACCTTTGCGCTGGACCCGACCCAGGCGCGTCGCTCGATGTGGTTTCTCAAGGCCACCTTGCTGCCGTGGTTCTACTGGAACGGCATGCTCAAGGGCCGCGAGTGGCTGACCCGCCTGAGCAAGGTGGACTGAATGCTGCTGGCCAGTGTGTTGGGATTATTGATGGGCCTGGTCATGGGCTTGACCGGCGCGGGCGGCGGCATCCTCGGGGTGCCGGCGCTGGTGCTGGGGTTGGGGCTGAGCATGACCCAGGCCGCGCCGGTGTCGTTGCTCGCCGTCGGTGCGGCAGCAGCCGTGGGAGCGATCGACGGTTTGCGTCATGGCCTGGTGCGTTACCGCGCTGCGCTGCTGATCGCTTTGCTCGGCGCGCTTTTTTCGCCAGTGGGGGTGTTTCTCGCCCACCAACTGCCGGAAGCGCTGTTGATGGGCTTGTTCAGCGCGTTAATGGTGCTGGTGGCTTGGCGCATGTTGCAGCGTGAAAAACGCGAGGCCGGGCCGAGTGACCATGGCACGGCGTCCTGGGGCCAGAAGAACTGCATGCTCGATCAGCAGACCGGACGCTTCGCCTGGACCGCCAAATGCAGCGCGACCCTGGCCGCCCTCGGCGCTGTGACCGGTGCAGTGTCCGGCTTGCTGGGGGTTGGCGGTGGCTTTCTGATCGTGCCGGCGTTCAAACAACTCACCGATGTGCAGATGCGCGGCATTGTCGCCACGTCCTTGATGGTGATCAGCCTGCTCTCGCTGGTCGGCGTGGCCGGTGCATTCCATGCCGGTGTGCGCATTGAGTCGGTGGGTTGGGTGTTTATCGGCGCAAGCATCGTCGGCATGCTCGCCGGCCGACGCCTGTGCTCGGTGATTCCCGCCCGTATCTTGCAAGTGGGGTTTGCCAGCCTGTGTGTACTGGTGGCGGTTGGAATGCTAGTTAACGCTTTGCACTGAAACGGTGGCGAGGGCGCTTGCTGCGCAGCACCTTCAGCCCTGTTCCAACTGGGCCAGGCGCTCTTCGAGCGCTGCAATGCGCGCTTCCAGTTCTTCGATCCGGTCCGCCGAAACGCCAGCCCCGCGTTCCACAGGATTGCCTCGCGCCGCGAGGATCGTCTCGATGTCTGCCGGATCGCCCAGCGCATGGGTGTAGCGGTCTTCGCGCTGCCCGGCCTGGCGCGGCACCAGCAACGCCAGCCCGCGGGCAATCAAGCGCTCCAGTTGATGCACCACCTGCTCGGCATCTTCGAAGTCATGCATGCGTCCGCTGCGGGTCAGCAGCTCATTGACCGTCTGCGGCCCACGCAGGAACAACAGCCCGGTGAGGATCACCTGGGCCGGCACCAGCTCCAGCGCCTTGTCCACGCGATGTTCCCAACGGTCGGCGCGGCTGCCCATCACCAGGCGGGTGAAGCCTTGGCCTTCCAACGCACGCAGGCTCTGACCGACCTGGCCCTGGCTGAGGTTCATCACCGGCTCGCGGCTGGTCTTCTGGTTGCAGGCCAGGACCAGAGCATTGAGGGTCAGGGGATAGGTTTCCGGGTTGGTCGCCTGTTTCTCGATCAGGCAGCCCAGGATGCGGATTTCCGTGCTGTTCAGGCGCGGCTCAGGGGTCTCGGTGTCGTGCTCGGCGGTCATCGCGCTTTCCCTATGCAGTGAAGTGCCTAGCGTAAGCCGGAAAAAATAAAAGACAAGCGGCGGGCATGGCTATAATCGCCGCTGGTTCAAACCGTGACATTACCCAGAGACTGCCATGACTATTTCCCTGTACGCCGCCTCCATCCCCGTCTTCAAGCAAATGCTCACCGCCCTGAGCGGTGTGCTGGCCAAGGCCGAAGCCCACGCCACCGCCAAGAACATCGAGCCGAACGCCTTGCTGCAAGCACGCCTGTTCCCGGACATGTTCCAACTGGTGCGCCAGGTGCAGATCGCTGTCGACTTCGCCAAGGGCGTTTCCGCACGCCTGGCCGAGATCGAAGTGCCGAAATATGAAGATACCGAAGTCACCTTCGCCGACCTGCAAGCACTGATCGCCAAGGTATTGGCCTTTGTTGACACCATCAAGCCCGAGCAGGTCGACGGCAAGGAAGGCATCGAGATCGTCACTCGCCCAGGCACGCCGAAAGAGAAGCGCTTCAGCGGCCAGTCCTACCTGCTGACCTACGGCCTGCCGCAGTTCTTCTTCCACGTCACCACTGCCTACGCGCTGCTGCGCCACAACGGCGTGGAAGTGGGCAAGCGTGATTACATGGGCGCTTTCTAAGCCTCCAGCCACAAAAAAGCCCGGGATCGTTCACTGAAGAACGACCCCGGGCTTTTTTGTGGCGGGCGGTTTAAGCCGGCTGTTCTTCCTTGCCCAGGCAGGCGGCGGCGGTGAACAGCACATCGGTGGACGAATTCAGCGCGGTTTCCGCCGAATCCTGCAGCACGCCAATGATGAAACCCACGGCGACGACTTGCATGGCGATCTCGCTGGGAATGCCAAACAGGCTGCACGCCAATGGGATCAATAGCAGCGAACCGCCCGCCACGCCGGAAGCACCGCAGGCGCAGACGGCCGCGACCACGCTGAGCAGCACGGCGGTGGGCAGGTCGACGGCGATACCCAAGGTGTGTACGGCGGCCAGGGTCAACACGGTGATGGTGATCGCGGCGCCGGCCATGTTGATGGTGGCACCGAGCGGGATCGACACCGAGTAAGTGTCTTCATGCAGGCCCAGGCGTTTGCTCAAGGCCAGGTTGACCGGGATGTTCGCCGCCGAACTGCGGGTGAAGAACGCGGTGATCCCACTTTCGCGCAGGCACATCAGCACCAACGGGTAAGGATTGCGGCGCAGTTTCCAGAACACGATGGCCGGGTTGACCACTAGCGCTACGAACAGCATGCAGCCGATCAGCACCACCAGCAGGTGGGCGTAGCCGAGCAGGGCGCCAAAGCCGGATGTGGCCAGGGTCGAGGCTACCAGGCCGAAAATGCCCAGCGGCGCAAAGCGAATCACCACACGCACGATCAGGGTGACGCCGTTGGACAGGTCGTCGAGCACGGTGCGCGTGGTCTCGCCGGCATGGCGAATGGCTACGCCCATGCCGATGGCCCAGGCCAGGATGCCGATGAAGTTGGCATTCATCAGTGCGCTGACCGGGTTGTCCACCACGCTCAACAGCAGGCTTTGCAGCACTTCACCAATGCCGCCGGGCGCGGTCACCGTTGCGTCGTGAGTTGCCAGCACCAGCGAGGAGGGGAACCACATGCTCGCAATCACCGCGATCACGGCGGCGGCAAAGGTGCCCAGCAGGTAGAGGAACAGGATCGGCTTGATGTGGGTTTCCTGGCCGTGCTTATGGTTGGCGATCGACGCCATCACCAGCACAAACACCAAAATCGGCGCCACGGCCTTGAGCGCGGCGACGAACACCTTGCCGATAAACCCGGTGGCCTTGGCCGCCTCGGGCAACAGCAAGGCGAGCAGGATGCCGGCGATCAGGCCGATGACGATTTGCGTGACCAGGCTGACGCGGGCCAGTCGTTGCAGGAGGGAAGGGGCAGCAGTCATAAACACTTGTCTCTGGTTTTTGGAGGCACGGCGGCACAGGCAGAAAGGGCTGTAGGACGCGGATCGCGAAGTCTAGCACGCTGTAGGAAATGTCCTCGGCGGTGCGGCATTGCGTCACCCGCCCGCCCCAGTCTTTGCAAAATCCTGTTAACATTCCGTCCTCTCATCTTTCCTATCCTTCAGCGCGCCCTTTGGGTTGTCGTTGATGTCGTCGTTTCTGGAGTTTTCATGTTGTTTCCCATCCTGCTGCTGTCGGCCGCCGGTTTTACCGTGCTGACCACGGAATTCGTCATCGTCGGCTTGCTGCCGTCCATCGCTCGGGACCTGCATGTGAGTGTGTCCCAGGCCGGGCTGCTGGTGACCTTGTTCGCGTTTACCGTGGCGGCCTTTGGGCCGTTTCTGACGGCCTACTGCGCGCGTTTCCCACGCAAGCGGCTGTTTATCAGCATCCTGATCATGTTCGGCGTGGCCAATACCGTGGCGGCGCTGGCACCGAATATCTGGGTGATGGCCGTTGCGCGGTTGATCCCGGCGCTGGGCCTGCCGGTGTTCTGGGCCTTGGCCAGCGAAACGGCGGTGGACATCGTCGGCCCCGAATTCGCCGGGCGTGCCATCGAGAAGATCGGCTTCGGGATCGTGTGTGCCACGGTCTTCGGCATTCCGGTGGGCACGCTGATTTCCGATATGTTCGGCTGGCGCAGCGCGTTTGCCATCCTCGCGGTAGTGGCCTTGGCCAAGGCCTTGCTGCTGTTTATCTACCTGCCGGTGACCCAGCCGAAGAACGCTGAAGTGACGCTGCGCTCGCAATTCAAGATCCTGCGCAACCCATTGATGCAGGGCCATATCCTGCTGTCGATCCTGGTGTTCAGCGGCATGTTCACGGCGTACACCTATTTGGCGGATATTCTCGAGCGCCTGGCCGGTTTCGACGGTACGTTGGTGGGCTGGTGCCTGATGGGCTTCGGTGCGGTCGGGCTGATTGGCAATTCGTTGGGCGGGCGTGCGGTCGATCGCCACCCGTTGATTGCGTCGATGGTGTTTTGCGGCTTTATGATCGCGGGCATGGTGGCGCTGGTGCCGGCGATCCATTCGACCATTGGCCTGGCGGCGGCGATGGCCGTGTGGGGCGTGACCCAGGCAGCGATGTTTCTGGTCAGCCATGTGCGCTTGATGAAAGCTGCGCCCCACGCGCCGGCATTTGCCGCGTCGCTGAACATTGCCGGGGCCAACCTGGGGATTGGCCTGGGCGCCCTGGTGGGCGGCCATGTGATCGACACCCTTGGCCTGGGCAGCCTGGGTTTTGCCGCTTCGGGGTTTATCCTGGTGTCGATCCTGCTGGCCTTGTGGCTGATGACCGCCAAGCAACCGGTCGCCTCCCAGGCCTGAGCCGTCAGGGCAGGGTGGTAAACAACTCGCGCCTGGCACCTTCGGTAATCGCCACGATGCCGGGGTGCTTGACCTTGCGCTCCACCGAGATCGCGTAGAACGACTCGGTCACCGCCACGGTCTGGCCAATCAGCGCCACGCCGTACTGGCGCACCACCTCATCGGCAATCACGCTGGGGGCGATAAAAATCCCGCTGCCGGATTGGCCGAAGGCCTGCATCAAGGCGCTGTCGTCGAACTCACCGATGATCTTCGGCTGGATCTGCTGTTCGGCAAACCAGCGCTGCAAACGGCTGCGCACCACGGTTTCCGCGCCTGGAATCAACAGCGGTGCGCCGTGCAGGCATTGTGGGAAATCCCCGCCGTAGGCGTCAGCCAACGCCTGGGTGGCGAAAAAGCTGATGCCACATTCCCCCAACTTCTGGCTGTAGCCCTTGATGTCCAGGTGCGTAGGCATGGGGCTGTCGGAAATCACCAGGTCCAGGCGCTGGATGGCCAGGTCGGCCAGCAGGCGTTCGAGTTTGTCTTCGCGGCAGGTGATGCGGATCGGTTCGCTCAATTCCATGGTCGGCGCGATCAGCCGGTAAACGATGGACTTGGGCACCACATCCGCCACGCCGACGCGGAACAGAATCTGCTGTTCATCGGGCTGCGCGCGCAGCATGGCCTCCAATTCATTGCCGGTCTGGAACATCTGCTCGGCGTAGGGCAGGGCCTGGCGCCCGGCTTCAGTCAACTCCAATTGGCGGCCGACGCGCTGAAACAGCGCGATACCAAAGGTTTGCTCCAACAGGCTGATCTGCCCGCTGATGGTCTGGGGCGTGAGGTTAAGCTGCTCACACGCACGCACGATGCTGCCGGTCTTGGCCACCACCCAGAAGTAGTGCAGTTGTCGATAATTGAGCATGACGACCATCACTTCGTGAAAACCGAAGTATACGCGAGAAAAATACGAATTTTCCTGAACTGTTCAGCTGCATAGAATGCCTCGCTATCGCGGGGCCACTATTTGGACCCAATGGTTCTAACGAGGAAGACATCATGAAACTCAATTCCCTGGGCGTGGCATCGTTGCTTGCGCTTTCATTGGTAGTGATCAGCGGCTGCGATCAGGTCGAGAAAAGCGCGCAGCAGGTGCTGGGCAAAGCCACTGAATCGGCCAAGCAAGCCATCGATGACACCCACAAGGCCGCCGAGCAGGCATTGAGTGAAGCGACCAACGGCCTGATCAACCCGCAGAAAGAGGATGATCAGGAAGACAAAGAAAGCGAATCTTCTAGCAAAGAAGCCTAATTTCCCCGCACTTTTTATTCACGAAGAACGTCAGGACTGACCTATGGATTACCTTTTACAACTGGCCGCCAGCCCCACCGCCTGGGTTGCCCTGGCGACCTTGATCGTCATGGAGATCGTGCTGGGTATCGATAACCTGATCTTCATCTCGATCCTCACCAACAAGCTGCCGGAGCAGCATCGGGCCAAGGCACGACGCATCGGTATCAGCATGGCGTTGGTGTTGCGTCTGGGCCTGTTGAGCACCATCGCGTTCATCGTGCAGTTGACCGCGCCGGTGTTCGAAGTGTTTGGCCAGGCGTTCTCGTGGAAGGACATGATCCTGATCGCCGGTGGCCTGTTCCTGGTGTGGAAGGCAACCACCGAGATCCATCACAGCATGGACCCGGAGCCGGAAGAGAAGGAAACCAGCGCTGGCAACGTCGTGGCCATCGGTTTTGCCGCGGCCATTGGCCAGATCCTGTTGCTCGACCTGGTGTTCTCCATCGACAGCATCATCACCGCCGTGGGCATGACCGAGCACTTGCCGATCATGATCATCGCCGTCGTGACTTCGGTGATCGTGATGCTGGTGGCGGCCGAGCCGTTGGCCAAGTTCATCAACGACAACCCGACCGTGGTGATGTTGGCCCTGGGCTTCCTGATCATGATCGGTATGACGTTGATCGCCGAAGGCTTCGGCGCTCATGTGCCTAAAGGCTACGTGTACGCAGCCATGGCGTTCTCGGCGGCGATCGAATGTTTGAACATTGCCCGCCGTAACCGTCACAAGCGTTTGCTTGCTGCACGGCAATAACGGCTGAAACCAAAAGGCCGGCTGTACTCACAAGCGTCCAGCCGGCCTTTTGCTGTCTGTTAGAATTCGCGCACTTGATAGCGTGAGGTCCTACATGAACGAGCCGATTCGTCTTACCCAGTACAGTCATGGCGCGGGGTGTGGCTGCAAGATATCGCCCCAGGTATTGGAGGTGATCCTTGCCGGCAGCGGCGCACAGCACCTCGACCCAAAGCTGTGGGTGGGCAACGCTTCACGTGATGATGCGGCGGTGTACGCCATTGACGATGAGCGCGGCGTGGTCTCCACCACCGACTTTTTCATGCCGATTGTCGATGACCCCTTCGATTTCGGCCGGATTGCCGCCACCAACGCCATCAGCGACATTTACGCCATGGGTGGCGATCCGTTGATGGCCATCGCCATTCTGGGGTGGCCGGTGAATGTGCTGGCGCCGGAGATTGCCCGCGAAGTGATCCGTGGTGGCCGTTCCGTGTGTGACGAAGCCGGTATTCCCCTGGCGGGCGGCCACTCGATCGACGCCCCGGAGCCGATCTTCGGGCTGGCAGTGACCGGCCTCGTGCAAAAACGCCATATGAAGCGTAATGACACGGCCACCGCCGGTTGCCGGCTATACCTGACCAAGCCGCTGGGCATCGGCATCCTCACCACCGCCGAGAAGAAGGGCAAATTGCGCGAAGCGGATATCGGCCTGGCCCGGGACTGGATGTGCACCCTGAACAAGCCCGGCAGCCGTTTTGGCAAGTTGACGGGGGTGACGGCGATGACCGATGTCACCGGTTTCGGGCTGTTGGGCCACTTGGTGGAAATGGCCGATGGCAGCGGCCTGACGGCGCGCATCGAGTACAGCAATGTCCCACGCTTGGCCGGGATCGAAGACTACCTGGATCAGGGCTGCATGCCCGGTGGCACCTTGCGCAACTTCGACAGCTATTCAAGCAAGCTCGGACGTCTTCAGGAATTGCACAAGCGTGTGCTGTGCGACCCGCAGACCAGCGGCGGCCTGTTGATCGCCGTCACGCCCGACGGCGACGCCGAATTCCACACGGTGGCGGCTGAACTGGGCCTGGTCCTGAAACCTATCGGCGAACTGGTCGAGCGACAGACCCACGCGGTTGAGGTGATTTGATGGCGACTGATATCACCGACTACCGCGACATCTTTCTCAACGACCGGCCGATGATGGATACCCGTGCGCCTGTCGAGTTCGTCAAGGGCGCCTTTCCAGGCGTGGTCAATCTGCCGCTGATGACCGATGACGAACGCCAGCGCGTTGGCACCTGCTACAAACAGCAAGGCCAGCAGGCGGCCATTGTGCTCGGGCATGAACTGGTGTCCGGCGCAATCAAGGCCGAGCGCATCGAACACTGGGCACGTTTCGCCCAGGCCAACCCCGATGGCTACCTCTACTGTTTCCGTGGCGGGCTGCGTTCGCAGATCGTGCAGCAATGGCTGAAGACCGAGGCGGGTATCGAGTACCCGCGTGTGGGCGGCGGCTACAAGGCCATGCGCACCTTCTTGCTGGAGACCGTTGAGCAGGCTGCGGTCCAGTGTGATTTTGTGTTACTGGGCGGCATGACCGGCACCGGCAAGACCGAGGTGCTCGGTCAATTGCGCAATGCCCTGGACCTGGAAGGCCACGCCAACCATCGTGGTTCCAGCTTCGGCAAGCGCGCCACGGCGCAGCCGTCCACTATCGATTTTGAAAACCGCCTGGCGGTGGACGTGCTGAAGAAACGCGCGGCCGGTATCGGGCAGTTCGTGGTCGAGGATGAAAGCCGCATGATCGGCAGTTGCGCGTTGCCACTGCCGTTGCACAAGGGTATGCAGACCTTCCCGATGGTGTGGTTGGAAGACCGCGTGGAAGGCCGGGTCGAGCGGATCCTGCGCGATTACGTCGTGGACTTGTGTGCGGAGTTCGTCGAGGTGTTTGGCGAGCGCGGCCAGACGTTGTTCGCCGAGCGCCTGACTCAGAGCCTGACCAATATCCACAAGCGCCTGGGGGGTGAGCGTTATCAGCGGTTGCAGGCGATTCTGCAGGACGCCCTGGCGGAACAGGCCCGCAGCGGTGCCGTAGACCTGCACCGGGCCTGGATCGAAGGGCTTTTGCGGGAGTATTACGACCCGATGTACGCCTTCCAACGTGAAAGCAAAGGCGCACGTATCGAGTTTGCGGGCGAGCAGGGCGCCGTGGTGGCGTATCTGCGCGAGCGCGCCCAGGCTAAAGGATAGCGGCGCCGATCAAGCCGCAGGCCACCCCGACCAGCATCGTCAGCCCGGCCACCGTCACCAGTACCCGCGTATCGAAATCCTTGCGCAGCATCAGCAGCGACGGCAGGCTCACGCTGGGCAGGGTCATCAGCAAGGCCACGGCCGGGCCGGTGCCCATGCCCAGGGCCATCATGGTTTGTACGATAGGGATCTCTGCGGCGGTGGGAATCACGAACAACGTGCCGACAATCGCCAGCGGCACCAGCCACACCAGGCTGTTGGTCATGGCGCCGTCCACATGGGGAAACAGCCAGACCCGCGCCGCGCCCAGTATCAATACTGCCAGGATGTAGATCGGAATCGTGCTCCAGAACAGCTGCCACAAGGTGCGCAGCCAGCGACTCAAGAACGGTTGCGACTCCACGACGCTGGCTTCGGCCACCGCATCCAGCGCTGCTTCCGGCACCTGCTCCGGACCGGCAATACGTTGCGCCACCAGCGACACTCCGACGACCAGCACAATGCCCGCCACCAGCCGGAGCGCGGTGAAGCCCCAGCCCAGCACAAATCCCATGAACACCAGGGTCGCCGGGTTGAGCACCGGGTTGGCGATCCAGAACGCCAGCGCCGCGCCCACCGATACCCGCTGGCGGCGCATGCCCGCCGCGACCGGTGCCGCGCAGCAGCTGCACATCATGCCCGGCAAGGCGAATAGCCCGCCGCGTAACGTCGAGCCGAGCCCGGCACGTCCGAACAAACGCAGCAGCCAATCCCGTGGAACCAGCACTTGCAGGAGCGAGCCGAGGATCACCGCCAGCACGGCGGCTTTCCAGATCGCCAGGAAATACACCTGGGCGTAGGCCAGGGCGGCGGCCAGGGGCGCGCTTTGCTGGTCGTTGAGGATCGACCCGCCGATGCTGTGGCTATCCGCGGCGACAAAGGCCTTGAGGTAGTAGGGCGACCACTTTACGTAGTAGAGCCCGACGCAGGCGACCAGCAGGAACAGCGCAGGCTTCCACCAGAACGCCCAGCCACGGCCTGGCTGGGAAGGGATGAGGTTGGGCATGGTGATGATCCGCAGATGAGTCGAGAGCGGCGCATCATACGCTGTCAGCTATCGGCACTCACCTGTGTCGGTTCGGGGCAGCTTTGGTCGCCGTCGTTCAAGCCTTGCTTGTAGTTGCGGCTCAGCAGCGAAGCCTTGCCGTTGTGCCAGGTCAGCGTCAGCACATACAACGTGTCGTAGTCGCTGCCGGACCAGTCGTCGGTGATGGTGTGCTTTTCGCCCGACGCTTCGCTTGCCACCTTGTTGATCAGCTCCGGCAAGTAACCGTGGGACCAGGCGGTGTAGATGGTGGCGTTGTGGTACTTGTCTTCCACCAACTCGTCAGCAAGGTCGCTGGTGTCATTGGCGGAAAACTTGATGTTCACCGGCAGGCCCAGCTTGATCGCGCTGGGGCTGATGGTCATCAGTGGGCGAATGTAGCTGTAGGAATTGTCCAGCTCGCCTTCTTCCACATTTCGTGTCGGGTTGGCGGCGAAGACGAAGTCAGCCTTGCCGAATTTTTCCGGCAGCAGGGTGGCCAGGTTCATTGCACGGTTGAGGCCCTGGCAATTGAGCTGGCCCAGGCCGCCGGCGGGTTTTTCACCGTGGCGCAGGAATATCAGGGTTTGCACGCCATCTACCGGCTCGGCGCTGCTGATGCGCGACTCGAGGGTCAGGCCGATAGCACCGCCTACCAACAACAGCGGCAACATGATGTATGAATATCGTTTCAGGCGCAGCGCAAGGCACAGAGGCTTGATGGTCATTAGTGTCGAGTCTTCAGTGCAGCGGATTAAGGCGGACAAGCCCGGCCCCAGTGACGCATCCGGCGTCCTGCGGTGTTCCCTGTCGATATAGCGCGTTGCCTCCGTTCACCGTTTGAGCGCACTTAAGAGTGCCCGCGGGCCTATTGGTTCGCCCATGCGGGATAATAGCCAGCGGTTGTTGCGTATTGATGACCCATGCAGGACGCTCGGCAGATGACTATCATGGTTGCTTTCTGCCCAGGTACTTGCGATGAACCCACTCGCCGCGTTTCCGATCAACAGCAAATGGCCCGCCCAGCATCCCGAGCGCCTGCAACTCTACTCGCTGCCGACGCCCAACGGGGTAAAAGTCTCAATCATGCTCGAAGAGCTGGGCCTGCCCTATGAAGCCCACAAAGTCAGCTTTGAGACCCAGGACCAGCTATCGCCTGAGTTCCTGTCCCTGAACCCCAACAACAAGATCCCCGCGATCATCGACCCCAATGGCCCCAGCGGCCAACCGTTGGCCCTGTTCGAGTCCGGCGCGATCCTGATCTACCTGGCGGAAAAAACCAGCCAGTTGCTCTCCGAAGACCCGGCCACCCGTTATGAAACAATCCAGTGGCTGATGTTCCAGATGGGCGGTATCGGCCCGATGTTTGGCCAGTTGGGGTTCTTCAACAAATTCGCCGGCAAGGCCTACGAAGACAAACGTCCCCGTGACCGTTACGCCGCCGAATCCCGACGCTTGCTCGACGTGCTGGAGAAACGCCTGCTGGGTCGCACCTGGATCATGGGCGACGAGTACAGCATTGCCGACATCGCGACCTTTCCGTGGATCCGCAACCTGATCGGTTTCTACGAATCCGGCGACCTGGTGGGCATAGCCGACTTCCCCAATGTGCTGCGCGCGCTGGACGGTTTCGTCGCACGGCCGGCAGTGATCCGTGGCCTCAGTATTCCGAGTTGAAGCATGCCGACTTTTGATTTCAAACAGCTGGACGTTTTCAGCCGCGTGGCGCTCAAGGGCAGCCCGCTGGCGGTGGTGTTCGGTGCCGACAGCCTGACGGACCAGCAAATGGCGGACTTCGCCAACTGGACCAACCTCAGCGAAACCACGTTCTTGCTGACGCCGCGTGATCCGAAAGCGGACTACCGCGTGCGAATCTTCACCACCTTGAAGGAGCTGCCGTTCGCCGGACACCCGACGCTGGGCAGTTGCCACGCGTGGCTGCAGGCCGGCGGGATCCCGAAAGGCGAAGAGATCATCCAGGAGTGCGAAATCGGCCTGGTACGGATCCGTCGCCAGGGCGATGAGCTGGCATTTATCGCGCCGCCGTTGTTGCGTTCAGGGCCGGTGGAGGCCTCGTTGATCGAGCGCGTGCGCCTGGCGCTGGGCTTGGCGCCGCAAGCCATTGTGCGCAGCCAGTGGGTCGACAATGGCGCGGGCTGGCTGGCGGTGATGCTGTCGGACCGAGATCAAGTGCTGGAGCTTCAACCGGACTATTCGCAACTGCTGGGTTTGGCGGTGGGTGTCATCGCTCCCTGTGATCCCACGCGGGACGATGTGGACGCACAGTTTGAAGTCCGTGCCTTCATCGCGGGTGACGGCGCCCAGGAAGACCCGGCCACCGGCAGCCTGAACGCGGGTGTCGCCCAATGGCTGCTGGCCGAAGGCCTGGCGCCTGAGCGCTATGTGGTCAGCCAGGGCACGGCCATCGGACGAGCGGGGCGGATACGCGTCGAGCGCCAGGGCGATGAAATCTGGGTGGGCGGCGCTGTGGCGGTGTGTATCGAAGGGCGATTGCAGCTCTAGATCAATGAATTGTTACGGGCGGCGCAATACACTGTTGGCCCCTCGGCGTTTGTGCTGCCGGGGCCAAGGGGCATAAGCTTTCGCCCCAAAGATTTCTGCCTTCTGATAGGAAAGCCATGACCAGCCAGTTCCCCCAAGCCCGCCCACGCCGCCTGCGCCGCTCCCCGGAGCTGCGTGGTTTGTTCCAGGAAAGCGAATTCACCCTGAACGATCTGGTGCTGCCGATCTTCGTCGAAGAAGAAATCGACGACTTCGTGCCCATCACCAGCATGCCTGGCGTGCTACGCATCCCTGAGAAGAAACTGGCCGGCGAGATCGAGCGCTATGCCCGCGCCGGCATCAAGTCGGTGATGACCTTCGGCGTGTCCCATCACCTGGACGCCAGCGGCAGCGACACCTGGAAGGAACGTGGCCTGGTCTCGCGCATGTCCTCGATCATCAAGGACGCCGTGCCGGAGATGATCGTGATGTCCGACACCTGCTTCTGCGAGTACACCGATCATGGTCATTGCGGCGTGATGCACGGTGCGCATGTCGACAACGACGCGACCTTGGTCAACCTTGGCAAGCAAGCCGTGGCTGCCGCCCGTGCCGGTGCTGACGTGATTGCACCGTCGGCGGCGATGGACGGCCAGGTCCAGGCGATCCGTCGGGCCCTGGATGACGCGGGTTTCACCCATATCCCGATCATGGCTTATTCGACCAAATTCGCCTCGGCCCTCTATGGCCCGTTCCGCGAAGCCGGCGGCAGTGCGCTCAAGGGCGACCGCAAAAGCTACCAGATGAACCCGATGAACCGCCGAGAAGCGGTGCGTGAATCGTTGCTGGACGAGCAGGAAGGCGCGGACGCGCTGATGGTCAAGCCCGCCGGTGCCTACCTCGACATCATCCGCGACATCCGCGAAGCCTCACGCCTGCCGGTGGCGGCGTATCAGGTGAGCGGCGAGTACGCGATGATCAAGTTCGGCGCCCAGGCGGGTGCGATTGATGAGGATCGTGTAGTGCGCGAGACGTTGGGATCGATCAAGCGCGCGGGTGCGGACTTGATCTTCACCTACTTTGCGATGGACCTGGCGTTGGCCGGGATCTGACACACTCTGCTGCGGAACTGCCGCTATCCTTGGGCGTCGATAGTTGATCGTCGCTCAAGGATGTCCCATGTATTCAAGTCGCCTGATCCTCTGCCTTGCCACTTTGCTGGTGCTGGCCGGTTGCTCCACCACACGCAACCCGCAACAGCCGGAGCGCAGCGAAGCCGAGGTGAAGGCGCAGATCGTGCGGTTGCTACCCGCCCAGGTGTCTGACCGCAAGGGGTGGGCCCAGGACATCTACACCGCCTTCGATACCCAGAAAATCTACCCCAGCACGGAAAACATCTGCGCGGTGCTGGCGGTCACCGAGCAGGAGTCCACTTACCAGGTCGACCCACCCGTGCCGAATATGGGCAAGATCGCCCAGGATGAAATCCTGCGGCGTGCCGGAAAAGTCCACGTGCCGGCGTTCGTCGTACGCAGCGCGCTGCAATTGAGCTCGCCCACGGGCAAGACCTACGCCGACCGCCTGAGTGCCGCGCGCACGGAAAAGGACCTGAGCGGGATCTTCGATGACTTCATCAGCATGGTGCCCCTGGGCAACACGCTATTTGGTGGTTTCAACCCGGTGCATACCGCAGGGCCGATGCAGGTCAGTATCGACTTTGCGCAGAAGCAGGCGCGCGGTTATCCCTACACAGTGGACGGCACCATTCGTCGCGAGGTCTTCACCCGCCGGGGCGGCATGTATTTCGGCATCGCGCATTTGCTCGGTTACCCGGTGAATTATGACCAGCCGTTGTACCGCTTTGCCGACTTCAATGCCGGCTGGTACGCCAGCCGCAATGCCGCGTTCCAGGCTGCCGTCAGCCGTGCCTCGGGCACCGAACTGGCGCTGGATGGGGATTTGATTCGTTACGGTTCACTGCTGCCGGGCACTACCGAGCTGGCGGTGCGTTCATTGGGCGCGAAGCTGGACATGCGCAACCCCAGCATCCGCAGCCAACTGGAGCAGGGCGAGCAACTGGATTTCGAGGACACCACGCTCTACAAACGCGTGTTTGCCCTGGCCGACAAGGCGGCGGGCAAGCCGATGCCACGGGCGATCCTGCCGGGTATCGTGCTCAAGAGCCCCAAGATCACCCGCAACCTCACTACCGCCTGGTTCGCCAAACGAGTGGATGAACGTTATCAGCGGTGCATGAAGCGCTGATCAGCTTTATGGTGAACGGGATTGTTGTGGTGAGCAGACTCGCCACAACCACAGCACTAGAAACGGCAGCACATGGGCTGCGCGCCACAGGCCATCGGCAGTCCCGTCCACCAGGTTAAAGCGGGTCTGGTGGATTAACGCAAAGCATCGCGGGGGATTTGCGCGGTGGATGGTCATGGCTGCCGCTTGCGGCTAGGCGTACATCTCAATCTTCACTCCAGGGAAGAAGCCGCCATGATTGCTCACGCCGTGCCTGAAGGTTTTGTTTCGCTGCCCCGCAGCAGCCCGCTGCTGGATCTGCTCGGCCCGGCGTATTGCCGAGGGGAGGGCCTGCAACTGGAGATCGGCCTGCGCGCCAACAATCGCCACGCCAATGGACGCGGCACCGTGCATGGCGGGGTGTTGGCGACCCTGGCGGATATCGGCATGGGGTATGCGATGGCGTTTTCCAGTGAGCCGCCGCTGCCGTTGATTACGGCGAGCATGACCTTGGATTATCTGGGGGCGGTGCAGGTGGGGGAGTGGATTGTGGTGCGCTTGGAGCATCACAAGCGAGGGCGGCAGATGGCGTTTGCCACGGTGAGCTTGCAGGTGGGGGAGAAGGTGGTGGCGCGGGCGAATGCGGTGTTTGCGGTGCCGCAACCTCAGTGATAGCCATAAAGAAAAGGCCTGGTTTTCGTGGAACCAGGCCTTTTCGGTGTTGCTCTTTAATGCAGGGCTACTGCGCAGTCCGGCGCGGGACAAGCCCGCTCACTTCAATCAGCTGCGTTCGAGTGCCAGCGCGACGCCCTGGCCGCCACCGATGCACAGCGTTGCCAGGCCTTTCTTGGCATCACGCTTGATCATTTCATGCAGCAGGGTCACCAGCACGCGGCAGCCTGAGGCGCCGATCGGGTGGCCGATGGCAATGGCGCCACCGTTGACGTTGACCTTCTCTGCATCCCACTCCAGTTCTTTGCCCACCGCCAGAGATTGCGCGGCGAAGGCTTCGTTGGCTTCGATCAGGTCCAGGTCGCCCAGGCTCCAGCCGGCTTTGTCCAGGCAGCGACGGGTGGCCGAGACCGGGCCAATGCCCATGATGGCTGGGTCGACGCCTGCGTTGGCGTAACTGGCGATACGTGCCAGCACCGGCAGGCCGAGGGCCTTGGCTTTGTCTGCGCTCATCAGCAGTACCGCAGCGGCGCCGTCGTTGAGGCTGGAGGCGTTGCCGGCGGTGACGCTGCCGTCTTTCTTGAACGCCGGTTTCAGTTTGGCCAGGGACTCGGCAGTGGTGCCGGCGCGAGGCTGTTCATCCACGGCGAAGGCCACCGGGTCGCCTTTGCGTTGGGGAATCAGGATCGGGGTGATCTCGTCGACAAAGCGGCCCGCTTCGATAGCGGCGGCGGCTTTTTGCTGGGACGCCGCAGCGAACGCGTCCTGGGCTTCACGGCTGATGCCGTACTTGTCCACCAGGTTCTCGGCGGTGATGCCCATGTGGTAGTCGTTGAACGCATCCCACAAACCGTCGGTGATCATGCTGTCGATCATCTTGGCGTGGCCCATGCGCAAACCGGTGCGCGCAGCGGGCAGTACGTACGGAGCCAGGCTCATGTTCTCCATGCCGCCGGCGATAATCACCTCGGCGTCACCGCAACGGATGGCCTGGGCGCCAAGGTGCAGGGCCTTGAGGCCGGAGCCGCAGACTTTGTTGAGGGTCAGGCTCGGCACGGCGTGGGGCAGGCCGGCAAGGATCGAAGCCTGACGCGCCGGGTTCTGGCCTGAGCCTGCGGTGAGCACCTGGCCGAGGATCACTTCATCCACTTGGGCCGGGTCCAGGCCGGTCTGTTCCAACAGGCGGCGGATCACGGCAGCGCCCAGTTCCGGGGCTGGAATGTTCGCCAGCGAACCCTGGAAGCTGCCCACGGCGGTGCGGGTGGCAGCAACAATCACGACGTCTTGCATGAGATCTGTCCTCACTGGAAGTGCATTTCTGGAACGTGGTCCGGGACGATCAGTTTACCGGCGGTCTTGCTCACAATCTCTTCAACGCTGACGCCAGGTGCGCGTTCCTTGAGGACAAAAGCGCCATTTTCGATTTCCAGGTAGGCCAGGTCGGTCAATACACGCTTGATGCAGTTGGCACCGGTCAGCGGCAGGCTGCACTGGCTGAGCAACTTGGATTCACCATCCTTGGACGCGTGGGTCATGATCACGATGATGTTTTCTGCACCGGCCACCAGGTCCATGGCGCCGCCCATGCCTTTGACCAGCTTGCCGGGGATCATCCACGAAGCGATGTTGCCATTTACGTCCACTTCGAAAGCGCCGAGTACAGTAAGGTCGACGTGGCCGCCCCGGATCATCGCGAAGGACTCGGCGGAGGAAAAGATCGAGGCGCCGATACGTGCGGTAACGGTTTGTTTACCGGCGTTGATCATGTCGGCATCAATGGTTTCTTCTGTAGGAAACGGTCCCATGCCCAGCAGGCCGTTTTCCGATTGCAGCATCACTTCCATGCCTTCGGGGATGTAGTTGGCCACCAGGGTCGGAATGCCGATGCCGAGGTTGACGTAGAAGCCGTCCTGCATTTCGCGGGCGACGCGTTGAGCCATTTGTTCGCGGGTAAGAGCCATTTCAGGTGTCCTTATTGTTCGGGCTGGGGGCGGATTATTTGCGTACGGTGCGCTGTTCGATGCGCTTCTCGAACGTGCCGCAGATGATCCGGTCGACGTAGATGCCAGGGGTGTGGATCTGCGCCGGGTCCAGCTCGCCCGGTTCGACGATTTCTTCGACTTCGACCACGGTGATCTTGCCGGCGGTGGCGGCCAACGGGTTGAAGTTCTGGGCGGTGTGGCGATAGATGACGTTGCCGAAATGGTCGGCTTTCCAGCCTTTGACGATGGCGAAGTCGCCGGTGATGGATTCCTCCATCAGGTACGGACGACCGTTGAACTCGCGGGTTTCCTTGCCTTCGGCCACCGGGGTGCCGACGCCGGTCGCGGTGAAGAAGGCCGGGATACCTGCACCGCCAGCGCGCATTTTTTCGGCCAGGGTGCCTTGGGGCGTCAGCACCACTTCGATTTCGCCGCTGAGCAATTGCTTCTCGAACAGGGCGTTTTCACCGACGTAGGAAGCGATCACCTTGCTGATCTGTTTTTCTTCCAGCAACACGCCCAGGCCGAAACCGTCGACACCACAGTTGTTGGAAACCACGGTCAGATCGCGGGTGCCTTTGCGCTTGATCTCGGCGATGAGGTTTTCCGGAATACCGCACAGGCCAAAACCGCCGGAGAGTACGGTCATGCCGTCTTCCAGGCCTGCCAGTGCTTCCTCGTAGGACGCCACGCGTTTATCGAAACCTGCCATATGCACCTCTTTTATTGTTAGTGGGCCAGCCAATGAACCGAGTGTTGCTCCGGTTGATTGATTTGTTAAGTTGTTTTTTAAGGTTGATTGATTTAAAAAACAGCATAGTCGCCCGACCGTTTGGAGTAGCGTCATGACCGTTAAACAGATGCGCGCGTTTCTCGCCGTGGCCCAGAGCCTGAGTTTTGCCGCTGCCTGCGAGCGCCTGCACCTCTCCCAATCGGCGCTGAGCCTGACCATCAAGGGTCTGGAAGAAGGCCTGGGCGGGCGCCTGTTCAGCCGCAATACCCGCAACGTTGCCCTGACGCCCGAAGGCGAGTCCTTGCTGCCCCTGGCGCGCCGGCTGATTGCCGACTGGGACAACGCCGAAGACGAACTGCGCCAGCGATTCACACTGCAACGCGGGCGAGTCACTGTGGCGGCGATGCCGTCTTTTGCGGGCAACCTGCTGCCACCGATCCTGAAGATATTCCGCGCGCGTTACCCGCAGGTGAATGTGACCGTGCATGACTTGATCAATGAACAGGTGCTGGAGATGGTACGCGACCGGCAGGTGGAGCTGGGCGTGGCGTTTGAGCCTGCTGAAGGTTCATCACTGGCGTTTACGCCGTTGTACCTCGACCGCTTCATCGCCGTGGTACCGGGCGATTCGCCGTTGGCAAGCTGTGCCGAGATCGATTGGAAAACCTTGCTGGAACAACCGTTCATCACCTTGCAACGGCCGTCTACGGTTCGCGTGATGTTGGAAGAGCACTTGGGCGCGCTACAGATGAAGCTGCCGGTAGCCCTGGAAAGCCATCAGTTGGCGACGGTGGGCAAGATGGTGGCGAGTGGCTTGGGCGTCAGCGCGGTACCGGCGTTGTGCGCAAGGCAGATGGAAGAGGCGGGCGCGCACTGCATCACCTTGAGCGATCCGGTGATCGAACGGCCGATTGGTGTGCTGACCAAGCCAGGGCATGAACTCTCGGCAGCGGCGCAGGTGTTGTTTGATATTTTCCGCGATGAAGCGACAAAGGGGCGGTTTCCGGCATTGTTGTAACTCAGGCATTAAAAAGCCCGCTTGAATGAACAAGCGGGCTTAAATGTTGAAGGCGGTGTTATCAGCAGTATCTATCAATCACTTTAACGTGCGATTGGCCTTTGAGGTTCTGCCATTCGGTATTAAGTGTGTGGAATACCTGCTCGATAAAGTTGCGATCGGCGGCGGCTTTCTTGCCGACATAACCCTGGCCCCGACGGTAAACCCTCAGGCGTGCCGCCAGCTCACGGTGATTGCGGTCGAACTCAGCCTCTTCGGTATTGGGCTCCAGGCAGTCAAGTTGCACTTCGCCCGATTTGCCAATCCACAGGATATGGTCGTCGAGTGTGTCTTTCTGCGCTGCGAACATCTCAGCCAATTCATCGATAGTTGGTTGGTTGTTCAGATTCATGTGTAAGCCCCTTGACCAGTTGGCGATCTATCAGTTGGTTCGTTAAAACATCTTTAGTTGTCTCCGGTTGCGAAAACCGGGCGTCAGCGACTGTCTGCCGAATACGGGCAGGGTCTTGAACCTGATGCATGTAGTCTTGCTGATGAACTGCTACGCAATGCTTTCATAACGAAGACAAGCCGCATTTGAGCGCCTTGTACCGAGCCCTTCGGGCCGGTCAGCTTCATCAATCCGCCTTGTGGGCAGTGCACATCCGGAAAAAACAGCTCGGCGGTCAGACGAGCTTGTTCAAAACGCTTGTTGCCAACGCTCCCGATCCGGGAGACGTCTCGATAATGCAAGGACAAAAAGGTTACGTCAACGGCTATGTAGTGATTATTTTTGATCACTACATAAATCGCCGTGGGGACGGGAGAATGCGGGAAAACGTGACTTGGGCGTCATTTTCTGGAGGTGCAGGTCAGGCAGATATCAGGCCAATCGCTCTGTCAGCAAGGGCAACAATCGCTCACACTCGGCTTCGATCTTCACCTGTAACAGCTCATCCCCTCGGGTCTTGCCCAAGTTGATTGCAATGACGGGTTTGCCCTGTTCGACCATGGCCTTGCACAGGCGAAACGCTGAGTAGGCCATCAGCGACGAGCCCACCACCAGCAACCCCTCGGCATGCTCTACCGCAGCCATCGCCCTGGCCGCTGTTGCCGGCGCTACGTTCTCGCCAAAAAACACGACATCCGGTTTCAATCGCTCGCCATTGCAGTGGGGGCAACGCGGGACCTGGAAGTGTTCTTCAAAGGCGGGATCAAGCAGGGTGTCGCCATCGGGCGCCTGCACCGCGTGGACTTGCGACAGATAGGGGTTGTCGATTTCCATCTGCCGCTGGATCGCGTCACGCTGGCTGCGCAACTGGCAATCCAGGCACAGCACTCGATGCAGGCTGCCGTGCAGTTCAATGACGTCGTGGCTGCCGGCTTGATCGTGAAGGGTGTCGACGTTCTGGGTGATCAACCCGCTGATGCGCTCGCGTTGTTGCAGCATCGCCAACGCCAGGTGCGCCTTGTTCGGTTGTGCAATGCGGACCCTCGGCCACCCCAGCATCGCTCGCGCCCAGTAACGGCGGCGCGCCTGCGGGGTGGCGAGGAATTCCTGGTACATCATTGGCGCCTTACCCCGACGCACGCCTTCGCTGTCGCGGTAATCGGGAATGCCCGACGACGTGCTGATCCCGGCACCGGTCAACACCAGAAAGCGCCGTTCGGCCATTGCCCGGTGCAGGGTGTCGAGGTGGTCCTCTTGATGTTCCAGCGTGTCGAGCATGGGTTCCCCTATTCGCCGCGGATGTACTGCTCCAGCTGTTTGATCAGGTCAGCCTGGTCGGCAATGGCTTCTTTCACCAAGTCACCGATAGAGAGCAGGCCCAGCAGTTTGCCGTCTTCCACCACCGGCAGGTGGCGCAGGTGACTGTCGGTCATGATGTTCATGCACTCATCGACCTTTTTATGGGTGTCGACGGTGATCACTGGAGAGCTCATTACCTCATGCACCTTTGTAGTGACCGACGAAAGCCCCTTGAGCATGATTTTGCGGGCGTAGTCACGTTCGCTGATGATGCCTACCACCACGCCATCCTGGACGACCGGCAAGGCCCCGACGTTTTTCTCCGACATCCGGACCAGTGCTTCAAACACGGTGTGGTCGTGTTTGATGACATGGACTTCCTGGTTTTTCTGGTCCTTGGCTTTGAGCACTTGTGCAACGGTTTTCATGGCGGCCACTCCGGTTTTTGTTAGTTAGTCAGGCTCCCCTTACAGAATCCTAGACGGCCCGCGCCACGGCAAGGTCCAAAGCGGCGCTAAACCCGTCGAAAAACGTCATTCGCCGGATTTTTTCGGGTTTTACCCGGCATTTGTCGGCTTTTTCGCCCGCTTGGGGGCGGCTGTGGTTTTGCGTGGCGCGCTCTTGCGCTTCTTTTTCCATGGCGCGGCGCCGCGTCCTGCCGGACTGGCCGGGCCGCTGATGGTCATGCGCAGGCCATTGCAACGCGCCACCTGCTTGCTCATCCAGGCCGCTTGTTTGGCGACGAATTCTTCCAGGCTCATTTCGCCGCTTTGCACCATGTCCAGCGCCTGCTCCCAGATGGCCGTGGTGCCAGGGTCCGCGATGGCGCGGGGCACGGCGTCGATCAGGCTGAACGCTGCCGGGGTGGCCGACAGCGCCTTGCCGTTCTTCACCAGGTAGCCACGGTCCAGCAGGCCCTGGATGATGCCGGCACGGGTGGCTTCGGTGCCGATGCCAGTGGTGTCCTTGAGCTTTTGCTTGAGCAGCGGGTCTTCCACCAGCTTGGCGACGTTTTTCATTGCCTTGATCAGGTCGCCTTCGGTAAAGGGCTTGGGCGGTTGGGTCCACAGGTCCTTGAGGTTGACCTTGGCCACGGCATAATCCTGGCCCTGCACCAATGCCGGCAACGCTTGTGGGGCTGGCGCTTCGCGACCTTTGGCTGGCGCGAGGGCTTCGGGCAGTGCACGTTTCCAGCCCGGTTCGATGACCACTTTGCCCACTGCGCGCAACGCTTGGCCTGCGCACTCGAAGTCCGCCTGGGTGCGATCGTATTCGTGGTTGGGCAGGAACTGCGCCAGGTAGCGCGCACGAATCAGGGTGTACACCGCACGGTGCTTGCCGGTGAGTTGCCCTACATCTTTGCCGGCGCCGGTCGGGATGATGCCGTGGTGGGCGCTGACCTTGGCGTCATTCCACGCCCGCGAGCGACGCTGCGGGTCGATATACGGCATCAGTTCATTCACCGCCGTATCAGCACGCCCCAACGCAGCGAGAATCTTCGGCGCGTCGCTGTGCTGGCTCAACGGTAGGTAGCCGCAATCACTGCGCGGGTAGGTGATGGCCTTGTGGGTTTCATACAGCGACTGGGCAATATCCAGGGTTTCCTGGGCGCCGAGGCCGAGCTTCTTGGAGCAGATTTCCTGCAGGGTGCCGAGGTCGAAGGGCAGGGGCGCCACTTCGCGCATGCGTTCGGTACGCAGCTTGACCAGCCGCGCGGTGGCGGCGTTGCGCATGGCGTCGGCGGCGTCTCGCGCCAGTTGCGGGTTGAGGCAGCGGCCCTGGTCATCACAGGCATCCTCGGCCGCACGCCATTGGGCGGTGAAGGTCATGGCGTTGTGGCGCAGGTCGACATCGATGGCCCAGTACGCCACCGGCACAAATTCGGCAATGCTGCGGTCGCGGTCCACCACCAGGCGCAACGTCGGCGTTTGCACCCGACCCACAGGCAATACGCCCTGATAACCGGATTGGCGCCCCAGCAAGGTAAACAGGCGACTCATGTTCATGCCGATCAGCCAGTCGGCGCGGGAACGGCCCAAGGCCGAGTGATACAGGCTGAAGGTCTCGGCGCCTGGCTTGAGGGCGGCCAGGGCCTTGCGGATGGAGGCGTCGTCCAGCGCCGACAGCCACAGCCGTTGGATCGGCCCGCGATAGCGGCAATGCTCCACCAGCTCACGCGCGATCATCTCGCCTTCGCGGTCGGCGTCGGTGGCGATCACCAGTTCCTGGGCTTCCCCCAGCAAACGCTTGACCGCCTTGAACTGGCTGGCGGTCTTGGGCTTGACGCGCATCTTCCATTTTTCCGGGACGATGGGCAGGTCGGCCAGCACCCAGCGCTTGTACTTCTCGTCGTAGGCGTCGGGCGGGGCGGTTTCCAGCAGGTGGCCGATGCACCAGGTGACCGTGACGCCATTGCCCAGCCAGCAGCCATCGCCCCGGCGACTGGCACCGAGTACGGCCGCAATATCCTTGGCCTGGGAAGGTTTTTCACAGAGGTACAGCCGCATGCTCAGCCCGTTCGTTACACCGTCGAATGGAGAGCAGGATGGGCAAAAGAAGGGATTTGATCAACCATTATCTGGATGGATATACAGCAATTTGTGTGCGCCCCCGTCCGGTAAGGGAAGGGGGCGCCTTCAGTCAGTTGTTATCAATATCCACATGCCGCGTTTCTTTGAGACAGAACAGCCCCACGATCAGGCTCACCCCGGTCACCACCACCGGGTACCACAGGCCGTAGAAGATATCGCCGGTGTACACCACCAGGGCGAACGACACGGTCGGCAGGAACCCGCCAAACCAGCCGTTGCCGATATGGTAGGGCAGGGACATCGAGGTATAGCGGATGCGGGTCGGGAACAACTCCACCATCAACGCGGCGAGCGGGCCGTAGCACATGGCGGCGATCAGGATCAGCGCCACGATCAGCACCACCACCATGGTCTTGTTGACTTGGGCCACATCCGCCGAAGACGGATAACCGGCCAGGGTCACGGCGCCGCGCAGGGCTTTTTCGTCAAACCCGTCGATTCGCACGTCGCCCACGCTTACCTGCACCGGGCTGCCGGCCGGTGCGGCGGCGCTGCTGTAGGGCAGGCCCTGCTTGACCAGGAAGGTCTTGACCTTGTCGCACGGGCTGTCGAATTTGGCCTTGCCCACCGGGTCGAACTGGAAGGTGCAGGTGGCCGGGTCGGCCAGCACGGTGATCGGGGCCTGGTTGCTGGCCTGGTCCATCGCCGGGTTGGTGTAGTGCGCCAGGCTCTTGAAGATCGGGAAGTACAGCGCGGTGGCCAGCAGCAGGCCGAGCATCAGCACCGGCTTGCGGCCCACCTTGTCCGACAGCCAGCCAAAGAAGATAAAGAACGGCGCGCCGATTACCACGCTGATGATCAACAGCATGTTGGCCAGGGCCGGGTCCATCCTCAGGAACTGGGTGAGGAAGAACAGCACATAGAACTGCGCGGCGTAGAAGGTCACCGCCTGGCCGCCGTTGATGCTGAACAGCGCGATCAGCACAATTTTGAGGTTTTCCCATTTGCCGAACGAATCGCGGATCGGCGACTTGCTGGACTTGCCTTCCTCTTTCATTTTCAGGAACGCTGGCGACTCATGCAGGCTCATGCGAATCCACGTGGAAATACCCAGCAGCACAATGGAGAACAGGAACGGAATACGCCAGCCCCACACTTCGAACTGGTCACCGGTGAAGTAACGGCAGGCCAACACCACCAGCAGTGACAGCAGCAGGCCGAGGGTTGCGGTGGATTGAATCCAGCTGGTGTGGAAGCCGCGTTTGCCGGCGGGCGCATGTTCCGCCACGTAGGTTGCTGCGCCGCCGTATTCACCGCCCAGCGCCAAGCCTTGCAGCATGCGCAGCACGATCAGGATGATCGGCGCCGCAATGCCGATGCTCGCGTAAGTCGGCAACAGCCCGACACAGAAGGTCGCCACGCCCATCAAGATGATGGTGACGAGGAAGGTGTATTTGCGTCCGATCATGTCGCCCAGGCGGCCAAACACCAGCGCGCCGAACGGCCGCACCACAAAGCCGGCCGCAAAGGCCATCAAGGCAAAGATGAACGCCGTGGTGTCGTTGACCCCGGCAAAGAACTGCTTGCTGATCACCGCCGCGAGGGCGCCATAGAGGAAAAAGTCATACCACTCGAACACCGTCCCCAGGGACGAGGCGAAGATGACCTTCTTTGAGTCGTTGCGGGTAACGGCGGCGTTGACCGCCGAGCCCAGGGGTTGAGCATGTTCTGACATCGGGTAGCCCTCACAGTGATTATTTATTGTTGTTCCACTGTCGGCGCCAGGTCTGGCGCCGCTATTCAGATTGCATGAACCAGTTCTTTCTCCGGGGCGAGACTCCTTGTATTCGGCGAAAGGATCAGCTGCGCGGCCTTTTCCGCGATCATCAGCGTCGGTGAACAGGTATTTCCGGACGTGATGCGCGGCATGACCGACGCATCGGCAATGCGCAAGCCCGGCACGCCATGCACCCGCAGTTGCGCATCCACCACCGCATCTTTATCGCTGCCCATGCGGCAGGTGCCGACCGGATGGAAGATGGTCGTACCGATGCGCGCGGCGGCTTCGTGCAATTCGTCCTCGGTTTGCAGCGAATCCCCCGGCAGATATTCCACCGGTTTGAACTGGCTGAGGGCGGGTGCGGCAACAATGCGGCGTGTCAGGCGGATCGCGTCGGCGGCCACCCGCAAGTCTTCCGGGTGGCTCAGGTAATTGGGGCGGATCAACGGTGCATCCGCCGGGTTGGCCGAGCGAATGTCGATTCGCCCCCGGCTTTGCGGGCGCAAGTCGCAGACCGATGCGGTAAACGCCGGGAAGGCGTGCAGCGGTTCGCCAAAGCGCTCAAGTGACAGTGGCTGCACATGGTATTCGAGGTTGGCCGAGGTCTGTTCCGGACCCGAGCGGGCAAATGCGCCGAGCTGGCTGGGCGCCATCGACAATGGGCCGCTGCGGTCATACAGGTAGCGCAGGCCCATGCCCATCTTGCCCCATAGCGTGCCGGCGATCTGGTTGAGGGTGCGCGCGTTTTCCAGTTTGTAGATCAGCCGCAGTTGCAGGTGGTCCTGCAGGTTGCCACCAACGCCCGGCAGTTCATGCAGGACGTCGATGCCCAAGGGTTTGAGCACGCTGGACGGACCGATTCCCGAACGCTGCAAAATGCCCGGTGAACCTACGGAGCCGGCGCACAGCACGATTTCCTTGCGTGCCTTCCAGCTCATCTGCTGGCCTTGCTGGCGCCCGATCACCTGGGAGGCGCGGCCGTTTTCCAGCAGTACGCGGTCGACCTCCACCTCGGTCAGCACCGTGAGGTTGGGGCGCTGGCGGACCGGCTTGAGGAACGCCTTGGCCGCATTCCAGCGCACGCCGGCCTTCTGGTTGACCTGGAAGTAGCCGCAGCCTTCATTGTCGCCCGTGTTGAAGTCGTTGAGGGTGGCAATGCCGCTCTGCGCCGCCGCATCACGGAAGGCATCGAGGATCGGCCAGTGCAGGCGCTGCTGTTCGACGCGCCATTCGCCACCGTCGCTGTGGAACTCCGAGCCGCCGGCAAAATGGTTTTCGCTTTGCTTGAACAGGGGCAGCACGTCTTTCCAGGCCCAGCCTGCGTTGCCTTCTGCCGCCCAGCCGTCGTAATCCTGGGCCTGGCCGCGCATGTAGATCATGCCGTTGATGGACGAGCAGCCGCCCAGCACCTTGCCCCGAGGGTAACTCAACGCACGGCCTTGCAGGCCTTCCTGGGCTTCGGTCTTGAAACACCAGTCGGTGCGTGGGTTGCCGATGCAGAACAGGTAGCCGACGGGAATGTGGATCCAGGGGTAGTTGTCGCGGCCGCCAGCTTCAAGCAGCAGCACGCGGTGAGCGGGGTTGGCGGACAGTCGATTGGCCAGCAGGCAGCCCGCGGGGCCGGCGCCTACGACGATGTAATCGTATTCAGCAGTTGCAATGGGCATCTGAGGCCTCGCTTGTTTTTCTTATTGGCTCCATCCTAGTTGTTAGTTTTCGTCTTAAAAATGTTAGTTTTTACCCAGCTGCTGTGCGTTTTTAAACAGCGTGGTCGAGTTTCATGCAATGGAGGCGTCATGTTCGACTGGAACGACCTGCGGTACTTTCTGGAGCTGCAGCGCAGCGGCCGCCTGCTCACTGCCGCGCAACGCCTGAAAACCACCCACGCCACCGTTGCGCGGCACATCGAGGCGATCGAGAAAAGCCTCGGCACTGCTCTGTTCGTGCAGCACGCGCAGGGCTACGAGTTGACGCCCGCCGGCGAGGCCTTGCTCAAGCACGCCGAAGCCATGGAAAACGTCGCGCTGCTGGCTGAAGACGAACTGACCCACTCCGCCGCGCCCCTGGGCAAGATCCGCCTCGGCGTGGCCGAGGGCTTGGGCGTGATGTTCCTGGCCAGTCGCATGGGTGGGCTATTTGATCGCTACCCCGGACTGGAAGTGGAACTGGTGGCGGTGCCGCGCTTTGTCAGCATTCTCAACCGCGAAGCGGAGATCAGCATCCACCTCGAACGCCCCAGCGTCGATCAACTGGTCACGCGCAAACTCACCGACTACCGCCTGGCCCTCTACGCCAGCCGTGCCTACCTGGAGCGCAACCCACCGATCGAAAAACGCGAAGACCTCGCCGCGCACGCGTGGATCGATTATGTAGACGACTTGCTGTTCAGCCAGGAACTCAAATTCCTCAGCAGCTTCTGCCGCAACCCCAAGGTGGTGTTCCACAGCACCAGCGTGATCGCCCAGCACCAGGCGGCGCGCTCCGGGTTGGGGATTGCGGTGTTGCCGTGCTTTATGGCGTCGGGCGATCCGGACTTGGTGCCATTGCTGCCGGGGGAAGGGATCCAGCGCAGCTACTGGATCAGCTCGCGCCGGGAGTTGCACAAATCGGTACGGCTGCGGGTGTTGTGGGATTACGTGGTGGAGTTGTGCGCGCGGGAGCAGGGGTTGTTGCTGGGCGAGGCCTGATGCCAGGCCTGCCCAACAGAGGGGTTAGAGTTTTACCACCTGATGCACCTGCTCCGCGCAAGCCCGTGCATCCTCGATCATTTTTCCGAACGCCTTGCTGACAATCTCATCACGGCTCAACCAACGCACCTTCTGGCTCAGGCGATAGTGATAACGCAGCCCGCCATTCTCTTGCGAACCCTGCAGATCCAAGTCATACCACGGTGAACGCACCTGGCAACCCGGGATGGCTTTTTCCATCCGCCCGCCGCTCAGGGTGATGCGGTAGTCATGGGTTTGCGGGTTGCCCAGATCTAGCTCGGCCTGCTGCCCTTGGCGGCGGTAGTTGATAAAACCATCCCAACGACCCTTGAGCGATTCATCGCTATATACGTAGTCAGTCGCCAGCTTTTCCAGCGCACGTTGATCATTCATTTTGGCCGTGACTGTATAGCCGTCATGCACCACAAAGCCGGTGGCCGGGCGGGTGATCTGGCAGTCGCTGATCTCGTTGCCGAAGTTGGCGCAGATGTCCTGGTCGGTGGCGGTGCTGCCTTGCTGGCGGTCGGCGACGCTCAGTTGCATCAGCGGCAGACGACTGAAGGTGATCGTGGCCTGGGTCGCTCCATCGCCTTGTTTGTCGTAGTGCACCTGTTTGTCCAGGCGCAGGGTGGTTTCGGGGCTTTCAAGCGGGATATGTTCCTCGCGCACCTGTCCCTGGGCGTCGTTGACCAGCACCCAGCGGTCCTGGATATCGGGCATGACCTGGCCGGGGGCGAACACCGGGTTGGTCGGGTCCAGCCACCACACCTGGCTGTCCACTTCGGCGCGCACGATGGCATGGTTCGGCGCCTGGGTGCCTGGGATCAACAGTGACTCCACCACATCGCCACGGCTGACCCACGCTGTTTCGGCCTTGATGCCACTGGCCTTGAGCAAGGCGGTCAGCAGGATTGCCAGGTCCTTGCAGTCGCCATAACCGTGCTGTTCGATTTCAGCGAGGTTGAAGGGCACATAGCCGCGCTCTGTCGCCCGCCAATCACCCAAGTAGCGGTAGTGATCGTTGATGTGCTGCATCAACGCGGCGACCTGTTCAGCCGGCGCCAAACCGCGCACGGCGATCACGGCAGCAGCACTTTGCGACGGCAGGTTGGCCCCGAGGATCTGGTTGTAGCGCTGCGCGAACGCCCCGAAGTACGCCTGGCGCTCCAGAGCACTGCCTACCTCGATACGCGGGATGCGCAGCAACGCGGCGTTAGAGGCTTCGTTGATGTAATTGAGGTAGGTCGGAGCCTTTTGCACCACGTCCAGGGTCTTGCCATTTTGCGACGGCGTTACGCTGAAACCCTCGAACAGTTCGCTGCGCCACTGTATCGGTCGCTCTGCGGTAAACCGCGCCTTGAATCGGTCGCGCCGCGCCGGGCTGGCGCCGAACTTGAGCACGTAGTGAAACTGGGTCATCAAGGGCTTGGCGGCGTGGTGTTCGCGTACGGTGTAGCGAATCTGCGTACCGACGCGCAGGTTGGGGAAGGCCAGCGAGGTCTGTTTGTTGCGGCTGAAGCCCTGGTCCGGGTTGGGCGCGGTGCGGGTGTCGATCTGCGTCGCGTCCAGCGCCACCGGCTTGGCGCCGGGCTGGGTGGACTGTGCACTGATCACTTCAAAGGTGTCGCCTTCGGAATAATCGAAGTCGATGCGCGAAAGCATTTCGCGGCCGCTCGGCTTGAGAATCGTATAGCGGTAGGTGGTGGTGCAGTCGGTACTGGCGTCGCGGTTGAAGTGGCAGTGCAGCTCGGTGTCGCTGGCCAGCGGTGCTTCGGCCAGGGGTTGCAGCGCGGCAAACACGCCAGGAGCAGCAAGCCCCAGGCTGATGGCGATCAGGGGGCGGTGAAACGAAAAACGGTACATGGGCGCCTCGGGTGACACATTGAAACAGCTACCCGACGGGTAGCGAGAAGGCGCTTGATGATAATGGCTCGCAACTGAGAAAGCCAGGATTGTTCGACAATTTATAGAGCTGAAAGGCCCGGTTTAGAGCCTTTAATTTGAGTTGTGCCAGTCGTTTCGCAGTTCGAAGTCGGCGCTGGCGAGCTTCTCGCCGTTGATCAGCACATGCACGACATGCTTGCCGGGGTAATGCTTACGCGTGGTCAACTCGCGGATATGTTGCTCACGCCGAATGCTGTGATGCTCACCCGCGCCGAGGGTAAACGCCTTGAGCTTGAACACTTTCGCGGCACTGTGGCCGGCGCTTTTCACGTAGTCGATGGCGTAGTCCACCACCAGTTTCTGTGGCGCGGCAGAGGTGGACTCCAGGCTGAAGGACAGGTTGATGCGTTCGCCCAGGTTGATCACCGCCGGTGTGACCTTCAGATGGTGGATCTTCACCTCGGCCTTGGCGCCGGCGCCCATGATCGTCAGCGCACGGGTGTTGCCTTGCTTGATCAGGCTGCGCAAGGCATGGCGGGCGATCCACGCAGTGTGCGGGTTATCCAGGTTCCAGCCCTCGATCAGGTTGAGCACCCAGTCCGGGTGGTCCTTGGTGATGTCATTGAGGTGGTTGGCCACTGACTTGCGCACATAGAGGCTGCTGTCGGCCTTGAGGTTGTCGAGGATCGACGCGCACAGCTCGGGGTTGGCCTGCACCTGTGCCAGGCGGAATGACCAAGGCAGGCGCGGACGCGAACCTTCGCTGGCCAGGCGGCGCACGTGTTCGTTGTCATCCAGTGACCAGGTTTGCATCACCGCCAATGTGCGCTGGAAGTCGTGCAGCAAAAAGTGGCGGATGGCGAATTCGGCGGAGCCAAAGGTGGTGAAGTACTTGAGCGCGGCCATGGAGCGCTTGAAATCATCCAGCCCGTAACTCGCCACGAAGTGCGGCAGGAACAGGCTGACAAACGCGCTGTTCAGGCGCGGCGCCAGGGCATGGAGCAACTTGAGGGTCTGCGGATAATCCAGCGGGATCACCGCGTGCAGGCTTTCGCTGACCCGTGCCATGCGCTGCATCACCGACAACTCGGCCAACCCGGCCTTGGCATGCTTGAGGAAGCCCTTGGCGTCGAACGCCGGGTACACCGCTGTCATTTCATCGGCGATGTGTTGCAAGCGTTCGACGTTGAAGATTTCCTTGAGGGCCGGGGCGCTTTGGTCGGTCATCGGTGATTCCGGTGGCGGTTAGAGAAAGTGGCGGTTAGAGAAACCAGCGGTATTCCCGCGCATTGATCTCTTGTTGGAAGGCCAGGTGGTCCTGGCGTTTGTTTTCGCAGTACACGTCGACAAATTCGGCGCCCAGCTTATCGCGCAATACCGCTTGATGCTGCATGGCACGCACGGCGTCGAGCATGTCCAGCGGGAAGTCGGTTCCGCTGCTGCGGTCTTCGTTCAGCGGGGCGATGGGTTCGCGTTTGGCTTCCAAGCCGTGTTCCAGGCCGACGAGGATCGCCGCCAGCACCAGGTACGGGTTGGCATCGGCACTGGCCAGCCGGTGCTCGATGCGCAGGTTGCGTGGGTCGGATTCGGGAATGCGCACGCACGCGTCACGGTCTTCAAAGCCCCAGCTGGCGCGGGTGGCGGCGTTGACCGTACCGCCCAGGCGGCGGAAGGCGTTGTGGTTCGGCGAGAAGATCGGCATGCAGTGGGGCAGCAACTCCAGGCAACCGGCCACGGCGTGGCGCAACGGTTGCTGTTGGTGCGCTGCCAGCAGGTTATTGCCCGCGCCGTCATACAGGCTGACATGCACATGCATGCCACTGCCGGGGTATTGCAGGTACGGCTTGGCCATGAAGCTGGCGCGATAGCCATGCTTGAGCGCCACGCCACGGGTGCTGCGGCAGAACAGGGCGGCCCAGTCGGCGGCGCGCAGGCCGTCGTCGAGGTGGCCGAAGTTGATCTCGAACTGGCCAGGGCCTATCTCGGCAGTGATCACGGTGATATCGATGCCTTGGTCCTTGGCGGTTTGCGCCATGTCATCCAGCACTTCGCTGAAGCGTGACAGCCGTTCGATATGCAGGTTGGGCTGGTCGTCGGCGTCATCGCTCATTGGGTCGCGGGCGAATTGCGGCAGGCCGTTGTCGAGCTTTTTGTCGAACAGGTAGAACTCCAATTCAAAAGCCACCACCGGGTGGATGCCCTTGTGGTGCAGGCGCTCCAGCACCTTGGCCAGCACTTCGCGGGGTTCGAATTCGATGGGCGCTTCGGTGCCGTCCGAGGTGATCAGCATCTGGCCCAGGGGTTGCGACTCCCAGCTCACTGGCTTGAGCGTACCAGGCACCAGGCGGCGGTTGGCATCCGGGTCGCCGTCGTTGAAGCAATAGTCGCCAATCTTGAATAGCCCGCCCTGAACCCCCAGCAGCACGGCGTTCTGCGGCAGCTTCAGCGGGCTGCCGGCGGCGACTTTTTCCAGCATCTCGATGGGGTAGCGCTTGCCGTAGAAGTGCCCCGGAATGTCCAGGGCGATCAAGTCGACATAACGCACGTCGGGATGGTTCTGGCGAAAGGTCCGTACTTCGGCCAGTAACGTGCAGGCTTGGCTTTTCACGGGTGCAGCTCCTAGTTGTAAACCCACAACACGCGGGCGGGCAGGTCGGTCAGGTTGGCGTAGCGGCAATGGGCGAAGCTGGCCAGGTGAAAGCTGTCGCCAGGGCCGAGGGTGACCGAGTCGGCTTCACCTTCAACCCACAAGGTCAACTCGCCTTCCAGCACAAAACCGGCCTGTTCTGCACGGTCACTCATGGTTTGTTCACCGCTGTTGGCACCCGGTGCCAACAGGCTGTCGAGCATCGAAAAGGCGCCGTTCATGCTCGGTGAGACGAGGATGTCGGTGATGCCATTGGCGTAATACACCGTGCGCCGCTCGTTAGGGCGGGTGATCCAGTCCACGGCCTTGGGTTTGGGCTGGCTGTAGAAATACGTGGTGGGCACGTCGAGGGCGTGGCTGATAGCGGTCAAGTCCGCCACGGTCGGGCGCGACAGGCCGCGCTCGACCTGGGACAGGAAGCCCACGGAACGCTCGATCCTTTGCGCGAGCTGGGCCAGGGTGAGCTTCTTGTGCTTGCGCAGGTCGTGAATCAGCGCGGCGAGGGTGGCAAGTTCTTCTTGGGGTGTCATGAAATTTATTTCGATAAATTTCATGAAAAATTACAGGATTTATTTCACCGAGGCAACGAGTTATCTGCCATTGCTGAATCCCCTGTGGCGAGGGAGCTTGCTCCCGCTGGGCCGCGAAGCGGCCCCAATTCAATCGCCGCGTTAGTTCAGGGCGTTCACGGTGAAGTTTTTTGGGGCTGCTGCGCAGCCCAGCGGGAGCAAGCTCCCTCGCCACAATGGGGGGTGAAATATGAGGAAATTGAACTGAGCAGAAAGATGGGCGGTGACTGCTAGCTTGAATTGATCTCTTATCCATTCACAGGAGCAGTGAGTTGCTTCAGAAGCCCAACTCTCATCTGTTGCGTCGTGGTCGCTATTCAGAAACAGGCCGTGCCTATTTGGTGACCGCAGTGGTTTACCAACGCCGGCCAGTATTTACCGACTTTTATCTGGGGCGGTTACTGGTGGCAGAGCTCAAACAGGCCCATGACCTCGGCTGGGTTGAATCCCTCGCATGGGTCATCATGCCGGACCATTTCCATTGGCTGTTTGAGTTACGGGATGCATCGTTGCCCCAGGTTATACAGAGGGTGAAATCGAGGAGTACGCTGGCGATCAATCGAGCCTGTGGCACACAGGGCGCTTTTTGGCAGAGTGGATACCATGACCGTGCAGCACGTGCCGAGGAAGACCTTATTCCCATCGCACGCTACATCATCGGTAACCCCTTGCGAGCGGGTTTGGTGGCGCGCATAGGCGACTACCCACTCTGGGACGCCGCCTGGTTATGAAGGCCAATTCACCTGTGGCAAGGGAGCAAACTCCCTAGCCACAGGTGGATTGAATGATCATGCGCGGCAGCGGTCCGAACTTGGGTAAGCATCATTCATTGAAGGAGCACCCATGAAGTCAAAATCCCTGATCGCCTCGCTGCTGGTCGCTACCAGCCTGTCCACCGCCAGCTTCATCGTGCAAGCCGGTGATACCCCTCAGGAAACCGTGCAACCTTCGAACATCAACACCCGTGACTTGAAAGAAGGCGATCGCGCGCCCGATATCTTGATGCGCAAGGAGTCGGCCGTCAGTGACTGGAAGAAACGCGGCCTCAAGCAGCCTGAAGAAGACAGCCAGTGGGCGCGGGTGGGCGATAGGTTTGTGCTGCTCAAGACAACCAACGGCACCATTCTTGAGATCACTCCCGTCAAGAAATGACCTTGTATTCCTGCCCTGTTCCTGAGTTAAGGTAGCCGGCTGAAAAGGTCGCGTTACCTTCAAGGAAAGAGAGCAGGATGCTTGCCACAATAAGAAACTACCCTCGCACCGTTAACCTGTTGCTGTCCGCCACGTTGCTGCTCACGCTGGCCAAAGCCATCACGTTTCCGTACCTGGTGATTTACCTCACCCGCCACTTTGCCCTTGATATCACTCAGGTCGGCCTGGTGATCGGCAGTTCGCTGATCGTCGGTTCGTTGCTCAGTGTGTACGGCGGTTTCCTCGTAGACCGCATCAACAGCTACCGGCTATTGCTGGCCTTAAGCGTGCTGTTTGTGCTGGGTTTTATCGGCACGGTGCTGGCGCAGAACATCTGGGCGTTCTACAGCTGCCTGATCCTGATCAACCTGGCTTATGCGGTGATCGATATCGCCGTCAAAGCTGGCTTTGCCAGCCTGTTGCCCGAAGATGCACGCAGCGAAGTGTTTTCCATCAAGTACACCCTGACCAATATCGGGTATGCCGTCGGGCCTTTTTTCGGGGCGATAATTGCCAAATGGGATATCAGCCTGCCGTTTATTCTGTCGGCGCTGTTGGGGGTGGGGTTTTTCCTGCTGTATTGGCGCTGGGGTGACCGTACCCTGGCCACCGTGGATGCCACGCAAAAACCGGTGCCATTCCTGGCCGTCGGCCGAGTGCTTTTAAGCGATCATCGCCTGGTGTGCTTTACCCTCGGCGGCGTGCTCAGTGCCGTGGTGTTCGGCCAGTTCACCGCGTGGCTGTCGCAGTACCTGGTGACCACCACGACCGCCGAATACACCTACACCGTGGTCAGCGCCGTACTGACCACCAACGCGGTGCTGGTGATTGCCTTGCAGTATGTGATTGGGCGGCGCATTTCGCACCGCTACCTGGGCCAGTGGCTGATCGCGGGGCTGGGCATGTTCATGCTCGGAGTCATCGGGTTCGCGCTGTCCACCAGCGTGTTGTGGTGGGTGCTGGCGATGGCGGTGTTCACGGTGGGGGAGATCATCGTGTTTCCGGCCGAGTACATGTTCATCGACCGGATCGCCCCGGACCATCTGCGCGGCATGTATTACGGGGCACAGAACCTGTCCAACCTGGGCGCCGCGTTGGGGCCGGTGTTGTGTGGGCTGGTATTGGCCAGCCTGCCGGCCCACTACATGTTCTACATGCTGGGGGCGTTCATCGTGGGCGGCGGGGTGTTTTATTTCATTGGGGCGTCGTTGAAGGCAAGTCATCCAGCGTGAGCTTGCCCATGGTGTTGCTCTGCAGTTCGTAACGCAGTTCTTCCACCATCTTTTCCACTTCTTGCGGGGTCTGCAGCCGGTTGGTGCTGATCCCGGTCACTACCAGATCCACTCGACCGGTTTCGGCGTCGTAGACCTTGAGTGTCAGGGATGCGTCCCGGCACAGGGTGAACTCGCACGTCAGCGGCGACAGGCCTTCTTCGATGCAATTTCGCAGTTGAGAGAGGGTAAACATGCGGGTTCCTTCAGGCATAAGTTCGATGCTTAAAGGTTATGGCGTGCTTTGCGCTGCAATAAGGCGAATTCGCACTAGAGGCACTAGTGCATTTGCACTTTTTAAGCCTATTTTTTAAGGCGCAATTCCCCGGCGAACAGCCCGCGTTCACGGGCCCAAACGATCGCTGCACTGCGGCTGTGCACCCCCAATTTCGAGTACACCGTAGCCACATGGTTACGCACGGTATTGGGCGCCAGTTTCAGGCGCGAGGCGATCTCTTTGTCGGCCAGGCCTTCACAGATCAAACCCAGGACATCGCGTTCACGGGCCGTGAGGTCGGTAAACGCGATGTTCGGCTGGTTGGGGCTGTTGACGCTCTTGGCGTTGGCAAGTTTTTCGATCAGTGTCTGGCTGAACCAGGAGGCGTCCTGCATCACTTCCTCGATGGCCGCCACCAACTCCAGCTCGGAGCGTTTGCGTTCGGTGATGTTCATCATCACCAGCAGGTAACACGGCACGTCCTCAATGATCACGGTGTCGGCGGACACCACACAGTCGATCACTTCGTTGCCTTTCTTGCGCACCTTGAGGTCCTGGCCGTCGAGGTTGCCGGCTTTTTCCAGGGTGGCAAACAACTGCGCGCCCGCCTGGGGGCTGTCGATAAAGTCGATGTCTTCGATGGACTTGCCGATCAGTTCTTCACTGATATAGCCGGTAATGCTCATGAAGGCTTCGTTGATGTCCACCACCTGGCGGTTGCCGGCGCTGCACACCAGGGTCGGCACGGGCGTGAGACGGAAGGATTTGGCGAAGCGCTCCTCACTCTGGCGCAGGGCGATTTCTGCCTTGCGCCGGGGCTCCAGGTCCATGAACGAAAACAGCATGCAGTCCTCTTCGTTCATGTCCAACGGCTGGCCGGCAACGATCACCAGTTTGCTGCCGCCTTCGGGAAGTCGCAGCTCGGCCTGCATTTGCGGGATGGTCGCGCCTTCGCCCAGGCGCTGGATGGCCAGGTCCTTGCGCTCGGCCTGCTCCAGCACGTCCAGCTCATAGACGGATTTACCGATGACCTGGTCGCGGTTGTAGCCGGTCATCTCCAGGAAACCCTGATTGACCTTGATGTAGCGCAAGTCACTCAGGCGACAGATCACCGCCGGCGCCGGGTTGGCGTTGAAGGTTTTTTCGAAGCGTTGTTCGGCGCTGGCCCATTCGGTGGCGTCGCTGAGGATCAGCACCAGCAACTCCGGTTCACCACGGGAGTCGGTGATCACCAGGCTGCGCAGGCGGTGGACCCAGGTTTTCTCTTCATCGGCGGTGGGCGTGACTTCTACCACCACGTCGCTGAACTCATCGCCCGCGGCGGCTCGGGCCAGGGGGTAGTTGTCCGGCTGCACGGGGTGGTTGTTGCGGTAGCGCAAGGCGAAACGCTTGGCATATTGCTGGCCATCGGCGCCTAGCCCCATCACGTCGCCCACTCCATGCATGGTGAGTGCCGCCTCGTTGGCCCAGAGAATGGTTTGATCGATCTCGGCCAGAATCACACCGTCGGACAGCCCGGAGATGATCTGCTGCAGTTGGCGACGGTTGGTTTCTTTGGCTAGAACGTCCTGGGTCATAGGTTCTCCGGGGTTTTGGGCGCATGGGAAGTACGACACCCGCACTTCAGGATAGTGCAGAGGCAATCCGCGATACGGGGTGCGAATGCACCAGATGGCCTGGTGCATTTGAGCGGGGACGGCAAGCAGCCGTCTCGCCAGACTGAAACAGTCAATCACTGTCAAAGGATCGAACATGACCACTGTCTATGAAACCAACCGTTCGCTGTTTCGCGTGTCCTGGAGTTCCGTGCTGGCCGGTAGTGCAATTGCCCTGGTGACCTACCTGGTGCTGAGTGTGCTGGGAACGGCCATCGGTGCCAGCGCTGTCGACCCGATGCAAGCCGGCAACCCGCTCAGCGGTTTCGGTACGGGCGCCGGGATCTGGCTGTTTGTCTCGACGTTGGTGGCAATCGGCGTGGGGGCCTTTGTGGCGGGACGGACCGCGCCGGATCGCGGTGGCCTGCACGGCGTACTCACTTGGACGCTGACCACCTTGCTCACCACCTGGTTGCTGGCCGGGCTGGCAGCCAGTGTGGTCGGCACGGCCGGCAATGTGGTGGGTAAGGGCCTGTCGGCTGCCGGTAGCGGCATCGCGGCGGCAGCGCCGGGGATTGGCGACAGCGTCAAGCAGCAACTGAACGAGCAGGGCATCCAGCTGGATTGGAACAGCCTGCAAGGCGAGCTCGACACCTTGCTCAAGCAAAGCGGCAAGCCTGAGCTGGACCCGGCCAATGTCGAACAGAAAACCGATCAGGCCGCCGCCGATGGCAAACAGACCGCCACCGATGCGGCGACAAATCCGGCCCAGGCGGGCGATCAGTTGAAGCAGTGGTTCGAACGCGTCAAGGCGTCCGGTGAACCTGCGTTGAATGCTGCGGATAAAGACGCGCTGGTCAACATTGTTGCTGCGCGTACGGGCAAGAGCAAAGAAGAAGCCACGCAGATCGTCGACAACTACGCCCAGGCTTATCAACAAGCCATGCAAAAGGTCGATGAGCTGAAGCAGCAGGCCGAGCAGAAAGCCCGTGTAGCCGGCGAAGTGGCCGCCAAACAGCTCTCCCGCGCGGCGTGGGGCACCTTGGCGATGTTGCTGCTGGGCGCAGCGTTGAGCTTCCTGGTGGGGCGCATGGCCCTGACCACGCGTCGAGTGCCGTTGGCTTAACGAGGTTTGCAGCAAGGACGCTGCTTTTCGCTGGCACCAAACATGCTAGTGTCAGCACTCCAACACCCACCGGCAGTGCCTGGCGATGCGTGATATCTACAGCGTCTTCAATTCCAATGGCGCCTATGAAACCGGGGCCCATGCCCATGACGAGTTCATGCTGATGGTGCCCGAGCACGGCTTGCTGCGTTTCAAGGACGAAGACAGCGGGCGCACCACTTCGGTGATCGAACGCCAGTTCGTGCTGGTGCCGCCGCAGTGCAGCCATTCCTCATCGTCACTCACGGCCAGCCAGGGCCACCTGGCGTTCTATGTCGACCCCGACTATATGCGCTACGCCCTGCGTGACCTGTCCGGCGATGCCAACCGCTTGCTGCGCGTGCCCACCCTGGGCATCTGGCAAACCTCGGCGCCGCTGCACCATTTGCTGCTGGCGAAAAAGGCCTTCAGTCAACCCGACCCCTATGTCGATCGCCGTCGCCAACTGGCCCAGGCCGATCACTTGCTGCTGCTCGAATGCCTGGCGGTTTCCCTCAGCCAGCCGAGCCTGCAGCGCTCGTCTACCGAGCGCCACGGCGCGATGCTGGTGCGCGACGTGAAGGCTTATGTGGAAGGCAACCTTGAGCACGCGCCGGGGCTGGATGAGATTGCGGCGGTGTTCCATATGTCGCGTCGGCACCTGACCCGGCTGTTTGCGCTGCACACCGGCGAGACGGTGCTGGCTTACGTGCAACGGCTGCGCCTGGAGCGGGCGCAGACCCTGCTGAGGCACACACGCCTGTCGGTGCTGGAGATTGCCAATAACGTCGGTTATGAATCGCCGTCGCACCTGGCCCATGTGTTTCGGCGGGTGCTGGGCGTGTCGCCGGATGAGTGGCGGCGCGGTTAACCTCAGACCTCCTATTCCCCTTGTCCCAATCCCGCGCATGATCCGGCCCGATCCCGTGCGCCACAAATCTGTCATCCGTTCATCCTCTGCTCACCAACAACAAACAAGTCCGGCGTACCGGACGAGGAGGGGCGGTGAGCGCAAAACCCTTTATCCGTTTTTCAGGCGTGCAAAAAAGCTTCAAAGTCGAGGGCCGTCAGTTTGTGGCCGTACGCAATGTGTCGCTGGAGGTCCAGCGCGGCGAAATCATCACCCTGGTCGGCCCTTCGGGCTGTGGCAAGTCCACCTTGCTCAACATGACAGCCGGGCTGTTCGGCCCTACCGAGGGCGTGGTGCATTACGACGGTGCTGAGGTCAAAGGCGTCAACACCCGGGTCGGCTACATGACCCAGGCCGATCACCTGCTGCCTTGGCGCACGGTGGCGGGCAACATCGCGGTGCCGCTGCAGATTCGCCGCGTGCCCAAGGCCGAGATCGAGGCGCGGGTTGAGGAGCTGATGGCGCTGGTGGGCCTCACCGGTTTCGGCGAGAGCTACCCCAACCAGCTTTCCGGCGGCATGCGCAAACGCGCGGCCATGGCGCGCTTGATGGCCAGCGACCCGGAAACTTTGTTGATGGACGAACCCTTCGGCGCCCTCGACGCGCAGATGCGCCTGACCTTGCAGACCGAATTGCTGCGCCTGTGCCGCAAACTCAACAAGACCGTGCTGTTCGTCACCCATGATGTCGATGAAGCCATCGCCCTGGCCGACCGCTGCGTGGTGTTCGCCGGTCGCCCCGGCACCATCGACCATGTGCTCGATATCCCCCTGACCGGTGAACGCAACCTGGTGCAACTGCGCTCCGATCCACGCTACGTGGAACTCTGCGCCGAACTGTGGAAACGCCTGGCGCCCGACGTTGCCGGCGCCGCTGACCCTTCTTCATTGGCTCACTCGCTGGAGGTCGTATGATCCAGGTTTATCGCTTGCTGTTCCTGGTGTTCCTCATGCTGTTGTGGGAAGGCGTGTCGCGCTGGTTTGGCGTGGAATTCTTCATCAGCCGCCCTTCGGCCGTGGCCCAGAGTCTGTGGAAAATCCTGCTCAATGGGGTGTTTTTCTACCATGCCGGCATCACCACCCTGGAGGCGGTGCTGGGCTTTTTCTTCGGTTCCCTCGCGGGCTTGATCGCAGGCCTTGTATTGGGCCGCGCCAAGTTGCTGGCTGACATCCTCGATCCGTTTTTGACCGCGTTCTACAGCCTGCCGAAAGTGGCGCTGGCGCCGCTGTTCATCCTCTGGTTCGGTATCGGTCTGCCGATGAAAGTCATCCTCACCGCCGCAGTGGTGTTCTTCCTGGTGTTCCTCAACACCTACAGCGGCGTGCGCAATGTGTCCCGCGAGCAACTGACCATCCTGCGCCTGATGGGCGCCAAGGAACGTGACCTGCTGACCATGGTGGTGATCCCCTCGGCCTTCACCTGGGTGTTCACCGGCCTGCGGTTGTCGGTGCCCTATGCGCTGATCGGCGCGCTGGTGGGCGAGATCATCGCGGCCAACCGTGGCCTGGGCTATCTGCTGTCGGATGCGGCCTCGCAGTTCGACACCGCCGGCGTGTTTGCCGCGCTGGTGGGGATCATTGCCCTGGCGCTGATCCTGAACACGGCGGTGAAGCTGGCTGAAAGCAAGCTGATGCCGTGGAAAGCCAATGAAGCGGAACGTGAAGTCGCGGTTTAACCCCCTCTGGTTTGGAGCTTGATCATGCTTAAGCGTCTTGTGATTGCCGGTCTGTTGTGCGTTGCCTTCCTGCCCGCCGCCCAGGCTCAGGACCTCACCAAGGTCACCCTGGCATTCCCCAGCGAAGGCTTTCTGTATGTGCCGATCTACGTCGCACAGAAGCAGGGCTACTTCGCCGAAGAAGGCCTGAATGTGGAAGTGATCGTATTTCAAAAAGGCGGCTCGGCAGCGTTGACGGCCGTGCTCGGCCGCGATGCCGATGCCTACGTCGGCCTGCCTGCAGTGGCAGTGCGCGCGCGGTCCAAGGGCCAGAACGTGCAGGCGTTTGCCGCCGTGCAGACCCAATTCGGCAGCACCGTGGTGATCGATGGCGAGTCGGCGCGCAAGGCTGGGGTGTCGGCCGCGTCGCCCATCTCGGCGCGTGCCCAGGCCCTCAAAGGCTTGAAGATCGGCGTGACTGGCCCCGGCAGCACCACTGACATGCTGGTGCGCTACCTGGCCAAGGACGCCGGCCTGAACCCGGACAAGGACTTCACCATCATGCCCATCGGCGGCGCGCCGAACATGCTGGCGGCGTTTTCCCAGGGCAGCATCAACGGCTTCTCGCTGTCGCCGCCCACCGTCACCACGGCGGCGCAGCAGGGCGGGTTTGTGCTGATGGACCTGGCCAAAGGCGAATACAAACCCTTGGACGGCTTCCTGTTCACCGCGATGATCGCCCGCGAGGACTGGTTGAGCAGCAACAAGGCAACCGCCGAGAAACTGGTGCGCGCAATCTGGAAAGCCGAACACCTGATCGCCAGCAAACCGGACAAGGCCCGCGAGTCGGTGCGCCCGTACTTCGCCCACACCGATGCAGCGATTTTTGATGCCGCCTGGACGGCTTCGTTGCCGTCCTACCCGGCCACGCCACGGATCGAAAAAGACGGTGTCGAGAAGAACATCAGCTTCATGAACGCCGTCGAGAATGATCCGGTGACACTCGACCCGCAGCAGGTCTACACCAACACCATCGTCGACGCCGTGGCGCCGACTGTTTCCACCCTCAAGGGAGAGGCGAAATGACGCCCGAGGTTCATCTGGTCAATGTATTTCCCGCCACTGCGCGTGGCGGCAATCCGGCGCCCACTGTGGCGCTGGCCGACGGCATGAGTGATGTCGATATGCAGCAAGTCGCCCGGGATTACGGGCATGAATGCGGCTTTGTGTTTGCCGCACCGGCCGGCAGCGATTTCGATTTTGCCCTGCGTTTCTGGGTGCCCAACCATGAGATGGAAATGTGCGGCCATGCCACCGTCGGCGCCATTTGGCTGCTGGATCAATTGGGCATGCTGCACAAGGAGCGCCTGGCGTTGTGGACGTTGAGCGGGCGGGTTGATGCTCAGATCGCCAATGCGGGCACTCCACAGATCCAAGTGGAAATCAGCCAACCTAAGGGGCAGGTTGAGACCTTGAGCGACCCGCAGGTGGAGGCCGAAATTCTGTCGGTGTTGGGCATCACGTCCAATGAACTGGCGCCGTTGCCGATTCAGAACGCCCGCACCAGCCGCGTCAAAACACTGGTTGCGCTCAAAAGCGTGGCGGTGCTGGACAGCCTCAAACCGGACTTCCGTCGCATGGAGCAACTGTGTGAGCGCATCGGCTCTACCGGGTTGTATCCCTACGCGCCGTCGGACCTTGAAGGCCGCCAGTTTGATGCGCGGCAGTTCCCCAAGTCGTCGGGTTACCCGGAAGACGCCGCCACCGGTATCGCGGCGGCAGCGTTGTCCTTTGGTCTGTTGGAAAACGGCTTGGTGACCGATGACGATCGTCCGGTATACATCCGCCAAGGCCGCGCGATGGGGCGGCCTTCGCAGATTTCGCTGCGCTTTCGTCATGATGCGGCAGGGCAGGTGCAGGGGTGCTGGTTGGGTGGGCATGTGGAATTTGTCGAGGAGCCCGCATGAGTATTCGCGAACGTATCGCCGCCTTGGGCTTGCAACTGCCCGAGGCGCCAGGCCCCAAGGGTGACTATGTGCCGGTGACGATCCATGCGGGTGTGGCCTATGTGAGTGGACAAGTTTGCCGACTGGGCGATGGCGTGATCAGCGGACCGGTGACGGACCAGACCTCGCCCGCGCGGGTGACACAAGCTGGTCAAACCTGTGCGATGCGCGCCTTGAGCGTGCTGGATCAGGCGGTAGGGTTGGAGAACGTCGAGCGCATTCTGTTTGTGCGAGGGTTTGTGTATGGCGGCGAGGGTTTCCAGAGTTTTTCCAAAGTGGTCGACGGCGCTTCCCAGGTGTTGATTGATGTGTTCGGTGAGCAGGGCCGGCATGCGCGGTCGGCGGTGGGCGTGGCGGGGTTGCCCAGCGGCGGCATGCTGGAATTGGAAGTCACCGCCGTTATCAAAACGACGGGATGACAGATCGGCACTCACCTCAATGAGCGCGTAAAATGCCGGTCTTTTTACGCGTATCTCGCAAAGGTGCCCCTTGAGCGCAGGCAAAGCCGTCGGACTGTTACTACTCACTTCCCTGTTGGCGGCGTGCGGCACCTCGCCGCCACGCACGCCCAATGACCTCTGCGGCATCTTCCGCGAAAAGGACGACTGGTACGACGCCGCCAAAGTCACGCAACAACGCTGGGGGGTGCCGATTCAGGTGCCGTTCGCCATCATGTATCAGGAGTCCGGCTTCCACCAGGACGCCCTGGCCCCGCGCAAATACCTGCTGTGGATCATCCCCTGGGGCCGCGTCTCCACCGCCGCCGGTTACGCCCAGGCCAAGGACGAAGTGTGGAACGACTACCGCAAGAGCACCGGCCGCAGCGGCGCCAGCCGCCAGGACTTCGACGACTCCATCGACTTTGTCGGCTGGTACATGGACAAGACCTACACCGTCAACGGCGTCTACAAATACGACGCGTATGGCCAGTACCTGAACTACCACGAAGGCTGGGGCGGCTACCGCCAACGCACCTACGCCGCCAAGGCCTGGCTGCCGCCGGTGGCGAGCAAGGTGCAGGCGCGTTCACAGCTGTATGCGGCGCAGTATGCGCGGTGCAAGGATGATTTGGGGCGGGGGTTTTGGAGTCGGTTTTGGCGGTGGTTGTGATGCAGTGATTTAACCCTTGTGGTGAGTATGCTTGTGTGGCGAGCGGGCTTGCCACAACAAGCCCGCTCGCCACAGGGGTTAGCTCGGCTGCATACACTCCAGCGACCGATCCACCATCACACTGGCCATGTCCACCAGGTGCATGACCGACAGCACCAGCGTGCGTGAAGTCCCTTCCAGTTGATCCCCGGCCGTTTGCGCCGCAACGGCGGCACAACGCAACACGCTGCTGGCGTGGGCCAGGGCGTCTTCGAAGCTGAGGTCTGGGGTGGTGGTGAAGAATTGCAGTTCTGAAGCGGGTGGCGCGGGGACAGGTTTGTCCATGGGTTCAACTCCTAATCTAAGTTGGAATATCACCACCATCGCTACCAAACGACTTTTAGGGTGGTGACCGTACGCAGATTGGTAGACCGGTGATTAGGACCCGGTGCACCCGAGGGTGCCCTGCGCACGGCCACCATAACGCAGGGCCGAAAAAAAGCGCCTTGCAGAAGGGGGCGCTTAGCGCCTAATCACTCGTGGTCTACCAAACCCCGAGTCACTGAATTGGCAGTGACCGACGAAGACTAGCCACGTGATTTGAGCGGCGCAAGCGGTTGGGATTCTCTCGGAAACGTCCTGCGACTTAAAGCGAAATGTCATCGCAGCGACTCTTCCTACACTTGCCAAACCTACCCAATTCTGGGAAAACCCCACCCTTTGTACCGTCAACGAGCGCCCTATGAGCCCCGAAGAACTCCAAATCACCGACATCCGCCCCGGCACCGGCAAAGCCGTGGTCAAAGGCGCGCTGATCACCACCCAATACACCGGCACCCTGGAAGATGGCACGGTGTTCGATTCCTCCTGGGAGCGCGGCAAGCCGTTCCAGTGTGTGATCGGAACCGGGCGGGTGATCAAGGGCTGGGACCAGGGGTTGATGGGCATGCAGGTGGGCGGTGTGCGCACGCTGTTCGTGCCGGCGCATCTGGCCTATGGCGAGCGGTCGATGGGGGCGCATATCAAGCCCAACAGCAATCTGCGTTTTGAGATTGAGTTGCTGGAAGTGCTGACGCGGGACGATTGAGGGCGGTGAACATGGAAGTTGATTCACACGAGTTGCCGGCGTGTTCCGTCGCGGGCATTCAGGTCGTTGAGCTGGGTGATCGCGATGAAGCCGAGTTGCAGCGGTTTTTTGAGCGGGCGCCGGATTACTTCATCGCGGTCAACGGTGAACCGGCCACAGCGACCGAAGCGCATGAGGAATTGCAGGGGCTGTTACCCGCAGGGTGGGCGTGCAGCCGGATGTATTGGCTGGGTTACCGCGATCTGGAAAACCAACTGGTGTCGGTGGTGAACATTGCGGCGGACTTGCTGGCTGTTGGTGTTTGGCACATTGGGCTGTTGCTGGTGGATGCACGCTGGCATGGCACCGGGCTGGCGCGGCAGTTACACGCGGATCTTGAGGCTTGGGCTGCGGGCAACGGCGCACAATGGCTGAGGCTGACGGTGGTCATCGGCAATGCCAAAGCCGAACGCTTCTGGCCTAAGCTGAGTTATGTGCCGGTGCGCACGCGCGAGGGGATTACCATGGGGCGTCAAGTGAACAGGGTCTCGATTCAGGTCAAGGCGCTGGCGGGTGGGCAGGTTGAGGATTACTTGAGGCTGGTGGCGAGAGATCGCCCGGGCACGGTATAGCAACGGATATACGCTAACCCTTGTGGGAGCTGGCTTGCCTGCGATGGCGCAGTGTCAGGCACAGAGTCTCTAGCTGAAAAGCCGCCATCGCAGGCAAGCCAGCTCCCACATTTGATCTTCAGCGTATCCAGGAAAATGGTTTCCTGAACCCATCCTGAAGAATCCTCTTATTCCCCATACGGAAACTTTCCTACGGTTTACTCTCTGATCAACGGGGCGTAAGCTTCGCGCGTTTTCATCAATAGCGGAGACCCTCAGTGGGTACTTGTTCGAGTGACAGTAGTCGGCCGGTTTCGGTAACCGGCACAGGCTTGGCAAGGTAACGCGCATTTTTACGATGCCGTTGTCTCGCCACTAAAAGCGAGAAGCGGCATCCCGGCAGTGGCCAGTCCTGGCGCCTGCCCGAATCCCTCTCATCGACGCTGACCAGCACCCGGCTCACCTCGGGATGCTACGGACGCGCCTGTCTTTTTCGACAGGCGGGCCTAGCTGGCTGTGCCTATAAAACAGGCGCGGTGCAGACGGCGGTACCTGCACGACGGTTTTTTCCTCGCGCAGGAGTAACACCATGAACCTGACTCTGTTGAAAGAGTTCTTTGCCGGCTTCCTGCGGACCCGGCACATCGCCCGGCATTTCCGTCGCCTGGCGATGCTCGAAACCGTGACCGACGCCAGCGTCAGCCGCGAAGTGCCGCCGACCCTGGCGCAAACCCTGGTGGTCTCGGCCAACAGCAGTGCGGTGCAATTGCTCGGCACCCTGGGCAGCCATTCCGAGGGTTTGACCACTCAGGAAGCCGACGCTCTGCGCGTGCAATACGGGCTCAACGAAGTCGAGCATGAGCAGCCGCTGCCGTGGTGGGTGCACCTGTGGCACTGCTACAAAAACCCGTTCAACCTGTTGCTGACGTTGCTGGCGGTGATCTCCTGGCTGACCGAGGACATGAAGGCCGCCACGGTGATTTTCTCCATGGTGGTGCTGTCGACGCTGTTGCGTTTCTGGCAGGAGGCCAAGTCCAACAAGGCCGCCGATGCGCTGAAAGCCATGGTGAGCAACACCGCCACGGTACTGCGCCGCGATGAAGCCAAGCGCATCGAACTGCCGATCAAACAGTTGGTGCCGGGCGACCTGATCGTGCTGTCCGCTGGGGACATGATCCCCGCCGATTGCCGCGTACTCAGCGCCAAGGACCTGTTCGTCAGCCAGGCGGCGATGACCGGTGAATCGATGCCGGTGGAGAAATTTGCCCAGCAGCAGGACGCCCAGACCCGCAACCCGCTGGACCTGGAGAACATCCTGTTCATGGGTACCAACGTGGTGTCCGGCGCGGCGACGGCGGTGATCCTGACCACCGGCAACAGCACCTATTTCGGCGCCCTGGCTCAGCGCGTCACCGCGACTGACCGTGCCACTACCTCGTTCCAGCATGGCGTCAACAAGGTCAGCTGGTTGCTGATCCGCTTCATGTTCGTGATGGCGCCGCTGGTGCTGTTCATCAACGGTTTCACCAAGGGCGACTGGACCGAAGCACTGTTGTTCGCGCTGTCGATTGCCGTGGGCCTGACCCCGGAAATGCTGCCAATGATCGTCACGTCCACTCTGGCCAAGGGCGCGGTGTTTCTGTCGCGCAAGAAAGTCATCGTCAAGCGCCTGGACGCGATCCAGAACTTCGGCGCCATGGACGTGCTGTGCACCGATAAGACCGGCACCCTGACCCAGGACAAAATCTTCCTGGCGCGCCATGTGGACGTGTGGGGCGCAGAGTCCGATGACGTACTGGAAATGGCCTACCTCAACAGCTACTACCAGACCGGCCTGAAAAACCTGCTGGATGTGGCGGTGCTGGAACATGTGGAAGTGCACCGCGAGCTGAAAGTCGGCACGGCGTTCCAGAAGGTCGATGAAATTCCGTTCGACTTCAACCGCCGCCGCATGTCCGTCGTCGTCGCCGAGCAGGGCCAGCCGCACCTGTTGATCTGCAAGGGGGCTGTGGAAGAGATTCTGTCGGTGTGCAACAACGTGCGCCATGGCGACGTCAACGAAGCGCTGACCGACGACCTGCTGGCGCGTATCCGCCAGGTCACCGCTGCGTTCAACGAAGAAGGCCTGCGCGTGGTCGCCGTGGCCGCGCAGCCGATGGCGCCGGGGCGCGATACCTACAGCCTGGCGGATGAGAACAACCTCACGCTGATCGGTTACGTCGCGTTCCTCGACCCACCCAAGGAAAGTACTGCACCTGCGCTCAAGGCCCTCAAAGCCCATGGCGTGGCAGTGAAAGTGCTGACCGGCGACAACGAACTGGTCACCGCCAAAATCTGCCGCGAGGTGGGCCTGGAGCAACAGGGCCTGCTGATGGGCAACGACATCGAGGACATGACCGACGCGGAGCTGGCCAAGGCCGTGGAAACCACCAATGTGTTCGCCAAGCTCACCCCGTCCCACAAGGAACGTATCGTGCGTTTGCTCAAGGCCAACGGGCATGTGGTCGGCTTCATGGGCGATGGCATCAACGACGCGCCAGCACTGCGAACAGCTGATATCGGCATTTCGGTGGACAGCGCGGTGGATATCGCCAAGGAAGCCGCCGACATCATCCTGCTGGAAAAGAGCCTGATGATCCTGGAGGAGGGCGTGCTGGAAGGCCGGCGCACCTTCGCCAACATGCTCAAGTACATCAAGATGACCGCCAGTTCCAACTTCGGCAACGTGTTCTCGGTGCTGGTGGCCAGTGCGTTCATTCCGTTCCTGCCGATGCTGCCGATGCATTTGCTGGTGCAGAACCTGCTGTATGACATTTCGCAGATTGCGATTCCGTTCGATAACGTCGACGACGAGATGCTGAGCAAACCGCAACGCTGGCAACCGGGAGATGTCGGCCGTTTCATGCTGTTTTTCGGGCCAATCAGTTCGATCTTTGACATCACCACGTTCGCACTCATGTGGTATGTCTTCGATGCCAATACGCCTGACCACCAGACCTTGTTCCAGTCCGGCTGGTTCGTGGTCGGGCTGCTGACCCAGACGCTGATCGTGCACATGATCCGCACCCCGAAAATCCCGTTCCTGCAAAGCCGTGCGGCGATGCCGTTGATGGTGATGACCGGCGTGATCATGGCCGTGGGGATTTTCCTGCCGATGGGACCACTGGCGCACTACTTCAAGTTGCAGGCGCTGCCGTCGCTGTACTTCGTGTTCCTGCCGGTGATCCTGCTGGCGTACATGGCACTGACCCAGGCGGTGAAGGGCTACTACATCCGTAAGTTTGGCTGGCAATGAACAGGGAAGATTTCCTATGCAAGCAATCAACAACATCAACCTTGAATCCCTGGTCGACACCCTGGTCAGCCTCACTGCGTCCTTTATTCTCGGTGGTTTGATCGGTTTCGAGCGTCAGTACCGCCAGCGCACGGCGGGTCTGCGTACCAACGTGCTGGTGGCGGTGGGTGCGGCGATTTTCGTCGACATGGCCAGCCGGCTCGGCGGCGCGGAAGGCGCGGTGCGGGTGGTGGCCTATGTGGTTTCGGGCATCGGTTTTCTCGGTGCCGGTGTGATCATGCGTGAAGAGGGTAACGTGCGGGGGCTCAACACGGCGGCCACCCTCTGGGCGTCGGCGGCGGTGGGCGCTTGCGCGGGTGCCGACCTGGTGCTTGAGGCGTTGTTGGGCACGCTGTTTGTGCTGGCGGCCAACACCTTGCTGCGACCGATCGTCAACAACATCAACCGCCAGCCGTTGGACGTGGTGTCGGCAGAAGTCACCAACATCCTCTATGTGATCGCCCGGCGTACCCAGCAGAAAGCCGTACTGGCCTTGCTGGAAGCGGAGCTGGCACGTTGCAACTATCCGGCCAGCGATGTGGACGTGCGCCCCTTCGGCACGGAAGAAGTGGAGATCGAAGCCACCCTGGCTGTGACGTCCGTGGACGGCGACGAGCTGGACGCACTGGTGGCGCGAATCTCGATGTCGACCCTGGTGGTGCAAGCGTTCTGGAGTCCAAGTACCACCGAGTAGTCCCCGGCTGTAAGGCGCTGTCCCGCGCGAAGCAGACTATGCTGTTACCAGGAAAAGTCCTACAAACAATCGAGATTAACCCTTCATTTGATAAGCCACACCGTTGTTAAGGTTGCGCCCTTGCGCCTCAGGAACCAGGGCGCAGCTCAACGTTTTGACCGTGCTTTATCAAAAGGAGGGGTCTGTACTGCCTGAAGTGTCATGCGGAGTAATCAGCACCGTTTGTCGGAACTGTTACTTTTCACAGGTAGTTAGGTCCCGTGTGATATGTAAGCGTACTGATCCCTCGGGGAGTCTTATGAGCAAAGCTTTAATTGTGGATGATCACCCTTTTATCCGTGCCACCGTGAAGTACCTGTTGAAGCAAGAAGGCTTTGACGAAATCTATGAAGCGGGCAACGGCGCCGACGCCATGCAGTGTGCGCGTGAGCAGCGCCCGGACCTCATCATCCTCGACTTGGCCATGCCCAAACTCGGCGGGCTGGAGGTGATCAGCCGGATCAAGGCGCTGGAACTGCCTTGCAAGATTCTGGTGCTGACCTCCTACCTGGCCGTGTTCTTCTCCACCCGCTGCATGCGCGCCGGGGCCATGGGCTTTGTGGCCAAGACGGGTGAGCTGGACGAGTTGCAAAAGGCGATCCGGGCGATCCGCTCCGGCTACAGCTGCTTCCCCAGCGTGGCCACCAGTTCAGTGCGCCGTGACGATATACAGACTACCGAGCAAGAGCTGGTCGACGCGCTGTCAGACCGCGAATTGACGGTGCTGCAAAAACTGGCCCTGGGCCTGGGCAACAAGGAAATCGCCGAGGATATGCTGTTGAGCCACAAAACCATCAGTACCTACAAGACGCGACTCAAGGAAAAGCTGCGTATGTCTTCGGTGGTGCACCTGTCCAAGTTCGCCCAGCGCAATCATCTGATCTGAAATGACCACCTCCCGGCTGTTGAGATTCACGGCCATCCTGCTGATCGGGTTGTTGCCCTCAGCAGCGATGGCCCTGGACGAGCCACACTCCCTAAGACTCCTCGGCCACGCCACCCTTGAAAACCCAGGCCTGGAGCTTGATGAAAGCGACTGGCGCTGGCTACGCCAGCGACGCACGTTGGTGATGGGGGTGTCGGCGCCGGACTACGCGCCTTTCGACCTGAGCAACAACAATGATTTTGAAGGGATCACTGCTGACTACGCGTGGCTGATCAGCCTCATCTTGAGCATCCCTATCGAGGTTCGACGTTACGACACCCGCGATGAGGTGATCGAGGCCCTCAAGCTGGGCAAGGTCGATTTAGTGGGCTCGGCCAATGGTTACGAAGCCGCCGACAAAGACCTGATACTGTCGCGTTCCTACGCCAATGATCAACCGGTGCTGGTAACCCGCACGGGGGATAGTCATTTACTGGGCGCCGACCTGGCTGGCAAACGCGTGGCGATGCTCTACCACTACATGCAGCCCGACGCGGTGCAAGCCTATTACCCCAAGGCGCAGTTGCTGTTGTATGGCTCTACCCCCCAAGCCATCGGCTCCGTGTCGTTTGGCCAGGCGGATGTGTTCCTGGGGGACGTCATCAGTACCCGTTATCTGATCAACAAAAATCATCTCAATAATGTGCGCATGGCCGATTTTTCCGGGCTGGAGGTCAACCCGTTCGGGTTCGCGTTCACCGGGGATAACATCCGTCTGCTGAATATCATCAATGCGGCGCTGGCCGTGATCCCCGCCAGCCAGCAAATGAGCATCCTGCGCCGCTGGAGTGCTGGAGACAGCGGTTTCCTGGAGGCAGACCGACTGCGCTTGAGCGACAGTGAGCAGCGTTGGCTGGAGAAGCATTCGCGGGTAAAGGTCGCGGTGCTCGACAAGTTCATGCCGTTGTCATTTCTAGATGAGAAAGGGCAGTTCGTGGGGTTGAGCGATGAAGTGCTGTCGCGGATCAGCTTGCGCACAGGCTTGAAGTTCGAGGTGGTGCATGGCAATTCGTTGCCTCGGCAAATTGAAGAGGTCAGCGGCGGGCAAGTGGACATGATTGCAGTCATCACACCCAGCGTCGAGCGTGCCGAAAAGGTCCGCTTTACCCGGCCTTACCTGTCCAATCCTTATGTGCTGGTGGCACGGGCCAACGATGAGCGGTTGCTCACCCTGGAAGACATGCCCGGAAAGCGCCTGGCATTCATTGGCGGCAACAGTCTGGCCGCGCAAATTGCCCGAGACTACCCAGGTATCGAGTTCGTTGACGTCGAAAACCCTGAAGAGGCCATGGAGTTGGTCGCCAAAGGCAGTGTGGATGCGACCGTCGTTTCATTGATCAGCGCGCGCTACATGATTGCGCGCAATTTTCGAGACCGCCTGCGTATCACCAGCACGATCGGCACGGAACCGGCGCGCATTGCCTTCGGTGTCAACCGCAGCCAACTGGAGCTGTATTCGATCCTCGAGAAGGCTCTGTTGAGTATCACCCCCGAAGAAATGGACGAACTCACTAACCGGTGGCGCAGTGAAATCATCATCGAAGACAGCTACTGGAGCAGCCATCGCACTGTGATCATCCAGGGGTTTGGCCTGGCGGCGTTGTTGCTGCTGGTGACCCTGGGTTGGGGGCTCTACCTGCGCAACCTGATACGCAAGCGTGCTCAGGCAGAACGTGCCTTGAGCGACCAGATGCGGTTCATGAGTGTGCTGATCGACGGCACCCCTCATCCGATCTATGTGCGCGATCGCCAAGGTCGGTTAATGGCTTGCAACAACGCATACCTTGATGTGTTTGGCTTTAAGTTGGAGGACGTGATCGGCAAGACTGTAGTGCAAACCGACACGGGCAACCCGCCGCAGGCCCAGTCGTTCCATGCCGATTACTTGAGCCTGATGGAGCGGGGTGAGCCGCAGATCCAGGATCGCGTGCTCAAGGTGCCGGGAGGTGGTGTGCTGACCATTTACCAGTGGATGCTGCCATACCGTGACAGCAACGGCAGCGTTGTGGGCATGATTGCCGGTTGGGTGGATGTCAGCGAGCGCCAGCGCCTGCTGGGCCAGTTGCAGGAAGCCAAGGAGGAAGCCGACGCCGCCAACCGGGCCAAGACTACGTTCCTGGCGACCATGAGCCATGAGATCCGCACACCCATGAATGCGGTGATCGGCATGATCGAGTTGGCCCAGAAAAACGCCGAGCAGGGCCGTGTCGATCAGGACGCGCTAGAGGTGGCGTCGATGGCATCCCGGAGCATGCTGGAGCTGATCGGCGATATCCTGGACATTGCGCGGATTGAAACCGGTCACCTGTCCTTGAGCCTGGAGCAGGCCAACCTCCATGAGTTGTTGGCCTCTGTGGCACGGGTTTTCGAGGGGCTCGCGCGGGACAAGGGGTTGCAGCTGCTCGTCGAGTTTGATCCGCTGATCGACCGGACGGTGATGATCGACCCTCTGCGTTTCAAGCAAGTAGTGTCCAACCTGCTGGGCAATGCCATCAAATTCACCACCACCGGGCAGGTACGTCTGGGCGCTCAGAGCGCACCGGCATTGGCCGGTGACCACTTGAACCTCCGGTTATTTGTGGAAGATACCGGGATTGGCATCAGCGCCGAGGATCAGCAGCGCTTGTTCAACCCGTTTATCCAAGGCAGCAACAACGACCAGTCGGCGCGCAGCGGCTCCGGCCTTGGGTTGGTGATCAGCCGCAACCTGTGCGAGATGATGGGCGGCCAATTGCACCTGAGCAGTGTGCAGGGCAAGGGGACGCGAGTGGACGTGACGTTGGCGCTGGCGCTGACCACCGCAACGGCGGTGTCCTTACCTGTTCAACCTGCGCCTGCGACACCTGCATTGAACCTCCTGGTGGTCGATGATTACCCGGCCAATCGCTTGCTGTTGACGCGACAACTGAGCTTCCTGGGGCATCACATCGTCACGGCCGAGGACGGCGCTGAGGGCTTTGCATTATGGCAGGCCGGGCAGTTTGATGGCGTCATCACCGACAGCAACATGCCCGTCATGGATGGCTACACATTGGCGCGTGATATCCGGGCCCACGAGCGTCAGCGTGGCCTGGTGCCGTGTCTGCTTCTGGGGTTTACCGCCAACGCGCAACCGGAGGAGACCGAGCGCTGCCGGCAAGCGGGTATGGACGGCTGCCTCTTCAAACCGACCGGCCTTGATGATCTGCGCGCAGCGTTGGCATCGCGCACCGCGGCACCGGTGGTGGAGGAGGCCGTGCCGGTGTGTGACTTGAGTACGCTGGTCGCACTGACAGGCGATGATACTGCCGGGCTCAATGAGTTGCTGGCGCCATTGCTCGGTAGCCTCGCAGAGGACCGCTTGCGGCTATCGGCGCTGCAAGAACACGCGGATTTTGGCAAATTGCATGACTTGGCCCATCGCGTCAAAGGGGGGGCGCGTATGGTCAAGGCGCCGGCGCTGATCGCGTGTTGTGAAAAGCTGGAGGGCGTGTGTGAAAGCAGGGATCGTGAGGCGCTGGCGGCGTCGGTTGAAGCCATTGGCCGCGCCATTGATAGCTTGCATCACAGCTTGAGCGCCCGCATCAAGCAGGCGTGACTGAAGTGGATGGCCATTCGGTTGATTTGGGAGAATTCCTACATGGAACAGGAACAAACCTGATTTTGTCTTCGGGGTATGTCTGGAAAATGGGCACCGCTCACTGACGAGCGCTGCCTGCCCAGGGGTTCGCCATGCCAAACAAAGCACTGACCATCCTGATTGCCGATGAACAACACCTGCAACGCCTGTACATCGAGAAGATGCTCAATCGATTGGGATATTTCCGGATCGTACCGGTGGAAACCTTTGAAGAGGTCCAGTTGCTCACCGCCATCCCCGCCCGGCCTTTTGATGTGCTGATCATCAATGCGGGGCTGACGGCCCACGCTTGCGGGCCTCAACCCCAGGTGCACCACGTGCTGGTCTACGATCACCTGGACCTGAGTACCCGCGCCGACGCAACGCCGGCAGTGCTGGTGCGGCTACCCGGCGTGCCTGACAACGTCAACCTCGAACACTTCATGGACATCATCGACCCACCCGCAGCCACTGCTGGCCTGCGGGTGTTGCCGTGGTTGCGCGAGTTATCCCGTGCGCCCGTGGCCGGGGTTTAGTCCCACTTCGGCGCGATACCTTTGGGGCTGGTCAGGCGATGGCCGCGTTCCAGTTCGGCAATCTGTGCCATGTCGGCAGCGCTCAAGGTCAGTTGCAGGGCCTGGAGGTTGCTTTCCAGGTTGGCGCGTTTGGTCGAGGAGGGAATGACCGCGTAACCCGATTGCATGGCCCAGGCCAGTGTCACTTGCGCCGGGGTCGCCTGATGGCGTTCGGCGATTTGCTGGATCACCGGGTCCTTGAGCACTTCGCCATAGGCCAGGGTCATGTAGGACGTGATCTGGATACCGTTGGCGGTGGCGAAGTCCACGACCTGGCGGTTTTGCAAGTAGGGGTGCAGTTCGACCTGGTTGGTGGCGATGTTTTCGGCCCCAACGGCGGCAATCGCCTGCTTCATCAGGTCGATGGTGAAGTTGGAAATGCCGATCTGGCGGGTCAGGCCCAGGCGCTTGGCTTCCAGCAACTGGCCCATGAATTCGGCGACAGGCACCTGGTCTTCCGGCGAGGGCCAGTGAATCAGGGTCAAGTCCAGGTAGTCGGTCTTCAGTTTGCGCAGGCTTTCTTTCAGGCTTGGAATCAGCTGGCCTTCGGCGAAGTTGGCGATCCAGATCTTGCTGGTGATGAACAGCTCATCACGCGGGATGCCACTGTCGGCAATCGCCTGGCCGACATCGGCTTCGTTCTCGTAGATCTGCGCGGTGTCGATGACGCGGTAGCCGAGTTCCAGGCCGGTACTGACCGAATCGATCACCACCTGGCCTTGCAGGCGGAAGGTGCCAAGGCCGAAGGCCGGGACATTTTGTGTTGGGGTAGACATCAGTAACTCCTGAAAGGGGGGTGAACAATGGAGTCGAGTATCCACCCGTCGTTCCTTCGGAAAAACCGCCGAATCCGAAAAGGACTCTTTACCGCTGGTCACGAATCGCCAGCGCCTTGAACCGCTGTGCCAATGACAGAACCACCTGGCCGCTGCCCATGTTGGGCACCACATGGGTAAAGGGGATGTCGATCATGCGGTTCTCGCGCACGGCGCGCAGCTGGGAGAGTACCGGGTCGGTGGTCAGCAACTGCCGCTTGCGGCTGGCCGGTGACCACAGCGCATCAGCCAACAGGATCACGTCCGGGTCCTTGGCCAACAGGGTTTCATTGCTGACAGTCACCCGTGACAACGGGATATCGGCCAGTACATTGCGTGCACCGGAGGCCATCAGCAAGGTGGTGACAAACCCCCGTTGGCCTTCGCTATCGAGCCCGCCCACTTCACTGTCCAGGTAAAACACCGACAGCGGACGGGCATCACCCATCAGCCCATGAGCGCGCGCCAGGTCAGCATCCAACGCGTCGCTCAGCATTTGAGCGCGCCGGGTTTTGTGCAGCAGGGCGCCGAGGGTAAACAAGTCCTGACGAATATGCCCAAAGTAATCCAGCGAGTGACCCGCACAGGCGGCTTCCAGCAGGTACGACGCCACCCCGTTGTTCGCCAGTCCCGTACGTGAGGTCACGCCATCGCCAAAGGCACTGGCGAAACCGCCGACTACCAGGTCTGGGCGCTGTGCATACAGCACTTCACTGGACGGGTATTTCGCCGCGATGACCGGCACGTCAAAGTACTCGCCATGTCGGTGCGTAATGCCGTTGTCGTCCAGATACGCGACACCTACCAGCGAAGGCCCGGCATCCAGCGCCAGCAGCAAATCGGCGGCGTGCTGGTTGAGTGCCACGATGCGCGACGGTGGTGAAGGCGGCACGCTCCAGTCCTGTGCGCAGTTGCGATAACTGTCTGCCAGCGCCGGCTTGCAGCAGAGCAGGGCGGCCAGCCATAGCCATGGCTGTTTCATGGGGCGTCCTTGATCAGCAGGTCTTGCACCACATCGCCGCCCACCAGGTGCACATCCACCAGGCGCAGCACTTCGACCTTGTTGTGCACGCCATACCAGCAACGCTCGGGATACACCGTGAGCACCGGTCCGAGGTTGCACGGGAACTGGCAATGGGTGCGCGTCAGCAGCACGCCACCGGGCACTTCGATGTGCTCATGTTCCAGCAGTCGGCGGCGCAGGGTTTTCCACAGTTGCAAGGCGCCGCGCTGCGTACAGCGCGGGCCGGTGCACCGGAATACATGACGGGCGTGGTCCGGTATGCGGGACCAGTCGGGATGGAAGTCCACCCCGTCGATTTTGGTGATCCCAGTCATCAGAAACGATACGTGTAACGCACCTCGGATGTGAACGGGCGGCCGAGGTTGTCGACGTTGCTGGCGCGGCTGGTGACGTAGTCGCGGTCGAACAGGTTTTCCACCAGCAGGCTCAGGCGGTGTTGGTGGGCGGCGTCGAGGTAGCGATAGGCATCGGCGTCCACCACGGAGTAGTGGCCGTATTCGACGTTTTTCGAGCTGGTGATGTCGCGAATGTAGCGGATCGCAGTACCTGCGCCCCATAAGCGGTTTTCCGATTCGAAACCGATCCGTGAGCGGGCAAAGAAGCTCGGAATGTCGTTGAGGGTGACGCCGGTGCGGGACTCGGTGAGGTTGCGCGTCATGTCGGCTTGCAGGCTCCACTGGTCGTTGAGCGCGAGCTTGGCGTCGGCCTCGAAGCCACGCATCTGGAGCTGGCCCTGGCCGTTGACCCATTGCACATCGTCGAGCGTGATCAAGTCAGTGATCTTGCGTTTGAACAGCGTGACGCTGGCGCTGAAATCGCGCTCGCCCAGCAGTCCCTTGTAGTCGATCCCCAGTTCGGCGTTGCGGCTTTTCTCCGGCTTGAGATTGCGGTTACCGATCTCGTCGCCCGGCTCGTTGACGAACAGCTGTTCGGCGTTGGGCAGTTTGTAGGCCGTACCGTATTGGCCACGCAGGGCCCAGTGGTCGTTGAGATCATAGAGCGAGGTGAGCATGCCGACGGTGGCACTGTCGCCGCCGCTCATGGCTTCATGCCGCACGCCCACGCTGGGGTGCCAGTTGGGCAGCGCGTCGATCTGCGGTCGCAGTTGCGTATACAGCGCGTGGGCCTGGGCCTTGTTGTCGTCGATCACCAGTACAGCGTCCTGGCCCTTGAACCACTGGTTGTCGCTGCCCACCACCAGCACATGGCCGCCTGGCAACTCGGCCTTGCCCTCGGCTTGTACGCCCCAGTCAGTGAAGCCCCAGTAGTCGTTGTTGTTACGTACGTTACGACCCCCGTCGGCGGTGTTGTCGATCCGCGTATAACGCGTGTCCCAGTCGTTGATATGGCCCTTGATGAAATAACTCAGGCGCTCGTTGATCGCCTGTTCGAAAGTCGCCGTGGCGATCTGTTGCACACGGTCGTTGGTGGTCTTGTAGTTATTCACCGGCCGTGCGAAATCAAGGTTGGCATCGGCATATTGGTAGAACAGTTCCAGGCGCGAGTCATCACCAAACGACTGGATGGCCTTGGTGCCGAAGGTGGTCACTTCGTACGAGCGCTTTTTGTCGCTGACGCGGCCGCTGTAGTCGCTGTTGCGAAACGGCTGGTAGCCCTCGGAGGCGTTGCGGCTGACATACGCCAGCAGGCCGAGGTCGCCCCAGCCGTTGGTGAAGATCTTCTCCACCCGCGCATCGCCGGTGGTGCCGCCGAAGGTATCGACCCCCACGTTCACCTCACCGGACGCCTCGCGGGTCTGCGGGCTGCGCGTGACGATGTTGATGACCCCCGACACCGCCTGGGTGCCGAACAACAGGCTCTGGCCGCCCTTGAGCACTTCGATGCGCTCGATGGCGTTGGCTGGCAGCGTGTCGAGATAGAGGCCGCCATACAGGCGGTTGTTCACGCGCACGCCGTCGAGCAGGATCAATGTGTCATCGTTGCGCCCGCCCAGCAGGGAATAGGTGCCGTAGTCGAACGGGCCGTTTTTCGGCGCCACATACAGGCCGGGGATAAACATCTGCATCACCCGCGTCACGTCGGCGGCGGGGCCGGCGCGTTCGATCTGTTCGCGGGTGACGATCTCCACTTTGCTGCCGTACTGGGCCATGGCGGCGACAGTGGTGGATTCCACGGAAGGAGCGGAGACGATCTGCTGGTTGAGCACCAGGGTGTTGTCGTCGGCCAGCAACAGGGGGCTGAACAGCGAGCCGAACAAAGGGATCAGGGAACGTCGAATCATAGTCTTCTCGAAAGTATCTTCGCAGAAGCACGCAGGAGAAGGCATCGCGCACACGCCGATACCGGCCCATGCCCGCCCACCGCAGGAGTTTGCCTAACAGAAATTCCAGGCCGGTCTCCGGGCTCTCGCGTATGGATCCCTTCACCTTCCCATGGCACGCAGGCCACAGTGGTGTGTCGAAGGGGTCACGCGAATACCGTTGCGGGGGCAGCACCGGACTGGCTCAAAAGAGCGTACCGGTTTCCCGTTTCACCCCAAGCACGGCGGCAGGAGGCACCTGAAACAGGCCGGCATCTGAACATTCGCATGACCGTTCGTCAACTCCATCATTCAGGATTCACCGGCTTCACTTGCCAGCAATGGGGGCGGCGCGGTATTCCAGAACACTCGCCATCCGCCTTGGACATCCCATGACTCAACACCTCACCGAATACGCCGATGCCAGCCCCGAAGTGCGCGCGGTCTATGACGACATCATGCACACGCGCCAGGTCGATCAGGTCAACAACTTCTGGAAGTGCCTGGCCGCCCACCCGCCGACCCTGCGCCGGACCTGGGAAAGCCTCAAAGAAATCATGGCGCCGGGGGCATTGGATCCACTGACCAAGGAGCTGCTCTATGTGGCTGTCAGCGTGACCAATAATTGCGCGTATTGCATCGCGTCCCACACGGCGGCAGCGCGCAAGGCGGGGATGACTGACGAGATGTTTGGCGAGTTGCAGGCGGTGGTCGGCATGGCCAACGAAACCAACCGCCTGGCCACCGGCTATCGCGTGCCGGTGGATGAGGCGTTCAAGCTGCCATAGACGATTCAGCCGTCGAACCAGGCGAGCAGCACAGTGACATTGTCGCGTCCGGCATATTCGCGGGTGAGGTGGATCAGCCGTTGGCAGGCAGTCTCCAGCGTGTCGCGGCTGGCAGCGGCGAGTACCTGAGCCATTTCCTGGTGCGGAACGCAACCGTGCAGGCCATCGCTGCAGAGCATCAGCAGGTCGTTGCGCTTCACGGGTTGCACGCGTACTTGCGGTTCTACCCGCGGCCCCGGACCGATGGCTTGCAACAGCAGGTTGCGTGCCGGTAACCGGTCGACTTTGCCGGCCTCAAGGGCTTGCTGATACCAGGTCTGGTCGCGGGTCAGCAGGCTCAGTTCTCCGTCGCGGTAGCGGTACAAACGACTGTCGCCTACGTGGAACAGCAACAGTGGCCCATCGACATGCGGGCGCCATGCTCCTGTGAGTGTGGTGCCCATGCCGCTGCCTTCGCTCATCTGGCGTGCCACGTTTTGCTGGTAAACGCACTGGTTCACCTGATCGATGGCGTTGTGCAGGCGACTGGCGGCTTGCATGTCCGGGTCCGACCAGGTGGCGTCCGGGTCGCTGCCGTCGTTCAGTGGGTCGACACGGTGGGCGTTGAGCGCCTGGCGCAAACTGATCAGGGCTTCGGCACTGGCCAGGGCGCCGGCTTCATGGCCGCCCATGCCGTCGGCCACGGCAAACAGCCCGAGGCTGGGCTCCACCAGAAAATTGTCTTCGTTGCTCTGGCGCACCGTGCCGACATCGCTGGCCCCATAGGCGACCGCGCAAGCCAAGCGATGGGGCCCGCAGGCGCTGAGGGGGGAGTCGGTCATGGCAGGGGCTCAAAGCTGTTGAGGAACGCCAGGCGCTGGGCCTCGCTCTCGATAGACTCGGCCAACCGTTGCAAAAAGGGTTGGCGCAGTGAGGTTGCACGCAAGGCGCGACTGGCCACGATGCGGGCGATGGGACCAATCAGCACCGCCAGCCGGCGTTCGGCCATGTGTGCGAAGTCGGGGTCGACTGACGTATGGATCACCTCGCTAGTCGGAACAATCGCGGTGGGTTCAGTCACGACCTCGGGCGCGGCAGTCGGCGGGTTGAGGCGTTGGAACAGCGACTGGCTGGCGCTGGTGAACTGCTCACGGCCGCGCTCCGACGGGATATGCGGCAACAATGCGGCGCAGATACCCTCGAAGTCATCGGCGCCATTGAGGCTCTTGCGCACCAGGAAGCGTGCAAGCGGGCCGATCTGGTGGGACAGCAGCGACTCCAGCTCAGGCATCACGGCCAACTTCCACGGCGTGAGGGTTTCCACTGCTTCGGTCGCTAACGGTGTCACGCCGTTGCTCAAGGGTTGGTTGGGAAGCATCAGCACGGTGCGATCATCGTCGATATCGGCGCTGGTCCAACTGCCAGTGGTGGTACCGAGCAGCGCTTCAAGGTCATCCAGAAAGGCGTGCGCCGAGGGATAGCGGTCGGCCGGGCGCTTGGCCAGGGCGCGGACGATCACACTGTCCAACGCCGGGTCGAGGGCCAGGTTCAAGCTCGACGGTGCCACCGGCGTCTGGTTGAGAATCTGCTGCATGACCATGGTGGCCGAGCCGGAAAACGGTCGCTCGCCAGTGAGCAGTTGGTACAGCACGATCCCGGCGGAAAACACGTCGGAGCGACCGTCGATTAACTCGCCGCAGAACTGTTCCGGCGACATGTAGCTGGGGGTGCCGATCATCGAGCCGGTCTGGGTGAGCGTGGAGGAGTCCAGGCGTGCGACGCCGAAGTCGGTGACTTTGACGTGGTTGTCGGCGGTGATCAGCAGGTTCGCCGGCTTGATATCGCGGTGCACCACGCCCTTGGAGTGCGCGTACTCCAGGGCCAACAGCAACTGGCGCATCCAGCCGAGGCTGTGACTGAGGTCACGGGGTGTCTGGGCGGCGAGCAGGGTATTGAGCGCTGTGCCTTCGACGAACTCCATGGCGATGTACGCCGAGCCCTCGTCCTCGCCGTAGTCGTAGACCGCGACGATATTGGGATGCATCAGCCGGCCAGCGGCCTGGGCTTCATTCTTGAAGCGGCTGACCAGCTCGGCGTGCTGGCTGTCGCCGAACAGCTCCTTGCGGATGGTCTTGAGCGCCACGGTGCGGGCGATGTTCGGGTCGAACGCCTTGTACACCGTGCCCATGGCGCCTTTGCCGAGCACGCTGTCGATGCGGTATTTGCCGAGTTGTTCAAGCATGATCGCGGCCCTATTCCTCAAGCATCTTCATGGCGCTGACCAAGCTGGTACGCATGCGGCCGAAGGACTGCCCCAGGCGTGCCAACTCGTCGCTGCCGCTGACGTCCATCGGCGGCACATCGGTTTCCCCCAGGCTGACACGGTCGGCCAGCACCGACATCTGCCGCAGGCGCCGGGTGACAAACAGGTGCACCGCCACGTTCAAGGCCACGAACAATACGGCGAAGATCCCCAACATCGACAGCATATAGCTGTGCAGCAGGCTCGTGGCGCGTTGCATCGGCAAGTCCAGCGGCACCGAGACCAGTTGCGCGCCGATGGTGTCGTTGAGTTTCCAGCCGAAGCCGTTTACCGCTCCGTAGATGTCGACCATGGTTTTTGGCGCCGCATCTGGCGTGCTGTGACAGGCCAGGCAGGCAGCGTCCTTGATCTGGATCGGTCGCGCGATGTAGAGCGACGTGCCTTTGTCATCGGCGCGCTCACCCACCATTTCGTCGGTCTGCGGCTGGCTGCGCAGGGTGCTGATCAGGGTTTTTTCCCAGTCGTTGGCCAGGTCGCGTGGGTTGGTGGGGTTGAGCGTGGCTTCTTTGTAGGCATAGTCCGGGTAAGACTTGAGCAGTTCCTGCAGGTGCGAAATGGCGGCGAAGTCTGGCACCGATTGCGGCAGGAACTGGAACTTCAGGCGGTTCTCCAGCAGCGGCACAATCTGCTCGGCCGTGTAGGTGCTGGCGGCAGACGCCGAGCGCATCAGCATGCGTGCGGTTTCCAGGGTTTCCCGGCGCGCACTCTGTTGCAGCATGTAGTGGGTTGAGAGGCTGGTGGCGATAAAACCGACGATAAACACCGCCAGGAACACCACGTTGAATTTGACCGCAAGTGACAGTTTCATAAAGACCTTCGGTAACCGACGTGGTGGGGATCAGTGCGCATTCTTGCGACGTTCCAGGCGCAACAGCTCCAGTTCCCACTCCAGCACCCCGCCACGGTTGACCTTCACCGCCTGGCGGAACGTCGGGTCGTTTAGGCGCGGCGCAAAGCGGCTGGCGAGCATCTGCTGGCTGAGGTTGAGCGGGCTGACAACCCAGGGGGCAATGTCGTCGTAGGTGACGTCACGTTCCTTTTTCGGCTCGGATGCGGCAGGGATTTTCTTGCCCAGGGGCACCAGCGGGTCGAGGAATTGGCGGGGCAGGGCGTCGATAAATGCCTGCTCGGGACGCGGCACGATCTTGAGAGCGCTGCCGGTGCTGCGCTGTGCAAAGTCTTCATGGCCCAGGGTGACGCTGTGCTCGCCTTTGCCGTGGGTGTCGAGTTCATTGACCACTTGGCTGCCGTCCTCGATGAATATCTCGGTCTGGCGTGGGCTCACGTGAATCACGCTCGAACTTTGGGTGGCGGTGAACGCCAGTGCGCCGGTGGTCACCGCCAGGTTGGCGTGGGTGTTGCCCGCCATTGGTTGCAGCTTCAGCCAGCCATTGAGCAGATTGATTTGGGCGGCGGTGCGGCTGGTGGCGATCAGGATGCGGGTGTCGGGACCCAATGCCAGGGTCGTCGACGCAATGCCTTCGATCTGCACGCCAGCCGCACCGGTCTGCAGGATATCGCCCCCTTGCAGCCGGGTACCGACGCCCACGGTGTAGAGGCTGGTAGCGCGTATCAGCTTCAGCGGTTTTTCCGCATAGGCGATCACGCCAATAGTGGCTGGCGCCGCCAGGGCATGCGGCAACTGGAGCAAGCCTGCGAGCAAGAGGACTATCGAGAGTTTTTTCACGTGGGCGCCATCTATCGAGCACTGGGGGTCAGGCACCGATGCTGTCGCAACAGCCGGTGTTCGTGCGTGCGCAAGGCATCGCAGGGCCGCAGGCTACCGGCTGATAGGGCGTAGGAAGAAGACAATTATCTGCATGGAAAAGACGAATTCCGATTAAACGAAATCATGGAATAAAGCGTCCGGGGAGGGTGTTCTTCTGATGATTTCCCGTGATTCGAACGGCGTTTGCAGGGACTGGCGAGACGTCTGCATCTTCCTTCTATCCGGAGCACCTATGACCAACACGTGCATGACCGCGTTGTCGTCCACCAAGACCTTCCTGCAACAGAACTTCATGACCGCCAAACGCATTCCTCCAAGCCTTGTGAAGGGGATCAACGTGTTTGACGTCAATAGTCATAAAGCCGGTGGGTACCGACTGGCCACCCTGGATAAACCGGGTGATTTCGGCAAGGTCGAACGGCCGCTGATGGGGCATTGGGTTCCCCAGGGTGATTACTGCGATATTCCGGTCAATCCAGGCGCGACTGGCTATGTGTTCACGCCGGACTTCAGTGGTTGTTCGATCTTGATCGACCAGCTTGATGAACTCACGTATCGGGTGTTTCACGTACAGGGTGGCAGCGACTACTTGAGCAAGGAATACCTCAGTCGTGCCGATGGGCATGGCCTGGGTTTGGCCACCGCGATGACCTTTGACGACTATGGCGAAGCTGCGTATCCACGCGGGTTCGCGTTCATGAAATTTGAGGAGGAGCGCTGGTGGATCTACTTCCAGCGCCAGAATGGCGTGGGGCTGAACTTCGCCAATGGCCAGTTCGCGATGGTCGGTGCTCAAACGGTACGCGGAGGCGGGCGGATACCGGTGCCAAACCTCAAGCGCGAGCCGCCACGCCAGGGTGTGATGCACAGCGGCAAGGCCGTGCCGACACCGGCCAGTCAGCTCGCGGAGTTGGAGATCGAAGTCTGGTAGGCGAGGTTTTTGCCCGGCTTGGAAAATAGTCGGGAATAAACCGTTCGGGTCGGTTGTTCATCCTGCAGACGCTGATAACCAGCCGCTACCGACGGACTTCAACATGATTGAGCAGACGTTTCTTGACCCTTCTTCTGGCAGGCGAAAAATGAGTGACACCGATCCTGATGCCATCACCCGCCGTAATCGCCTGGCGCTGCTGGTCGTGCAAGTGATCGGCCTGATTGTGCTGGTGATCTGTGCGGTCGACGCGCAGCGGGCACAGGCACAGGACTTGCCGGAACCGGCCAATGGCGCGGCCAAGCAAGTGTTGATGGCCGTGCGGGCTGCTGGCGTGCAGATCTACACCTGTGCCCGCGATAACAAGGGTCAACTTGCCTGGCAATTTCGTGAGCCGCTTGCCACGCTGATGATCAATGGCAAGACCGTTGGCCGACACTTTGCCGGGCCCACCTGGCAACTGGATGATCGCAGCGCAGTGGTCGGCAAGGTCATTGCCCAGGCACCTGGGTCGAGTGCCCAGGATATTTCGCTGCTGCGCCTTGAAGTGGTGAGCCATCAGGGCGACGGCGGGCTGGCAAAGGTGGTTGCGGTGGAACGTCTGCATACCTTGGGCGGCGTATTCAGCGGCAGTTGTGCCCAGGTTGGTGAATTGCACCTGGAACCCTACAGCGCCGATTACCGCTTTCTCGGCCAATAGCTTCATTCCGGGCCCTTAGGCTCAGTAATACCTCTCGAATTGAATTCATGTCTCGCGCCGATTGCCCTCGGCGTGCGGCAACGCTGTGGCTGTTACACCCCTAAAAAACCTAGGAGCTTTGCATATGATCACGCGTTTACTTGCCGCTACGGCACTGACTGTTGTTGCTTCAACCGGCGCACAGGCGGCGGATGCCTATTCGTCCGAAGGCCCTACCGACTGGACCGGCTTCTACGGCGGCTTGAGTGCCGGCTACGGCTTTGGTGGCGATGGCGATGTCGATACCAAGGGCCAGGCCGCACCCAACATTGCCAACATCAACGGCGGTGCACGCCCTGGCCGTGTGAACCTGGACCGCAACGGCCTGCTGGGTGGCATACAGTTCGGCTACAACTACCAGTTCGGCCAGTGGGTGGCCGGTATCGAAGCGGATATCTCCCATACCGATCTGCAGGACAGCCGAAACATCGGCACGGCTCAGCTCAACACCCGCTTGGCGCTGAACAACAGATTCGAATCGAAGATCAAATACCTCGGCACCCTGCGCGGTCGCTTCGGTTATGCGTTCGACCACACCTTGGTCTACGGTACGGCCGGTCTGGCCTATGGCGAAACCAGCCAGAGCGTCGACATGTTCGGCCCCACAGGCAATACCCAGTTCAGCGGCGACCAGAGCCATTTCAAAATGGGGTACACGGTGGGAGCTGGTATCGAACAGGCCATCACCAAGAACCTGTCGCTCAAGACCGAATACCTGTACTACGACCTGGGTGAAGACAAGCTGAATGTCGCTGTGATTCCGGGCAGCGGTGGAGCAGGGACTGGGTATGATTCCAAGTTCAAGAACGATGGGCAGATGCTGCGTGTTGGGTTGAACTGGAAGTTTGACTGACGTTGGAGCCTCAAGCGCAGAGGCTTTCAGCGTGCACCGGGCGCGCGGGGCGGTGTTGATGCAACTGGCCCTGCCGCGTCTTGCGGGTTTTGCGGGTATGGATCGCGTTCCAGAGAGTGAAGTCGAACTGTGTGGCGGAGACGACATTTTCCTGGATCAGTGTGATGGGGGGCGGGTTGGCTGCAGTTGAGTAGTGAGTATTCAGCGTGACCTCCAGTGTGTCCTTGTCTCGGTAACCGCTGAGTATGGGGATCAGCGTGAAGGCATGATCGACATCTTCGGACTCGGTCGGTGTGCCTGCGAACAGTACGATTCCGACATAGACCTTGCGATCGTTCAAGCTGAACATGCACGGCCTGCACTGCACGATGGACTCTCTCAGCAAGATTCTGAAAGGCGTGCCCTCAAGGACACCCAGCGCCAGCAGCGTGTGGAGCTGGACGTCTGTTTCCAGTTGCAATATTTTCTTCTTCGCGCCCACATAGAACGCTGACCAGAAGAAGGGAATTACCAGTGCCGTCAGGCCAACCTGCATCAGGAAAACCCACAGCGTGCCGTTTTTTTCGCTGGCAATATCAAGCTGTACCAATAGCGTGCCCAAGTAGTTGCTGTAGTCTGTTGCAACCACATGACCCAGGATCGGGAGCGCTTGTTTTGACATTGCCAGAATGGCCGCACTCAGGAGGGTCGAAACGATCAGGCAAGCCATTCCCATCCTGGCCACCTGCAAATAGAGCAGTTGTCCTTGGAAACGGTGCAGGCGTACGTAGAAAAAGGGGTGCCTGATGCAGACCATGTATCCGCTGACCAGTAATGGGACGATGATCAGCAAACCCATGAATGATCAGCCTCCATTTTACGTATCTGGTCTATGGCGTCCTTGTAACCCGGCGACTCCAGCACTTCGCAGGCATCCAGGCCGATGCCTCCGTACACGACTTTCCAGGTTTTGCGGGACTTGACCTCTTTCGCACGCTCCCATTCATCATGAGTCGGCTTCCCAAACAGCAAATGTAATAACGACATGGCGATACCCTCGAAGAGAAGTAGCCATTTTTATAGCAAGCGAAAGGGCCCCTCACCATTGATGGCCGCGTTGCCACTGTCGCCAGTTCCCGTAGGAAACGTCTCCATTTGTAGGGGTGGCCTAAAACGTCGGCGGTGTAATCACCCAAATCACAAGGGTTTCCACCTTGCCAGGGTTGCCGTAGCGATGGGGCTCATGGCTGGCGAAGCTGAAACTGTCACCGGCTTCCAGCAGAAAGTGTCGCTCTCCTACCCACAACTCGAACTGGCCGCTCAGTACGTATCCCGCTTCTTCGCCTTCATGGCTGTAGCTCTGCTGGCTATAGGTGCCGGGCGGGAAGCTTGATTGCAGCATTTCCAGTTGGTGGTTGGGCAACGGCGTCAGCAATTGGTCGACGATGCCGTCTTCGTAGTGAATGCTCTGACGGTTGCCTTTGCGCACCACGTAGCCTTCGTCCTCGGCAGCGGGCACGGTTTCGCTGGCGAAGAACCACTGGATAGTCACGCCCAGGCTTCGGGCAATATTGAACAGTGCCGGAATCGATGGATACGCCAAGTTACGCTCCAACTGGCTGAGGTAGCCGGCGGTCAATTCGCTGGCCTGCGCCAGGGCCGTGAGGGTCAGGCCACGGGCCTTGCGCAGCCCACGAATGCGCGTGCCGAGAAACAGTTGCTGGGGATTGTCTATCACAGGTTCCACGCTACCTTGAGTCCTTCGTAGATCGCCTCTTCGGCGGTGCGCGGGGCCAGGCAGTCGCCGATGCGATCAAAGGGCACCAAGCCTTGCAACTCCGCGCCCAGAGTGTCCACCGGCTGGTGGCCCTGGCACAACACCAGGGTGTCGATATTCTCCAGCAGCATTGGCTCGCCGCTGGCGGTGTGTTGCAGGTAGACCGTGGTGTCATCGCAGCCGTATAGGCGGGCGTAAGGGATGATCGGGATGCCCAGCCGGTGCAGTTCTCCGGCCATTTGATCACGGACATACAGCGGCAGGTTTTCTCCACAGTGCGTGCCATTGACCGCCAATTGCACCTGATGGCCGGCGCGCACCAGGCGCTCGGCAATGCCGGGTCCGATCCAGTCGCAACGCCAGTCGACGACCACCACTGAGCGGCCCAACGTGACCTGCTCGCGCAGCACCTGCCACGCGTCCACCACTTGCAGTTCGCCGCCGTGTTCGAAGGCCGGCCAATAAGGCTCGGCACCGGTGGCGATAATCACGTGATCGGGCTGTTCCTGTTCCACCAGCGCACGATCGACCCAGGTATGGCGCACCACCCGTACGCCCGCCAGTTCCATTTCACGTTGCAGGTTGGTACTGGCCCCGCCGAATTCGCTGCGCCGTGGCAGCAGTTGGGCCAGCAACACTTGCCCGCCGAGTTGACCGCTGGCTTCGTACAGCGTTACCGCATGCCCGCGTTGCGCGGCGACTGTCGCTGCTTTCATGCCTGCCGGGCCACCGCCCACCACCATGATGCGTTTGGGCTTCACTGCCTGTTGCAACTCACCAAACACCAGCTCGCGGCCGGTCTCGGGACGCTGGATACAGGAGATCGGCAGCCCCTTGTGAAAGTGACCGATGCAGGCTTGATTGCAGGCGATGCACGCCCGTACATCTTCGGCACGGCCTTCATGGGTCTTGGCCGGCATCAGTGGATCGCAGATCAACGCACGCGTCATGCCGCAGACATCGGCCTGGCCCCGCGCCAATATCAGCTCGGCTTCCTGGGGCTGGTTGATACGCCCGGTGACGAACAGCGGAATCGACAGACTGGCCTTGAACGTCGCCGCCTCGTTGGCGAGGTACGCAGCGGCAATCGCCATGGGTGGCACGATATGGATCGCGCCGCCGAGTGACGCTGATGTACCTGCGACGATGTGCACGTAATCCAGCTGGGTTTGCAGGTGTTGAACGGCTTCCAGGGACTCGTTTTCAGTGAGCCCTTCGGCATCGCGCTCATCTGCAGAAATGCGCAGCCCGATGATGAACTGTTCGTCGGTGGCGGCCCTGACGGCTTCGATGATTTCCCTCAAGAACTTCAGTCGATGCTCAAGAGAACCGTTGTAATCATCGGTACGCCGGTTTACTCGAGGATTGAGAAACTGCGCTGGCAGATACCCATGGCTGGCGACCACCTCAACCCCATCGATCCCGGCCTCATGCAAGCGCCTCGCTGCCGATGCATAACCCGCGACGATCTCGTTGATCATCGCCTGGTCCAGCGCCCGTGGCATCACGCGAAAGCGTTCATTGGGCACGCCCGACGCCGAATACGCCACGGCGAGCAGACCATCGGCAGACTCCATGATTTCGCGTCCCGGATGGAAGATCTGCGACAACACCATAGTGCCGTGGGCATGGCAGGTCTCGGCCAGTTCGCGGTAGCCGTCAATGCAGCTGTCGTCGGTCGCCATCAGCACATGGGAGGTATACCGCGCACTGTCATGCACCCCGGCCACCTGTAGCACGATCAGCCCCACGCCGCCCTCGGCACGTGCGCGGTGATAGGCGATCAACTGCGCATTGACCCGGTTATCGGTGGGCATAGAGGTGTCATGCCCGCTGGACATGATGCGGTTTTTCAGGCGTTTGCCACGCAGTTCCAGCGGTTCGAACAGATGGGGAAAGGTCCGGTGCGACATGGTGCAGATACTCCAGGCGCTGTTATTGTTATTTTTCTATAGGAGGCGAGCGCCAGTAAAAAATCAACTTGTTTTTTTACTGGCGACTGGATTAGCGTCGCCTTCATCAACCCCGTGCCTGGAGAATAAAAATGACTCACTCCACCGAACAGCAGCTGCGTGAACAGCTCGCCGCCTGCTACCGATTGATTGCGCATTACCGCATGAGCGATCTGATTTTCACGCATATTTCGGTGCGCATCCCGGGGCCCGAGCATCACTTCCTGATCAATCCCTACGGGCTGATGTTCGACGAAATCACTGCATCGAGCCTGGTGAAGATCGGCCTGGACGGTCACGCCGTGGAGCCCTCGGCTTATGCGGTCAACCCGGCGGGCTTCGTGATTCACAGCGCGATTCATGGCGCCCGCGAAGACGCCCAGTGCGTGCTGCATACCCACACCCGTGCCGGCTGTGCGGTGGCGGCCTTGGAGTGCGGGTTATTGCCGGTAAACCAGATTTCCATGGAGTTCTACGGCAAGGTCGCCTACCACGATTACGAAGGCGTGGCCCTGGACATGGATGAGCAGCAGCGGCTGGTGCGGGACCTGGGCGACAAGCCGGTGCTGATGCTGCGCAACCATGGTTTGCTGACGGTGGGCGAGACCGTCAGCCAGGCGTTCCTGCGCATGTATTACCTGGAAAAGGCCTGCGATATCCAGATCGCCGCCCAGGCGTGCGGCCAGCTGATGCTACCGTCCGCCGAGGTCTGCACCTACACCGAGCAGCAATTCAACAACCCTGGGCGACCGCTGGAAGAGGGTGAGTTGGTCGACCTGGACGCCCTGCAACTGGCCTGGGCGGCGTTACTGCGGATGCTGGATCGGGTGTCGCCGGGCTATCGCGACTGAGGTAGAGTCGTGCTGCCGACTCAATCGTAGGAATTTGCCGCATGACCCAGGAATCCCGTTTTTCCCGGATGGACCCGGAAGTGCGCAAGGCCAATCTGGTCCAAGCCACACTCACGTGTCTCAAGCGTGATGGTTTCCAGGGTGCGTCGATCCGCAAGATCAGCGCCGAGGCCGGGGTGTCGGTGGGGCTGATCAGCCATCACTATTCGGGCAAGGATGAGCTGGTGGCGGAGGCCTACCGCACCATCACCGACCAGGTCATGAGCCTGCTGCGCGAAACCATGGCCAAGGCGCCGCCGAACCCGCGGGAGCGCTTGTCGGCGTTGTTCCGTGGCTCGTTTTCCGCCGAATTGCTCGACCCGCACCTGCTGGATGCCTGGCTGGTGTTCTGGGGCGCGGTCAAGACCGCGCCGGCGATCAACCTGGCTCACGAACACTCCTATGGCGAGTACCGCACCATCATGCGTTCGGCCCTGACCGACATGGCCAGGGAGGAGGGCTGGAAGCACTTCGACGCCGATCTGGCCGCCATTGGCCTGAGCGCGCTGCTCGACGGGTTGTGGCTGGAGTCGGGGCTCAACCCCGGCACGTTCACACCGGAGCAGGGTATCCAGATCTGCGAAGCCTGGGTCGATGGCCTGCAGGCCGGTGGTCGCCAGCGTTATCAGCTCAAGCCCTGAGCCTTGCGCAGCCGCCTGAACGCAAGGTTCAGGTCGGCCATTTCCCCTTCTGAAAATATTTGCGGTTTGCTGATTGCCTTCTTACTGAACACTTGTTTAGTATCGCCTCATGTCGCACCCCTCAAGCCAACTAAAATAATTCGAGGAAGCCATGACTACCGATTCGCCCGTGCTCACTCAAGTGCAAGCTGGCGTTGCCTGGATCACCCTTAACCGTGGCCCGCAGCGCAACGCCTTGGACATTCCCACCCTCAAGCACCTGCACGCCTTGCTTGGTGCCTTCAGCACCGACCCTGCGGTGCGTGTGGTGGTGTTGACCGGCAACGGTCGCAGCTTCTGCGCCGGTGCCGACCTGGCCGAGTGGGCCGACGCCGAAGCCCGTGGCGCCCTCGAAACCTACGGCTGGACCGAAACCGCCCACGCCTTGATGACCCGCCTGCACAGCCTCGACAAACCGACGATTGCCGCCATCAACGGCACCGCCGTCGGTGCGGGCATGGACCTGACGCTGTGCTGCGACCTGCGCGTCGCCGCCCAATCGGCACGCTTCAAGGCCGGCTACACCAGCATGGCCTATTCGCCCGACGCCGGCGCCAGTTGGCACTTGCCGCGCCTGATCGGCAGCGAGCAAGCCAAGCGCCTGCTGTTCCTTGACGAGCTATGGAGCGCCGACCGCGCCCTGGCTGCCGGCCTGGTCGGTGAAGTGGTCGCGGATGATCAACTGCACGCCCACACCGCCGAACTCGCCACGCGCCTGGCCAACGGCCCGACCTTCGCCTTCGCCCAGACCAAGACCCTCATCCGTGACGGCGCCGAGCGCAGCCTGCCCGAGCAACTGCAGGCCGAACTGGCCGCTGGCCTGTTGTGCGGACGCAGTGCCGATGGCGCCGAAGCCTTGCGTGCCTCCCTGGAAAAACGCCTCCCGAATTTCTCCGGCCAATAACAACAACACCCCGAACAGGTAGCGCCATGAATTTCCAACTCAGCCAAGAACAAGACATGTTGGTGGACGCGGTACGCAGTTTTGTTGCCAAGGAATTGTTGCCCCATGAAGAGGCGGTAGACCGTGCCGATGAGGTCTCGCCGGAGCTGGCTGCGCAGATTCGCGACAAGGCGATTGCTGCCGGTTTCTACGCCTTCAACATGCCGGAAGAGGTGGGTGGTGGTGGCCTGGACTACCTGTCCCAGGCGCTGATCGAGCGTGAGTTGTCCAAAGTTTCCTGGGCGTTGCATGTGTTTGTCGCGCGGCCCTCCAAGATCCTGATGGCGTGCACGGGCTCACAGATTGGCGACTACCTGTTGCCCTGTGTGCAAGGCAAGAAAATCGACTGTTTTGCCTTGACCGAACCCGGCGCCGGTTCCGACGCCAATGCCATCAAGACCCGCGCCGTGCGCAGTGGCGATGACTTCGTGATCAACGGCAGCAAGCACTTCATCAGCCACGCCGGGCACGCCGATTTCGCCATCGTGTTTGCGGTCACGGATACCTACGAACACAACGGCCGACAGCGCAACGCGGTGACTTCGTTCCTGGTGGATCGGGGGACGCCTGGCATGACCATCCGCCGTGGACCCAAGTGCGTGAGCAACCGGGGTTACCACACCTACGAAATGTTCTTCGACGACTGCCGCGTCCCGGCGTCCAAGGTACTGGGCGAAGTGGGCAAAGGCTGGGAAGTGGCCAACTCCTGGCTCACCGCTGGCCGTGTGATGGTGGCCGCCAACTGCGTCGGCCAGGCTCAGCGCGCGCTGGATGTGTCGTTGCAATGGGCGGCGGACCGCAAACAGTTCGGCCAGCCGATCGGCACCTACCAAGGCGTGAGTTTCAAGCTGGCCGACATGGCCACGCAGATTCGCGCGGCTGAACTGCTGACCCTGCACACCGCCTGGAAAATGGACCAAGGCAGCATGACCGATGGCGAGGCCGGCATGGCCAAGCTGTTTGCCAGCGAAACCCTGGGCAAGGTCGCTGACGAGGCGGTGCAGATTTTCGGCGGCATGGGCTTGATGGATGAGGGGCCGGTCGAGCGGATCTGGCGCAACGCGCGAATCGAGCGGATCTGGGAGGGCACGTCGGAAATCCAGCGCCATATCATCGCCCGTGAACTGTTGCGGCCACTGTTGCGCTAAGCGGCGAGGAGAGCGTATGTCCCAGGCTATTCGCGACAACCTCAAGCGTCTGCTGGCACCCCGGCACCTGGCATTCGTGGGTGGACGCAGCATGGCGCGTGCGCTCAAGCGCTGTGCCGACGGCGGTTTTACCGGGCCGATGTGGCTGGTCAACCCGCAACATGACAGCCTCGATGGCATCCCCTGCGTGCGCCGCGTGGCCGATTTACCCTGTGGGCCGGACGCGGTATTTATCGCCACCAACCGAGAGTTGACGCTGACCTGCGTGGCTGAACTGGCCGCTATCGGAACGGGTGGCGCCATTTGCTACGCCTCGGGTTTTGCCGAAACCGGCGCCAGCGGCGCCGCCATGCAGCAGCAGCTCTTAAAGGCTGCGGGTGATATGGCCTTGCTCGGCCCCAATTGCTATGGCCTGCTGGATTACCTGCACAGCGCGGCCCTATGGCCCGTGGCCCACGGCGGCAAGTCGGTGGAGAAGGGCGTGGCGGTGCTCACCCAGAGTGGCAACTTCGCCTACAACCTGTCGATGAGCGACCGTTCGCTGCCGGTGGCCTACATGGCTTCGGTGGGTAACCAGGCACAACTGGGCGTTGCTGAATTGATGGACGTATTGCTCGACGAGCCGCGCGTCACCGCCATCGGCCTGCACCTGGAAGGCTTGAAGAATGTGCCCGGTTTTGCCCGAGCAGCGCACAAGGCGCTGGAGAAAGGTATTCCGATCATTGCGCTGAAAACCGGCGTGTCGCAGATCGGCGCCGAACTGGCCTTGAGTCACACCAGTTCGTTGTCCGGCTCCGACGCGCTGTACGACAGCCTGTTTGCGCGCCTGGGCGTGATCCGTGTAAGCGGGCCGGTGAGTTTTGTCGAAACCCTCAAGGCGGCCGCCTGCGGCAATCTTCCAGCGGGCAACCGCCTGATTGCACTGGCCTGTTCGGGTGGCGATGCGGGGCTGATTGCCGATTATGCCGAACGCAATCATCTGGCCTTGCCGAAACTGGACGAAAAGCAACGCAGTGAACTGGCCCAGGTGCTGCCCAGCTACGCCAACCTGGTCAACCCGCTGGATTTCACCACCGCCATCTGGGGCGACCGTGATGCCCTGAACACGATGCTCGACACCGCACTACGAACCGACGCCGATGCCGCCATGCTGGTGCTGGATTACCCGGCCGAGTTCACCGGCGAGCGCAAGGAGTGCGACCTGTTGCTGGAGCTGTTTTGTGCGGCGCTCGGCCGGCATGGCAAGACCGGATTTGTCACCTCGGCGTTTCCCGAACTGTTGCCGGCCCATGCCCGTGAGCGTCTGCATGCTCAGGGGATCGCCGCGCTGCAAGGCGTAGAGGATGCACTGGCGGCTTGGGGGCGGATTGCTGACTACCAGAGCAACCGGCGCGTGTTGCTGGAGCGAGGCGAGTCGATCCTCGAACCCTTGTGCCCAAAACCCCTGGATGACAGTGGCGGGGCCTTGGACGAGTGGGCTTCCAAGCAAGCCTTGCGTGCGTTCGGCCTGACCACACCCGCCGGCGTGCTGAGTACGCCGGGAAGGGCGGTCAGTGATGCAGAACTGGTCGGCTATCCGTTGGTGCTCAAGGCGGTCAGCGCGCAGTTGCCGCACAAGACCGAGGCCGGTGCCGTGGTGCTGAACCTGCAGAACGGCATGGCCCTGACCGCCGCACTTGAGCAGATGCGCGAGCATCTTTCGGCTTATGCGCCGCATGTCGTTTTCGATCAATTGCTGTTGGAGTCGATGGCGACGCCGCCATTGGCCGAGTTGATCGTGGGCATCAAGCGCGAAAACGACTTTGGCCTGGCCCTGGTCATCGGTGCCGGCGGCATTCTGGTGGAGCTGCTCAAGGATAGCCGCAGCCTGTTGTTGCCGACCACCGACAGTGCCATCCGCAACGCCTTGCTCAGCCTGCGCAGTGCCGCGTTATTGCAGGGTTTTCGCGGGCGTGAAGTGGCGGATCTGGAGGCGCTGGTGACGGCCATCCGGGCCGTGGCCGACTACGCCTGCGCCAATGCCGGGCAATTGCTGGAGCTGGATGTGAACCCATTGTTGGTCAATGCCCAGGGCGCCACGGCGGTCGATGCGTTGATCCGTCTAGGAGATGAACATGCGCGATAACACCCTGACCGGCGGCCAGGCCCTGGTGCGGTTGCTGGCCAATTATGGCGTCGACACGGTCTTCGGCATTCCCGGTGTGCACACCCTGGAGCTGTATCGCGGCCTGCCCGGCAGCGGCATTCGTCATGTACTCACGCGGCATGAGCAAGGTGCCGGCTTTATGGCTGACGGCTACGCGCGGGTCAGTGGCAAGCCGGGGGTATGCTTTGTGATCACCGGTCCCGGCGTGACCAATGCCGCCACCGCGATTGGCCAGGCGTACGCTGATTCGATTCCGATGCTGGTGATTTCCAGCGTCAACAGCACCGCCAGCCTCGGCAAGGGCTGGGGCATCCTGCATGAGACCCAGGACCAACGCGCGATCACGGCGCCGATCACCGCGTTTTCGGCGGTGGCACTGAGTGCTGAGGATTTGCCTGAACTGGTCGCCCGCGCCTACGCGGTGTTCGACAGCGAACGACCCCGTCCGGTGCATATCTCGGTGCCGCTGGATGTGTTGGCGGCGCCGATCCAGCGGGACTGGAGCAACGAAGTGGTGCGCCGCCCTGGGCGCGGCTTACCGTCGGCCGAAGCCTTGGATCAGGCCGCCGCCAAGCTCGCGACAGCCAAGCGACCCATGATCATTGCCGGTGGTGGTGCCTTGGCGGCGGGCGAGGCTTTGCAGCGCTTGAGCACCCAGTTGGCGGCGCCGTTCTTCACCAGCGTGGCCGGCAAGGGTCTATTGCCCATCAATGACCCGCTGAATGCCGGTTCCACCCTGTGCGTCGAACCCGGCTGGCAACTGATCAGCGAGGCGGATGTGGTGCTGGCAATCGGCACGGAAATGGCCGACACCGACTATTGGCGTGAGCGTTTGCCCCTCAACGGTGAGCTGTTGCGGGTGGATATCGACGCGCGCAAATTCAATGATTTCTACCCCTGTGCCGTGGCACTGAAAGGCGATGCACAGCAGACCGTACTGGCCTTGCTCGAACGTCTGCCGACCACAACGCGCGACGCTGAAGCCGCCGTCTCGACAGTGAGGGCGTTGTGGCAGGCAGTCGAGTTGGGGCACGGCCCCTTGCAGTCCATCCACCAAGCCATTCTCGACCGTATCGAAGCCGAATTGCCGGCCAATGCGTTCATCAGCAGCGACATGACCCAACTGGCCTACACCGGCAATTACGCCTACCGCAGCCGTGCGCCGCGCAGCTGGTTGCATCCCACCGGCTACGGCACCTTGGGCTACGGCCTGCCCGCGGGTATCGGCGCCAAGTTCGGCGCGCCACAGCGGCCGGGTTTGGTGCTGGTGGGCGACGGTGGTTTCCTCTACACCGCCCAGGAACTGGCGACTGCCGTGGAGGAACTGGACAGCCCGTTGGTGGTGCTGTTGTGGAACAACGACGCGCTTGGCCAGATCCGCGACGACATGTTGAGCCTCGATATCGAGCCTATCGGCGTGCTGCCGCGCAACCCGGATTTCGCGCTGTTCGCCCAGGCGTTCGGCTGCACCGTGAATCAGCCCCGCACCCTGGATGAATTGCAGACGGACCTGCGCAACGCGTTCAAACGCAATGGCGTGACCTTGATCGAGTTGAAACATGCCTGTGCCTGTTGACCTTTAGAGAGACAAGACCATGAGCGAAAACAACAACAAAATGACTCAAGCGATGCACCGCCGCGACTTCCTCAAACACAGCGCCGTGGCTGGCGCGGTGGCCGCGGCGTTTTCCATGGGCCTGCCGTTGCAGGCCTTTGCCGCAGACGCCACGCCCAAGCCGGGCGGTGTATTGCGCCTGGGCCTGGCCGGTGGCAGCACCACCGATTCCCGCGATCCGGGTTCCTGGGTCGATACCTTCACCTTTGTCGGTTTCTCGGCGGTGTACAACACCCTTACGGAAATCGCGGTGGACGGCAGCGCGATTCCCGAATTGGCCGAGCGCTTTGAATCCACACCCGATGCGCGGGTGTGGACCTTTCACTTGCGGCCTGGCGTGACCTTCCACAACGGCAAAAACTTGACCGCGGACGACGTGGTGGTCTCGATCAATCATCACTTGGACGCCAAGTCCACCTCCGCCGCCAAGACCGTGCTGGGTGATGTCGCCAGTGTGAGCGCCCAGGGCAGCGATGCGGTGGTGTTCGAGTTGCATTCGGGTAACGCCGACTTTGCTTATGTCGTCGCTGATTATCACTTGGTGATCATGCCCGCCAAGGACGGCGTGGCGGACTGGCAAGCCGGTGTGGGCACCAGCGGCTACCGTCTTAAAAGCTTCGAACCCGGCGTGCGCATGGACCTGGAACGCAACCCAGACTATTGGAAACCCGGTCGCGCGCACTTCGCCAGCGCCGAATTACTTGCCATCGCCGACGGCGCCGCGCGGGTCAATGCGCTGGTCACCGGGCAGGTGGATGTGATCAACAAGGTCGACCTGAAAACCGTGGCGCTGCTCAAGCGCAACCCCGGCCTGGTGATCGAAGAAACCAAGGGCGCGCAGCACTACACCTTCCCGATGCTGTGCGACAGCAACGAATTCAAGAACAACGACATCCGCATGGCCATGAAGCATGCGATCAACCGCGAAACGTTGTTGGCCTCCGTGCTGCATGGCTACGGCCTGGTGGGCAACGACCACCCGATCCAGCCCGGCAGTCGCTTTATCAATGCGGCCCTCGAGCAGCGCACCTACGACCCGGACAAGTCGCGTTTCTACCTGCGCAAGGCCGGTGTGGAGTCGCTCAAGGTGCGCCTGCAAGCCTCCGACGCAGCCTACACCGGTGCGGTGGACGCCTCGGTATTGTTCAAGGAGCAGGCACGCCAAGCGGGTATCGACATCGATGTGGTGCGTGAACCGGCCGACGGGTTCTTCTCCAATGTGTGGATGAAGCAGCCGTTCACCACTTCGTTCTGGTACAGCAGCTTGACCGCCGACCGCATGTTCAGCATCGGCTACGCCAAAGGCGCGGCGTGGAATGAAACCCATTGGGACAACCCGCGTTTCAACCAACTGCTCAACGCCGCCCGTGGCGAGATGAACGCGCCGTTACGCCAGGAGATGTACAACGAAATGCAGGCGCTGTGCCGGGATGACGGCGGGGCGATTGTGCCGCTGTTTGCCAGCTCGGTGGCGGCGCGTTCGAACAAGGTCAGCCACGGGCCGCTGACCGCGCCCTATGGTGAGTTGGATGGGCTGCGGTTGATCGAGCGGTGGTGGCAGGCCTGAGGAGTGGCACCATGAATAGCCTGTTGAAGCTGGTCCTGCAACGCCTGGCACTTGGTGTGCTGTCGTTGTTCGCCGTGTCGGTGATCATCTTTCTCGCCGTGGGCATGCTGCCGGGGGATATTGCCCAGGCCATGCTCGGGCAGTCCGCCACGCCGGAAACCGTGGCGGCATTTCGGGCGCAGCTGGGCCTGGATTTGCCGCCGTTCACGCGCTTTGCCCAATGGCTGCTGCGCCTGCTGCACGGTGACCTGGGCGCGTCGCTGGCCAATCAGCGACCGATTGCCGATTTGATCGGTGCGCGATTGGGCAACACCCTGAGCCTGGCTGCATTGGCGGCATTGGTCTCGGTGCCCACGGCGCTGGTGCTGGGCATGCTGGCGGCGCTGTACCGCAACAGCTGGTTCGATCGCCTGCTCAATACCTCGGCGTTGAGCGCGGTGTCGTTTCCGGAGTTCTTCGTTGCCTACCTGCTGATCCTGGTGTTCTCGGTGAAACTCGGCTGGTTCCCCAGCCTGTCGAACCTGGCGCCGGATGCCACGTTTGGCACGATTCTGGAACGTTCGGTGCTGCCGGTGGCAACCCTGAGCCTGGTGGTGATCGCGCAGATGATGCGCATGACCCGCGCGTCCCTGATCAACCTGCTTGCCAGCCCCTATATCGAAATGGCTCGCCTGAAGGGCATCCGCCAGTCGCGGATTATCTGGCGGCATGCGCTGCCCAACGCGCTGGCGCCGATCGTCAACGTGATCGCGCTGAACCTGGCGTATCTGGTGGTGGGGGTGGTGGTGGTCGAAGTGGTGTTTGTCTATCCGGGCCTCGGCCAGTTGCTGGTGGACTCGGTGTCCAAGCGCGACATCCCGGTGGTGCAGGCGTGCAGTCTGATCTTTGCCGCCACTTACATCCTGCTCAATACCGGGGCGGACGTGTTGTCCATCGCCAGCAACCCACGCCTGATGCATCCCAAGGGGTAGTCCATGAACCTGTTGAGCCAAGTGGCCCGTGCGCCGTTGAGCGCCAAGTTCGGCCTGCTGATCATTCTGTTGTACATCGCGGTGGCTGTGTTTGCGCCGTTGCTGGCGCCCTATGGCGAGACCCAGGTGGTGGGCGAGGGCTTTGCGCCCTGGAGCGGCCAGTTCCTGCTGGGCACCGATAACCTGGGGCGCGATATGTTCAGTCGTTTGGTCTACGGCGCGCGCAACACGTTGGGGATCGCCTTCCTGACCACTACGCTGGCGTTTTTGCTGGGGGGCTTGAGCGGCTTGGTGGCGGCGATCAAGGGCGGCTGGATCGACCAGGGCTTGTCGCGGGTGGTGGATGTGCTGATGGCGATCCCGCAGCTGATCTTCGCGTTGCTGATTCTCAGCGTAGTGGGCACCAACGCCACGTCGCTGGTGTTGGTGATTGCCTTGCTGGATTCGACGCGGGTGTTTCGCTTGTCCCGTGCCGTGGCAATGACCGTGGTGGTGCAGGATTTTGTCGAAGCCGCCCGTCTGCGTGGCGAAGGCCTGTGGTGGCTGGTCACCCGCGAAGTGTTGCCCAACGCCGCCGCGCCGCTGATTGCCGAATTCGGCCTGCGCTTCTGCTTTGTGTTCCTGTTCATCAGCGCGTTGTCGTTCCTCGGCCTGGGCATTCAGCCGCCCACTGCGGACTGGGGCAGCATGGTGCGTGACAACGCGGTGTTGATCACCTTCGGCGACATCAGCCCGTTGCTGCCGGCCCTGGCGGTGGCGTTGATTACCGTCAGCGTGAATTTTGTCGTCGACTGGATGCTGCACAAATCCAGCGGCCTGAAGGAGTGTTGAGGATGGACAAGCCATTGCTGGAAATCCGCAACCTGCAGATCGAAGGGCATTACGAAGACGCCTGGCACCCGCTGATCAAGGGCATTGACCTGACCCTGAAACGCTGCGAGGTGCTGGGTTTGATTGGCGAGTCGGGGGCGGGTAAATCCACCCTGGGGCTGGCGGCGATGGGGTATGCGCGGGACGGTTGCCGCATCACCGGTGGTTCGGTGTGTTTTGACGGTATCCAGTTATTGCAGGCCAGGCCCGAGGCGCTGCGCAAATTGCGCGGCCTGCGCATTGCCTATGTGGCGCAGAGCGCGGCGGCGTCGTTCAACCCGGCGCATCGCTTGATCGACCAGCATGTGGAGACCGCGGTGATCAACGGTGGCATTGATCGCGCCCAGGCCGAGCGTGAAGCGGTGGAACTGTACCGTGTGTTGCGCCTGCCCAACCCGCAAACCATCGGCCAACGGTATCCCCATCAAGTCTCCGGTGGGCAGTTGCAGCGGGTCATGACTGCAATGGCCATGGCCTGCCACCCGGACCTGATCATCTTCGACGAGCCCACCACGGCCCTCGACGTCACCACCCAGATCGAAGTGCTGGCGGCGATCCGCGATGCGGTGAAAACCTACGGCAGCGCCGCGCTCTACATCAGCCACGACCTGGCGGTGGTGGCGCAGATGGCCGATCGCATCATGGTGTTGCGTCACGGCAAGCTGGTGGAGGAGGCGGACACCCGCAGCATGCTCAGCCAGCCGCAGCAGGACTACACCAAATCCCTATGGGCGGTGCGCAGTTTTCGCACCGAGCCCAAGGCCTGTCCGGACCAGCAAGTGCCGTTGTTGGAGGTGCAGCAAGTGAGCGCCAGTTATGGGCATCAGCCGGTGCTGCACGACGTGTCGATGAAGCTCTATCGCGGCCAGACCCTGGCGGTGATCGGCGAGTCGGGCAGCGGCAAGAGCTCCACGGCGCGTCTGATTACTGGGTTGTTGCCGGCCACGGCGGGGCAGGTGCTGTATGACGGCGAGGCATTGCCGGTCGACTTTCGTCAGCGAAGCAAGGAGCAATTGCGGCGGATCCAGATGATTTACCAGATCCCCGACACGGCGCTGAACCCGCGCCAGCGCATCGTCGACATCATCGGCCGGCCGCTGACGTTTTACCTGGGGCTCAAGGGCAAGGCGATGCGCGCTCGCGTTGCCGAGTTGCTGGAGATGATCGAGTTGGACCCGGCGGTGTTCATGGAGCGCCAACCGAGGGAATTGTCCGGCGGCCAGAAGCAGCGCATCTGCATCGCCCGCGCCTTGGCGGCCGACCCGCAACTGATCATCTGCGACGAAGTCACTTCCGCCCTCGATCAACTGGTGGCCGAGGGCGTGCTGAAGTTGCTCAACCGCCTCCAGCAGCAACTGGGCGTGGCCTATCTGTTTATCACTCATGACGTCGCCACCGTGCGTGCCATTGCCGATGAGGTGGTGGTGATGCAGCGGGGCAGGGTGGTGGACCAGGGCAGCCGCAGCGCGATTTTCACCCCGCCGTACCAGGACTACACCGGCCTGCTGTTTTCATCGGAGCCCGAGATGGACCCGGATTGGCTCGATCACTTGCTGGCCCAACGGGCGGCGCATACCGTTTGAGGAGTTTGTATGAAAGTTCTGATTGTTCACGCGCACCCTGAGCCACAGTCATTCACTGCGGCTTTGCGCGATCAGGCGGTGACCACACTGGAAGGCCAGGGGCATGAGGTAAAGACCAGTGATTTGTACGCCATGCAGTGGAACCCGGTGGCGTCGGCAGCGGACTTTTCGACGCGGGAGAATCCCGATTACCTGGTGTATGCCTTGGAGCAGCGCCTGGGGGTGAAGAAGCAGTCGATCGCCGCAGATATACAGGAGGAGTTGGACAAGCTGTTGTGGGCTGATTTGCTGATCCTCAACTTTCCGATTTTCTGGTTCTCGGCGCCGGCCATCCTCAAAGGCTGGATCGACCGGGTGCTGGTGTCGGGTGTGTGTTACGGCGGCAAGCGCTTTTACGATCAGGGCGGCCTGGCAGGCAAGCGCGCGATGGTCACGGTGACCCTGGGCGGGCGCGAGCATATGTTCGGTGAGGGCGCGATTCATGGGCCGTTGGAGGACATGTTGCGGCCAATTCTGCGCGGCACGTTGGCGTATGTGGGGTATGACGTGCTGCCACCGTTTGTGGCGTGGCATGTGCCGTACATCAGCGACGAGGCACGGCGGGATTTCCTGGTGGGGTATGAGCAGCGGCTGCAAGGGCTGGCGGACGAGCAGCCCTTGGTGTTTCCGAAGCTTGAGCAGTTTGATGAGGCGCTGTATCCCCTGTCTTGAGCCTAACACTGATCAAATGTGGGAGCTGGCTTGCCTGCGATAACGGTACATCAGCTACAGATTTGTAGCCTGACACGCCGCCATCGCAGGCAAGCCAGCTCCCACATTTCGATCTCGACCAGTCAGTTGGTTTTGGGTTGTTGGCGCAAACGCTTGGCCGCACTGCGCAGCAGCTGTTCAGTGCCATTCCAGCCCAGACAACCGTCGGTGACGGACACACCGTACTTCATCGACGCGCTCAACGGCTGGCAGCCTTCGAACAGATGGCTTTCAAGCATCATGCCGATCAGCGAGGTGTCGCCCTGCAACCGCTGTTCCAGCACCTCGTTGAACACCGCCGGTTGGCGCAGCGGGTCTTTGCCGCTGTTGGCGTGGCTGCAATCGACCATGATCCGCGCCGCTACCTTGGACTTGGCCAGATCGTGCTTCACCTGCGCCACGCTTTGCGCATCGTAGTTCGGCCCACGGTGACCGCCGCGCAGTACCAGGTGCGTGTCGGGGTTGCCTGGGGTCTGGATGATCGCCGGGTGGCCCTGGCTGTCGACGCCGAAGTGACGGTGCGGATGGGACGCCGAGCGCATCGCGTCACAGGCAATCGCGACGCCGCCGTCGGTGCCGTTCTTGAAGCCCACAGGCATGCCCAGGCCGCTGGCCATTTCGCGGTGGATTTGCGATTCGGTGGTGCGCGCGCCAATCGCGACCCAACTGAGCAGGTCATCGAAGTAGCCGGCTGCCATAGGTTGCAGCAGCTCAGTGGCGACTGGCAGGCCCAGGCGCAGCATTTCGCGCATCAGTTCGCGGGACAGGGTGAGGCCGGCGGCCATGTCATCACTGCCATCCAGATGGGGATCGTAGGCCAGGCCTTTCCAACCGATGGTGGTGCGCGGTTTTTCGACGTAGGCGCGGATCACCAGCAGCATCTGGTCGCTGACTTCAAGTGCGAGTTTCTTCAGGTTGCGCGCGTATTCCATGGCCGATTTCGGATCGTGGATCGAGCACGGGCCGACAATCACCAGCAAACGCGAATCTTCGCCATTGAGGATGGCGCGCACGGCTTGGCGATGGGCGTGGACTTGTTCGTTGAGGAACGGGCTCAGGGGCAGTTGGTGCTTGAGCTCGAGGGAGCTGGGCAGGCGCTGGGTCAGGGCTTCGTTGGCGCTGGTCAGTGCAGAGATCGGCAGAGCGGCGGTGGCAGAGTTCATATTCAAGGCTTCCTGGGCAAGCGGCGGGCTGTTCCCGCGCGCTCTGCCCTACTGGGGTGTTCGACAATTGGCCGTATTGGCTACGTGTGTTGGCTTGCCACCAAGAGGTGACCGATCGGAGGCGGCAGGCTGTCCCGAGCGGAGCTGGCTAAATCGCCATGCGGTGGAGGTGTCGTAGCGGTAATAGGTGGCGTAGTTCATGTCGTGTGTCCTTTAAGTGTTCTTCAAAAAGTTTTAGAGGCTGAAAAAACAAAACCCCCGGTCGGGGAGCCGACCGGGGGTTAGATTTCTCTGGTAGGCGACCCCTTGAGTAGTGGGCGCCGATTTAAGGTATCAGGCGCGCCAGTGGCTAAACCAATACCCAAAATAAAAGCTGACCAGTGCGCTCGAACCGTTCACACGGGTAGCCGATACCAAGCGCGGGGCGCTGGTAGCAGGGCAGACCTGAGTGTGGGTGAGTTGCAACATGGTATGTCTCCAAATGATGGGCAGAGCTTACTCGACGCGTACAGGTGGTTTCAATCAGAAATTTCTATTGTCGTGGGGTACTTACGACTATGAGGTGCATGCCGATATGCTGTGGAGACTCTCATTGGAATGGACACGGACACATGGCGTTTCACTTACGCGCAGCCACGGACCTGGACCTGCCGTTCGCCCGAACACTGACCATCGAGGCTATGAGCCGCTACTACCAGCAATACGACCTGATGTGGTCCAACGATGGCTTCGATGTCGCTTGGGCCGGCCGTGAAAACTGGCTGATCTGCGACGATGATGCGGTGATGGGCTTTATCAGCCTGAGCCGCGACAGCCGCGCACTCTACATCCGAGAGCTGCATATGCTCGAAACGTATCGTGGATTGGGCGCGGGCAGTTGGGTGTTGGAACAGATGGCACTCAAGGCACAGGCGCTGGGCCTGTTGCGCTTGACCGTGTTCAAGACCAACCCGGCCAGGCGGCTCTATCAGCGCATGGGGTTGAGCATTGTCGGTGAGGAAGACTGCTTCTGGCGCATGGAGCGTGCCTGCCAATCAAGCTAAACCATGCACTCAATCCTAATAAGCGCATACTGACTTCAGGAGACGACTTCCTGATCGTTATTTTGGCCATCTGCCTCAGCAAGGATGATCCCTTCTTTCATGCCCAGAAGGACCGCCACCTTATGGGCCTCTCCACGCCGTCCCTTTTTGCGCCCAGCGAGCACTTGATAGGTGGTTGCCGGATCAACGCCATGTTCGCGGGCGAACGCTTGGACTGACTTTCCTTGATGTTCCAGCCAGGCTTTGGCTTGTGCAGCAGTACGGATTCCGGGCATAGTTCAAAACCGTTCAAGTTCGTTTAACGAAGAGATGAATGTGTCACCTCTTGGGGTGTGCCAACTAGGATCATACATCCAAATGAGTGGAATCGGTTCGCGTTTGAGGCAAGAAAGAGAGCGACTTGGCCTGTCGCAAAAAGTGTTTGGTGAAATCGGCGGCGTTGAAGCCAACGCCCAAGGTAAATACGAAAGTGGAGGGCGTGCGCCTAAAGCGGACTATTTGTCCCGTGTCGCTGAAAGAGGTGTGGATGTGTTGTACGTGTTGACCGGTACGGCAACACCGATCCAATTGGAGAACCTGAGCCACACCGAAGAGAAAGTGTTGGGCGATTACCGCGCCATGTTCAAGGAAGACCAGGATGCGATCCGCCGCCTGACGTCGACCTTGGCCGAACATTCCAGTTCGCTGAATGGAAAAATCAAGCCGCAGCCCCAGGATTCCTGACCCGCTGCCCAGCAAATAGAGCCGTCCACCCCTCGGTGGGCGGCTGCTGTGCGTTCAAACACTATATATATGACGCTTGCAGCTAGGTCTGCGCCTTGGTTTTTTGCTAAGGTGTTCAGCAACCTATAAGACCATATCGCGAGGTGTCTGCTTGATTAGGGTGCTAGTAGTCGATGACCATGATCTCGTTCGTACAGGCATTACACGAATGCTGGCTGACATCGATGGCCTGCAAGTAGTCGGCCAGGCCGAGTCCGGGGAAGAGTCCCTGATCAAGGCTCGAGAGTTGAAACCCGATGTGGTGTTGATGGACGTCAAGATGCCCGGTATCGGCGGTCTAGGCGCCACGACCAAATTATTGCGCAGCCATCCGGACATCAAGGTCGTGGTGGTGACCGTATGTGAAGAGGACCCGTTCCCGACGCGCTTGTTGCAGGCGGGTGCGGCCGGCTACCTGACCAAGGGCGCAGGCCTGGCGGAAATGGTGCAAGCCATTCGCCTGGTCTTTGCCGGCCAGCGTTACATCAGCCCGCAGATTGCCCAGCAATTGGCGATCAAATCTTTCCAACCCGTCAGCGACTCACCCTTCGATGCGCTGTCGGAGCGGGAAATCCAGATCGCCTTGATGATCGTCGGCTGCCAAAAGGTGCAGACGATCTCCGACAAGCTTTGCCTGTCGCCCAAGACCGTCAACACCTACCGCTATCGCATTTTCGAGAAGCTCGCCATCAGCAGTGATGTTGAATTGACCCTGCTCGCGGTGCGCCACGGCATGGTGGACGCCAGCGCCTGACATGAGCACACCGTTTGATCCCAGTGCCTTTCTCTCAACCTGCAGTGGCCGCCCCGGCGTGTACCGCATGTTCGACAGCGAGGCGCGCCTGCTTTACGTCGGCAAAGCCAAGAACCTGAAGAACCGCCTGGCGAGCTACTTTCGCAAGACCGGTCTCGCGCCGAAAACCGCTGCGCTGGTGGCGCGTATCGCCCAGGTTGAAACCACCATCACCGCCAATGAAACCGAAGCGCTGCTGCTTGAGCAGACGCTGATCAAGGAGTGGCGGCCGCCCTATAACATCCTGCTGCGCGACGATAAATCCTACCCTTACGTGCATTTATCCGACGGCAACTTCCCGCGCCTGAGCATTCACCGTGGTGCGAAGAAGCAGAAGGGCAAGTATTTCGGCCCTTATCCCAGCGCTGGAGCGATCCGTGAAAGCCTGAGCCTGCTGCAAAAGACCTTTTTTGTGCGCCAGTGCGAGGACAGTTTTTACAAAAACCGCACCCGTCCGTGCCTGCAATACCAGATCAAGCGTTGCAAGGCGCCCTGTGTGGGTCTGGTTGAACCAGCGGAGTACGCCGAGGATGTACGCCATTCGGTGATGTTCCTCGAAGGACGCAGCAATGCCTTGACCGATGAACTCTCCGGCGCCATGGAGCAGGCCGCCAGTACCCTGGACTTCGAGCGCGCCGCCGAGCTACGCGACCAGATCTCGCTGCTGCGCCGCGTGCAGGATCAGCAGAGCATGGAGGGCGGCACTGGCGACGTCGATGTGATCGCGGCGTTCGTCAATCCGGGTGGTGCCTGTGTGCACCTGATCAGCGTGCGTGGCGGCCGGGTGCTAGGCAGCAAGAACTTTTTCCCGCAGACCGGTATTGACGAGGACGTGGCCGAAGTCATGGCGGCGTTTCTGGGTCAGTACTACGTGAGCAGTCCCGAGCGCGATCTGCCGTCGGAGTTGATCGTCAACGTGGTGCACGAAGACTTCCCCACGCTGATCGAGGCGATCCACGAACTGCGCGGCCGCGAGCTGGATATCAGCCATCGCGTACGCGGCACCCGAGCACGCTGGCAGCAACTGGCCGTGACCAACGCCGAGCAGGCCTTGGGTGCCCGCTTGGCCAATCGACAGCACGTCGCCGCGCGCTTTGACGCCCTGGCGGAAGTCCTCAACCTGGACGAACCGCCGCAGCGCCTGGAGTGCTATGACATCAGCCACTCCAGCGGCGAAGCCACCGTGGCATCTTGCGTAGTGTTCGGGCCGGAAGGGCCGATAAAAGCCGATTACCGTCGCTATAACATCGAAGGCGTCACCGCCGGCGATGACTATGCCGCCATGCACCAGGCTCTGACGCGACGTTTCAGCAAGCTGAAGGACGGCGAGGGCAAGTTGCCAGACATCCTGTTGGTGGACGGCGGCAAGGGTCAGCTGTCCATGGCCCGCGATGTGCTCAACGAGCTGGCGGTACCCGACCTCATCCTGCTCGGCGTGGCCAAGGGCGCTACACGCAAGGCCGGTTTCGAAACGTTGTACTTGAATGACGCCGCCCATGAGTTCACCTTGAAGGGCGACTCACCTGCGCTGCACCTGATCCAACAGATCCGTGACGAAGCCCACCGTTTCGCCATTACCGGTCACCGCGCCCGGCGTGGCAAAACCCGGCGAACCTCAACCCTGGAAGGGGTGGCGGGGGTCGGGCCGACACGGCGACGCGACTTGCTTAAACATTTTGGTGGCTTGCAAGAGCTATCCCGTGCCAGCATTGACGAAATAGCCAAAGCACCCGGTATCAGTAAAAAGCTCGCTGAGCTGATTTATGCGAATCTGCACAGCGAATAGAATGCCTTTCCACCTCGTAGCCAGTTGTGCCGATGAATATCCCTAATCTGATCACCGTTCTACGCGTCCTGCTTATTCCGATTTTCATTCTGTTGTTCTATTTGCCGTACGAATGGAGCTATGCAGCTTCCAGTTCAGTGTTCGCCTTTGCGGCCGCCACCGACTGGCTCGACGGCTACCTGGCCCGCCGCCTGGAACAGAGCACGCCCTTCGGCGCGTTCCTCGACCCGGTGGCCGACAAGCTCATGGTGGCTGTCGCGTTGGTCCTGTTGGTGCAAGAACACGGCAACCTGTGGCTGACCCTGCCGGCCGCCGTGATCATCGGCCGCGAGATCGTCGTCTCGGCCCTGCGCGAATGGATGGCCGAAATCGGCGCCCGCGCTCACGTGGCCGTGTCCAACATGGGCAAATGGAAAACCGCAGCGCAAATGCTTGCGCTGGTGATCCTGCTGGCCAACCCGTCGGACTTCTCGTTCTGGGTCCTGACGGGCTACGCCTTGCTGCTGATTGCGGCTGGCCTGACGCTGTGGTCCATGCTCCAGTACCTGCGTGCTGCCTGGCCTCATCTGCGCACGACCGTTGAAAAGAAATAAAACTTTTTTGAATCAAAGGGTTGACCGGTTACGAGATTTCTATAGAATGCGCATCACCAAGCGGGAATAGCTCAGTTGGTAGAGCACGACCTTGCCAAGGTCGGGGTCGCGAGTTCGAGTCTCGTTTCCCGCTCCAAACACAAAGAAAAAGCCACTCTAGCGAGTGGCTTTTTTTTGCCTGCGATTTAACAAGTTAGGCCTTGAAGTCCCTTCCCTTACATGAATGGCAACCTATCCTCGCCGCGATTGATCTGCTGTCGCCACGAGTGAAGGTTTCTACGCAGGTGCGACCTCCAGCTCACTCAAGTAGTTGTACAGGTTAGCCGCCTCTGGCGACAGGCGCGTCGCATCCGCCACGCCGACATACAAGGTCCGCGACGCCCATTCTCCCTCAAGCGGTATCGCCCGCAGCTTGGACGCCAGCAACTCGGGATGCACCGACCCCAGCGGCAGTATGCCGATCCCCAGGCCTGCTTCGATCATCCGGCAAATACCATCAAAACTGCTCACCTGGATACGCACCTTGAGGTGCTTGCCGGTGCCGGCAGCGGCATCGTTGATACGGCGCAGCAGCGAGCTGCCTTGGTTCAAGGCGACATAATCGAAGTCCAGCGTGTCGGCCAGCGTCACGCTTGAACGCTGTGCCAACGCATGGGTTTGCGGCACCAGCACCACCAGCCGGTCACGTCGATAGGGCCGCATTTGCAGACCGGAAGCGGGCACGTTGTCGGCAAAGATGCCGATCTCGGCCTCGCCGTTTTCCACGGCGTGAATGGTGCGATCGCTGAGGGCTTCTTCCAACTCGATGCGCACATGCGGGTTGGCGGCCAGGAAACTCGCCAGGTCCGCCGGCAGGAACTGGATCACCGCCGAGGTGTTGGCAAACAACCGCACATGGCCGCGCACACCCTTGGCGTAGTCGTTGGCGTCATGGGCCATTTGCTGGGCCACGTCGAGCAGGGTGCGCGCATGCTCGGCCAGTCCGCGTCCGGCCGGAGTCAGTTGCAGGCCACGGGGCACGCGGGTGAACAGGGTGCAGTGGGTGACGCGTTCGAGTTCGGCCAGCCGTTTGCTTGCGGCGGAAACGGTCATATGCGCGCTGTTGGCGGCCTGGGTGAGGTTTTCTGTTTTGGCGGCCAGCACTAGCAGGCGCAGGGAGGCCAGGTCCAGTTGCAGCAGGTTGATCATTTCCACCTCCGTGTTTCCAGTCAGGAAAGAGTAGTGGAAATCTTTGACATTCTCACGGTCTGTTTTTGGGGGGATTATCCGGCCATCACCTCCAACAAGAACGGACAACGTCATGAGCCTACCCCTGGAAGGCATCAAGGTGGTCGAAATGGGCCAACTGATTGCCGGGCCTTTCGCCGCCAAGATCCTCGCCGAGTTCGGCGCCGAAGTGATCAAGATCGAACCACCGGTCACCGGCGACCCCCTGCGTAAATGGCGCTTGCTGCACGACGGGACGTCAGTGTGGTGGGCTGCACAGTCGCGTAACAAACAATCTGTCACCCTCGACCTGCGCCAGGTCGAAGCGCGTGAGGTGGTCAAGCGGCTGGTCAAGGACGCCGACATCCTGATCGAGAATTTCCGACCTGGAACCCTGGAAAAATGGGGGCTTGGCTGGGATGAGCTGTCATCGATCAACCCTGGCCTGGTGATGCTGCGAGTCTCTGGCTATGGCCAGACCGGACCTTATCGCGACTTACCGGGCTTTGGTGTGATCGGTGAAGCCATGGGCGGCCTGCGCCATCTCTCCGGCGAGCCGGGCCGTACGCCGGTGCGGGTAGGGGTGTCGATAGGCGACTCGCTTTCCGCGCTGCACGGCGTGATCGGTGTGCTGCTTGCCTTGCGCCATCGTGAGCAGAATCGCGGTGCGGGCCAGCAGGTGGATGTGGCCTTGTACGAGTCGGTTTTCAACATGATGGAAAGCCTGATTCCCGAGTATTCGGTGTTCGGCAGCGTGCGCGAACCGGCCGGCAGCAGCCTGCCAGGCATCGCGCCGACCAATGCCTACCGTTGCAAGGATGGAAAGTACGCCTTGATCGCGGGGAATGGCGACAGCATCTACCGGCGCCTGATGGAAAAGATCGAACGCCTGGACCTGGCCGACGACCCGGAACTGGCGCAGAACGACGGCCGCGTGCGCCATGTGGCGCGCATCGATGCGGCGATTTCCACCTGGACGGCCGACAGAAACCTCGATGCGGTGCTGGCCGCGCTGAAGGAGGCCAACATCCCCTCCGGCAAGATCTACGACGCCGTCGACATCGCCGCCGACCCCCATTACCAGGCGCGCGACATGCTGCTCGCCAGCCAGTTGGACGACGGCACCGCCGTCACCTTGCCCGGCATTGTGCCCAAGTTGACGGCCACCCCCGGCCACGTGCACTCGCGCGCACCCACGCTTGGGCAACACACCGATGCGGTGCTCGACGGCATCGGTATCGACGCGCCGACCCGCGAAGCCTGGCGCGCTCGCGGCCTGATCTGAATCAAGGAGTAGCTCTATGAAACGCCTGTACCTGCAGGAAGTCGCGACCCGTGACGGCTTCCAGAACGAAAAGACCTTTATCGACACCGAACAGAAAATCGCCTTGATCGACGAACTGAGCCAGTGCGGTTACGCCAAGATCGAAGTGACCTCGTTTACCTCACCCAAGGCCATTCCCGCGTTGCGCGATGCGGAGGCCGTGATGGCCGGGATCCATCGTCAAAAGGGCGTGGAGTACACGGTACTGGTGCCCAACGTGCGCGGTGCCGAACGGGCGCTGGGTTGTGGCATCGACGAGGCCAACCTGGTGATGTCGGTGAGCGAGCCGCATAACCGCTCCAACCTGCGCATGACCCGTGAACAATCATTTGCCCAGTTGAGGGATGTCGTGGGGGTGATTGGACATGGGCCGGTGGCCGTCAATGTGTCGTTGTCCACGGTGTTTGGCTGCCCGATGCAGGGCGATGTGCCGGCGGACGATGTGTTGGGATGGGTCGGGCGTTTTGCCGAGTTGGGCGTGCGCGGCGTCACGCTGTGCGACACCACCGGCATGGCCTATCCCACACAGGTGGAAGCCTTGTCACGGCAAGTGCGCGAGCGCTTTCCCGAGCTGCAACTGACCCTGCATTTTCACAACACCCGTGGCATGGCCCTGGCCAATACCCTGGCGGCGTTGCAGGCCGGGATCGACCGTTTCGACGCTTCGCTGGGCGGCCTCGGTGGTTGCCCCTATGCCCCCGGCGCCAGCGGCAACGTGTGCATGGAAGACCTGGTGCACATGCTCGACCTGATGGGCTATGACACTGGCCTGCAACTGGACCGCGTACTGGCCGCATCTGCCCGCTTACCCGGCCTGATCGGCCACGCCACGCCCAGCCAGATCCTCAAGGCCGGCAAGCGCCTGGACCTGCATCCCATTCCCGAACACGTCCACACCCTGACCCAACAGGTAGCCCATCATGATTGATCATCTCGACCATCTGGTCCTCACGACTATTGACCTGACCGCCTGCAAAGACTTCTACACCCGCGTCATGGGCATGCGCCTGGAGACCTTTGGCAACGGCCGCGTCGCCTTCCGCTTTGGCAACCAGAAAATCAATGTGCATGAGCGTGGGCATGAATTCGAACCCAAGGCCCATCTGCCGGTGCCTGGCGCGCTGGACCTGTGCTTTATCGCCAGTATTCCCCTGGAAGCAGTGATCGCGCATTTGAAGGCTGAAACCTGGCCGATCATCGAAGGCCCCGTACTGCGTACCGGCGCAACCGGCCCGATTCGCTCGGTGTATGTGCGCGACCCCGACCTGAACCTCATCGAAATTTCCGAGCAGGTGCCCGCATGAATATCGTGTTTCTCGACGGCGCGAGCCTGCCTTCTCCGTTGGCGCGTCCCGTCCAAGCCAGCCACTGGACCGCGCGTGAACACACCCGCCCCGATCACGTAGTCGAAGCCCTGGCCGACGCCGACGTGGCAATCACCAACAAGGTGCGCCTGGACCGCATCACCCTGGAGCAATTGCCGCGCCTGAAACTGATCTGCGTGGCGGCGACCGGCTACGACTGCGTGGATCTCGCCGCCTGCCGTGATCAAGGCGTGACGGTGTGCAACGTGCCGGCCTACAGCGCGGTCAGCGTGGCCGAGTCGGTGATCGGTTCGCTGTTTGCGTTGCGCCGTCACTTGCTGGCGTACCGCGCGGCCTCGGCGCGCCTGTGGCCACAGTCTTCGCATTTTTGCGTGCACGGCGCGCCGATCCAGGACCTGCAAGGCTCGACCCTGGGCATCGTCGGTCGCGGCGATATCGGCAGCCGTGTCGCGCGCCTGGCCAAGGCCTTGGACATCAACGTGCTGTTTGCCGAACACCGTGGCGCGCCGCAGGTGAGGGCGGGCTACGTGGCGTTCGACGAGGTGTTGGCCAAGGCGGATGCGCTGACGCTGCATTGCCCGCTGACGCCCCAGACCCGTTACCTGATCGGCACCGCCGAAATCGCGCGGATGAAACCGGGTGCCTTGCTGATCAATACCGCTCGCGGTGCATTGGTGGACGAAAACGCCGTCCTGGCCGCTCTCGCCAGTGGTCAATTGGGCGGCGCCGCGCTGGATGTGCTGCACGTGGAGCCGCCGCAGGCGGACCACCCGTTGCTGCACTGTGAACACCCCAATCTGCTGATCACGCCCCACGTTGCCTGGGCCAGCCAAAGCAGTGTCGCGCGCCTCAAGGCGGTGCTGCTGGCCAACATCGAGGCATTCGCCGCCAACAAACCGATCAACGTGGTGACCTGAAACCCCAGCGAAGCCCCTCACAAACCCTATAGGCAGAGCCATGACAAAAATAATCAGCTCGTCGATCCAAGCGCTGCCACGGCGCGCACCGTTCTACCAGCACCTGTATGTGCAAGTGCTCGCAGCCATTGTGCTGGGGGTGATCCTCGGCCATTTCAGCCCAAGTTTGGGCGAACAGATGAAGCCCTTGGGCGACACCTTCATCAAGCTGATCAAGATGCTGATCGCGCCGATCATCTTCTGCACGGTGGTCAGCGGCATTGCTGGCATGCAGGACCTCAAGCGCATCGGCCGCATCGGCTTCAAATCCCTGATCTACTTTGAAGTGCTGACCACCATCGCCCTGGTGATCGGCCTGATCGGTGTCAACCTGCTCAAACCGGGCGCGGGCATGCATATCGACCCGGCCAGCCTGGATGCGTCGGCCATCGCCGGCTACACCAAGGCGGCCCACGATCAGAGCGTGGTCGGCTTCCTCACGCATATCGTGCCCAGTACGGTGTTTGGCGCGTTTACCGACGGCGACATCCTCCAGGTGCTGTTCATCTCGGTGTTGTTTGCGTTTGGCCTGCAGTTGTTGGGCGATACCGGCAAACCCTTGCTGAACACCATCGACCTGGTGGCCAAGGCATTTTTCCGCATGCTGAAGATCGTCATGTACCTGGCGCCGCTCGGGGCTTTTGGCGGCATGGCGTTCACCGTAGGCAAATACGGCGTGCAATCGCTGGGGGCCTACGTGAACCTGTTGGTGTGCTACTACATTACCGGGTTGGTGTTTGTGTTCGTGGTATTGAACCTGGTCGCGCGATTGGCCGGTTTCAGCCTGTGGAAGTTCCTCAAGTACATCCGTGAAGAACTGGTGTTGGTGCTGGGCACCTCGTCCTCGGAATCCGCCTTGCCGCGCCTGATGGGCAAGCTGGAAAAGCTCGGCTGTGAGAAATCCACCGTGGGGCTGGTCGTGCCATCCGGTTATTGTTTCAACCTCGACGGCAGCTGCATCAACATGACGGTGCTGGCGATCTTCATTGCCCAGGCGCTGGACATCGATGTGTCGCTGTATCACCAGGTGACCTTGCTGTTGATCCTGCTGCTGACCTCCAAAGGCGCGGCGAGCGTGACCGGCGGCGCATTCATCACCCTGGCTGCCACCCTCGGCTCCATCGATGTGATCCCGGCGGCGGGGTTGGTGCTGGTGCTCGGCGTGTACCGATTTATCTCGGAAGGCGGTGCGCTGATCAACGTGATCGGCAACGGTGTGGCCACGTTGTTCATTGCCCGCTGGGATGGGGCGTTGGATCGCGAGCAACTCAAGCGTGAGTTGGGCTAGGGCGCGCGGCTTTTTTGAATCTGTCTGGAGTGCCGCCCACTCCAGACCTCTACGACCCCGTCCGTTTTCCGCTCTTCATAGCATTCCAAAAGCGACCTGATACTTTCCTATAACCGACTTGTCGGTATTTTGTCGTTCTCGTCTAACTCTATGAATTACATATAAAAAATATTATTTCGTTTGTGTTTTGTGTGAATTATATTTGTATACACAGAAAATACATTCTCTTGACCCTCCGTTTTTCCCATGCGAGTCTCGCTTCAACAGGCCGCCCTCAGCGCTGCCGAACCCTTCCTTGTTGTTCCAACACACCGGCCTTTGAACAGGGCCAGAAACTATAAATACAACGTAGATCGAGGCGCGCCATGAAGAACTTTTGGAAAACCGTTTGTGCGGTTGCGTTAGTGGGTGTGGTTGCGCTTCCGGTGCAGGCCGAAGAAAAAACCATCACGGTCGGCACCATGTCCTGGGAAGACCTGACGCCGATTACCGGCATTACCAAGAAGGTATTGGAGAACGCCGGCTATACCGTGAAAGTGGTTGAGTTCTCTGAAATCGGTATTGCCTATGCGGCCCTGACCAAGGGTGATGTACAAGTCCTGGCCTCACAGACCGATTACGCCACCCAGGACTACTGGAACAAAAACAAGAACCGCCTGGAAAAACTCTCGCCGGTTTCCTATGGCCTCTACCAGGCGATCGCCGTACCCAAGTACGTCGATATCGATTCGCTGGAACAGCTCAACGATAACGCCGACAAGTTTGGCGGCAAGATCATCGGCATCGAGCCGGGTTCAGGGTTGATGAGCGACGCCAATAAGGCGGTCAAGGATTACGGATTCAAACTGCAGTTGCTCGAAGGCAGTACTGCCGCGATGACGGCCGCCTTGAAGTCCGCCGTGGACCGTAAGGAGTGGGTCGCGGTCACCATCTGGGAGCCGTCGTGGATGGCCCAGAAGTTCGACCTTAAGTTCCTCAAGGACCCCAAAGGTTCTTTCGCCCCCCCGCAGGCCTATTACTGGATCGGTCATAAGGGCTTCACCGCTGAATACCGCCACGCCCGCGAAGTCATCGCCAGCGTCTACGTGCCGCTTGCCGACATCACCGCCATCAACGGCGCCGTCAAGGACGGCAAGAGCATGGATCAGGCCGTTGCGGGTTGGGCCGACAACCATGCCGACTTGATGAAACGCTGGGCCAATATCAAACAATAAACCTCACTCTTTTTTGCCACTGCCGGGTACAGATAACGCGTTCTGATCAATTAGAAAAACCAGTCGAACTGGTTCAATAGGCTCAAACATGACAACGCTCAAAATAGACACTAACGAAGTGCTTGTGGATTGCCAGTCGGTCTGGAAGATCTTCGGTCAGAATGCCAAGGCGGCGATGCAAGCGGTGGTTCACAAAGGGCTCGGCAAAACCCAGGTGCTGCAGGATTTCAGCTGCGTGGTGGGGGTGTCGGATGTGAGCCTGCAGGTTCGCCGCGGTGAAATTTTTTGCATCATGGGTTTGTCCGGCAGTGGCAAATCGACCCTGATCCGCTTGCTCAACAAACTGATCACCCCCAGCGCCGGGAAGGTGCTGGTCAAGGGCAAGGATTTGTCCGCTTTATCTCCCGCACAGTTGCGCGAAGTGCGGGCCAAACACATTGGCATGGTGTTTCAGAGTGTGGCGTTGTTGCCCAACCGTACCGTGCTGGAAAACACCGCTTTCGGCCTGGAAGTGCAGGGCGTTGGCAAGGCTGAGCGTTATCAAGTGGCGGAACGTGCGTTGGCCAAGGTCGGCCTGAGTGACTGGGCTTCGCGCTACCCGAGCGAGCTGTCTGGCGGCATGCAGCAGCGTGTCGGGCTGGCGCGGGCGCTGACCGCCGACCCGGAAATTATCCTGATGGATGAGCCGTTCAGTGCGCTCGACCCCTTGATCCGTCGCCAGTTGCAGGACGAGTTCCGCCAGCTCACCAAGGAGCTGGGCAAGTCCGCGGTGTTTATCACCCACGACCTGGAAGAGGCCATCCGTATCGGTGACCGCATCGCCATCATGAAGGACGGCGTGATTATCCAAGTCGGCACGGCCGAAGAGATTGTGTTGAACCCAGCCGATGACTATGTCGCTGAGTTCGTCGCGGGCATCTCGCGCTTGCACCTGGTCAAGGCCCATTCGGTGATGACGCCGGTGGCGCGTTATGCACAGGCGTTCCCCCTGTGCGATTTCACCCGGCTCACTCAAACCACGCCAGAAACCGATATCAACGCACTGATCGGCTTGACCATGGGCGCCGATCTTGAGCCGTTGGCGGTGGTCGAGCAGGGCGTTGTGGTGGGCATCATCACGCCTGGGGATCTACTGCGCGGCGTGCAGGGCATTCCTAACGAGGCCCAGGCTTTGGCCCCAGTGTTGGAGGCTTCGATATGAGTACGCCGGATTTCTCGGTACCGTTCGATGCCGCTGTAGACGCTGGCCTGATGTGGTTGCAGGACAATGGCGAGTTTTTCTTCGACGCCGCCAACACGGCCCTGACGGCTGTATTCAAAGGCGTGCAGTGGTGCATCGCTGCGCCGCCGTTCTATGTGATTGTCCTCGTCATCGGCCTGCTGGGCTGGCGCATGGTGGGGCTGCGCTTTGCAGTGTTGTCGGCGCTGGCCTTGCTGCTGTGTGAAGTTATCGGGCTGTGGCCCGAGACCGTCAGCACCCTGGCGCTGGTGCTCACCGCCACGCTGTTGGCATTGCTGGTGGCAGTGCCGTTGGGCGTGCTGGCCGGGCTCACGCCGGCGTTCGATCGTGTGGTCGACCCGTGCCTGGACCTGGTGCAGACACTGCCGCCCTATATCTATCTATTGCCGGCGATTGCCTTGCTCGGCTATGGCCCGGCGACTGCGCTGCTGGCCACGTTTATCGTCGCGGTGCCGCCGGCGCTGCGCCTGACCTCCCTGGGCATCCGCATGACGCCCAAGGAGTTCGTCGAGCTGGGTGATGCCAGCGGCGTTACCGGCTTGCAGATGTTCTTCAAGATCCGCTTGCCCTTTGCGATGCCGAGCATCATGGCCGGAGTCAACCAGAGCCTGATGATGGCATTCGGCATGGTGGTGATTGCCGGTATTGTCGGCTCCGGTGGGTTGGGCGAGTCCATCTACGGTGCGGTGCGCACCCTGGACATCGCCAAGTCGATCAATGCGGCGCTGGCCATCGTCATCCTCACGATGATTCTCGACCGTCTTGCACAAAGCGCGGCTGAATCGCGCCGAGGAGCCAGTCAATGAGCCTTGCTGATTTGCGTATCTCACCGGGTGAGTTTCTGGCCCCTGCCATCGACTGGCTGAACACCCACCTGCACGGTCTGTTCGTGCTGATCGGCAAGGTGATCGAGGCCTCGTTGGGTGTGATCGAGGGCCTGCTGCTTGCGCCCCATGCCTACGTGTTGATTGCCATCGTGGTGGTGCTGGCATGGATCTTCGCCAACTGGCGCGTGGCGCTGTTTGCCGGTTTGATGTTGGCGTTCTGCCTGTTTGCCGGGCTGTGGGTGGCGTCGATGCAGACCATCGCGCTGGTCTCGGTGGCGGTGCTGATTTCCGTCAGCGTTGCGTTCCCCCTGGGCATTCTTGCCGCACGGGTCAAGCGTGTGGACGCGGCGTTGCTGCCGATCTTGAACATCATGCAAACCGTCCCGCCGTGGGTGTACCTGATCCCGGCGGTGATGCTGTTCAGCCTGGGGCGCGTGCCGGCCATCATTGCCACCATCGTGTATGGCATTCCACCGATGCTGCGACTGACCACCTTGGCGTTCAAGCAGTTGCCCAAGGACCTGCTGGAACTGGGCCAGGCCATGGGCGCATCGCCACGGCACATCCTGCTCAAGATCGAATTGCCCACGGCGGCGCCCACGCTGCTGGTGGGGCTGAACCAATGCATCCTGTTGTCGCTGGCGATGGTGGTGCTGGCCGGGTTGGTCGGGGCCGGTGGCCTTGGCGCCGAAGTGACCCGTGGCTTGACGCGAATGGAGATGGGCCTGGGCCTGCGTGCCGGCCTGGCGATTGTGGCGGTGGCGCTGTTGCTCGACCGCTTGTCACGCGGCGCATTGCAACGCCAGGCACGGCGGGTATGACGTGGTAGTGCGACGTCAATTCAGTGGTGCTATGCATGGCAAGAACCTGCGTTACCTCAATGATCATCACGGCCAGCAGGTGCGCAAGGCGCGGGCGGGGTTTGTACTGCTGGAGCACTTTTCGCTGCCGGCGTTTACCCAGGCGCTGGACACTATCGTCACCGCCAACCTGTTGCGCGCGGATCTGTTCGCCACGCGCACCTTCGGCCTGGTCTGCGATGAGGTGGTGAGTGACCTGGGCCTGGTGATCCGTCCCGACGCGCGCCTGACGCTGGAGGCTGTGCTCGATCTGGATTTGCTGGTGATCTGCGGCGGTTATCGCACGCCGCTGCGTTACAACGATGAATTGACCGTACTGCTGAGTACGGCGGCGGAGCAGGGCGTAACGCTGGCGGGCGTGTGGAACGGTGCGTGGTTTCTGGGGCGGGCGGGGCTGTTGGAGGGATACCGATGCGCGATTCACCCCGAGCATCGCCCTGCATTGGCCGAGATCGCGCGGCTCAGTCATGTCACCAGTGAAGCCTACGTGGTGGACCGTAACCGTCTGACGGCATCGAGCCCCACCGGCACGTTCTATATGGCGCTGGAGTGGATCCGCAGCTTGCACGGCAAGAGCCTCACCGATGGTATTGAAGACATCCTGGCGTTTGAGGCGTCGCGCTTTCGCCGGATCAAGCCGATGTTGAACGTTTCGGTCAGTGGGCCGCTGCGCGAAGTGATCAACCTGATGGACGTCAACCTCGAAGAACCGTTGCAAATGGTCGACCTGTGTCTTTACGCCGGGCGCTCGCGGCGACAGATCGAGCGGCTGTTCAAGGAGCAACTGGGCACCTCGCCGCAACGCTATTACATGGACCTGCGCATCACCGAGGCACGGCGCTTGTTACAGCACACCTCGCTGACCATTGTCGAGGTGTCGGTCGCCTGTGGTTTTGTCTCGCCCAGCCATTTCAGCAAGTGCTACAGCGCCTATTTCGGCCATCGTCCGTCCAAGGAAATCCGCCTGGTCAAATAGCTGGAAAGCCCCGCTGGCAAAGGGTTTCAACTGAATTTAACACTGTGTATTTTAATTGTAGACACAAAGTATTTTGTTGTTTTATAGTGCGAATACAGGTAGTAGACCGTGTGCACTTACTACTAGGAAGGTTTCACATGGCTACCAAAGAACTCACTACACCGGCTTCGGCCGAGCCAAGCATCGATCGCAAGGCGGTACTGGGTGAAGCGCTGCGGCGTCGCATCCTCAGCATGGAACTGGCACCCGGTGCGGTGGTGGACGAGCTGGCGTTGTGTGATGAATTCGGTTTGTCGCGCCCACCGGTGCGTGAACTGATGCGGCAGATGGCGGCGGAAGGGTACATCGACCTCGAAGCCAACCGCGCCGCGCGGGTGTCGGCCATGAGTTACCAATCGCTGCGCAGTTTTTTCCTGGCGGCACCGCTGATTTACATCGCCACCACGCAGCTGGCCTGCTCCCACGCAACGCCTGCCGAGGTGGTGGAGTTGAAGCGAATCCAGGCGCTGTTCCGTATCGCTATCGAGGAAAAAGATGTCGAGAACCGTGTGTTGTACAACGACGAGTTCCACCTGCAAATCGGCAAGATGGCCCACAACGCCTACCTGATGCCGAGCTTGCAACGCTTGCTGATCGACCACGCACGCCTGGGCAAAATCTTCTATCGCCATCCGACCACCGTCGACATGCAGGAAGACCTGGAAGTGGCCGCCCAGCAGCACGACGAGATGATCCGTGCAATCGAACACCACGATCCGGTCTCGGCCGGGGAAATCGTGCGGGCCCACCTCGAACTGTCCCGTCGGCGGATGTCCGAGTACGCGGCGCCCGAAGGCCTGGATGTAGCGCTCACCTTCTGATCGGTTGATGCCGGGCCAGTGTGACGCGATGCAGACGGGTAGCTGTTAGCTCTAACAACTATAAAAGAACCCAGGTCGCGAAAATGGCACTCATCAGAAACACCCCGGCAGACGATTCAACCTGTGGCTGGTTTCACCTCAGCCCACCGCGCGTGGCACGCCCGCGCCACAGTGGTATCCGCTCGGCGCGCTGGGCCGTGGTCGGGGCGGGGTTCACCGGCCTTGCGGCGGCGCGTCAACTGGCGCTGAATTTTCCGGATGACGAGATCGTGTTGATCGAAGCCCAGGAGGTCGGCTACGGCGCTTCCGGGCGCAACGCCGGTTTTGCCATCGACTTGCCCCATGACATCGGTGCCGAAGACTACATCGGCGACATCGCCACTGCCCGGATCAGCATGGAGCTCAATCTCGCCGGGCAGTCCATGCTGCGTGCGCTGGTGGAGCAGCACAACATCAACTGCCAGTGGCGCGATTGCGGCAAGTACCAGGCCGCCGTCGAAGACCGTGGCATTGCCGTGCTCAATGCCTACCGCCGTGGCCTCGACAAACTCGGCCAGGCCTATCAAGTGATCGAAGCCGACGATATGCCCAACCACATCGGCACCGGTTTCTACCGCAAGGCCCTGTTCACACCGGGCACCGCACTGGTGCAGCCAGCGGCGCTGGTGAAAGGGCTGGCGGACACCTTGCCGGCCAACGTGACGCTCTACGAAAACACCCCGATTACCGAAGTGGAGTATGGCGACAAGACCGTGTTGATCCACAAGGGCGGGCGCATCATCGCCGACAAGCTGGTGCTGACCAACAACGCGTTCGCCATGAGCTTTGGTTTCCTCAAGAGCCGCATGCTGCCGATCTTCACCTACGCCAGCCTGACCCGACCGCTGGACGAAGACGAGCAGGCACGCCTGGGTGGCCATCCATTCTGGGGCGTAATCCCCGCCGACCCGTTTGGCACCACCTTGCGCCGCACCGTCGACAACCGCCTGCTGGTGCGCAACAGCTTCAGCTTCAACGCCGACGGGCGCAGCAACCCCAAGTACCTGCAGCGGTTCGTCAAGCGCCACAAAGAGTCATTCGACCGGCGCTTCCCGCTGCACCGCGAGGTGACGTTCGACTACACCTGGGGCGGCTCCCTCAGCCTGTCGCGCAATCATATGGCGCACTTCGGCGAGTTGGCCAAAAACGTCTATGGCGCGCTGTGTTGCAACGGCCTGGGCGTCACCCGCGGCACGGTTACTGGCACCTTGTTGGCCGAATGGCTGGCGGGCAAGCGCAATCACCTGGTGGACTTCCTGTTGACGTCCCCGGGCCCGAGCAGAAACCCACCGGAGCCGCTGTTATCAGCGGGTGTAAACATGAACTTGCTATGGGGGCAAAGCCGCGCCGGCCAGGAAAGCTGATCCGCAACACGCTCGTTACGCAATACCGAACTTAATCTATTGATTGGAAAACAGCAGGCGTTTACGCGACTGCGGTTTCTGATTGAGACGGCTTTCATTCGCCTGGATTTCAAGTGTGCGTTGTACCCCGGCGAATGAACGAAGCGAAGTAGGAGATAATAATGACAAGTCCGAATGCCTCAGTTGAGGATGTACCGCTTAACAACTTTCACCGATTGCTCACGGCCCGTTCGGGCGGTGGTTCATTTGTGGATGGCTATGTATTAAGCATTATCGGCATTGCGATGCTGCAAGTGACCGGTGCATTGGAACTGACCGAGTTCTGGCAAGGCCTTATTGCCGCCTCTGCCTTGATCGGCGTGTTCTTTGGCGGCTTTATCGGCGGCTGGCTGACCGATAAGTTAGGGCGCAAGAAAGTTTATTTCATTGGCCCGTCGTTATTTATTGTGTGTTCCCTGGCGCAGTTCTGGGTGGAGTCGGCCTGGGCATTGTTTGCCCTGCGCTTTATCATCGGCCTGGCCGTGGGCATTGAATACCCCGTTGCCACTTCCTTGCTGGTGGAGTTCCTGCCGAAAAAGCAACGCGGCCCTCGGCTGGCAGCCCTGACCATCCTCTGGTTCGCCGGGGCGGCATTCGCCTATGTGGTCGGCAACGCGATCCTCAATACCGGTGCCGACGACGCTTGGCGCTACGCATTGGCCAGTGCCTCGGTGATCGGGCTGGTGCTGTTTGTGCTGCGCCTGGGTACGCCGGAATCGGCGCGCTGGTTGCTGAGCAAGGGCCGCGAGGCCGAAGCCGAGCAGGTCATCAAGCGCGTCTACGGGCCGCACTACTCATTGCGCGACCTGCCGGAGCAACCCGACGAACGCAAGATGACCTTCCGTGACCTGCTGCGCTCGGGGTACGGCAAGCGCCTGTTCTTTGTCTCGGTGTTCTGGTCCTGTTCGATCATCCCCGTGTTCGCCGTTTACGCATTCGCCCCCAAAGTCTTGCAAGCCCTCAACCTGAAAGGCGAGTGGGCCTCCTACGGTTCGATGTTCATCACCTTGCTGTTCGTGGTGGGTTGCGTGCTGGCCACGCGGCTGATCAACACCATCGGTCGACGCAGCATGCTGATCAACAGCTTCCTGTGGTCAGGCCTTGCCTTGCTGTTGCTGGCGGCGTTTTCCAATAGCCACGAAATTCTCGTGCTGCTGCTGTTCGGCGCCTACGCCGTGTTCATCGGCGGCGCCCAGGTGCTGCAACTGGTTTACCCGAACGAACTGTTTCCCACCGAAATCCGCGCCTTCGCCGTGGGCATCGGCACCTCGCTGTCACGGATCGGCGCCGCCGTCGGCACCTACCTCGTACCGCTGTCGCTTCACTCGATTGGTATCGGCAACACCATGTACGTCGCGGCTGGCGTGACGTTCATCGGCCTGGCCGCCGCCTGGGCCATGGCCCCGGAAACACGTTCGCTGAACTTGCGGGACGCCGCTGCGTTGAGCAGTTGAGCGCAAACCACATCACTTTCACTGTTGGAGAAACACTCATGAAGTTTGAAGGCATCTACACCCCGGCAATCACCCCGTTGACCGCCACCGGCCAGATCGACAGCGCCGCATTCGCCGACGTGCTGGAATACCTGATCGAATCCAAGGTGCACGGCATCATCATCGGCGGCTCCACCGGCGAGTACTACGCGCACACCTCTCAGGAGCGCATCGACCTGGCTGCCCACGCCAAGGAAGTCATTGGCAACCGCGTCGCGTTGATCGTCGGCACCGGCGCCATCCGCACCGAAGATTCGGTGGAGTACGCCAAGGCCGCCCGTGCGATCAAGGCTGATGCGATCCTGGTCGGTTCACCGCCTTACGCATTGCCCACCGAACAGGAAAACGCCATCCACGCCCTGGCCGTGGACCAGGCTGCGGGCCTGCCGATCATGCTCTACAACTACCCAGGCCGCATGAGCGTGAGCATGGGCGATGAGTACTTCAAGGCCGTGTCCGCCTCGAAAAACGTCGTGGCGATCAAGGAAAGCTCGGGCGACATGGGCCAGGTGCACCGCCTGGCCACTCAATACCCGAACATCGCGTTGTCCTGCGGCTGGGATGACCAGGCCCTGGAGTTCTTCGCCTGGGGCGCCCGCAGCTGGGTGTGTGCCGGTTCCAACTTCGTGCCGCGTGAACACGTCGCCCTGTATGAAGCCTGCGTGGTCGAAAAAGACTTCGACAAGGGCCGCAAGATCATGAGCGCCTTCATGCCGCTGATGGACTTCCTCGAAGGCGGTAAATTCGTCCAGGCGATCAAGGCCGGTTGCGCCTTCAATGGCCTGCGTACCGGCAGCGTGCGCGCACCGCTGCAACCGTTGACCGAGAGCGAAAACCAGGCGCTGCAAACGGTGATCACCAACCTCAAGCGCGACGTTGCGCAAATCGTCGGAGGTGCATGATGACTCACCTGCTCAGCGCTGCCGAATACGCGGCCATCGCCCAGGACATCCAGTTTCCCACCACGTCCTTCATCAACGGCGCTGCCCACACCTCGGGTTCGGGCAAGACGTTCACCACCACCAACCCGGCAACCGGCGAAGTGCTGGCTGAAATCACCGCGTGCAACAGCGACGACGTGGACTACGCCGTGGCTTCGGCCAAGCAAGCGTTTGACGACGGCCGTTGGCACAAGCTCAGCCCCGGCACGCGCAAGAAAGTCCTGCTGCGTTTTGCCGACCTGCTGGAACAGCACTCCCACGAACTGTCCGTGCTGGAAAGCCTGGACAGCGGCAAGCCGGTGCGTGAGTGCCAGCTGACCGACGTGCCGGAAACCATCCACATGATCCGCTGGCATGCCGAGCTGATCGACAAGATCTACGACAACACCGCCCCGGTCGGCGCGGACGCCTTGACCCTGGTGGTGCGCGAAGCCATCGGCGTGGTCGGCCTGGTGCTGCCGTGGAACTTCCCGCTGCTGATGCTGGCCTGGAAAATCGCGCCGTCCCTCGCGGCGGGTTGCTCGATCGTGGTCAAGCCAGCCAAGGAAACCACGTTGACGGCGCTGCGCGTGGCCGAGCTGGGCGCCCAGGCCGGGATTCCGGCGGGCGTGTTCAACGTCGTGTCCGGCGGCGGTCGCGAAGTGGGCGAACCGTTGGGTCGCCACATGGACGTCACCATGGTCAGCTTCACCGGCTCCACCGACACCGGGCGCCTGTTCCTGCAGTACGCGGCAGAGTCGAACCTCAAGCGCATCGTGTTGGAACTGGGCGGCAAAAACCCGGCCGTGGTGATGAACGACGTGGCCGACCTGGATGTGGTGGCGGGGCATATCGTCAATGGTTCGTTCTGGAACATGGGCGAGAACTGCTCGGCGTCTTCGCGCCTTATCGTTCACGCCGATATCAAGGACGAACTGCTCAAGCGCATCGGCGTGCAGTTGCAAGCGTGGAAGATGGGCAGCCCGCTCGACCCGGACAATCGCCTGGGCTCGATGGTCAGCCGCGCGCATTTCGACAAGGTCAGCTCGTACCTGGTGCAGGCTGGCAACGAAAACCTGCGCGTGGTCTACGGCGGCAAGACCCAAGGCGATATCTACGTGGAGCCGACCGTGGTCGATGGCGTAGGTGCCGACAGTGTGCTGTTCAAGGAAGAAATCTTCGGCCCTGTGCTGACCGTCACGACGTTCAACACCCTGGAAGAAGCCATTGCACTGGCCAACGACACCATCTACGGCCTGGCGGCGTCGGTGTACACCGATAACCTGCGCAATGCGATCAAGCTCTCCCGCGAGATCCGTGCCGGTATCGTCACCGTCAACTGCTTCGGTGAAGGCGATGCCTCGACCCCGTTCGGTGGCTACAAGCAGTCGGGTTTCGGCGGGCGCGACAAGTCCATCTGGGCACACGACCAGTACACCGAGATCAAGACCATCTGGATCGACGTGTCCGAAGGTTAAAAAACCAGGCGTCCCTCTACAAAGCTCCACGCAAGCGGCGATTGGGGCGCCTTCCTTTCCACCGGGTCAACAATAAGAAGTCCACGGCCCAGCTCGTTTTTTCGAAGCCTTTTCATGACTGCCTATCGTACTGCCCTTACTTCTGCCCATATCACTGCAATTCTGTTTGGCTTGACCGGTATTTTTGGCGCACTGATCCACGCCAGCGCCAGTGTGATCACCTTTGGCCGTGCAGCCTTTGCGTTGCTGGCCCTGGGGGTGTTCGCACACCTGCAGGACCGCGCGCTGCTGCGCGGCCTGAACCTCAGGAAACTCGGCATCTATGCCGTCTCAGGGCTGATGCTGGGCGCGCACTGGATCACGTTTTTTATTGCGATCAAGGTCGGCGGAGTCGCTATCGCCACCTTGGGCTTTGCCAGCTTTCCGGCGTTTATCACCTTGCTCGACATGGCGGTGTTCCGCGACCGGCCGCGCCTGGCTGAAGCGCTGTTGCTGCTATTGGTCACGCTCGGCCTGATACTGGTGACACCCTCGTTCGAGATCGCCAACCAAGGCACGGTCGGGCTGCTGTGGGGGATTGCCTCGGGGCTGTCGTTCGCCTTGCTGGCCATGACCAACCGCCGCGCCACCGATGGCCGAAATGGCGTGCAAGTGGTGTTCTGGCAGAACGCTACCGTGGCGCTGTTAATGGCGCCGGTTGCAGTGTTCGACCTGGTGGCGCTGGAGCCTGTCGACTGGTTCAACCTCGCCATTCTCGGCGTGCTCTGCACGGCGGTGTCCCAGGCGCTGTTCGTCAAAAGCCTCAAGGGTTTGAACGCCCGCAGCGCAGGCATGATCATTTCCCTGGAGCCGGTGTACGCGATTGCCTGCGCCTGGTGGCTGTTCCATGAAGCGCCCTCCTACCGAATGTTGGCAGGCGCGGCGTTGATCGTGCTGGCGATTGTGTTGTCGGCGCAGGGGGAGGGCACAGCGCCAAAAGGTGCCGCGCTGCCAGACTGAAGGCGCACGGACTCCGCCGGGAAATGTACGTCGCTGTACACTCCCTGTGCACTGCGCGGGTGGGGCGTGTAGAGTGACCGGCAATTCCCCGGCAAAGGTGACCCAAGGATGTCGCAACCCGCAAAACCGCGAGGCAAGAACCAGGACACAGGCTGGCGCGGCTCGGTCGATGTGTGGCTGGACGCCGCCTACGCGGCCCTCAAAGAATCCGGTATCGACGCCGTGCGCGTGATGCCCCTGGCCAAGCAGCTGGGCCTGTCACGCACCAGCTTCTATTGGTTTTTCGAGGACCGTGAGCAACTGCTTTCCGCCTTGCTGAGCCGTTGGCGCGACAAGAACACCGGCAACCTGGTGCACCAGTGCGAGCGCTATGCCGAGAGTATTTCCGAGGCCATTCTCAACGTCTTCGAATGCTGGTTGAACCCGGAGCTGTTCGACTCGCAATTCGAGTTCGCCGTGCGCAGTTGGGCGATGCAGTCGGTGGACGTCGCGGCAGAAATCGCACAGGCCGATGACACCCGTATCAACGCCTTGACCGGCATGTTCCGGCGTTTTGGCTACGATGACGAGGCCGCCGATGTGCGTGCCCGGACCATCTACCTGACGCAGATCGGCTATATCTCGATGAACACCAGCGAGGACGTGGTGGTGCGGTTCCGGCGTATTCCCCAGTATGTCAGCGTGTTTACCGGCAAGGCCCTGAAGCGGCGTGAACTGGACCGCTTCTATGGGGCGTTTGGCTATGCCGAAACCACACCGGGGGTGTTTGAGCGTTTTTAAAGGTCCTTGACCAACCGCAACGCATCGTAGATCGCCGCATGGGTATTGCGTGCGGCCACTGCATCACCGATCCGGAACAGCTGGAAGCGACCTTCGGGGTTCGTCACGATGTGCTGCGCGTTCCCGGCGATCAAGTCCTGCTGCTCGACCGCGCCGCCATTGCTGGAGTGCGCGCGCAACTCGAAGTACAGGTCATCCAGGGGAATCGTGCCATGGTTGACCACCACCTGGTCGACCACCCGCTGCTTGTGCACCGCGCCGTAGTCACTGCCAAAACGCGCGACCAGCCGACCGTCGCGTTTCTCCACCGTCTCAACCCGATAGGTCACGGTGAAAGTCACGTCCAGGTCCTGCAGGCTGCGCATGTAGGGCACCAGGTTCATGGCCATGACTTCCGGGGCGAAGGCGCGGTCCGGGGTGACGATTTCGACGCTGGCGCCACTTTGCGCAATCACCTCGGCGGCTTGCAGCGCGGCGTGGTCGCCAGCGTCGTCGAAGATCAACACATGACGCCCCGGTTTGACGTCGCCGGAAATGATGTCCCAGGTCGACACCACCAGTTCATTGCCCGCGGCCAGCACTTCGGTGTGCGGCATGCCACCGGTGGCGACGATCACCACGTCCGGCTCATGGGCCAGCACCGTCTCGCTTTCGGCCCAGGTGTTGAAGTGGAATTTCACGCCCAGGTGTTCGCACTGGGCCATGCGCCAGTCGATGATGCCGATCATCTCGCGACGCCGCTCACTCAGGGCGGTCAGGCGGATTTGCCCGCCGGGCCGGTCTGCCGCTTCCAGTACTGTCACATCATGCCCGCGCTCACCGGCGACGCGTGCCGCTTCCAGCCCGGCCGGGCCCGTGCCGATGATCAGCACTTTGCGCTTCACCGCAGCCTTGGGAATTTCATGGGGCATGCTGGTTTCACGGCCGGTCGCCGCGTTGTGGATGCAGTAGGCGGCGCCGCCCTGGTAGATGCGGTCCAGGCAGTAGTTGGCGCCGACGCAGGGGCGGATGTCTTCCTCACGCCGCTCGATGATCTTGCGCACGATGTGCGGGTCGGTCATATGGGCGCGGGTCATGCCGACCATGTCCACCTTGCCTGATGCGATGGCGTAGCGCGCGGTGGCGACGTCCGGGATTTTCGCCGCATGGAAGGTGGGGAAGCCGGTGGACGCACGGATCTCGCCGGCAAAATCCAGGTGCGGCGAGTTGCGCATGCCCTGGATCGGAATCACGTCGGACAGCCCCGCGTCGGTATCGATATGCCCACGTACTACGTTGAGGAAGTCGACCAGACCGCTGTCCTTGAGCATATGCGAAACCTGCAGGCCCTCACTGGCGTTGAACCCGCCCGGCAGCGCTTCGTCGCCGGTGTAGCGCACGCCCAGCAGAAAATCCTCACCGACGCGCTGGCGAATGCCGCGCAGGACATCGAAGGTAAAGCGCATGCGGTTTTCCAGGGAACCGCCGTAAGGGCCATCCAGGTCGTTGGTCAGCGGTGACCAGAACTGGTCCATCAAATGGCCGTAGGCTTGCAGCTCCAGGCCATCCAATCCGGCGGCCTGCATGCGCTCGGCGGCGTCGACGTAGTCCTTGGTGATCCGCTCGATGTCCCAGTCTTCCATCTTCTTCGGGAAGGAGCGGTGTGACGCCTCGCGACGGTGCGATGGCGAGACCACCGGCAGCCAGTCGGCCTTGTCCCAGCGTGTACGACGGCCCAGGTGCGTCAGCTGGATCATCACTGCCGCGCCGTGTTCGTGGCACTCATCGGTCAGGTCCTTCAACCAGCCGACCACTTCATCTTTGTACGCCAGCACGTTGTTGAACACTGGCGGGCTGTCCCGCGATACAGCGGCGGAGCCTGCGGTCATGGTCAAGGCCACGCCGGCCTTGGCGCGTTCGACGTGGTAGGCGCGGTACAACGCCTGCGGCATGCCGTCCACCGGGTAGGCCGGTTCGTGGGCCGTGGTCATGATCCGGTTGCGCAGGGTCAGGTGCTTGATTTTGTAAGGCTGCAGCAGGGGATCGCTGGACATTATTCTGTGCTCCGTAGTGGGCATCATCAGGCTCGGCGATCTGAAATTAGGATAAATGTACATAGGTGTCAACAATAGTCGACATGCCTGTACATTTTTTATTGCAGTGCCCGGATGTCATCGCTAAGATCGGCCTCACCCCTTAGGAGGACGTCTGATGAATGCTCATGTGCACTATCGGAAAAAAGCCTGTGCCTACCTGCTCGGCCTTGCGCTGGGCGCCAGTGCGGCGGTGACCCACGCCGAGGAAAAACCACCGGTGCGCATCGGTTGGGTGAATTGGTCCGACACGGAAATCACCGTCAAGCTCGCCAGCACGGCGTTGCAGGAACATCTCAAGCAACCGGTCAAGTTGGTGATGGCCGACATCGGCATCCAGTTCCAGGCGCTGGCCAACGGCAACATCGACCTGATCCCGATGGTCTGGCTGCCCAGCACCCACAAGGCGTTCTACGACAAGTACAAAGACCGCCTCGAAGACCTCGGCGTGCTGTATGAAGGGCGAATCGGCATGGCTGTGCCCACCTCGGTGCCGGTCGCGGAAGTCGCCAGCGTGGAAGACCTGAACAAACCCGGGATCCGCGAGAAGTTCGATGGCAAGATCTTTACCTCCGAAGTCGGCAACGGCCAGTACAAGCTAACCGTCAAGGCGATCGAGGACTACAAACTGGCGGGCTACAAACTGGTGGGGTCTTCGGAAAGCGGCATGCTCAACGAGCTGGACCGCAACCTCAAGCGCGACAAGTGGTCGTTGGTCAACGCCTGGAGCCCGCACTGGATGTTCTCCAAATGGTCGCTGCGCTACCTGGATGATCCCAAGCAGATTTTCGGCGGCGCCGAGCAGATCCACGCCATGGCCCGCAAAGGCTTCAGCCAGGAGCATCCCGAAGTGGCGTACTTCTTTGCGCATTTCTCCATCCCCCAGGCCGACCTGGAAGCGTTGATGATGCAGGCGCGGGAGAGCACGGCAGACAAGGCGGTGGCGGCATACTACGCGGCGAACAAGGCGCGTTTTGAGGGGATGTTCAATCCGGGATTGGTTTCCCGGTCGCCATAATCGCTCGCAACGAATCGCGAACGGCATCGGTGCGCAACTGAAGTGTCATCTGCGCCTCGTCGATCACGATTTCCGCGACGATCAACACGCAGATCAGCGGCGCGGTCACGAACCAATGGCACCAGCATTGCGTCGCCAGCGACACGAAGACGCCGATAATCCACAGCGCCAGTACCCACTTCGGTGCGCGCTGTTGCAGCGGCACCCAGAACCGTTGCAGGCGTTTCAGGCGAGCCGTGTGCTGTCGCAGCGACTCTTCAAGGAGTGATAGGGAAGGGCTCATGTTCACACTCGCTCAGTTAACCGGGCACGGCTGGGGAGGGGATTGCCCAGCCACGACAGGTTGATGTGTTCAACTTCTATCCAGTGCCCGTGTTGAGGCATTGCGGCGCAGCTTTTGAACGCAATGCAAACAAGCGCGGTGTCCAACAAGACAAAATAACGATAGCGCTGGGTGGTTCTGAACAACCTGGATAAGATGCGCATGGCGGGCCTGACTTACTCAAAGGTTCCAGCTGAGTTCGAACAGCGTTCCGCCGTTTTCCATTTTTCGACAGGTCACGGCGCCGCCATGGGCAATCGCAATTGCGCGCACCACCGCCAGGCCCAAACCGCTGCCGCCCTGGGCGCGTGAGCGAGAGTTTTCGCCGCGTTGGAAAGGTTCGAACAGGTGCGTCGCAAAGTCCTCATCAATACCGGGACCATCGTCGCGGACCCTCAGGTAGTGCACGCCATCACGCGTGCTCAGGTGCACGTTGACGTTGCCGGGTGTCGCATGCCGACGCACGTTGTCCAGCAGGGCCAGCAACGCCTGGCGGATGCGTGCGGGGTCGCAGCGCAGGATGCGGCGTTGCAGGTCCAGTTGCAGGGTAAAACCAGCAGTGGCCAGGCTCGGTTCGAACAGCCGCACATCTTCCTCAACCCCTGCGGCCAGGTCGGCGTCTTGCACGTTGATTTCAAGGTAGCCGCTGTCACCCAGGCCGACCACGCGCAGGTCCTCGATCATCCGCGCCAGCCCTTCGACCTGCCCGAGCAGGCTGTAGAACTGCGCCGTGTCCGGCTCGAACACACCCTCGGCCAAACCTTGCAGGCGACCGCGCAAGATGGTCAGCGGCGTGCGCAGCTCGTGGGCGATCGCCGCGTTCCAGAACGCCTGTTCCTGCGCCATGCGTTTCAAGCGTTGGGCCATGCTGTTGAAGTCATTCACCAAAATAGCCGCCTCACCGATGGACTGATCGCCAGCCACGGCCTGCACATCGAGGTCGCCGTCCGCCAGTTTGCGCAGGTTCTCGGCCACCGAATTCAATGGCATCAGGATGCGCCGCGACAACTTGGTCGCCACGAATGCACCGACCGCCAGGCTGACGCAGGTGGTCAAGCCCATCCACGCCCATTCGGCATTGGCGGGCATCCACTCATCGACCTGCTCGTCCGGAAGCGGCCAGTAGGTCCAAAGCAGGGCGTAGAACACATAGGAGCCGATTACCGCCAGGGCGATCACGCACAGCACCACGACCGACATGGACAGGATGATCTGGCGGCTCAAGCCGTTGAATAGTTTCACGCGCCACTCCCGAAGCGGTAACCCACCCCGCGAATGCTTGCCGGCACACCTTGCAGCCCGAGGTCCTCGATCTTGCGGCGCAACTTGCTGATATGACTGTCGACCGTGCGTTCCAGGCTGTCGCTTTCCGGCGAGCACAGCGCCAACAGTTCCGCGCGGCTGAACACACGTTTCGGCGCGCGAGCCAATTGGGCCAGTAATTTGAATTCGGTGACGGTCAGCAGCAGCGGCAGGGCGTTGCCTTCGATATTCACCGTGACCTGATGGCTTTCGATATCGATTTCAAACCCATCCACCCGCAGCACACTGGCGCTGACACCCGATGTGTAGTTGACGGAGCGCCGCAGCACCGCCTGGGTACGCGCCACCACCTCGGCCGGGTTGAACGGCTTGACGATATAGTCGTCGGCACCGATACGCAGGCCCATCAACTTGTCCATGTCCTGGTCCTGCGCGGTCAGCATGATCACCGGCGTGTTGCCGCGATGGCGCACTTCGGCCAGCACCTGCCAGCCATCGACGTGGGGCATCAGCACATCCAGCAGCATCAGGTCCGGCTTGAGGCTCTGGTGCAGTTCCAGCGCACGCCGGCCATCAAGGGCGTGGGCGGTGCGAAAGCCGCTGCGCTTGAGATAGGCGATCAGGATATCCGCAATCTCGGGCTCGTCTTCGGCGATCAGCACCAAGGCCTGGTTCTCCCGGATGCTGCTGGGCTGGGGTGTCGATGCGACGGGGTAATCGTTCATAGTCTGCTCGGTGAATAAGCCTTGTCGTGGTTGCCGCTCCATGGCCCACGCTGTCAGGTATTGATCATAGCGCTCAACATCGAACCCGATGATGCGCAACTAACGTGCGCATTCATGGGAGGTTTTGTGGAGGAATGATGGAGAGGGAAAATTTTCTACAAGGGTTTGCCCCGAGTACATGCCGTGGCTGGGCAGGTTAGCGCACGGTTGGAGTGATGAATTTCACATAGATCCGCTCAGGATCGTGATCGTCCAGGTTGTCGATCTGCCCGCTCGACACGAATCCGGCTTTTGCAAACAGCGCCTGGGAGGCGGTGTTTGACGCATTGGTTGACGTAAACAGCTTGGGCGTCTTGCACGCCGCCTCTGCCGCCGCCAGCAACCGCTGCGCAATGCCCTGACGCTGATGAGCGGGTGAGACGACCACCAGCGCCACAAAACCATACTCGAAAAAGTCATGGGTCAGAACGAGGTAACCGGCGCAACGGCCAACAGTGTCGACGGCCACCAGGCATTCTTGACGAACCACGGCATCATGGATGAACACACGGCGATGGGTGTGGGCCGTTGCGTAGGTGTCCAGTTCGATCAGGGCGTGCACGTCGTCGGATGTGGCCCGGCGAATATTGTTTATCGAGCGTGTAGGCACAGGAATCGCTTCACTGATTGGGTTTGGCTTTTGATTTGAGCAGTTTGGGCGGGCCCGGCAATCAGTTCAACTCTGTGGCGAGGGAGCAAGCTCCCTCGCCACAGGGAAATGGGCCTGTCCATAAGTGGGGGCTATGCAGGTAAACCCTACGTGCATGTCGATATCAGACCAATCCCCGCCGCTCCCAGGCTATTTTTGATGAACTGAGGCCGCGTAAGGTGACCCATCATTAGGAAATGATGATCGCCTGACTCTTCAGTCAGTACACCTTGACGTCGATCACCGAGAACAACAAAAACAATGAATAGCCTGAATTCCAACGATTCCAACGGCCAGTTGGCGCAAGGCTTCAAGCCGCGTCATGTGACCATGCTTTCCATTGCGGGCATTATCGGGGCGGGGTTGTTTGTCGGTTCCGGGCATGCGATTGCGGCGGCGGGGCCGGCGGTGCTGCTGGCTTATCTGTTCTCCGGCACGCTGGTGGTGCTGGTGATGCGCATGCTCGGGGAGATGGCGGTGGCCAACCCCGATACCGGATCTTTTTCGACCTACGCCGACCAGGCCATTGGCCGCTGGGCCGGGTTTACCATCGGTTGGTTGTACTGGTGGTTCTGGGTGCTGGTGATCCCCATCGAGGCGTTGGCCGCCGGGCATATCCTCAACCAATGGTTCCCACAGATCGACGCTTGGCTGTTTGCCTTGTTGTCGATCTTTTTGTTGGTGGTCACCAATCTGTTCAGCGTGTCCAAGTACGGCGAGTTCGAGTTCTGGTTCGCCATGGCCAAGGTCATCGCGATCATCGGTTTTATCGGCCTGGGCTTTGCGGTGCTGATGGGCTGGGTGCCCGAGCGCGAGGTGAGCGGGTTGAACCGGTTGATGGAGGAACACGGCGGTTTCGCGCCCAACGGGATGTCGGCGGTGGTCGGCGCCTTTATTACCATCATGTTCAGTTTTATCGGCACTGAGGCGGTCACCATCGCGGCGGCGGAGTCCAGTAACCCCGCGCAGAACATCGCCCGCGCCACACGTTCGGTGATGTGGCGTATTGGTGTGTTCTACCTGTTGTCGATCTTCGTGGTGATTTCCGTGGTGCCGTGGAACGACCCGTTGCTGGCCTCGGTCGGCTCTTATCAGCGCGCCCTGGAGCTGATGAATATTCCCAACGCCAAGCTGCTGGTTGACGTAGTGGTGTTGATCGCCGTGGCCAGTTGCATGAATTCCTCCATCTACATCGCCTCGCGCATGCTGTTTTCCCTGGGCAAGCGTGGGGATGCTCCCACGTTGATGAAGAAAACCTCGGCGGCGAGCGTGCCGAGGGCCGCGGTGATTGCCAGCACCATCCTGGGCGCAGGCGTGACCCTGTTCAGTTACTTTGCGCCGGCCGGGTTGTTCCAGTTCCTGCTGGCCAGTTCGGGCGCCATCGCGTTGCTGGTGTACCTGGTGATCGCGGTGTCGCAGTTGCGCATGCGCAAGATCCTGCGACAGCGCAACGTCACGCTCACCTTCCAGATGTGGCTGTTTCCCTGGCTGACTTGGCTGGTCATCGCATTCATCTGTGCCGCTTTGACGGTGATGCTGGTCACGCCTGAACACCGTTTTGAGGTGTCATCCACCATCGGCCTGGCCCTGATGATTTCCCTGGTCGGCTTGCTCACCGCGCGGCAGCCCGAACGCACGCAAAAAACCGTGGCCGCAGCCTCACCGCCATGAGTGGCCGCCCCGTAAGCAGCATCGTGTTCGTGCTGCTGGACCAGTTCACCTTGATGTCACTGGCCTCGGCCGTTGAGCCCCTGCGCATGGCCAACCAGCTGTCGGGCCAGGAACTCTACAAATGGCACACCGCGAGCCCGGACGGTAACCCCGTGTGGGCCAGTGACGGCGTGCCCATCACGCCGGACGGTTCGATACTCAGCGTGCCGTCCGCCGATATTGTGATTGTCTGCGGCGGCATCGGCATCCAGGGCACCGTGACCGGCGAGCTGGTCAAGTGGCTGCGCAGCCAGGCGCGTTATGCCAAGCGATTGGGCGGTATCTGTACCGGTAGCTTTGTGTTGGCGCGGGCGGGTTTGCTGGATGGCTATGAATGCAGCGTGCACTGGGAATGGTTGGCGGCCATGCAGGAGGCGTTTCCACGGGTGACGGTCAGTTCCAGCCTGTTTACCCTCGACCGCGATCGTCTCACCAGCTCGGGTGGTACGGCGCCGCTGGACATGATGCTGCACCTGATCGGCCGTGATCACGGGCATGAGCTGTCGGCGGCCATCTCCGACATGTTTGTGTACGAGCGCATCCGTAACGAGCAGGACCATCAGCGTGTGCCCCTTAAGCACATGCTCGGCACCCAGCAGCCCAAGCTGCAGGAAATCGTCGCGTTGATGGAGGCCAACCTGGAGGAACCGATCAACCTGGATGAGCTGGCGGCGTATGTCGCGTTGTCCCGCCGTCAGCTGGAGCGCATGTTCCAGAAATACCTGCACTGTTCGCCGTCACGCTACTACCTGAGGCTGCGGCTGATCCGGGCGCGGCAGTTGCTCAAGCAGACGCCCATTTCCATCGTGGAGCTGGCCGTGCTTTGCGGCTTTGTGTCCACGCCGCACTTTTCCAAGTGCTACCGCGAATACTTCGGCGTGCCGCCCAGCGACGAGCGCTCCGTCACCGACAGCGAGCGCTCCATCGTGCTCAAGCCGGTGATGCATGCGTTGCCTACGCCCGCGCCCATGAACGTGTTGGAGCAGGCGCGGGGCGAGGCAACGTTTGCCAGCGTGAAAAACCTGAAGCCCTGACCTCAGCGCATGTGCAGGATGATCGGGCTGCTGCTCGCCGGGTCAGTGTGCCCGCGCAGCTTGCCCACCGCTTTGGCATCCACCGCGCCACCGTTGTTGCCCCAGGTGCTGCGCACGTAGCTGAGTACCTCGGCGATTTCCGCGTCGGACAATTGCTCACGAAACGCCGGCATGCGGTAGGCATCCGGCACGCCGGCCGCGACCACGCGTTGTGAGCCGTTGAGGGTGATGTTGATCGCCGATGCGCTTTCTTTCGCCAGTGCTGACGTGGCGCCGGCCAGGGGCGGCATCCACTCGGGCTGGCCCTTGCCGTCGAGACCATGGCAAGAGGCGCAGCGGGTGGCGTAGGTGTGGGCGCCGGGGGCGTCTTGCACCGCCGCCACCGCCTGATACTGCCAGGGTGCGCCGTCGCGCTGCGGATCGCCAGGCAATGACTTGAGGTAGCGGGCGATGGCCGCCAGGTCGTCGTCCTGCATGAACTGCGTGGAGTTGTTGAACGCCTCGGTCATCGAACCGTAGACCACCGCATGGGCGTTGCGCCCGGTCTTGAGGAACTGCACGATCTGTGGCTCCGTCCAACGGCCCAGCCCGGTGTTGGGGTCCTGGCGCAGGCTCGGCGCGTACCAGCCGTCGAGCAGGGCGCCGGCGAGGAACGGCGCGCCAGATTCATCCAGGGCTTTTTCGTTGAAGGCCAGGCCGCGCGGCGTGTGGCAACTGCCGCAGTGGCCGGGGCCTTGGACGATATAGGCGCCACGGTTCCACAGCGCGTCCTGGTTGGGCTTGGCTGCATAAGTCGCCGTGGGCGCGAACACGCCGTTCCACAAGGCGATGGGCCAGCGCATATTCAGCGGCCACGGAATATCACTGGGGATATTCGGTTGGTTGGCCGGTTGTATGCCCTGCATGAAAAACGCGTACAGCGCTTTGATGTCGTCATCGCTGAGCTTCACGTAGGACGGGTAGGGCATGGCCGGGTACAGCCGGCGGCCGCCCGGTGCTACGCCATGGCGCACTGCACGGTCGAAATCGGCCAGGCTGTAAGTGCCGATGCCGGTTTGCTTGTCTGGCGTGATGTTGGTGGCGTGGATCGCCCCCAACGGCGTGGCCATTTCCAGGCCACCGGCAAACGGCGCCTTGCCCGCCAGGCTGTGGCAGGCCACGCAATCGCTGAGGCGGGCGACATACTCGCCACGGCTGACCAGGGCGGGATCGAAGGTGGCTTTCGCCTGTTCCTGTTCGAACGGCGTAGCCGGTTCACGGGTGACGTACCAGGCCAGCAGGCCTGCGGCGACCAGGCAGGGCAGCGCCAGCCAGCCTGCGGTTCTTGCGAATCGACGGTTGTTCATGGGCGTTTCCTGAAGGTCAGCTAAAAGTGTGTCGGCTCAAGGGCAGGCTGCGCACGCGCTGGCCTGTCAATTGCGCCACCGCGTTGGCCACGGCCGGCGCCACGGCGGGCAACGGCGGCTCGCCGATACCACCCATCTTTTCGCCACTCTCGACTATCCGTACATGCACCCGTGCCATCTGCGCGGGCGCCAGGATCGGGTACAAGTCGTAGTTGCGCGCCCGTGGCTTGCCGTCCACGTACACCGCTTCTTCCAGCAAGGTCTGGGACAAGCCCAACGCCACCGCGCCATTAACCTGGGCCTCGACAATCGCCGGGTTGACGATGCTGCCGGGGTCGATGGCCTGCCAGATATCGTGCACCCTGACCTTGCCGTTCTCGATGGACACCTCAGCGATCGCCGCCGTGTGGGAACCGAATGGCGAGGCCATGGCCACGCCGCGAGCCCGTCGAGTGCCGTCCTCGGCGGTGAAGGGACCGCGCTTCCAGCCACCGGACAGTTCACCCGCCGCTTGCAGCAACGTGGTCAGCCGTGGGTTGTCGCGCAGCAGGTGCAGGCGCAGCTCATAGGGATCCTGCCCGCCCTTGTCCGCCAGTTCGTCGAGGAACGACTCGTAGAAAAAGTCGTTGAGCGAATTGCCCACCGAACGCCAGTAACCGAGCATCGGCGCGCCTTTGACGTAGATCTGCGCGATGCGTTTGTTGGGGATCGCGTAGGACTTGCCCGACAACCCTTCAACCGCCGTAGGGTCGATTTTATCGCCCTGTTTGCCGGCGAGGGCTTCGGTCGGGCCTTCGGTCGCACTGACGGCTTCGATGGCGACCGGCAGACCTTTGTCATCCAGCGCGGCGCGGAACTTGACCACCGCCACGGGGCGCAGCACATCGCGCAAGAACTCTTCCTCGCGACTCCAGATCAGCTTGACCGGACGGCCCACCGCCTTGGCCAATGCAATGGCCTGCGGATAAGGGTTGGCCGAGTCATACAGGAAGTGCCGGCCGAAGAAACCACCGAGTAACGGCGAGTGCAGATTGATTTGCGCAGGGTCGAGGCCGGTGCGCTTGGCGATGTCGGCGCGGAACATGTCCGGCGCCTGGTTGGGCAGCCAGATGTCCAGCGTGCCATCCGGGTTGAAGCGCGCCAGGGCTGACGGCGGCTCCAGTTGGCCGTGGTTGAGGTATTGGTTGTGATACGTCGCCTCGAGCTGGGTCTTGCCACCTTTCAACGCGGCGGCGACGTCACCTTCGTTCTCGTCGTCACGGGCCGGGCCTTGCTGGGCAGCGAGGAACTCGAAGTGCTTGTCGCTGGAGAAGTCCGCTGGCATGACGCGCAGTGCCGAGTCGGCGGCGGCTTCCTGCCAGTCGACCTGGATGGCTTCTACCGCACGCTTGGCGTGCCACCAACGCTCAGCCACCACCGCCACCGCGCCGGGCAGCACGTGCACCGAATGCACGCCTTTCATGCCTTCGACTTGGGCCTGGTTGCGCAGGGTGCCGACGGTCATGCCCAGGCGTGGCGCGTGCTGGACGGCGGCGTGAAGCATGTTGTCGACTTTCAGGTCGATGCTGTAGAGCGCCTTGCCGGTGGATTTGTCATAGGCGTCCAGGCGCTTGACCGGCTTGCCGATCCAGCGGAATTGGCTCGGGTCGCGCAGGGTGATGCTGGATGGATCGGGCACAGGCATGTCGAGCGCGCTACTGGCCAGCTCGCCATACCCCAATGAACGACCGGAAGCCGTGTGCACCACGCGGCCGGGCTGTGTGGTCAGTTCGCCAACCGGCACGCCCAATTGTTTAGCGCCAGCTTGCAGCAACATCGCGCGGGCCAGGGCACCAAGGCGGCGCATGGTCGGGTAGCTCATGCGCACCGACATGCTGCCGCCGGTGATACGCAGGCCGTTTTCCATCACCACATAGGCTTCGCCAGGCGGGGCGGCTTCGACGATAAAGGTGGCGGGGTCGGCATCCAGTTCTTCGCCGACGATCTGCGCCATGGCGGTGTGGGTGCCTTGTCCGCCTTCCATGAACGGGCTGAGCAGGCGCACCGTGCCGTCCGGGCGAATCTCCAGGAACGCTGGCACCTGGGTGCCGCGTTCAGCAGCGGTGGCGGCTTGCACTCGGCCCGAGCCCAGGGGCAGGCCAAAACCAATCACCAGTGCGCCCACCGCCGTACTCGCCAGAAAGCGGCGACGCGACAGGTTGACCGGTGCATCAAGCAGTTCGTCGAGAATACTCATCAAGCGCCCTCCTGCTTGGCCAGGGCGTCGACCGCCGCGTGGATGGCGTTATAGGTGCCGCAGCGGCACAGGTTGATCATCGCCGCGTCGATCTGCGCCTTGCTCGGCGCGGGGGTGTGCTTGAGCAGCGCAGTGGCCGCCATCACCTGCCCGGACTGGCAATACCCGCATTGCGCCACCTGATGCTCGACCCAGGTCGCGACCACACGCTTGCCCACTTCATCGGTCTCAATCGCCTCGATGGTGGTGATCTCACGCCCGACCAAGGCGGCCACCGGCGTGACGCAGGAGCGCACCACATTGCCATCCACCAGCACCGAACAGGCGCCGCACTGGGCCAGGCCGCAGCCGTACTTGGTGCCGGTCAGGCCCAGGTCATCGCGGATCACCCACAACAAGGGCGTGTCCGCGTCGGCATCGACCTGATAGGCCTTTTGGTTGATTCGTAATTCCATGGCTCACCTGCTGATCAACGGTAGGTGCGGCCTTTTTAGTGATGAACGCAGTGGCCGCTTATTGTCGAACTCTAGACCAGAGTGCAAGGGCGCAGATACCCGGTGGTCGACAAATCGGAGGATCGGGCAAGGATTCAACAGGATCGGGTGAAAGCGCTGTAGACAAGGCTATACGGCGGTTTTGCATCAGGCGGAGCTTGCTCCCGTTGGACTGCGCAGCAGTCCCATTTTTGGGGCCGCTTCGCGACCCAACGGGAGCAAGCTCCCTCGCCACAGGTACAGTGTTCGCCTTTAACTGACTGGCATTAGGGCTGGCCCGCTCCCATCTGTTTTAGTTGTGTTTCAGGCATTCGATAGAGCGGTCCACCGTGGTCTTGGCGATTTCCAGCAAATGCCACACCGCCAGGATCTTCGCCCGTTCGGGGCTTGCCAATTGCTCACCACAATCGAGTGCGGTGGCCGACGCGCTGTCGAGCAAGCTGGCGGTGTAGAGCAGGGCGTCTTCGAAGCTGAGGTCTTCGTTGACCGAGTGGAAACCTTGGGTGGGCAGGTAATGGTCGATGGCGCGGTTGAAGGCGGCGCGGTCTTTTGCGGGGTCGATGGGTGGATCGGGTAGGACTTTGTTCATTTGTGCAGCTCCTGGATGATCATGGAGTCGGCACGCTTCGCGACTAAACGAAGGGTGGCGGCTGTACGCAGGTTAGTCGACCGGTCAGGAGCATCCGGCGCGCCCGAGGGCGCCCTGCGCACAGCCACCATAAGCTTCATGGGGCCCTACGCTTGCTCGAAATCCGGGCGACTAAACCCGATCACTGAATAGGCAGTGACGGACCGCAGACTAGCCACCGATTCCAGCAGGCACAAGGCGGCAGGGATTGTCTAGGAAACGTCCTGCAATTAAAAGCGATGCGCCTTGCTGGCCCTTTACAAACCATGACAAAACGCCACCCTACGGACTCAAGCCTTACACAATATCGTCGATCAAAATATGCGGCTGCCCGCGACTGCACCGCTCGATCCGCGCCTCGACCTTGTACACCTCGCGCAGCATTGCCTCATTGATCACCTCATGGCTCGGCCCGCTGCCCTGGGCGGTGCCGTCGGCGATCACCAGCACCTGGTCGGCAAAACGCAGCGCCTGGTTCAGGTCGTGCAGGGCGATGAACACAATCACCTCCCGTTTGCGTGCCAGGGCCTGCATGAAGTTCAGCACCTGCACCTGGCGATGCATGTCGAGGGCGCTGGTGGGTTCGTCCATCAGCAACACGTCGGGTTCGCGCACTAAGGTCTGGGCGATGGACACCAGTTGTTGCTGGCCGCCGCTGAGTTCACCGAGGTTGCGAAAGGACAGCTCGGTGATGCCGAGGGCGGTGAGGATTTCATCGACCAACTTCAGCTCGTCATCATGCACCGTCCAGCCGGGTGCTAGCTGCTTGCGTGCCAGCAAGACGGATTCATACACCGTCAAGCGGGCGCTGGCGTTCAGGCCTTGGGGCATGTAGCTGATGCCTTGGAGGCCTTTTGCCGAGTCCTGCAGGATCACCTGGCCCGGTCCGTCGATCAGCCCGGCCATACGCTTGAACAAGGTGGATTTGCCGGCCGCGTTGGGCCCGACCACCGCCACCACTTGGCCGCCGACAAAACGGGCGGTGGTCACGCCGCGGATGATGCTGCGTTGCCCGTAGGTGGCGCCGAGGTCCTGCAACTGAATGCTTACCATGGGTTTTTCTTCCCGCTCAGGATCAGGGAGATAAAGAACGGCACGCCGATCAGTGAGGTGACCACGCCAATCGGGAAAATCGCACCGGGGATCAGGGTTTTGCTGACCACCGAACTGGCCGACAGAATCAACGCGCCGGTGAGCAGCGAGGCGGGCAGGAAGAAGCGCTGGTCTTCGCCAATCAGCATGCGGGCGATGTGCGGGCCGACCAAGCCGATAAAGCCGATGGTGCCGACAAAGGCCACCGGGAACGAGGCGAGCAGGCTGACCATGATCAGTGTCTGGAAACGCAGGCTGCGCACGTTGATGCCGAAACTGGCGGCCTTGTCGTCGCCCAGGCGCAGGGCGGTCAGGGCCCAGGCGCGTTTGGCGAAGATCGGCAGGGTGATCAGGATCACCAGGCAGATCACGCCAAGCTTGGGCCAGGTGGCCTTGGTCAGGCTGCCCATGGTCCAGAACACCACGGCCGCCACGGCTTGCTCGGTGGCGAAAAACTGCACCAGCGCCAACAGCGCATTGAAGGTGAAGACCAAGGCAATGCCGAGCAGCACGATGGTTTCGGCGGTGACACCACGGCGCAGGCTCAAAAAGTGGATCAGCAGTGCGCACAGCATCGCCATGATGAACGCGTTGACCGGCACCATGTACTGCGCCGCCAACGGAAACAGCGCCACGCCGAAGGCCAGCCCCATGGCTGCGCCAAAGCTGGCGGCAGCGGAAAGCCCCAGGGTGAACGGGCTGGCCAGCGGGTTGTTAAGGATCGTCTGCATCTGCGCCCCGGCCAGGGACAACGCCGCGCCGACCGCCACCGCCATCAGCGCGACCGGCAGGCGGATGTCCCACATCACCACGCGCACCTGGGGCGCCGCGCTGTCCGGCGACAGCAGGGCGCCGAGCACTTCACTGAGGCTGTAGCGCGCCGGGCCGAGGGCCAGATCCAGCAACACACTGCACAGTAACAGCAGGGTCAGGATGGCCAGGATCAGGCGTTTGCGCAGCACCCGTTGACGGTAGGCGCTCATGGCTTGAGGCTCACGAAGTAGCCAGGCGCGTAGGGCACCGGCAGGAACCGTTCATGCAACTCGCGAAATGCGGCTTGCGGGTCGAGGTCGGCAAACAGCGTCGGGTGAAACCATTTGGCCAATTGCTGGATCGCCACGAACTGATACGGGCTGTTGTAGAACTGATGCCAAATCGCGTGGAAGGCCTGGGTCTGCTGGGCCTTGATCCCGGCGTAGGCCGGGCGCTGGGTGTACCACGCCAGTTTGTGCCGGGCTTGGGCCATGTCTGCGTCAGGGCCGACGCCCACCCAATGGCCACCCGGCGCGAAAGCCTCCCAGTTGGCGCTGGTGACGACCACCTGGTCCGGATTGGCCACGATCACCTGCTCGGGATTCAGTTGGCCAAAGGTGCTGGGGATGATGCCTTTGGCGACGTTGTTGCCCCCGGCCATCTCGACAAAAAGCCCGAAGTTCTCATCGCCGAAACTCAGGCAGCAATCGTCGGTGTAGCCGCCGATGCGCTCGATGAACACGGCGGGGCGCTTGGGTTGCTGCGCGGCAATCACCTCGGTCACGCGGCGGATCTGCTGGTTGCGGAACGCGATAAACGCCTCGGCCCGCTCTTCCTTGCCGAACAACTGGCCGAACAGGCGCATGGTCGGTTCGGTGTTAGTCATGGGCTGGTTGCGAAAGTCCACGTACACCACCGGAATACCCAGGGCGTCGAGCTTCTCGATGTAGCGCGCGTCCTCGGTGGCGTGTTGCGCCTCGATATTGAGGATGATCACGTCGGGCCGCTGGGAAATCGCTTGTTCGATGTCGAAGGTGCCGTCTTCAAAACCGCCGAAGGTGGGGATGTGGGCGATCTCGGGGAATTGACGCAGGTAGGCGTTGTAGGTGTCCGGGTCGGACTGGATCAGGTCCTTGCGCCAGCCGACGATGCGCTCGATGGGGTTTTGTGTATCCAGCGCGGCCACCAGGTACAGCTGGCGGCCTTCGCCCAGAATCACCCGCTGCACCGGCAGGTTGACCTTGACCTGGCGCCCCAGCAGATCGGTGACGGTGGTGGGCGCCGCCAGCGCAGGCATGCCCAGCAACCCGGTGAACAACAGTGCCGCCAAAACGTGGCCGCATCGAACAATCGAACGCATCATGTGAGCCCTTGCAGGTATCAGAAATCGACCGTGGCCGACAGGAGGAGGGTGCGTGGCGAACCCTGGGAAAACGCGCCGTAGGAGGCCACGCCGGACCAGTATTCGCGGTCGAACAGGTTCTGCACGGTGGCGCGGAAGGTGGTCGGCCGCTCGGCGATGCGCGTGCTGTAGCGCGCGCCGACATCGAAGCGGGTCCAGGCGTCCAGCTGTTGGGTGTTGGCCTGGTTGACGTACTGGCTGGCGGTATAGATCGCGCCGCTGGTCAACGTCAGCCCTTCGACCCACGGGGTGTCCCATTCGGCCCAGAGGTTGGCTTGCACGTCGGGCACGCCCACCGGGGTGTTGCCCTGATTGGCGGCGATGCTGGTTTTGGTGAGCTGTGCATCCAGCAGGGTCACGCCGCCGAGCAGGCGCGTGCCTGGGGCGACTTCGCCAAACAGGCTCAGCTCCAGGCCGCGATTGCGTTGTTCGCCTTGTACCGAGAAGCGCCCCTGGGTCAGTTCGCCGGTGGGTTTCTGGATCTGGAACAGCGCCAGCGTCAACATGAAGGTGCCGTAATCGAGCTTCACCCCGACTTCATGCTGCCTGGAAACGTAGGGCGCGAAGATCTCCCCAGCGTTGGCCGCATTGGACGGCGCCACATCGCCTTTGCTCAGGCCTTCGAGGTAGTTGTAATAAAACGACACATGCTCCCAGGGCTTGACCACCGCGCCGAACAGCGGCGTGGTCTTGCCGGCGTCGTAGGCCGTGGTCACCGCGCCGGCGGCGTTGTAGTTGTGGGACTGGATGTTCTGTTTGCGCAAGCCCACGGTGACCTGCACGCGTTGGTCGAGTATCGACAAGGTGTCGGCAATGGCCACGCCGGATAACTCGGTGGCGGAGACTTTCGGCGCGTCCGGCTTGGCGATGGAGGGTTTGGGGCGCTCGACCGGGTGGTAGATATTCGACAGCACCGGCGCGCCGGAGATAATCCCCCGCGACAGCTCATCGCGATAGCGGGTGACTTGCAGGGTACTGCTGTGGCTGATCGGCCCGGTGTCGAAGCGCAGGCGCGCACCGGTATCCACCGTGTAGCGCTGCACTTCGAAGCGGTAGTAACCGGGGATCGACGAGGTGTCGCCGGCCGTGTTGACAATGCTTGGGGTCTGGTCGGACAGGCGCGCCACTGCCGATTTGCCGCCACCGGCATGGGCGAACACCGTCAGGTGGTCAGTGAGGTCGTACTCGCCGCTGAGCAGGGCGGATTTGTCCCGGGTGCGCGACCAGCCCCAGTCCTGGCTGACGTTGGTACGGCCGTTGGCGGCATCGGGAATCTTTACGCCGGAGGCGATCAGGAACGGTCGGGAGGCCGCGTCAAAGGTTTCTTCCTGGGAAATCAGGTCCAGGCTGGTCCGCAGGCGCTCGCCTTGATAATCCAGGGACAGCGCACCGATGCCGACTTCACGGGATTGCTTGTCGATCACCGTGTCGCCTTGTTGCACGCCGCCGTTGAGCCGCATACCGAAGCGGCGTTCTTCGCCAAAACGCCGGCTGATATCGATCCGGTTACCGACGTGGGCATCCTGGGCATAGCTGGCGGTGTAGCGGGTCAGGTCTTCCTCCAGCGAGCGCTTGGGCACCACGTTGATCACTCCGCCCACCGCGCTGTTGGGCGACATGCCGTAGAGCAGCGCGCCGGGGCCTTTCACCACTTCGATACGTTCGGCGTATTCGGTGAACACCCGGTAGTTGGAGGCCACGCCGTACACGCCGTCGAACGCCAATTCGCCGAGGTTGCCTTCGCCCACCGGAAACCCACGGATGAAAAACGAGTCGACAATGCCGCCGGTCTGCCCGGTGGAGCGCACCGAGGAATCGCGCTCCAGTAGGTCTCCGACGGTGGTGGCTTGCTGGTCCTTGATCAACGAGGCGGTGTAGGTGCTGACGCTGAACGGTGCGTCCATCACATCCGCATTACCGAGCATGCCCAGTCGCCCACCGACGGCCACTTGGCCGCCCGAATACACCGGTGGCAGGCTGTCGGCGCGTTGCTCGACGCCACTGACCGTGGTGTCCGAGAGGGTGACTTGGCGCTGCACCAGCGTGTAGGTGCCGTCGCTGCGCAACACCATGTCCAGGCCGCTGCCGGCCAACAGGCGGGTGACGGCTTCCTGGGTTGAGTAAGTCCCGGACAGCCCTGGGCTGGTCAGGCCTTCGGTGAGGGCTGGGACAAACGACAGGGCGATGCCCGCGTCCACGGCAAAGCTCGACAGCGTGGCGCCGAGCGGGCCTGGCGCGATCTGGTAGGCACGGACCGCGACCGCATCCAACTGCGCGGCCATGGCGGCGCTGACCAGGGCCAGGCTGAGCAACGCGCTGCGAATCACAAGCATCAAAGGGAGCCCTGTGGACGAGAGGAAAAGGGGTGTTCCTGTGTGTGCCAGTCGAGATCGGAAAAAGTATCACCCGAGCGGTGTTTTATTTTTCGCGCCCGCTCAGGCGGGCGACAGCGTGACCCAATAGCCGTTCAAGTGGCCGCTGACGAGCACCGGGTAGGTCTGCACCAGCATGTTCAAGGTGCGCTGGGTATCGCTGATGGGGAAGGCGCCGGAAATGCGCAGGTCGGCAATCGCCGGGTCATAGCGCACGAAGCCTCGGCGATAGCGGGTCAGCTCGGCGACGAAATCCGCCAGGCGCATCTTGTCGGCCATCAGCATGCCTTGGGCCCAGGCGCCGACATTGCGGTCGGTGGGGGTGAGCGAGCCAAAGGTCTGCGCGGAAAAGTCCGTGCGTTGCCCGGCGTTGACCACCAACGGCGCGACCTGGCGGTTGTCGGCCAGCATCACTTTGACGGCGCCTTCGAGCACGGCCAGGTGGGTGCGCGCGTTCCATTCGCGCACGGTAAAACGCGTGCCCAGGGCCTGCATGCGGCCCTGGCCGGTACTGACCAGGAACGGGCGGGACGCATCCTGGGCGGTCTGCACCAGTATTTCACCTGCGCGCAGGTGCACGAGGCGTTGCTGGCTGTCGAACAGCACGTCGATGGCGGAATCGGTATTGAGGGTGATGCGCGAGCCGTCGGCCAGGACCCATTCGCGCCGCTCGCCCACGCGGGTGCGGTAGTCGGCGGTCCACTGTTGGGTCTGCGCCAGTTTCCAACTGCCCCAGCCGACCGGCATCACCGCCAGCAGCAGGGCCAGCTTGCCCAAGGCTGCACGGCGTTCCGGGTGGCTCGGCCGATCCAGTGCCGACATGGCCAGGGCTGGCGGCAGGCCGCCCAACTTGCTTTGCAGCAACTGTGCTCGGGCCCAGGCGCGATCACGCTCGGGGCTGCTGACTTTCCAGCGCTCCCATTCGGCGCGTTCGTGGTCGCTGAGGCCGCCCTCGCTCAAGCGCATCAGCCAGTCGGCAGCTTCTTCGAGGACTTCGGGGGCTAACGGGGGTTGCTTGCGCAGGCTGAGCACTTATTCCACCAGCATCAGGCACTGCACAAAAGCCTGTTTCATGTAGCGTTTGACGGTGATCAGCGACACGCCCAGTTGCTCGGCGATGTCCTGGTATTTGAGGCCGTTGAGCTGCGACAGCAGGAAGGCGCGCTTGACCAGTGGCGGCAGGGCGTCGAGCATTGCGTCGATCTCATGCAGGGTCTCCAGCACCACGAAATGCGCTTCCGGCGAAGGCACTTCATGGGGCGGCACGCTGGCGAGCGCCTCCAGGTAAGCGCGTTCCAACGCCTTGCGCTGATACCAGTTGACCAGGATGCCCTTGGCCACACAGCTCAGGTACGCCCGCGGCTGGTCAATCACCGTGACCTGGGACGCGAGGATGCGCGTGAAGGTGTCCTGGGCCAGGTCGGCCGCATCCATGGCGTTGCCGAGTTTGCGCTTGAGCGTGGCGTACAGCCAACCGTGATGGCCGCTGTACAGGGCCTCGATCACGCGCAGGTGCTGCTGGTTATCGGCGGTAAGGATTTCGCTCATGGCGCGGATCCGTGCAATTGAGAAGTATTCCCAATGCTAAGGGACAACCCTGCGGTAACGCAACGCGAGAATCGCAACCCAGGCCACCGCGTACGCCAGGCACACGAACAGGTAGGTGTACGCCAGGCCATACACCTGGCTCAGCAACCCGCCGAGGCAGATGCCGGCAATCGAGGCGAACTGCGCGGTGCCCTGGGCGATCCCCAGCACATGGCCCTGACGGGCGCTGTCGGCGGTCTTGGAGATCAGCGCGGTCAGCACCGGCGTGGTCGCGCCCAACAGCACGCCCCAGATGAAGTAGGTGCATACAAACACCACAGGTTCGCGGGTGACGCCGGCCAGGCCGGTGAGGACGATACAGCCGAGCACCACGTAACCGATGCGCCGCAGCGTGTCGACTTGCGTACGCCCCTCGAAATGCCGCGACCAGGCCGTGGCCGACAGGATAAACCCCAGCGCCAACAAGCCGTAGCACAGGCCGACCACCGCGTTGCTCACGTTGAAGGTGGTGCTCACATACAGCGAGAACGAGGTCTGCGGCAGCATCCGCGCGAGCAGCAGAATGCCCATCACGCTCAGCAGCGGTAACAGTGCGGACCCTTGCCACACACCGTTCTTGGCAGCAGACGCGATTTTTTTGACCGGCGCAACATCCGGCAGGGTCACCGCCGCCACCAGCGTGCACACCGCGCAGAGTGCGGCGGCGCTGAGGTTGATCCAGAAGAACGTGGCATGGTCGAGGATCAAGCCGCCCACCACTGCGCCCAGCAATGAGCCGACATTGGTGGCAATCTGCAGTAGCGCAAACAAACGCGCGCGCCGCGAAGGGGCCTCGATGCTCACCCCATACGCCTGCGCCGGCGCGATATACCCGGCGCAGGCACCCTGCAGGAAGCGCAGGACCAGAATCGTCCAAAGGTCGCTGAACAGCGCCAGCCCCAATTGGGTCAGGGTCAGCCCGACCAGCGCACGGATCATCATCCATTTGTGGCCGTAGCGATCACCGATACGGCCCCAGAACGCACTGGTCAGCAAAATGCCAAGCATCGGCCCCACGTACACCGCGATGCTGGCGAAGCTGAACAGCGTGTCGGAATCGGTCAGCCCGCGCAGGTGCAAGGGCCAGAATGGGCCGCTCATTTCCATGGCACCCATCGACACAAGTTGGATCGTGAACAGCAGGTAAATCAGCACACGGGTGGTTGGCATGAATCGGCCTCGGTAAAAAAACGCGCGGGACGCTGATACTTTTTCCCGCGTCGGCTGGCATCAGGAGTAATGCTCATTTCTCACGATGAAAGGACCCTGATGCCATGCCCGTTGCCAGCCGGTTAACCCTCGCTGTCCGTACTGCCCTGATGCTCGCCGCCGCCAGTACCAACACCTGGGCTGCCACCCAGGCGTCGAGCGACGACAGCGCGCAAAGCCTGACCCTTGACGCGACGAACGTCAACGCCGTTTACCACGGCCCCACCGACTTGCCCGAGGTGCTCGCCGGTGGCCAGGTCGCCCGTGGCGCGCGTTTGGGCATGCTGGGCAACAAGGACGTGATGGACACGCCGTTCAGCGTCACCAGCTACACCGCCAAGACCCTGGCCGACCTGCAAACGGTGACCGTGGCCGATGCGTTGGAGCGGGATCCTTCGGTGCGCTCAACCGGCCAGACTGGCGGTATCGTCGACTCGTTTTTCATCCGGGGCTTTGCCATCGGCGAGGGCAACCTGGGCGAGCTGGCCTACGATGGCGTGTACGGCGTGGCACCCAACTACCGGGCGTTTACCGAGTACGCTGAGCGCGTTGAAGTACTCAAGGGACCGGGCGCGTTGATGTACGGGATTTCACCGAACAGCGGCGTCGGCGGGGTGATCAACATCGTGCCCAAACGCCCGCTGGACCAGGATCTGACGCGCTTCACCGGCAGCTACGCTTCGGACACACAAGTGGGCGGTCACCTGGATATCAGCCGGCGTTTCGGTGACGAAAACCAGTTTGGCGTGCGCTTCAACGGCAGCCTGCAGGGCGGCGATACCGCCGTGGACAACCAGAACCGCGACGTCGGCATCGGCGCCATTGCCCTGGATTATCGCGGCGAACGCCTGCGCCTGAACCTCGACTACATCAGCCAGAAGGAAAGCTGGGAGGGCGCCTCGCGGCCCTTCACCCTTGCGCCAGGAGTGGAAGTGCCGTCCGCGCCGAATGGCCGCACCAGCCTGCCGCAGAAATGGGGCTGGTCCGACACCAAGGAGCAATCGGCCTTGCTCGGCGGCGAATACGACCTCAACGACAACCTGACCGTGTTCGCCCATGCCGGTGGCGGCAAGTCGGATGTGAAGCGCATGTCCGACCAGGTGCCGCGCATCCTCAACGAGGCCGGCGATACCAGCAATATTCCGGGGTACTACAAATTCAACGTCGACCGCTCGACCGCTGACGTGGGCTTGCGCGGGCTGTTCGCCACGGGGCCGGTGACCCATACCACCACATTGATGGCGACCCGTTACCAAGATGAACTGTCACGGGGCATCACCAACGGCACGGAGATCCGCTCCAATATCTACCACCCGGTGGACACGCCCAAACAATCGATCAACACGCCGAAGGTGCTGCGCATCTCCGAATCGGAACTGTCCGGCGTGGCGCTGACCGACACCTTGGGGATTCTGGATGACCGTATCCAACTGACGTTGGGCGTGCGCCGCCAAGACATCGAGTCGCGCAACTACAGTGCCAACGGCGTGGTCAGCTCGCGCTACAAAGACAACGCCACCACGCCGTTGGTGGGGGTGGTGGTCAAGCCCTGGGAGGATGTGTCGCTCTACTACAACTACGTTGAAGGCCTAAGCAAAGGTGATATCGCCCCCGGTACCGCGGCCAATGCCGGCGAGACGTTTGCACCCTATGAATCCAAGCAACATGAAGTGGGCGTGAAGTACGAACACGGCACCTTCATGACCACTGTGGCGCTGTTCCAGATCGAGAAGCCCAGCGGCGAACTGGGCGCCAATGGTGTGTATTCAGTGCAGGCCGAACAGCGTAACCGTGGCCTCGAACTGAGCATGTTCGGCGAAGTGGCGCCCGGCACCCGTTTGATGGGCGGCGTGACCTTCCTCGACGGTGAGCTGACCCAGTCCGCGACCGCCGCCAACCGTGGCAACAAACCGGTGGGCGTGCCGGATATCCAGGCCAACCTCTGGGCCGAGTGGGACACACCGTGGCTGGAAGGCTTTACCCTCACCGGCGGTGCGATCTACACCGACAGCCAGTACGTCAACCAGGCCAATACACAGGAACTCGATTCGTGGACGCGCATCGATGCCGGCGCGCGCTATGCGACCAAGATCGAAGGCCGGCCAACCACCTTCCGCGCGACCGTGCAGAACGTGTTTGACCGTGAGTACTGGTCGGGTGTTGCGTCGTATGGCGCGTTTTCGCCGGGCTATCCGCGCACCTTGCAGCTGTCGGCCACGGTGGACTTCTGACCGGTCAGGCAAAGTCCTCTTCGAAATACTCCTGTTCACCCCGCGTGTCGCTTTGGCGCCGCACTACCTCCATCTGCCGCAGTTCCACGCGGCGGATTTTTCCGGAGATGGTCTTGGGCAGTTCGGTGACGAATTCGATACGTCGCACTCGCTTGTAAGGGGCGAGGTTTTCGCGGGCGAAGGCGAGGATGTGCCGGGCCAGTTCATGGCTGCCCGGTTCGTCGTGGGCCAGGATCAGAAACGCCTTGGGCACCGCCAAGCGTAACGGGTCGGGACTCGGCACCACGGCCACTTCCATGACCGCCGGGTGTTCGATCAAGGCGCTTTCCAGTTCGAACGGGCTGATACGGTAGTCGGAGGCCTTGAACACATCGTCGGCGCGACCGACGAAGGTGATGTAGCCGTCGGCGTCGATCTGCGCGGTGTCGCCGGTGCGGTAGTAGCCGTCACGCATGACCTCGGCGGTTTTCTCCGGGCTGTCTTCATAGCAGAGCATCAGGCCGAGCGGGCGCACGTCGAGGGGCAGGGCGACTTCGCCTTCGTTGCCGGGAATGCCGTCCGGGTCGAGCAGCGCAACCTGATAACCCGGCAACGGGCGACCCATGGAACCGGGCTTGAGCAACTGGCCGGGCGTGTTGCCGACCAGCGCGGTGGTTTCCGATTGGCCGAAGCCATCACGCAACGGCAGGCCCCAGGCATGCTGGATCTGTTCGATGATTTCCGGGTTCAGCGGCTCGCCGGCGCCGACCAGTTCGCGCAGGCTCAAGCGTGATTTGTAGCTGGCGAGGTCCTCCTGGATCAGCATGCGCCATACCGTGGGCGGCGCGCACAGGCTGGTCACACCGTAGCGTTCCAAGGCACTGAGCAGGGCCGGCGCGCTGAACCGTGCGACGTTATGGATAAAGATGCACGCGCCGGCGTTCCACGGGGCGAACAGGCAACTCCAGGCATGTTTGGCCCAGCCCGGTGACGAGATATTCAGGTGCAGGTCGCCCGGTTGCAGGCCGATCCAGTACATGGTCGACAGGTGGCCCACCGGATAGCTCTGGTGGCTGTGCAGCACCATCTTCGGCTTGGACGTGGTGCCGGACGTGAAGTACAGCAACATCGGGTCGGTGGCCAGGGTGCGGCCTTCGGCCTCGAACTGTTCGGGGTGTTCAAAGGCCGCGTTGTGCGCGACCCAGCCGGCAGGCGCAGCCCCCACGCAGACGCGGCTGCAACCGTCCGCCAGCCCCGCGAACTTGTGCACGTGCGCTTCACCCACCACCAGGTGACGAACCTGCCCGCGCTCGATGCGGTCGCACAGGTCATCGGGGTTCAGCAACGCTGTGGCGGGGATAACCACGGCGCCGAGCTTGAACGCGGCGAGCATGGTGTCCCACAACGCCACGTCATTGCCGAGCATCAGCAGCACGCGATCACCCCGGCGCACGCCGAGGGCGCGCAGGTGGTTGGCCACCTGGTTGGAGCGCGTCGCCAGTTGCTGGAAGCTGTAGCGTTGCTCGCTGCCGTCTTCCTCGACGATCCACAGCGCATCCGCCGCATTGCCCTCGGCCATCGCGTCGAAATAGTCCAGGGCCCAGTTGAATTCGCCCAGTTGCGGCCAGCGGAAATCCCGTACGGCGGTGGCGTAGTCGGTGCGGTGAGCGAGCAGAAAATCCCGAGCGGCCAGGAAGGGCTGGGTCATGGTGGCTGTCCTTAATTATTGTTGTGGGACGTTCCCTCGGCTGAACCGAGAGGTTGGATCGAGAGGCTGGACCGAGTATAGGCACGCAGAAATCAGAGCAGAACGCTCAAAAACACCAGTGCGTTGTGCAAAAAAGTCATGGGTATTGCACCTTCATGCAGCGTGATTGACGATCAAGACGTAAAAGTCCAGTATGGAATTATAAGTACAAAAAATAGCTTCATCTCTTTCTTCAGGCTTGCCAAACCAACAACAACTTGCGAGAACACCCCCATGAAGAAGCGCTCCCTCATCACCGCCCTGACCTTGGGCCTGCTTGCCTCCAGCCATGTGATGGCTGCCGAGAAAACCCTGCGCATTGGCATCGAGGCTGCTTACCCACCGTTCGCGTCCAAGACGCAGGAAGGCAAGATCGTCGGTTTCGACTACGACATCGGCAATGCGCTGTGCGCGCAGATGAAGGTCAAGTGTGTGTGGGTAGAAGGTGAGTTCGACGGTCTGATTCCTTCACTCAAGGTGAAGAAAATCGACATGGCCCTGTCGTCCATGACCATCAACGAAGACCGCAAGAAGTCGGTGGATTTCACCCACAAGTACTACTTCACCTCATCGCGTTTGGTGATGAAGGACGGCGCCGTGGTGGATGACCAATACGCCAGCCTCAAGGGCAAGACCATCGGCGTGCAGCGCGCCACCACCACCGACCGGTATGCCACCGAGGTGTTCGAGCCCAAGGGCATCAACGTCAAGCGCTACAGCAATAACGAAGAGATCTACATGGACCTGGCGGCCGGCCGCCTGGATGCGATCTTTGCCGACACCATTCCCCTGAACGACTTCTTGCAGATGCCGCGCGGCAAGGGTTACGCGTTTGTCGGCCCGGAACTCAAGGACCCGAAATACGTGGGTGAGGGCGCCGGGATTGCGGTGCGCAAGGGCAATACGGCGTTGGTGGGCGAGTTGAATGCGGCCATCGATGGCATTCGTGCCAGTGGTGAGTATCAGAAGATTTCGCAGCAGTACTTCAAGTCCGACATCTACGGCGATTGATTCGGGTGAGCAGGCAAGCCTAGGCACTGTAAATCAATTGTGGGAGCTGGCTTGCCTGCGATGGCATCGACGGGGTCGGCCTGATACACCGAGGTGCCTGCATCGCAGGCAAGCCAGCTCCCACACAAGCCAGGTCCCACATGGGGTTGCTCAGCCCTTCAGTTCTTTCAAATGCTTGTAGACCGTCGCCCGCCCCATGCCCAGCACATTGGCCACATAGTTCGACGCGCTCTTGCCCTTGAACGCCCCTTCGGCGTGCAGCGCCAGCACCAGCTCGCGCTTGTGGTCACGGGTCAGCAGGTTCAGGCTCAACTGGCGCTCGCGCATCCACGCATGCAGGAAGGTATTGATGCGCTCCTGCCAGTCATCGCGAAACAGCGAGTCCGGTTGCGGGATCAGTTTGCTCGGAGACAGGAACAGGTCCAGCGCCGCCTTGGCGTTTTCGAACAATGAAATATTCAGGTTGATGCACAGCACCGCCAGGCGACGACCTTTGTGGTCGTGCAGCACGGTGCTCAGGCTGCGGATTTTCTGGCCGTCCCAGTTGAGCTTTTCGTACGGGCCGATGTTCACTTCGCTGACGTCAGCGTCGAGCATGTCCTCCAGCGCCGAGTCATCGCCGATGCTGCGCTTGGACAGGTTGTTGGCGATGTAATCGACTTTTTGCGAGCGCAGGTCGTGCAGCACCGCTTCGGCGTGGGGGAAGAACAGCGTGGCGATGGCGTCGGCCATCGCGCGGAAGTTCTGCATGACCTTGTCTTGTTCAGCGGTGTTCATCAATGGGGCTCCAGGCGGGCAGGGGAGAGCATACCAGCGTCGAGGCCGAACCGCGTCAGTGCCTCCGGCAGCGGCGCACCGCGTACCAGGGCTGCGCTGGCCTGGCCCATGGCCGGTGAGGTCTGGATGCCATAGCCGCCTTGTGCCGCGACCCAAAACAGGCCCGGTATCATCGGGTCAAACCCCGAGAGCAAATCACCGTCGTGCACAAAACTGCGCAGGCCGGCCCAGGTGCGGGTCGGGCGGCGGATGGTCAGGGTGGTGGCTTCTTCGATCTGGTAGATGCCCATGGCGATGTCCAGTTCTTCGGGCTGGATATCCTGGGGCTCGACCGGGTCGGCGTTGGCCGGTGAGCCGAGGAACATGCCGGCGTCGGGTTTCATGTAGAAAGATTCGTCCAGCGCCACCAGCATTGGCCAGTGGTGGCTGTCGACGCTTTCGGGGCCGGCGAAGATGAACGCCGAGCGCCGCTTGGGCTGCAAGCCGATGGACGCGGCGCCGGCGAGCCCGCCGATGTGGTCGGCCCAGGCGCCGGCGGCGTTGATGATGACGGGCGCGGTGCAGGTTGAATCCTGGGTTTGCACGTGCCAGATACCGTCAGCATCGCGGCTCAAGCCGAGCACATGACTGTCGGTGCGCACTTCGCCGCCGTTGCGACGGATGCCACGCAGGTAGCCCTGATGCAGGGCGTCGGTGTCGATGTCGCTGGCGGTGGGGTCATACAGCGCACCGTGGACTTTTTCGCGGCGCAAGATCGGCAACTTCCCACAGGCTTGGTCGGCGCTGAGCAATTGCACCTGCGCCACAGTGGCCTTGGCGCTCAGGTATTGAGCGTTCAACTCGGCCGCATCGCCGATGAAATCCACCGTCAGTTCGCCACGTGGCGTCAGCAGTGGGTGTTCGCAGAAACCGCTGGGCGGATGGTCGAAAAACTCACGGCTGGCCAGGGTCAGCGCCCGCACCTGCGGGGTGCCATAGGCGGCGGTATACAGCGCCGCTGAACGCCCGGTGGAGTGATAGGCCGGGTGGCTTTCGCGCTCCAGCACCAACACCCTGCCGTGCTGCGATAACCAGAAACCCGTGGACGCGCCGGCAATGCCGCCGCCGATGATGATGAAGTCTGCGTGGCTCATAACTGTCTCCAGAGGGCATTGGCCAGGGCGATGTCTTCCAGGCCCAGGCCGATGGAGCGGAAGAACACGTGGCGGTCGTAGGTCGGGCGCTGTACCTGTTCGCTGAGCAATTCGGGTAGGTCACCGACTACGGTGCGTGGGTCCCAAGCGTGTTGTTCGGCGGCGATCAGCATTTCGCCGGCCGCGCCAGGGGTGGTGCGGCGATAGTCGCAGAATACCTGCATCGTGTTGAGGCTGTGTGGCGGCACTTCATGGGCGCGCGGGGCGTTGGTGCTGATCGAGGTGATCAGCGCCGGTTTGCTCAAGTGCGTCGGGTCGAGCACCGGCCCGGCCGACGACGTGCACAGTAGGATCACGTCGGCGCCTTCCACTGCCGCCTCGCAACTGTTGGCGATGACCACACGTGGGTCCAGGTCCTTGAGCTGCGCGATGACCTCGGCGGATGCATTGGCCAGGCTGGGCGAATACACGTTGATGCTCTGCCAATCCCTGAAACCTTTCACATACTGCAGGTGCGCCTGGGCCACCTTGCCACTGCCGATGATCGCCAATCGTCGCGCTGCCAAAGGCGCCAATGCATCCACCGCCAGTGCAGTCGTTGCCGCAGTACGCGCCGTAGTCAGTTCACCTGCATCGCACAACAGCAATGGTTGGCCGGTCTGCATCGACATCAGCAAGGTCCAGGCCGTCACCAGCGGGCCTTGTTCACGCACGATGTAGGGCGAAGTCTTGACCCCGTACACCCCATCCTCGGCCAGCACGCCCAGATAGTTGATAAAGTCACCCGCCGCCTGCGGGAACTCCACCAACTGCTGCGCCGGCTGCACCGCTTGCCCGGTCGCCAGGTCACGAAACAGTTTGCGCAGGATCAGCGGTACATCAATTTGACCGAGCAGCTCGCGGGCTTGGGCCTGATGGATCACATGAGGTGTGCTGGACATCGGTGTCTCCGCATATAAACTAATTTGTCCATTATGGACTTTTAGTTCTGCTGAGCAATATCCCGCGAGAAAAAAGCTGGCGTCTCACTTGCCCAGGTTCTGATTCATCAGATTACCCAGTACCGGCCCTTGGCTTGCTGTTTGCCACGCATGGAAATTCTCGCAGCCTTCCACGTTTGCCTCGGCAATGTTGCTGCGCGGATCGCAGATCATCGACCAGCGTTGCTGCAACGAAGGGTATTTGATGAAGTCAGCCCGCGTGGGCGGTTGGCAGCCGAGCAAGGCAATGGCGGACATCACCGCAGCGGTGGTTTGAAAGGCGGTGGAGGGGACGATGTTCCAGTTCATGATGATCAACACTCCCTAAGGGGAGCCCTTGAGATGACGCTGCCACGGCCTGGAGTGTTGTGGCCGCAAGAGAATGCTACGGCCCAATTGGTTCCTCAAAAAGATCCACTTAGTGCTAATTTGGTCGGGCCATTAATGGGCCGTGTATCGAAACCCACCGGACAGTTTGCCCTTCAAATAACTGACCAACGCACTCACCGCCTTCGGCACATGCGGCGAATACGGCCGGATCAGGTAGATCTCATCGGCAAACGCGCCTTTGAGCGTCCAGCCCTTAAGCACCTGCACCAACGTGCCATTGGATAGCGCGGCGTGGGCGCTGAAGTCCGGAAGCAGAGCGATGCCCAGATGATTGAGCGCCGAATCGCGCAGGGCTTCGCTGTTGTTAGTGGCGAAGCTGCCGGCAATGGGCACGGTGAGGCGTTCGACGTTTTTTGTGCCGCGCTCGAATGTCCAGGCGGGCTGGTCGGTGCCGCGCGGGTAGAACAGGCAGTTGTGCGCGGACAAGTCGCCAGGTTCGCTCGGCTCGCCGTGGCGTTGCAGGTAATCCTGGGTGGCGACCAGTACCGAGCCGGTGTCACACAGCTTCCAGGCCACATGGGTTTCCGGCACTTGGAAACCGTGGCGCACGGCCAGGTCGTAGCCTTCGGCGGCCAGTGAACTCAGGGCGTCCGATACGTCCAGTTGGATACGCACCTGCGGGTACTGCTGCAAGAACTCAGACAGATGCGGCACCAGTTGCTGACGGGCAAACGCCACAGGTGCCGTCAGCCGCACCAGCCCGCGAATCTCCCCGACCGAGTCGCGCACCGACGAAAAGCTGCGGGCTATCTGTTCATAAGCACTGCGCACTTCGCGGGTCAACGACAGCCCCGCATCGGTCAGCCGCACACTGCGCGTGGTGCGCGTTACCAGCCGCGTGCCGGTGGCCTTTTCCAGGTCGGAAATACGCTGGCTCACGGCGGACTTGCTCACGCCCAGGCGTGCGGCGGCGGCGGTGTAGGTGCCTTGTTCTTCCAGCACTGACAGCCAGTGGATGTGAGTCCAAAGCCCTTCGATTTCAGCCTTTTCCATGAGTAGATTGTTCGCGTATGTGGACAATAAGTTCTGGATTCTGCTCTGGTTTGGAACAAAGCGAAAGCCTATCGTGATCCCCAACGCTACCCACCTGGGATCTACTGCCATGACAACGACAATCGAGCATTACATCAACGACCAACGCGTGTCCCGCGATGATCGCTATCAGGACGTCTTCAACCCCGCCACCGGCGAAAAGACCGGCCGCGTCGCCCTGGCCAGCCGCCAGACCGTGTCCGAAGCCGTTGCCGCCGCCCAAGCCGCGTTTGCCGGTTGGGCCGATACCCCGCCGATCCGCCGCGCCCGCGTGCTGTTCGAATACCTGCACCTGCTGCGTGAACGCAAGGACGACCTGGCGCGCATCATTGTCGCTGAGCACGGCAAGGTCTTCACCGACGCCCAGGGCGAAGTCGACCGGGGCATCGACATTCTCGAGTTCGCCTGTGGCATTCCCAACCTGCTCAAGGGTGAGCATTCCGACCAGGTTTCCCGTGGCATGGACAACTGGACGATGCGCCAGCCATTGGGGGTTGTGGCCGGTGTCACGCCGTTCAACTTCCCGGTGATGGTGCCGATGTGGATGTACCCGATCGCCATCGCGGCGGGCAACACCTTCATCCTCAAGCCAAGCCCGACCGACCCAAGCGCCTCGCTGTTCATGGCCGAACTGCTGCGTGAAGCCGGCCTGCCCAAAGGCGTGTTCAACGTGGTGCAGGGCGACAAGGAGTCGGTGGATGCGCTGATCGAACACCCGGACGTCAAGGCCGTGAGCTTTGTCGGCTCCACGCCGATTGCCCAATACATCTACGAAACCGGCGCCCGCAACGGTAAACGCGTGCAAGGCCTGGGTGGCGCAAAAAACCACATGGTGGTGATGCCCGACGCCGATATCGAAAAAACCGTCGACGCCCTGATGGGCGCCGCCTACGGCAGTGCTGGCGAGCGCTGCATGGCGATTTCCGTCGCCGTGCTGGTAGGCGATGTGGGCGATAAAGTCATCGCCGCCCTGACTGAACGCGCCAAGCAACTGCGCATCACCGACGGCCGTGATTTGAAAGCCGAGATGGGCCCGATTGTGTCTCGCGCAGCGTTGGAGCGTATCAGCGGCTACATCGAGCAAGGCGTACAGGCCGGTGCCCAATTGCTGCTGGATGGGCGTGACTACGTGCCTACTGAAGCAGGCCTGGAAAATGGCTTCTGGCTGGGCGCGACGCTGTTCGACCATGTGACCCAAGAAATGAGCATCTACCGCGAAGAAATCTTCGGTCCGGTGCTGGCCTGCGTGCGTGTGAATGACTTTGCCGAGGCGATCAAGTTGGTCAACGATCACGAGTTCGGCAACGGCGTCAGCTGCTTCACCCGTGACGGCAACATCGCCCGTGAATTTGCGCGGCGGATTGAGGTGGGCATGGTCGGCATCAACGTGCCAATCCCGGTGCCGATGGCCTGGCATGGCTTCGGTGGCTGGAAGAAGAGCCTGTTTGGCGACATGCACGCGTATGGCACCGAGGGCGTGCGCTTCTACACCAAGCAGAAGTCGATCATGCAGCGCTGGTCGGAGAGCATCGAGCAAGGCGCCGAATTCGCCATGCCCGTCTCCAAATAACTCAAGCCAGTACGCGGTCAACTGTGGGAGCGGGCTTGCCCGCGATAGCGGAGTGTCAGTCAACCTTTTGGGTTCTGATACACCGAAATCGCAGGCAAGCCAGCTCCCACATTGGCGTCAGGAACGGGCACACGTCTTGACTTCGCTTGCTCTACTCAGAGGAACTTGGCACGCTCACCCAGCGAGCGAACACAGTCAAGTCAATCAATAGGGAAATGCTCGGTTGAGAACGCTTTGAAAACAATCATGGGTATCGCCTTGTTGGCCACGTTGCTGGCGGGCTGTGCGCCGTCTCACTCGGCATGGACGGGCGTCAGGAATGCGTTTGTCGGCACGCGCTTTGATGCCCACCTCTATGACGATTGCAGCCGCGGCTGTGGCGATTCCTATTGGTCCCCGGTCAATAAGAAAAAGGTCTATGACCAGGTTGTGAAGGAGGGCGACAGCCAGCGCTACTTCGTGACCTGGATCCGCGACTGTCGATACTCCGTGCTCGTCTCGGGTGAAGGCATTATCCAGTCGTGGCGCTATGAGAATGAAGACCGTAGCAGCTGTTACATTTTTTAGTCGGCTGTCAAGAATCAGCGGCCGCTAACCGATCGGTTGAACGACCCGCCTGGCAATCAGAATACCCATCACCGGCGCCAGCGCAAACACCCCGAACAACCACACCGCAGCGCTTGCTGTGCCTTCAATGCCGCCGGGTTCAGTCAGACCCGCGATGTTCGCTACCATGCCCGCCAGTGCTGCGCCAAACGCGGTGGCGAACAGTTGCACCGTGGTAATCGACGCAGAGGCCAGGTCCTGTTCACCGTCGGGGGCCACCTGGAATACCCGGGTCAGCAAGTGCGGCCAGGCCAGGCCCACCCCCAGGCCGATCAGGGTAAGGGCCAGGCAAATCGGCGTAAGCGTCTGCGCACCGCCATTGCTTTCGCGAGGCATTAAAAGAGCCAGCGCCAGCATGCCGACAACACCCAGGATCGGCCCGGCCAGGATCGCGCGACGAACATTCGCGCCTGTCATTCCCGCGCTGGCGATTGACCCCAGCGTCCAGCCGGCCGCCATCAGTGCTGCCAGATAACCGGCCACCAGCGGTGACTGGTGGTGCAGGACTTGAAGAAACAGCGGTACAAAGATTTCGCCACTGGTCACAGCGACCGCCAACAACGACATCGTGGCGTACAGCGCGCCAAGCGCGGTGGTGAGTCGAAAGGCTCCAGCGGGCAGCAGTCGATGGCGGGATCGGCTTTCTGTGAAGATCAGCAGCGCCGTGAACATTGCTGCCGCTGCGAGCCCCAACAGGTTCAGGGGCAGGGTGGAAGAGACACTTCCGGCCGACACCGCCAGTACCGCTGCCGTCAGCAGCCACAACTGAGTGAGCGGCAACGGTGTGGGTTCAACGCTCTCTGTGCTGCGCCTGGGCAGTACGGTTGCGGCCAGCACGGCGAACAACCCGGCCACCGGAATCAACGACCAGAATGCCGCCCGCCAGATGCCCAGTTCGGCAAACACGCCGCCCACCGCTGGCCCGACCAGCGTCGCAACGCCCCACATCCCCGAGACCAACGCCATTGCGCGTGGCCACAAGGGTTCGTCGAATACCAGACGAATCATCGCGTAGGACAGCGCAAACAGGAACCCTCCGCCCAGGCCCTGTACCAGCCGTCCGACCAGCATCACCGGCATGGAAGGCGCAAACGCGCACGCTAAGGCTCCGCCGGCGAACACCAGGCTGGCAACCAGATAAGCACCACGCGGCCCCAGGCGGCCAAGCAAACGCGCGGACAACGCTGAACCGAGGATCGAGGCGGCGACAAACAGCGTGGTATTCCATGCGTAGTAGTCGATGCCGCCGATATCCTTGACCACTGACGGCAGAATCGTGGTGGCGATGTAGACGTTGATCGCATGCAGCACCACGCCGCCTGCCAGGGCCAGTGACCGTACGCCATTTGCACCGGACAGCAAGGCGGCCCAGTTGGAGGGAGAGGTTTGCGTTGTGTTCATGGAGACTCCATGTCAAAGGAATGAAGGCTTGCCAGGGCAGGCCGACACTCTTTATAAGACCTCATGTATAGATGAGGTCAAGCCGCCGATGGAACCGAAAATCGATGTGCACATCCCCCTCGGGGTAGGCGAGTTGGCGCGGCGTAGCGGGGTGACCGTGGCGACTGTGCATTTTTACGAAGCCAAGGGTTTGATTCAGGGTCAACGCAGCCCAGGTAATCAGCGGCGCTACCACCGTGACGTGCTGCGCCGCATTGCGGTGATCAAGGTGGCGCAGCGCGCGGGGATTCCATTGGCAACCATCAAGGCTGCACTGGAGGAACTGCCGTCGGGGCGACCGCTGACGGCCAAGGACTGGACGCGGCTTTCCACGCGTTGGCGAGACATGTTGAATGAGCGAATCAACAGACTCACGCAACTGCGCGACCAACTCGACGGGTGCATTGGCTGCGGGTGCCTGTCCCTGAATGACTGCCCGCTACGCAATCCGGGAGATCGGTTGGGGCAGGTCGGGGACGGGGCGGTGTTGCTGGGCAAGTGAGGCAGTCAGCGTCTGCCCGTGCGCGTACTCACATCCACCCACACCGCCAGCACCAGGATGCTGCCCTTCACAATCATCTGCCAGTAACTGTCCACATCCAGCATCGACATCCCATTGTCCAGACTGGTGATCACCAACGCCCCGAGCAACGCGCCATACACCGTGCCCGAGCCACCACGCATTGATGTGCCGCCAATAAAACACGCAGCGATGGCGTCCAGCTCACCCATGCTCCCCGCCGACGGCGATCCGGCCGCCAGACGAGCCGTGTTGACCAAACCGGCGAGTGCACACATCACGCCCATGATGCCGAAGATCCACAACTTCACCGCCTGCACATTGATGCCCGACAGACGCGTGGCTTCCATATTGCTGCCCACTGCGTACACGCGACGGCCAAATACGGTCTGGCTGGTGACGTAGCTGAACACGCCCAATAACACCAGCAGCAGCAAGACGGGGACGGGAATTCCATCGTAGCTGTTGAGGGTCGTGACGAACCCGGCCAGTACGGCGCCGATGACCGCCACGCGCACCAGATCACGCACCAACGAATGCGCCGCCAAACCATGCAACGCGCGGTTGCGCCGCTGTTTCCAGGTCAAAAAAACCGTCAGCGCAAACAGCAGCACGCCCAGCCCGATACCCACCGAATGCGGCAAATACCCCTGGCCCACATACACCAACGATGGCGACACCGGCGCAATGGTGGTGCCGCCGGTAATCCCCAGCAGAATCCCGCGAAACGCCAGCATCCCACCCAAGCCGACAATGAATGACGGGATGCGCAGATAGGCCGTCATGTAGCCGTTGGCCAGCCCGATCATCAACCCGCACAGCGCCACCAGACTCAAGTTGGCCAGCAATGGTATGTGATAAATCACATCCAGGATCGCCGCCAACCCGCCGAGCAAACCGAGCAATGACCCCACCGACAAGTCGATCTCGCCGCTGATGATCACCAGCACCATGCCGCACGCCAGGATCCCGGTGATCGACATCTGCCGCAGCAGGTTGGACAGGTTGCGCGGCGTGAGAAACCCACCCTCGGTCTGCCAACTGAAAAACACCCAGATCACCGCCACGGCGATGACCAGGGCGAGCATTTTGTAGCGGGTGAAAAGGTGTTTGACCTGATTCATCTACGCGGTCTTCCGATCATTATTGTTGTGTTGGCTGAGCGCGGCGGCGAGCACCTGTTCCTGGGTGAGCCCCTCGTTGATAAAGTCACCGCGCAACTGGCCGTCGCCGATCACCAGCACGCGGTCGGACACGCCGAGCACTTCGGCCAGCTCCGAGGAGACCATGATGATCGCCACGCCTTCGGCCGCCAGCGCGCCCATCAGCTTGTAGATCTCATACTTGGCGCCCACGTCGACGCCGCGTGTGGGTTCGTCGAGGATCAGCACCTTGGGCTTGGCCATCAGCATTTTCGCCAGCACTGCCTTTTGCTGGTTGCCGCCGGACAGGCTAGTGATTGGCAGGAACGGGCTGGCGGTCTTGAGGTGCATGCGCGCGATCTGCTGGTCGATGCTGCCCAGTTCGGCTTCGGCATCGATGCGGGTCAGGTGCGCATAGGTGTCGAGCACCGCCAGGGTGATGTTCTGGCCCACGCCGAGGTCCGGGATGATGCCCTGGCGCTTGCGGTCCTCGGGCACCATGCACAGCCCGGCGCGGATCGACTTGAGCGGCGTGCGCGTGTCGATCACCTGGCCGTCCAGCCACACTTCGCAGCTGTAGCGACCGGGGTAGGCGCCAAACAGTGCCGACACCAGTTCCGTTCGCCCGGCGCCGACCAGCCCGGCAATGCCGAGGATTTCCCCGCGCTTGAGCACAAACGACACATCGTCCACGCGCTTGCGCTTGGGGTTGTCGACGTCATAACAGGTGACGTTGCGCGCCTCGAACATCACCTCGCCCACTGCATGGGGCTCGGTGGGGTAGAGGTTGCTCATCTCGCGGCCGACCATCTGGGTGATGATCTTCGCAATGTCCATGTCGGCCATGGCGGTGGTCGCGATGTGCTTGCCATCGCGGATCACAGCGATGGTGTCGCACACTGCCGCCACTTCATCGAGCTTGTGGGAGATGTACACGCAGGCCACGCCCTTGGCCTTGAGGCCACGGATGATGTCCAGCAGCACCTCGATTTCCGAGCGGGTCAGGGCCGAGGAGGGCTCGTCGAGAATCAACAGCCGTGCCTGCTTGTTCAGGGCCTTGGCGATTTCCACCAGTTGTTGGTAGCCGCCGCCATACTGCGATACCGGCAGCGCCACGTTCATGTCCGGCACCTTGAGTTCACGCATCAGCGCTTCGGCGCGGTGGAACATGGCCGGGTAGTTCATGCGCCCGCCGGGCAAGGTCAGTTCGTGGCCCATGAAGATGTTTTCAGCCACCGACAGGTCGGGCACCAGGGTCAGTTCCTGGTGGATGATCACGATACCGGCGGCCTCGGTTTCGCTGATGGAATGGGCCTTGAGTGGCTGCCCGTCCCAGAGGATTTCGCCCTCCCAGGTGCCGTACGGATAGACCGCCGACAGCACCTTCATCAAGGTGGACTTGCCCGCGCCGTTCTCGCCGCACAGGCCCACGCATTCCCCCGGCCGCACCTGGATATCGATGCCGTTCAGCGCGTTGACACCGCCAAAGCGTTTGACGATGCCGTTCATTTGCAGCAGGTAGTCGGCCATGGCGGTCACTGCCCGGCAATCTGCTCTTTGGTATAGAACCCGTCCTTCTCCAACAGGTCGATGTTGGCCTTGGTCAATGGGGTTGGGGTGAGCAGGATGGTGTCGACCTTTTTGCTGCCGTTGTCGTATTGCGAGCTGTAGGTCGGTTTCTCATTGCGCGCCAGTTGTACCGAGAGCTTGGCGGCTTCGGTGGCGATCAGCTTGAGCGGCTTGTACACGGTCATGGTCTGCGTGCCGTCGATCACACGTTTGATTGCGGCGAGGTCGGCGTCTTGCCCGGAAATCGGCACCTTGCCCGCCAGTTTCTGCGCGGCCAGGGCCTGGATCGCGCCGCCGGCAGTGGCGTCGTTGGAGGCGACGATGGCGTCGATCTTGTTGTTGTTCCGGGTCAGGGCGTTTTCGACGATGCTCAGGGCTTCAGTGGGGTTCCATTCCTTGACCCACTGCTGACCGACGATCTTGATGTCGCCTTTGTCGATGGACGGTTGCAACACCTTCATCTGGCCTTCGCGAAGCACCTTGGCATTGTTGTCGGTGGGCGCGCCGCCGAGCAGGAAATAGTTGCCCTTGGGCGCCGCTTGCAACACGCCGCTGGCCTGCATCTCACCGACTTTTTCGTTATCGAAGGAGATGTAGGCGTCGATATCCGCGTTCAGAATCAGCCGGTCATAGGACACCACCTTGATCCCGGCTTTCTTGGCTTCGGCGACGGCGTTGGTCAATACGGTGGCATTGAACGGCACGATGACGATCACGTCGACGCCACGGGAGATCAGGTTTTCGATCTGCGAGATCTGCTTCTGCTCGTTGGCATCGGCCGATTGCACGAAGACCTTGGCGTCGAGTTTTTCTGCGGCGGCAACGAAGTAGTCGCGGTCGCGGGACCAGCGTTCCAGGCGCAGGTCGTCGATGGAGAAGCCGATTTTCGGGTGGGCTGAGTCGGCCATGACGGGCAGGGCGAGCAGGGCCAGGGCAGTGGCAATGAGTGTACGTTTCATGGTTGTGCGTCCTTTTATTGTTGTTGGAAGACTCTAGACAAACACTGTACTTGTGGTGAACCCGGCTTGGGTTTGTATGTGGTGAGCAGGCTTGTTTGTGGTGAGCGGGCTTGCCCCGCGCTGGGGCGCGTAGCGGCCCCACTGCAGGCGATGCGTTTTTACCTGACACTCTGAGGTGCCTGGTTTTGGGGCTGCTTCGCAGCCCAACGCGGGGCAAGCCCGCTCGCCACAGAAAAACAGTCCGCTGACCACACGGTCACCGGTAGATAAAGCGATTCACAACACCCTCAAGCATCTCCTGCCGACCACTCACCGCCTGCGGGTTCAGCTCATGGACAAACGCGTGCTCGGCCAGTGATTCCAGGCTGAACTCACCCGCCAGCACGGCCTGCCCCAACGGCAGCTGCCAGCCGGCATAACGCTGGTCCTTGAATTGCTGCAGCCGGTCGTTCTCGACCATCGCCGCCGCGCGTTCCAGTGCCAGGGCCAGTACATCCATGGCGGCCACATGACCGTGGAACAGGTCCACATCATCCAGGCTCTGGCGACGCACCTTGGAGTCGAAGTTATAGCCGCCATTCTTGAACCCGCCAGCTTTGAGGATTTCATAAGTGGCGAGCGTCATTTCCTCGACGCTGTTAGGGAATTGGTCGGTGTCCCAGCCGTTCTGCGGGTCGCCGCGGTTGGCGTCGATACTGCCGAAGATCCCCAGGGACACGGCGGTGGCAATCTCATGATGAAAGCTGTGCCCGGCGAGGGTCGCGTGGTTGGCCTCGATGTTCACCTTGATTTCCTGTTCCAGGCCGTACTCATGCAGGAAACCGAACACCGTGGCGCTGTCGTAGTCGTATTGGTGCTTGGTTGGTTCCTGGGGCTTGGGCTCGATCAGCAGGTCGCCCTTGAAGCCGATCTTGTGCTTGTGCTCCACCACCATGCGCATGAAACGCCCGAGCTGTTCGCGCTCGCGCTTGAGGTCGGTGTTGAGCAAGGTCTCATAACCTTCGCGGCCGCCCCACAGTACATAGTTGGAACCCTTGAGCCGCAGGGTGGCGTTCATCGCGCTGAACACCTGGGCGGCAGCGTAGGCAAACACCTCCGGGTCCGGGTTGCTGGCGGCGCCGGCGGCAAAGCGTGGGTTGCTGAAGCAGTTGGCGGTGCCCCACAGCAGCTTGATTCCGGTCTGTTCCTGATGGCGTTCCAGGTGATCGACCATCTGCGCGAAGTGGTGGCGGTACTCCTTGAGCGAGCTGCCTTCGGGGGCGACGTCCGTGTCGTGAAAGCTGTAGTAGTCGATGCCCAGCTTGGAGAAAAACTCGAAGGCCGCATCCGCTTTGCCGATGGCCAGTTCCATCGGGTCGCCACTGCGCTGCCAAGGCCGCTTGAAGGTGCCCACCCCAAACATATCCGCCCCCGGCCAGACGAAGGTGTGCCAATAACAGGCGGCCATGCGCAGGTGCTCGCGCATGGGTTTGCCGAGGATGAGCTTGTTGGCGTCGTAGTGGCGAAAGGCGAGGGGAGCATCGCTGTGGGGGCCTTCGAAGCGAACCTTCTCGACACCGGGGAAGTACGGCATGGCGTTTTCCTTATTGTTCTGGGCGGTGGCTCGATACTAGCAACGGCGTTGGGCCTGCCGATTATGAAAATCATCAAGGGAGAGTGCGATTTTGCGTAGCAGGGGCTAGTCTGTTTCGACCGGCCCCAGGATAAAAACAATGAAAACCCTACCGCCCGTGCACCGCATTGCCTTGCTGTTCAACGGCAGCAAAATCTACGACCGCGGCATCATCGCCGGCATCGGCAATTACCTGAGCAGCACACGCGCGTCCTGGGACTTGTTCCTCGAAGAAGACTTCCTGTGCCGCCTCAAAGGCATCGAGCGTTGGCAGGGCGACGGCATCATTGCCGACTTCGACGACCCGCTGATTGGCGAGGCGCTGGCCGGGAGCAAGGTGCCGGTGGTGGCGGTGGGCGGTTCCTACGAGGATGGGCGGGCCTATCCCAAAGGCATTCCCTACGTGGCCACGGACAACTACGCCTTGATCAAGCTGGCCTATGAACACTTGATCGAAGCCGGCCTGACGCGGTTTGCCTGTTTCAGCCTGCCCGAAGCCCAGGCCAATCGCTGGGCCCAAGAGCGCGAAAAAGCCTTCAAGCGCTTACTGCAACGCGATGGCTTGCCCGTGCAGATCTATCGCGGCCTCGGCACCAGCGCCCCGCTGTGGGACAGCGCCGTCGAGCAGCAGATTGCCTGGTTGCAAAGCCTGCCCAAACCCATCGGCATTATCGCCGTCACCGACGCTCGCGCCCGGCAATTGCTGCAAGCCTGTCTTACTGCCGGCATCGCCGTGCCGGAAGAAGTCGCGCTGATCGGCATCGACAACGACCCGCTGACCCGTACCCTCACGCGGGTGCCATTGAGTTCGGTGATCCAGGGCACCGAAACCATGGGCCGCACCGCCGCTGCGCTGTTGCATCAGATGTTGCACGGCAAGCCCTGCGCGGGTACGCAGGTGCTGGTGCCGCCGGATGCGATCAACGTGCAGGCGTCCAGCTTGCATCAACCCTTGGGTCATCCTTATGTGATGCAGGCGCTGCTGTTTATCCGTCAATACGCTTGCCAGGGCATCAAGACTGCCCAGGTGGCGGCCTATGTTGGCGTGTCCCGTTCGTCCCTGGAGGCGCATTTTCGCAAGGTGCGCGGGTGCAGCGTGCATGACGAGATCCTGCGCTTCAAACTCGCCAGTGCCGCCAAGGGGCTGGAGGACGATCACCTGGCGATTGCCGATATCGCCCAGCAATGCGGCTTCAAGTCCGCGCAGTACCTGCACACGGTGTTCCGTCGCGAGTTCGGCTGCACGCCACGGGAATACCAGCAGAGCCATTAGAAACTTTGCAGGCTTGGCCCATTCGCCGCTGGACTTGCACCGTACAGACTAGGGAGAATGGTTTTTTGTGGCGTAAATGGAAGCTCCCATGACCGACAGTGCCCAGCGTGCCGCCAGCGACATCGACCTGATGACCGAAGTGGCCATGCTTTATTACCTCGACAACATCACCCAGGAAGCCATCGCCAAGCGCTTCGACCTGTCGCGGGTCAAGGTCAGCCGGCTGCTCAAGCGCGCCCGGGATGAAGGGGTGGTAGAGGTGCGGGTGTTGCAGCATCCGGCGTTGAACACGGAGCTGGAGCAGGCGCTGGTCGAGCGTTTCCAGCTGGACCGCGCGTTGATCGCGGTGGACCATGGCGACCCTGACACCCAGCGCTCGGCCGTGGCCAGCCTGGTCGCCAACTACCTGAACAAGACCCTCAGCGACGGCATGATCATTGCCGTCGGCATGGGCCGCAACGTCGGCGCGGTGGCCGAGAATGTGTTCCTGCCGGTGACGCGCAACTGCACGTTTGTGTGTGCGATTGGCGGCTCGCTCAAGGCGGGTGAATACATGAACCCCGACCATATCTGCCGGCGCCTGGCCCTGCGTTTTGGCGCCGAGAGCGAAACCCTGTACGCCCCGGCCCTGGTGGCCAATCCGGAACTGCGCAGCGTGTTGATCAACAACGACACCGTGCGCTCCACCCTCGACCGCGCGCGCCGCGCCGATATCGCCTTGATCGGCATCGGCGACATGAGCGAGAACAGCAACATGGTGCGCATGGGCTGGTTTTCACCCCAGGAAATCGCCCAGGCCCGTGTGTCCGGTACGGTGGGCGACATGATGGGCTACGACTTCATCGACATCCACGGCCAGCCGGCGGTCAACGCCATGCAGGGCAGGGTGATCGGCTTGACGGTGCAGGAGCTGGTGCGTATTCCCGATGTGGTGGCGATTGCCAGCGAGAACACCAAGGCGGCAGCCACCCTCGGCGCGTTGCGCTCCGGGGTGATCAACACCCTGGCGACGACTGTGTCGAACGCCTACACGATCCTTGCCCTGGATGATGCGACGCGTCGCTAAAGACGACCACATCCTTGTGGTGGGCAGGGCTATAGTGGCAAGCCCACTTCCTGTGGCGAGCGGGCTTGCCCCGCGTTGGGCTGCGAAGCGGCCCCAATCCAGGCGCCGCATTTATCCAGTTAGCACTCATTGGCAAATTTTGGGGCGGCTTCGCCACCCAACGCGGGGCAAGCCCGCTCGCCACAGGAAGTCTGCTGCCAACTAAGCAACTAACCGCGCCTCCACCGATTCGGCGAGGTCGGTGAGGATCAGGCAGCACGACACCGCGCCGGCATCCAGTACGCCGAGGGAACGTTCCCCAAGGCGGCTGGCGCGGCCGATTTTTGCCACCAGGTCGCGGGTGGAATCACGGCCCTGGGAGGCCGCGCTTTTCATCTGGCGCAAGGCCTCGCTGAACGACGCGCCGCTGGCCTGGGCCTGTTCAAAGGCTTCGACCGCCGGGATCAGCGTGTCCATCAGGCATTTGTCGCCCACACCCGCGTCGCTGATATCCTGCAAGGACGTGAGACCACCGCGCAGCAGCTTGGCGAAGGTCGCCGCGTCGATGCTGTCGCGGTCGCGCACTTCGTCGGCCATGCCGATGAACAGGCTGCCGTAGAGCGGGCCCATGGAGCCGCCGATGCCTTCCATCAGCGCCAGGGTAAGTTCGTCCAGTGCCTCGGCCAAAGACAGCTCGCGGCCTTCGAGGGTCTTGCCACAACGTGAGAACCCCTTGGCCATGTTGATGCCGTGGTCGCCGTCGCCGATGGCGCCGTCCACTTCGCTGAGGTATTCGCGGTTGGCGACGATGATCGACACCAGGTTGGTGACGATGGCGCTACCGGTGTTGCTGGGGAAATGCTCGCTCATGCTCTACTCCGACTGGGTCATGCCGATGGAGCGGCAGGGTTGGTCGATCAGGCTGCTCAGTTCAGCGTCGAGGCCGAGCAGGGTCAGGGTCACGCCCATCATTTCCAGCGACGTGAAGTAGTTGCCTACATAGCAACGGTGAATGCGCAGGCCCTTGGCGCGCAATTGGCGCTCGACCTCGGCGTAAAAAATATACAGTTCCATCACCGGCGTAGCGCCCAGGCCGGAGACCAGCACCACCACGCTCTCATCTTGGGTGAAGTCGCGGTCAGCCAGGATCGGCGCGAGCATGCGTTCGGCCATGGCGGCGGCGTATTCCACCGGCACCACTTCAATGCCGGGCTCGCCGTGATGGCCGATGCCCAGTTCCATCAGGCCATCGGCAATGTGGAAGTTCGGCTTGCCCACTGCGGGGATGGTGCAGGGCGTCAGGCCCACGCCGATGGAGCGGCAATGATCCACGGCTTTCTGCGCCACACGGATCACGCCGTCGAGGTCGTAGCCCTGGGCGGCGGCGGCACCGCCGATTTTCCACATGAAAATCTCACCGGCCACGCCGCGACGCTTGGCGATGTCGGCAGGTGGGGCAGAGGCCACGTCGTCATTGGCGACCACGGTGCGAATGTTCATGTCTTTGCTGGCGGCCATTTTCATCGCCAGCTTTACGTTCATGTTGTCGCCGGCATAGTTGCCGTACAGGCACGCCACGCCCGCGCCCTGGTCGGCGGCGCGGAACGCATCGAAGAAGCTCTTGGCAGTGGGCGAGGAGAAAATCTCGCCGACGGCGACCGCATCCACCAGCCCTGGCCCCACATAACCCAGAAACGCCGGCTCATGCCCCGAACCGCCACCCGTGACAATGCCCACCTGGCCGGCCGGTGAGGTCTTACGCTTACCGATGACCCGTGGGTTGCTTTCGTACTGCACCAGTTCCGGGTGCGCCAGGAGGATGCCGGCGAGCATGTCCTCGACCACCAGGTCCGGATCGTTGATGACTCGATTCATAGGGTGTTTCCTTGTTCTTATCTGTCTGGAATCGGATTACTGAATGCTGTAGCCGCCGTCGATCACCACGTTTTCCCCGGTGATCATCTTGGCCGCATCGCTGACCAGGTAAAGCACCAGCCCGGCGATCTCTTCCGGCTGGGCGAAGCGCCCCACCGGGATCTGCAATTTGGCCTTCTCACCCAGTTCGCCGGCCCACGCCTTCTTGCCCAGGGCGGTCTCGACGATGGTCGGCGACACGGCGTTGACGTTGATGCCGTGGGCTGCCCATTCCATGGCCAGCACTTTGGTCATGCCGACCACTGCCGCCTTGCTGGCGCAGTAGGCCACATGGCGATCAAGCCCAATCACCGCCGCTTGGGAGGCCAGGTTGACGATGCGCCCGCTGCCTTGTTCGATCATATGCCGGGCACAGGCCTGGGCCACGAAGAAGCTGGCCTTGAGGTTGATGTCCAGGGTGGTGTCCCAGGCGTTTTCGCTGACGTCCAGGGCCTTGTCCAGCAGTGCGACACCCGCGCTGTTGACCAGGTAATCAATGCGCCCGAGGCCGGTGTGGGCCTCATCAATCGCAGCCTGTACCGAATCGAGCTGGCGCAAATCAGCCACCAAACCCAAATGCCCCGTGCCGAGGCTGGCGGCCACTTCGACCACCGCGGGGTCACGATCCAGCAAGGCCACCCTGGCACCGCGCTCCACCAACAAACTCGCGCAGGCCAGGCCGATCCCGGCGGCGCCCCCGGTGATCACGGCGCAACGGCCGGTGAGGTCGAACGCCTGGTTCCAGAAATTGGACATTGCACACACTCCACTTAGCGTTTTTTCTTGCGCCAGACATCGATCAGCACCGCAAGTACGATGATCAACCCCTTGGCCACTTGTTGGTAATACGACGACACCCCGAGCAGGTTCAAGCCGTTGTTGATCACACCGATCAGCAGCGCGCCAAACAAGGTGCCGACGATGCTGCCGGTGCCACCTGACAGGCTGGTGCCGCCGATTACCACGGCGGCAATCGCGTCCAGCTCATACGACACGCCGGCCTGGGGCAGGGCCGAGGTGGTCCGCGCCGCCAGCACCACGCCCGCGAGTCCCGCCAGCAGGCCCGAAATCACATACACCGAGAACGTCACCTTGCGCACGCCAATGCCGGACGTACGCGCGCTTTTTTCATTGCCGCCCACGGCGTACACATAGCGCCCGTAAGTGGTGTAGCGCAGCACCATCCAGAAGATCAGCGCGACCACCGCAAAGATAATGATCGGCACGCCGATGGGGCCGAGCTTGCCGATGCCCAGGGCGAGGAAACTGTCCGGCAGGTCGGTGACCGGGCTGCCATCGTTGAGGATAAAAGTCATGCCCCGCGCCACGCTGAGCATGCCGAGGGTGGCGACAAACGGCGGAATGCTCAGGTTGGCAACCATGAACCCGTTGACCACGCCCAGCATGGCCCCGGCAAACATCCCGGCACTCACCGCCGCCAGCAGGCCGTAGCCTTGGGTGGCGACCAAGGCGCTGCACAAACCGGCAAACGCCAGGATCGACCCCACCGACAGGTCGATGCCCTTGGTCAGGATCACGTAGGTCATGCCCACGGCGAGAATGCCGTTGATGGAAGTCTGGCGCAGGATGTCCATCCAATTGCGCCAGGTCATGAAGTATTCGCTGGAAAACGCCATTACCAGGCACAGCAGGATAAACACCAGCGGCAGGCCAAAACGGTCGAGGGACAGGCGCAGGCGATTGCGCGGCGCGGCGGTAACGGGGGCGGCGAGGACTTTGCTATTCATGAGGCGAGACTCAACAAGGCTTCCTGGGAAAGGGCGGTGTCGGTGCTGACGGTCACCAGCCGGCCGCCCTTGAACACGGCGATGCGATCACTCAGGTGCAGCAGTTCCGGGGCTTCGGACGAAACCACGATGGCCGCGCCACCGGCGCGCACGAATTCGTCCAGCAGGTGATAGATCTCCTGCTTGGCGCCTTCGTCGATGCCGCGTGTGGGTTCGTCGCAGAGCAGGCAGATCGGCTGCGTCGACAGGCATTTGGCGAGCACCACTTTCTGTTGGTTGCCGCCGCTCATGGACTCCACCGGCAGGTCCAGGGACGAGACCTTGATCTGCAAGCGCTTGACCATGCTCTGGGCCAGGGCGTTCTCCTTGCGCGCATTGATCACCGACCAACTCGACAGCTGCTTATAGGCCGACAACGCAATGTTGGCGAGGATGCTGCCACTGAGCACCAGGCCGCTGTCTTTGCGGTCTTCGGTGACCAGGGACATACCGGCACGAATCGTCGCCGCCGGCGTGCCGGTCGGCAACGGCTGGCCTTGCAGGGTAGCGCTGCCGGCGTCCGGCAGGGTCAGGCCGTACAGGCAGTTGAGGAATTCGCTGCGCCCCGAGCCCATCAGGCCGTAGATGCCGAGGATTTCACCCTGGCGCAGTTGCAGGCTGATGTCCTGGAACTCGCCGTCGCGGCTCAGGCCACTGACGTCCAGGCAGGTGGTGGCGGCGCATTCGCGGCCGACCTTGTGGTCGATGCGTTGCAGCTCCTGGCCGACGATGCCGCGCACCAGGTGGGCGCGGTCGATATCCGCCATGCGCCCGCTCTCCACAAAGGCGCCGTCGCGAAAGATGCTGTAGTCGTCGGCGATCTGCGCCAATTCGCTGAGGCGGTGGGACACGTAGATGATGCCGGCACCCCGCGCCGTCAGGCGGCGGATCGCCTTGAACAGGGTTTCGGCTTCGCGCTCGCCGATGGCCGAAGTGGGCTCGTCCATGATCATCACCTGGCAGTCATGGCTGAACGCCTTGGCGATCTCCACCAGCTGAATCTGCGCCACGCTCAGGCGATGCATGGGGCTGGTGGCGTCGACGTCGAATTCCAGGCTGTGCAGCAATTCGCGGGTGCGCCGGTTCAGTTCCTTGCTGTCGACGATGCAGCCAGCGCGGCGCGGCTCGCGACCCAGCCAGATGTTCTCGGCCACGGTCATGTAGGGGATGGGTTCCAGTTCCTGGGTGATCATCGCCACGCCTGCGGCGAGTGCCGCACTGGGGCGGTCGAACTGCACCGGTTGGCCGTTGAGCAGGATGGTGCCGGCGTCGCGTTGGGTGATGCCCATGAGGATACTGAGGAAGGTCGATTTGCCGGCGCCATTGCCGCCGCACAGTGCGTGCACGCTGCCGGCCCGCAGGGAGAGACGCCCGTCGCGCAGGGCGGGGACCCCGGCATAGGCCTTGGAAACTTGTTCAGCCTGGAGCAGTAATGGCGTGGCCATCGGTGTGTCCTCTTGCTGATTTTCTTATTAGGTAGGCTTAGCCAACAGCCTGATCATATGATCGGATAGTGATCATATGTTTAAACTGCTTGGGTCGGTTTTGTCAATGCTTTGCCCACGGCTCTCGCCGAGGTTTTAGCGTTATTTAGTGTTTGGGTCTTTAAATAAGCCTTGACAGCGACCTACTCATCGCCCGCTAATGATTGTGCATAATTTCAGTGAGTGATCATATGATCGGTCTGATGGAGAAACAGTAATGGGTGCACAAACGACGTTTTCGGTGGCCATCGGATGCGACGAGGCGGGCTTCGAACTTAAGGAGCTGCTCAAGCGCTTTATCGAAGGCCTGGGGTATGGGGTCGAGGATTTTGGCTGTCATTCGTCCAGCCCCGTGCTGTATCCCGATATCGCGGCGGCGGTGGCCATGGCGGTGGGGGCGGGTGAGCAGCGCCTGGGCGTGTTGATTTGCGGCACGGGCATTGGCATGGCGATCTCTGCCAATAAGATCAAAGGCGTGCGGGCTGCACAGGCCCACGACACGTATTCGGCCGAGCGTGCGCGCAAGAGCAACGATGCGCAGATCCTGTCCATTGGTGCGCGGGTGATCGGGCCCGAGCTGGCCAAGAGCATCGTCAAAGTGTTTCTGGAATCGGAATTCGAAGCGGAGCGCTCCGGCAAGAAAGTCGAGCGCATCACTGCGCTCGAACAGGCGAACAGGGCGTTGCCGTCAGACGACTGAGCCGTTTCAGAACACCGCCTTGACCTGCAGGCCCAGCACCAGGGCGTTGTCGATGTTGTCACCGGAAAACGCACCCGGCTCGATGATGTATTGCACATCCGGGCGCAGGGTCAGCCAGGGCGTGGCCTGGTAGCCGTAGCTGAGTTCGATCAGCTGTTCGGCATTGCTCAGGTTGGGGTAGTCGTTGCCTGCGTTGAGCGCGGCCAGCTCCTGAGCCTCGCGGCTGCGTGGGTTGGGCACGGCGCGACCATAGCCCAAGGCCAGCGTGTCACGCGGTCGGCCTTCGAACGGCTTGTACAGCACCACGCCCGCGCCATACCACTTGGTGAATGGCGAAGCCGCTTCACTGGCGGCAGAGTATTGACCGAAGGCGTGCAGCACGCGGCCGGCGGAGGAGTCGGAAGCCCAAACGGCCTGGTCGATCAGCAGGTAGTGACCGCCGCGACCGCTGACTTCCTTGCTGCTGCCGATGCGTTTCACGTCGGAGCTGTCGTAGTAATAGCCCAGCTTGTATTCACCCGGCAGGTTGCCCGCGTGTTTGTACACCAGCTCGATCGGCACCACGGTGCCGGTGGTGTGTTTGGGTCCCAGTTTCCAGGCGCGGCTGGAGTTACCATTGCTTTCCGGGTCAACGTTGAACGCGGCGACGCGCAGTTGCCAGTTGGGTGCGAAGTCGTATTTCACCCGCGCACCCAGGCGTGCATTGGGGTAGTTGGTCCAGCCGCTGCCGCCGGACATGTTCAGCGGGTGCCCGCAGAAACCGGCGTTCATGAAGTTGCACAGGATGCCGCTGTCCAGGCCGCCGAGGTCATTGCCCATGGCCATGTAGCCGAACTTGACGTTGAGGGCCTGCGTGAACAGCGTGCGCTCGTAGCTCAATTCGGTCAGGCGCGTGTAGAGGCCACCGTAGTTTTCCTGGATCGGCAGGCGGTTGCCCACCAAATCCTCGGAAGCGCTGTTGCCGCGACGGTCGTTAATAGTGACTTGGATGCGATCGCCATTATTGAAACCGTAGAGCTTACCCAGGTCGAACTGCACGCCCAGCTTGAGGTTCTGCGAGTAGCGCGCCGAGCGATGCTGGCCACCGTGGGCGTTGTAGGCGGTTTCGCCGCTGTAGTCGCCGGTAAAGCGGATGCCTTGCGCGTCGAGTTCACGGCGCAGGCCGCCCCAGTCGCCGGTCAGGGTGGTGTCATCGGCTTGCACGGGCAGGGCGGCACCCAGGGCGAGGCCCAGCAACAGGCGCCCAAGGGGAATATGAGAAGTGGGGGTCATGCGGGTTTTTCCAGGCAGAAGGCGCGGCGCCGGGGGAGGCGCCGCGCGAACAGGGGGTTATGGCAGGGCGTAGGCGATCACGTAGTCGCCACGATCGGTGGACTGGCGTGCGCCACCGGCGGTGATCACGATGTATTGCTTACCGGTTTTCGGCGACACGTAAGTCATCGGGCCACCTTGGCTGCCCACGGGCAGGCGGACTTTCCAGACTTCATCACCGTTGCCGCTGTTGAAGGCGCGCAGGTAGAAATCCTGGGTGCCGGCGATAAAGATCAGGCCGCCCTGGGTCGACAGGGTGCCGCCGAGGGTTGGCAGGCCGATCTTGATCGGCAGGTGCATGCGAATGCCCAGCGGGCCGGTGTCTTCCACGGTGCCGACCGGCACTTGCCAGGCGACCTTTTGCGTCTTCATGTCGATCGCGGTCAGGGTGCCGAACGGCGGCGCCTGGCACGGAATGCCGGCCACCGACAGGAAGCGGTTTTTGTTCACCGCATACGGCGTGCCCTTGAGCGGCACGGCGCCCATGCCAGTGTTCAGCGCTTCGCCACCGGACGCGGCTTGGGCCTTGTTCTGCGACGGCACCATCTGGATCCACAGGCCCAGGCGCATGTCATTGACGAAGATAAAGCCGTGTACCGGGTCGGTGGAAATACTGCCCCAGTTCATGCCGCCCAGGGAGCCTGGAAAACTCAGGGATTTATCGGTGCCCGGCGCGGTGTACAGGCCGTCGTAGCGCATGCCCTTGAAGTCGATACGGCACAGCAGCTGATCGTAGGGAGTGGCGCCCCACATGTCCGATTCGGTCAGGGTTTGCGCGCCGATCTGCGGCATGCCGACGGATTTCGGCTGGGTCGGGGAGTAGGGTTCGTTGGGGATGTTGGCGGCCTTGACCGGGACTTCTTTAACGTCGGTCAGCGGCTTGCCGGTGGCGCGGTCGAGCACGTAGATCTGCCCGGCCTTGGTGCCGATCACGACTGCAGGCACGGCTTTGTCGCCGCCCGGTGGCGTGAAGTCGATCAGGCTTGGCTGCATCGGCAGGTCGAAGTCCCACAGGTCATTGTGGACGGTCTGGTACACCCACTTTTCCGCGCCGGTGGAGGCATCCAGCGCCAGCACCGAAGCGCCGTATTTGTGGTTGAGCTGGGTGCGTTCCACGCCGTAGATGTCGGTGGACGAGCTGCCCATCGGCAGGAAGACCGTGTTCATCAGCGGGTCGTAGGACATCGGCGCCCAGCTGTTCGGCGTGCTGCGCACGTAAGTGCTGCCGTCGGCCGGGGCTGTTTTGTCTTCCGGGTTGCCGGGGTCGAAGGCCCAGCGCATCTGGCCACTGATCACGTCGAAGCCACGGATCACGCCGCCTGGCATGTCGGTCTGCACGTTGTCGGCCACGCGGCCGCCGACGACTACGGTGGTGCCGGCGATCAGGGGTGCGGAAGACAGTTGGTAGTAGCTGTCCGGCACGTTACCCAGGCCGGCTTTCAAATCCACCTGGCCGTGGGTGCCAAAGTCTTCGCAGAATTTGCCGGTGTCGGCATCTACGGCGATCAGGCGCGCATCGATGGTGTTGGTCAGCAGGCGACGCTGGCACTGCGCGCCGGCCGGCACACTGGCGGCAATGATCGGTGAACTGTTCGGCTGGGTCGGCTGGGCAATCGGCGCGGTGGCGTCGAAATACGCCATGCCACGGCAACGCTGCCACACCGCCGATTTGGCGTTGACCTCGTTCTTCCACAGTTCTTTGCCGGTGTCGGCGTCCAGGGCGATCAGGTTGTTGTGGGGTGTGCAGATGAAGACCTTGTTGCCGATCTGCAGGGGCGTCAGCTGGTCTTCGGCACCGTTGCCGTCGCTGATCGCGACGTCGCCGGTGTGATAGGTCCAGGCCACTTTGAGCTTATTGACCGTGTCACGGTTGATCTGGTCCAGCGCGGCGAAGCGGCTGCCGCCTTCGGTGTTGCCGTAATGCGCCCAGTCTTTCTGTGCGTCGGCCGCAGTCACCGGGGTGATGCCAGGGCCGGCACCGGTCGGCGCCACGCTCGGGTGGGCGACGAACATGTTGCCCGCCGCGACCGCCACGCCCGCCGCCAGTACGGCAGCCACCGCATAGGCGCCGCGTGCAGGCCGGTTGACCAGCAACGGGTACACCAGCGCCACCACCATGCCGATGGCCGCGAACATGAACACGCGGGAGAACAACGGCCAGAACACCAGGCCCACGTCCGCCACCGCCCAAATGGCCGTGCCAATCAAAAAGGCGGCGAACAACCAGGCACCGGCTGGCTTGCGGCCGGCGATCAACAGGCCGGCAATCGTCATGACTGCGCCGCCGATCAGGAAGTACCAGGAACCTCCCAGGCTGACCAGTTTGACGCCGCCAATGGCCAGCGCGAGGCCGAGCAGGGCGATGATCACGCCCAGGCCCAGCAGTAAGAATCTAGAGGCGCCAGCGGCGCGCGATGCTCGTTTCATGTCGACAGGACTCGAATGTGAGAGGGCAAAGACGCGATTTTAGCAAGATAAGTAACTGGTTAGTACATTAGAGTCCTGCAATAGACTATTACAGGCGCTGCGATGATGGGATGTGGTGGAATGTCGCTCAGGGTGCGAATGACCTCGCACCCTACTGTTCTGCGCATCCGTGATGAGTTTAGTCGGCTTTTTTGCCGCGCAGCTTTTTCTGCGGGGCGTCGGTGTCGGCCAGTGCGTCGCCACCCAGGCTACGGGTCAGTTCGACGGCGGCTTGCTGGAACAGCGGGTGCAGCGTCTGCGCTTGTTCGGCGGTCAGGCGGCTGGCGGGGCCGGACAGTACCAGCGCACCGATCAGGTTTTCTCCTGGGCCGAAGATCGGCAGGGCCATGGACGAGGCGTGGGGGTCGGTGGCGCCGTGGGAGAAAATCGGCTTGATCATCTTCGCGGCCAGCGAATAGGGCGTGCGCAACGCCTCGGCCCCGGCGGCCCCGTCCATGGGGCGGGTGTCACCGGGTTGCAGGTGCAGGCGCAGGTGATGGGGGGAGTTCACGCGGTACAGGCACATCCGATAAGCGCCGTGACGTACATAGAAGGACGCGGTTTCGCCGGTTTCTTGAGTCAGGCGGTGCAGCAGTGGGGTGATGTGGCGTTCAAGGTCGAGGCCGTCCTGATACACGGTGTTCAAGCGCATGATCTCGGTGGCCAACTGATAGCGACCGTCGGCCAGGCGGGTGATCAGGCCGTGGTCTTCGAGCGAGACCATCAAGCGCATGATGGTGCTTTTGATCAGCCCGGTGCGGGCGGCGAGTTCGGCCAGTTCCAGGGCAGTATCCCCCATGCGGAAGGCAGTGAGCACGGTGAGCACCCGATCGGCCGAGGCCACCCCGGTGACTGCGGGGCGTGGGCGGGTTTTTACCATGGGGTGCTCCTTGTTGGGGGGAAGCTGCAAAATACTGGTATTGGCGGATGGGGGCAATCTTGACTGTCCACCGGAGCTAAAGGTGGGAGTGGGCAAGCCCCAGTGCCCATCCGTTAAGGCTGAGCACTGTACCTGTGGCATTAGGATTTCAGTTGGCGTTGGCGGCTTTATTGAACTCCACGGTTTCCTTCATCTGCTTGCGCCCCATCAACAACACCATCACCGCACCTGCCGCACACAGCGCCGCCAATGGCAGCAGCGCAATCGCGTAACTGCCCGTAGCATGATGAATCGTGCCGTACACATTGACCATGATCCCGCCGCCAATCAGGTTGGCCATCGCGCCCACAGCCGCCAAGCCAGCAGCAGCGGTGGAGGAGGAGAGCCAGGTGGAGACCAATGCCCAGAACGGTCCTTTCATGGAGTAAGCACCAATCAGCACCATTGACAGCATGATCACCGTCGCCACCAGGGATGAGGTGACCAGTGCCAAGAGCAGGCCGCCCGTGATCAGCAACAAGGTGGTCGCGGTGTGCCAGCGGCGTTCGCCGGTTTTATCCGAGCTGCGGCCCCACATGATCATCAGGATCGATGCCAGCCCGTAGGGGATCGCATTGACCAGGCCGATTTCCAGGTTGTTCAAGCCAAAGGTCTTGAGCAATTGCGGCGCCCACACGCTCATGGTGCTGCCGGCCGCCGAGGCGCCGGAGTAGATCAGTGCCAGCACCCAGATGTGTTTGTGGCGCAGCAGTTTCCACAATGAGATATGCCCGATAGCGGTCTTGCGGCTGCGTTCTTCGTCGAGTCGACTGGTGAGCCAATGGCGTTGCTCGTGGCTCAGCCATTTGGCTTGCTCCGGGCGATCGGTCAGCACAAACAGGCAGGCAATGCCCAGCAGTACCGCCGGAATGCCTTCGATGATGAACAGCCAGTGCCAACCGCGCATGCCGAACCAGCCGTCCAGGCTCAACAATAAGCCGGACAGCGGTGAGCCGATGAAGTTGGCACCGGGAATCGCCACCATGAAGATAGCGACCATGCGCCCACGGTACGCCGCTGGCAGCCAGTAGGTGAGGTACAACAGTACGCCCGGGAAGAAGCCGGCCTCGGCCGCACCCAACAGAAAACGCATCACATACAGCGAGTTGGCACCGGTGACAAACGCGGTGCCGGCGGAAATCAGGCCCCAGGTGATCATGATCCGCGCAATCCACACCCGTGCGCCGAAGCGCTGCAGGGCCAGGTTGCTCGGCACTTCCACAAGAAAGTAAGAGACAAAGAACAGGCTGCTGGCAAAGCCGAAGATTGCCGGGGTCAGCCCCAGGTCCTGGTTCATTTGCAGCGAGGCCATGCCGATGTTGCCACGGTCGATGATCGCCAGCAGGTAGCACAGGATCAGGAATGGCAGCAGTCGCCAGGCCACCTTGCGCATGGTTGAGCGCTCAAGGGCGCTGATGTCGGTAGAACTGATAGGCATGACTCTCTCCCGTGTTGTTTTTTTTGGAGAAGCGTGATGAGCCCGCGCGTAATCGGCGGACGATGTCAGTGTGCGTAGAGATGGCGGTTGACCACCGCACGCGGTGGCGGCGCGATGCCGTCCCAGAAATCGATGATGTGTTGCAGGGCCAGCAGGCCCACGCGGTCCCGTGCTTCGGCGGTGTTGGCGCCCACATGGGGTGTGGCCACCAGGGTCGGCAGGCCCCACAGCGCCGAGTCGGCAGGCGGCGGTTCGGGGTTGAAGGTGTCGAGCCCGGCGCCGGCAATCTGCCCGGTGCTCAAGGCGTGGACCAAGGCTTCGGTATCGATCAGTTCACCGCGTGCCGTGTTGATCAGAATGCTGCCTGGGCGCATGCGCTTGAACTGCGCGGCGCCAAACAGGTTGCGGTTTTGCTCGGTCAGCGGGCAATGCAGGCTGATGATATCGCAGCTCGCCAGCAGGTCATCAATGGTGTCGACGCGCTCCACGTTCGGCAGGTCCGCCAGGTACGGGTCAAACACTTTGATGGTCATGCGCAGTGGCGCCACCAATTCCATCAGGATCCGTCCGATGGCGCCCAGGCCCACCAGGCCCAGGGTCTTGCCGGACAGTTCGATGCCCACCGAAGTGGCTTTGTCCCAGTGCCCGTCACGCATCCGCGCGTCGAGCAGGGCGGTCTGGCGCGCCACGCTGAACATCAATGCCAAGGCGTGTTCGGCCACCGATTGCGCGTTGGCGCCCAGGGCGATGGTCACCGGGATCTGGCGCTCGGCGGCGGCGGCGATGTCGATGGTGTCGTAGCCCACGCCGTGCTTGGCGATGATTTTGAGTGCGGCGGAGGCGTTGATCATCTCGCGGGTCAGTTGGCCCTGGCGCACGATGATCGCGTCCGGTTGTTCGCGGGCAATGATCGCGATGAGTTCATCGGCCGGTGCGTAGGGCGTGGTGGGGATGATGCGCACGCCGTGGGAGGCGGCATGGGCCATGGCGTCGGCGGTCAATTCCGGGCCGGTCAGCAGGAGGGTTCGGGTCATTTCTGTGCACCTTGGTGTTTTTGTCGGTGTGCGGTGGTGGCTGGAAATTAGCATAATGAAACGGCGTTGCAATAAATAAATTTTCCAGTGGTCACTTAAGATCGAGCTGTATTCGTGGTTTGGCCTTGTTGTATCAGAGGTTTAGTTTGTTTATACGGGGCTTTGCCGCTCGTCATTTGGCGGATGACTCGGGTTTGAGTCTTGTTGATTTGAATTTGTGATGTTAATTTCGAAACATCGTTTCAAAACAAACAAAAATCATCAGAGGAATACCCCATGTCCATCGGATTCAGAGTGCTCAAGCAGCAACGCAAGGTCGCTGCCGAGTGGGTCGAGCGTTACCGCACGGTGCCCGTCGCCAACATCAGCGACTCCATGCACCGCATGACCGCCGGCGGTGCCAGCCTGCAACCGATGCACCGCACGGGCGTACTGGTCGGGCCGGCGCTGACCGTGAAGGCACGGCCGGGGGACAACCTGATGCTGCATCACGCGCTGGACATCGCCGAGCCTGGCGACGTGATCGTGGTGGATGCCGGCGGTGACCTGAGCAACGCGCTGATTGGCGAGATGATGGTGGCCTACGCGATCAAGAAGGGCGTGGCGGGCATTGTGATCAATGGCGCGATTCGCGACGCGGCCAGCATCGGCGCCGGGGAGTTCCCGGTGTTCGCCGCCGGTATTACCCATCGCGGCCCTTACAAGGACGGCCCTGGCGAGGTGAATGTGCCGATTGCCCTGGCCGGCATGGTGATCGAACCGGGCGATCTGGTGATCGGGGATGAGGACGGTCTGCTCTGCGTGCCGTTCGAGCAGGTCGGCGAGGTGTATGATCGCGCCTATGCCAAACATGCCGCCGAACAGAAGCAGCTGGAACAGATTGCACTGGGCGAAAACGACCGTTCCTGGGTCCTTAAATCCCTGACACAAAAGGGCTGCGAGTTTATTTGAATCCTGCGTCTACCCCCCGATGGCCCGCGCCCATCCGCGCGTTGCGCCATCGTAATTTCCAGATCTACTTTGTTGGCCAGGGCCTCTCCACTCTGGGCAAATGGGTGCAACAGGTCGCGCTGTCGTGGCTGGCCTACCACCTGACCGGCTCGGCCGTACTGCTGGGCGCGATTGCGTTTCTGACGCTGTTGCCGCAGCTGTTGGTCGGGCCGCTGGCGGGCGCCTGGTCCGACCGCCACGACAAGCGCCGCCTGCTGATGGCGGTGCAGGCCATACTGGCAGTGCAATCGGTGGCGCTCGCCGTGCTCACCTCGCAGCAGTGGATGGGCCGCGAGGTCATCATCGTCATGGCGCTGCTGCTGGGCTTGCTCAATGCCCTGGAAACGCCGCTGCGCCAAGCCTTGATCGCCAGTTTCGTCGATGACCCCAACGACCTGCCCAATGCCCTCGTACTGAATGCGATGCTGATCAACGCCGCGCGCTTTATCGGCCCGCCGCTGGCCGGCTTGCTGATCAACTGGAGCGGCGAGGCCGGTTGCTTTCTGCTCACCGCCATCGCCTTCGGCATGTTGCTGATCGGGCTGGGCCAGGTGAAGAGTCGCGCACAAGTGCGCGCCAAGGGCTCTACCGGGGAGATCTTCCGCGAAGGCCTGCGCTACTTGTGGGGCACATTGTCCATCCGGCGCTTGCTGATCAGCGTGGTGATGGTGAACCTGCTTGCCTCCTGCTACACGGTGCTGCTGCCGATCCTGGCCAAGCACACGTTCAGTGGCGATGCACAGACCCTGGGCTGGCTCTGGGGCGCTGCGGGCGCGGGGGCTTTTGTGGCCACGATCTTTCTTGCGTTCGCGGGTAGCACCTCGCGGTTGAGCCGCATCATCGCCATGGGCGCGGTGGTGTGTGCGGTGTCGTTGTGTGCGGTGGCGGCCAACCCACCGCTGTGGTTTACCTTGGTTGCGCTGGCCGGGTTGGGTTTTGGTATCACGGTGAGCAATGTCAGCAGCAACATGACGCTGCAAAGCGCCGCGCCCGAAGCCTTGCGGGGTAGGGTGATCGCGTTCTACATCGCCATGCGTTTCGGCTTTGAAGCCATCGGCGGGTTACTCGCCGGTCTGTTGGCGGCGGCGCTGAGCGTGCAATGGACCCTGCTGCTGGCCGGCGGTTTGCTCGGGCTTTATCAGTTGGCGAGTTGGCAGGTCAGCCGCCGGCGCGGTTGAAAGCACCGACGGCCCACGGCTTGACCCGGCCTGCTAGCTCAGTCGCTGTTCCAGAAACCGCTCCACACACGCCATGCACGCGTCACGTTCTTCCACGTGGGGCATGTGGCTGGATTGCTCGAAAATCTGCCATTGCACATCCGCAATACCGTCGGCGAACGGCTGCACCGTCGCGGGCGTGGCCTCATCGTAGCGGCCGGAAATCAACAGCGTCGGCACTTGGATGCGTGACAGGCGATCGATGATCGTCCAGTCACGCATGCTGCCGATCACATGGAATTCGGTGGGGCCGTTCATGGCGTGATACACCGTGGGGTCGGCGTCGATGGCGGCGAAGGTGCGCGCGACTTCGGCGGGCATCGGTTGGACGCGGCATACATGGCGCGCGTAGAACACGTCCGAGGCTGCGCGGTATTCGGCGCTGTCGGTAGTGCCTGCTCTCTCATGCTGCAGCAACGTGGCCTGCACCTCGGCGGGCAACGCCTGGCGCAATTCATTCGCCGCCTCGGACCACAACGCCATGGACGCCGGCGAGTTGGCGATGATCAGCGCCTTGAGGCCGGCCGGCTGGCGCACCGCATGCTCGGCGCCGAGGATGCCGCCCCAGGATTGGCCGAGCAGGGCGTAATCGCGGATGCCCAAGTGGGCGATCAGGTTGTTCAGTTCAGCGAGGAACAGATCGACCACCCAGTATTCGCTGGGGGCATCCGGCAGGTGAGTCGAGCGGCCATTGCCGATCTGGTCGTAGTGGACCACCGCCCGGCCGGTGGCGGCCAAATCCTTGAAACTGTCGACGTAGTCGTGGGTGCAGCCGGGGCCGCCATGGGCGACGATCAGGGGCAGGCGCCCCGAGTCCAGATCGCCGGTGACTCGGAACCATGTCCGGTGGCCACGGTAATCGGCATAACCTTCGCGAACCTGCATGCTGTGTACCTCCTTGGGGATCAATGAGGTACAGGCTAGCCAAAGCGTGCCGTCAGCGGCACTGGCAAAAATGCTAGGTTCTCAGACTTCCACCAGCCGGTAATGCAGGCCGCGCACGACCGCTTCCACACGGTTGCGCGCGCCCAGTTTGCGTGCAGCGCCGACCAGGTGCAGGTTGACCGTCGCCTGGGAGCGGTTGAGGGTGGCGGCAATGCCTTTGGCTGTCAGCCCCTTGGCCGAATGTTGCAGGCACTCGCGTTCGCGGCGGGTGAGGTGGATGTGCGTGCAGCAGCGCTCGGCCGGCGCCAGCAACTCGCTGGCCCTGGTCTGGAAGGCGTGGGCCAGCACCAGCATCTCGCCAAGGTTGTGCTGGGCTTGCTGCTCGGCGCCGTCCGGCGTGCCGTCGACAATCGCCGTCAGCGTGGCGAAACCGCCATCGGGCAAGTGCAGCGGCACGGTCAAGCCAGTGCTCAGGCCATAGTCGCGAATGTAGTGGGCCACCGGGCGATGGGCCTCGGTGAGGGCGCCGTTCCAGTGCGTGTCCGTGCCAAATGACCAGACAAATGGCGTGGTGCGGCGTGCCGCGCATTGCTGCACCGGATCGATCTGGTAATAGCCGCGCTCGCACCACAGGGCGTGCATGTCCGTCGGGGCATTCAGCGTCTTGAACACTGACGGCGTGATCAGCGCGCCTTCATGGCTGACCGGAACGGGGGCATAGTCGTAGATCAGCGTCTTGAAACCCAGTGAGTTAGTGGCGGCCTGAACCTCGGCCAGGCACGCATCCAGCGTCGTGGTGTGGGCGAGTTGCTCGCTGAATCGCATCAGGTCGGTGTGCATGGCGCCTCCGGGCGTGGGGTTGCGCGGTTTTTCAAGCAAACAGTCTGCCAAGGCCAAAACCTAGTATTTTTCAGGATAGAGCTGCCAGCCTGTACCGCCCTAGAGTGAGGCTTCTGTTCAACCCTTGCGGAGCGTCATCATGATCGATCCTTCCACCCCCGGTGACAGCGCGCAGCTGGCGCGTTTCGGATATACCCAACAACTCAAGCGCCAGCTCAGCCTGGGTGACCTGCTGATCTACGGCATGGTGTTCATGGTGCCGCTGGCGCCGTTCTCGATCTTTGGCGGGGTGTTCGACGCCAGCCACGGCATGGTCCCGCTGACCTACCTGATCGGCTTTGTCGCCATGCTGTTCACCGCCATCAGTTACCAGCAGATGTCCCATGCGTTCCCGGTGGCGGGTTCGGTGTATGCCTACGTCGGGCGTGGGCTGAACAGCCAGTTGGGGTTCCTGGCGGGCTGGGCGATCCTGCTCGACTACCTGCTGGTGCCCACCTTGCTCTACGTGATCGGCGCCAATGCCATGGCCAACGTGATCCCGGCCGTGCCTCAGCCGCTGTGGATCGTGTTTTTCGTGGTGCTCAACACCCTGGTCAACCTGCGCGGTATCCAGACCACCGCCCGCGCCAACCGCTTGTTCCTCTACGGGCAGTTGGTGGTGCTGGTGGTGTTCGTGGTGCTGGCGAGTATCGCGATCAGCAACGGCGTGAATGGCGCCAGCTGGACCATGAAGCCGCTGTACAACCCGGACGAGTTTTCCCTGCCGCTGATCTTCAGCGCGTTGTCGGTGGCGGTACTGTCGTTCCTGGGCTTCGATGCGATCTCAACCTTGTCGGAAGAAACCCGTGGCGGTAGCCGCGCGGTGGGGCGTGCGACCTTATGGGCATTGGCGCTGGTGGCGGCGTTGTTCATGGTGCAGACCTGGCTGGCGGCGCTGCTGCAGCCCAATCTGGTGCAGTACCCGGATGCCGATGCGTCGAACAACGCTTTCTATGAAATCGGCCGCCTGGTGGCCGGGCCCTGGTTGCAAGTGGTGATCGCCCTGGCCGTGGCCATCGGCGCAGCCATCGCCAACTCTTTGGTGGCCCAGGCCGCCACCTCGCGCCTGTTATTCGCCATGGCGCGGGACCGCCAACTACCGCAGTTTCTCAGCCAGGTGCACCCGGTCACCGGCGTGCCGCAGCGCGCGACATTGCTGGTTGCGGGCTTGAGCCTGGTGCTGGGTCTGTTCTTCGTGGGGCAGATCAACCTGCTGGCGTCGATGTGCAACTTTGGTGCGCTGACCGCGTTTTTGCTGCTCCATGTGGCCGTGGCCTGGCACTACCGCAGCGCCGGTCGCCGGCTGGTGCACGGGCTGGTGCCACTGATCGGCTTTGTGATCATCAGCTACGTGCTGGTCAATTCCGACAGCTATGCCAAGGTCGGCGGCACGTGCTGGATTGCGCTGGGGATTGCCGTGCTGGTGTTTTTCAAGGCCACCGGGCGTTCGACGGAACTTCAGGTGGGTTGAGCCATTACCTGTAGGAGCCGGCAAGCCGGCTCCTACAGAGGAAGGGTTAGAACTTGAACCGACCCACCAACCCCTTGAGCTGACCCGAAATATCCGTCAACCGACCTGACCCGGTCTGCGCCGAGTGGGCGAAGCCTTCGACCAACTGCGCGTCGGCATGGATCTGCGCGATGTGCCGGTTGATCTCTTCGGCCACTTGGTGCTGCTCTTCGGCGGCGGTGGCGATCTGGGTGTTCTGGTCGCGGATCGAGTCCACCGAGCCGCGGATCTTGTCGAAGCTGTCGCGGGCCTGTTGGATACGTTCCACGCTGGTGTGGGACACCAGCAGGCTACCTTGCATCTGTTGCGTCACTTCTTGGGTGCGGCGGGCGAGGTTGCCGAGCAGGCTGTCGATCTCGCCGGTTGAGTCGGCGGTGCGACGGGCGAGGGCGCGGACCTCGTCGGCGACCACCGCGAAACCTCGGCCTTGATCCCCGGCACGGGCAGCCTCGATGGCCGCGTTCAGCGCCAGCAGGTTGGTCTGTTCGGCAATCGAACGGATGGTGTCGAGGATGGTGTTGATGTTCTTGCTGTCCTGCTCCAGCAACTGCATGGTCTGGGTCGACTTCTGCAGGTCTTCGCTGAGCTTGAGCACGCTGCCGGTGGCCTCGCCGATATGGTGCTGGCCGTCGTGCACATCACGGTAGCCCTCGTCGGCACTGGTGGCGGCGGCGCTGCAGGAGCGCGCGACTTCGTTGGCGGTGGCGACCATTTCGTTGAACGCCGTGCTTACCAGTTCCACGGCTTCGCGCTGGCGGCCGGCGGCCTGGTTCATGTTGTTGGCGACTTGGCTGGTGTCGGCGGCGGCGGTCTGCAGGTCCGACGAGGCGTTGCCGATACGCTGCACCAACTGGGCTATCATGCCCAGGAACTGGTTGAACCAGCCGGCCAGGCTGGCGGTTTCGTCCTTGCCTTGCACCTTGAGCTGACGGGTCAGGTCGCCTTCACCTTCGGCGATCTCTTGCAGGCCGTCGGCCACGCCGCGAATCGGCCGCACGATCACGCTGGCAAAGCTGGCGCCGACCACCGCGAACACCAACGCCAATACCGCAGCGATGGCCGCGATCAGCCAAGTCAGGCGGGTGGCGCCGGCCATAACTTCGTCGCGCTTGATCAGGCCGATAAAACGCCAGCCCAGGTCTTTGGAACTGACCATGTTGGCCATGTAGGCCACGCCATCGATCTCGATCTGGGTCACGCCGTCGCCGCGCTTGGCCAGTTCGGCGTAGTTCGGGCCCAGGTCAGCCAGGGGCTTGAAGTTGTGCTTGGCATCGCTGGGGTCCACCAGCACGTTGCCGTTGCCTTCCACCAACATCAAGTAGCCGCTGTCGCCGAGCTTGATGTTGCGCACCAGTTCGGTGAGCTGCTTGAGCGACACGTCCAGGCCGACCACGCCAAGGATATTGCCGCTGGCATCGGCGACGGTGTGCACGGTGCCGATCAGCGTCACATCGTCCGGCGCCCAATAATAGGCGCCAGTGCGCACGGTTTTGCCCGGTGCGGCGATGGCCGCCTGATACCAGGGGCGTACGCGCGGGTCGTAGTTGTTGAGTTTGGTGTCGTCGGGCCAACTGGCGTAGCCGCCGTCTTTCAAGCCCAGGGACAGGTAGGCGGTGCTCGGATGGCTCTTGGCGAACTGGTCGAAAATCTCCAGCAGTTCTTTATTGGTGGGGGTGAGGGGGATTTGTGCGGCGTCGGCGCCGGCGTAGCTCTTGAGGTCCTTGGCCGCGACAACGCGCGGGTCCTTGGCCACATAGTCGACGTTCTGGCTGATGCCGTCGAAGAACTGCTTCATGCCATTGTCGATCTGGCGGATTTCACGGCCGCTGCTGTCGAGGAAATTGGCCTGGGCCCCCTCGCGCAGATTCAGCACAACCAGTACCGCGACCAAAATAACCGGGACGCACGCGATGGCGGCAAACGCCCAGGTCAGCTTTTGCTTGATATTCATGACTTCACCCGCGGGTATTTATAATTTTTGGCAAGGAGAAAACAGTGGCGTCGAGCGTCGCATGTGTTGTTTTGAGGGAGGTGTGGCCCATGCGTACTCCCTGTGTATCGACTGCGGGAGCACGCACTTGAGGGCCAAAGGAGGGTTTAACCGATGCGCTCGCCACCCAGCGCATCACGCTGCATCGACTGCAGATTTTTCTCGATGGTTTCGCAGATGGTTTCCATCTGGATCTGGTGTTCGCTGGAGTTGAACGGGCTTTGCAGGTCGGTGCCGATGCGCTCGATGGCCAGCAGCATGAAACCCACCACCGTCGAGGCCAGTGGGGTGAACCAACCCAGGGATTCCACCAGGCCCACCGGTACGATCAGGCAGAACAACGAGATAAACAAGCGCGGGAAATACACGTAGGGGTAGGGCAGCGGGGTATTGGCAATCCGTTCCATGCCGCCCTGGGCGTTGGACAAGTCCACCAGGGTCGACTCCAGTCGCGCCAGGCGGATGCTGTCCAGATGACCGGCTTTATATTCTTTGGCGAGCAGTGCGGCCGAGCCGGTGAGGATGTCATTGGCGAAGTTGTTGGTGGCGCCATTGCGCGTGAACTCTTCGCTGGGAATGAACGCGCGGACTTCTTCAGGGCACGGATGGCCCTTAAGGTGGGCGGCCAGGCAGTTCACGTATGCCACATGGCGGCGCAGCAAAGTGGCCTTGACCGGGTTCACTTCGCCGTCGGGGTCGTCCAGCAGGGTCAACACCTGGCGCGCAAAGCTGCGCGAGTTATTGACCATCGCGCCCCACAGCGTGCGGGCTTCCCACCACCGGTTGTAGGCGCTGCTGTTACGGAAGCTGATCAGCACCACCAGCGCCGAACCCAGCAGGGTCAGGGGCATCAGCGGCAAATTGATCTTGGCGGTGAGAAACAGCATGAAGTCCACGGTGACGGCGACGTCCCACAGCAACAGCCAGAACAGCGCCCAGCCCACGTAGCCCATGGTCTTGATGATCAGGCGGTACTTTTTGAGGATGGCAGCTTTCAAACGAAGACCTCGCGGTGAGCGGTAAGCAACAGTGCATAAGCTCGGACGTGGGTTCGGGGGAAAGGTTCGGTGAGTGCCTTAAACGTTTAAGCACTGTGAGCATCGGTGATCTCCTGGCGCAGTACCTCGAGTGCCTCCAGGACGACCTGTGCTTGCTCGATGACATTGCCGGCCATCACCTCATGGCCGTGCTGCTGCAGGAATCGGGCGTTATCAATGATTTCCTCGATCTTGGCTTCGATAGTGTCGGCAAACAGGCGGATGGATTGATGCATGACGGGTTCTCGTTCAGCAGCGGAGTTAGTTATGTGTCACGGCAATGCACATTGACTCTGAATTGTCTTGTCGTTCAATTCGGCGAAACCCTAGCGCGTTTTAAGAACAATCCCTTGGGCCATCTTTGGGAAGATCAAATATAGATGTAAGTAAATGTCACAAAGTCAAAATGGACACTTAACTGTCACAGTTTCACATCCAAATGGAACAATTTTGGTAGCGATGATGTCCTCTTCGTCAATCGCGATACATTGCGCGTGGGCAAAACGCCAGCACTGGCAGCGTTTACGACGTGAGTTGTTGTGAGACCTGGTCGCACAGAGGCTGCGACCAAGATCAGTGAATTGAAGTCGGTTGATCAGGGCTCTATCTCATGTGCGTCAAGTCGTTAAAGTTGGCTATTACTGTGTCTGCGCAGTCGTTTGAACGTGATTCGGCATTTGAAGGGTGTATTCGAGCACACTACGCGGTGTTGTTGGATACCTATTCGAAAAGGCCGTTTTTTTATAAAAGTGCACTTAAATACAGCCGTTTGATGGTGTCTTTCGCGTTATTGAGCGAATACGCCTCCGAGCCGGTGCCTCTGCTGTCGGCGGTAAAGGCGTTTTGCCTGGCTCAGGGGTTCTGTTCGAGAAACAGCCTCGAGTCCATCTTCCTGCTGTTTCGGGCCCTGGGTTTCATGAATGTCAGCGCGCACCCGGAAGACAGTCGCTTCAGGACTTTCCAGCCATCGAACCAAGCCTGCCGGGAGGTGCGTGTGATGATGACCTCTATCACCGACCCTTTGGCGGTGCTGTGCCCTGCCCATGAAGTGTTCCGCCAGTTGCGCGAACTGGATGACCGGGCCTTCCTGGCGCTTTACTTCAAGGGCTACGCAACGCTGCTGAATAACAAGCTGGCCATCGATGGGTTGCTGCCGGAGTGTTATTGGCTGGTGAAGCGAGACGCCGGCCACATGCTGATGCTGGCGATTTACAACGATGCCTGCGGCCTGGAGGGCAATGGTGCGAGCTTCAGGTCATCTTCTTACTTGGCACTGGCTCAACAGCTGTCGGTATCCAAGACTCATGTTATCCGCCTGGTACAGGAGGGCGCCGACAGAGGCTATTTCAGAATTCACTCCAAAACCCAACTGGAAGTGCTGCCTCCGTTTATCAGCCTTGTACGGCGCTTTATGGCATTTACTTTTGCGTCCGGCCTGCACAGTGTGGAACTGAGCCTGGCCGATGAAAGATAGGCAACATTTGCACAGGGAGTGTCAGGATGCCGGCCATTTTAAAGCTCAGACCAAGGATGCAAAGGTTATTGTCACCTTCAGTGAGGCAGGCGCAATCTATCGGTATCGTTGCCTGGCTGGCGACATTGCTGGTTGATCCGGCCATGTCGGTTGGTCTTTGCAGTGTATTAATCACCCTCGGTCTGTGGGTGGTGTATCGGTTTCATCGTGGGGTGATGAATTTTTATCTGTGGCGTGCGTTGGGTGTCGTCTACCTTGTTCTATTATCAGCGGGATTTGCTTATGTGATTCGCTCAAATGCGCAGTTGCAGATGTTGGCGTTGCCATTGACGGTGACATTGGTCGTCAGTAGTTCGATTCTATTTGTCAGCGTCCAAGACTATTTGCTAAGTGCGACGTTGGTCTGGTTAGTGATGTGGGCATCCATACAAGCAAGCTTAGTGGATGGGCTGGACGTTTATTTGTTGATATTTTGCGCGTCGTCATTGTCGATTGGCTTTGTCTTGAATTTTTCTTATTTAAAGAACTTGCGTTCGGTGCTGTTAGTCGAGAGTGAGTTTCGGCAATTGGCGCAGACTGATTACTTGACGTCGATCTTGAATCGACGTGCTTTTATGGAAGCCTTCACCCAGTTGATCGCTGCCGAAGAAAGCGGCTATTTCATAATGTTGGATATCGACAGTTTCAAGTTGAAAAATGATCAGTTTGGCCACGACGTGGGCGACAGGATTCTCTGTGCCATGGCCGATTGCCTTAAATCCACCCCGGGCAGCCACAGCTTCGGCCGCATAGGTGGGGAAGAATTTGGCGTCCTAGTGGTGGGAGATGATCTTCACGTCGCAACCGATTTTGCGCTGCGTCTGCTACAGGGGATCCGGGGCAGCGTTGCACCGCCCCATCACTACACCTGCAGCGCGGGCATGGCGCGTTTTGTGGCGGGCGCCGATATGTCTGCGGTGCTCAAGGTTGCTGACCGGAACCTGTACGCAGCCAAGCGAAATGGCAAGGACTGCGTGTATCTGGAGGGTGAGCCTGTGTGGCCGCGTTTGATTGTGGCAACTGAATAAGCGAGGGGGCGTATGAAGATTGAGTTGGAAGATGTGGACTCACCCAAGGGTTGCCTGCTACGCCTGGGTGACCTGAGCATGCGGTTCAATACACGCCAGGAGGCACAGCGATTTGTCGATCAATTGCAAGGGCGCATTGGCGCAATGAAATTTGGCAGAGCGCCGAGCCGGGAGGCTGTGCCGGGCGAGGATGACCGTGCCAGTCTGAATCCTGGTTCAATGCTGGGCGAGGACACACTGGAGTAAACCGGGAAAGCGGCCCTCCAGATCCTCCGCACGCAACGCATTCAGATGAGTGGTGCCCACGCTGCGGGTCTGCACCAACCCGGCATCGCGCAACACGCGAAAGTGATGCGACATACTCGACTTGGGCCGCCCGCCGTCCAACTCGCCGCAGGTGGCTTCTGGCACGCCGGCCAGGCAGCGCACGATTTCCAGACGCACCGGATCGCTCAGGGCGTACAGCACGCGTTCGAGGGTCAGGTCTTGAAGGGGAGGGTGTTTGAAGGCTCGCATGAAACGAATCATAACAGGGGGCTATCGTTGAATACCATAGTTCGATTACCATCGAACTATCGAATCAACCAACCACTGGCTGGAGTCAACATGTCCGCATTGTTCGAACCGTTCACACTCAAAGACGTCACCCTGCGCAATCGCATTGCCATTCCGCCGATGTGTCAGTACATGGCCGATGACGGCATCGTCAACGATTGGCACCTGGTGCACTTGGCCAGCATGGCTCGTGGCGGGGCTGGCCTGGTGGTGGTCGAAGCCACCGCCGTCTCGCCGGAAGGGCGTATCACGCCTGGCTGTGCCGGGCTCTGGAGCGATGCTCATACCGAGGCCTTCGTGCCGATGGTGCAGGCCATCAAGGCGGCCGGTTCGGTGCCGGGCATCCAGATTGGCCACGCCGGCCGCAAGGCCAGCGCCAACCGCCCGTGGGAAGGTGACGACCATATGGCCGCGTCCGATGCGCGCCGCTGGGAGACCATCGCACCGTCGGCCATCGCCTTCGGCGCCAACCTGCCGCAAGTGCCACGCGCCATGACCCTGGACGACATCGCCCGAGTGCGCCAGGACTTCGTCGACGCCGCGCGCCGTGCGCGTGACGCCGGTTTCGAGTGGATCGAACTGCACTTTGCCCACGGCTACCTGGGCCAGAGCTTCTTCTCCGAACACTCCAACCAACGCACCGACGCCTATGGCGGCAGCTTCGACAACCGCAGCCGTTTCCTCCTGGAAACCCTGGCTGCCGTGCGCGAAGTGTGGCCGGAAAACCTGCCGCTCACCGCGCGTTTCGGTGTGATCGAATATGACGGTCGCGACGAGCAGACCCTCACCGAATCCATCGAACTGGCTCGTCGTTTCAAGGCCGGTGGCCTGGACCTGCTGAGTGTCAGCGTCGGCTTCACCATCCCAGACACCAACATCCCATGGGGTCCGGCGTTCATGGGCCCGATCGCTGAGCGCGTGCGTCGTGAAGCCGGCATTCCGGTGACATCGGCCTGGGGTTTCGGCACGCCGCAACTGGCGGAAGGTGCGTTGCAGGCCGGACATCTGGACCTGGTCTCGGTGGGGCGTGCGCATCTGGCGGATCCGCATTGGGCGTACTTTGCCGCCAAGGAACTGGGCGTCGAGAAGTCGTCGTGGACCTTGCCTGCACCGTATGCGCATTGGTTGGAACGTTATCGCTGAGGCGGTAAGGGCGTGACAGAAGCCACTCGTGAGAGTGGCTTTTTTTTGCGCGGGTTTTGCCGTGCGTTGATACGAAGCGGTTACTCGATAAGTCGTTAATGAGAATAGATGCCAAACGTTAATGATTTGACATATCATGCGACGCATAATAATTGGCAGATATGCCGTCCCATCTGGCTCTTTCACTAGGTTTATCCTTCATGCGTCGTACCCTGCTTTCCGTGTGTGTGCTCCAGGCGTTTTCCCCGTTGAGCTGGGCCGAGGTCGAACCGCTTGAAAAAGCCGCGATCGAGCTGCAAACCACCAGCATTACGGGCGCGGCCGACTACGAAACCGCCCAGGGTCCGGTGCAGGGCTACCATGCCACCCGCTCGGCAAGTGCGACGCGCACTGATACCTCGATTCACGAAACCCCGCAGTCCATCAGCGTGGTGTCCAAGGCGGTGGTCGAGGACATCGGCGCCACCCGCTTGCAGGACGCGCTGGACTACGCCGGCGGCGTCGGCCGTGCCAACAACTTCGGCGGGCAGGGGCTCACCACCTTCACCGTGCGCGGCTTTACCACCGGCGAGTTCTACCGCAATGGTTTCCCGATCAATCGCGGCTACCCGAACATGCCCGACGCCAACACCATCGAGCGCCTGGAGGTGCTGCGCGGCCCGGCGACCATGCTCTACGGCCGTGGCGATCCCGGCGGCACCTTCAACGTGGTCTCCAAGCAACCGCTGGCCGAGCCGACGGTGACCCTCGGCAGCCAACTGGATGACCAGGGCATGCAGCGCGCCACCCTCGACGCGTCCGGCCCGTTGGATGCAGACGGTCGCCTGGCTTATCGCCTGAATGTGGTGGGCGAGGGCGGCGACACCTTTCGTGATCACGTGGAAACCGAGCGCTACGGCGTGACTCCGGTGATCACCTGGCAGGCCACCGATGACACCAAGGTGATCTTCGAAGGTGACTTCATGCGCAACAATCACCCGCTGGACCGTGGCTTGACGCGTTACCCCAATCAAAAAGGCACGCCTTCGCGCGACACCTTCTGGGGTGAAAAAGACGCCGGCAAATTGCACAACGACAACAGCATGGCGCAACTGCGTTTCGAGCACCTGCTCAACGAAAACTGGACCCTGGGCGGCGGTTTCCAGTGGCTCGACGGCACCCTGCAAGGCAATGCCATCGAAGCCAACGGCCTGGCCGCTGACGGTCGCACCCTGGGCCGCAACTTCAACTACCGCAAGCTGGAGTGGACCGACAAGGACACCCAACTCAACCTCACCGGGCATTTCTCCACCGGCGGTTTCGACCACACGCTGCTGACCGGCGTCGAGTTCGAAGACTACGACTACAAGTCGATCATCCAGCGTTCCAGTGGCGCGGTGGGTGCCTACCCCATCGATATCTTCAACCCGGTCTACGGCCAGCCGCGCCCGGCGCTCACACGCACGCCGACCCACGACAAGGAAAACCTCAAGACCTACGCCGCCTTCGTCCAGGACCAGGTCGCCCTGACCGAGCGCCTCAAAGTGCTGGCCGGTGCCCGCTTCGAGCGCTTCGAACATGACTACCACACCTATGTGCCAGGCGGTAAAAGCTGGGAAGCCAGCGATAACGCGGTGACCCCGCGCATGGGCGTGATCTACGACCTCACCGACACCGTCGCGGTGTATGCGGACGCAGCCCGTTCGTTCAAGCCCAACACCGGTGCCAGCCGCCAGGGGGGTGGTTTTGAGCCGGAGAAAGGCAAGTCCTACGAGATGGGCATCAAGTGGGAAGCCCTGGATCGCCAACTGAGTGTCGACGCGGCGATCTACCAGATCGAGAAGAAAAACGTGCTCACCACCGACCCGCTCGACTCAACCTTCAGTGTCGCCGCCGGCCAGGTGCGCAGCCGAGGTTTGGACCTCAACGTCGCCGGCAACATCACCCCGCAATGGCGTGTGATTGGCGGCTATGCCTACGTGGACGCCGAAGTCACCAAGGACAACACCCTGCACACCGGCACCCGCTTGCTGAACATTCCGCGCAACGGCTTCAGCCTGCTCAACGTCTACGAATTCCAGGACGGTGCCCTCAAGGGCCTAGGCCTGGGGGCGGGCGGCAAATACGTGGATGAGCGCGCGGGGCAGACGTCCAACACGGCGTTCTCGATGGACGCCTACACCGTCGTCGACCTGCTCAGCTACTACAAGGTCAACGACAAGATCCGCCTGAACCTGGACGTGAAGAACCTGTTCAACCGCGACTATGAAGAAGGCGCGTTCGGCAACGTGTATGCGTATCCGGGTGAGCCGCGCACGGTGCAGGTGGGGATCGCCTACACCCTGTAAAAAAACGGGGAAGAGCGGGGCGCTCTTCCCTCGATTTCACGACGCCAATGCCGCCACCGCCACCTGCGCGAAATACTGCGCGCCCGTCTCCAGCACCTGGTCGTTGAAGTCATACCGCGCGTTGTGCAGTGGCGTGCCGCCTTCGCCAGCCTGTTCCCCGTTGCCAATGAACACAAAGTTGCCCGGCACCTCTCGTAGGAACGCGCCGAAGTCTTCGGAAATCATCATCGGTTGAACCTCTGGGTTCACCCGTCCAGCCCCCACCACCGCCGTCGCCGCAGCAACGGCAATCGCTGTGCAGTGCGCCCAGTTCACGGTGGGGGCGAACTCATGGGTGTACTCGAATTCACACGATGCCCCGTGCAACCGGCAGATACCTTCGCTGATTTCGCGCATGCGCTTGGCGAGCATGGCCTGCACTTCGGGCGCGTAGCTGCGCGTATCACCCTTGATCACCACGTGGGTGGGAATCGCGTTGCGGATACCGTCGGTGATGAACTCCGTGCAGGAAATCACGGCCGGCACGCTCGGATCGAGGTTGCGCGAGATGATGGTTTGCAGGGCCAGCACCACCTCGGCGGCAATCACGATCGGGTCGACACCCATGTGCGGGCGTGCCGCGTGGGTGCCGGTGCCGGTGATGCGGATCACGAAGTTGTCTTCGCTGGCCATGATTGCGCCGCTGCGTGTGGCGATGCTACCCGCGGGCAGGCCCGGCATGTTGTGCGCGCCGTAAATCGCGTCCACCGGAAAACGTTCGAACAGGCCGTCGGCGATCATGGCCTTGGCGCCGCAGCCGTGTTCTTCGGCCGGCTGGAAGATAAACCGCACGGTGCCATTGAAGTTGCGGCGCTCGGTGAGCAGCTTGGCGGCGCCCAGTACCATCGACATATGCCCGTCGTGCCCACAGGCGTGCATCTTGCCGGCAGTGACCGAAGCGTGTGCGCGGTCCGGTGCGTTTTCGTGGATATGCAGCGCATCCATGTCTGCGCGCAGGCCGACCGTGGCCAGGCTGTCCCCCAGCGTCAGGCTGGCGACCAGGCCGGTGCCGCCGATACCACGGTGTACTTCCAGGCCCATCGCCGTCAGGGCGTTGGCGATGTAGTCGGCGGTCTGCACCTCTTCAAAACCGACTTCCGGATGTTGGTGCAAGTGGTGGCGCCAGCGCACCAGTTGTTGGTGAAAGGCAGTGTCATTGCTCACGGGAAACCTCCTGGGTCAGCCAATCGCGTTGGCGGGCGAGCACCGACGGCGCGGTTTCTCCCACCAACTCTGCGTAGACGGTGGGCGCAGTGGCCCCTTCGGTATTGATGATCAGCACACGGGCGTGGGGCCCCAGGCCGATTTGCTGCGCGGCGTTCGGGTCGTTCGCCAACTGCTGCAAGGCCGCCAGCCCGGCCACGCCCGACTCGCCGGCCAGGATCGGGATATCCGTCGTGCTGCCTCGCGCCAAGGAGCCCATGGCCGACACGGCAGCGTCATCGCTGATGGTCATGAAAAAGTCGATGCACGGCGCTAGAAAGCGCCAGGCCAACGGCGAGGTCTCACCGCAGGCCAGGCCGGCCATCACCGAGTCGACTGAACCGGTGGCGCTCGCCGGACGCCCTTGCAATGCGCTTTGATACAGGCAATCGGCTTGCTCCGGCTCGACCATCACAAACACCGGGCGCTGCGCCTGGGCGTGCTCCCACAGATAACTGCTGATACCGGTCGCCATTCCGCCCACGCCCCCTTGCAGGAACACATGGGTAAACGGCGGGGTGCCGGCGGTTTGCTCGATCAATTCGGCAACCAGCGTGCCATAGCCCTGCATCACATCACGGGGGACGGTTTCGTAGCCTTCGTAGGAAGTGTCGGACACCACCGGCCAGCCGTGTTCCTCGGCCAGTTGCGCGGTATGCGCCACCGACTCGTCATAATTGCCCCTGATACGGATCACTCGCGCTCCGTACTCGGCAATCGACGCCTCGCGCTCCAGGCTGACATTCGCGTGCAGCACGATCACGCAACGGCAGCCGACACTCTGCGCTGCCGCCGCCAAGGCGCGGCCGTGGTTGCCATCGGTGGCGCTGATCACCGTGAAATCCTGCAAACGCTGGCGGTATTGGCCGGTGATCAGGCCTTCGGGTTCGAACGCCTCCTGCGGCAGCATCCGCAGGATCAACCGGATCAACGCAATCGGCGCGCCCAGCGCCTTGAAGCTGCCCAGGGGCGAGCGGGTCGATTCGTCTTTCACACAAAAGCTGCCGACGCCGAGGCGGGCGGCAACCCCTGGCAAATCCCACAGCGGCGTCGCCTGGGGGCTGAGTTGATCCCAGTGCGCCAGCCAGCGCCGAGACTGCAGGGCGGCCTCGATATTCATGACCTGTTTCAGGCTGTCCGGGTACGGGCCTCGGATGGCTCGCGGATTAACACACAACATGAAAGGCTCCTTGTTGATGGAAGTGGCAGACTTAGGCGGTCGCGGTGCGGTAGCGGCCCAAAAACTGGCGGACCCGCTCGCTGTCCGAATGGGTGAAGAATTTTTCGGGCGCGGCGCGTTCCACCACCAGGCCCTTGTCGATAAACACCACCTCATTGGAAACCGCGCGGGCGAACTCCATTTCGTGGGTGACAATCACCATGGTGAAGCCGTCTTCTGCCAGCGCACGCATCACGGCCAGCACCTCGCCGACCAGTTCCGGGTCGAGGGCCGAGGTGGGTTCGTCGAACAGGATCACCTCAGGGTTCATCGCCAGCGCACGGGCGATCGCCACGCGCTGGCGTTGCCCGCCGGACAGCGACCAGGGATAGGCATCGTGTTTATGCGACAGCCCGACCTTGTCCAGCAGTGCCGCTGCCTGTTCGTTGGCCTCTTTGCGGTTGACCCCCATGACATGGATCGGCGCCTCGGTCACGTTTTGCAGCACCGTCAAATGCGGCCACAAGTTGAAACCCTGGAACACCATCGCGGTGCGTGCGCGCATGGCGGCCAGTTCGCGGTTGGACATGGGCTTGAGGCTGTCGGGCTTGAGGCCCATGCGGTCGCCGCCCAGGTAGATCTCGCCGGCATCCGGCACTTCCAGCCAGTTGATGCAGCGCAGCATGGTCGACTTGCCGGAGCCGGAGGAGCCCAGGATGCTGACGGTCTGCCCGCGCTCGACGGTCAGGTTGATACCACGCAGCACTTCGATGCCGCCAAAATGTTTGTGCAGGTCGCGGATTTCCACGACGGGCGCTGATTTATTCATGGACCAATCCTCTTTTTTGCGCGCGTCGCGCCAGGCGCTGCAGAAGCGCTTCGACGATCAGCGTGATCGACCAGTACAGCGCGATCACCAGAATGAACGGCGGCAGGGGTACGAAATATTTGGCTTGAACAGCGGACGCGGCGGCGGTCAGGTCCATCAACGTGATGATCGAGAGAAACGCCGTGTCCTTGAGCACACACACCAGTTGGTTGCCGAACAGCGGGCCCGAGCGCATGACCATCTGCGGCAGCAGGATCCGCCAGTACATCGTTGCGTTGATAAACCCATGGGCCCACGCGGCTTCCGCCTGGCCGGCAGGCAATGCGATGCGGGCGGCACGCAGGATCTCGGCGAAGTAAGCGCCGTGGTAGGTGATCAGCGCGATAAAGCCAGCGGTCCACACGTCCAGGCGGATTCCCGCATTGGGCAGCCCGTAATACAGCAGGTACAAAAAGATCAGGAAGGGCAGCATGCGCATCAGGTCCAGCAGGCCGCGCAACAGCCTGCGTGGGAGGTTCTGCCGACCTTCGAGCAAAAACGCAATGCCGCATGCCAGTCCGAAGGCACACACCGCCGACACGCAAAACAGCAACAGGGTGTTCTGCAAACCGGTGGCAAACAGCGCGGCGTTTTCCCACAACATGGTCAAACCGTTCATGGGGCCTCCTACATGGCCAGGCGCTTGGCGCGCGCATCAGCGACTCGTTGAAAGCGCACCAGGGCGCCGATGATCAGGATGTAGAACACCCCGGCGGCAAGGATCGGTGGCAGCGGGTCGTACGTGACGGCAGCGATGCGGTTGGTCACGCGGGTCAGGTCGACGATGCCGATCATCGCGATGGCCGGGCTGCTCTTGACCAGCAAAGACATCTCGTTGACCAGGCCGGGCAGGCTGGTGGTCATCATCTGCGGCAACATGATCCGGCGCAGGGTCAGGCCGGTGGTCATGCCGGCCGCCTTGGCCGCTTCCACTTGTTCGCGGGAAAAACTGTTGAGCGCGCCGCGCCAGATTTCCGCATTGAAGGCGGTGGTGTTGAGGGTCATGGCACCGATGGCGACGATGCGTGGGTCGATCTCCCAGCCGATGGACGGGGCGATCACAAACAGGAACAGCACCAGCGTGACCATGGGCGTGGCCCGGATCAGGCTGACATACAGCGCCAACAAGGGGCTGAGAAGCGGGATCTTCGCGGCCCGGAGCATCGCGACAACCAAGCCCAGCACCACCCCCAACAGGATGGAGATGCCGGATATCCAGATCGTCGTCCAGGCGGCATGAAGGAGCGTGAGCCAGTCACTGCCAGTCATCATGAATTCCTTGGATCGAGCGCGTTGCCCGGCCGCCAGCGGGCCGGATCAACGCGGGTGATAGACGCCGTGCGATCTACTGCGCGGTCAACTGCTTGAACTGTTCGACCGAGGTGATCGGCTCGCGTGGTAGGTTGTCGAAGGCTTGGCCCAGCCATTTCTTCTGCAGTTCGGCCAACTTGCCGGTGTCGCGCAAGTGATTGACGAAACCGCTCAGGTACTCCAATAGCGCGGTGTTGCCTTTTGCCACGGGCCAGGCAATGAAGCCCATGCCCGAGGTGGGCTCACCCACAGCGAAGACCTTGGGGCGTTCCTTGACCAGCATATTGGCCGGCACGATGGAGTTGACCACGTAGTCCAGACGGCCGTTGGCCAGGTCGGCGTAGGCTTCCGGATAGGATTGGTACTGCACGACCTTGCCCAATGAGCCGCCGAGGGACTTGAGCTTGGCGTCGAGCTGGGTCAGGCGCGCCAGTTGCGCACCGCCGGCCTGTACGCCCACGGTCAGGCCGGACAAGTTGGCGAGGCCTTTGATGCGCCCGTCATCCGCGCGCTTGATGTAGTAGGACACCTCGGGGGCCACCGGCGCCACGAAGTCGAAGGCGCCCAGGCGCTCTTCGGTCACGCCGGCGCCGGTGATGGCGCCGTCGTATTTGCCCGAGGTGATCCCGGCCAGCAGGCCGGTCCAGGGCATGATGTCCTGGTTGACCTTGAACGGCGCGTACTTGCGCAGTTCGGCGATCACGTCTTTATGAAAGCCGTCGGATTCGCCGTCCTTGATGAATTCGAAAGGGTAGTAGCTGTCTTCGGTGGCGACGCTCAATACGCCCTTCGCCTCGATTTGCTCCAGCGTCGCTGCCTGGACACCCAGACTTGTGCTCAGCAGCAGTGCTGCCGCGCCAAGGGTGAGATAACGCCGTGCCGTGGAGACGAAGTTGTGCCGGTTTTGCTGCTGATCAAGTTTCATGAAGGATTCCCAGTGAAAAGGCGAAGGGCAGTGGCGAGCACAAAGGGAGGGGGTCATGTGGTCTCCTTTCTTATTGTTATTTGCGGTGCAGATGATGCTAAGGCCTGCCTTGCGCACGATTGGCCGAAAATGCACGGCGTAAATGCACCATTCTTGCGTTTTGGCATTTTGTTGCGTGGTTGGCGTGGGAAGTTGCTAGATTCTCGGTGGCTGGCGCAACGAATCTGCGTCAACCGGCGTTTTGCGCCCTTCACCGAGGAATGCCCTATGCAGTTGGATGCTTACGACAGGAAGATCCTCAATGTTCTGCAGGAGAACAACCGACTGTCCCAGCGCGAACTGGCAGAGTTGGTCAACCTGTCACCGTCGGCGGTGAACCGACGTATCGTCGCGCTGGAGAAAGCCGGGGTGATCAGCCAGAACGTGAGCATCGTCGACCCCACGGCCGTGGGGCGGCCGATCACGGTGATCGTTGAAGTGAAGCTGGAAAATGAACGCCTGGACCTGCTGGACGAGATCAAGCGGCGTTTCGTGGGCTGCCCGCAGGTGCAGCAGGTGTACTACGTGACCGGTGATTTTGATTTTTTGCTGGTGATGAATGTGAAGGACATGAGCGAATACGAGCAACTGACCCGTGAGCTGTTCTTTTTCGGCAACATCAAACAGTTCAAGACCTTTGTCGCCATGCAAAACAACAAGCGCACGTTTGCCATGCCCATTGAGCTTGAGTAGCCGTGCAACCTGGTTTCAAGGGACGCCACGGTACCCATGTGGGAGCGGGCTTGCTCGCGAATGCATAGTGTCAGTCACTGAAAATCTGGGCTGACGCACCGCCTTCGCGAGCAAGCCCGCTCCCACATTTGAATCAGTTTGCACCTGATAAAGCGCGGTTGGCGGCCTGAATGTCAAAGTGGCGTGAGCACATTCATCACGGTGTCCAACGCCACCCGCGTGTCATCCAGCTGCACCAGCGACGCGTGCCGCGCCCCAAGCGCATCGCGGTTCTGAATGGCAGTGAGGATCGCCTTGTGCCGGGGCAGGCTCAGGCCCTGGATGTCCGGGCGGCGGTTGGTGATGTTGATCGACTCGCGCAACGGCAGCGACAGCATGTTGCACATATAGGCCAGCAGGTCGTTGCGGGTGGCGTCGGCAATCGCGCGGTGGAAGTCCAGGTCAGCCTGCAGCAGCTGTTCGTGGGTCTGCGCGGTTTCCATGCCCAGGTAGGCTTGCTCGATGGTGGCGATGTCTTCGTCGGTGGCGGTGGTCGCGGCCATGGCGGCGATTTCCGGTTCGAGGATGCGCCGCACGCCGGCCAAGGTGTTGAAAAACTCACTGTGCGGCGTGGACTGCATCAACCAGGACAGCACGTCCGGGTCGAGCAGGTGCCATTTCAAGCGCGGCCGCACCACTGCGCCCACCCGTGGCTTGGAATACACCAGGCCCTTGGCGCTGAGCACGCGGGTCGCTTCACGCAACACCGAGCGGCTGACCTTGTACTCCTCGCAGAGCGTGGCCTCCATGGGCAAGCGTTCTTCGGGCTTGAAGCGACCGGAAACGATGTGCATGCCCAAATCCTGGACGATCTGGGCATGCTGGCTCTTGCGCGGCTTGGACGGCTGGTGATCCATGTCTACAGGGAGGCTCTGGCTTGAATTCGCCGCATCATAGCATCCCAATTAGTGGGAATGCCTTGGGACTTCCGCCCCACGGCAACCCACCAGGAAGTCAAAGTCACAGCCCTGGTCGGCCTGCAGCACATGGTCGATGTACAGCTGGCGATAGCCGCCGACGATCAGTTTCTCGGGTGGCGCCAGGTCGGCCATGCGGGCTGCCAGCTCTGCGTCGGGGATGTCCAGGTGCAGACGGCCGTTGGCGCAGTCGAGTTCGATCCAGTCACCTTCCTTGACCGTGGCCAGCGGCCCACCGGCCGCCGCTTCCGGCGCCACGTGCAACACCACCGTGCCGTACGCCGTGCCGCTCATGCGCGCGTCGGAGATCCGCACCATGTCGGTCACGCCTTGGGCCAATAGCTTGGCGGGCAAGCCCATGTTGCCGACTTCAGCCATGCCTGGGTAACCCTTGGGCCCGCAGTTTTTCATGACCAGGATCGAGTTGGCGTCCACATCCAGTTCCGGGTCGTTGATGCGTGCCTTGTACATGTCGAAGTTCTCGAACACCACGGCGCGGCCTCGGTGTTGCATCAGTGCCGGGCTGGCGGCAGAGGGCTTGAGCACTGCGCCCAGCGGCGCCAGATTGCCGCGCAACACGCAGATGCCGCCGTCGGCGCGGATCGGGTTGTCGAGGGTGCGGATCACTTCGTCCTGGCCGTAGATCGGCGAGTCCTTCGTGTTCTCGCCGAGGGACTTGCCGTTCACGGTCAGGGCATTCGGATGGGGAATCAGGTTGGCTTCACCGAGGCGACGCAACACAGCGGGTAGGCCGCCGGCATAGTAGAACTCTTCCATCAGGAAACGCCCCGACGGCTGCAAATCGACGATGGTCGGCATGCCACGGCCCATGCGGGTCCAATCGTCCAGGTCCAGCTCTACCCCGATGCGCCCGGCGATGGCCTTGAGATGGATCACCGCGTTGGTCGAGCCGCCGATGGCCGCATTCACGCGGATCGCGTTTTCAAACGCTTCTTTAGTGAGGATCTTCGACAGCTTCAAGTCTTCGCGCACCATCTCCACCGCGCGCATGCCGGACATATGCGCCAGCACATAACGCCGTGCATCCACCGCCGGAATCGCCGCGTTGTGCGGCAGCGAGGTGCCCAGTGCTTCGGCCATGCAGGCCATGGTCGACGCAGTGCCCATGGTGTTGCAGGTGCCCGCCGAGCGCGACATGCCGCCCTCGGCCGCGAGGAAATCATCCAGGGTAATCGTGCCAGCTTTCACCTGTTCGCTGAGCTGCCACACCACGGTGCCCGAGCCAATGTCCTGGCCCTTGTGCTTGCCGTTGAGCATCGGCCCGCCGGTGACCACGATGGCCGGTACGTCGCAGCTGGCGGCGCCCATCAGCAGGGCGGGGGTGGTCTTGTCGCAGCCGGTCAGCAACACCACGCCGTCAATCGGGTTGCCGCGAATCGCTTCTTCCACGTCCATGCTGGCCAGGTTGCGCGTGAGCATGGCGGTAGGGCGCAGGTTCGATTCGCCATTGGAGAACACCGGGAATTCCACCGGGAAGCCACCGGCCTCGATCACGCCGCGTTTGACATGCTCGGCAATCTGGCGGAAATGCGCGTTGCACGGGGTCAGCTCCGACCAGGTGTTGCAGATGCCGATGATCGGTTTGCCATGGAACTGATGGTCGGCAATGCCCTGGTTCTTCATCCAGCTGCGGTACATGAAGCCGTTCTTGTCGGCAGTACCAAACCACTGGGCGGAGCGTAGGCCGGGCTTTTTATCAGACATGATCGATTCTCTTATTGTATGACTATATGTTCTATGCGTGCCTAAACATAAGCGTAAAAACCCTGCTTTGGAAGAGTTGTTTTGCAAATAGTCATACTATATAGTCGGTCTTACCTGAGGTATGGCCCTGGCGGATTTTCGCGAGAGGCGTCCCCCGAGCTTCTATAAAAACAACAATCGGAGATCGACCCCATGAGCCAGGAACTGCGGCTTATTCGGCGCATCACGCTGAAACTGATTCCCTTCCTGATCCTGTTGTACCTGATCGCCTACGTGGACCGCTCCGCCGTGGGCTTCGCCAAGTTGCACATGGGCGCCGACGTCGGCATTGGCGATGCGGCCTATGGTTTGGGCGCAGGGTTGTTCTTCATCGGCTATTTTCTCTTTGAGATCCCCAGCAATCTGATGCTTGATCGCTTCGGCGCCCGGCGCTGGTTTGCGCGGATCATGATCACCTGGGGCGCCATCACCATCGGCATGGCCTTCGTGCAGGGGCCGCACAGCTTCTATGTGATGCGCTTTTTGCTCGGCGCGGCGGAGGCGGGGTTCTTTCCGGGCGTTCTCTACTACATCACCCAGTGGTTCCCGGTGCGCCATCGCGGCAAGATCCTCGGGCTGTTCATCCTGTCCCAACCTATCGCGATGATGATCACCGGCCCGGTGTCCGGCGGTTTGCTGGGCATGGACGGCATCCTTGGCCTGCATGGCTGGCAGTGGCTGTTCATCGTCATCGGTACTCCGGCGATCCTGCTGACCTGGCCGGTACTGCGCTACCTGCCGGACGGCCCCAAGCAGGTCAACTGGATGAGCGAGGACGAGAAAGCCTGGCTCACCGGCGAACTCGCCAAAGACCTGCAAGCCTACGGCCAGACCCGCCACGGCAACCCGCTGCATGCCTTGAAAGACAAGCGCGTGCTGCTGCTGGCGCTGTTCTACCTGCCGGTGACCCTGAGCATTTATGGCCTGGGCCTGTGGCTGCCGACCCTGATCAAGCAATTCGGCGGCAGTGACCTCACCACCGGTTTCATCTCTGCCGTGCCGTACATCTTCGGCATCATCGGCCTGCTGATCATCCCGCGCAGTTCCGACCGTTTGAATGATCGCTACGGCCATCTCGCCGTGCTTTACGTGCTGGGCGCCATCGGCCTGTTCTGCAGCGCCTGGTTGAGCGTACCGGTGCTGCAAATGGCCGCGTTGTGCCTGGCGGCGTTTGCGCTGTTTTCTTGCACGGCGGTGTTCTGGACCTTGCCGGGACGGTTCTTTGCCGGCGCCAGTGCGGCGGCGGGCATCGCGTTGATCAATTCGGTGGGCAACCTCGGCGGCTATATCGGCCCGTTCGTGATCGGCGCGCTCAAGGAATACACCGGCAACCTGGCGTCGGGCTTGTACTTTTTGTCCGCCGTGATGGTGTTTGGCTTGCTGCTGACGGGTGTGGTCTACCGCCAGCTGGAGCGCAAGCACGTGCTGCCTGCCGACCAATTCGCCGCCAGTGCCCGTGGCGCTACACGTACTTGATTCAGGAGAAATGACATGCGTTTGGTTCAGTTCGAATTGCGTAACGGGGACCGCCGGGTTGGCGTGGTGGACGGCAGTAAAGTGCGTGAGGTCAACAGCGCCCGCACAGTGCGCGAACTGGCCCTGGCTGCGATAGACGCCGGTGTCGGCCTGGCGCAACAGGTGGACAGCCTGGGCCTGGGCGACAGCTACGATTACGCCACCTTGCTGGCCGACCTGAAAGTCCTGCCGCCGTTGGACCACCCGGATCCGGCCCACATGCTGATCAGCGGTACCGGCCTGACCCACCTGGGCAGCGCCTCGGCGCGGGACAAGATGCATCAGGCCGGTGATGACACCGCACTGACCGACACCATGCGCATCTTCAAATGGGGCGTGGAGGGCGGCAAGCCGGAATCCGGTCAGGCAGGCGTGCAACCGGAGTGGTTCTACAAAGGCGACGGCAGCATTGTGGTGCGACCCGGCGCGGCCTTCCCGTCGCCGCCTTTCGCGGAGGATGCGGGGGAAGAGCCCGAGATCGGCGGCCTCTACGTCATCGGCCCGGACAGCCAGCCTTATCGCGTCGGTTTCGCGGTGGGCAACGAGTTCTCCGACCACGTCATGGAGCGCAAGAACTACCTGTACCTGGCCCATTCCAAACTGCGCAGTTGCAGCTATGGCCCCGAGTTGCGCGTGGGCGAGTTGCCCCAGCACCTGGCGGGCACCAGCCGCATTCTGCGCGACGGCGAAGTGATCTGGCAGAACGAATTCCTCAGCGGCGAGGCCAATATGTGCCACAGCCTGGAAAACCTCGAATACCACCACTTCAAGTACCGTCAGTTCCTCACGCCGGGCGATGTGCACGTCCACTTCTTCGGCACCGCGACCCTGTCATTCGCCGACGGTATCCGCACCCAGCCGGGCGATGTGTTCGAGATCAGCCAGGCCGAGTTCGGCGCGCCGCTGGTCAACCGTGTCGGCAGCAGCGAAGCAGCGTTCGCACCCGGCAACGTCATCACCCTTTAAGGAGAACACCATGACCTCGTTCCTCGGCCACAACTACATCGGCGGCCAGCGCAGCGCCAACGGTAGCATCACTTTGCAAAGCGTCGACGCCACCACCGGCGAAGCCTTGCCCCAGGTGTTCTACCAGGCCACGCCGCAGGAAGTCGATGCCGCCGCCAAGGCTGCCGCGCAGGCTTATCCAGAGTACCGTGCGTTGAGTGCGGCACGCCGTGCGCAGTTCCTGGATACAGTGGCCGATGAGCTGGACGCGCTGGGGGATGAGTTTGTCGAGCTGGTCTGTCGAGAAACCGCTTTGCCCGCCGCACGCATCAAGGGCGAGCGCGGGCGTACCAGCGGCCAGATGCGCCTGTTCGCCACGGTGTTGCGTCGTGGTGATTTCTACGGCGCGCGCATCGACAAGGCGTTGCCAGATCGCCAGCCGATGCCGCGCCCGGATTTGCGTCAATACCGCATCGGCCTGGGGCCGGTAGCCGTATTTGGTGCAAGCAACTTCCCCCTGGCGTTTTCTACGGCGGGCGGCGACACCGCCGCCGCGCTGGCGGCAGGCTGCCCGGTGGTGTTCAAGGCCCACAGCGGGCATATGGCGACGGCCGAGCGGGTTGCCGATGCAATCATCCGCGCGGCCGAGACCACCGAGATGCCCGCCGGTGTGTTCAATATGATCTTCGGTGGCGGTGTGGGTGAGGCGCTGGTCAAGCACCCGGCGATCCAGGCGGTGGGCTTTACCGGCTCGCTCAAGGGAGGCCGTGCGTTGTGCGACATGGCGGCAGCACGCCCGCAGCCGATCCCGGTGTTTGCCGAGATGTCGAGCATCAACCCGGTGATCGTGCTGCCCCAGGCATTGAAAGCGCGTGCCGAAAGCGTCGCGCGTGACCTGACCGCCTCGGTGGTCCAGGGCTGCGGCCAGTTCTGCACCAACCCTGGTTTGGTGATCGGCATTGCTTCGTCTGAGTTCACCGCGTTCACCCAACAAGTCGCGCAATTGATCGGTGACCAACCGGCACAGACCATGCTCAACGCCGGCACCCTGGGCAGCTATGGCAAGGGCCTGGAAAAGCTCCTGGCACATCCGGGCATCCAGCACCTGGCGGGCCACCAACAGGCCGGCAACCAGGCGCAACCGCAGTTGTTCAAGGCCGATGCGAGCCTGTTGATCAACGGCGATGCAGTGCTGCAGGAAGAAGTCTTCGGCCCGACCACGGTGTTTGTCGAAGTCGCTGACCAGGCCCAGCTCAGCGCCGCCTTGCACGGTCTGCATGGCCAGCTCACTGCCACGATCATTGGCGAGCCGGCTGACCTGCAACAGTTCGCCGAACTCACGCCGCTGCTGGAACAGAAGGTCGGCCGTATCCTGCTCAACGGTTACCCGACCGGCGTGGAGGTTTGCGATTCGATGGTGCACGGCGGGCCGTACCCGGCGACGTCGGATGCCCGTGGCACGTCGGTCGGCACCTTGGCCATCGACCGTTTCCTGCGCCCCGTGTGCTTCCAGAATTACCCTGATAGCCTGCTGCCCGACGCGTTGAAAAACGCCAACCCGTTGCGTATCCAGCGGCTGGTGGATGGCACGCCATCTCGCGACCCGCTGTAACACGCACCTGAGAACAACAACAATCCAGGAGGCATCATGTCGTGTATCGCCGTTACCCCGCACCGTGCGCAGTTGGGCGAGGGTCCGTTCTGGGACGCGCCGACCCAGGCGTTGTACTGGGTCAATATCGCCGGTAAACAGGCGCTGCGCCTGATGAGCGGGCAATTGCAGGTGTGGCAGTTGCCCGAGCATGTCTCGGCGTTCATCCCGTGTGAAAGCGGCGATGCCCTGGTGACCTTGAGCAGCGGCGTGTATCGCCTCGACCTGGCCACCGAAGCCCTGACCCTGCTATGCGTCGCGGACCCGCAACCGGGTAACCGTGGCAATGAGGCGCGCTGCGATGCCAGGGGCCGCCTGTGGCTAGGCACCATGCAGAACAACATCGGCGAGCAGGGTGAAGACCTGCCCATCACCCGGCGCTCGGGCGGCCTGTTTCGTATCGATGCTGATGCGCAGGTCACGCCGTTGCTCAGTGGCTTGGGCATTCCCAATACCTTGCTGTGGAGCGATGACGGTCGCCACGTGCACTTTGGCGACAGCCTGGACGGCACGCTGTACCGGCATGCAATCCAAGCCGACGGCCAGCTCGGTCCCGCGCAAGTCTGGTTCGGCCCCCACGAACGCGGCGGGCCGGATGGCTCGGCCATGGACGTTGACGGTTACACCTGGAACGCCCGCTGGGACGGCAGTTGCCTGTTGCGCCTCACGCCCGACGGCGAGGTGGACCGCATCATCGAACTGCCCGTCAGCCGCCCGACCAGTTGCGTGTTTGGTGGCCCGGATCTCACCACCCTCTATATCACCAGTGCCGCGAGCGCTTTGGATCACCCCCTGGATGGTGCGGTATTGGCCATCGAAGTTGATGTACCTGGAAAACCCTGTCACCGCTTTGCCGGATAAGTCCCCTTTAAAAACAACAACAAGGAGTCACCCGTATGAATCGTCGTCGTGGTTTGCGTTCCCTGTGCTGCGCCGCTGTGGCGGTCTCGGCCATGAGCTTGAGCGGGCTGTTGCTGGCCGCTGAAGAAGTGAAGATCGGTTTCCTGGTCAAGCAGGCCGAGGAGCCATGGTTCCAGACCGAGTGGGCCTTTGCCGAAAAAGCCGGCAAGGAACATGGCTTCACCGTGATCAAGATCGCCGTGCCTGACGGCGAGAAAACCCTCTCGGCCATCGACAGCCTGGCCGCCAACGGCGCCAAGGGCTTTGTGATCTGCCCGCCGGATGTGTCCCTCGGCCCGGCCATCGTCGCCAAGGCCAAGGCCAACGGCTTGAAAGTCATCGCAGTGGATGACCGCTTCGTCGACGCCAAAGGCAATTTCATGGAAGACGTGCCGTACCTGGGCATGGCGGCCTTCGAAGTCGGCCAGAAGCAAGGCGCCGCCATGGCCGCCGAAGCGAAAAAACGCGGCTGGGACTGGAAGGACACCTATGCGGTGATCAACACCTTCAACGAGCTCGACACCGGTAAGAAGCGCACCGACGGCTCGGTCAAATCCCTGGAAGAAGCCGGCATTCCCAAGGATCACATCCTGTTCACGGCCGCCAAAACCCTAGATGTCCCAGGCTCCATGGACGCGACGAACTCGGCCCTGGTGAAACTGCCCAGCGGCGCGAAAAACCTGATCATCGGCGGCATGAACGACAACACCGTGCTCGGCGGCGTACGCGCTACCGAAAGCGCCGGCTTCAAGGCGGCCAACGTGATCGGCATCGGCATCAATGGCACCGACGCCATCGGCGAACTGAAAAAACCGAGCAGCGGCTTCTTTGGCTCGATGCTGCCGAGCCCGCACATCGAGGGCTATAACACTGCGCTGATGATGTACGAGTGGGTCACTAAAGGCACCGAACCTGCGAAGTACACGGCCATGGACGAAGTGACCCTGATCACCCGTGAAAACTTCCAGGCCGAGCTGACCAAGATCGGGCTGTGGCAATGACCGCTGCCGCCTTGCGATTTGACGGCATCGGCAAAACCTTTCCGGGGGTCAAGGCGCTGGATGGCATCAGCTTCAGCGCCCGCCCAGGACAGGTGCACGCGTTGATGGGCGAGAACGGCGCGGGTAAGTCGACGCTGCTGAAGATCCTCGGCGGCGCCTACATTCCCAACAGCGGCACGCTGCAGATCGGCGAGCAGGTCATGGCCTTCAAGAACGCCGCCGACAGCATCGCCAGCGGCGTGGCGGTGATCCATCAGGAACTGCACCTGGTGCCGGAAATGAGTGTGGCCGAGAACCTGTTCCTCGGGCATTTGCCGTCGCGCTTTGGCGTGGTCAACCGGGGGCTGCTGCGAGAGCAGGCCCTCGCTTGCCTCAAGGGCCTGGCGGATGAGATCGACCCGGCTGAGAAGCTCGGGCGCCTGTCTCTCGGCCAGCGCCAACTGGTGGAAATCGCCAAGGCACTGTCCCGTGGCGCCCATGTGATTGCGTTTGATGAGCCCACCAGCAGCTTGTCGGCGCGGGAGATCGACCGCTTGATGGCGATCATCGCGCGCCTGCGCGACGAGGGCAAAGTGGTGCTCTACGTGTCGCACCGCATGGAGGAAGTGTTCCGCATCTGCGATGCAGTGACCGTGTTCAAGGACGGCCGTTATGTGCGCACTTTCGAGGACATGAGCACGCTGACCCATGACCAGTTGGTGACGTGCATGGTCGGCCGCGATATCCAGGACATCTACGACTACCGCCCGCGTGAGCACGGCGAGGTGGCGCTCAAGGTCGACGGTCTGTTGGGGCCCGGCCTGCGTGAGCCGATCAGTTTCAACGTGCGCAAGGGCGAGATTCTTGGGCTGTTCGGGCTGGTCGGGGCAGGGCGCACGGAGTTGTTCCGCCTGCTCAGCGGCCTGGAGCGGGCCAGCGCCGGGCAACTGCAACTCTGTGGTGAGCCGCTGCATTTGCAGTCACCACGGGATGCTATCGCCGCCGGTGTGCTGTTGTGCCCGGAAGACCGCAAGAAGGAGGGCATCATTCCGCTGTCCAGCGTGGCCGAGAACATCAATATCAGTGCGCGAGGTGCCCATTCCACGTTTGGCTGGCTGCTGCGCGACGGCTGGGAGAAGGGCAACGCCGACCAGCAGATCAAAGCCATGAAGGTCAAGACGCCCAACGCCGCGCAAAAGATCCTGTACCTCTCCGGCGGCAACCAGCAAAAAGCCATTCTCGGCCGCTGGCTGTCGATGCCGATGAAAGTGTTGCTGTTGGACGAACCCACCCGTGGCATCGATATCGGCGCCAAGGCCGAGATCTACCAGATCATCCATAACCTCGCTGCTCAGGGCATTGCGGTGGTCGTGGTGTCCAGCGACCTCATGGAAGTGATGGGCATCGCCGACCGCATCCTGGTGCTGTGCGAAGGCGCGCTGCGCGGCGAACAAACCCGCGAGCACGCGACTGAATCCAACCTGCTGCAACTGGCCTTGCCGCGCAGCCTGGCGAACTGAGAGACGATTATGACCCCTCAACACAACGTGCTGCCCAACGCGCGCAAGCCGCTTGACCTGCGTGCGCTGCTCGACAACTGGGCGATGCTGCTGGCCGCCGTGAGCATCTTTTTGCTGTGCGCCTTGCTGATCGACAACTTCCTTTCACCGTTGAACATGCGCGGGCTGGGCCTGGCGATTTCCACCGTGGGCATTGCCGCGTGCACCATGCTGTTCTGCCTGGCGTCGGGGCATTTTGACCTGTCGGTGGGCTCGGTCATCGCCTGCGCCGGAGTGGTGGCGGCGATTGTGATGCGCGACACCGACAGCGTGATGCTTGGCATTGGCGCCGCGTTGCTGATGGGCCTGATGGTGGGGCTGATCAACGGCATCGTGATCGCCAAGCTGCGGGTCAATGCGCTGATCACCACGCTGGCGACCATGCAGATCGTGCGTGGCCTGGCGTACATCTTTGCCAACGGCAAGGCGGTGGGCGTGTCCCAGGATCAGTTCTTTATCTTCGGTAACGGCCAGTTGTTTGGCGTGCCGGTGCCGATCCTGATCACCATTTTGTGCTTCCTGTTCTTCGGCTGGCTGCTCAATTACACCACCTACGGGCGCAACACCATGGCCATTGGCGGCAACCCGGAAGCGGCGTTGCTGGCGGGGGTGAATGTGGACCGCACCAAGATCCTGATCTTCGCTGTGCATGGGGTGATCGGGGCGTTGGCTGGGGTGATATTGGCGTCGCGCATGACCTCCGGCCAGCCGATGATTGGCCAGGGCTTTGAGCTGACGGTGATTTCGGCCTGCGTGCTGGGCGGGGTTTCGTTGAGTGGCGGGGTGGGGATGATCCGCCATGTGATCGCCGGGGTGCTGATTTTGGCGATCATCGAGAATGCGATGAACCTGAAGAATATCGACACGTTCTATCAGTATGTGATCCGAGGCTCGATCCTGCTCCTGGCCGTGGTCATCGACCGCATGAAACAACGCTGAACCCTTGCCATGTGAAGATCCAAGTGTGGGAGCAGGCAAGCCTGCTCCCAGAGGTTTACTCGGTGGTGAATTTGAAGATTGTGTTCTGGGTATAGGTCTGCCCTGGGTTCAGGCGGGTCGAGGCAAAGTTCGGCTGGTTAGGCGCATCCGGGAAATGCTGGGTCTCCAGCGTAAACCCGCTCCAGTGCTGATAGGTCTTCCCAGCCTTGCCCTTCACCGACCCATCCAGGAAGTTGCTGGTATAAAACTGCACCCCAGGTTCGGTGGTAAACAGCTGCAAGCGCCGCCCCGACTCAGGATCATGCACCTCGGCCGCAAGTTGCTTCACATCACCTTTGTTATCCAGCGCCCAGTTGAAGTCAAACCCACCCTGTTTCGGCTCGGCAAACTTGAGCTGCGGGTGATCCTCCTTGATGTGCTGGCCGATGGGTGTCGGTTTCAGGAAGTCCATCGGCGTGTCCTTGACAGGTGCCAGTTCGCCGGTAGGGATCAAGGTGGCATTCACCGGCGTGTAATGGCTGGCGTGCAATGTGGCAACCTGCTTGAGAATGTCGCCATTGCCCGCGCCGGCCAGGTTGAAGTAGCTGTGATTGGTGAGGTTGAGCACCGTGGGTTTGTCGGTGGTGGCGGTGTAGTCGATGTGCAGTTCATTGTTGTCGTTGAGGCTATAGGTGACCTCGGTCTTCAGGTTGCCGGGGAAGCCCATTTCACCGTCCTTGGACAGATAGGTGAGGGTCACGCCCACCGAGTCCTTGGCCTTGACGGGCGTGGCTTTCCATACGTGCTTATCGAAGCCCTGGGCGCCGCCATGCAGCGAGTTGGGGCCGTCGTTGAGCGGCACCTGGTAGCGCTTGCCGTCGAGCTCAAAAGCGCCACCGGCCAGGCGATTGCCGAAACGCCCGATGGTCGCGCCGAAAAATGCGGTGCCGCTTTGATAGCCCTGCACGTCGTCGAAGCCCAGCACCACGTCCTCGACCTTGCCGTGTTTGTCCGGCACCTTGAGCGACTGCAACACGCCGCCGTAGGTGATCACCGTGGCTTGCATGCCGTGGCTGTTGCGCAGGATGTACTGTTCGACGGCGGTGCCGTCGTTGGTTTTACCGAAAGGTTTGTGTTCGCTGGTGAGGCCTGCGGCCTGGGTGCCGCCGCTGGCGATCAGCATGGACATCGCCAGGCCCGACAGCAAGTATCGAGGGTGCTTCATGATCGAACTTCCTTTTGTTGTTTTGAGTGGAATAGTTCTACTAATGTGCGATATTTTGTCGATAGAGCAGCGAATTTATAGCCTTTAACGCCATTTTTGCAAAATAAAATAAGACTAATTAAGCGAGGCAAGCTTTCATGACGACCCAGCACGCTGTTTACCCCGACCTCGAAGGCAAGACGGTCCTGATCTCCGGAGGCGCTTCGGGCATTGGCGAATTCATGGTGCGCGCCTTTGCCGCGCAAGGTGCCAAGGTCGGCTTTGTCGACCGCGCGCAAAGCCAGGGCGAACGCCTGGCGGCGTTGCTGAGTTCGCGAGGGCACACCGTGGAGTTCGTGAACTGCGACATCACCGACGAGATCGCCTACAAGGCCGCCATCACGCGCTTCGAGCATTCCCTGGGACCGATCACCGTGCTGGTGAACAACGCCGCCAATGACGTGCGTCACAGCTTGGAGGAAGTCGACTCGGAAATGTTCGATCGACTGATCTCCGTCAACCTCAAGCAGGCCTTTTTTGCCGCCAAGGCCGTGGTGCCGATGATGAAAAGCGCGGGCGGCGGGGCGATCATCAACCTCGGCTCCGTCGGCTGGATGATGGCGTCCGCCGGCTACCCGGTGTACGCCGCCAGCAAAGCCGCCGCCCACGGCATGACCCGCGCCCTGGCCAGGGAATTGGGGCCGAGCCAGATCCGCGTGAATACGCTGGTGCCGGGTTGGGTGATGACGGAAAAACAATTGGCGATGTGGGTCGACGATGCGGCCAAGGAACTGATCAGCCGCAGCCAGTGCCTGCCGGGCAGTGTGCTGCCGGAACACATCGCGAATATGGCGTTGTTTCTTGCTTCCGATGCCTCGGCGATGTGTTCGGCGCAGAACTTTATTGTGGATGGCGGCTGGGTGTAGGTCCGCTTACTCGATCGGGTATTTCTTGAAGGCAGGATGCTGTTCCAGCCGCTCGGCGTGGCGTCTCAGGTTGGGAAACGCATCCACCTTGACCACAGACGCCACGGTGAATTGGCTGAACGACCAGGCCACCGCCGCTGTAATCGACGCCTGGGTCAGCACCTCGCTGTCAGGCAGTTGTTTTTCCAGCAGCGAATAAGCAGCGAGCAACTGTCCGCTGACCCGGTCAAGCCACGGCGCATGCAGCTTTTCAGCCGGGCGCAGGTTGTGTTCGTAGACGATCTGCATGCTTTTTTCGCAGGCTGCCAAGGCCAGGCCAAGGATGTGCAGGTCCCGGGCGCGTGCGGCGGGTTGCTGCGCGAGCAGCTTTTTGTTCGCCGGGGCCAGGGTTTCCAGGTAGTCCAGGATCAGGCTGGAGTCCATCAGCACGGTGCCATCGTCCAGCACCAGGGTCGGAGCCTTCACCACCGGATTGATCTGGGCGAACGCGTCGAAGCTGCGGAATACCGACAGCGGTTCATGCACAAAATCCACCCCGTACAGGTCCAGGGAAATCGCCACGCGTCTTACGTAAGGCGAGTCCAGCATGCCGATCAGTTTCATGAAGCCTCCATTGCTTACCACGTGATGGGCTCAAGAGAGTAAGGGCTCAGCATCGGCATGTGCAATGGCCCGCCGTAATTGCTGATAGGGTCGGATCTTCTGTTCAAACGCCGCGGCGGCATCCGTGAACTCATGCCGGGCCAGCTCGCCGGCGCTGACGGCTGGCCCCAGGGGGTTGGCCGGTAATGCGCTTGAACGCACGGCTGAACGCTGCCTGAGAGGTATAGCCCAGGCGCAGCGCCACTTCCTCGATGGGCAAACGCTCCAGGGTCAGCCATTGGCTGGCCAGGCGCATGCGCAATTGCGTCACGTAGCGCAGGGGCGGGATGCCCAGGGTGGCCTGGAAGCGCTCGGCGAACACCGAACGGGAGGTGTGACAGTGCGCCGCCAATTCGGCCACGCTCCAATCGCGGCCAGGTTGCTGGTGCAGGACGAGCAGGGCACCGGCCAATCGCGTGTCGCGCAGCGCCGCCACCAATCCCGACGCATTCCCGCAGGCACATTCCACCCAGCCCCGCACGATCATGGCGGCGACCACATCGGCCAGGCGCGCGAGGATGCCGCAGTAGCCGATGCGGGCAGCCGATACTTCACGTTCCATCACCGCCAGGATCGGCATCAGGCCGGGGTAACGCTGGCCCTGGGCATCGATCAGCATCAAGGCCGGCATCAGGCTACCGAGCCCCTGGAGACTGCCGAGTTCGAACGCCATGCAGGCGCTGAACAGCAAGGTGCTGGGGGGCGTATCAGGGGACGCATCCACGGCGCAGACGGTATCGCCCAACGCGGTCGCGGCAAAGCCGTCGATGTCCTGCACAGTCCTGTCCGCATCGGAGCACAGCGCATGGGCGCCGCCGTGGGAAATGAACACCGCATTGCCCGCCGACAACTCAAACAGGCTGCCGTCGTCGGTTTTCAGGGTGGCCGTCCCTGCGGCCAGGAAGTGGAAGTAGGCATGTCCGGGTTTGGCCTCAAAGCCCATGCCGAAGCTCGGTCCGGCCTGGATGCGCCGGTACTGCACCCCGCTCAGGCGCATGCCGCGCAGCAATTCGTCGATAAGGTCGGAGGACTGATTGAAAGGCGCCATTGCAATCATGTTCGGGGTTTTGGTCAAAAACTCAAGGGTCTTCATCATAGATCATCCGGGTGGGCGAACCTAGACTGGCCGTCGCGCTAATTTCCCGAGGATGTCGTGTGATGAATGATTGTGTAGTCCAAACCGCTCACCCTGCCCAAGTGGCGCCCGATGCGCCCGCCTGGCTGGCGGTGTTTTCCCTGGCCATGGGGGTATTCGGCTTGTTGACGGCGGAGTACCTGCCGGCCAGCTTGTTGACGCCAATGGCGCTGGACCTGGGCGTGTCCGAGGCGCTCGCTGGCCAGGCCGTGACGGTGACGGCAGTGGTGGCGTTGTTCGCCGGGCTGCTGGTGCCCGGCCTCACCCGTGGGATCGACCGACGCGTGGTGCTGCTGGGTTTCTCCCTGCTGATGATTGCCTCAAACCTGTTGGTGGCGTTCTCTTCAAGCCTGGCGGTGCTGCTGCTGATGCGCATCCTGCTGGGCGTCGCCCTGGGCGGTTTCTGGAGCATGGCAGCCGCCGTGGCGATGCGCCTGGTGCCGGCGGCGCTGCTGCCGCGCGCGCTGTCGATCATCTTCAGTGGTATTGCGGTGGGCACGGTGGTCGCCGTGCCGCTGGGCAGCTACCTCGGTGGTCTGTATGGCTGGCGCAGTGCGTTCATTGCCGCCGCCGCTGTTGGTGGCGTGACGCTGGCGTTCCAACTGTTCACGCTGCCACGCCTGGCGCCCACGGGCACCGCACGTCTGCGCACGGTACTGGACGTGCTGCTGCGTCCGGGCATCGCCATCGGCATGTTTGGCTGCGTGCTGGTTCACACCGGGCACTTTGCGCTGTTCACCTACATCCGGCCCTTCCTGGAAAGCACCACGGGGGTGGGGACAGAAGGGCTGGCGTTGATGCTGCTGGGGTTCGGCGCAGCCAACTTTGTCGGCACGCTGCTGGCCGGTTGGATGCTGGTGCGTTATCCACGCGGCACCTTGGTGTTGATGCCTGTATTAGTGGGCGTCGCAGCGCTGGCCCTGGTGTTGCTGCCGGCCTCTTTGCCAGGCCAGGCATTGCTGCTGGCGCTGTGGGGCATGGCCTTTGGCGGGGTACCCGTGGCGTGGTCGAACTGGGTGGCCCGCGCCGTGCCGGATCAAGCTGAAAGTGCCGGTGGCATGGTGGTGGCGTCCGTGCAATCAGCCATTGCGGCGGGCGCGGCCGGTGGAGGAGCGATGTTCAGTCTCAGTGGCATCAGCGGCGTGTTTCTGGGCGCGGGTGTACTGATGCTGTTGGCTGCCTTGTTGATTGCGCTGCGGGTGCAAGTGCCACGCACCGAGGGTGGTGCGGCGGTGGCGCTGCACGTTTGAGCTAGGCCTCCAAGTGGCTCAGCAACCACGCCGTGAAACTGCGCGCCAGCGGGTCGTGCTCGCTGTCGCGATGGGTCAGCAACGCCCAGCTCGGCCCGCGAATCGTCGCGTCGACCAGCGGCGTGAGCAACCCATCTTCTTGCGCCTGACGGCTCAGCAACTGGCTGACCAAGCCAATCCCCAGACCAGCACACACCGCGTCGAGCAACAGGCCGGGGTCGGAAAAATTCAGGCCCTGGTCCTGCTGCCCCACATCGATCCCGGCTTCCACCGCCCAATGGCTCCAGTCCATTTCCCGTTCGCCGTGCAGGGTGGTGCGTTGTGCCAGGGGCAGCTTCAACAGCCGTGGGTGGCAGGCGGGAAACAGCCGGTCGGCGTGCAGCACCTTGAAGCTGCATTCGGCCTGGGAGCTGATGTCGTCGCGCACGGCCAGGTCGATGGTCTGGCTGGCCAAGTCGGGCACTTCGTCGGTGCTGAAGATCCACAGGTCGACTTCCGGGTGTTGCCGGCGGAAATCCGCGAGCCGTGGCAACAGCCAGTGGCGGGCAAAGGTCGGCGTGGTGTTGAGCACCAGTTGATTGGGCTTGCGGTATTGCCCCAGGCGCCGCACGCCCACCGCCAGTTGCTGCAGCAACGCCTGGGTGGTGCTGAGGAAGTCATGCCCCGCGTCGGTCAGGCTCACGCTGCGTCCGCTGCGGAAAAACAGCGGCTGTTCCAGGTACGCCTCCAGGCTGCGGATCTGCTGGCTGATCGCCGATTGGGTCAGGTGCAGTTCTTCGGCGGCCTTGTGGAAACTGCCCAGTCGCGCCGCAGCTTCAAAGCCGCGCAGGGTGCCGAGGGGCGGCCAGTGGTTGAGCATGCTGATAAGTTCCTCTAATCAGTTTTCTACAAAATCCATCGTTTGTCCGGCTTTGCAAGCCGCCATAGCATGTGTGCCAAGACTCCGTGGGCAGTTTTCACTGAACACAATGACTTAACTGAAGGGTACTTGTCATGCAGCAGAATGCAATGCAAAGCAATGGTTGGTGGATGCCTGCGGAGTGGGCCCGGCATGCGGCGACGTGGATGGTCTGGCCGCACAATCGGGCCTTGTGGGAAACCACGTGGGGCGTGACCCTGGCGCACGTGCAGCAGGATTTTGCGCGGGTAGCCAATGCGATCGCACGCTTCGAACCGGTGAAAATGCTGGTTGATCCGTCTGCCGTGGCGGGCGCCAAGGCGCTGTGCGGGCCGGGCATCGAGCTGATCGAACAGGCCGTCAACGACAGCTGGTGCCGCGACTCCGGCCCGACCTTTGTCTGCCATCCGCAGCTGGGCACGGCCGGTGTGAGCTGGCGCTTCAATGCCTGGGGCGGCAAGTCGGCCCATGATCTGGACGAAAGCCTGGCACGTCGGGTGCTCAATCACCTGGGGCTGGAATGTTTCGGCACGCCCTTGAGCAATGAAGGCGGCGCGATCCATGTGGACGGCGAGGGCACGCTGATCACCACCGAGTCGGTGCTGCTCAACCCCAACCGCAACCCCGGCGTGAGCAAGGCCGAGATGGAAGCCATCTTCACGCGCCTGCTGGGTATCAAGAAGACCATTTGGTTGCCAGGCGACCCGGACTACGTCACGGGCGACATGACTGATGGGCATGTTGATGGTGTTTGTGCGTTTGCCCGCCCCGGCGTGTTGCTGGTCGATGCGACTCACGATCAAAGCTCTGTATACGCCGAAGTGGTGCGCGAAAACCGTCGCGCCCTGGAACTCGCCACCGACGCCCAAGGCCGCCATTTCGAGCTGATCGAGTTGTATGAAGCCACTGATGCGGTCGACACCGACGCCGAGGTGTTCTGCGCCTCCTACACCAACTTCTACATCGCCAACGGCGCAATCATCATGCCGGCCTATGGCATTGCAGCCGATCAGGTCGCGGCCGAAGTCCTGGCCCAGGCGTTTCCTGGTCGCGAGATCGTACCGGTGCAGATCAACCACCTGGCCCATGGCGGCGGCGGCGTGCACTGCATCACCCAGCAACAGCCAGCGTGGGTGAAGCCATGAGCCTCCTGACCATTGCCGCTACCCAAATGCCCTGCACCTGGGACCTGCCGGGCAACCTCGACCGTGCCGAGCAACTGGTGCGAGATGCGGCGAAGCAGGGCGCCCAGGTGATCCTGTTGCAGGAGCTGTTCGCCACGCCGTATTTCTGCATCGAGCAGCACCACAAGCACTTGGCGTTGGCCGAGGACTATCAGCACAGCCACGTGCTCAAACGCTTCGCCGCACTGGCCAAGGAGTTGGGCGTGGTATTGCCGCTGAGTTGGTTCGAAAAGGCCGGCAATGCCTTCTTCAATTCCCTCAGCGTGGCGGATGCTGACGGGCGCTTGCTCGGCGTGTACCGCAAGACCCATATCCCGAACGCCATCGGCTATCAGGAGAAGGAATATTTCAGCCCCGGCGACAGCGGTTTTCGTGTGTGGGACACGGCCTTCGGTCGCCTGGGCGTGGGCATCTGCTGGGACCAGTGGTTCCCGGAGACCGCGCGCTGCCTGGCGTTGCAAGGCGCCGAAGTGCTGCTGTTTCCCACCGCCATTGGCTCGGAACCCGGCTGCGCCACGCTCGACTCGCGGGACCATTGGCAGATGACCATGCGCGGCCACGCGGCGGCGAACCTGTTGCCGGTGGTGGCGGCCAACCGCGTCGGCCGTGAAGTGGCGACCACTGATCCGGACCTGCAAATGGACTTCTACGGTTCATCGTTCATCTGCGACCACAAGGGCAAGCTGTTGGCCGAAGCGGATCGCGATTCCACCGGCGTGCTGCTGCACCGTCTCGACCTGTCCGCCATGCGCGAAGACCGCCTGACCTGGGGTATCTATCGCGACCGTCGCCCTGAGATGTACAGGGGCCTGTTGACCCTGGATGGGCGTCCATCATGAAGCGGCTATTGAGTTGTGCGCTGATCATGACGAGTGTCTGCGCCTCGGCTGAGGATAAAACCCTCAAGCTCTACAACTGGGCCGATTATTTCGCTGCAGACACCCTGTCCAAATTCACCGCCGAGACCGGTATCCGGGTGATCTACGACGTGATGGATGGCAGCGAAACCCTGGAAGCCAAGTTGATGGCCGGCGGCAGCGGCTACGACCTGATCTTCCCCGGCGATACCGTGGCCGAACGCCTGATGCGCGCCGGCAGCCTGCAAGCCCTGGACCCCGCCAAGCTCAGCGCCATGAGCGACATCGAGCCGGGGCTGCAGAAACTGCGCACCCACTACGTCAATTCGAACAAAGCCACGGTGCCCTACACTTGGGGCACGATCGGCCTGACCTACAACACCCGGCAGATCCAGCAGCGTATGCCAAATGCGCCGGTCAACAGCCTCGACCTGTTGTTCAAACCGGAGAACGCGGCCAAATTCGCCGACTGCGGCATCTCGCTGATCGACTCGCCGGACGAAGTACTCGCCGTGGTGCTCAACTACCTGGGCCGCGACCCGCGCAGCGCCAAGCGCGAAGACCTGGCGGCGGCCAGTGAGCTGCTGCTCAAGGTGCGGCCGTACATCCGCAAGTTCCAGTCGCAACCGGTGACCGACCTGGTCAATGGCAACCTGTGCCTGTCCCTCGGCTACAGCGGCGACATGACCCAGGCCCAGCGCGCCGCCGATGCCGCGGGCAAAGCGGTGACCTTCGGTTATCACATCCCCCGCGAAGGCACCACGGTGTGGATGGACACCATGGCCATCCCGGTCGACGCCCAACACCCGGAATACGCCTACGCCTTCATCAACTTCGTGATGCGCCCGCAAAACATGGCGGCCATCACTAACCTCACCGGCTACCCCACGGCGAACGCCAAGGCGCGGCCGGACGTGGAGGCAAGCATGCGCGATAACCCGGACATCTACCCGGACGCTGCCACCTTCGAACGGTTGATCGCCGGCAAGGACATCCCCCAGGCCGATATGCGCGCACGGATGCGTGTATGGACTAAATTCAAAACCATGTAGCTGAGGGGCTTTTGTGGCGAGGGGGCTTCTGTGGCGAGCGGGCTTGCCCCGCGTTGGGCTGCGCAGCGGCCCCAAAAAAAGCGGGAGCGCTACGCACTCCAACGGGGGACAAGCCCCCTCGCCACAGAAGCCAGCTCGCCACAAAAGACCCCCTAGCCACAAAAACTCGCTCGCCACAAAGAACTCCATTCAATCCGAACCTTAGGCAAGAGAACCCTATGCCAACCCGTCGCACCTTCATCAAACAAGCCAGTGTGGTCTGCGCCATGACCTTGATCGCCCCGCATCTACGCGCCGCCACCCGCGGCGGTTTCTACATGCCCGACGAGGGCGAAAAACACCGTCAGGCCTTCATTGCCTTTGGCGCCCAGGGCGCCATCTGGGAAGACTTTACCGCCGACGTGCAGGCCGCTTTGGGCCGTATCGCCAGGGCGATTGCTGATCACGAGCCGGTCACCGTGTTCTGCCGTGAAGACGAACGCCATCTTGCGGAAAAACACTGCGGCACCCGCAACATCACCTTCGTGGAAACCGAGCTGGATGACATCTGGATGCGCGATACGGGCGCCAACTTTGTCATCGACGGCAGCGGCGGCCTGGGGGCGGTGGACTTCAACTTCAATGGCTGGGGCAACAAGCAGCAGCACGACGATGACGCGCTGCTGGCGGCCCAGATCGCCGAGGAAACCGGCGCCCGGCCTATCCGCAGCGAACTGGTGGGCGAGGGCGGCGGCATTGAGGTCGATGGCCTCGGCACCGGCATCATGACCGAAAGCAGCTGGATCAACCGCAACCGCAACCCGGACTGGAGCAAGGCCGAGGTCGAAGCCGAACTCAAGGAACGCCTGGGCCTGCGCAAGATCATTTGGCTACCGGGCATCAAGGGCAAGGACATCACCGACGCCCATGTCGATTTCTACGCGCGTTTCGTCTCCCCCGGCGTGGTGCTGGCCAACCTCGATACCGACCCTGAATCCTATGATCACAAGGTCACCCTGGCGCACCTGGAAATCCTCAAAAAGGCCACCGACGCCGATGGCCGGGCTTTGCAAGTGCACACGGTGTCGCCGCCGCTCAAACCGCGTAAAAGCAAGTTCAGCAAGGGCAATCCGGATTTCGCGGCGGGCTACATCAATTACTTTGTGATAAACGGTGCGGTGATCGCCCCGGAGTTTGGCGACCCGGTGGCGGACCGCAAGGCGCTGGACCTGCTGGCCCGGCTCTACCCGGACCGCAAGGTGGTGGCGCTGAATGTCGATGCCATTGCGGCGGGTGGCGGTGGCATTCACTGTGTGACGAGTCATCAACCTTTGGTTTAGTCTGGGATCGCAAACGCCTCTGGAGCCGTCAGCATGACCGATTACGTACCCCCGAAAGTGTGGACCTGGGACACCGAAAATGGCGGCACCTTCGCCAGCATCAACCGACCGATTGCCGGTGCCACCCACGAAAAAGACTTGCCGGTGGGCAAGCACCCGCTGCAGCTGTATTCCCTGGCCACGCCTAATGGTCAGAAGGTCACGATCCTGCTGGAGGAGCTGCTGGCGCTGGGTCACAGCGCTGCGGAATACGACGCCTGGCTGATCAAGATCGGTGACGGCGACCAGTTCGGCAGCGGTTTTGTGGGGGTGAACCCGAACTCCAAGATCCCGGCGCTGCTGGATCGCAGTGGTGCCACACCGATTCGGGTGTTCGAGTCGGGCGCGATTTTGCAGTACCTGGCCGAGAAGTTCGGCGCGTTCTTCCCCACTGAGCCTGCGGCCCGTGCCGAATGCCTGTCGTGGCTGTTCTGGCAGATGGGCAGTGCGCCGTACCTGGGCGGTGGCTTCGGGCATTTTTATGCCTATGCGCCGAGCAAGATGGAGTACGCGATCAACCGCTTTGCCATGGAAACCAAGCGTCAGTTGGACGTACTCGACCAACGCCTGGCGGTGAGCGAATACATAGCGGGTGATGAATACACCATCGCCGATATCGCGATCTGGCCGTGGTATGGCGGGTTGGTCAAAGGCCGCCTGTATGGCGCGGCGGAGTTTTTGTCGGTGCATGAGTACACGCACGTGTTGCGCTGGGCGGACGCCATCGAAGCGCGGCCAGCGGTGCAGCGCGGGCGGCGGGTGAATCGGGTGTCCGGTGAGCCCCATGAGCAGTTGGCCGAGCGCCATAACGCCAGCGACCTGGACTAAAGGCCTGACGCTGTAAGAAATGTGGGAGCGGGCTTGCTCGCGAATGCGGTGGATCAGCCAATAAATCTGTTGACTGACACTCCGTATTCGCGAGCAAGCCCGCTCCCACATTTGGATTGTTGTATTTCACTCTATTTGTAGCGCTGCTCAAACACCGCCACCTGCTCCGGCTTGATCAGTTCAAACGGCACCCACACCTCCGGCTCAATCGCCTCGCCCTTGATCATCCGCACGGCCGCCTGCACCGCTTGGGTTGCCTGGGCTTTCGGGTCCTGGAACACCGACGCCGTCAGCAACCCCCGCTTGATCGCCGCCAGCCCATCGGGCAAGCCATCGATGCCGACAATCGCCACGTCACCCTTGGCTTTCCCTGCCTGCTGTAACGCCATGGCCGCGCCAATCGCCATTTCATCGTTATTGGCCACGATGGCATCGAACTGCGTGCCCGCCAGCAGCCAGTTGCTGGTCAGGTCCATGCCCTTGCTGCGTTGCCATTCGGCGCTTTGCTGCTCGACCACCTTGATACCGGGAAAGTCCTTGAGCACCTGTTTGGCGCCCTCGGTGCGGTCATGGGTGGCGTTCTGTGCAAGGTCGCCCATGATGATCGCCACATTGCCCTTGCCGCCGAGTTTTTCCGCCAGGTAGCGCATCTGCAATTGCCCGGCCTCGATGTCGTTGGACGCCACGGTGACCACGCCTTTGGGCAAGGTGCGCTCGTCCGGATGGCGGTTGACGTACACCAGCGGCGTCTTGGCCGCGACGGCAGCACGGGTCATGTTGGCGGTGGCGGCGGTGTCCACCGGCAGCACGATCACCGCGTCGACCTTCTGGTTGAGGAAACCCTCGACCTGATTAAGCTGGCGCACCACATCGCCCTGGGCATCTTCGAACTGGATCTGCACATCCTGCTGCTTGGCGGCCGCTTCCAGGCCGGTGCGCACGTAGGTCATGAAGTTGTCGTCGACCCGGGCAATGCTCACGCCGATGCGATAAGCCGCGAAGGTCCATTGGCTGAACAGCAGCAACAAGGTGGCAGCAAACAACGAATAGCGATTCATAAGGGTGATCCTTTTATTGTTATAGGGTGAACGCCTGGCGGAAACGCGCCAAGGCCAACTCGCTGTCGCCGCTGGCCCAGCCTTCCAGGCCGACCACGCCGCTGTAGCCCATGGCGTGCAAGGCTCTGGCGATGGCCGGGTAGTGGATTTCACCGGTGCCGGGCTCCTTGCGTCCCGGCACGTCGGCCACCTGGATTTCACCGATGGCGCTGCCGGCGCGCTGGATCAGTTCGATCAGGTTTCCTTCGCCGATCTGCGCGTGGTACAGGTCCAGGTTCATCTTCAGGTGCGGGCTGCCCACGGCCTCGATCAGTGCCAGGGTATCGTCGGCGCGGGCGAAGGGGGTGCCGGGGTGGTCAACTTCGGTGTTGAGGTTTTCCAGCAGGAACACCCGGCCGGCGTCTTCCCCCAAGCGGGCGATTTTTTCCAGGGTCTTGCAGGCGCTCAGCCACATGCGGCCGGTGGTCTGGCTCACGGGCTGCACGGGCAGGCCGCCGTCACCCAGGCCGGTGCCGTGCAGGTTGAGGCTGGGGCAATTCAGTCGTTCGGCGACCCCTAAGGATTCACGGACGCTGCCGAGCAGTTGGCGGATACCGTCGGGGTCGGTGAGGGTGCCGCTGATGTAGCCGGTCATGGAGGTGAAGTCGGCGCCGGAAGCCGCCAGGGCGGCGATGTCCTTGTTTGTCCAGTTCCAGATTTCGGCACTGAAGCCCAGCGCATGAATACGCTTCACGCGTTCGATGAAGGGCAGGTCGAGAAACACCATCTCCGCGCTGACAGCCAGCTTGAAGGGGCTCATACGGCCACCGCCTTGCCGGTTTCGAACGACTCGATGCAGGCGCGGGCAATCGCCAATGCCGCGCGCGCGTCTTCACCGCTGGCCAGGGGTTTGGCGCCGCTGCGCAGGCAGTCGACGAAGTGGTTGAGCTCGGCGATGTAGGCGTCGCGCAACAGGTCGGTGTCCAGGCGCTGGGTGTCGGCCTGGATGCCCTGGGCCAGGTAGCGCACCAGGTCGCAATCGTTGAGGCTGCCCATGCTCAGCATGCCGGCGCTGCCAAACACTTCGCCGCGCACGTCGTAGCCATACACGGCCTGGAAGTTGGCCTCGGCGGTGGCGATGGCGCCGTTGTCGAAGCGAATCGCGACCACGGCGGTGTCGAGGAAGCCTTTGCTTTTGTATTCCGGGGCGATCAAAGCGTCGGCCATCACGTAGACCTGCACGGCCTCGGCGCCGGGGTTGAGGTAGCGCAGGGTGTCGAAGTCGTGGATCAGGGTTTCCAGGAAGATCACCCATTGCGGCGACTTGGCCGGGTTGTTCAGTGCTGGGTCGCGGGTCAGCGAGCGCAGCAGTTGCGGAGTGCCGATGCGGCCGGCGGCGACATCGAGGTGCGCGGTGCGAAAGCTCTTGGCGAAGCGCCGGTTGAACCCGACTTGCAGCGGAACCCGCGCATCGGCCGCAGCGGCGATGGCGCGGTCGGCTTCATCGAGGGTGATGGCCATGGGTTTTTCGCAGAAGATGCCCTTGCCGGCGCGGGCGGCGCTGATCACCAGCTCGGCGTGGCTGCGCGCGGGGGCGGCGATGAGTACGCCGTCGATGTCCGGGTCGTCGAGCAACTGCTGCGGGTCGGTGTAGACCTTGCTCACCCCCAGCTCAGCGGCGAGGCGGGCGGCCTGGCCCGGTGTGGGGTCGGCGATCGCTGCCAGGCTGGCGCCGGGGATATGTCGCGCGGCGGTCAGGCCGTGGAAGCTGCCCATGCGTCCGGCACCGATCAAGCCCAAGCGGATGTTCTGTGTACTCATGAAATAACCCCTTGTTGTTATTGGCCTCAGGACGGTCCTGATGGCGAAGGGGTCAGAGCAAGGGCTGTGCCATTTCATAAGATGTTGATAAATAACGATTAATAATTATCTATAAACAAAAAGTGTTCATTTGGATGACATGCCTATACTGACATGTCAAAAACATGAACATGGATACCGCCCAATGAGCCTGGCGTTCAGCGTGCAAGACCTCGACTACCTGACGGCCCTGGGGCCTGCCGCGCTGAACGATGGCCCGGTCGTCGCACTGGAACAGGCCTGGCGCGACTGCCTGGCCGGCCAGGTCGAACGCCCGGCGCACGTGCGCCAAGTGATCTGGGATTCGTGGCGGCGCAGTGTCCAGGCCGGTATCGACCCGGCCGACAATGCGTACCGCTTCCTTGCCGACGACATGCTGGCCGCCGCCCAGGCGGCACACCGGGTGCTGATCGAGGCCGCCGCGCAAGTCATGCATGGTTTGCTGGCCTACAACCCGCGCGGTCATATCAACCTTACCGATGCCGACGGCACCACCCTGTATTTCTGTGGGCTGGACATCACCCCCGTGGGCAGTCGCCTGCTGGAATCGGTGCAAGGCACCAACTGCACCGGCCTGGCGCTGGCCGAGGATCGCCTGGTGTACGTGTTGGCCGAGGAAAACTTCGGCGTCGGCCTGCGCCAGCGCCGCATGCATTGCGCCGCCGCGCCGATCAAGAATGCCCAGGGCCAGACCGTGGCCATGCTGACGCTGACTGCCGAGCCCGGCTGGTTTCACTTCCATACCCTCGGCACGGTGCAGGCCGCAGCCGACGCGGTATCGCGGCAGATGGCCCTGCAAGGGCTGCTGGAAGAACAGCAGGCCGTCCTGGAAGTGCTTAACGAAGGCCTGGTGGTGCTGGACGAACGCGGTTGCATCAAGGCGCTCAACCGCTATGCCCGGCAGCTGTTTGGCGTTGGGCTGGAGTTGATCGGGCGGCCTTTCCAGCAACTGGGCCGTAGCGAACTGAGTAACGTCCTTGGCGAGCCCGTGCGCGACCTCGACTGCACCTTCCACCTGCACAACCGCAGTCAACTCGCCTGCCTGGTCTCGGTGTGCCCGCTGGAGCAGGGCGGGGTGATCGTGTCACTGCGCGAGAACCGCCGCATCCGCGAAATCACCCGGCGCCTCATCGGCACCCAGGCCAGCTACACCTTCGACACCATCCAGGGCAGCTCGCGGGCGATCCAGGACGCGCTGCACTTGGGACGCATCGCCAGTCGCAGTGATTCCACCACCCTGATCCTCGGTGAAAGTGGCACCGGCAAGGAGCTGTTCGCCCAGGCCATCCACAATGGCAGCGAGCGCTGCAACGGCCCATTTGTGGCGGTCAACTGCGGTGCGATTCCACGGGACCTGGTGCAAAGCGAGCTGTTCGGCCACGTCGAAGGCGCGTTCACCGGCGCCACCCGTGGCGGCTCGGCGGGCAAGTTCGAACTGGCGGATGGCGGCACCATCTTTCTCGATGAGATTGGCGACATGTCCTTCGATGCCCAGGTCAGCCTGCTACGCGTATTACAGGAAGGCGAAATCACCCGTGTGGGTGCGAAAAACTCGCGGCAAGTGAACGTGCGCATCATCGCCGCCACCCACCGCAACCTCAGCCAGGCGGTCGCGCAAGGCGCGTTTCGCGAAGACCTCTACTACCGACTCAACGTGCTGAACCTGACCGTGCCACCGCTGCGCATGCGCCGCGAAGATATTGCGCTGCTGGCGCGGCATTTTCTGGTCCGGTGCGCTCGTTCACTGCGTAAATCGGTGCAGGGATTTTCGCCAGACGCCCTGGCGCTGCTCACTGCCTATGGCTGGCCGGGCAATGTGCGCGAGTTGGAAAACAGCATCGAACGGGCGACCAACCTGGCGATGGGAGCACTGATCGAAACGGTGGATCTGCCGTTGGAAAGCCGCCAACGCATCCCGCTGCGGGCCCACGAAGCGCCGCCTGCCCAGGACTTGAGCAGCCACGAAATGCACGCCATCGTCGCCGCGCTCAACAGCACCGGCGGCAACATCCGCCTGGCCGCGCAGCAACTCAACGTGTCGCGGGGCGGGCTGTACAACAAGATGAGTCGGTTTGGCTTGAGTGCTGCGGATTTTCGCAAGCCTTTGTAGGAGCGGTGTTTCAGTTACCCATGTTCTCCGATGTCACAATCTGCGGCGGTACATACACCCGCTGCCGCACCGGATCGAACCCCTCTGCACTCTGCAACTCCACCATCAACCGCACCAACGCCGTCGCTGTCTGCCCCGGCTGCGAATCCATCACCACATCAATCAACCCCTGGCCCAACGCCTGGCGCGACAGCTCGGTCGACTCCTGCAGGATGCAGCACAACGCCGGCCGCTTGGGCAACTGCGCCAGGGCGCTGATGATGCCGTCGCCGCCGCCGCCCACCACGCATAATCCGCGCAGGTCGCTGTGGCGGCTGATCAGGTCGAGGGTGGCTTCTTCGGTGATGTCGCAGTTGTCCAGGTTGATCAGCGGCTCCAACGGCTTGAGCCCCGGCGCGTGTTCGGCCAGGTAGCTGTGCAGGCCTTCGACCCGTGCCTGGTGGCCGAGGAAACGGTGGCCGCCGAGCAGGATGCCCACGCTGCCTTTGCGGGCGCCGCAGGTGCGGGCGAGCAGCCAGCCCATGGTGCGGCCGACCACGTGGTTGTCCTGGCCGACGTAGGGTTCTACGGCCTGTTCGTGGATATCCGAGAGCAGGGCCACCACGGGCACACCGGCTTCGCGGATCTGCTTGAGGCAGGCGTTGATCAGCGGATGGGCAAAGCTGACCACCGCGAGGCCGTCGCATTGCACGGCCAGTTGTTCGATCTGGGCGACGATGGCGGCGGGCGTGCGATCGACGATGTACTCGAACTGGCACGTCAGGTTGGCGCCGGCATGCTGCTCGGCGGCGGCGCTGATGGCTTGCGCCAGGCTGGCATAGAACGCCTGGGCGGTCGCCAGCAACAGGATGCCGAAACGATAGGTCGGCCGGCGTTCGCGAATGCGCTGGCCGATCAACCGCGCCGCAAAATAGCCCACGGCTTCGGCCGCCTGGAACACCTGCTCGGCGGTCTCGGGATTGACCGGCGCACGTGCATTCAACACACGGTCGACGGTGGCCACACTCAGCCCCGCCTGCGCGGCAACGGTGGCGATGGTCGGGCGTTTATTGTTGTTCATGACAGCCCCCTTGAGCGTCTTGATAGAAAACTATCAAGCCCCGCTGGGCCTGGATGATAGCTTGATAGGGAATGGATTCAAGGCCTTGAGGGTGATTTAGGCGTTCTCTATCGTGGGTTTCACACAGCACCTGAAACCACCCGCTTGCGGAGAACAATAACAATGCCTGAACACACCGATCACACCGCCCGGCGCGACTACAGCCTCACCGGCCCCGAAGCCGCCCGCGCGGCTGAAAAGGGCCTGGTCTCGGCCAGTTGGTACCAGTCGCCCATCTCGCGCAAACGCATGAAAGAACTGATGCAGCGCCGCGACGGCCCGGCTTTGCTCGACACCGCCATCTGGCTGATCGCGCTGTTGGCCACCGGTTTCGGCGGCTATTGGTTCTGGGGTACCTGGGCCTGTGTGCCGTTCTTCCTCGCCTACGGCGTGCTCTATGGCACTGCGTCCAACCCACGTTGGCACGAAACCGGCCATGGCACGGCGTTCAAGACCCGGTGGATGAACGACGGGCTGTATCAGGTCGCGAGTTTCATGTGCATCTTCGAACCCCACGTATGGCGCTGGAGCCATGCCCGTCACCACACCGACACCATCGTGGTCGGCCGCGACCCGGAGATCGTCGAGCCGCGTCCGCCGAGCCTGTTGATGATGTTCCTGAGCCTGTTCAACCTGCCCCTGGCTTGGAAAACCTTCAGCGGTGTGGCGCGGCATGCCATCGGCAAGATGAGTGCCCAGGAAGCCGACTTCATCCCCGAATCCGAATGGCCCAAGGTGTTTCGTGCGGCGCGGATCTGGGTGGGTATTTATGCGGTGGTGATTGGCACCGCGTTATACCTGCACAGCTGGTTGCCGCTGATGCTGGTTGGCCTGCCGAGCCTCTACGGCGCCTGGCTCGGCTACGTCTTCGGCCTCACCCAACATGTGGGCCTGGCCGAAGACGTGCTGGACCACCGCAGCAACTGCCGCACCATCTACATGAACCGCGTGCTGCGCTTTATCTACATGGACATGAACTACCACCTCGAACACCACATGTACCCGATGGTGCCGTACCACGCCCTCGCGCAACTGCACGAAGAGATCCGCAGCGACTGCCCACCGCCGTACGCCAACCTGTTCGAGGCATACAAGGAAATCCTGCCGACGATCTGGCGGCAGCGCAGCGACCCGACCTATTTCATCCAGCGCCCGATTCACCCGAACACTCATTCGGCTGCCCATGCGCCGGTGCATGCAGAAACCGCTGCTGGCTGATCCCCACCCAAGAACAAGAGAAAACACCATGAACGATCAATGGATCGACGTCTGCGCCGTGGGCGAAATCGACGAAGAAGACGTGCTGCGCTTCGACCACGGCCCGCACACTTATGCGCTGTACCGTTCGGCCGAGAATGAATTCTTCGCCACCGCCGGCCTGTGTACCCACGAGAAAATCCACCTGGCCGACGGCCTGGTGATGGACCACGTGATCGAATGCCCCAAGCACAACGGGCGCTTCGACTACCGCACCGGCAAGGCCCTCGGCGCACCGGTGTGCGTCAACCTCAAGACCTACCCGGTGCGGGTCGAAGCGGGGCGGGTGTTGCTCGCGGTCACGGCCTGATGATGAACGCTCCATTGATTATCGTCGGGGCCGGTCATGCCGGTGGCCGGGCGGCGCTGACCTTGCGCGAAGAAGGTTATACCGGGCGCTTGATGCTGATAGGCGATGAACTGCACTTGCCCTATGAGCGGCCGCCGTTGTCCAAAGGCCTGTTGCAGGGCACGACGGACCTGGCCGGCTACAGCTTGTGCGACAGTGCGCGACTGGCCGAACTGGGCATAGAGCACATCGCCGGTAACCCGGTGACTCATCTGGAACCGCAGCAGCATCGCCTGCAACTCGCCGATGGCCAATGGTTGCCCTACGCCGGTCTGCTGTTGGCCACGGGCGGCCGGGCGCGACGTTTGCCCCAGGCGCAGGCCAATGTGCTTTACCTGCGCACTCACGATGAGGCGTTGGCGTTGCGCAGCGCTTTACGCCCCGGCACGCGGCTGGTGGTGGTGGGTGGTGGTTTTATCGGCCTGGAAGTCGCGGCGACCGCACGTGGCCTGGGCTGTGAAGTGACGGTGCTGGAAGCCGGGCCGCGCCTGGCGGGGCGTGTGCTGCCGCCGGTGATCTCCCAGGCGCTGCTGGATCTGCATCGCGAGCACGGTGTGCAGGTGCGTTTGAATGTGGCGCTGGAATCCATCCAGGCCGACGCCGTGCTGTTGGTGGATGGGCACCGCTTGCCCTGCGACTTGATTGTGGTCGGCATCGGCATGCAACCCAATCTCGAACTGGCGGCAGCAGCAGGGCTGGAGGTGGGGCAGGGCGTTCGTGTTGATGCGTGCCTGCGCACCAGCGCGCCGAACATCTATGCCGCCGGTGATGTGTGTGAGTTCCGCCTTGACGGTCTCTATCAGCGCCAGGAAACCTGGCGCAACGCCGAAGCCCAGGGCCGGCATGCCGCGCTGAATCTGCTGGGGCGCGAAGTGCCGTTCGAGGCGCTGCCCGGTTTCTGGTCCGATCAGTACGACTGGGGCTTGCAGACTGTCGGCGTGATCACACCGACAGTGGTCAACCGCCCATTACCGAGCGGCGGCCTGTTGCTGTTCTACCTCGACGCCGATCAGCACTTGCGAGGCGCCTGTGGTTGGGCGCCGGGCAACAGCGTGGCCAAGGACATCAAGCTCTGCGAGCGCCTGATCAGCGCGCGGATTGCGCTCGATACCGCCAGCCTGGCCAACCCCGAGCTGTCTCTCAAACTCCTGCTGCGAGGCTGATATGCGCCAATTCCTGGTGTTCCAATCCCTTTGGGCGATGCAGACCGAACCCGGCTGTCTCGACACCCAACTCGACCGCATCCAGGCCGCCGGTTTTGACGGCATTACCGACCATTACTGGCAGCCTGCCGATGTTGCCCGTTTGCACGCGGCGGCTAGCTCAAGAGGCTTGCAGATCGAGGGCCAGTTGTTTCCGCAAACGGTGGATGACCTGGCCGCCGCACTGGATGTGATCAGTCGCTACGGCTGCCACCACCTCACCCTGCAAGCCGACGTACGCCCGCGCACTCAAGCCGAGGCGGCCCGGTTGGTCGAAGGCTGGCAACGCCTGGCCGAGCAAGTGGACTTTCCGGTGTTGCTGGAAACCCACCGTTATCGCCTCACCAACGACCTGCTGTTCACCCTAGACCTGCTGGCGCAAATGCCGGACTTGAAGCTGCTGGCCGACCTGTCCCACTACGTGGTCGGGCGTGAACTGCCCGAACCGGGCGCGCCGGAAGACGACAAACATATCCGCACGATTTTGCGCCACAGCTGGGGGTTTCACGGTCGTGTCGCCAGCAGCGAGCAGGTGCAAGTCTCCCTGGACTTTCCCCAACACCAGGCCTGGGTACAGCGTTTTACCCAGTGGTGGCGCTACGGGATTGAGGACTGGCTGGCCCGGCCCGACACGCCGCAGAGCCTGTCCTTCACCTGCGAACTGGGCCCGCCGCCCTATGCGATCACCGGCGCGGACGGGCGTGAGATCAGTAATCGCTGGGCCGAAGCGCTGAAAATGCAGGCGTTGATTCGCGAGGTGTGGGAGAGCTGTCAGGCATGATCTGCTAATCTGCGCGGGTTCAATCTCGCCCTTTAGCCTGGACCTTCACCATGACGCCATCCTCCGTTCAGCCGCCTCTTGAGCCGCAGTCCGTCTGCCATCCCATCACCAGCAGCGCGATTTTCATGGTCGCCACCGTCGCCCCCGGCAGTGAAGACACGGTGCGGGGCTGGTGTGCTGACATCGCCGGGCTGGTGCGTTCGGTGGGCAAGCGCGTGCCGGCGGGCAACCTGACCTGCGTCTGCGGGTTTGGCTCCGACGCGTGGGACCGGCTGTTCGGTGCGCCGCGCCCGGCGGCGCTGCATCCGTTTCGCGAATTCGGCGCAGAAGGGCGCAAAGCCGTATCGACACCGGGGGATCTGCTGCTGCATATCCGCGCCGAACAGATGGACCTGTGCTTCGAGCTGGCCACCCACGTGATGGCCACCCTGGGCGACAGCGTCAAGGTGGTGGATGAGGTCCAGGGTTTCCGCTATTTCGACATGCGCAGCATCATCGGCTTTGTCGATGGCACCGAGAACCCGGTGGGGCGCAAGGCCGAAGGGTTCACCATCGTCGGTGATGAAGATCGAGAATTCCGCGGCGGCAGCTACGTGCTGGTGCAGAAGTACCTGCACAACATGACGGCCTGGAACGGCCTCACGGTGGAGGCCCAGGAGAAGGTGATCGGGCGGACCAAGCTGTCGGATATTGAACTGGACGAAGAGACCAAACCGAGCAATTCCCACAGTGCATTGACAGTCATCACCGACAAGAACGGCGATGAAGTGAAGATCCTGCGCGACAACATGCCTTTCGGTCGCCCCGGTGCCGGTGAGTTCGGCACCTACTTTATCGGCTATGCGCGTTCGCCGGAGCCTCTGGAGTTGATGCTGAAAAACATGTTCGTCGGCCGTCCGGTCGGCAACTATGACCGCCTGCTGGACTTCAGCACGGCGGTCACCGGCGGCCTGTTTTTCGTGCCCTCGGCCGACCTGATGGAGGAATTGGCCGACCGAAAGAACGGACTATAAGACCACCTCGAAATGGCGGTAGCAAATAGCTTCTATGTTCTGCGCAATATGGGCGCGACTGGAGTCTTGCTCAGTGAGCCCATTCTTTATATAAGCCAGTTGTGGCGGGTCTTTGAGGTAGGCGGCGAGGTTCGACTCAGCGCTGGCCAGGTCAGTGAAGAGAATAATCCGCTCTTCAGAAATCACGCCTGCTTCGGCCGTCTCGATGATGTTCTGGCGGATAACACCCGTGAGGAATTTGGACAGGATGGCGGTATCGACAATCGGAATCTCGTTATAGGGAAGCCCGCAATGGGCAGGACCATTTAGCACGACGACAGGTTGGATTGAGAGTCTTTCAGGCAGGCGGAAATTGGCTTTCAGGCATTGTTTCCTGAATGATTTTTCATGGCGTCGGATGTGGTCGATCTTGCGTGCCAACTGGTCACAGGCCCCAATGACCTTCTTCCTGTGGCTGAAGGTGCCCAACGAGTCTGCAGGCTGCAGGAAGCATTTGACCTCGCCGACGATTAAGGTATTTCCCATCAGCAAGAGCAGGTCGATGTCTTCGTATCGAGGCTCGGCAGTTCCTGGGAGGTTGAAGGTGAAGGCATGTTTCATGACGCGAACGTGGGTCTTCATACGAGAGAGCTGAGCGCAATGCTCCAAGGTATGGCGCACATGAGTTTCAAAGGAGTTGCCACGCACAGCCAGGTCGGCGCCCATTTGGCGCAGCCAGATATTGACGTTGCGTTGAGTCGTGCCCCACAGCAGTGGCGTGAACAGAATGAGCAGTTGATCATCGCTGTAGGGGATCAGAGGTTGACTCCACAGCTCATTTTTTCCGTTATCTGACTTGTCGGTAGCGTCAAAGGTCAGGAAGTCGATCAGTGCCTGGCTGCGCTGCATATCGATTTCAAGAGACTCGGAAACTGCGTTGAGCAGGGCTTTTTTATCCACGCGCGGTGCAGCGACATGCACCAGTAGTGAATCACCGTCCAGTGTCGGCGGCGCTGCTGAGGGGCTATCTTTGAGGCATTTCGCCAGGCTAGACAGCACGGCCCAGCATCTGACGACCTCATGAATGGTGGCACCACCCAGCCGAGGTGACTGGTAAGTGGAGTACCCACTGTAATAGGGCTCCATGGCTTCATGAATGATCAAGTACGTGGCGGCGGTCGAACGCTCGACCTCAGCGTCATCGGCGAGTGAGTAGCAAGTAAGGCCCTGGCGCATAGTTATTGCGCGGATAGGCCGTGGGAGCCCCAGTTCGTCGTGCGTTTTGTGCTTGTGGTGCTTGTGAAAGTCTAGAAGCCGAGCGGTGGTATTCGAGTGAACCAGAATATTACGGCGAAATTGACCGATGACTTTCCAGGCCGCGAACATCGGGTTTCCCGGCGTGAGCAATAGCCTGTCATCAAGTTCGAACCGGTAGTCGTTCCAAAGACAGTCTTCCCAGTATTGCTCAAGAACACCGTAAAAGGCGCCAAGCTGATAATCACGTTCAACGCGCTTGAGGTTGAAAGGGGTGGTGGGGATGTCTAATGCTGCGGTGTCGGCTTTTTCTGAGAGCACCATCTGGAGCGGTAGTTGCAGACCATCGATGTCCGCTTGGGCTACCTCATCGATCGAGTGCTGAGCACCATTATGGTCATAAAGCTTGGGGACTATCTGATGTCGGGTGACCTCGATCGGGTCAAACTCTGAGATGGTTTCACAAGTGTCTCTCGTGGCATCGTCATACATCATCGCATTCAGGTTAGCGCGCGTGACGAATGTCAGGAGTTTTTGCTTCTGGCTGATGTGTTTGTCGGCGGCAAAGCTGAGTTGCCCGCGCAGCTCGCCGAACGCTCGATAAAACCAGAGGCCTGCCTGATGCAGGCTCCTGTCGGCGGCGTCAGCAGTGCTTGGATCGAACTCCGCGCTCCATCGATCAGGGGCAAAACTTCGTTGATTGGGGCGTGATACTTGCTGGTGCTGGACGCGTGTTACAAAAGACATGTTCAGTGATCGCAACTTTGTGATCGCTGAACCTTAACAGATTGAAGTAGGTGTGTGAGGTCAGCTCAACAGCCCGGTACTGACCGCCACAATCAGGAAGATCCCCAGCAACGCGCGATAGATCACGAACGGCCAGGTGGAGAACCGTTCCAGGAACTTCATCAGGCCCCAGATCGCAAAAAACGCCGAGAGGCTCGCGACCACCAGGCCGAACAGCAAATGCGGCCAGGCATGGGCCGGCATGTCGGCGTGCAGCAGCACCCACAGTTCCTTCAGGCCGGCGAGGGCGATGGCGGGCAAGCCGAGCAGGAAGGAGAACCGCGCGGCTTCCTCACGTTTGAAGTTGAGGAACAGCGCGGCGGTCAGCGTAGAGCCGGACCGCGAGACACCCGGAATCAGCGCACCGATCTGCGCAATGCCCACGATCAACGCATCCCGCAAGCGCATCTCGCTCACTTCGCGGGTGTGGCGTGCGCGCACTTCGGCCACCGCCAGCAGCACGGCCATGACCACGCAGGAAATACCGATCACCATCAACCCGCGCAACGGTGAGTTGCAGGCGTTCAGGGTCGAAGACAGCGCCAGGCCGGCAATGCCGATGGGGATAGTCGCCAGCACAATTGCCACCGCCAACTTGAACCAGCGATCGTTGTAGTCACCCCGGCGTACCGCACTGATGCTGCCGGTGGTTACCTGGCGCACATCCCGCCAGAAGTAACTGACCACTGCCGCCAGCGCCGCCAACTGCATGGCCGCCGAGAATGCTGAGCCGGGGTCCTGCCAGCCGAGCAGGGCGGGGACCACTCGCATATGGGCGGTGGATGACACCGGCAGCAGCTCGGTAATGCCCTGGATCACGCCCAGGATGAAGATCTGCAGGTAATCCAGGGAGGCAAAACCCACGTCCAGGCCGGCGGTACAGACGTTTGTCAAAATACGTGTCCTTGAAAGAGAGCGGCAATTTCGCGGAGTTTATTCGAAATGTTTCAAGGTTTAGGCCGAGGCAACACCTATTTGCAATCGGTTCAGCAAGTAGAAAGGTTGGCCGCTCTCTTGGCCTGCCCCCAGGTTTTGTGAACAATGGCGCCCTGTGTTTTTTCACCGAGAGTCTCATGCCCGAAGTCACCGTCGAATTGATCCAGACCGGCCCGGAGCACGCCGAGCTGATCCGCAATCTTTACCAGTACTACGCCTATGAATCCTCTGACTGGGAACAGGAAGATGTGGAGGCCGATGGCCGTTTCTACACTCATGACGAGCACCTGGTCCGTTACTGGCAGGACCCGCAATGGAGCGCCAACCTGCTGTTAGTGGATGGCTATATCGCAGGTTTCCTGTTGATCGAAGGCAGCGAACTGCCGGGCATCGATGCCCTGGAGTTGGCCGACTTGTTCGTCCTCAAGCGTTACCGCCGCAAAGGCATCGGCCGCGCCATCGCCAGCCAGGTGCTGTGCAGTGGCGAGGCTGATTGGTTGGTGCGCTTCTATGATCAGGATGAAGTGTCTCAAGCGTTCTGGCGCACGGTGCTGGATAACCTGCCGCGTCCGGTGCAGACGATTGAGCTGGAGGATGACCCGCAGCTGGTGAGTTACCTGATTACGCGGGCGGCACTGCATTAAACGCCTGCTGCATCACCTGCGGCGGCTGCCCGAACGCCCTTAAAAATGCCTGGCGCATGCGCTCGCGATCACCAAACCCGGTTTCGCGGGCGACCACCTCGACCGGGTGGCGACTGGTTTCCATCATCGCCCGCGCCGCCTCTACCCGTAGCGACTCGATGGCCTTGGCCGGCGTTTGCCCGGTCTCTTCGCGGAATACCCGACTGAACTGGCGCGGGCTGAGACGGGCAACATCGGCCAGCGCATCTACCGACAAGTCGTGGGTCAGGTTCTCGCGGGCATAGGCCAGGGCCAGTTGCACGCGGTCCGACTTGGGGTCCAGCTCCAACAGCGCCGACAACTGCGATTGTTCACTGCCCCGGCGTTGGGCGATCACCAGTTTGCGCGCAATGCGCCGGGCGAGGTCGCTGCCCAGGTCGTTCTCCACCATGGCCAATGCCAGATCCACCCCGGCACTCATGCCGGCGCCGGTCCACACCTGGCCGTCCACCACAAACAGCTTGTCTTCTTCCAAATGAATGTGCGGATAGCGCTTGCGAAAGGCCGGCGCGTGAATCCAGTGGGTGGTGGTGCGCTTACCTTCCAGCAAGCCCGCTTCGGCCAGCACGAAGATGCCCATGCACAACGAGGCGACGCGTCGCGACTGGGCGGAGGCGGCCTTGACCAGTTCCAGCAGGTTGGCCTCCGGCAGGCGGAATTCCAGATAACCGCTGACGATCAGCGTGTCGTAGCCCTCCGGCCGGATCGGCGTGGTGTTCACCGAAAAGCCCTGGGACGTCATCACCGCGCCGCCGCTTTCCGACACCAGGTGAAACTCATAGGCCGGCTCACCACGCAACAGGTTCGCGCACTCGAACACCGAGCCCAGGCTGAGACTCAAGGACTGGAAGTTCGGGTAAACCATCAGCGCAACGCTGTGCATCGTATGTCTCCGGGTGGGGGGAGCAGGGATTGTCGGCGGCTGCCGGGAAAACGGCAACCGACTTTGGCGCATGTCCGAAATCCTTGCGGATCTGACATTGTGCGGGTTTGCCCAGGCTCCTAACATTCCCTCAACGCACTAGACGACTGGTCTAATCCGATGAGCAGCGAAACTAAAACAGTACGCCAGAGCATTCTTGACACGGCGCAATTGATTGTTGGCCGCAAAGGTTTTTCTGCGGTGGGCCTGAACGAAATACTGCAAACCGCCGAAGTACCCAAAGGTTCGTTTTATCACTACTTCACCTCCAAAGATGCGTTTGGCGTTGTATTGCTCGACCACTACTTTGACAACTACGTGCACGGCATGCAGCAACTGTTCGAGCAGCCGGGTTTAACCCAGCACACCAAGTTGATGCGTTATTGGCAGTGCTGGATTGATAACCAGACCGGCTGCACCGACGCAGGCAAATGCCTTGCCGTCAAACTCGGTGCGGAGGTGTCAGACCTTTCAGAGCCGATGCGCCTGGCCCTGCAACGTGGCACTGCACGCACCATCGGTTTGCTGGCCGAGGCCTTGCAGCAGGGCGTCGAAGACGGCTCGGTAGCGATTACGCAACACCCGGACAGCCTGGCCCAGCGCCTGTATGCGTTGTGGTTGGGGACCAGCGTCATGAGCAAGATCACCCGTACTACGGCGCCTTTTGATGAGGCGTTGTGGTTGACCCGGCAGTTGTTGGGTCAGCCGCAAGAAACTGACATTCACACCTATCGAGGCACTGGAAAATGAAAGTATTAATGGTACTGACCTCTCACGACCAGCTTGGCGATACCGGGCGCAAGACCGGCTTCTGGCTCGAAGAGTTTGCTGCACCCTATTACGCGTTCAAGGACGCAAGCGCCGAGATCGTGCTGGCTTCACCGGCCGGCGGCCAGCCGCCATTGGACCCGGTGAGTGATCTGCCGGACTTCCAGACCGAACAGACGCACCGTTTCGCTGCCGACCCGGCTGCCCAGCAAGCCCTGGCCTCCACGGTGAAACTGGACTCGGTCAACGCCGACGATTTCGACACCGTGTTCTACCCCGGCGGCCACGGCCCACTGTGGGACCTGGCCGAATCGCCGGTGTCGATCGCCCTGATCGAGTCCTTCGAACGTGCTGGCAAGCCGATCGGTTTTGTCTGCCACGCACCGGGCGCGCTGCGTCACGTCAAGGCGGTCAATGGTGAGCCGCTGGTCAAGGGCCGTCGCGTCACCGGGTTCTCCAACTCGGAAGAGGCGGCGGTGGAGTTGACTGATGTGGTGCCGTTTCTGGTGGAAGATGAGTTCAAGAAGTTGGGCGGCCTTTATGAAAAAGGCGCTGACTGGCAGTCCTTTGTCATTACCGATGGCTTGTTGGTTACCGGGCAAAATCCTGGCAGTTCCAGTGATGTCGCTAAAGCCCTGCTGAAACTGACTGCTTAATTAATTAGACCGCTGAATTCATTGGCGACTTTTATAAGTCGCCAATGCTTTAGCACGTCCAGAATTTGGAAATCCTTAAATGACTGACAATGTTTTAAGTACCCCAGTAAAGTTGGGTCACCATACGCTGCGCAACCGTATTGTCTTGCCGCCGTTGACACGCCAGCGCAGCGCCCAACCGGGTGATATCGCCACCGACTTGATGGCCGAGTATTACCGCCAGCGGGCCAGTGCCGGTTTCATGGTCAGCGAAGGCACTCAGATCGAGCCGCGTGGCCAAGGCTATGCCTGGACACCGGGCATCTACACCCCCGCGCAGATCGATGGCTGGCGCAAGGTCACCGACGCAGTGCATGCCGAGGGTGGGGTGATCTTTGCCCAGTTGTGGCATGTGGGCCGGGTGTCCCATAACGCTTTGCAGCCTGAAGGGGTGGCGCCGGTTGCACCGTCGGCCCTGCAGGCCCTGCAAGCCAAGGCCTTTATCGAAACCGCGCCGGGCGAGGGTGAGTTGAAACAGCCGCCGGTGCCACGTGCGTTGGCTACGCAAGAGGTCAAGGACTTGGTTGGGCAGTATGCCCAGGCGGCACGCAATGCGCTGGATGCGGGGTTTGATGGGGTGGAAATCCATTCGGCCAATGGCTACCTGGTGAACCAGTTCATCTCGGCCCATGCCAATCAACGTGACGATGAATACGGTGGTTCGTTGGAAAACCGCCTGCGTTTTCTGCGCGAGATCGTCGAAGCAGTGAGCGCGGTGGTCGGGCCGGAACGCCTGGGCGTGCGCTTCTCGCCGTTGTTCAGCGGCACCGATCAGGACCGTGTGTACATCGGCCTGGTGGAAGACGACCCGCACCACACCTACATCGAAGCCATCAAGGTGCTCGAAGCGTCGGGCATCGCCTACGTCTCCATCGCCGAAGCCGACTGGGACAACGCACCCGACCTGCCTGAGTCGTTTCGCCGTGCCGTGCGCGAGACGTTCAGCGGGCGGATCATCTACGCCGGCCGCTACACCGCTGAACGCGGTGCGCGGTGGGTAGAGGCCGGGCTGGCGGACTTGATCGCGTTCGGGCGGCCGTTCATCGCCAATCCGGATCTGCCGCAGCGGCTGTTCAACGCGTGGCCGTTGAATCCGCTGCGGGTGGAGGGCATGTACGGCGGTGGTGCAGAGGGCTATATCGATTACCCGGTTTACGCCGGATAATCAGGCAACCCGCAACACAATCTTGCCAATATGATCCCCACCTTCCATCCGCGCATGCGCCTGATCGGCCTGGGTGTAATCGAACACCTGGTCGATCATCGTCAGGCAGCGTCCGGCTGACAGCACCGGCCATACGTGCTCGCGCAGTTGATCGGCAATCGCGGCTTTCTCTGCCTTGGTCCGTGCGCGCAGCAGCGAACCGGTGACGATTGCGCGTTTGCCTAGAATGGTCAGCAAGTCCACCTCATTGGCCTTGGCACCGCCGAGGAACCCCAGCATCACCAGGCGGCCGTCCATCGCCAGCGCCTTGAGGTTGTTGTTGAGGTAGGAGGCACCCATGATGTCGAGGATCACATTCACGCCTTGATCACCGATCACCTGGGCGAAATCCTGTTCGCGATAGTTGATTGCTTCCGCGCCCAGGGCACGAATGGCTGCACATTTTTCTTCGCTGCCGGCAGTGGCAAACGCCTGGATGCCGAACTCGCGGCACAGCATCAGCGCGGTGGTGCCGATACCACTGGTGCCGCCGTGGATCAGCACACGCTGGCCCTTGTGGGCGCCGCCGATGCCGAACAGGTTGGCCCACACGGTAAAGAAGGTTTCCGGGATGGCCGCCGCTTGAATCCAGTCCATGCCTTCGGGAACCGGCAACGCTTGGCTGGCGGGCACTGCGCAGTATTGGGCGTAACCACCACCGTTGGTCAGGGCGCACACCTTGTCACCGACGGCGTACTCGGTCACGCCATCGCCCAGGGCCACCACTTCACCGGCCACTTCCAGGCCGGGGATCGGGCTCATGCCGGGTTTCATCGGATATTTGCCGGCGCGCTGCAAGGCGTCCGGGCGGTTGACGCCGGCGGCGTGCACGTGGATCAGGATTTCACCGGCTGCCGGGGAGGGCAACGGCACTTGGCGCGGCTTGAGCACCTCGGGGCCGCCAGGGGTGGTGATTTCAATCAAGGTCATTTCGGTAGGCAGGGGCATTTTGCGGGTCCTGTGGCGGTGAGCGTATGAAGTGGGACCACCTTACCTGGCTGTTGATTCAATCGGAACCCTGCCCTACCAGCGCATACGCGCCAGTAGGGGGAGCACGTTTCAGCGGTTCAGAAACGCCAGCAAGTCTTCGTTCAACTGCTGGGTATGGGTGGCGGCAAACCCGTGCGGCGCATCCTTGTAAACCTTCAGTTCGGCACCTTTGATCATCTGCGCCGCGACTTTACCGGTGGTTTCGAACGGCACGATCTGGTCGCCATCGCCGTGGATCACCAGGGTCGGCACGTCAATCTTGGCCATGTCCGGGCGGAAGTCGGTTTCGGAGAATGCGGTGACGCAGTCCACCGTCGCCTTGAGGGACGCCTGTAGGGCAATCTGCAACGTCTGGGTCTGCACGCCTGCGGAGACGACCTGGCCTTTGTTGAGACCATAGAACGGCGTGTTGAAATCGCTGATGAATTGCGCGCGGTCTTTCAGCAACTCAGCCTTGAAGCCGGCGAACACGTCGAGCGGCACACCCTGCGGGTAATCGGCTTGCTGGCCGAAGATCGGCGTCACCGCGCCCAGCAACACCAGGCCGGCCACGCGCGCGCTGCCATGGCGTGCGATATAGCGCGCGACGTCGCCGCCACCCATGGAAAAGCCCACCAGGGTCACGTCATTGAGGTCCAGGTGCTCGATCAGTTGGGCGATATCGTCGGCGAAGGTGTCGTAGTCGTTGCCAGTCCACGGCTGATCCGACCGGCCGAAACCACGGCGGTCGAACGCGATGGTGCGAAAGCCGCGGCTGCTCAGGTATTCCATCTGGTATTCCCACATATCGGCATCCAGCGGCCAGCCATGGCTGAACAACACGGGTTTACCGCTGCCCCAGTCCTTGAAGTAGATCTGGGTACCGTCTTTGGCAACGAATGTGCTCATGGAAAACTCCTGGGAGGGTGGAAAGAGAATGCTAGCTCACTATTGCGTTAAACCGGACGAAGGGCTTGTACGCCTGTGCTCGGTTGAACGGTTGAGCGTCTATGCTGGTCGATTGACTTCCAACGTCAGATCACACAGGTGAACGAAATGGCCAAGACTTACAGCTACGCCGCCCAGAACGCCAAGGACTCCCTCAAGCCCTACACCTTCGAGCGCCGCGCGCCGGGGGCAGATGATGTGCAGATCGACATTCTCTATTGCGGGGTCTGCCACTCCGACTTGCACACCGTACGCAACGAGTGGAACAACACCCTGTATCCTTCCGTGCCCGGCCATGAAATTGTCGGTCGTGTGACTGCCGTGGGTGGCAACGTCAAGACGTTCAAGGTCGGTGACCTGGCCGGCGTCGGCTGCATGGTCGACAGCTGCCAGCACTGCGCGTCCTGTGCCGAAGGCGAGGAGCAATACTGCGAGAGCGGTTTTACCGGCACCTACAACGGCCCGGTGTTCGGCGGTGAGAACACCTTCGGCGGCTACTCCGACAGCATCGTGGTCAAGGAGAAGTTCGTGCTGCGCATTTCCCACGACGCGTCCAACCTGGCCGCCGTGGCACCGTTGCTGTGCGCGGGTATCACCACCTATTCGCCGTTGCACCACTGGAAGGTCGGCCCTGGCAAGAAGGTCGGCGTGGTGGGCCTGGGCGGCCTGGGCCATATGGCGGTGAAGATCGCCCATGCCATGGGCGCCCATGTAACGCTGTTCACCACCTCACCCAACAAGCGTGAAGATGGCCTGCGCCTGGGTGCCGATCAAGTGGTGGTCTCCAAGAATGCGGACGAGATGGCCAAGGTCGCCAACAGCCTGGATTTCATCCTCAACACGGTTGCCGCACCGCACAACCTCGATGCGTTCCTCAACTTGCTCAAGCGTGACGGCACCATGACCCTGGTCGGCGCGCCCGACAGCCCGCATCCGTCGCCGACGGTGTTCAACCTGATCTTCAAGCGCCGCAGCCTGGCCGGTTCGCTGATTGGCGGCATCCAGGAAACCCAGGACATGCTCGACTTCTGCGCCAAGCACGGGATTGTCTCGGACATCGAAATGATCGATATCCAGGGCATTAACGAGGCGTATGAGCGGATGCTCAAGGGCGATGTGAAGTACCGGTTTGTGATCGATATGGATAGCTTGAAGAAAGCAAGCCACGCTGCCTGATTCATCTTCTGTAGGAGCCGTTCCCTCGGCTCCTACGCTTGATCAGGCCCAAAGGTGTTCGTACAGAATCGTCGCACCTACCAGCATCAGCACCACACCCCCGACCATCTCTGCCCGTTTGCCCACCACGGTGCCCAGCACTCGCCCAAGCATCATGCCGAGGGTCACCATGGTCATGGTCGCCAGGCCAATCGCCGCCGCTGCCACCAGGATATTCACGTCGACAAACGCCAGGCCCACGCCCACTGCCAGTGCATCGATGCTGGTGGCGAACGCCGTCACGGCGAGGATCATGAAGGAATGCTGGGTCGGCTTCTCGGCCTCTTCATCATCGGCTTTCAACCCGTTCCAGATCATGTGCAGGCCCAGCCCGACCAGCAAAGTAAAGGCGATCCAGTGGTCCCAGTTTTCCACCCAGCGGGTGGCGGCATGACCGATGGCCCAGCCGATCATCGGCGTGATGGCTTCGATCACACCAAAGATCAGGCCGGCGCGCAGGGCTTCGGTAAGGCGGGGTTTGTGCAGGCTGGAGCCTTTGCCGATGGCAGCCGCAAAGGCGTCGGTCGACATGGCCAGGGCCAGGAGGATCAGGGAAATGGGGTTCACGGTCAGGCTTCCAGTCGGGCTATGGGACACAACGACACCGCCATGCGCCCGACTTCAGGCATGGGATGTCGCTGGTCTCACCAACCGAAAAGACGGTGTTCGCACCACGGCAGGTTGCCGAATATGTTGATACGAACGCTTCCAACAGGGTCAGAAGCCGGTTACTCCCCAACGAGGAGGGCGATCATAGGCGGGCATATATGAAAATTCCGTCAAAATCTTCAAGGCCGCTGCGGCTTGACCGACGTGCCAAAGGTGTTGCCCATGCGCACGCTGGTCGCCGCCGGGGTGGACAACCCCACTGCATTCGGCGGCCGTTTTTCCACTGGGATGTTTTGGGCTTCGCGGTTTTTCTTCGCCGCCTTGGTCGCATTGGTATCGTTGCCCATCTGCTGGCTGAGGCAGCCATAGTCGGGCGCCTTGTAGCCATCCACGCTGACTTCGGCGCACGTGCCGGCGGCGTTTTCGGCGTGGGCGAGTGCGGGCAGGGCAGCGCACAGCAACAGGCTGGCGAGGGTCGGTAACAGCTTCATCGGGCCTCCTGGCAGGCCCTGAGGAGTGGGCCGGTTAGGCTTGAAAGTGTAGTGCAGCGGGCTTCTCGTCACCGTGATGTTTTTTTTGCTATCACCGTAACATCAGGTTCATAAACTGGCCTCAGGATGACGGTTTTCTAGGGCGCGTCGGCCGTGCAGCGATGCAGAGCAGGGGGTGATCAGGGGGGCTGGAGGCGCGTCATGTGCGCCCTGGTCTTGCTGTTGCTGCTGGCCGGCGGTCGTATGGCGCAGGCAGAGTCACCGCTGCTGTCGTTGAACCTGCCGGCGCAAGACCTTGAACACGCACTGCAAGCCTACAGCCGCGCCACCGGGATGGCGGTGCTGGTGGACCGCGAGTTGACGCGGGGCCGGCGCTCCATCGGGGTACGCGGGCGCTTTACGGCGCAAGAGGCACTGGCGATGTTGCTGACAGGGAGTGGCCTGATGGCACGTTATGCACGCAGCGATGCGTTTACCTTGCAGACCCCGCAGGTCAGCCAACCACCGCCCACAAAGGGGGCGGCGGCACGCAGCGCCGCGCGGATCAACAACAGCTACGCGACGGCACTGCAGCAAGCCATCGAGACCAGCCTGTGCCGCTCGCCGCTGACCCGGCCCGGCAGCTTCCGGGCCTTGGTGCAGGTGTGGGTCAACCCGGACGGAGTGATTGAACACAGTCGGTTGGTCAGCTCCACCGGCGATGAACAACGCGATGAAGCACTGGTACGCAGCCTGAGCGCGGCCCGGGTCCAACGCCCGGCACCGAGCTCACTGCGCCAACCGGTGACTTTACTTTTGATGCCTGACACAACAGGAATGCGCATGGAATGCACAGCAGCGAAAGGAGCCTGGGGCGGATGAAAAATACCGGGCACAGTGCGATGGTCAGCTTGTTCCTGGCCTCCTACGAAGACTTCAAGGTGCGTTTGCGCAAGCGCCTGGGCTCGGAAGACCTGGCCAACGACGTGCTGCACGAAACCTACCTGCGGGTCGACCGCATGGACGTGCCGCCCAACCTTCAACAACCCAACGCCTACCTCTACCGCATGGCCTTGAACATCGCCGCCGACCGCCGCCAGGCCGACGCGCGCCTGCTCACCGGCAGCGAAGTGGAAGAACTGCTGCAAAGCGCCGATGAAGCCCAGGACCCGTCGCGGGTGGTGGGCGGCCAGAAAGAAATCCAGTCCCTGGTCAAAGCGCTCTACGAACTGCCGGCCCGTCGCCGCAAAATCCTCATCGCCGCCCGCCTGGAAGAGGCGCCGCACCTGGAAATATCCCAGCGGTTCGGCATCTCCACGCGCATGGTCGAGAAGGAAATCAAGGCCGCCCTGGGCCACTGTGCCAAGCGCCTCGAAAGAAAAGTGATTCAGCGGTTCGGTCCCGGGGCCGGAAAACCGTCTTAGTGTCGAGTCCCTGATAAATCCGTGAGTACGTGCGCGCTTGAATATTTTCAGCTTCCCCACCGCCCGGCCATCCGCCGCCAGCCCCCTGCACGATGAAGCCCGCGACTGGCTGCTCCTGCTGACCTCGGGCCGCGCCACCGTGGCCGATGCCAAGGCGCTCAAAGCCTGGTGCGCGCAGAGCCCGGAACATACGCAGGCATTCGAGCAGGCCAAGGTGCTGTGGCAGCAACTCACACCGGCCCTCGACCAGGTGGCGCAACCGCGCAGCTTTGGTCGGCGCGCGTTTTTGGGCGGCGCGATTGCCGCTTCGGCAGCCGTGTTGATGGTGCGCGTCGGCGTGCCGGGTGGCTTTGCCGGACTCACGGCGGACTATCGCACCGAAGTCGGTGAGCAACGCCAAGTGCTGTTGAGCGAAGGGATCAGCCTGGAACTCAACACCCAGACCCGCATCAGTCGGGTGGGGCAGGGCATTGAACTGGTCGAAGGTGAAGTCGAAGTGATCGCCCACGTTGCCCAACCGCTCAAGGTCCAGGCCGGTGATGGTTGGGTGAGCGCGGCGCAGGCACGCTTCAACGTGCGCAACACCGACCACAACGTGTGCGTGACCTGTATCGAGGGCTCGCTCTCGGTAGATATCGCCGGACGCAGTGTGCGCCTGGACGGCGGTCGGCAACTGACCTATGGCGTTGCTGGCGTCAGTGAAGTGACCACGGTAGACACCCAGGCCGTCGTGGCCTGGCGTGAACAGATTTTGGTGTTCAACAACGCCACGCTGGCAACGGTGGTGGATGAAATCAACCGCTACCGGCCGGGCATGCTGTTACTGCTCAACAAAGAGTTGGGCCAGCGCCGGGTGCAGGCGCGGTTCAGTTTGCACCAGTTGGCGGGCGTGGCGTTGTTGATTCGCGATGCGTATGGGGCCAAGTGCACGGAGTTGCCGGGTGGGGTGGTGTTGTTGAGTTAAGGGCGGGATCTTCGGTTGCACAATTTTGAAGAGATCACCCAGTTATACCCTTGTAAACATTATGTTTGCCTCTTTTGCACTCAGACAGATAGTTAAGTTATAAAAGGTGACTCCATTAGGGTGGAGTTGCCTTTTCTGCTTTTAAGGTGTTTGTTGTAAAGTGTCTATTGCATAAATGTATTTCCTTTTTTCTTAAACTTTTTGTGTGTCGGAAAAGTTTGTCGGCGAATTCGTGTGGTGGTGTAAGAGTAAGATTTAAAATTTAAAAGAGTGATTCGGATAATCAGGTCTATCCGGTTGTTTGTGGGAAAACTCTCCAATGTTGCGATGAAATCTCCCCATTGCAATGTAGAGGCTAGTAAGGAATATCTGAAATAGTTCATTGTGCCTTGGAAATGAATGCGCACTTGATATGTCGTGTAAGTGCATTTGACGCAGAGGATGCGTCGGGAGGAGATAATCCATGGCTTCAAACAGTTTTCAAAACGAAGTGCCCAAGGCGCGAGTCAATATCAAGCTCGACCTGCATACCGGCGGCGCACAGAAAAAAGTCGAGTTACCGCTTAAGCTTATGATCATGGGCGACTACAGCAATGGCCGCGAGCAACGCCCAGTTTCTGAGCGAGGCAAGGTTGACATCAATAAAAACAACTTCAATAGCGTTCTTGGCGATTTCTCGCCTAGCCTGAAGCTTGCGGTCAATAACACCCTGGCCGATGACGCGTCTGATACCTCAGTTGAACTGAGTTTCCAGAGCATGAAGGACTTTGAGCCCGAACAGGTGGCGCGGCAGATTCCGCAACTGCGCGCCTTGTTGGCCATGCGCAATCTGTTGCGTGATCTCAAATCGAACCTGCTGGATAACGTGACCTTCCGCCATGAACTGGAGCGCATCCTCAAGGATGACGCCCTGAGTGAGGAGTTGCGCGCTGAGTTGGCTGCTTTGGCGCCAAAAGACGAGCGTTAATCCATATCGGTTGTATTAAAGGGAAGTTTTATCATGTCCGTAGAAAATTCGAACGTGCAATCGCGCGGCGCCACAGTGTTGTCGGAAGATAGCGGTGGTGTGTATAGCACTCTGTTTAACAAGATCAATCTGAGCCCGGTGACTGAGCTGGGTGGCATCGAGGTTTTCCAAAACTCTGAAGCCTTGTCTGAGGTGTCTGCTGATGAGCGGGTAACAGCTGCTGTCAGTGTTTTTCTGAAGTTACTCAAGCAGTCGCCGCAAAAAGTCGAGCGTTTGGATAAGATTCTGCTGGACGAACATATCGCTTCGTTGGATTTGCAAATCAGTCGCCAACTTGATGCGGTTATGCACCACCCGGACTTTCAGCGCGTCGAGTCCACCTGGCGAGGCGTGAAATCGCTGATCGACCAGACCGACTTCCGTCAGAATGTTCGTATAGAACTGCTGGATATCAGTAAGGATCATCTGGTTCAGGATTTTGAGGATGCGCCGGAAATCGCCCAGAGTGGCCTATACCTGCATACCTATACCCAGGAATACGACACGCCGGGTGGCGAGCCGATTGCAGCTGCCATCTCCAACTACGAATTCAATCGCAGTCCTCAGGATATAGCCCTGCTGCGTAACATTTCCAAAGTCGCTGCCGCTGCACATATGCCGTTTGTGGGCTCCGTAGGCCCGGCCTTTTTTGGCAAAGACTCCATGGAAGAAGTGGCTGCGATCAAAGACATCGGTAACTACTTCGACCGCGCCGAATACATCAAATGGAAAGCCTTCCGCGACAGCGATGATGCACGTTACATCGGTCTGACCATGCCACGCGTTCTAGGTCGCCTGCCCTATGGGCCCGACACCATTCCCGTGCGCAGTTTCAACTACATTGAAAGCGTAAAAGGGCCGGATCACGGCAAGTATTTGTGGACCAATGCGTCGTTTGCCTTTGCCGCCAATATGGTCAAGAGCTTCATCACCAACGGCTGGTGCGTGCAGATCCGTGGTCCGCAATCGGGTGGCGCAGTCACGGAGTTGCCGATCCACCTGTACGACTTGGGCACTGGCAATCAGGTCAAGATCCCTTCCGAAGTGATGATCCCGGAGACGCGCGAATTTGAATTCGCCAACCTCGGTTTCATACCGCTCTCGTACTACAAGAACCGCGACTATGCGTGCTTCTTCTCAGCCAATTCTGCGCAGAAACCGGCGCTGTATGACACCGCCGACGCCACCGCCAACAGTCGAATCAACGCCCGCCTGCCTTACATCTTTTTGCTTTCACGCATCGCTCATTACCTGAAGCTGATCCAGCGCGAGAACATCGGCACCACCAAAGACCGCCGACTGCTGGAGCTTGAGCTGAACAAATGGATCGGCGGCCTGGTCACCGAGATGACTGACCCGGGCGACGATCTGCAAGCCTCACACCCGCTGCGTGATGCGAAGGTCACGGTGGAAGACATCGAGGACAACCCCGGTTTCTTCCGCGTCAAGTTGTACGCCGTGCCGCACTTCCAGGTCGAGGGCATGGACGTGAACCTGTCGCTGGTTTCGCAGATGCCCAAGGCTAAAGCCTGATTCAGTCGTAGGGAAACGATGCCATGAAGATCGATCGCCCACTATGGGCTGCCGGGGCGTTGCTGTCGCCACAGCAATTCCAGCAGCAGGCGCGTTGGGAGGCTTGGGCTAACCAACAGCTGGCTCATCTGTGTCTGGTACACCCCTGGGGTGTCCAGGCTGCGGCGTTTGACCTTGACGCCTTGCGACTGGGCAAACTCAAGGCGACTCAACTGTGTGTGCGCATGCCCGATGGTGCCTGGATTGACACGGAGCAGGTGGACCGGCTGCCTCCCGCTTTGGAGCTGTCGCAATTGCTGGCCGATGCAGGTCAGGACGCGATCGTGCACTTGGCCTTGCCGCTGGAGCAGGCCAACGGTAACAACTGCCTGTTCGAAGGTGGACGGGCTGATCGACCGATGCGCTATCGCCAGGCATGGCGCGAAGTACAGGATATTTATGCTGACGAGATACAGTCGATCGGTGTGCTTGAACACGCGCTCAGCCTGCGTCTGCACAGCGACGACAATGCCGATTACCTGACATGTCCGGTCGCACGTCTGGTACGCGATGCGCAAGGGGTTTGGAGCGTTGATCCCGGTTATGTCCCGCCGCTGCTGAGTTTCGCAGCCCATGCGGGGTTGTTGAACCAGTTGGACAACTTGCTGACGCAGCTATCGGCCAAACGGCAACGACTGATGGGCATGCGCCGCGAAAGCAATCAGCGCATGGCCGATTTTGCCGTGGCCGATGTGTCGCTGTTCTGGTTGCTGAACGCCTTGAATACCTATCAGCCGGTCTTGGCAGATCTTCTGGACTTCCCGGCGCGGCATCCTGAGCAGATCTACCAGCAATTGATCAAGCTGGCCGGCAGTCTGCTGACGTTTTCGCTGGAACACGACATCGACAAAATTCCGACCTATCAGCACGAGCAACTTGAAGCCGTGTTCCCACCGCTCATGCACACCATCTCGCTGTTGTTGGAAGCCAGCCTGCCATCCCGGGTGATCGCATTGGTGCTGGAGGAGCAGGGGGCCAATCGCTGGCAGGTCACGCTGAATGACCCGCGCCTGCGCGAGCATGACGGTGCCGACTTCTATCTATCGGTACGCTGCCGGCTGCCGGCGGCACAGTTGCAGGAACAATTTCCGCGCCTGTGCAAGATCGGGACGCCTGACGAGGTTAATTACCTGGTCAACTCCGCGCTTGACGGCGTGCCGCTGCAATCCCTTAGCCATGTGCCAGCGGCTATTCCGTTACGTCTGGAAAACCAGTACTTCGCGCTGGACCTCGGCCATGCTAAGGGCCAGTCCATGCTGGATGAAGGCGTCTGTGCTTTTTATGTGCCGAGCACCGTGGCCGATGTGCAGCTTGAACTGTTCGCGGTGCTGCGCTCATGAATATGACAGCCACCCAGGAACACGCCGCCATCGCGGTCGATATCGATGAATTGTTGCAAGACACCTGCCTGTTGGTGGTGGAGCTGCGCCAAGGGGCTTCGGTGTCACAGGGCCAGGCCCTGTGGCAACTGTGCGTGGAGCAGGTCGAGTACGTTCGGCAGCAGTTGAAGCTGGCAGGCCTTAGCCAGCGCAATATCGACCACATCAGCCATGCACAATGTGCCTTGCTCGACGAAACAGTGCTTACCTGCACCCATGGTGATGCGCATGCTACCTGGGCCAGCCAACCGTTGCAGACCAAGTTCTTCAATCGCCATCAGGCGGGCGAGTCTATGTATGAAGAGATGCGCGACGTCTTGCGCGAGCATGCGCCCAACCGGCAGGTACTGACGGCGTTCCAACGAGTACTGATGCTGGGCTTTCGTGGACGCTACCGTGACCTGGGTGACCCCGAGCGTGAACAGTTACTGGTGGCCCTCAGTGCACAAATCACGCCCTTGAGTATCCGTCAGAGCTTGGTTACCCAGCCAGGCAGGGGAGATTGGGTTGTAGGCACGACCTGGCTGCGTTCACCGCTGATCCATGTGGTAATTGCGGGCCTGTTGCTTGCGGCTACGTGGTGGGGGCTGGATCATCTGTTGAGCGGCGCGCTTGCCTCGCTCTTGCCTGCTCAGGCGTGAGGGCGAGATGAGCCTGCGCCTATATCGAATCCTTTACCTGTGGGCGGGGGCTCTGGCCCTCGCGTTGCTGGTCATCATTCCGCTTGGCATGGGGGTGCGAGTCCTCGGCATGTTGATGGCGGTGGGCTGCGTTGTATGGGCCTGGGTGTTGTTGGGGCGCCGTGCAGCCCGACAACTGGACCGGATAAAGTGGGTCGATAAGAATGTTTTGCCTGCGCTCGCATTTCGTCATCCTATCGTGCTGGTGTGTGGTGATGGTCTGGATGGGCTATTCGGCTCGGTTCCCGTCGAACCGTTGACGTTGCGGGTCATTGAACACGGTTGTTATGTCCGTGTTCCGAATCTGGAGCGACTGCCGGCAGTCGCTGATGCCATCCTGGCTTCGCGTCCTGGCTGGGGGGCGCAACTCAGCGTGATGTTCACCGTCAGTCCCGGTGCGCACAGCGACGGCGCTGTGCTTGCAGGCCACATTCGTGCCTTCAGCCATCAAGCGTCTCTAGTGCGTAAGCGTGGCATCCCATTGCCGCTGTTGCTGGTGAGCTACCTGCAAGCTTCATTGGGTGAGGACCCTTGGTTCAGTTGTGACAACGGCCAGGCTGATGTTCGGGTACATGACGCCGGCGCTTGCGTCAGTCTGACCCAGTGGCAGCAGTCTGCCCAAGCCGCGCGGATGCCGGCGAGCGTACAGCTGAACAGCGTTGTGGCCTGGCTGCATGACGCCGTGCTGCCTCACTTCGCCACTCGCCACTCTTCGGATTTGGCGGCGGTCTGTGCGGTCAAATGGGTGCCGGCGTTGCCCCATGCGGTGAAGGGCAACCTATGGCAGCAGTGGTTGCGCAACAAAGTGGCATTGGTCGACAACAGGCCGGTGGTGACGGATGCAGTCTTGCCGTTCCCAGACCCTTTGCTCAGCCTGCTCCCGCTCGGTCCATTGCGTTCTCCGATACGGCGCGCAAGCATCGTTGCGCTGTGGTTATTCACTGTTGCAGGTGTCGGCGCACTCGCCAGTTCGGCGTGGCAGAACACCTTGTTGGTGCGCCAGGTCAGTGACGACCTGCGACGTTATGCGGCCATTCCCCAGCCGACGCAGCGTGAACAACGTGAATTCCTATGGCGCGAAGAGGCTGTGACCGTGCTTCGTCAGGATGCCCAGCGCCTGGACGCTTACTACCGGCACGGTGTGCCACTGGCGTATGGCCTGGGCCTTTATCGCGGTGAGCGGTTGCGTGCGCCGCTGCAGGCGGTTCTGGCAGCGCATGTTGAACCTGCACCCACCAAACTCCCTCTGCAGATCGCCAGCCCGGTGCGCTTGGACAGTCTGTCGCTGTTCGCCACCGGCAGCGCCCAGCTCAAGCCGAACTCAACCAAAGTCCTGGTCAATGCGTTGGTCGACATCAAGGCCCAGCCAGGCTGGCTGATTGTGATTGCGGGGCACACCGATTCCACCGGGGACACCCAGAAAAACCTTCAGCTGTCCCACGCCCGTGCCGCTGCCGTACATGCCTGGATGCAGCAGATGGGCGGGATTCCCGACAGCTGTTTTGCGGTGCAGGGATTCGGCGCCAGCCAACCGATCGCCAGTAATGACACCGAGGCGGGGCGCTCTGCCAATCGCCGCGTTGATATCCGTTTGGTACCTGAGGCGGGTGCGTGCGCGCTTCCTGCGGCAGGGCCGGACAGACAACCCCCTGTCGTATCCCGCGACAGTTAAATTTCCGAGAAAAGGAGCTTCACATGGCTATTCCCGTTTACCTCTGGCTGGAAGACGACGGCGGCGCAAAGATCAAAGGTTCTGTGAACGTGCAAAAGCGCGAGGGCAGTATCGAGGTGGTGGCTCAAGACCACAGCCTGTACATCCCCACCGATAACAACACCGGCAAATTGACCGGTACACGCGTACACACCCCGTTTCTGTTCTCCAAGGAAATCGATGCGTCCAGCCCTTACCTTTACAAGGCAGTGACCACCGGACAAACCCTCAAGAGTGCCGAGTTCAAGTGGTACCGCATTGATGATGCCGGGCAGGAAGTCGAGTACTTCATCACCAAGCTGGAAGACGTCAAGGTGGTGAAAGTCGCGCCGAAAATGCACGACGTCAAAGACCCAAGCAAAGAGAAACACAACCACTTGGAACTGGTGGAGCTGCGCTACGAGAAGGTCACCTGGACCTACAAGGACGGCAACATCATCCACTCCGATTCGTGGAATGAACGCCAAAGCGCGTGATGCGCATGGAGCAGCAGGCGTGCTTTCGCCTGCTGGCCCCAGGTGTGCTGGGTTGAGCGCCCGTTCGCGGGCGTTCAGCCAAACACATCAAGTTTCAAACCCACGGCCGGCTCAACCGACGACACACCCAGATCTCCAGACAAGGATGTAACCGTATGGCACAGAATTCCACCCGCTTGCTTCGCCGTCTCAACCCTTACTGCGCTCAGGCGTTGAGTGCGGCGGCTTCGCTGTGCCAAAGCCGCGCGCACGCGCAGATCACCATCGAACACTGGCTACTCAAATTGTTGGGGCAGGGTGAGGGGGATCTGACCGTGATCGCACGCCGTTACGAGTGGAATCTTGAGACGCTGTGGTACGGATTGTTAGAGCACATTGATCGGCAGCCACGCAGTGTGCAGAGCAAGCCACAGTTGTCGGAGCCGTTGCAGCAACTGATCAAAAATGCCTGGCTGCGTGCGTCATTGGACGACAACAACGACAGCCTGCGCTCTGTACACCTGCTGAGTGCCTTGATGGAAACGCCGAGTCTGCTTACATGCGAGGCGGCGTGGCCATTGCTCAGTCTCAGTGAGGCTCAGGTTCAGCGTTTGGTGGTGTTGTTGGATCAGACGTCCGAGGAGCGCCCTGAGGTGCAGGTGTCAGCCACATCGGACAGTCCCACAACTGATTCAGATGACCTGGCCCTGCTCCCGCCCAGTACCACAAAAAAAGAGCATGCGTTGCAGGCGGTGCTGGACAGGTTCACTCAGGACCTGACTGCCAGGGCGGCGCAAGGCAAGATCGACCCTGTGTTTGGCCGTGACGATGAAATCCGTCAGGTGATCGATATCCTCAGTCGTCGGCGCAAGAACAATCCGATTTTGGTAGGCGAGCCAGGGGTGGGCAAAACAGCACTGGTCGAAGGCCTGGCGTTGAACATTGCTCAAGGCAAAGTGCCGGACAGCCTCAAGTCGGTCAGTGTGCGCACCCTTGACCTGGGTTTGTTGCAAGCCGGTGCCGGGGTCAAAGGCGAATTCGAGCAGCGTCTTAAGAATGTGATCGATGCCGTGCAGCAATCGGAAAAACCGGTATTGTTGTTTATCGATGAGGCTCACACCTTGATCGGTGCCGGCAACCAGGCAGGTGGCGCCGACGCGGCCAATCTGCTCAAGCCTGCGCTGGCCCGTGGTGAACTGCGCACCATCGCCGCCACCACCTGGAGCGAGTACAAGCAGTATTTCGAGCGCGATGCGGCGTTGGAAAGACGCTTCCAGAGGGTCAAGGTTGATGAACCGGATGATGCCAGCGCCAACCTGATGTTACGCGGCCTCAAGGTCCGTTATGCCAATCACCACGGGGTGCATATCCAGGACGCGGCGGTGCAGGCAGCGGTCAGTCTGTCGCGGCGCTACCTGACCGGCCGTCAACTGCCGGACAAAGCGGTTGACCTGCTGGACACCGCCAGCGCCCGCGTGCGCATGAGCCTGGATTGTGAACCGCAGGCTTTGATCCGCCTGGGTGCCCGGCAAGTGGCTCTGGAGTTGGAAGCGCAAGCCCTGGAACAGGATCAGCGACTTGGCGGCCAAGGCACTGATGAGCGTCTGGCGGCGATCGCTGCACAACACGCCGAATTGCAACGCCAGTACCTCGAACTGGAACAGCAATATCGCCAAGAGCTTGACCTGACCCAGCAACTGATTGATGCGCGTCAGGCACAGCCGCCACAGCGCGACACCTGTGCGCAGTTACAACGGCAGTTGAGTGATATTCAGGGCAATCAACCCCTACTGTCGCTGGATGTCGACGCACGTAGCGTGGCAGAAGTCATCGCCGATTGGACGGGCGTGCCACTGGGCAGTTTGCTCAAGGACGAACAAGCCAATTTACTATTGCTCGAGGAGCAATTGGGAGCGCGCGTGATCGGGCAGGCGCCAGCATTGAGCGCCATGGCGCAACGCCTGCGTGCGGCCAAAACCGGGCTGACCAATGACCAGTCGCCGCTGGGCGTTTTTCTGCTGGTTGGCACCAGTGGAGTAGGTAAAACCGAAACAGCCCTGGCCCTGGCCGACAGCTTGTTCGGTGGCGAGAAATCGCTGATTACGCTCAATTTTTCCGAGTACCAGGAAGCCCACACGGTCAGCCAACTCAAAGGCTCTCCGCCCGGTTATGTCGGTTACGGCCAGGGCGGTGTGCTCACTGAAGCCGTGCGCCAACGACCCTACAGTGTCGTGTTGCTCGACGAGGTGGAAAAGGCCCACCGCGACGTGCTCAATCTGTTTTACCAGGTCTTTGATCGCGGCTTCATGCGCGATGGCGAAGGGCGCGAGATCGACTTTCGCAACACTGTGATTCTCATGACCTCCAACCTCGGCAGCGACTTGCTGCAAACCTGTTTGCAGGAACAACCTGAGGCACCGGACAGCGTGCTGCACGAACTGCTACGACCGATCCTGCGCGAGCACTTCCAGCCTGCCTTGTTGGCACGCTTTCAGACCCTGATCTATCGCCCGCTGCAGGCTGATGCACTCAAGCGCATTGTGGCCATCAAGTTGGGCCAGGTCGCCAAGCGTCTACAACGGCATTACGGCCTGGACTGCGAGATAGACGACGCGCTGAGCGACGCTCTGGTTGCCGCTTGCCTGCTGCCGGACTCAGGCGCACGCAACATCGACAGCTTGCTCAACGAGCAGATCCTACCGGTGTTGAGCCAACAACTGCTGGAGCGCCGTGCGGCGCAGCAACGGACCCAGGGCGTGAGCCTCAGCTACAGCGTCGATGAGGGCATCTGCCTGCACTTTTCCGACGTTCAAGATACGGCTCAGTCTGTTGCCATGGAGGTGTGAGCATGCAAAATTTCTTCGACCACAGCCGGCACATCCTAAAGGTGCGCGATGTCGAGCCCCGCCTTGACGTGCTCGCCTTCGAGGGCCAGGAACACCTGAGCCAACCGTTCCACTACCGTGTGGAATTCACCAGCAGCGAACGTGACCTGGCCGCCGAAAGCCTGCTCGGCCAGGACGTCAGCTTCAGCCTGCACGCCGCGCCGCAAAAGCTGCCGGTTGTGGGTGTCAGTGCGCCAGAGGTCAAACCACTGCGTACCCTGCAGGGTGTGGTCACCAGCTTCAAGCGCCAGTCCGGCTCCAACGACCAGGCCACGTATGAGATCACCCTGCAGCCGCGTCTGGCCCTGCTGGATCGTGGCCGGCAGTTCCGCATCTACCAGCACCAATCGGTGCCGGACATCGTCGAGAGCATCCTGCGCACTCGCCATGGCTTCGAAGGCCAGGATTTTCTGTTCAGCCTGAAACGCGACTACCCCAAGCGCGAGCAAGTCATGCAATACGGCGAAAGCGACCTGGCTTTTATTACGCGCCTGCTGGCCGAGGTCGGCATCTGGTACCGCTTTACCAGCGACGAGCGCCTGGGCATCGATGTGGTCGAGTTCTGCGACGATCAGCGCCTCTATCAGTTCGATATCGAGCTGCCGTTTCGCCCGCAATCCGGGCTGGGCAGCAGCGGCCAGGATGGCGTCTGGAACCTGCAATCGAGCCATGCGGTGGTTGAACAGCAGGTGCATGTTCGTGCCTACCAGCATCGCGATGCCAGTGCTCATCTGAGCGGCGAGATCGATCAGAGCCGTGGCGCGACCACCACCTACGGCGAGGCCTACCACTATGCCGAACCCTACCGGGTACTCGGCGATGCGCAGTCCCAGGACGAAGACCTGCAAAGCGAAAGCGGCTACTTCTACGCGCGGCTGCGCCACGAGCGTTACCTGAATGGGCAGACCCAGTTCAGCGGCATCAGTAGCAGCGCCACCCTGATGCCCGGTCAGGTATTGAAGGTTAGCGGCGGTGCTCCCCAGGCTTTTGCCCCGGGTGTGGTGATCACTGGCCTTACCACCACCGCCGCGCGCGATAAAAGCTTCGAGGCCACCTTCCAGGCCATGCCCTATTCAGAAACGGTGTGCTTTCGCCCTGAACTGAAGGACAAACCACAAATCGCCGGCACCGTCCCCGCCCGCGTCACCAGCCCGCAGGCCAATGACCCCTACGCGCATATCGACCTGGAAGGGCGCTACCGGGTGAACTTCCTGTTCGATCGCGACAGCTGGAAGGCCGGTGAAGAAAGCGTCTGGCTGCGCCTGGCCCGGCCCTACGCCGGCGACACCTATGGCCTGCATTTACCGCTGCTGGCCGGCACCGAAGTGGCGGTGGCCTTCGAGCAGGGCGACCCGGACCGGCCCTACATCGCCCATGCTCTGCACGACAGTCAGCATGTGGACCACGTTACCCTGCGCAACGACAAGCGCAACGTGCTGCGCACCCCGGCCAACAACAAACTGCGTATGGACGACACCCGTGGGCAAGAGCACCTCAAGCTCAGCACCGAACACAGCGGCAAGAGCCAGCTTAACCTCGGCCACTTGGTCGATGCCGAGCGCCAACCTCGCGGGGAGGGCGCGGAACTGCGCACAGACGGGCATGCGGCGATCCGTGGCGGCAAAGGCCTGTTTATCAGTGCCGACGCGCAGCGCCGCGCGCAGGGGCCAATGCTGGAGATGACCGCCGCCGTGGGCCGATTGCAGCAGGCCGGCGAGCAGCTGCAGGCGCTCTCGATAGATGCCGAGGCCAGCCAGACCGATCCGGCAGACGTGCAGGCGCAACTGAATCTGCTGCAGAAAGACCTGGAGCAGCTCCAATCGGCGGTACTCCTACTCAGCGCGCCGCAGGGCATTGCGCTCACCAGCGGTCAGCATCTGCAATTGGCCGCTGAGCACAACCTGATGCTGAACGCTGGTGGGCAGGCCGATATCAGTGTGGTCAAGCGCCTGTTTATCGGCGTGGGGCAGGGGTTGAGCCTGTTTGTGCGCAAGTTGGGCATCAAGCTGATTGCCAACCAGGGCGCGGTGAGTATCCAGGCGCAGAACGACAAGTTGGAGTTGATGGCACGCCATGGGCTGGAGATCAGCAGCACAGAGGACGAGATCCGCATTACGGCCAAGAAGAAAATCATCCTCAATGCCGGCGGCAGCTACATCACCTTGGACCCGTTCAGCATCGAGTCGGGCACCGAAGGGGATTACATCGTCAAGTCGGCGAGCTACGAGTACGTGGCGGGGGCTGCCAAGCAGGTCGCGCAGATGCCGCAACTTCCCCCGGTGACTGAGTATGACGCTGACTCTTTGAGTTCAACGGTTTTCTCGGGATGACATCTTTTCGTGACCATGAGGGAGCGCACCATGGCTGATGGTTTTTTCAAACGGCTTGCCAATATCTTTAGTCCCAATGACGCGAAATCGGAGGACTCGCAGGAACCGTTCTATTTGACGCCGGATGGAAGGCCCTTCCGAAATATGGCGCCAGTGACTGCCCAATTGCGACCTGAGGCAATAAAAAATTGGAGCCACCCGTTCAAGGAAAAGAGCAATCCGCTACAACAACTAACGCAGTTGGCCAATGCGGCGTCGGGTTCATATCCACTGGGAGTGGGCGGTCTTTGGCATGGTGGCGTGCATTTCGATAGCGGCACTGGTGTTCTGAATCACGCTAGTGTGCACTGTTTGGCCGATGGTGAGGTGGTGGCTTATCGAGTCGACAGTCACGCACCGATGACGACTTATCAAGTCAACAAGGTGGCGGTAAAGAAAACCTTCTCGCGTAACTTCGTGTTGGTGCGTCATGTTCTGCAGGCACCGAAAATTGAAGGTCAATCGGAGACTCCTCCCCGCTTGTTCTTCTACAGCCTGTATATGCACCTGCAAAATTGGACGTACTACCAAAACGCTTCAGCCATTGCCCGGCCAGCGTTCTGGCCAGAAAGTGACGTTTACTTAGTTCCAGACACCGCAGGGGATAAACATCCCGGATCCTCTGAACAGCGCGGACTGAACGTGCGGAATCTACCCCGTCAAGGCAAAGTGTTTGAATTGCTGCCGCGAGGGGCAGAAATTACGATCAGTGGTGACGGTGAGTACCGCAAGCTTGAGAGCACTCCAGGACCGCGTTATTTGCAAGATCCAAACGCACAAGGCTCACTACTTGGTTACGTACGTGCTGATCACTTGAAGGCTACTGGGAATGGTGAATATCGTGTTGAGAAAGATCTTGATGTCTATGTAGAAGCAAGTGCGCGCAGTAAAACAATTGGTCTGAAACTTCCCGTTGGATCGCAAGTGATGGTCAGCGGAGAGGGCGACTTTCGCAAGCTGGAGCGCGTCAACCAATATATCCATTATAAATCGCTGCAACGTGTCCGCAAACCGCTGAAGCTTGATGATATATCTGTGCTTGATGAGCCTATTCCTATCAAGGCTGGAGAGTTGATAGGTCATATTGGGGATTACCAGGATTACGCCGCCGACCGTTCGGAAAAGAAGCTGCACCTAGAAGTGTTCAGCGACGATGATATGGAGAAATTCATAAAAAAGAGCCGCGAGTGGGAACTGAACCTGCCCACCACGAGCAAAACTTGGCTGAAGCTCGTCAAGGGCACTGCCGTAGTGGCCCATCAAGACCATTTTAACGCCAAACGACTGCCCACCTTCAGTGCGGCTGACGCAATCAGTGGAGCCGATCTACTGGTCCCAAAAAGTTTTCTTGATAGTTTGCCTGCCGCAGAAAAAATTACGGTGCCTGCAGCGGAAGGGCGCAAGGCTTGCAACTGGTATCGCCTTCAACAGCTTCTCAACGATGCCAACAACACGCTATTGAATGGCTGGGTGCGTGAGGAAGTGGGCGTCACCTCATGGGTCAGTCCATGGGCATGGGAAGGCTACGAAGTCATCACGGACTATACTGCTGCTCCTGCGTTTATGGCGTCGTTCCTAAGATCACTTAATCGTTTCACAGATCAACAACTCCAACGCTATGGCCCATTAGCCGATGCAGGGGATGCAGGGCCAATCAAGAAGCGTTTGTATGAAATCATCGATCGTGATCGCAATAACAAAATTACGGCTGAGGAAATCCAAGCGGCAATTCGAGTGCCTGCCCACGCCCAGTCGATCTCGCAGTTAATTATCTGCTGCGAAAGCGAGTGGTACTACAAAACGCAGAAATGGGATGGTCTGGATGAAATGTTTGGTCATGGTGGCTCAACTCCGCATATTAATTGGTTGGCGGAGAAGACGCGTATTAAACGGCTGAGCTGGTGGGGGGAGGCGGCCGATAAAGTTGGCTTGCCGATTGATGGGAAGGTCTATCACTTTCATCCTGTGGGGCTGGCGGGGTGGTTTAGTAATGAAAAGAAGCATCCGGAAATTTTTATAAATGGCGTAAAAACAGAACTGATGTTTCTGGACTTGTATGACGGCTCAGTGATTGAAGAAAGTGATTTTGTTTTGGCGGCGGCTACGCTTGGTTGTGAAGTCGAAGCAATAAAAGCCGTCGCAATTACAGAGACAGGATCTTTAGGTAGTTATTTTACGAGGGTGGGGGACGATAAGGTTGCAACTATACTGTTTGAGCGGCACTACTTTCATCAATTGACAGGTGGTCGGTTTGATGGTTCGGATTCGGATATATCATCCCCTGTGGGTGGTGGTTATGGCCTTCATTCAGCACAATACGGGAAAATGGTTAGGGCCTATCAGTTGAGTGCAAGTGAGGCTTTGAAATCCGCGTCATGGGGGCGTTTCCAAATTATGGGAAGATATTTTTCCAACGCTGGATATTCCTCTGTCGAAGACTTTGTACGAGACCTTAATCGTTCTGAGAAAAATCATTTAAAAGCGTTCGTAAGTTTTATAAAGTTTGATGCGGTTCTGTCTTCGGCGATTGTAAAAAAAGATTGGTTAAGGTTTGCTCTTAAATATAATGGCCCGGCTCAAAAAGGGTATGATCGAAAGATGAGGGATAACTATAATGCGCTTAAGGGTTTGTGATTTTTTTGTTAAGGTCTTGGTCTGTTTTTATGCGATTTTCTGGACCGGTCCAATATGGGCTGTGCCGGGAAAAATTTGTGATGATGGGGGCGCGTTGTTTCAGTGCCAAGTTGCCGGAGGAAAAGACCTGGCTCTCTGTCCAAGCTATATTGATGGGGCGTTGGCTGGAGTTCAGTACCGCTTTGGTCGAGAAAAAAATATAGAACTTGTTTTCCCTGATGCGGGTTTTTCTTTTGATGCTTTCAAGTCGAACCACTTTGTTCGCTATCAGGTTGACTACAAAGTAATTAAATTTCACATCGGCTCTTATGTGTATGGCCTTTATAGCAACTACGATGGTGAAGGTGTTGGAAAGGGTGCGAGAAGTGCTGGGATAGTTGTTTCTGATGCATCTAAAGGCTCGGCTGTACAAGTGTCATGTGAAAAAATATATGTAGACGATCTTGAGAAGGTGATTCCCCACTTGGAGTGTGATGTTGACGATGCTTTGGGGTGTTCGTAATCAAGTGATTCTGTATTTGAGTGTGGGGTATATAAGGTCGTGAGAAAGTTGTGTTAAGTGGAGGTCTGTTTCTAAGTTGGTGGGTTCATTGAGTCTAAAGTTTTAGTGCTAAGTTGCTTTTTGCTGGTCTTTTAAAAGAGGTGTATTGCATGAAAGGCATCATCCGCATAGGCGACAAAACAACCGGCGAGGGCGAGGTCCTCTCCGGTTCCACAACCATGAGGTTCGGCGGTATCGGCGTCGCCCGCGAGGGCGACTCTGTGGACTGTCCGATCCCAGGCCATGGCCGTACTGAAATTTCCGAGGGCCACCCGGTCTTCCGTGACAACGGCATCCCGATAGCCTTTGAAGGGCACGCCTGTGCCTGTGGCTGTACGTTGATTTCATCGCTGCCCGTTGCAGGTGCCAGCTAACCATGCCGGTCAGGATGGACCAGGTACCGGCCTTGGCGCCTCGACCCGCCCGCCTTCGTGCGTGGCGGTGGTTGGGGCTGCTGGTGCTCTTCCTGGTGTTGGGGGGAGGGGGGGCGTTGCTGTTCAGTACTGCACCGGTAAGCCAGCAGCCGCTTATGTTTTGGGGATGGGCCTTGGGCATCCCGTTTCTGGGGTGGTGTGTGCTGAGTTTCGCAAGGGTGCTGTTGTATCTCGGCCAGCAACACGTGGCGGACGGTTGGGATGAGGCCCGTGAGCACGATTTGATGCAGAGAGTCCGTCAAGGGCGACATGCCCTGGATGTACTGAGCGTAAGTCTGCATACCGCCTTGCGCAAGCCGGACGAAAGCCCCACGGCACAGGTCGATGCGTTGCTCGGGGGTATCAAAGCCCTAAAGGCCCAACCCGCCCGGCGGGATAGCGTAACGCTACGTCACAGCCGTTTGGCTGGCGATGTGAGTGAAGATCCCGAGCCCGCGTTGCTGCGTACGCTGGTGCAGTTGTTTACCGAGCTGGCTCCGTCATTGAAGCAGTTACCTGATGAAACGCAGCTGGCAGTGTTGCTGGAAGTAGAGACCGGTTTGTTGGATCGCGCATGGGACCGTGTGTGGCAACAGGCCTTGAGTAAGTCAGGTATCCGTCAAACGTTCATCGCCGTGGAGGGGTGTGGTTTGCACGCTGTGGACCAATGGCTCGATGAACGTAGCGACGATCAGGCACTGCTGCTGGTGATTGCAGTGCACTTTGCACCGAAGCAGCCCGAGGCAACAGGGGAGGTGGTTGTGGGGTTGCTACTTGGCAACCGGTTGACGCAAACGACTCTGTCTCCCGTGGCTGTTTTGCACCGCCCGGAACTCGAGCAGCAACCATCGGCTGAAGCGTTGAGCTATGCCGTGACTCAAGCCTTGAACTGGGGACCGGTGGATGCGACATCGGTGCGGCATGTCTGGCGAGCAGGAATAGAGGCACAACGTCACGCAACGCTAAACACCGTACTGGGTGAGGTACCCATGTCGGTGACGCGTGACCAAGAAATTCTCGATTTGGACACACTGCTAGGGCACTCAGGCAAAGCCGCACCGTGGCTGGCCATTGCTGCGGCAACACAAACCATGCAGGGCGGCGCTGGGCCGCAGTTCATTTTCAGCGGGAGCGGCTGCGCTGATGCAGAGCTCTGGAGCACAGCGATGACGCCTGTGTTGCCGCTTTCGACATAGGGATCTCGAATGCAGTTTCGACGCATTGTAGGCTTCTGGGTTCTGGCGGGCGCGCTGTTGCTGGCCGGCACGCTGCTGGGTGTGGTGGTATGGCGCTACCCGGATTGGTTGAGCATTCAGCCTGGCAGCGACCGCCAGACTTTTTGGCTGGTGGTGATCGCTGCAATCACGTTGATCGTGGTGCTGCTTTTGTTGGGCTACCACCTATTGGGCCGTGAACTGGGGCGTTCGGCCTATCGTAAGCAAGACGCAAAGGACTTCCCCCAAATTGCCCGTTCAAAACCTCAGGTTGCTCAGGTTGCGCAAAGTGCCGTTCCCAACGCTGCTTATCTTCGAGAACGCTATGGGGTTTTCTGGAGGCGCAAAATTCGACTCTTGTTGGTGGTCGGTGAGCCTGAGCAGATCGAGGCGATTGCCCCTGGATTGGCTGAGCAGCGTTGGCTGGAAGGGCAAAACACCATGCTGCTCTGGGCTGGCAGCGTCCAGGGTGAGCCGCAAGACTCTTTGCTTCAGCAATGGCGCGGCCTATGCCGCAGGCGTGCACTCAATGGTGTCGTCTGGGCATTGAGCAAAGACCAATGCACCGATGCCGCCGCGATGAGCGCCGGTGCCCGTCGTCTACAAAGTCTGGCCCGTGCTTTACGTTGGCAGTTGCCGTTGCACCTATGGCAAGTTGGCGACAGCGCATGGTCTCAGGATCAACGCGATAGCCAACCCGTAGGCTGCCTGCTGCCACGGCGCCTCACTCCCCAGATCTTAGAAGAAAATCTGAATGGGCTGCTCGCCCCTTTGCGCCATGCGGGTTTGGCGCAATTGCAGGATGCCTTGACCCATGACTTCCTCTTGCGACTGTCCCGCGATTTACAGGCCAAGGGCATTGCTCGTTGGCGTCAGGTACTGACGCCGATATTGGGCGAATTCGCCGGGAGCGTGCCGCTGCGTGGGCTTTGGTTCAGCCTGCCGGTGTCACGTGTCGAGAGCACGCTCCCACACTTCTGGTCCGAGGATGCGGTCTGGCAAGGGGTTGTGGGTGATAAGACTGGCACGGGCTTTCGTTTGGGTTGGTCCCCCTATCGAGTCGGCTATGTGATGGTCCTGGGGCTTGCCGTACTGTGGGGGGCGGGACTGTTGCTGTCTTTCGTCAGCAATCGCGCGCAGATCGCTCAGGTGCACACTTCACTTTCCGCCTTGCAACAGTCTTCGCAAGCTGACGAACAACTCCAGGCCCTGAACGAATTGGTCCGCGAGCTGGCGCGCCTGGATGATCGTGTCCAGGGCGGTGCTCCGTGGTACCAACGTTTTGGCTTGAACCAAAATCAAGCTCTGCTCGACACGTTGTGGCCACGTTATGTGGAGGCCAACAACCGCCTGATCCGCGATCCGGCGACCGCCGCTCTGCGCCAGCAGCTCAGCGCACTGGTCAAGCTGGCCCCGGACAGCCCCGAGCGTGCTGAACGCGCCCGTGAAGCCTACGCCCAGCTCAACGCGTACTTGATGATGGCGCGCCCAGAAAAAGCCGATGCCAGTCTTTTGGTCGCAACCCTGAGTGAAGTTGAACCTACACGCACAGGTATATCACCTGGTCTCTGGCAAAATCTGGCCCCCAATTTGTGGCGGTTCTATGGCGAACACCTGACAGAGAACCCCGCTTGGCGCATCCAGGCCGACCCCAGGCTGGTCGCACAAGTCCGGCAGGTACTGCTCGGTCAGCTGGGCCAGCGCAATGCCGAAGCCAGTCTGTATCAACAGTTGCTCGATGACGCCGCCAATCACTTCCCAGACCTGGGCCTTCACCAGCTTGTGGGTGACACCGATGGCTCGGTCTTGTTCTCCACCGATGCGAGCGTGCCGGGCGTATTCACCCGCCAGGCCTGGGAGGGGCAAGTGCGCCAAGCCATCGACGAGATCGCCGAGGCTCGTCGCGAGGAGATCGACTGGGTCCTCAGCGACAAGCCCACCGACATCGATACCCGTTTGAGCCCTGACCAGTTCCGTGAGCGTCTCACTGAACGTTACTTCCAGGACTACGCCAGTGCCTGGCTGGATCTGCTTAACAGCCTGCGCTGGCAGGAAGCGGGTAGCCTTGACGAAGTCATCGACCAGTTGACGCTGATGAGCGATGTGCGCCAATCGCCGCTGATTGCGCTGATGAACACGCTGGCCTATCAAGGTCAGGCCGGTACTCGAACTCAGGCGTTAACCGAATCGTTGGTGAAGTCCGCACAAAAGCTGATCGGTCAAGACAAGGCTCCGGTGATCGACCAATTGGCCCACATACCCAGCGGTCCCTTGGATGCAACCTTTGGCCCGTTGTTGGCGTTATTGGGGAAAGGCCCTGAAGGCAAGAATGGTGCTGATGGCTTAAGCCTCCAATCCTTTCTGACCCGAGTCACCCGCGTACGGCTGAAGTTGCAGCAAGTCAGCACGGCACCCGACCCGCCGGAAATGACCCAGGCTCTGGCGCAAACCGTGTTTCAAGGCCGCAGCATCGACCTGACCGACACGCAAGCGTATGGCAGCCTACTGGCCGCCAGTCTGGGCTCGGAGTGGGGCGGGGCGGCACAAACCCTGTTCGTACAACCGCTGGAGCATGCTTGGCAACGTGTTTTGCAACCGTCAGCCGCGGGGATCAATAGCCAATGGCAACGCTCGATCGTCAGCCATTGGAACGATTCCTTCGCCAGCCGCTATCCATTCACAGCCACCACCAGTGATGCGTCTTTGCCGATGCTGGGCCAGATGATCCGTGCAGACTCTGGGCGCATCGAGCAGTTCTTGCAGCGGCAATTGAGCGGCGTGTTGCGCAAGGAAGGTAGTCGTTGGGTGGCCGATCCACGCCACAGCCAAGGGCTGCGCTTTAACCCGCAATTTCTGGCGGCCATCAACCAGCTCAGCGACCTGGCCGATGTGCTCTACACCGACGGCGGCATGGGGATGAGCTTTGAGCTGCAAGGCAAACCCGTACGCGATGTGGTGCAAACCACCTTCATCCTCAATGGCGACAAACACCAGCACTTCAACCAGAAGGAGAGCTGGCAGCGTTTCAATTGGCCGGGGCGCAGTGACTATCCCGGCGTCAGCCTGAGCTGGACCAGCCTGCTGGCCGGCGAACGGTTGTTCGGTGATTACCCCGGTACCTGGGGCCTGATTCGCTTGCTGGAAAAAGCCCAGGTTACACCGCTGGACGATGGTGACAGCCGCTACCGCATGGTGCTCAAGGCTCCTGATGGTTTAAACCTGATTTGGCATCTGCGCACCGAGTTGGATGCGGGGCCGCTGGCGTTGCTCAAGTTGAGGGGCTTTAAATTGCCCCAGCAGATCTTCCTCAGCGAGAACGCCGTGGAAACGCCGTATGTGCAAAACGGGAGTTTCCCATGAGCCTACGTACTTTGATCGCCCGCTGCCTCGGCGAACGCGACGCCCTGTCCATCGCCCGCGAGCAAGCTTCCCACTGGCATTCCTGGCTGCAACCCATCAGCGCCGAATCCCCGGTCGGCGAAGATCCCGGCTACGACGATGACTTTCAGCGCATGCGCGAGGAGGTCAACAAGCTCTCCGGCGCCGATGCCGAGCAGGTGGCCCAACTGGCGCAGAAGCTGCTGACCCACAGCTGTAAGGATCTGCGTGTGGTCACCTATTACCTTTGGGCACGCTTGCAGAAGGACGGCGAAGTGGGCTTGGCCGATGGCCTCAGCTTGTTGGCGGCATTGGTGGAACGCTTCTCCGACGCCGTGCTGCCCATTCGCCCCAACAGTCGCAAAATGGCGCTGGAGTGGTTGGCCAGTGGCAAGGTGCTGGACACGCTGTCGCTGTACCCGGAGGTTGTCAAGGTCGAGGCCGAGCGCACCGCTGCGGCCCTTGCCTGGCTTGAGCGCGGCTTGAGTGCGTGGCCGCAGGAACAGCGTCCGGATTTTGCGCCGCTGTATGCCGCCTTATCCGCGAGACTTGCGCAGTCCGGTGGCATGGACGCGGTGGTGCCCCAAAACACTGTCAGCCATGAACCTACGCTGCCTGCCGGTGGGATCAAATCCGGTCGCGATTTGCTGGACAGCGGCCGGGCCTTGGCGGGTTACTTGCGCGAACAACCTCTGGGTTGGCTAGCGGCCCACCGACTGATGAAAAGCCTGCGCTGGGACACGATCCACCAGGCCCCGCCGCAAGAGGTGGACAACAAGACGCGCCTGGCGCCGCCGCGAGGTGACTACCGGGCACAGCTCAAACGGCTGTACCTGCAACAGAGTTGGACGGAACTGATCGACCAGGTTGAGCGGATCTATGCCGAGGGGGTGAATCATTTCTGGCTCGACTTGCAGTGGTATCTGTATCAGGCGCTGAGCAAACAACCCGCACCGCAGGATCGCTGGGCCGACATTACCCAGCGTGACCTGGGCATGTTCCTGGAACGCCTGCCGGGTCTGGAGGTGTTGTGTTGGAGTGACGGCAGCCCGTTCGCCGATGAGACTACCCGCGAGTGGATTGCCCAGCACGTCAGCGGCAACCAGCCTCAGCAATGGTTGCCTGTGCCTTCAGTCGCGCTGGCCAGCGGTGATGCCGACATTTTATCCCTGGAAGGCGAGGCCATAGCTCAGGCCGACAGTGAGGGTGTGGAGCCGGCGCTGGCCTGGTTGGCCGCACGCCCCGGCATCCACACCGGACGTCAACGCTGGCTGTTGCGCCTGCTGATGGCACGGGTGGCCGAGCAGTACGGCAAGGGTGACTTGGCTATCCATTTGCTGACGGAACTGGACTCCACAGCACAACGCCAGGCTTTGGCCGAGTGGGAGCCCGAACTGAATTTCGAGGTCAAGGCACGCCTGCTCAAACTGCTGCGTGTGAAGGCCCAGCGCAACGACGCCGACAAACCCACCCTGGCGCGACGCATGGAAACCCTGCTGGCTGCGCTGGTGGCCATCGACCCGGTACGCGCCGCCGTGCTGTGCGGCTAACCCTCCTATATCAGGATTCTTTCTGTGAGCATGGACAATCTGACACTGCGCTACTTCGATGCCGAAATGCGCTACTTGCGCGAGGCCGGCAAGGAGTTCGCCGACGCGTTCCCGGATCGGGCGGCGCAACTCAACCTGGATAAACCGGGCGCTCAGGACCCCTACGTGGAGCGCCTGTTCGAGGGCTTCGCCTTCTTGATGGGCCGCCTGCGGGAAAAGCTCGACGATGACCTGCCGGAGTTGACCGAAGGCCTGGTCAGCCTGCTATGGCCACATTACCTGCGCACCATCCCATCGCTGTCGGTGGTCGAACTGGTGCCTGAACTGGCACAGATGAAACGCAGCGAGTTGATCGCTCAAGGCTTTGAGGTGCTGTCGCAACCCATCGGTCCACAACGCACCCGCTGCCGTTACACCACCACCCAGGACCTGACCCTACGGCCGCTGGCCCTGGAGTCGGTGGGGCGTGGCCATGAGTTGGATGGTCGCTCTGTGCTGCGTCTGCGTTTCGCCTGTGGCACGTTGACGGACTGGAGCCAGATCGACCTGAGCCGTTTGCCGCTGTACCTGAATGCCGATGCCCCCCTGGCCAGTGCGCTGCATCAGGCACTGACCCTGAATGCGCAAGCGATCTATGTGCGCTGGCCGGGCCAAACCGAGCGCCAGCCGTTGACGGCGCATTTTGCCCCCAAGGGCTTCGCCGAGGAGGACCGGCTGTGGCCCAAGGGTGACAGTGCTTTCAGTGGTTACCAGCTGTTGCTGGAGTATTTCAGCTTGCGCGAGAAATTCATGTTCGTGACCCTGTGTGGGTTGGAGCAATTGAAGATCACACCAGGCACTGCCTGGTTCGAACTCGAAGTGGTGTTGCGTGAACCCTGGCCGGCGAACTTCGACTTGAGCGGCGAACACATCCGCCTGCACGCGGTGCCGGTAATCAACCTGTTCCCGCTGGAGGCCGACCCGCTGACCTTGGCGCCGCTGCAGACCGACTACCTGCTACGCCCGATGCGCCTGCAGGACGGGCATACCGAGATCTACTCGGTAGACCGGGTGACCGCGTCGAAGAACGCTGAACGCCAGGATTACGTGCCGTTCACCAGCTTTCGCCACAAGGGCGGCATGCTGCGCGACGACGCCCCGGAACGCTACTTTCACACGCGCTTGAAACGTGCGGCGAATGGCTTGCATGACACCTGGCTGGTCCTCGGCGGCGAGGGCTTCGACAAGGACCGCTTGCGCGAGCGTGAAAGCCTGTCGCTGCGCTTGACCGGCACTCACGGCCAACTGCCGCGCAAGGCGCTGCAAAGCACCTTGCTGGATACGGTGGTGCAGTCCACCCAAGCCGGTTTGCGCGTGCGCAACCTGTGTGCGCCGACCCAGCCGTGCTACCCGCCGAATCGCGACCGCTTTCACTGGCGGGTGCTCAGCCACCTGGGGTCGAACTTCCTGCCGATGCTCGACAGCGCCGAGGTGCTGCGCGGCACCCTGGCGCTGTATGACTGGACCGGCAGCGAACTCAACCGACGTCGACTGGCGGCGATTGCCGAGGTCAAGCATCACCTGGTGCAGCGTTTTGAAAAAGGCTTTCTGCTGCGTGGCGTGGATATCGAAATCACCCTGGATGCCAATGGCTTTTCGGGCGAGGGCGATATCAGCTTGTTCGGCGAAATGCTCAACCGTTTCTTTGCCCTGTATGCCGATATTCATCTGTACACCCAGCTCACTCTGATCCTGCAACCTACTGGAAAGTGCCTGCGATGGAACGAGAACCACAGTCAGCGTATTCCCGGCTGAACGCCAGCGGTCTGCTCGACGCCGTGCAGGGGCAGGTGGCCGAGGCCAACCTGTATCGGTTTTGCCAGTTGCTGGAGCAGGCCTTGCCCGATCACCCAGCCCTGGGCAGTACCGCGCACCCGGCCGATGACGCGGTGCGCTTTCGTCCCGATCCGGGTATGGGCTTTCCGGCCGCTGAGTTGAAGTCGATTGAAACCGATGACGCCTACCCTGAGAGACCCGCCACGGTACGCACGCGTTTGCTCGGGTTATACGGGGTTGATTCGCCGCTGCCGACGGTGTTTCTGGACGACATCGCGCAGCGCCGGGAAGGGCACGACGCGCTGGAAGCCTTCCTGGATATCTTCAACCACCGGATCTTCACCCAGTTCTACCGGATCTGGCGCAAGTACTCTTACCCGGCGACATTCGAAGCAGGCGGCACCGATGCCACTTCGCAATGCCTGCTTGGCCTGATCGGCTTGGGTATTCCCGGCACCGCGCAGCAGGTCGCCACGCCGGTGTCACGCTTTCTGGCCTTGCTCAGTGTGATGCGCCTGCCTACGCGTAATGCCGAGGGCATCGCCGCACTGGTCAAGTTACTGGCGCCCAACACCCAGGCGCAGGTGACCGCGCATTGGCCACAGAAAATTGCCCTGGAACAGCCGGCCAGCCTTTCTTGCCAACGTCCGGTGAGTTTGTCTCAAGGCACGCCGTTGGGCAGCGTCGGTTTTGATGCCAACAGCCAGTTGCGCTTGACGCTTCATACCGAAGACACAGATGAAGCCCGGAGTTGGTTACCCGGTGGCGAGCTGTATAGCGATTTGCTGGTGCTGCTGCGCGTGTACCTCGGGTGGCGTTGCACGGCGAAATTGCAGTTGTCGCTGCCGGTACACAGTTTGCCTACGCCGGTGCTGGGGCAATCTGCCATCCAGCTTGGCATGACCGGCGTACTGGGCTTGGGCAGCGATGCCTGGCAGTCGGCGGAGCACGACACTCTCACGATCAACCTGGGCCGTTATCAGGGCCTTTCGATTAATCCCATCAACCGGGAGACACAGCATGTTGCGTATCGTTTTTAGTCTGGTGATGTTCGTCGCGCTCAGCGGCTGTGGGCTAGCCCAAACGGTGGCCGATGGCACCGCGTCCACTGCCAAGTCGATCTTCTACAAGCAGGTGAAAACCCTGCATCTGGATTTCAGTGCACGCACGGCGCTGAACACGGATGCCACCGACATGAGCGCCTTGTCGGTGCCAACCCTGGTGCGGGTGTACCAACTGCGCGACAGCAAAACGGTCGAGCAAGCGACTTACGACGGCGTGCTGAATGATGACGATCGGCTATTGGCCAGTGCCTTGCTGGACAAACGCACGGTGGTGGTCAAGCCCGAGGAGGGCGCACAGCTGAACGTGCCAATGGACAAGGATGCACAGTACGTCACGGTGGTGGCGCTGTTTCGCAGCCCCGATACGCAATTGAACACTTGGCGGCTGACGTTGGCCCGCGACGACCTGGACCCGGATGCCGCGCGGGTCATCGAGTTGGGGGACAACCGCCTGACCCTGCGGCCCCTGGCCAAGGACTGAGTCATGACCGAGTACAACCCCTCGCTGTACGAAATGCTGCTGCAGAACTTCGACGGCGAGTTGGAACTGCATCGCGTCAGCGAGGAAGACCAGCATGCCCTGTCGGTGCTGGACAACCTGCAACGCATCCTCAATAGCCGCGCGGGTGCGCTGAGCCACCTGCCGGATTATGGGTTGCCGGACATGGGCCTGATTCTGCAAGGCTTGCCCGCCACCGCCCATGGCTTGATCGGCACCATGACCGCCACCTTGCTCAAGTACGAACCACGGCTGGCGGCTGTCGCTATTGAACTCCTGCCGCAGGCACTGCCGGGGCATCTTGAATATGCCTTGGACGCGCAACTCAAAGATGGGCAGCACGTCAGCTTCGGCACCACCCTGGCTCCCGAGGGCAGGGTGCTGGTACGTCACTTGAAGCGACAGCATTACCTGTCGAAGTCTTGAACCGATAACGGAAGGGAAGCCCGATGGCGGCGTTATTTGAGATGCGTATCCGGTTGGGGGGTGATCCGCGTGGCTTCAGTGAGTTCGCGGCATTACGTGAAGAGTTGGCCAAGCTGAGCCATCCTGCCTGCCCGGATGTGGACTGGGCCAGGGTGGAACAATTGTGCCTGGCGTTGTTCGAGGAAAATGGTGCAGAGCTGCAAACCGCGTGCTTTTACACCTTGGCCCGCGGTCAGCGCCACGGGCTGGAGGGCATCACCCAAGGCATAGTGTTGCTGGGGGCCTTGAGCAGCGAATGGCGCCATCTGTGGCCGGCAATGGAGTCCGCGCGCCTGGACCTGCTGGGTTGGTTATGCGACCAACTGCAACTGCTGCTGCGCAGTCTGGCGACAACAGCGCACAGTGAGGCCGCCCTGGTTCAATTGGACACTGAACTGGCTCGGCTGCACGCCCGCCTAGTGCCTCAACTAGCCAGCCCTCTGCTGACGTTGCAGGCTCTGCGCTATCAGGTTGGTCACCTGATCCAGCGTCTGGAGCGGAATCTCGTCGTGGGCGACACGGTGCTCGCCCCCATGAAGGTGATGACGCCGATGTTGGTGACGCCTTTGGTGATTTCGCCGCCTCCGCCAGTACAGCCCCGCAGGCGGCGCATGACCTTGTGGCTGCTTGCCGGGGCGCTGATGGTTGCCGTGCTCGCGGGGTTCGGCTGGCGGACATGGCTGATGAGGCCTAGCAGCCAACCGTCGATGCCGGAACCCGTGCGGCTGGATAGTTTGTCGCTGTTCGATGCAGGCAGTGCCGCCTTGAAACCCGACTCGACCAAAGTGCTGATCAACGCGCTGGTCGGCATCAAGGCGCAGCCAGGTTGGCTGATCGTGATCGCAGGGCATTCCGATGCGACCGGGGCCATGGAGCAGAATCTGACCTTGTCCCATGCCCGTGCTTCCGCCGTGCGTGACTGGATGCAACGTATGGGCGATATCCCCGACAGCTGTTTTGCGGTGCAGGGCTTGGCGGCCAACCAGCCGATCGCCAGCAATGAGACCGAGGCCGGGCGTACCGCTAATCGACGTGTGGATATCCAACTGGTCCCGCAGGTCGGTGCTTGTGAGCAGATGGCACCTACCGGCTGAAGTGTTCGTCCCTGTCTGTAGGATATGTCTAGATCCTCTTGTAGGCCTGTTCTGTTTGCTTGTTGCGTGCGTCTACAGACGTCTGCCAATTTCCGTTATCGCTGCTTATAGTGCTTCATGGAAACCACCACGGCAGGGAGCCGACCATCCATGAACACCCGAAAAAAGTCCCCCCGACGCCACACCGCACAACAACCCCCCATCCTCCATTCCGGCCAGCGCTTGCGTTCGGTGCTCAACACCTACGGCATTCCACCCACGGCATTTGCCGAATGGATGCGCATCAGCCCGCAGTGCCTCAATAATTGGTTTTCACGGGGTTTGCCGGTTGCTCGCATGGAAAAACTGGCGACCACCTTGAGTGTCAGCAAGGTGTGGCTTGAGACGGGGGAGTGCGGCAAATAAGGGTTCAGGGGTGGCCAGGCAGCCGCCTCTACTTCAACGGGCCTACCACCTGCCGGTACTTTTCCACGCCCTGAGGCGTCTGCCGCACCAGGCTGATTTCCAGTCCCAGCGGATCCTCCCGACGATTACCGCTCAATTGTCGCCATCCCTTGTCCGCGTCCCACACTCGCACCTGCAGGTCACTCACACCGGTTAACACCACCACCCCATCTTTCGCCGCCGGCAGCGGGTATCGGTCCCGCGCTGGCGCGGCGGCGCGGTACAGCGAGTCGCCCTTGAGCCACCAGCGCACGCGTTGCAGCCCATCCCCGGCCATTGGGGCGCTGCGGATCACGTCCAGCCTGAAGCCCTTGCTGTCGGAGCTGCGTACGGTCACGGCGGCCAACCCTTCGGTTTTGGGCGTCTGGTCTTGCGCCATATCGGTTGCAACCAGCTCCACACTGGCGCGCAAGCTGATGTCGCGTTGCATCTGGTTCAGCGCCCGCAGCAACACCTCGGTCTGCTCGCTGCTCGCCTGCAAATGCTGATCGGCACGCGTTACGCTATCCAACCCACGCCAGGCGATCAGGCTGACCACCGCCATGAGCATGATCGCCACCATCACTTCGATCAGGGTGAAGCCTTGCTGGGACCTGTTCATGGTTGACTCACCACGCGCATCAAACCCGCAGCGTCGCGTTGCAGGCTGAGGCTGTGCTGCCCATCGGACAGCACCACCCGCAACGGCGGGTTGATCCACTCGGCATTGAGTACCAGGGTTTGCCGGGGTTCGATGTTGATCTGCATGGGCGTGCTTTCCCAGAGGCGCGGCCGCAGTGGGGTGTCGCCCTGGAAGGACTCCACGCTCGTCCCGTCATCGCTGCGGCGGATGAAGCGAAAGCCCTTGGCATCCGCACGCCAAGTGATGGGGCGACCGTCTGCGTGGGCTTCGGCCTGGGCCACCTGCAGCAACTGGCTCAGGCGCTCGGCGTCTTTGCGCAGCAGGTGCAGCGGGTCGGGTTTGATCGTGAGGCTGATGGCGGCACTGGCGATGCCGATGATCACCAGCACCACCATCAGCTCGATCAGGGTGAAACCTTGCTGTTTCATCGCGGGCTTCCTGGAGAACTGGGGAGTCTGTGAAATAAAAGCGTGCGAATTGATCTGTAGGCTGGTGCGACGGACAAACAGGAGGTCCTCCCCATGGCATTTGCCCCTCGTTTCACCCTGGCCCACGGCGTGCAGGCGCTGGGTGTACTGGCTGCCCTGGCGGGCGTGGCGGTATGGACGCCGCTGCTGCTGACCACGGCAGAATCCCACACGCCCCAAGCCACGCCCCAGGCACTGGCGGCGCGCAGCGATAACCCGGCGCTGCAATGGTTTTCCAATGCGCCGACGGCGCTGCAAGTCAAAGTCACTGGCGTGTTGGCAGGCGCCCGTGGTGCGGTGGCGATCCTGAGTCTCAACGACGGCCCGCCGCGCAGCTTTCTAGTGGGTGAACGCCTTAGCCCCGGCGTGCGGCTGACCGCCATCCAGGGTGACGGTGTGGAAATCGAACGCGGTGGTGAAAAGCTGCGCGTCAACCTCGACAAGCTGCCGGACGGCCCAGCGCTGCCGCTGCTCACTCGGCCATGACCTGGGTGTCCAGCCGCGCCAGGGGCGGCGCTTCGCGGCTGGCGTCGAGCACCTGCAGGTTGACCTGAAACAGGCGGCCATCGGCGTTGATGGTCTGCTCGCAACGCAATTTCAGGCGGCCTTGATCACACTCGAAGGTCTTCTTGCCACCCCGCAAATGCCCCTCCAGACGCAGTTCCGCCAGGCGGCTCTGTGCGGCCAGCAACGCGATGGATTTATCCCGCAGCAAGCCGTTGCTCTGAGTCATCAGGCCCGCCACGCGCACAGCGGCGGCCATGGCCACGGCAATGATCGCCAGCGCCACCAGCACCTCGATCAGGGTAAAACCTTGCTCCTTGCGACGGCCGTACATGGCGCTCTCAAAGCCGGGAAACAGGCCCGCAGACTAGCGCTGGCAGTTGACCGATTGGCGACTGAAACTCCCGAGGATTTTCAATACGACTGACATGTGTTCTTGCAACACTGCGGCTCGAATTGCACTCAAGCCAAGGAATTTCGAGATGGATATCGCGCGCCTAACGTCCCCATTGCCAGGCCCTCGCGGGCAGCGTGGCTTCACCTTGATCGAGATCATGGTGGTGGTGGTCATCCTCGGGATCCTGGCCGCCATGGTGGTGCCCAAGGTGCTGGACCGGCCGGACCAGGCACGTGCCACGGCGGCCAAGCAGGACATTGGTGGGTTGATGCAGGCGCTGAAACTCTATCGCCTCGACCACGGTTCCTACCCCAGCATGAACCAGGGATTGAAAGTGCTGGTGGAGCGCCCGGCGGATGCGAAGAACAGCAACTGGCGCGCCTACCTTGAACGCCTGCCCAACGACCCTTGGGGCAACCCTTATCACTACCTCAACCCAGGTGCCAACGGTGAGGTCGACGTGTTCTCCCTCGGTGCCGACGGCCAGCCAGATGGCGACGGCGTGAATGCCGATATCGGCTCCTGGCAGTTGTAAGGCCCACCATGAAACGGTATTCGCCCCCAGCGGCGAAGCAGCGCGGCATGGCGATTATCAGCGCCTTGCTGATCGCCGCGGTGGTCGCCGTGTTGGCCGGCGCCATGCTCACGCGCCAGACCGTGTTCACCCGTGGTCTGGAAGCCGAGCAACTGCGCATCCAGGGCCAATGGCTGTTGCAGGGCGGCCTTGAGCGCAGCCGGCAGATGCTTTGGGACGCACGTCAGAAGGACGTGTTGACCCGCCTTGACCAGGCCTGGGCCCGCGCCCAACGTGGCGACTTCGAGGGCCGGATCGAGGATGAACAGGGCAAGTTCAACCTGCGCAACCTGGTCAATCGCCAGCAGGTGGATGCCGAGCAGTTGCAGAGCTTCGAGCGGCTGTGCCGGTTGATCGGCGTCGACCCTACGGTGAGCCGGCGCATCAGCCAGCGAGTGATTGCTTCTTATGAACCGCCCGCCAAATACCCGATGCTGCGCGGCCTGGATGACCTGAGCGGCATCGAAGGCCTCGATCCCGTCGTATTACAGCGCATGCACGCCTATATCAGCGTGTTGCCCGGCCCTACATGGGTCAACGGCAACACCGCCAGCGCCGAAGTACTCAGCGCGGTGGTGCCGCAGCTCAGCCTGGCCCAGGCTCATGGTCTGGTCGCCGAGCGGGACAGTGGGCAGTGGTTCATCAACCGCGGCGATTTCGTCAACCGCCTGCGTTTGCCTCAGGTGGAAGTGGAGTCGGTGCACGTGGGCATTACCAGTGAGTGGTTCCGTGTGCAGGGCCAGGCGCGGCGTGAACAGCGGCGGGTGACGATCGATGCCTTGTTGCATCGTCCTGAAGACCGTCAGCCGCGCGTGATCTGGTCGCGGGTGGGCGTATGAAACGCCTGCGCATCGGCTTGCCGCCGCTGGATCAATTGACTGCTGACAGCCAGGTCAGATTTGCCTGGCTGGAGCGCGGCGCAGTCATTGAAGAGGGGTATGAAAGCCTGGCGCAGTTGGCTAAATCGCGCCAGGCGATGGAGTGTTTCCTGCACCCGCGCGACAGCCTGCTCACCAGCCTGGAGCTGCCCCCGCTATCCGCCGCGAAAACGGCGGCGGCGGTGGCCTGCGCCGCGCAGGCGCTGATTCTCGGCCCGGTGGAACAGATGCAGGTGGCCCACGGCCCGCGCGAAAGCGATGGGCGCGTGCAAGTCGCATGGGTGCCCAAGGCCGGGTTGGAGCGGCTCGCGCAACTGCCACTCAAGCTGCGCGGGCTTTACCCGGCACCCTTTGCCTTGCCGGTGGGTGCTGCGGCGTTGGATGACGGCTATCTGTTGACACGTGACAGCCTGCAACAAGGCACGGTGCACCCGCTCGGCTTGCAGGCGCTGGAGCGGCCACTGGTTGAAGCGGCGCAGCGTTGGAGTGGGGCGGTACCCACGTGGGGCTTGCACGGCCGCCTCAGCCAACCGTCAACGGCTGGATGGGGCCGGGCGCTCGCCTGTGTCGCGCTTGCCACCGCCATCTGGACCCTTGGCCTCAACCTGTATGCCGCACGTCAGGTGGAGGAAGGCCAACGCCTTAAAGCGTTGATGAGCCAACAGGTGCGCCAGGCGTTTCCCGAGCTGCCGGTGGTGCTCAACCCCTTGCAGCAAGCCCGCCAGCAATTGGCCGCCCGCCAGACCGGTGCGGCCGCCGATCCCGGCCAACGCTTTACCAGCCTGCTGCAACTGGCCGGCAGCAACCTGCCATTTATGGTCGGCAGCGTCGACAACCTGAGCTTTGAACAGGGCAGCTTGCACGTTGAACTGCTCGCCGACAGCCGTAACCCGGCTGCCGAGGGTGAATGGCAGGCGGCATTGGCCCAGGCCGGGTTTACCGCCAGTCGCAATGAGCATGCCTGGACGATTGCCCCGGCCCAGGCCGCAGAAAAGCCAGGAGCCGGCGATGAATAAAGTGCAGCGACTGCGCAGCCAGGCCCAGGTGTTCTGGAGCGGCCTGGCCTTGCGCGAAAAACGCCTGCTCGGCGGCGCCGGGCTGGTGCTGGCGAGCCTGCTGACCTGGCTGGTGCTGGTGCAGCCCGCGCTGAAGAAGATCGATTACTGGCAGGCCGAAACCCCCAAGCTGCGCGCCCAGGCCGCAGCCTTGCAGGTGCTGTTGCAGGATGTCGCCGCGCCGCGTCAGGGCGACGAAAGCACACTGCGCAACACCTTGGATAGCGCAGGTCTTCAAGGCCATTACCAGTTGCAGGCGCTGGAACCCACGGGTTGGCGGCTGACCTTCGATAACGCCCCGGCCGATGCCGTGGTGGGGTGGCTACTGGGCAATGCCCGTTCGTTTTCCCTGGAGGTGTCCGAGGCGCGTTTGCAACGCAGCCTCGACACCGTCGACAACTCGGCCGGCACTGTGTCCGGGACCGTTCGCATGGATCAGGCGCTTGGCGCTAAGGAAGCTTCATGAAGTGGTCAGTTCCCCCGTTTCGTCTGGTCGCGCCGTTGCTGGTGCTGGCCCTGAGCGCGTGCAGCAGCCAGCAGGCCACCAAGCCGTTGCTGGTAGACAGCGAACTTGGCCAACCGCTTGCCGATACGCGCAGCAGCGGCGAGACCTTGCAGGATCGCCTGCGCGAACCGGCCCCCAAAGCCCCCGTGCAACACCGGGTCACCAACAGCGCACGCGACCACGCCCCGGCGGTGGTCAAGGCACGCAACCCATTGGGTGACCAGCCGGTTCAGCTCAACTTCGTCGACGCCGATATCCAGGCGGTGGTGCGCGCGCTGTCCCGCGCCACCGGCCAGCAATTTCTGGTGGACCCGCGTGTGAAGGGCAACCTCACCCTGGTCAGCGAAGGCCAGGTGCCGGCGCACCAGGCCTACGACATGTTGCTGGCGGCGCTGCGCATGCAGGGCTTCAGCGTGGTCGACGTCGGTGGCGTGGCCCAGGTGGTGCCCGAAGCCGATGCCAAATTGCTCGGCGGGCCGATCTACAGCGCCGGCAGCAGCGGCATGCAGACGCGCACCTTCCGCCTGCAATATGAGAACGCGGTGAACCTGATTCCAGTGTTGCGCCCCATCGTGTCGCCAAACAACCCGATCAACGCCTACCCCGGCAACAACAGCATCGTCATCACCGACTACGCGGAAAACCTCGCGCGTGTGGCGCAGATCATCAACGGCATCGACACCCCCAGTGCCATCGACACCGACGTGGTGATGGTGCAGAACGGCATCGCCGTGGACATCGCCGCCATGGTCTCCGAACTGCTGGAAACCCAGGGCGCCGACCAGACCCAGAAGATCAACGTGATCGGCGACCCGCGTTCCAACTCGATCATCATCCGCTCCGGCAGCCCGGAGCGTACCGAGCTGGCGCGCAACCTGATCTATAAGCTGGACAACGCCCAGAGCAATCCGAGCAACATGCACGTGGTGTACCTGCGCAACGCCCAGGCGGGCAAGTTGGCCCAGTCACTGCGTGGGTTGCTGACCGGTGAAAGCGATTCGGGCGTCAGCGACGATGCCCGTGGCAAGCTCAGCGCCATGGGCGGCAATGGCAAGAACACCCAAGGCGCGAGCAACGCGCAAAACAGCAGCGGTACCCCTACCGGCAGTGGTGTGCAATCGGGCTATGGTCAATCTACGGGTTCAACCGACAACAGCAGTGGTACCTCCAAAGATCAAGACACCGCATTCAGTGCCGGCGGCGTGACCATCCAGGCCGACGCCACCACCAACACCTTGCTGATTTCTGCGCCGGATCCGCTATACCGCAACCTGCGTGAAGTGATCGACATGCTCGACCAGCGCCGCGCCCAGGTGGTGATCGAAAGCCTGATCGTAGAAGTCGGTGAAGACGATGCCACCGAGTTTGGCGTGCAGTGGCAAGCCGGGAACCTCGGTGGCAAGGGCGGGTTTGGTGGCGTGAACCTCGGCGGCAGTGGCGTGAACAGCACGCCGACCAGCAAGACCAGTATCGACGTATTGCCCAAGGGCCTGAATGTGGGGCTGGTCAATGGCACCGTGGATATTCCCGGTATCGGCAAGGTGCTCGACCTCAAGGTGTTGGCGCGTGCGTTGAAGAGCAAGGGTGGCACCAACATCCTGTCCACGCCCAACCTGCTGACCCTGGATAACGAAGCAGCGAGCATTTTTGTAGGGCAGACGATTCCGTTTGTCACCGGCAGCTATGTGACCGGCGGCGGGGGCACCAGCAACAACCCGTTCCAGACGGTGCAGCGTGAGGAGGTGGGGCTGAAGCTGAATGTGCGGCCGCAGATTTCCGAAGGCGGTACGGTGAAGCTGGATATCTACCAGGAGGTCAGTACGGTGGATGCGCGGGCTTCGGTGGAGGCCGGGACGGTGACCAACAAGCGGGCGATCGATACCAGTATTTTGCTGGACGACGGGCAGATCATGGTGCTCGGTGGGTTGCTGCAGGATGGGTACAGCCAGAGTAATGATGCGGTGCCGTGGTTGTCGGATATTCCGGGGTTGGGGGCGTTGTTCAGGAATGAAAAGCGCAGTGTGAACAAGACCAATCTGATGGTGTTTTTGCGGCCTTACATTATTCGGGACAGTGGGGCGGGGCGCAGTATTACGTTGAATCGGTATGAGTTTATGCGGCGGGCGCAAGGGGGGTTGCAGCCGGAGCATAGTTGGGCGATGCCGGATGTGCAGGCGCCGCAGTTGCCTTCGGTGGAGAAGGCGATTCCTGGGCAGCAGGGGCCGCGGGCGGTGATTCGGGCGGTGCCGAAGTGATCGCCGTGTACATATCCGTTTCTTCGGTAACGGCCGCTTATGGTTCCGCTCTTACAGCGGGTCACTTTTGGAAAGGCCCAAAAGTAACCAAAAGGCCTTCGCCCCACCACTCGGCACCTCGCCTAGGCTCGGTGTGCCCTCACTCCGGCTTGAATCCGTGGGCCGCCGCAATGGGCCATCCATGGCCCAGTGCGGCTAACCCGGCGTCCTGCCGGGTTACCCACGGATTCAAACCTGCGTTCGGCCAGCGTGGTTTTACGGGGCGCCGAAGATCACAAGCCAAAGCAAAAGCAGAGCGCGGCGGCCTTAGAGCCGACCGGTATTGTGTGGTCGACCCCAGTCAAATGTGGGAGCTGGCTTGCCTGCGAATGTATCGCCTGGGTCTATCTGATTCACCAAGGCGCCCGCATCGCAGCGGTGCGGCGATCCGACAAGCCAGCTCCCACAGAAAAACAACCTGCGGTGCACAAAAAACTGCTCTTGATCTACACCACTCAAGCCGGCTGTCATGCCGCTGTGCTTTTGCTTTTGATTTTGATCTTAGGCGCCCCGTCAAACACGCTGGCCGGAATTCGGCAGGGATTTGGGGGGTAAACCGGCAGGGATGCCGGTTTAGCCGCCCCGCGCCATGGATGGCGCGTGGCGGCGGCCCCCAAAATACCTGTCGGATTACGGGCACACCGAGCCTAGGCGAGGTGCCGAGTGTTGGGGCAAGAGCCCTTTGGTTACTTTGGGGCTTTTCCAAAGTGACCCGCTGTAAGAGCGGAACCAATAGCCGCCGTTACTCAAAAAACGGATATGTACACCCACAACCAGGGCAAAACTCATGAGCCTATTGCCCTACGCTTGGGCCAAATCCCAACGCATCCTCCTACGCCCCACCGAAGCCGGCCACCTGCTAACCGTGTGCCCCTCAACCCCCGGCTGGTCCATCAGCGAAGTCCACCGCCAATTCGGCCAATGCCACATCGAACACGTGCGCGACGACGAACTCGACGGCCTGCTCACCAGCGCCTACGCCGACACCGGCAGCGCCGCCGCCGTAGTGGGCGCCGCCGAAAACGAAGTCGACCTCGACCGCCTCATGCAAGACATGCCCGAAATCACCGACCTGCTCGACACCCAGGACGGCGCCCCCGTCATCCGCATGATCAACGCCTTACTCACCCAAGCCGCCCGCGACGAAGCCAGCGACATCCACATCGAGCCCTACGAAACCCACTCCGTCGTGCGCTACCGCGTCGACGGCACCCTGCGTGACGTGGTCTCGCCGCGCAAGGCCCTACATGGCGCGCTGGTCTCACGGATCAAGATCATGGCCCAACTCGATATCGCCGAAAAACGCCTGCCCCAGGACGGCCGTATCGCCCTGCGCGTAGCCGGGCGGCCCATCGACATTCGCGTGTCCACGGTGCCCACCGGCCATGGCGAACGCGTCGTCATGCGCCTGCTGGACAAACAAGCCGGGCGCCTGCAGCTGGAAACCCTGGGCATGGAACCGCAATTGCTGGCACGCCTGGATACGCTGATCCGCCAACCCCACGGCATCGTGCTGGTGACCGGCCCCACCGGCAGCGGCAAGACCACCAGCCTGTACGCCGCCCTGGCGCGGCTGGATGCGAGCACCAGCAACATCCTCACCGTGGAAGACCCGGTGGAATACGACCTGCCGGGCATCAGCCAGATCCAGGTCAACGCCAAGATCGACATGACCTTCGGCCTGGCCCTGCGGGCGATCCTTCGCCAAGACCCTGACATCATCATGATTGGTGAAATCCGTGACCTGGAGACCGCGCAAATCGCCGTACAGGCCTCGCTCACTGGCCACCTGGTGCTGGCGACCTTGCACACCAACGATGCGGTGTCGGCGGTCAACCGGCTGATCGATATGGGCGTCGAACCGTTCCTGTTGGCCTCGTCGTTGCTCGGTGTATTGGCCCAGCGTCTGGTGCGTCGCCTGTGCCCGCACTGCAAGCAGGAAGACCCGGCCGCGCCGGGCACGTGGCGTCCGGTCGGGTGTGCGCAGTGCAACCAGATCGGCTACAGCGGCCGAACCGGTATCCATGAATTGTTTTGCGTCGATGACGATGTGCGCAGCCTGATCCACCAGGGCCCCAACGAGCAGGACCTGCGCCTGGCCGCGCGCCGCGCCGGGATGTTCAGCATGCGTGAAGACGGCGAGCGTTGGGTGCGCAGCGGCGCCACCGCGCCCGAAGAAATCCTGCGTGTGACACGGGACGCCTGATGAATCGCTATCGTTATGAAGCCGCCGATGCCAGCGGCAAAGTCGAGGCCGGGCATGTGGAGGCCGACAGCCAGAGTGCGGCCTTTGCCAACCTGCGCAGCCGGGGTTTGACGGCGTTGTTGGTGCAGATCGAAGGCGGCCAGCAGACGGCGGCCGGCAGCAACCTGTTCACCGCCAAGCTGTCGGACAACGACCTGGCGTGGGCCACGCGGCAACTCGCGAGCCTGTTGGGCGCGAGCCTGCCGTTGGAAGCCGCCTTGAGTGCCACGGTGGAGCAGGCCGAGAAAAAACACATCGCCCAGACCTTGAGCGCGGTGCGCGCTGATGTACGCAGTGGCATGCGCCTGGCGGATGCGTTGGCGGCGCGGCCGCGGGATTTTCCGTCGATCTACCGCGCGTTGATTGCGGCGGGCGAGGAGTCCGGCGACCTGGCCCAGGTGATGGAGCGCCTGGCTGACTATATCGAGGAACGCAATAACCTGCGCGGCAAGATCCTCACCGCGTTCATCTACCCCGGCGTGGTGGGGCTGGTGTCCATCGGCATTGTGATTTTCCTGCTGAGCTACGTGGTGCCGCAGGTGGTCAGTGCGTTTTCCCAGGCGCGTCAGGATTTGCCGGGTTTGACCCTGGCGATGCTCAACGCCAGTGACTTTATCCGCGCCTGGGGCTGGCTGTGTTTTGCCGGGATCGTTGGCGGCTTCTGGAGCTGGCGCTTGTATTTGCGTAACCCGGTGGCGCGCTTGAATTGGCATAGCCGCGTCTTGGGGTTGCCGCTGATCGGGCGTTTTGTGCTGGGCCTGAACACCGCGCGGTTTGCCTCGACCCTGGCGATTCTCGGCGGGGCCGGGGTGCCGTTGTTGCGCGCTCTGGAAGCGGCGCGGCAGACCCTGTCCAATGATCGCCTGAGCCAGTGCGTCAACGACGCCACTGCCAAGGTGCGCGAGGGCGTCAACCTGGCCCCGGCGTTGGCGGTGGAGAAGGTGTTCCCGCCGGTGCTGATCCACCTGATCGCAAGCGGCGAGAAAACCGGCTCGCTGCCACCGATGCTGGAGCGTGCGGCGCAGACGTTGTCGCGGGATATTGAGCGAAGGGCCATGGGCATGACTGCGTTGCTGGAACCGTTGATGATCGTGGTGATGGGCGCCGTGGTGCTGGTGATTGTCATGGCGGTGCTGTTGCCGATCATTGAAATCAATCAACTGGTCACCTAGCTCACCCGACCGACCTCGGGTTCCTCATTCCGTCATCTTTCTTGCGCGTCACACGGCCCGCGCTGTCTCCAGCCCAGGGCCCTCGGCCGTTGCTGAAACCTCGCTGTCACCTGCGCCAAAACCGCCCAAAACCATGACCAAAACACCCGAGAATCTTTTTAGAAATCAAGGTGTTCCTCCCGAGGTTTTTTCCCACAGCTGTCATCGGAAACTGCGACTTTTTCTCCATGGTTTTCACCCCCAGCCACCCCCGCAATACGGTTTGGGACCGAAGCCATGGCGTCATGCAAGAGCCATCTACCCCAAACGTACAAACACGACGAAAGGAGATTCTTCATGTTTAAGCGCAACGTTCTCGCGGTATCCATGACCCTCGCTGCACTGTGCTCGGCCCAGGCTGCAATGGCCGACATCAACGGCGGCGGCGCAACTCTGCCACAAGCGCTGTACCAGACATCCGGCGTGTTGACCGCAGGTTTTGCCCCGTACATCGGTGTGGGCAGCGGCAATGGCAAGGCAGCTTTCTTGACCAACGACTACACCAAGTTGAAGACTGGCGTTTCCAACGTGAACGTGCACTGGGCGGGCAGCGATTCCAAACTGAGCGCCACTGAACTGTCGACCTACGTATCGGCCAAGCAACCAACCTGGGGCAAGCTGATCCAGGTGCCATCGGTGGGTACTTCGGTTGCCATCCCTTTCAATAAAAGCGGTACTGCTGCCGTTGACCTGAGCGTCAACGAGCTGTGCGGTGTGTTCTCCGGTCGTATCACCGACTGGAGCGGTATCACAGGTTCGGGTCGCAGTGGCGCCATCAAAGTGGTTTACCGCAGCGAAAGCAGTGGCACCACCGAGCTGTTCACGCGCTTCCTGAATGCCAAGTGCGCTGAAACCGGCACCTTCAATGTCACCACCACCTTCGGCACCAGCTACACCGATGGCTTGCCTACCGGTGCTGTTTCCGCAACTGGCAGCCAAGGCGTGATGACCACCCTGGCCGGTACCGACGGCGGTATCACCTACATGAGCCCTGACTTTGCCGCCCCGACCCTGGCTGGTCTGGATGACGCAACTAAAGTCGCTCGCGTGGGCAAGGACGTGGTCAACGGTGTGGCGGTCCAGGGTGTATCGCCGGCTTCGAGCAACGTATCCGCTGCCATCAACGCTGTTCCATTGCCAGCTGTCGCTGACCGTGGCAACCCTGACGCTTGGGTTCCCGTGTTCGGCAAAGCCAACACCGCAGGTGTGGTGCCTTACCCAACGTCGGGCTACCCGATCCTGGGCTTCACCAACGTGATCTTCAGCCAGTGCTACGCCGATGCCACCCAGACCACCCAAGTGCGTGACTTCTTCACCAAGCACTACGGTTCGTCTGCCAACAACGACGCAGCGATCGAAGCCAACGCTTTCGTGCCACTGCCAAACAACTGGAAAATCGCCATTCGCGGTAGCTTCCTGACCGCTTCCAATGCCCTGAGCATCGGCAACACCAACGTCTGCAACGGCATCGGTCGTCCGCAGTAACCCAAGCGTTCACCGACCGGCAACACCTGATCAGCAACGGCCTGTGCCGTTGCTGATTTTTGCGTTTGTGTCGTTTTGCCCCGCACTAACAGCCCCATGTGAACTTTTCATGACAGAAGTTCAGTCGCGCCCCTCGCCAACCGCCTAACCCTCATACGTGAGCTTGTCTTGCCCCTGGGCTAAAACAAAGAAGGAAGATTCCAGATGGTCCGCTGCAAATCACCGGTAAACCTGAAAGCCCAAGCGACTGTCCTGCGCCTCAAGCCGTTGGCCCATGCCATTGCGCTGTTGATGGTGGCGGGTAATGCCCAGGCGGCCACAGCGTTCAGTTCCGGCTGGTTTGCCGACAAGGGCGCGTCCCAGGCGGCCACGGCGGCACGCACTGGCGCGGGCCAGGTGCCGGGGATTCCCTCATTGAACCAGCAGGCGCGGGTCAAGCAGCAGTTGTCGCGCTCCATCAGCACCTTGAACACCAGCGTCGCGGCGATCGCGGCCCAGCAGGCCGCACAAGCGGCGGGGCGTCAGGCGGCGTTCGGCCAGGTCTCGAATGTTCCCGATGGCCTGGGCAAGGGCGGCTTGCAGGTGGACAACGGCCTGACCCAGGGCTGGACTAACGCCAAGAACCCGACCCAGAGTCAATCCGGCGGCAAGACCACGGTGACCATCGAGCAGACCGCCGACAAGGCGATCCTCAACTGGGAGACGTTCAACGTCGGGCGCAACACCACCGTGGATTTCCAGCAGCAGGCCAGTTGGGCGGTGCTCAACCGCGTCAACGATCCCAATGCGCGCCCCAGTGAGATCCAGGGCCAGATCAACGGCGCCGGTACGGTGATGATCATGAACCGCAACGGCGTGGTGTTCAGCGGCACCAGCCAGGTGAATGTGCGTAACCTGGTCGCCGCAGCCGCTAACATCACCGACGCGCAGTTCACCCAGCACGGCCTCTACGTCGATGCCAACGGCACCCAGCCGACCTTCACCGATGCGGCAGGCAAGGTCGAGGTGCAGCGCGGAGCATTGATCCAGACCCACAATCCGGCCACCTCCACCGACGCCGGCGGTTATGCCTTGCTGCTCGGTACCCAAGTGGAGAACGCCGGTACTGTCATCACCGCCAAGGGCCAGACCACCCTGGCCGCCGGTGATAGCTTCTACATTCGCAAGGGCGTCGGCACCACCGGCAACGACCGCTCCACCACGCGCGGCAACGAGGTGGCGACCCGTCTCAATACCGGCAGCAGCGCCGGCAAAGTCACCAACAGCGGCTTGATCATGGCCTCTACTGGCGACATCACCCTGACCGGGCATCAGGTGCAACAAAACGGCGTGGCCCTGGCCAGCACCTCGGTGGACACACGCGGCACGATTCACCTGCTCAACTCCGCCACCGATTCCACCGGCAGCGTGACCCTGGGCGAGGGCAGCACCACCGCAATCCTGCTGGACAGCAGTGGCAGCACCGCGCTCAACGGCCAGAAGGATAACGGCCTGATCAAGCTTGATGGCACGCCCGCGAACCTGATCACGGGCCAGTTCAATAACCTCAGCGCCGTGGCTGACCGCACTGACCAGTCACGCATCGAGATCGTCAGCGGCGGCACGGTTGACTTCGAGAAAGGCTCGATCACCCTGGCCACCGGCGGCCAGGTGGCGGTCAGCGCGACTGGGCGCAGCCTGGTGCGCGATGGCGCGATGATCGATGTGTCGGGCGCGGTCGGCGTCAAGGTGTCGATGGAATCCAACAACATCAAGATCAACGTGCAGGGCAACGAGCAGCGCGATGCGCCGGTCAACCGTGACGGTGGGCAACTGATCAACAACGATGTGTGGGTGGACCTGCGCGAGCTGGTATTTGTACCGGCAGGCACGAATGGCTATGCGACGGACCGCTGGTACACCGCCGGCGGCCTGCTGGAAGTGGGCGGTTACCTCGGCACCCAGGGCCACTCGGTCGGCGAATGGATGGCCCAGGGCGGCACCGTGACGTTCACCGGCAAGGATGTGGTGACCCAGCAGGGTGCGCAGATCAACCTGTCGGGCGGCACTGTGGATGTGCAGGCCGGTTATATCCAGCAGACCTGGCTCAAGGGGCCCAATGGCCAGCTGTATGAACTGTCCAAGGCGCCGGGCGACATCCTTTATTCGGGGTTATACAAAGGCTATGAAGACAACAGCGTACGCTGGGGCCAGACCGAGTATTACTACAACCCGCTGATTGCGCCGCAACGTCGTTATGAGGCCGGTTACACCGTGGGCCGCGACGCCGGCAAGCTGGTCATCGGCACCACCAGCGCGGTGCTGGAAGGGCAAGTGATCAGCGATGTGTTCCAGGGCGACCGCCAGACCCAGGCGCCGAACATCAACCTCGACGGTTACCAGCAATCCCAGAAGGCCATGGCCCGGCGGGCGCAGTTGATCATCGGGCAGTACATTCCGATCTACAACAAGACCACCGGCACCCTGCGCTATGCCCTCAGCGGCACCGCCGACCAGGTGCTGATCGATAGTAAGACACAGAAAATCGCCGACGGCCTGGACCTCACCACCGCCTTGCCGGCGGATCGCCAAGGCAAGATGGTGCTCGACAGCGACCAGCTCAACGGTTACCAGTTGGGTGCGATCAAGGTGGGCGCCAAGCAGCAGATCACGGTGAATGGCGCGCTCAAGGTGGCAGACGGCGGCGACATCACCTTGTTCGGGCCGGGGGTCGGTATCAACGCCAATCTTACCGCCCGGGGGGGCAGTATCAACGCGGGCAACATCCTCAATCAGGTCAACCTCAACTCGGGCAACACCGTCGGCGATGTGATCCTGGCGGGCAGCGGACGGGTCGATGTGGCGACAGGCGTCAAGCTGGACGCCGCCGGGCGCTGGAACAATCTGGCACTGGACCCGAGCCTTCGTGAAGGCGTGGCCTATGTGAACGGCGGCAAGGTATCGCTGCGCAGCACCGGCAACCTGAACCTGGCGTCAGGCAGCGTGGTGGATGCGTCTTCCGGCGCCACGCTCGGTGTGGATGGCAAGCTCATCGGCGGCAAGGGCGGTGACGTGACCTTGGGGGCACTGGGCATCCTGGGGCTGGAGGGCGAGATTCGTGGTTATGGTGTCAATGGCGGCGGCACCCTGGCGTTGCAGGCCCGCAAGGTACAGATCGGTAACAGCGCCGGGGCGCCTGACGCCGGCACCGTGCGACTGGCGCAAGACTTCTTCAACAAGGGCTTCTCGGCCTATGACATCACCGGCAACGAGGGCCTGCTGGTCACTGACGGCACCCAGGTGGATGTCACCACGCCGGTGTATCGCCTTGGCGAGCAGACGTCCGCTGCGCCAACCGGTGGCGATCCTGCCACGGCATTGGAGCGCTGGACCCCTGGGCTGTATCAGGAAGACGCTGCCAAAGGCATGCTGACCCAGCGCCGTGGCGCCAGCCTGACCCTGACTGCCGGCCGGCAGGAATCCACGGCGGCCGAACTGGCTACCACAGCCCTGACAGTGGGCCGGGGCGCAGTGATCAACGTCGACCCGGGCCAGAGCATCAACCTGCGCAGCGTCGGTCAGTTGACCCTGAACGGCACGCTCAATGCCTGGGGCGGCAGCGTCAGTCTGGGTGGCCTGACCGCTGTCGGTTCCGAGGTGGCCAATGCCGCCAGGCATAACCGCTCTATCTGGGTCGGCGACCACGCGGTAATCGATGTGGCAGCCCGTGCGGTCAGTGCCGCGGACAATCGCGGTCGGCTCTACGGCCAGGTCAGCAAGGGTGGCAGGATCAGCCTCGGCGGCGAAATTGACCTGGCCACCGGGATTGCCAAGACCAGCGACCTGTTTGTGGTGGTGCGCGACGGCGCGCGGCTGGACGCTTCCGGTGCCCAGGCGATGCTCGACATTCCGGGCCAGGGCCGGGTGCAGGTGGCCAGCAATGGCGGCAGCATCAGCTTTGCGTCCAACAACGGCCTGTATCTGGATGGCAGCTTTGTCGCCCGCGCCGGCGGTGCCGGTGCGGCGGGCGGCAGTTTGTCGCTGGCACTGGAAACGCCTTACTACCTCAAGGCGGCGGTCACCGACTCGGTGCTCAAGGTGCGTGAACTGGTGCTCAGCCAGTCCCATCAAGCCAGCCCCCTCCCGAATACCCTCGAGTACGGTCATGGCCGCCTCGGTGTGGACCAGGTCACCACCGGCGGCTTTGATAACCTGGCCTTGCTCAGCAATGGCGTGTTGAGCTTCGACGGTGATGTGTCGCTGAACATGGGGCAAAGCCTGCGCCTGTACAGCGGGGCCATGGGCCTTGCCGAAAACGCCGCCGCCAACGCTCGCATCAACCTGTCTGCGCCTTATCTGCTGCTGGCCGGCATCCTTGCGCCGCTGGACCCCAGCAAGGACCAGTACCTGCATCCGGTGCTCGCGTCCAACATGTCGCAACGTGCCAGCCAGGCGCTGTTCCAGGCCAGTGGCAACCTGATCGACGTGCGCGGCAACGTGCTGTTTGGCAACAAGAGTGACCTGACGTTGAGCGATGCCAGCAAGCAGGGCATCGATCGCCGTGGGTTCGATGATGTGCGGTTGAGCAGCCAGGGTGACCTGCGCTTCCTGGCCGGTGCCGGAGCGGATGTGATCGCGCAGGGCATCAGTACTCAGTTGATGACCAAAGGCGATATGACGCTGCGCGCCGCGCAGTTGTACCCGGCAACGGAAGTCGGCGCACGGGTGCTGGCCGGTTTTATCGATGCCTTCTCGGGCTTCAAGTACGACCCGACCCGCACCTTGACGATCGCACGCACGGGGAGTGCTGATGCCGCCATGCCGTACTCGGCGTTCGGCCGTCTGCAACTGGGTGGCCCCACGATCAAGCAGGGCGGGGTGGTACGTGCGCCCCTGGGCCTGATTGAAATCGGCAACCTGGGAGCCAGCCGTGTCGAGCTGCTGCCCGGCAGCCTGACATCGGTGAGTGGCAAGGGCCTGGTGCTGCCCTACGGCGGCACGGTGGACGGCCAGGTCTACAAGTACAACGGCAAGACCGTGACATTCCTTGGGCAGGGGGCGTTGCCCAACGCGAACGGCAGCTTGAATGTCGGGATGGTCCTGGGTGGCGAATCGGTGGCGGTGCAGCCTGGCGCTATCGTGGACCTGTCCGGCGGCGGCGAGCTGCTCGGGGCCGGGTTTATTTCCGGGCGCGGCGGTTCTACCGATGCGCGCTACAACCCCTTGGTGCAATTCGGGGCAACCGGCGGTTTTGTGTTGCCGGGGCTGGGCACCAACCCGGTCTATGCGATCGTGCCGGGCGTGCAGCCAGGGTATGCCCCGGTGGGGCCGGAGGGCGGGGCGAGCGACCCGTTGATTGGCCAGCAAATCACGATTGGTGCCGGTGTGCCGGGGCTGACAGCGGGCACCTACACTTTGATGCCGTCCACATATGCCCTGATGCCGGGGGCCTTCCGCCTGGAAGTCAACGGTTTGGCAGGGCTCGGCAGCGAGGGCTCGCCCCAGCTGCTGCGCAACGGCTCATGGTCGACTGCGGGGCGCTTGTCCATCGCCAATACCGGCATCGGCAACAGTACGGCGAGCCAGGTGATCCTCACCTCCGCCGACACCTTGCGCCGCTATTCCCAATACAACGAGACCAGTTACGCGCAATTCGCCGTGGCCGATGCAGCCCGGCTTGGGGTGCCGCGTGCGTTGTTGCCGGTGGATGCCAAGACCCTGCAACTTAACCTGAGCCCGGGTGCGGGTGCCAATGCCTTTTCGTTCAACGGTATCGGTCGCTTCGAGGCCGCTGATGGCGGCTACGGTGGCACCGTGGCGTTGACCAATGGCAACAAGAGCACGGGCAAGGACATTGAGATCGTCGCGGCAGGCAAGGGCGCGACCACGGGTTTCAGCGGCATCAGCGTCGAGGCCGACAGCCTCAACGCACTCGGCGCGGCGCGTCTGTTGATCGGTGGCCTGACCGTGGTGACCTACGGTCAGGGCGGCAATTACATCAACCTGGCCAACGGTGCGGTGAGCAACATCAACCTGCGCGATGGCGCGAACCTGGCGGCACCGGAAGTGTTGCTGGTGTCTTCTACCGGCAAGATAACCGTCGAACAGGGGGCCTCGATCAACACCATTGGTCGCGGCAAGGCCAGTTATGACGCACGTGACGGCTTTGTCTACAACATGCCCAATATGCTGGCGGTGTCCAACGGCCTGCTCAACGTGGTCGCAGCAACGCCGATGGGGGGTGTGACCAGCGGCGGGATCGAGCTGGGGGCTTGCACCAGCGCGCCGTGCAGCGGCCAGACCGCTCTGTACTCCGAAGGCACGCTCGTGGCCTTGACCGACAGCACCCTGCAGATGGGTGCGCAGGTGCGTTATGGCACCCGCCACCTGAACCTGGGCGTATCCAGCATCAACGTCGGTAGCCCCGAAGCCCTGGCTGCTGCCGCTGCCGGCAATCGCCTGCCGGTGGGCATGACCCTCACCCAGCAAGTCCTGGAGCGCCTGCTGCGGGGTGACACTCAATTTGGCGCGCCGGCCCTGGAAACCCTGCAGCTGTCGGCACGCGACAGCTTCAACTTCTATGGCACCACGACCCTGGACACTTATGATTCGGCGACCGGCAAGTCGATGCTGAGCAACCTGATGCTGTCCACGCCGGCCATTTATGGTTCGGGCGGCGCCAACGATGTGGCCACCATCCACACCGCCAACCTGATCTGGCAGGGGGCCGCGACACCGCCTGTGGCGGCAGTGACCGACGGTGCCGGCAGCGGCAGCGGGCGCCTGGATATCCATGCCGAGCGCATCGAGTTCGGTTATGGGGATTTTGCCCAGCCAAGCACCACCCAGTCCTTGGACCGCCTGGCCCTGGGCTTTGCCAACGTCAACCTGAACGCCAGCCAGCGCATCACCGCCAACCATAAGGGCAGCCTCTCGGTGTACCAGCGTCAGGGCGCGTATGACGCGGTCAAGGGCTTTGCCTACAGTGGCGGTAACCTGAATATCCTCACACCGTTGATGACCGGTGAAGCCGGCTCAGTCAACCGGATCACTGCCGGTGGCGCCATTGATGTGAGCGCCTCGGCGGGTCCGGTGGGCGAGGCGAAAGGCATTGGCGGCGAGTTGTCTATGCAGGGCGACAGCATCCGCCTGGCCAGCGCGGTGGTATTGCCCAGCGGCAAGCTCACCCTGGGCGCTCGTGGCGATGTGGTGTTGACTGACGCGGCATTGATCGATGTGGCCGGCCTGGCCATTGCGTTCAACGACCTGACTAAATACAGCGCTGGCGGCGAGGTCCTGCTGGAAAGCCGTGCGGGCAACGTGCTGCAGGCGGCAGGTTCGACCATCGACCTGTCGGCGCAGCACAACCAGGCGGGTCGGCTGCGGGCGGTGGCCGTAGAGGGCGCGGCGGGCACCGTCGACCTGGCGGGCAGGATCGTCGCCGGCAGCAGCGGCGACTACGATGCCGGCGGTACGTGGGTGCCTTACCTGGCGGGCGCGGTGGAGATCCAGGCTCAGCGGCTGGGCACAAGCGGCACATTGAACGAACAGTTCGCCGCCCTCAACCAACGCCTCAATCAAGGCCAAGTGTATGGCTCGCGCAGCTTTCAGCTCAAGCAAGGCGATCTGGTCATCGGCAGCGATGTGAAGGCCAACAGCGTCAACGTTTCGGTCGACAATGGCAGCCTGCGCGTTACCGGCCTGGTAGACGCCAGCGGCGAACGCGTCGGCAGCATCAACCTGGCCGCCAGGAACGGCCTGGTCCTGGACGGTACGGCGGTGCTCGATGCCCATGGCACGCAAGTGCGCGTGGACAGTTATGGCAAGGTCATCGACGCGCCGAACCGCGCCACCGTTGTGCTCGGCTCAGGCCAGGGCCAGTTGACCCTGGCCGATGGCGTGCGCATCGACTTGCGCCATGGCACGGGGGCAGTGGCCGGTAATGACGGGCGCAGCCGCGGCACCCTGGAGCTCAATGCGCCGCGTCTGGGCAGCAATGACATTGCCATCGATGCCAGTGGGCGCCTGACCATCACCGGTGCGCGCTCCATCGCGCTCAATGGCATGGTCACCTACGACGATGCCCCGACCAAGACCGATGCCACCCCGAACGGACGTCCGTACCAGGCGATCGACCAAGCCTACCTCGACGGCAAGCACGCACTGAGCACGACGTTCATCAATGCCGCGCTCGGCAATACCAACCTGCTGCAGAACAAACTGGCAGGCCTGAATAACGCCACCTACGGCGATGTTTTCCACCTGCGGCCCGGTGTGGAGATCATCAGCAAGACGCCCGACGGCGACCTGGTGGTACAGGGCGACCTGGACCTGTCCGGCTATCGCTACGCCAGCCTCAAGTCGACCCAGCTCACCGAGGCCGGCAGCCTGACCTTGCGCGCCGGTGGCGACCTGAATATCTACGGCAGTATCAACGACGGCTTCGCGCCGCCGCCCGAAACCGACGATGACAATGGCTGGGTCCTGCGTGCAGGTATCGACTACACCGGCGGCACGGTGGTGGTGCCGGGCAGTGGCGTGACCCTGGCGGATGGCACGCTGTTTCCAGGCGGCGTGACGCTCAATTTCGATGTGTCGACGCAGCCGCTGTTCCTGCCTGCCGGCACGCGGTTGCCCGTCGCGGCAACGCTCAGCCAATCCTTGGTGCTGCCTGCCGGTACGGTATTGGCGGCCGCCGTTCGGGATGCATCGGGCAATGTGCTGTTCGCCGCAGGCACGTTGCTGACTCAGAGCCAGACCCTCGTCGCCGGCAGCACACTGGACGCTGGCACCTTGCTGGGCAGCTCGGCCAACGTCAAAGGGCTGATCTGGCCCAAGGGGGTGCCTTTGGCCACCAGCATCAAGCTGGCGGGCAGCCAAGTCTTGCCCCGTGGCGCGCTGTTGCCGTCGGGTACCGATGTCAAGCTGCCGGGCGGTGCAGACTCGGTACAACTGCGTGTCGCCGACGCCGGGCGCCAGGGCAAGAACTGGGCGATTGCGCCGATGCTGGAGGAAGGCTCGCAGGCGTGGTCGATTCGGCTGGTGGCCGGCGCGGACACCGGCGCGGCGGACAGTCGCCTGCTGCAACCGCATCCGGTCACGGGCAACCTTCGGTTGGCCGACAGTCACTATGGGATGTACGGGCAGGGTGCGTTGGTCTGGACAGAGCAGGGCTCTTTGGATGTCTATGGCGATAACAGCATGGTGGGCAAGCCCATCGATGTGAATGATGGTTTCGCCTACCCCGGCATTTGTGACGACATGCCGGAATACTGCTCGTCCGAAGGCGATGCCTACACCTTGCTGGCGGGCGGCAGTACGCGATTCAGTGTCATCCGCACCGGCGCTGCGGATCTGGATTTGCTGGCAGCAGGCAACCTGAGCATGGAGTCGTTGTACGGTGTCTACACCGCCGGCAGCTCCTCCACTGCAACCTCGGCTAGCGACCCGTATAACCTCAAGCGCGCCAAGGGCAGCAATGGCAAGGTCCTGGGTAACGCAGGCGGTAACGAAAAGTGGGTCAACGGTGAAACCGGCAGCCTGTACCGCGCCTGGTACCCGGACACGGGCGGTAATGTGCTGGTGAAAGTGGGGGGCAACCTGACAGGCAATATCACCAGCCCTGCGCAGAGTGGCGTGGCGCGTCCTGTGCCTGTCGACCTGGGGCAGGATTCAGCCAATGTCGGCAATTGGTTGTGGCGACAGGGCAATGACCTCGGGGGCAGCCAGGCACAAGCGACCGCCTGGTGGATCAATTTCGGTTCTTACGTCGCCAACGTCCGTTCGGACCAAATGGTCGGTTTTACCGGGTTCGGTACCCTGGGCGGCGGCAACCTCACAGTTGATGTGGGGGGCAATGCGGGGATCATCAGCCCGCTGTCGTCAACCGCCCAGAACGTCAGCCCCCGCAGTCAAGGCCTGGTTCTGGCGGTCGGCGGTACCGGGCGGGTCGCGGCCGATGGCAGCGTGCAACTGACCGGTGGTGGCGACTTGAACCTGCGGGTGGGCGGTGCGCTGAACCCCGCCAGTCAGCTCACTGTCGATCACCTCAATGGCTCGTTGGTGAACCTGCGCGGCCACGTACAGGTGACGGGCGGCAGCCTGGGCAGCCTGACCTTGCGTTACGGCAACCAGCTCAGGGACCAGAGCCCCAGCGAAGTGCGCGCCTACGACCCGCTGCGCTCCACGTCGGCCATGGCAGCCGGCGGCTTGAGCCTGCTGCCAGGGGATTCGACCTTCAGCCTGGCGACCCGGGGCGACCTGGTACTCCAGGATGTCGCCGATCCGGGCCGTGCACCGCAGATGAATGCCTTGGCCTACGCAAAGGAAGGCGTCAACGGGGTAGGGCAGAGCTGGTTCAGCCTGTGGACCGAGCGTACGGCAGTCGATCTGTTCTCCTCCGGCGGAAACCTCACACCACTGACCCAGACGCTGGAAACCGATATGGCGGCGGTCTACCCCGCCACATTGCGTGCGGTCGCCGCCAGCGGCAGCTTGTACTACGGGCGTGCGTCAACGAGTAACCCGAATGTACCGCAGCCGCTGCAGGCGCTGGTGCTGGCACCGTCGGCCAACGGGCAACTGGAACTGCTGGCGGGCGATTCGATCTACGGCGGCGACTTGACCATCAGCCGTTCCAGCGCCGCCCCTCAAAGCCTGGCGACGATCCACCATCCTGCTTTCCTGGGCTTCATCAACAGTTTGCCGGTCGCAGGCAGTGGCAATCTTTCCAGTGATGGCAACATCGCACGCCTGGGGCTTCATCCGCTGTTCGCGTTTGGCCCTGACACCGCCAGCATGGCGTGGGGCGACGCCTTGGAGCCGGCCCGTTTCTACGCACTGCGCGGTGACCTGCTGGGGGTCAACAGTGGGCGAGCGCTCACGATTTACGGGGCAAATGACCCACGATTCGGACAGACCTACTACGAAGGTGCAGGCCCGGTATGGATGCTCGCCGGGCGCGATATCGTCAGCAGCGGTACCCGCTTGAACGGTGCCCTTGGGGGGGACGTGAGCACCGGTCAATACACGTTCACCGGCAACCTGTTCGTGCACACCGGCGCAACCGATATCTCCATTGCCAGTGCCGGGCGTGACATCCTTTACAGCAGTTTCAACGTTGCGGGCCCCGGCACCCTTGAGCTGACGGCCGGGCGCAATATCCAGATGGATGACCAAGTGGGTGTGAACAGTCTGGGCGCCGTGGCGGCCGGCGACAACCGAGCGGGTGCAAGCATTGTCCTGCAAGCCGGCGTCGGCCCCAATGGGCCGGACTACCGCCGGTTTGTCGAGGCTTACCTGAACCCCGCCAACCTGGCGCAGCCGGGTGAGTCGATCCAGGGTAGCAAGGTCGCCAAGACCTACGAGAGAGAGTTGCTCGCCTGGCTGGTCGAGCGCTTCGGTTTTACCGGAGACACCGAACAGGCCCGTATTTACTACGCGGCACTTCCCGCCGAGCAACAACGGGTGTTCGCCCGTGACGTGTACTTCGCCGAGCTCAAGGCCGCCGGCCGTGAGTACAACACCGATGGCAGCGTGCGCCAGGGCAGTTACCTGCGTGGCCGCGCGGCGATTGCAGCGCTGTTCCCGGACAAGGACGTGGCCGGCAACCCGGTCACCTACAAAGGCGACATCACGATGTTCGGCGGCGCGGGCGTGCACACCAACTTCGGTGGCTCGATCCAGATGCTCACCCCAGGCGGCAGCCAGACCTTCGGCATCGAAGGTACGGCGCCGCCGTCGACAGCAGGAGTGATCACCCAGGGCGCGGGGGACATCCAGCTGTATTCCCTGGGCAGCATCCTGCTTGGCCAGAGCCGCATCATGACCACCTTTGGCGGTTCGATCATGGGCTGGACTGCCGAGGGCGACATCAACGCCGGGCGCGGCTCCAAGACCACCGTGGTCTACACGCCGCCCAAGCGTGTCTACGACAACTGGGGCAATGTGGGCCTGTCGCCATCGGTGCCGAGCACGGGTGCGGGGATTGCCACGCTCAACCCGATTCCGGAAGTGCCAGCCGGGGACATCGACCTGATCGCGCCGTTGGGCACCATCGATGCGGGCGAGGCGGGCATTCGTGTGTCGGGCAACGTCAACATTGCCGCCTTGCGTGTGGTGAACGCGGCGAACATCCAGACTCAGGGCAAGTCGTCCGGGGTGCCGGTGTCTGCGGCGGTCAACACCAACGCCATGAGTTCGGCCAGCGCGGCCGGGGCAGCGGCGTCCCAGGCGGCGGAAGACGCGGCGCGCAGCCAACAGGCAGCGGCCAAGCAGGGCCGGCCGTCGATCATGACGGTTGAGGTGTTGAGCCTGGGCAGCGAGCCGTTGCCACAGGAGCCTGCACCGGCGCAGAAAACCTCCGGCTACAACCCCAACAGCCCCGTGCAGGTACTGGGCGCGGGGCCGCTGAGTGAACAAGCGCGGGCGCGGCTGACGGACGAGGAGCGCAAGCAGATCAGCCTGTAAAACTTTGGCAAGGACCTGTGGTGAGCGGGCTTGCCCCGCGTTGGGCTGCGAAGCAGCCCCTTTTTATCTGCAGTGAGCCTGGCAGCTACGGATTGTCCTTGAGGGTCTTGAACGCCTCGATGCGTTTGATCAGGCGCGTGTTCTTCGCGGAGTCGGCATTGCCGAACAGGAACGAGAAATCCGACGCCAGTTTGGACCCGCCGGCAATCGTCGCGTACTGATGGCAGTCGTTGCAGTTGTCGCTCTGCACATAGGTTTCCATCGTGGTGTTGGCGACGACGACGCTCTGGTCGCTGACAAACGGCCCATAGGACAGCGGCACCTTCACGTTGGGCCCAGGGCCTGGATCGTTGGGCGCGTTGGGCGTCTTGGACCACAGCACATTCACCAGTTTGTAGTACTGGAACACCGACTGGCCCTGGGTCTTCTGCACGAAAGTCTGCTGCACCGCCGTGTTCAGCGCTTGCATGTCCTGAGGCGTGGCATTGACCCGCGTGGCCTGCACCGGCTGATCAAGGGGTGTGCAGTTGGGCGGTGTGTGGGTGGCATCGCACTGCACCCGTGCGACGTTGGGCGTGCACGCGTCACCGGTGCAGGCCGGGTTGTTGAAGCTGTAGCCGCCGGGCGGGGTGGCGCCGCCGTCGGGCACGTTGTCGACCTGCTCGAAGGTGGTCCAGATGAAGTTCGGCTGGGTCTGGGTCTTGTTGATGATGTGCAGGCCCACCAGGCCCACCACTTCCTGGGTGCATTGCAGCGTATCCGGGCGTTGCAGCCAGGCGACGGTGGTCAGGTAACGCCCGTACAGCTCGGGTTTGTTGGTGAGTACGCGCCAGGCCGCCTTGAGTTCCAGGGCGCCGAGTTCTTCCTGGGGCAGCGCCTGGGCCGGCAGCTCGCGCACCAGTTTGCCGGCCGGCAGTGACAGGCCGGCCGGGTGCCGGTTGTCGCTGTTCTGCGCCACGATCAGTTGGTTGGCGGCGTCGTACAGCCCGTTATCGACGATGTAATCAAACTCGGCCTTGCCGACTTTGCGCTCGAAAAACACCAGGTTGCCCGACTGGTCCGTGAGCCAGCCGCCGGAAGCTTCCATGATCGAATCCGGCAAGGTCACCTGGGTGCCGCTGGACAGGTGGAAGCGGTGTTTGCGGTTGATCGCGCTTTCGGAGGTGGCCGTAATGAATTTACGCGCGCCCGTGGAAAACGCCTTGAGGTTGCCGGTGGCAGTGCAATTGGACGGCACCCGGGTTTCCACGCCCCATCCGGAAGGCTTGGGCGCACCGGGCAGGAAGATCTCGCTGGCATCCTTGTAGCTGGCCCACACCGGGGCATTGCTCATGGGCTGGCCGGGCGTGGGCGGCACGCCGAACTGGGCCGCGGTGCTTTGCGTGTCCGGCTCACCGGCCAGGCTCGGGTTGGCGGGCCAGCCGGGGTTGACCGGCCAGTTCATGGCGATGAACAGTTGCCAGCCGAAACAGTTGAGAAAGTCCTGCTCGGTGCCGAAGTTGTTCACCGGCAGGAAGCCGCCGCTGGTGGGGTCGAACACCAGTTGGCTGATGCAGCTCTGGGCATCTGACGCCGCGCTGACCGGTGCGGGTGCGAAAGGGAGAAGGGCGCAGGTTATCCAGCACAACACATTCAAGCGTGCCCGGCGCAGCGGGCGAAGCCATCCGTTCATGGTCGCATTCCTTGCTCAAGACTCAAGAGGCGGCCGCCCACGCCAGGCATGGGCGGCCGGCAGGCACTCAGGCGACGGGCACCAGCGCCAGGCCACTTTCCCATGGGTGCTGGGTGGCGCTGGGGTTGGCGGCTTCGCTGGGGTTCAGCGCGCGCACGCTGACCAGCCCCGGCGCCGCGTTGCTGCTGACGGTGACGGTCATGATGTAGCCCTGGGTGCCGCCGCTGTCGGTCTGCCCAGGAATCGCCGAAGCATCCGGCAGGAACTGCGTGACCTGGGCCGTGATGCCTGGGTTGGAGAACTGCACCCGTGCATCCGCCGCCGTGGTGTTCGGGTCGGCGCCTTGCACCACCAGCACGAACTGGCCTGAGCTGCCGGGCGCAAAGCTGGCCGGCAAGTCGCTGGGGGATTGGCCGTAGAACAGGTCAATCGGCAGCAACTGCACGGGCCAGGGTTGCGCATCGGTGTTGTTGGCCGCCACGCAATCGCACTCCTTGGGCGTGCCGCTGAGCGGTGCCGGGGTGACGCTCAAGGCCACATTCAGCTCGTTGGCGATCACCCACACGTAGTCAATCGGCGTGCCGTTGATGGTGATGTCATTGATCGAGAACCCCGCGCTGGCCGGCACCTCGAACACCGCCTGCAGGATCTGGTCGGAGTTGTTCGGCCCGGTGCCGGCGGTGCCACGGGTGATGCGCCAGTAGCTGCTCACGTCCTGGCCTTGCGGGCCTTTCCAGGTGCTGAAGGACTTGGGTTGTTGCAGGTACAGGCCGATGGGGTTGGTCAAGGAAATCAGGGCTTTCACGGCTTCCTGGTTGGCGGAATAACCGATATGCGGATCGGAGTTGCGGTAGTTCTGCCCGTACTGGGCGCAGCAGATCAGGCTTTGCTGGTTACGGCTGCTGTTGAGCGGGCGCAAGATAGTCGCCGCCGCTGCCAGGTAGATTTCGGCACTCAAGGTATTGGGGCCGGAGGTCAGGTGCATTGCGCCGCCCGACACGCCGGGAATGCGCACCGTGCCGGAATTCCATTTATTCACGGTGTCGTAGGCGGGCTGGCCGGTGGTGGGGTCAAGCACCGGGTCGCCGGCGTTGCCGGTCGGGCCGTTGGCGGTGTAGCGCAGGTACAGGTCTTCGATCTTCACTTGTGGGTCGACATAGGCTTTGTACAGCCCCAGCACGGCCTGCGGGTCGATGTTCCACATGGTCAGGAAATACGCCGGGTTCTCGCTGGTGAACATGATGCTGCGCATGTTGCCGTCGGGGTCGCGGGTGATCGACCACTCGCAGTATTCATCCAGCCAGCCCCGTGGGCCCGAGGGTGAAAAGTCGGCGTAGGGGCCGTTCCAGTTGATGGACTTGCACAGCACGCTGGGGATCTGCAGTTGGGTCGCCTTGGGGTCCGGGTACAGCGAGTACAGGGTGTTGTTGAGGGTGATCTGGCCGTGGTCGGTCAACTGCATCACCTGGTCCAGGGTCATGGCCTTGCCGCCCAGTTGCGGGACCACGGCGGCGCCATTGTTGTAGAAGAACGTCCACAGCCGGTTGGGGAAGGGCTGCCAGGTGATGGTCACTGGCGTCTGTGTGCCGTAGCCGCTTTCAATCGGGTTGTAGTAGCCCGAGCGCGGTGCGTCGTTGAGGTTGGACCAGGGGTTACCGATCACCGACATCTGGGTCCAGCCGGTGACGTTGTTGTTCCAGTTCGTTTCGAAGGTGGACAGCTCGTTCTCCAGGCCTAGCTTGTTGTAGTCCTTGGGGGCTTGTTCGGCAGGGGAGGTGAATTGGGTGAAGGGCGTGCTCATGTCGGTTCTCCAGCATTGGCGGTGGTGGAAGTGGAGCAGCAACCGGTACCCGGAGCGGGCCCGGCGGAGGTTTGGCGTGGGTCGTCCCACACCAGTTGCGCGATAAAGCCAGGCAGGGGCGCGTATGCATCGGGCGTCAATACCTGGCCAGTATCGGGATGGGTCACGATCAGCGATAACTGCGCTGTATCGCTCGGTTTAAGGCTCAGCGCCTGGGCGTTGCGCGCGGCATTCAGTGCGCGGCAGACGCCCTGGGTGATGCAGCGGCCCTTGTCGTCCACCAGGCCCATGCCGATGCGGCTGAAGCGTCCGACGTAATGCGGGTTGTCGGTATTCGCGTGTTGCGCCGTGGCGTCCGGTTGGTTGAGGAAAATGTCGATCAGGTAAGTGTCGTGGGTGCAGCGCACGTGATCGAACACCACCCAGGGGCCGGTGGTGGCAGCCTTTTGCTGATGGCAGCACGCAGCCTTGGCTGCGCCGAACTGCGGGGCCACCGGGGTGCCGTAGTCGTAGCCGATGTGTCGGCTGTCCTGGGCCATGTCACCCAGAGTGGTGTAGCGCCAGGCGTCGGCGCTGGTGAAGCTCACCTCGGCCGCCTGATGGCCAGCGAAGGGCTGCAACAGGCATTGGGTGGTGTACTGCGCCGCCGGGTTGGCGCGGATCCAGACTTCCAGCATGCGGTCGATATTGGCGTGGTAGGAGCAGAACACCGGGTCGAACGCGGTGTAGGCGTTGTCGGCCATGTCACCACCGATCCAGCCGTGATAGTTGTCGTGGGGCTGCTCGTAGAGCCCGTCGAAATTCAGCGCGCGGTTGGGGTACAGGTCATTCGGTTGCGGTGGGTCGAAGCTGGTGATGTTGGCCCAGGGGTAACCCGGCACCCCTTGGGGCTGGCTAAATGTGGTGAACGTGAGCGCATCGACCACCTGCTGCTGGAAGATCCGGCTCATGCCATACAGTTGGGTGCGCTCGAAACGAAAGGCCTCACCCTGGGTATAGAACAGCGGGTTGCGCTGCACATACAGGCAATCCACGTCCCCGACCGGCGCGGTGGCGCACACCTTGGAACAGCCGTCCTTGGCCGCCGCATACCGCAACGGGTTGCGCCGCACTTCGCCGGTCTGCGGGTGCACATAGGTTTCGTCAAGGAACGCCTGGGGCAGGCCAGCCTGGGGACTGCCGTCGATGCTGGCGTCGACGGCCATCCAGTCCCAGTAAGGGATCGCACAGTCGATCAACGCTTCGAGGTACAGCAGATAGGCGCGATGCCACAGGGCGAAGGCTTCCTGGTAATGCAGGCACCAGTTGGTATGGATGTAGGCGTAACGCTGCCAGGGCGAACCGCTGTCGGGGTCGCTGATGCGCATCACGTCATCCAGTTTGGCGCGGTACAGGTTCAACGCTTCAGGGCTGAGCGAGCGGATGTCCTGGCGCACGCGTTTGACCGGCTGCGGCAACGCCGGTGGTGGGATGCGCTCGGCCATGTCGAAGGGCGAGATGCTGTCCAGCCGCCAACCCTGGTTGACCCACAGGCGGAAGGTTTCCAGGGCATCGATGGGCCAGAACTGCTGTTGGTCGGTGGTCAGCGGCATGTTGCGCGAGGCAAGGTGCTGGTAGATGGTTTGCGACCAGGTCTTGACCGACGCAGGGTCTTCCAGGAACACATCGTAGGCATTCATGCAGCCGATCCAAGTGGCCGCAACGGCGGCGCGCTGGCTGGCGGGTATCCAGTAGGGTGCGCTGAAAAGTCCTTGAATATCAGCGGTCCATGTCGGTTTCGCGACTATCATAAGATCCCTCTCATGCCGCCGTAAGGCCAGGTGTTGGCCGGGCTGCTAAGCTGAATCGATGTTAACTAGCCACTGTGCAGGATTTGTGCAAATTGGCCCGTCATTGCGACGGATTCATTGCAATTTTCAAGGACGATTTGGAACCGATGACAGACGCCATGGATTTGAAGATCCTGGGCAAGTTGCAAAAGGATTGCGACCAGAGCCTGGAGTTGTTGAGCGACAGTGTGGGGCTGTCTTCCACCAGTTGTTACCGGCGGATTCGTCGGATGGAGAACGTGGGGATTATCAAGGCGAAAGTGGCGGTCTTGGATGAGCGCAAGCTGGGGATCCAGGTGACGGCGTTTTTTCTGATCAAGTTGGATAGGGATAGCAATGATATTGATCGCAGGATGCAGCACATACTCGCTAGTCACCCGGAGATTCAGGACTGTTATTTGATGACGGGGGAGTTTGATTTTGTGATGGTGGCGAAGTTTCGGGATGCTGCGGAGTACACCGAGTATATCTATCGGTTTTTGGAGACTTATCGGGATATTCCGATTCGGACTTATTCTTCTACGTTGGTGGTTCGGACGGTTAAGAAGTCTTATGAGTTGCCGTTGCAGGGGGTGGGGTTTTGATTGAGTGCATATCCGTTATTTGGGTAATGGCGGGTATTGGTTCCGCCCTTACGGCGGGTCACTTTTGAAAAGAGCCCAAAAGTAACCAAAAGGCTCTTGCCCCAACACTCGGCACCTCGCCTAGGCTCGGTGTGCCCGTAATCCGACAGGGATTTGGGGGGCCGCCTAAGATCAAATCAAAAACAGAGCCAGAGCCAGAGCAGATTGATGTCTATCTGAGATCTAAATTGTGGGAGCGGGCTTGCTCGCGAAAGCGGTGGATCAGTCAGAGATGTAATCGCTGACACGCCGCCTTCGCGAGCAAG
>NZ_JAFCUA010000007.1:0-328378 GCF_049896305.1 Pseudomonas sp. DWP3-1-3b3 | reverse complement strand
GCAGTGAAACGATGCATCGCCGATGGTAGTGTGGGGTTTCCCCATGTGAGAGTAGGTCATCGTCAAGATTAAATTCCGAAACCCCATTTGCGAAAGCAGATGGGGTTTTGTTTTGGGCGGTCGAAAAACACAAAGGCGGCCATTTCGACGACCTTCAGTGCTAAGGTCCTGCGTTTCTATGCAATGACTCTGCGCATGGCTATCATGCGTGCCTCATTGTGAGGCGATATTTGCATGCTGACGCTGTTAAAACTTCTGAAAGATGGCCGATTCCACTCGGGTGAAGCGCTTGGTGCCGCCCTGGGTGTCAGCCGCAGTGCTGTCTGGAAGCAGCTCCAGCATCTGGAAGCAGAATTCAATCTGCCCCTCCATAAGGTGCGAGGTAAGGGTTATCAGTTGGCGTCACCGCTGGTGTTCTTGACTGCTGAAGATATTGCGTTGAATGCGCCCTCCCTGGCGTGGCCCATTCATATCTCTGACTCCGTTGACTCCACTAATGCCGAAGCCTTGCGCCTTGTTGATGGCGGTTGCGCGGCGCCGCTCCTGGTGCTTGCGGAGCAGCAAACGGCCGGCCGGGGTAGGAGGGGGCGGAAGTGGGTAAGCCCGTTCGCACAAAATGTGTATTACAGCCTCGTATTGCGCATCGAGTCGGGCCTTCGGCAGTTGGAGGGACTGAGCCTGGTGGTGGGCTTGGCGGTCATGCAGACCTTGCGCGAGTCGGGTGTGCAGGACGTTACTCTGAAGTGGCCAAACGACGTTCTGGTAGGGCAGAAGAAAATTGCCGGAATTTTGCTGGAGTTGGTAGGAGACCCCGCTGATATTTGCCACGTTGTCCTCGGAATAGGCATCAACGTGAATATGCAGAGGGCTGACGAGGTGGACCAGCAATGGACGTCGGTTCAGTTGCAGACAGGTTCTCCGGCGAATCGCAATGCGATGGTGGCGCAGTTGGGGTTGCAGCTGCAAAGCTACCTGGAGCGACACCGTGAGGGTGGTTTTGTCGCACTCAAAGATGAGTGGGAGCAGAATCACGCCTGGCAGGGGCGGGCGGTGTCTCTTATCGCAGGTATCAGCCAAGTCGATGGCGTTGTACTGGGTGTAGACCGTCAGGGAGCACTGCGCTTGAGCGTTGATGGTGTTGAAAAAATATACAGTGGTGGTGAGTTAAGCCTGAGGTTGCGTGATGATTCTTGAGCTCGACTGTGGGAATAGCTTTATCAAATGGCGTGTACTTGATGCCGACAGTGCTCACGCCTCTTCGGAAGGGATTGTTGGTTCGGATCTGGCTTTGATTGAAAGCCTCGTGGCGCTTCCCGGATTGTTGCTGACGCGTTGCCGGCTGGTGAGCGTTCGTGCCCTGGAAGAAACAAGCAAGCTGGTTGCGGCCCTGCATGAGGCTTTCGGCGTTGCCGTCTCCTGTGCGGCTCCCGCGCGCGCGATGGCCGGAGTGCGTAACGGCTACGAAGATTTTGAGCGCCTGGGTCTTGATCGTTGGCTTGCAATGCTGGGGGGGTTCAAGTTGGCGCGCGGTGCTTGCCTGGTGCTCGATTTCGGCACGGCAGCCACGGCGGATTTCATCGCCGCGGATGGTGAGCACCTCGGTGGATTCATCTGTCCAGGTATGCCGCTCATGCGCAACCAACTGCGAACTCATACACGCAAGATACGGTACGACGACGCCGCTGCTGAAAGGGCGCTGGAGCGCCTCTCTCCAGGTCGTACGACCGTAGAGGCAGTGGAGCGAGGTTGTACGCTTATGCTTCGAGGGTTTGTACTCACTCAGTTAGAGCTGGCGCGAAGCTACTGGGGTGATGACTTCACTGTGTTCCTTACGGGAGGGGACGCCGATTTGGTGGCAGATGCGGTGCCACAAGCTCGTCGCGTTCCAGATTTGGTTTTTGTCGGTTTGGCGATGGCTTGTCCTTTGTCCTGAGGTGATTATGCGTTGGTTGTTTTTGCTTTTACTTGTCCTCAACGCCTTCTACTACATCTGGCATCAGCAAGAAGCACCGTTGCGCGCCAAAGATGTTACGCCTCTGAGTCTTTACAAGGGGTCGCAACAGGACATTCGCCTGCTCAGTGAATCGTCTGATGCGGTGATGCGCAGAGATCGTGCAAAAGCATCTGAGGCGCAGAATATGTGTTTGTACATCGGTGGTTTTGCGGATCAGCGGCAGGCGCAGTCTGTTGAGCAGCGCCTTACAAGCCTGGATATAAAGGTCAAGGTCCAATTGCTCAATACTGCTGAAGCCTCCGGCTATTGGCTGCGCGTAGCCCCTGAAAGCCGACGCCTGGCTGAGGATCTGCCATTTGAAAACCTTGCTAAGGAATTCAATGAGTTAAAACATAAAATAATGTTGTGCGAAGGCGTTGCATCTCTCGAATAGTTTGCATAGAATGGCGCCCGCTTCGCAGTGAAGACCTTTAAGGCCTACAGTGTGAAGCGAAGGTCAACGCAGCTAACCTCATATTTTTAAATGAGAAAATGCTTGACAGAAGGTCGGCGTAATGTAAAATGCCGGCTCGCTTAGGAGGGGTTCCCGAGCGGCCAAAGGGATCAGACTGTAAATCTGACGTCTACGACTTCGAAGGTTCGAATCCTTCCCCCTCCACCATTTTTAGCGTGAGCTGCAAGCTCCGCGGGTATAGTTTAGTGGTAGAACCTCAGCCTTCCAAGCTGATGATGCGGGTTCGATTCCCGCTACCCGCTCCAAGTTTGCAGGTTGTGCAAGGTGTTTCGCTCTTGTAGCTCAGTTGGTAGAGCACACCCTTGGTAAGGGTGAGGTCAGCGGTTCAAATCCGCTCAAGAGCTCCATATGACAAGGCAGATATGAAAATATCTGCCTTTGTTTTAACAGCTGCCTCGGCTTGTTGGTGTTGCGTCTGGCTTTATCGTCGGGTGATTTCAAGTCTAGTGGGGTTGGTTGTTGTAAAGTCTTTTTCAGGCCTGCATAATGGTCGGCCTGATTTTGTTTTAGGTCAGTAGCTCAATTGGCAGAGCGACGGTCTCCAAAACCGTAGGTTGGGGGTTCGATTCCCTCCTGACCTGCCAGATTCACGTGGTGTATCTGGCTTTCTTTTCACAGGATCTTCATAGATGACTCCTAAGGCTGAAGCTCAAAGCTCTCGTTTCGATCTGGTCAAGTGGCTCGCTGTAGTTGCCTTGGTGGTCGTAGGCGTTGTTGGCAATCAGTACTATTCTGCTTCGCCGATCCTGTACCGCGTCCTCGCTTTGCTTGCCCTTGCTGCTGTAGCTGCCTTTGTAGGCCTGCAGACTGCTAAAGGCAAGTCTTTCGCGGTCCTGGTAAAGGAAGCTCGCACCGAAATCCGTAAAGTCGTTTGGCCGACTCGCCAAGAAACCACGCAGACCACGTTGATCGTTGTGGCTGTTGTTCTGGTTATGGCGTTGCTGTTGTGGGGGCTTGATTCCCTGCTCGGCTGGCTTGTTTCCTTGATTGTTGGCTAAGGGTGTCCCGTGGCTAAGCGTTGGTACGTTGTGCATGCTTACTCGGGTTACGAGAAGCATGTTATGCGCTCTTTGCTAGAGCGCGTAAAGCTGGCAGGCATGGAAGATGGCTTCGGCGAAATTCTGGTTCCCACTGAAGAAGTGGTTGAAATGCGGAATGGCCAGAAGCGCAAAAGCGAACGCAAGTTCTTCCCTGGCTATGTGCTGGTTCAGATGGACATGAATGAAGGTACTTGGCACTTGGTCAAGGATACCCCTCGTGTCATGGGCTTCATTGGCGGTACTGCTGATAAGCCTGCTCCTATCACTGACAAAGAAGCAGAAGCGATTCTGCGTCGCGTTGCTGATGGTAGCGACAAGCCTAAGCCGAAGACGTTGTTCGAGCCGGGTGAGGTTGTTCGTGTCACAGATGGTCCGTTTGCTGATTTCAACGGTACTGTCGAAGAAGTTAACTACGAAAAGAGCCGGATCCAAGTGGCAGTGCTCATTTTCGGTCGCTCTACTCCGGTAGAGTTGGAGTTCAGCCAGGTCGAGAAGGTCTAGCTGAGCAAGCATCCCAACCCCGCAGCCTTAGGCTGTGGGGTTTTGTCGTCACTGGGATAAACGCGCAAGTAACCGGGGAGCCTTTCGAGGCGTTTGAACCCGTAATTGGAGTGCCTCATGGCCAAGAAGATTACCGCTTACATCAAGCTGCAAGTGAAGGCCGCTCAGGCCAACCCTAGCCCACCCGTCGGTCCAGCTCTGGGTCAGCACGGCGTGAACATCATGGAATTCTGCAAGGCCTTCAACGCCCGTACTCAGGGTCTTGAGCCAGGTCTGCCGACTCCAGTGATCATCACTGTATACAGCGACCGTAGCTTCACCTTCGAAACCAAGTCGACCCCGGCTTCGGTTCTGTTGAAGAAAGCTGCTGGTCTGACTAGCGGTTCCGCTCGTCCGAACACCGTTAAGGTTGGCACCGTAACTCGTGCTCAGCTGGAAGAAATCGCGAAAACCAAAAACGCGGATCTGACTGCAGCTGATATGGATGCAGCCGTGCGTACCATCGCCGGTTCTGCTCGTAGCATGGGCCTTAACGTGGAGGGTGTGTAATGGCTAAGCTGACCAAGCGTCAAAAGGCTATCGCCGGCAAAATCGAAGCAGGCAAGGCCTACAACTTTGTAGACGCCGCTGCCCTGCTGGCTGAGCTGTCGACTGTCAAGTTCAGCGAGTCCGTAGACGTTGCTGTAAACCTGGGTGTTGACCCACGTAAATCCGACCAGGTCGTTCGTAGCGCAACTGTGCTGCCACACGGTACTGGCAAGACTGTACGTGTAGCTGTCTTCACCCAAGGCCCGGCAGCTGAAGCTGCTCTGGCCGCTGGCGCTGATCGCGTTGGCATGGACGACCTGGCTGCCGAAATGAAAGGCGGCGACCTGAACTATGACGTAGTTATTGCTTCCCCGGATGCAATGCGCGTTGTAGGTCAGTTGGGTCAGATCCTCGGTCCACGTGGTCTGATGCCTAACCCTAAAGTCGGCACCGTAACCCCAGACGTAGCCACCGCGGTTAAAAACGCCAAGGCTGGTCAGGTTCGTTATCGCACCGACAAAAACGGCATCATTCACACCTCCGTTGGCAAAGTCGGCTTCGATGCCGTCAAGCTGAAGGAAAACGTTGAAGCCCTGATCGCTGATCTGAAGCGTATCAAGCCAGCTTCCTCGAAAGGTATCTACGTCAAGCGCGTTACCCTGAGCACCACTATGGGCCCAGGTCTGGTCATCGACCAAGGCTCGCTGGACGTATAAGACACAGATTGGCGCGAGCGATCGCGCCGATTGAAAAATTGGGGTCCCTGCCTGGCGGGGGCTATCCAAGACCGTAGGCGGCGCAAGCCTTAAACCACAAGCCTACGCAGATGGTGCTCCCGGTTCCTTACCGAATCAGACACCAAAACGACATCCGGCTCCGGCCAGATGAAACGGTAACAAGCAGGAGTTAAACCCGTGGCAATTAATCTCGAAGACAAGAAGGCCATCGTCGCTGAAGTCAACGAGGCTGCCAAAGCTGCTCTGTCCGCTGTCGTGGCTGATGCCCGTGGTGTGACAGTAGGCGCTATGACCGGACTCCGTAAAGAGGCTCGTGAAGCTGGCGTATACGTACGTGTTGTACGTAACACCCTGCTCAAGCGCGCTGTTGCTGACACTGAATACAGTGTCCTCAACGACGTGTTCACCGGCCCGACTCTGATCGCGTTCTCCAAAGAACATCCAGGCGCTGCTGCCCGTTTGTTCAAAGAATTCGCCAAGAGTCAGGATAAGTTCGAGATCAAGGCAGCTGCGTTCGAGGGCAAGTTCCTCGCAGCTAACCAAATCGACGTACTGGCAACACTGCCGACCCGCGACGAAGCCATTTCGCAGCTGATGAGCGTGATTCAAGGCGCTACCAGCAAGCTGGCTCGTACTCTGGCTGCAGTTCGCGAGCAAAAAGAAGCTGCCGCAGCCTAAGGCTGAGCAACTTCTCTCGCGTATTTTTGTTTATTTCGATGGCCGCGTAGGCCGTCCCCCAATTCAGGAAATACAGCAATGTCTATCTCCCAAGACGATATCCTCAACGCCGTAGCTGAAATGTCGGTTCTGCAGGTTGTTGAGCTGATCAAAGCTTTCGAAGAAAAATTCGGCGTTTCCGCTGCCGCTGCTTCCGCTGGCCCAGCTGTTGCTGCTGTTGCTGCTGAAGAGCAAACCGAATTCAACGTCATGCTGCTGGAAGCTGGCGAGAAGAAAGTAAACGTGATCAAGGCAGTACGTGAACTGACCGGTCTGGGCCTGAAAGAAGCCAAGGCTGTAGTTGACGGCGCTCCTGCCCAGGTTCTGGAAGCAGTGTCGAAAGACGCAGCTGACAAAGCCAAAGCAGTATTGGAAGAAGCAGGCGCTAAAGTCGAGCTGAAGTAAGCATCGACCTTGCGTCTCCAGCCCAAGCGTTAAGCTGAAGGCTGATGGCTGGTGGCTCTTGCCACCGGCCTTTTTCCGTTCTTGGCTGTCGACTCGGTCGCCGCCATTAACGCGCTGTAGCCACCCGATGCGGTGGTGCAAACCATGGGGTTTGCAAGATTTTCTGGCTGCTCCCGTCGGGAGGGCCAAACAAGCAGGTGACCAAGCTGGGGAACGCTGATGGCTTACTCATATACTGAGAAAAAACGTATCCGCAAGGACTTTAGCAAGTTGCCGGACGTCATGGATGTCCCGTACCTTCTGGCTATCCAGCTGGATTCGTATCGTGAATTCTTGCAGGCGGGAGCGACCAAAGATCAGTTCCGCGACGTGGGCCTGCATGCGGCCTTCAAATCCGTTTTCCCGATCATCAGCTACTCCGGCAATGCTGCGCTGGAGTACGTCGGTTATCGCCTGGGCGAACCGGCATTTGATGTCAAAGAATGCGTGTTGCGCGGTGTTACTTACGCCGTACCTTTGCGGGTAAAAGTGCGCCTGATCATTTTCGACAAAGAATCGTCGAACAAAGCGATCAAGGACATCAAAGAGCAAGAAGTCTACATGGGCGAAATCCCATTGATGACCGAGAACGGTACCTTCGTTATCAACGGTACCGAGCGTGTGATCGTTTCCCAGCTGCACCGTTCCCCGGGCGTGTTCTTCGACCACGACCGCGGCAAGACGCACAGCTCCGGCAAACTCCTGTACTCCGCGCGGATCATTCCGTACCGCGGTTCGTGGTTGGACTTCGAGTTCGATCCGAAAGACTGCGTGTTCGTGCGTATCGACCGTCGTCGTAAGCTGCCGGCCTCGGTACTGCTGCGCGCGCTCGGTTACACCACTGAGCAAGTGCTGGATGCCTTCTACACCACCAACGTATTCAGCCTGAAGGATGAAACCCTCAAGCTGGAGCTGATCGCTTCGCGTCTGCGTGGTGAAATTGCCGTCCTGGACATCCAGGATGAAAAAGGCAAGGTCATTGTTGAAGCTGGCCGTCGTATCACTGCGCGCCACATCAACCAGATCGAAAAAGCCGGTATCAAAGAGCTGGAAGTGCCTCTGGACTACGTCCTGGGCCGCACGACCGCCAAGGTCATCGTTCACCCGGCTACAGGCGAAATCCTGGCTGAGTGCAACACCGAGCTGAACACCGAGATCCTGGCCAAGATCGCCAAGGCTCAGGTCGTTCGCATCGAGACCCTGTATACCAACGACATCGACTGCGGTCCGTTCATCTCCGACACGCTGAAGATCGACTCCACCAGCAACCAATTGGAAGCGCTGGTCGAGATCTATCGCATGATGCGTCCTGGTGAGCCACCTACCAAAGACGCTGCCGAGACCCTGTTCAACAACCTGTTCTTCAGCCCTGAGCGCTATGACCTGTCTGCGGTCGGCCGGATGAAGTTCAACCGTCGTATCGGTCGTACCGAGATCGAAGGTTCGGGCGTGCTGTGCAAGGAAGACATCGTTGCGGTCCTGAAGACCCTGGTCGACATCCGTAACGGCAAAGGCATCGTCGATGACATCGACCACCTGGGTAACCGTCGTGTTCGCTGCGTAGGCGAAATGGCCGAGAACCAGTTCCGCGTTGGCCTGGTACGTGTTGAGCGTGCGGTCAAAGAGCGTCTGTCGATGGCAGAAAGCGAAGGCCTGATGCCGCAAGACCTGATCAACGCCAAGCCAGTGGCTGCGGCGGTGAAAGAGTTCTTCGGTTCCAGCCAGCTTTCCCAGTTCATGGACCAGAACAACCCGCTCTCCGAGATCACCCACAAGCGCCGTGTTTCTGCACTGGGCCCGGGCGGTCTGACTCGTGAGCGTGCTGGCTTCGAAGTTCGTGACGTACACCCGACGCACTACGGTCGTGTTTGCCCGATCGAAACGCCGGAAGGTCCGAACATCGGTCTGATCAACTCCCTGGCCGCTTATGCGCGCACCAACCAGTACGGCTTCCTCGAGAGCCCGTACCGTGTGGTGAAAGACGCTCTGGTCACCGACGAGATCGTGTTCCTGTCCGCCATCGAAGAAGCTGATCACGTGATCGCTCAGGCCTCGGCCACGATGAACGACAAGAAAGTCCTGATCGACGAGCTGGTAGCTGTTCGTCACTTGAACGAGTTCACCGTCAAGGCGCCGGAAGACGTCACCTTGATGGACGTATCGCCGAAGCAGGTAGTTTCGGTTGCTGCGTCGCTGATCCCGTTCCTGGAACACGATGACGCCAACCGTGCGTTGATGGGTTCCAACATGCAGCGTCAAGCTGTACCGACCCTGCGCGCTGACAAGCCGCTGGTAGGTACCGGCATGGAGCGTAACGTAGCTCGTGACTCCGGCGTTTGCGTCGTGGCTCGTCGTGGTGGCGTGATCGACTCTGTTGACGCCAGCCGTATCGTGGTTCGTGTTGCCGATGACGAAGTAGAAACTGGCGAAGCCGGTGTCGACATCTACAACCTGACCAAATACACCCGCTCGAACCAGAACACCTGCATCAACCAGCGTCCGCTGGTGAGCAAGGGTGATCGCGTCCAGCGTAGCGACATCATGGCCGACGGCCCGTCCACCGACATGGGTGAACTGGCACTGGGTCAGAACATGCGCATCGCGTTCATGGCATGGAACGGCTTCAACTTCGAAGACTCCATCTGCCTGTCCGAGCGTGTTGTTCAAGAAGACCGTTTCACCACGATCCACATTCAGGAACTGACCTGTGTGGCACGTGACACCAAGCTTGGGCCAGAGGAAATCACTGCAGACATCCCGAACGTGGGTGAAGCTGCACTGAACAAACTGGACGAAGCCGGTATCGTTTACGTAGGTGCTGAAGTAGGCGCAGGCGACATCCTGGTCGGTAAGGTCACTCCGAAAGGCGAGACCCAACTGACTCCGGAAGAGAAGCTGTTGCGTGCCATCTTCGGTGAAAAAGCCAGCGACGTTAAAGACACTTCCCTGCGCGTGCCGACTGGCACCAAAGGTACTGTCATCGACGTACAGGTCTTCACCCGTGACGGCGTCGAGCGTGATGCTCGTGCACTGTCCATCGAGAAGACCCAGCTCGACGAGATCCGCAAGGACCTGAACGAAGAGTTCCGTATCGTTGAAGGCGCGACCTTCGAACGTCTGCGTTCCGCTCTGGTAGGCCACAAGGCTGAAGGCGGCGCAGGTCTGAAGAAAGGTCAGGACATCACCGACGAAATTCTCGACGGTCTTGAGCACGGCCAGTGGTTCAAACTGCGCATGGCTGAAGATGCTCTGAACGAGCAGCTCGAGAAGGCCCAGGCCTACATCGTTGATCGTCGCCGTCTGCTGGACGACAAGTTTGAAGACAAGAAGCGCAAACTGCAGCAGGGCGATGACCTGGCTCCAGGCGTGCTGAAAATCGTCAAGGTTTACCTGGCAATCCGTCGCCGCATCCAGCCGGGCGACAAGATGGCCGGTCGTCACGGTAACAAAGGTGTGGTCTCCGTGATCATGCCGGTTGAAGACATGCCGCACGATGCCAATGGCACCCCGGTCGACGTCGTCCTCAACCCGTTGGGCGTACCTTCGCGTATGAACGTTGGTCAGATCCTTGAAACCCACCTGGGCCTCGCGGCCAAAGGTCTGGGCGAGAAGATCAACCGTATGATCGAAGAGCAGCGCAAGGTCGCAGACCTGCGTAAGTTCCTGCACGAGATCTACAACGAGATCGGCGGTCGCAACGAAGAGCTGGACACCTTCTCCGACCAGGAAATCCTGGATCTGGCGAAGAACCTGCGCGGCGGCGTTCCAATGGCTACCCCGGTGTTCGACGGTGCCAAGGAAAGCGAAATCAAGGCCATGCTGAAACTGGCAGACCTGCCAGAAAGCGGCCAGATGCAGCTGTTCGACGGCCGTACCGGCAACAAGTTCGAGCGCCCGGTTACTGTTGGCTACATGTACATGCTGAAGCTGAACCACTTGGTAGACGACAAGATGCACGCTCGTTCTACCGGTTCGTACAGCCTCGTTACCCAGCAGCCGCTGGGTGGTAAGGCTCAGTTCGGTGGTCAGCGTTTCGGGGAGATGGAGGTCTGGGCACTGGAAGCATACGGTGCTGCTTACACTCTGCAAGAAATGCTCACAGTGAAGTCGGACGATGTGAACGGTCGGACCAAGATGTACAAAAACATCGTGGACGGCGATCACCGTATGGAGCCGGGCATGCCCGAGTCCTTCAACGTGTTGATCAAAGAAATTCGTTCCCTCGGCATCGATATCGATCTGGAAACCGAATAACACGTGACGCGAATCGAGAGCGGGGCTGTTTAGCCCGCTCTCTGCTCCGCCAGGAGGAAAGGCCTTGAAAGACCTACTGAATTTGCTGAAAAACCAGGGTCAAGTCGAAGAGTTCGACGCCATCCGTATTGGGTTGGCATCGCCTGAGATGATCCGTTCGTGGTCGTTCGGTGAAGTTAAAAAGCCGGAAACCATCAACTACCGTACGTTCAAACCTGAACGTGACGGCCTGTTCTGCGCCAAGATCTTTGGCCCGGTAAAGGATTACGAGTGCCTGTGCGGTAAGTACAAGCGCTTGAAGCACCGTGGTGTGATCTGCGAGAAGTGCGGCGTTGAAGTTGCACTGGCCAAGGTTCGTCGTGAGCGCATGGCGCACATCGAACTGGCTTCGCCGGTTGCCCACATCTGGTTCCTGAAATCGCTGCCGTCCCGTATCGGCTTGCTGATGGACATGACCCTGCGTGATATCGAGCGTGTTCTCTACTTCGAGAGCTATGTCGTTATCGATCCAGGCATGACCACTCTTGAAAAAGGTCAGCTGCTGAACGACGAACAGTACTTCGAAGCGCTGGAAGAGTTCGGCGACGATTTCGATGCCCGCATGGGTGCCGAAGCTGTCCGCGAACTGCTGCACGCTATCGACCTGGAACACGAGATTGGCCGCCTGCGTGAAGAGATTCCGCAAACCAACTCCGAAACCAAGATCAAGAAGCTGTCCAAGCGTCTGAAGTTGATGGAAGCCTTCCAGGGTTCCGGCAACTTGCCAGAGTGGATGGTGCTGACCGTTCTGCCGGTTCTGCCGCCAGACCTGCGTCCGCTGGTACCGTTGGACGGTGGTCGTTTCGCGACGTCCGACCTTAACGACCTGTACCGCCGCGTGATCAACCGTAACAACCGCTTGAAGCGCCTGCTTGATCTGTCCGCTCCGGACATCATCGTGCGCAACGAAAAGCGTATGTTGCAAGAAGCTGTCGATGCCCTGCTCGACAACGGTCGTCGTGGCCGCGCTATCACCGGTTCGAACAAGCGCCCTCTGAAATCCCTGGCTGACATGATCAAGGGTAAGCAAGGTCGTTTCCGTCAGAACTTGCTCGGTAAGCGTGTTGACTACTCCGGTCGTTCGGTAATTACCGTAGGCCCGACCCTGCGTCTGCACCAGTGCGGTCTGCCTAAGAAGATGGCACTTGAGCTGTTCAAGCCATTCATCTTCGGCAAGCTGGAAATGCGCGGTCTCGCGACCACCATCAAAGCGGCCAAGAAAATGGTCGAGCGCGAACTGCCAGAGGTTTGGGACGTTCTCGCTGAAGTGATCCGCGAACACCCGGTTCTCCTCAACCGTGCACCGACCCTTCACCGTCTGGGTATCCAGGCGTTTGAACCGGTACTGATTGAAGGTAAAGCTATCCAGCTGCACCCTCTGGTCTGTGCTGCGTACAACGCCGACTTCGACGGCGACCAAATGGCTGTGCACGTACCGCTGACACTGGAAGCTCAGTTGGAAGCGCGCGCGTTGATGATGTCGACCAACAACATTCTGTCGCCAGCCAACGGTGAGCCAATCATCGTTCCGTCGCAGGACGTTGTATTGGGTCTGTACTACATGACCCGTGAGGCGATCAACGCCAAGGGCGAAGGTCGTGTATTCGCTGACCTGCAAGAAGTTGACCGTGTGTTCCGTGCCGGCGAAGCCGCACTGCACGCCAAGGTCAAAGTGCGGATCAACGAAACCGTCAACGACCGTGATGGCGGCAGCGTGAGCGGCACCCGTATCGTCGACACTACTGTCGGCCGTGCGCTGCTGTATCAAGTTGTGCCAAAAGGTCTGTCGTACGACGTCGTCAACCTGCCGATGAAGAAAAAGGCGATCTCCAAGCTGATCAACCAGTGCTACCGCGTGGTTGGTTTGAAAGAGACCGTGATCTTCGCTGACCAGTTGATGTACACCGGTTTTGCCTATTCGACCATTTCCGGCGTTTCCATCGGTGTTAACGACTTCGTTATCCCGGATGAAAAAGCTCGCATCATCGCGGCTGCAACCGATGAAGTGAAAGAGATCGAAAGCCAGTACGCCTCCGGCCTGGTAACCCAGGGCGAGAAGTACAACAAGGTGATCGACCTTTGGTCGAAGGCGAACGACGAAGTTTCCAAGGCGATGATGGCCAACCTCTCGAAAGAGAAAGTCATCGACCGTCACGGCGACGAAGTTGACCAAGAGTCCTTCAACTCGATGTACATGATGGCCGACTCGGGCGCACGGGGTTCTGCTGCGCAGATCCGTCAGCTTGCCGGTATGCGTGGCCTGATGGCCAAGCCGGACGGCTCCATCATCGAAACGCCGATTACTGCGAACTTCCGTGAAGGTTTGAGCGTACTTCAGTACTTCATCTCGACTCACGGTGCTCGTAAAGGTCTTGCGGATACCGCGTTGAAAACCGCTAACTCCGGTTACCTGACGCGTCGTCTGGTAGACGTTGCACAAGATCTGGTTGTAACCGAGATCGATTGCGGCACCGAGCACGGCCTGCTGATGACGCCGCACATTGAAGGCGGTGACGTTGTAGAGCCACTGGGTGAGCGCGTATTGGGTCGTGTTATTGCCCGTGACGTATTCAAGCCAGGCACCGAGGAAGTTATCGTTCCTGCCGGCACCCTGGTAGATGAGAAGTGGGTCGAGTTCATCGAACTCAACAGCATCGACGAAGTGATCGTTCGCTCGCCGATCAGCTGCGAAACCCGCTACGGTATCTGTGCCAAGTGCTACGGCCGTGACTTGGCTCGTGGTCACCAGGTGAACATCGGTGAAGCGGTCGGCGTTATCGCTGCCCAGTCCATCGGTGAGCCGGGTACCCAGCTGACCATGCGTACGTTCCACATCGGTGGTGCGGCAAGCCGGACCTCCGCAGCCGACAGCGTTCAGGTGAAGAATGGCGGTACCGTCCGTCTGCACAACCTGAAACACGTTGAGCGAGTGGATGGTCACCTGGTTGCTGTGTCCCGTTCCGGTGAGCTGGCAATCGCTGATGACTACGGTCGTGAGCGCGAGCGTTACAAGCTGCCGTACGGTGCTGTGATTTCGGTTAAGGAAGGTGACAAGGTCGACGCTGGCGCAATCGTGGCCAAGTGGGATCCGCACACTCACCCAATCGTTACCGAAATGAAAGGTACCGTGACCTACGTGGGCATGGAAGAAGGCATCACGATCAAGCGTCAGACTGACGAATTGACCGGTATGACCAACATTGAAGTACTCGACGCGAAAGATCGTCCAGCTGCCGGTAAAGACATCCGTCCTGCCGTGAAGATGGTCGATGACAACGGCAAGGATCTGTTGCTGCCAGGCACTGACGTAATCGCTCAGTACTTCCTGCCAGCCAACGCCCTGGTCGGTGTAGCGGATGGTGCGAAGATCGCGATCGGTGATGTTATCGCGCGTATCCCGCAAGAAACTTCGAAGACCCGTGACATCACCGGTGGTCTGCCGCGTGTTGCCGACTTGTTCGAAGCTCGTCGTCCGAAAGAAGCGTCGATTCTGGCTGAAGTCAGCGGCACCATCGCGTTCGGTAAAGAGACCAAGGGCAAGCGCCGTCTGGTCATTACCCCGAACGACGGTACCGATCCGTACGAAGAGCTGATTCCGAAGTGGCGTCACCTGAACGTCTTCGAAGGCGAACAGGTAAACCGCGGCGAAGTTATCTCCGACGGCCCGAGCGATCCACACGACATCCTGCGTCTGCTGGGTGTGAGTGCGCTGGCCAAGTACATCGTTAACGAGATCCAGGACGTTTACCGCCTGCAAGGCGTGAAGATCAACGATAAGCACATCGAGACCATCCTGCGTCAGATGCTGCGTAAAGTTGAAATCGCTGAATCCGGCGATTCCAGTTTCATCAAGGGCGACCAGATGGAACTGACTCACGTACTGGTAGAGAACGAGCGTCTGGGCGCGGAAGACAAGTTTGTCTCCAAGTTCACCCGCGTGCTGCTGGGTATCACCAAGGCGTCGTTGTCCACTGAGTCGTTCATCTCGGCGGCCTCCTTCCAGGAGACCACTCGTGTACTGACCGAAGCAGCGGTAACTGGCAAGCGCGATTACCTGCGCGGCCTGAAAGAAAACGTGGTTGTGGGTCGTCTGATCCCAGCCGGTACCGGTTTGGCTTACCACAGCGAGCGTAAGCGTCGCCGTGATGCTGACAAGCCGCTGCGCGTAAGCGCCAGTGAAGTGGAAGCTGCACTGACCGAAGCGCTGAACTCTAGCGGTAACTGAGTTCTGCACTAGATAAGTCTGGGCCCCGGCAGCCCCATTCGTCGGATCGAGGCTTTTTTGCCCCGGTTCGCTGAGTGGGGATGTCGGGGCCTTGCCTTGACTGGGGGCAAGATCCTCTTTAGACTCTTGTACCCCTAAATTTGGCGGGAATTCGTTCCTGCCATTTTGCTTTTCTTGCAAGACAATAGCGTCGCAAGACAACAGTGGAGCTAGTAGATGGCAACTATCAACCAGCTGGTACGTCAGCCGCGTAAGCGTATCGTCGAGAAATCCGACGTACCTGCGCTGCAGAACTGCCCGCAACGTCGTGGCGTATGCACCCGTGTGTATACCACCACGCCGAAAAAACCTAACTCGGCACTGCGTAAAGTATGCCGTGTGCGCCTGACCAACGGTTTCGAGGTTTCCTCGTACATCGGTGGTGAAGGTCACAACCTGCAAGAGCACAGCGTGGTACTGATCCGCGGCGGTCGTGTAAAAGACTTGCCAGGTGTTCGTTACCACACCGTACGCGGCTCCTTGGATACTTCCGGCGTTAAAGGTCGTAACCAGGGTCGTTCGAAGTACGGTACCAAGAAGCCTAAGTAGTAGCGGCTTTTTGTAAAACTGAATCATCTTATTTTCTGAGTCGATAAGAGTAAGGTCGGAGGCGTCCCGCAAGGGCACCGATTCCGAACGAACCTGAAGACCGTTTGAGGGCTTATCCATGCCAAGAAGACGCGTAGCAGCCAAGCGCGAAGTGCTTGACGATCCAAAATACGGAAGCCAGATCCTGGCCAAGTTCATGAACCACGTGATGGAAAGCGGCAAGAAAGCCGTTGCCGAGCGTATCGTTTATGGCGCGCTGGAAAAGGTTAAAGAACGCAAGAACAGCGACCCCCTGGAAATCTTCGAGAAAGCTCTCGACGCCATCGCTCCGCTGGTCGAAGTGAAGTCGCGCCGTGTAGGCGGTGCTACTTACCAGGTTCCGGTTGAAGTTCGTCCGTCCCGTCGTAACGCTCTGGCAATGCGCTGGTTGGTAGACTTCGCCCGTAAGCGCGGCGAGAAGTCTATGGCTCTGCGTTTGGCCGGCGAGCTGTTGGACGCTGCTGAAGGTAAAGGTGCTGCTGTTAAGAAGCGTGAAGACGTGCACCGTATGGCTGAAGCTAACAAAGCTTTCTCGCACTACCGCTTCTAATCTTAGCTTCACTAATTTTGCGAGGGCTTTATGGCTCGTACTACTCCGATTAGCCGCTACCGTAACATCGGTATCGTTGCTCACGTGGATGCTGGTAAAACCACCACCACCGAGCGCGTACTGTTTTACACCGGCAAAAGTCACAAAATGGGCGAGGTGCATGACGGCGCCGCGACCACAGACTGGATGGTTCAGGAGCAGGAGCGTGGTATTACCATTACTTCTGCTGCTATTACCGCCTTCTGGAAAGGTTCCGAGAAGCAGTACAAAGACGAGCACCGTTTCAACGTAATCGATACCCCAGGCCACGTAGACTTCACCATTGAAGTTGAACGTTCCCTGCGCGTACTCGACGGCGCTGTCGTTGTGTTCTGCGGTACCTCGGGCGTTGAGCCTCAGTCGGAAACCGTATGGCGTCAAGCCAACAAGTACGGCGTTCCACGTCTTGTTTATGTAAACAAGATGGACCGTGCTGGTGCCAACTTCCTGCGCGTGATCGGTCAGATCAAGCAGCGTCTGGGTCACACTCCGGTGCCAATCCAATTGGCTATCGGTTCCGAAGACAACTTCCAGGGTCAGATCGATCTGATCAACATGGAAGCTGTTTACTGGAATGATTCCGACAAAGGTATGGTTCCTGTTCGTAAGCCTATCCCTGCAGAACTGCAGGAACTGGCTGACGAGTGGCGCAACAACATGGTTGAGGCTGCTGCCGAAGCCAACGAAGAGCTGATGAACAAGTACCTCGAAGGTGAAGAACTCACCAACGTGGAAATCAAGGCTGCTCTGCGTCAGCGTACTATCGCTGGCGAGATCGTCTTGGCTGTTTGCGGTTCTTCCTTCAAGAACAAGGGTGTTCCCCTGGTTCTCGACGCCGTTATCGACTACCTGCCGGCTCCAACCGACATTCCTGCTATCAAGGGTACCAACCCTGATAACGAGGAAGAAGAAATGGAGCGTCACGCCGATGACAGCGAGCCGTTCTCGGCTCTGGCGTTCAAGATCGCAACCGACCCATTCGTGGGTACTTTGACCTTCGTCCGTGTTTACTCGGGCGTGTTGGCATCCGGCGACGGCGTGATCAACTCGGTTAAAGGCAAGAAAGAGCGCGTGGGTCGTATGGTGCAAATGCACGCAAACGCCCGTGAAGAGATCAAGGAAGTACGCGCTGGTGACATCGCGGCCCTGATCGGCATGAAGGACGTCACCACGGGTGAGACTTTGTGCGACGCTGCCAAGCCAATCATCCTGGTTCGCATGGACTTCCCGGAGCCGGTTATTTCGGTTGCCGTAGAGCCTAAGACCAAGGATGACCAGGAAAAAATGGGTATCGCTCTGGGCAAGCTTGCTCAGGAAGATCCATCTTTCCGCGTCAAGACTGATGAAGAGACTGGTCAAACGATCATCTCCGGCATGGGCGAGCTGCACCTGGACATCCTGGTTGACCGGATGCGCCGTGAGTTCAACGTCGAAGCCAACATCGGTAAGCCTCAGGTTTCCTATCGTGAGCGCATCACGAAGAATTGCGAAATCGAAGGCAAGTTCGTTCGTCAGTCCGGCGGTCGTGGTCAGTTCGGTCACTGCTGGATCCGTTTTGCTCCTGCTGACGAAGGTCAGGAAGGTCTGCAATTCGTGAACGAAGTAGTTGGTGGTGTGGTTCCTAAGGAATACATCCCGGCTATCCAGAAGGGCATCGAAGAGCAGATGAAGAACGGTGTTGTTGCCGGCTATCCGCTGATCGGCCTGAAAGCAACCGTTTTTGACGGTTCTTACCACGACGTCGACTCCAACGAGATGGCGTTTAAGGTGGCTGCCTCCATGGCAACCAAGCAACTGGCCCAGAAGGGCGGTGGTGAGTTGCTTGAGCCGATCATGGCGGTAGAAGTTGTTACACCTGAAGACTATATGGGTGATGTCATGGGCGACCTTAACCGTCGTCGCGGCATGATCTTGGGTATGGAAGACACGGTTTCCGGCAAAGTGATTCGCGCCGAGGTTCCGTTGGGTGAGATGTTCGGTTATGCGACCGACGTTCGCTCCATGTCCCAGGGTCGCGCAAGCTACTCTATGGAATTCAAAAAATACAACACAGCTCCGGCGCACATCGCTGAAACTGTATCCAAAAAACAAGGCTGATTCAGTCCTTTAGGCAAGGAGTTAATTGTCGTGGCTAAAGAAAAATTTGATCGTTCCCTACCGCACGTCAACGTTGGCACCATCGGTCACGTTGACCACGGTAAAACCACTCTGACTGCTGCTCTGACTCGCGTTTGCTCCGAAGTTTTCGGTTCCGCAATCGTTGATTTCGATAAAATCGACAGCGCACCAGAAGAAAAAGCTCGTGGTATCACCATCAACACCGCGCACGTTGAATACAACTCGCTGATCCGTCACTACGCTCACGTTGACTGCCCAGGTCACGCTGACTATGTGAAGAACATGATCACCGGTGCTGCTCAAATGGACGGCGCTATCCTGGTTTGCTCGGCCGCTGATGGTCCGATGCCACAAACCCGTGAGCACATCCTGCTGTCCCGTCAGGTAGGCGTTCCGTACATCGTGGTTTACCTGAACAAGGCTGACCTGGTAGACGACGCTGAGCTGCTGGAACTGGTTGAGATGGAAGTGCGCGATCTGCTGAGCACTTACGACTTCCCAGGCGACGACACTCCGATCATCATCGGTTCTGCTCGTATGGCTCTGGAAGGCAAAGACGACAACGAAATGGGCACCACGTCCGTTCGTAAACTGGTTGAGACTCTGGACAGCTACATCCCAGATCCAGTCCGTGTTATCGACAAGCCGTTCCTGATGCCAATCGAAGACGTATTCTCGATCTCCGGTCGCGGTACTGTTGTGACTGGTCGTATCGAGCGCGGTATCGTTAAGGTTCAAGATCCACTGGAAATCGTTGGTCTGCGTGACACTACCGTCACCACCTGCACCGGTGTTGAAATGTTCCGTAAACTGCTCGACGAAGGTCGTGCTGGCGAGAACTGCGGCGTTCTGCTGCGTGGTACCAAGCGTGACGACGTTGAGCGTGGCCAGGTTCTGGTTAAGCCAGGTTCGGTTAAGCCGCACACCAAGTTCGAAGCTGAAGTGTACGTGCTGAGCAAAGAAGAAGGCGGTCGTCACACTCCGTTCTTCAAAGGCTACCGTCCACAGTTCTACTTCCGTACTACCGACGTAACTGGTAACTGCGAACTGCCGGAAGGCGTAGAAATGGTAATGCCAGGCGACAACATCAAAATGGTTGTCACCCTGATCAAAACCATCGCTATGGAAGACGGTCTGCGCTTCGCAATCCGTGAAGGTGGCCGTACCGTTGGCGCTGGCGTTGTAGCTAAAATCATCGAGTAATTATCTCTTCTGAGATAGCTCTGATGTTTTGAAAGGCCCCCGCTCAGCGGGGGCCTTTTTTATTGGGTTGACACCTATCAGGGCCGTCTATAGAATTGCGCCTCCTTTTAACGGGCGTATTGCGCTCGCTGGGAATAGCAGCCGGAGTCTGAAATCCAATGCAAAATCAGCAAATCCGTATCAGGTTGAAGGCTTTTGACCATCGCCTGATCGACCAATCCACCCAGGAAATCGTGGAAACCGCGAAACGTACTGGTGCTCAAGTGCGTGGTCCAATTCCACTGCCTACCCGTAAAGAGCGGTTCACCGTTCTGGTCTCCCCGCACGTCAACAAAGACGCGCGTGACCAGTACGAGATCCGTACTCATAAGCGCGTACTGGACATCGTCCAGCCAACGGATAAAACCGTTGATGCACTTATGAAGCTTGATCTGGCGGCCGGTGTGGAAGTACAGATCAGCCTCGGCTAAGACTTGGGTCTTAGTCGTGTAACGCTCTGAAATGGGCGGCCATAGCGGGTGAAAGCCCCGTACACTCATGAGGTTTACAACATGACTATTGGTGTAGTCGGTCGTAAATGCGGTATGACCCGTATTTTCACCGAAGAAGGTGTCTCCATTCCGGTCACGGTCATTGAGATCGAACCGAATCGCGTCACCCAGTTCAAAACTGAAGAGACCGATGGCTATCGTGCAGTGCAAGTCACTGTCGGCGAGCGTCGTGCTTCGCGTGTGACTGCTGCTCAAGCAGGTCACTTCGCTAAAGCAAACGTTGCAGCTGGTCGCACTGTTATGGAGTTCCGTCTCGAAGACGGCGACTACCAGGCTGGCGATCTGATCAACGCTGAAATCTTCGCTGCTGGTCAACTGGTTGATGTAACCGGTCAGTCCAAAGGTAAAGGCTTCCAGGGTACGATCAAGCGTTGGAATTTCCGTGGCCAAGACAACACTCACGGTAACTCCGTTTCCCACCGCGTCCCGGGCTCTATTGGCCAGTGCCAGACTCCTGGTCGTGTATTCAAGGGCAAAAAAATGTCCGGTCATATGGGCGCTGAGCGCGTGACCGTGCAGTCCCTCGAAGTAGTGCGCGTCGACGCTGAACGCAATCTGTTGTTGGTCAAGGGTGCTGTTCCTGGCGCTACTGGCGGCAACCTGGTTGTACGTCCGGCGGCCAAGGCTCGCGGTTAAGGGGAAGCTGACATGCAATTAAATGTAAATGACGCTCAAGCGATCGAAGTTTCCGAACTGACGTTTGGCGGCGAGTTCAACGAGACGCTGGTTCACCAAGCAGTCGTGGCCTACATGGCCGGCGGCCGTCAAGGTAGCAAGCAGCAAAAGACCCGTTCCGACGTTCGTGGTGGCGGTAAGCGCCCTTGGCGTCAGAAAGGTACTGGCCGTGCTCGTGCCGGTACTATCCGTAGCCCAATCTGGCGTGGCGGTGGTACCACTTTCGCAGCTCGTCCACAGGATCACTCGCAGAAGCTCAACAAGAAGATGTATCGCGCAGCTCTGCGCTCCATCCTTGCTGAACTCGTGCGTACTGACCGTCTGGTCGTGGTTCAGGACTTCGCTGTTGAAAGCCCGAAAACCAAAGATCTGCTGGGCAAACTGAACAACATGAGCCTGACCGATGTTTTGATCGTGTCTGAAGCTGTTGATCAGAACCTGTACCTGGCTGCTCGCAACCTGCCACACGTTGATGTACGTGACGTGCAAGGTTCCGATCCAGTTAGTCTGATCGCATACGACAAGGTGTTGATCACCGTGTCGGCCGTGAAGAAATTCGAGGAGCTGCTGGGATGAACCAGGAACGCGTATTTAAAGTTCTGCTTGGCCCGCACGTTTCCGAAAAGGCTACGGTTCTGGCTGACAAGAAAGGCCAGTTCGTTTTCAAGGTTGCAACTGACGCAACCAAGCTGGAAATCAAGAAGGCCGTCGAAAGCCTGTTCAGCGTGAAAGTAGAGCGTGTTACTACCCTGAATGTTCTGGGTAAGAGCAAGCGCACTGCTCGCGGTCTGGGCAAGCGTAATGACTGGAAGAAGGCAGTTATCTCCCTTCAGCCAGGCCAAGATCTCGATTTCAGCAGCAGTGCTGAGTAAGGAAGGGGTGCATCATGGCAATCGTTAAATGCAAACCGACTTCCCCTGGCCGCCGTTTTGTGGTCAAGGTGGTCAACCAGGAGCTGCATAAAGGCGCTCCTCACGCACCGCTGCTCGAGAAAAAATCGAAGTCTGGTGGTCGTAACAACAATGGTCGTATTACCACTCGTCACATCGGTGGTGGCCATAAGCAGCATTATCGTCTGGTCGATTTCCGTCGCAACGACAAAGATGGCATCGCTGCCACTGTCGAGCGTATCGAATACGATCCAAACCGTACTGCTCACATCGCTCTGCTGCTGTACGCAGATGGCGAGCGTCGCTACATCATCGCCCCTAAAGGCGTGAGCGCTGGCGACCAGCTGATCGCAGGTGCCCTGGCACCGATCAAGCCGGGCAACGCTCTGCAACTGCGCAACATTCCAGTTGGTAGCACCGTACACGGCATCGAATTGAAGCCAGGTAAAGGCGCGCAAATCGCTCGTTCCGCTGGTGCTTCGGCTCAGCTGATCGCTCGTGAAGGTGTCTACGTGACCCTGCGTCTGCGTTCTGGTGAGATGCGTAAAGTGCTGGCTGAATGCCGCGCGACCCTGGGCGAAGTCTCGAACTCCGAGCACAGCCTGCGTTCGCTGGGTAAAGCTGGTGCCAAACGCTGGCGTGGCGTTCGCCCAACCGTTCGTGGTGTTGCCATGAACCCGGTTGACCACCCACACGGTGGTGGTGAAGGTCGTACCTCTGGTGGTCGTCATCCGGTATCGCCATGGGGCTTCCCGACTAAGGGCGCGAAGACTCGTGGTAATAAGCGTACCGACAAAATGATCGTCCGTCGTCGCAAGTAAATAGAGGGATACGACAGTGCCACGTTCTCTGAAAAAAGGTCCTTTTATTGATCTTCACCTACTGAAGAAGATCGAAGTGGCGGCGGAAAAGAACGATCGCAAACCAGTTAAGACCTGGTCGCGTCGTTCGATGATCCTGCCACAAATGGTCGGTCTGACCATCGCTGTACACAACGGTCGCTTGCACGTCCCAGTTCTCGTGAACGAAGACATGGTCGGCCACAAACTAGGCGAGTTTGCCGGTACCCGCACTTATCGTGGGCACGTGGCAGACAAGAAAGCCAAGCGTTAAGGGGTTAGGAAATGGAAGTAGCCGCTAAGTTGTCGGGCGCTCGAATCTCCGCCCAGAAAGCCCGCTTGGTCGCCGACCAGATCCGCGGGAAGAAGGTGGGCGAAGCGCTCAACCTGTTGGCTTTCAGCAGTAAGAAAGCCGCCGAGATCATGAAGAAAGTGCTGGAGTCGGCCGTAGCCAACGCCGAGCATAACGAAGGCGCAGACGTTGATGACCTGAAGGTCAGCACCGTTTTCGTCAACGAAGGGCGTTCGCTGAAGCGCATCATGCCACGTGCCAAAGGCCGTGCTGATCGCATCGTCAAGCGGTCTTGCCATATCACTGTCAAGGTTGCTGACAAGTAACGGAGTCGAAGAGATGGGTCAGAAAGTACATCCCATTGGCATTCGCCTGGGAATCGTCAAGGAGCACACCTCCGTCTGGTACGCAGACGGTCGGACTTATGCGGACTACTTGTTCGCTGATCTGAAGGTGCGTGAGTATCTCCAAGACAAACTAAAAAGCGCGTCCGTAAGCCGTATCGATATCCATCGTCCGGCCCAAACTGCACGTATCACCATCCACACCGCTCGTCCAGGTATCGTTATCGGGAAGAAAGGTGAAGATGTTGAGAAACTGCGTCAGGACCTGACCAAGCAAATGGGTGTGCCTGTGCACATCAATATCGAAGAGATCCGCAAGCCGGAACTCGACGGTATGCTGGTTGCGCAGAGCGTAGCTCAGCAGCTGGAGCGTCGCGTAATGTTCCGTCGCGCTATGAAGCGCGCTGTACAGAACGCCATGCGCATTGGTGCCAAAGGCATCAAAATCCAAGTGAGCGGTCGTCTCGGCGGTGCTGAAATTGCACGTACTGAATGGTATCGCGAAGGTCGTGTGCCACTGCACACCCTGCGTGCCGACATCGACTATGCCAACTACGAAGCTCACACCACTTACGGTGTGATCGGTGTAAAGGTTTGGATCTTCAAAGGCGAAGTAATTGGTGGTCGCCAAGAAGAACTGAAACCACAAGCACCAGCGCCTCGTAAAAAAGCTGCTAAGTAAGGGGTACGCCAAATGTTGCAACCTAAGCGTACGAAGTTCCGCAAGCAGATGACAGGCCACAACCGTGGTCTGGCTCAGCGCGGTAGCAAAGTCAGCTTCGGCGAGTTCGCGCTGAAGTCTGTAGCTCGTGGTCGTCTCACCGCTCGTCAGATCGAGTCAGCGCGTCGTGCTCTGACCCGTCACGTTAAACGTGGCGGCAAGATCTGGATCCGTGTATTCCCGGACAAGCCGATCTCCAAAAAACCTCTCGAGGTTCGGATGGGTAAAGGTAAGGGTAACGTGGAATACTGGGTAGCCCAGATTCAGCCAGGCAAAGTCCTGTATGAAATCGAGGGTGTTTCTGAAGAGCTGGCGCGTGAGGCTTTCGCCCTGGCTGCTGCAAAGCTGCCGCTCGCCACCTCCTTTGTTAAACGGACGGTGATGTGATGAAAGCGAATGAACTTCGTGAAAAATCCGCACAGCAGCTGAACGAGCAACTGCTCGGCCTGCTGCGCGACCAGTTCAATCTGCGTATGCAGAAAGCAACTGGCCAGTTGGGGCAGTCTCATCTGCTCTCGCAAGTTAAGCGTGACATCGCTCGCGTGAAGACTGTGCTCAACCAGCAGGCAGGTAAGTGATCATGGCTGAAGCCGAAAAGACTGTCCGTACGCTGACTGGCCGTGTTGTCAGCGACAAGATGGACAAAACCATCACCGTTCTGATCGAGCGTCGCGTTAAGCACCCGATCTACGGTAAATATGTTAAGCGTTCGACTAAGCTGCACGCGCACGACGAAACCAATCAGTGCCACATCGGCGACAAAGTCACTATTCGTGAAACTCGTCCGCTGGCCAAGACCAAGTCTTGGGCACTGGTTGATGTTCTCGAACGCGCTGTGGAAGTCTAAGGACTAGGGGTCGGAGAAATTATATGATTCAGACTCAATCCATGCTCGATGTGGCCGATAACAGCGGCGCTCGCCGTGTTATGTGCATCAAGGTGCTGGGTGGCTCCCATCGTCGTTACGCTGGTATCGGTGACATCATCAAAGTTACCGTGAAGGAAGCAATTCCTCGCGGTAAGGTGAAAAAAGGCCAAGTGATGACTGCTGTTGTAGTCCGCACTCGTCACGGCGTACGTCGTGCTGATGGCTCCATTATCCGCTTTGATGGCAACGCTGCTGTTCTTCTGAACAACAAGCAAGAGCCGATCGGCACCCGTATCTTTGGGCCAGTGACCCGTGAACTTCGTACTGAGAAGTTCATGAAGATCGTCTCGCTCGCCCCAGAAGTGCTGTAAGGAGATCCGACATGCAAAAGATTCGTCGTGACGACGAGATCATCGTGATCGCCGGCAAAGACAAAGGTAAGCGCGGTAAGGTGCTGAAGGTTCTCGCTGATGACCGTCTGGTCGTTGGTGGTCTGAACCTGGTCAAGCGTCATACCAAGCCTAACCCGATGTCGGGCGTACAGGGCGGTATCGTCGAGAAAGAAGCGCCACTGCACGCTTCTAACGTCGCCATCTTCAACGGCGAAACCAACAAGGCTGACCGCGTTGGTTTCAAAGTAGAAGACGGTAAGAAAATTCGTGTCTTCAAGTCGACCCAAAAAGCGGTTGATGCTTGAACACTGCTAGGTAGATAAGACCATGGCACGACTACAAGAGATTTACCGGAAGGAAATCGCCCCTAAGCTTAAGGAAGAACTTAAGCTTGGGAACGTGATGGAAGTTCCGCGCGTTACCAAAATCACCCTGAACATGGGTCTGGGCGAAGCGATCGGCGACAAAAAAGTCATCGAGCACGCTGTTGCTGACCTGGAAAAGATCACCGGCCAGAAAGTCGTTGTGACCTACGCTCGCAAATCCATCGCTGGCTTTAAAGTCCGTGAAGGTTGGCCGATCGGCGTCAAAGTGACCCTGCGCCGTGAGCGTATGTATGAATTCCTGGATCGTCTGCTGTCGATCTCCCTGCCTCGGGTTCGCGACTTCCGCGGCCTGAATGCCAAGTCCTTCGATGGTCGTGGTAACTACAGCATGGGCGTGAAAGAGCAGATCATCTTCCCGGAAATCGACTACGACAAGATCGATGCTCTCCGCGGTCTGGACATCACCCTGACCACCACTGCCAAGAACGATGATGAAGGTCGCGCCCTGTTGCGTGCTTTCAAATTCCCGTTCCGCAACTGATTGGAGTAGGACCATGGCCAAGATGAGCATGAAAAACCGCGAGCTGAAGCGTCAGCTCACGGTTGCCAAGTACGCCAAGAAGCGTGCAGCACTGAAAGCAATCATCGTTGATCTGAACGCAAGTCCAGAAGCACGTTGGGAAGCTACAGTTGCTCTGCAGAAGCAGCCACGTGACGCAAGCGCTTCGCGCATGCGTAACCGCTGCCGCCTGACCGGTCGTCCACACGGCGTTTACCGCAAGTTCGGCCTTGGCCGTAACAAACTGCGTGAAGCGGCAATGCGTGGTGACGTACCAGGTCTGGTTAAAGCCAGCTGGTAAGTACTTTCAACGTCCTGGCGGCCTGAATCGCAAGATACTGACCGCCGGTGACCTTGAATCTGGAACAAGCCCCTTTTGGGGCTTGTTTCATTTCCGGAGTGTGTCTAAAATACGCGGCTCGCCTGAGCCCGTGTTTTTTACCCGGAGATTCTCGGCGACATATGTAGCCGCAAGGCTAATTTTTTTGTATTAGGAGCGTCTAGCCCATGAGTATGCAGGACCCGTTAGCGGACATGCTAACTCGTATCCGTAATGCCCAGATGGCTGAAAAGTCCGTCGTAAGCATGCCATCTTCCAAGTTGAAGGTAGCTGTTGCCAAAGTCCTGAAAGACGAAGGCTACATTGCGGGTTATCAGATCAGCAGCGATGTAAAAGCACTGCTGTCCATCGAGCTGAAGTACTTCGAAGGCCGTTCGGTCATCGAGGAAGTGAAGCGCGTTAGCCGTCCAGGCCTGCGTCAGTACAAGTCCGCTGAAGATCTGCCGAAAGTTCGTGGCGGTCTGGGCGTGTCTATCGTCTCCACCAACAAAGGTGTGATGACGGATCGTGCTGCGCGCGCTGCCGGTGTCGGCGGCGAAGTTCTTTGCACTGTGTTCTAAGGGGGGATAAGCATGTCTCGCGTCGCTAAGAACCCCGTTAAGCTGCCAGCCGGTGTCGAAGTCAAATTCGCAGGCCAACAGCTTTCGGTGAAGGGTGCCAAGGGCACTCTTGAACTGAACATCCATTCGTCTGTTGAGATCGTTGAAGAAGCTGGTGAGCTGCGTTTCGCTGCTCGCAATGGCGATCAACAAACTCGCGCAATGGCCGGTACCACGCGTGCGTTGGTAAACAACATGGTCCAAGGCGTAAGCCAAGGCTTCGAGCGTAAGCTCCAGCTGGTCGGTGTTGGTTACAAAGCGCAAGCAAAAGGCACGGTTTTGAACCTGGCCCTTGGCTTCTCGCACCCTGTGGATTACGAACTGCCAGCGGGCATCACTGCTGAGACCCCTAGCCAGACCGATATCCTGATCAAGGGCATCGATAAGCAGCTGGTAGGTCAAGTGGCCGCTGAGATCCGCGACTTCCGTCCACCAGAGCCGTACAAAGGCAAAGGTGTGCGCTACGCGGACGAAGTCGTCCGTCGTAAAGAAGCCAAGAAGAAGTAGGGCATAGCAAATGACCGACAAAAAAGTTACTCGACTGCGTCGCGCTCGCAAAGCACGCCTGAAAATGCACGAACTCGAAGTCGTGCGTCTCTGCGTGTTCCGCTCGTCGCAGCACATCTACGCCCAGGTCATCTCGGCCGACGGCAACAAAGTCCTGGCAAGCGCCTCGACTTTGGATAAAGAACTGCGTGATGGTGCCACTGGCAACATCGACGCGGCCACAAAGGTTGGCCAGCTGGTCGCTACGCGTGCTAAGGCCGCTGGCGTCTCGCAAGTGGCTTTCGACCGCTCTGGCTTCAAGTACCACGGTCGCGTGAAAGCGCTGGCTGATGCTGCTCGTGAAGCTGGGCTGGAGTTCTAAGTTATGTCAAATAACGACCAAAAGCGCGACGAAGGCTACATTGAGAAGCTGGTTCAAGTTAACCGCGTAGCCAAAACCGTTAAAGGCGGCCGTATCTTCACCTTCACCGCGTTGACCGTGGTAGGTGATGGTAAAGGCCGTGTTGGCTTCGGCCGTGGCAAGTCACGTGAAGTGCCTGCTGCGATCCAGAAGGCAATGGAAGCTGCTCGTCGCAACATGATCCAAGTTGATCTGAACGGCACCACGCTGCAGTACGCAATGAAGTCCGCCCATGGCGCTTCGAAGGTGTACATGCAGCCTGCTTCTGAAGGTACCGGTATCATCGCTGGCGGCGCTATGCGTGCTGTCCTCGAAGTTGCTGGCGTTCAGAACGTTCTGGCCAAGTGCTACGGCTCGACTAACCCGGTAAACGTGGTTCACGCCACTTTCAAAGGTTTGAAAGCTATGCAATCTCCTGAGTCCATCGCTGCCAAGCGTGGTCTGACTGTCAAGGAGATCTTCTGATCATGGCTACCGTTAAAGTAACGCTGATCAAAAGCATGACCGGCCGCATCCCTAACCACAAACTGTGTGTTAAAGGTCTGGGTCTGCGTCGCATCGGTCACACTGTAGAAGTCCTGGATACTCCCGAGAATCGCGGGATGATCAACAAGGCTTACTACATGCTGCGTGTAGAGGGTTAATCGATGAAACTCAATGATCTGAGTCCAGCGCCGGGTTCCCGTCGCGAAAAGCATCGTCCGGGCCGTGGTATCGGTAGCGGTTTGGGTAAGACTGGTGGTCGTGGCCACAAAGGTCAAACCTCCCGCTCCGGTGGCACCATCGCTCCAGGCTTTGAAGGCGGTCAACAGCCGCTGCATCGTCGCCTGCCTAAGTTCGGTTTCGTATCCCTGAAAGCCATGGACCGCGCAGAAGTGCGTCTGTCCGAGCTGGCTAAAGTGGAAGGCGACATCGTTACTGTGCAGACCCTGAAAGATGCCAACGTGATCAACGTCAACGTACAGCGTGTGAAAATCATGCTGTCCGGTGAAGTGACTCGCGCTGTCACTATCGGCAAGGGAATCGGCGCCACCAAAGGTGCGCGTTCGGCTATCGAAGCAGCTGGCGGCAAGTTCGAGGAATAAATGGCTAAGCAAGGTGCTCTCTCAGCGCTCGGCAAAGGCGGTATGTCTGAACTTTGGGCTCGTCTGCGTTTTCTGTTCCTGGCGATTATCGTCTACCGAATAGGCGCACACATCCCGGTTCCAGGTATCAACCCGGACCGACTCGCAGACCTGTTTCGACAGAATGAGGGGACCATTCTTAGCTTGTTCAACATGTTTTCCGGCGGCGCGCTGGAACGGATGAGCATCTTTGCACTGGGGATCATGCCGTACATTTCGGCATCGATCATCATGCAACTGATGACCGCCGTCAGCCCGCAGCTGGAGCAGTTGAAGAAGGAAGGTGAAGCTGGCCGTCGCAAGATTAGCCAGTACACCCGCTACGGCACTGTCGTCCTCGCCCTCGTCCAAGCTATCGGCATGTCCGTTGGCCTGGCTGGGCAGGGCGTTGCGTTCACTGGTGACTTTGGCTTCCATTTCGTCGCGGTATCCACATTTGTGGCTGGTGCGATGTTCATGATGTGGCTGGGTGAGCAGATTACTGAACGTGGTGTTGGTAACGGTATCTCGATGTTGATTTTCGCAGGTATCGTCGCCGGTCTTCCGAGAGCGATTGGGCAGTCTTTCGAGTCTGCACGTCAGGGTGATATCAACATTTTCGCCCTGGTTGCCATCGGTTTGCTGGCAGTAGCGATTATCGGTTTTGTGGTGTTCATTGAGCGTGGTCAGCGTCGTATTGCTGTTCACTACGCCAAGCGTCAGCAGGGCCGTAAGGTCTTCGCTGCGCAGACCAGCCACTTGCCGCTGAAAGTGAATATGGCCGGTGTTATTCCGGCAATTTTCGCGAGCAGCATTTTGCTGTTTCCGGCTTCGTTGGGTACCTGGTTTGGTCAGTCCGAAAATATGGGCTGGCTGCAGGACCTCTCTCAGTCGATCGCTCCTGGTCAGCCGTTGAATATTCTGCTGTTTAGTGCAGGGATTATTTTCTTCTGCTTCTTCTATACGGCGTTGATGTTCAATCCGAAAGACGTAGCGGAAAACCTGAAGAAGTCCGGTGCCTTTATTCCGGGCATCCGTCCAGGTGAGCAGTCGGCACGCTACATTGATGGCGTTCTGACTCGTTTGACCCTGTTCGGTGCTCTATATATGACGGCCGTGTGCTTGTTGCCCCAGTTCCTGGTGGTTGCAGCAAACGTTCCGTTCTACCTTGGCGGGACCTCGTTGCTGATCGTGGTCGTGGTTGTGATGGACTTCATGTCCCAAGTACAATCGCACCTCGTTTCGCACCAGTACGAATCCCTGATGAAGAAAGCCAACCTGAAGGGCTACGGCAGCGGCATGTTGCGCTGAGTACCCCATAAGGTTCGAGGAGTTGGTGATGAAAGTTCGTGCATCGGTGAAAAAGCTGTGCCGTAACTGCAAGATTATTCGCCGCGAAGGTGTTGTTCGAGTAATTTGCAGCGCGGAACCGCGTCACAAACAGCGCCAAGGCTGAGTGTGATCCGCTTGAAGCCCGGCAGCTAGTGCGCTGCCGGGTTGATTATTTGTTATTACAGCGATATTATCTCGCGCCCTATTTCTTGGCTTCCGGGGCGTAGGTAGCTGTCAATTGGAGTCCCACTGAATGGCCCGTATTGCAGGCGTTAACATTCCAGATAACAAGCACACTGTTATCTCGCTGACCTACATCTATGGTGTTGGTCGCACTACTGCGCAGAAAATTTGCGCAGTTGCTGGGGTAAACCCAGCCGCAAAGATCAAGGATCTGAGCGACGAGCAGATTGAACAGCTGCGTGGCGAAGTGGCGAAGTTCACCACTGAAGGTGACCTGCGTCGCGAAATCAACATGAAAATCAAGCGTTTGATGGACCTCGGTTGCTATCGCGGTCTGCGTCATCGTCGTGGTCTTCCAGTACGCGGTCAGCGTACCAAGACTAACGCGCGTACCCGTAAAGGTCCGCGTAAGCCGATCCGCAAGTAATCGCCCCAGCGAATCGACAGGAAAATTATCATGGCAAAACCTGCTGCTCGTCCTCGTAAAAAAGTTAAAAAGACAGTGGTTGATGGCATCGCCCACATCCATGCTTCTTTTAACAACACAATCGTGACCATCACCGACCGTCAAGGTAACGCGCTTTCTTGGGCTACCTCCGGTGGTTCGGGTTTCCGCGGTTCCCGCAAGTCCACCCCGTTTGCTGCTCAAGTAGCTGCTGAACGTGCTGGTCAAGCTGCGCTGGAATACGGCCTGAAAAACCTCGACGTTAACGTCAAGGGTCCAGGTCCAGGTCGTGAGTCTGCTGTCCGTGCTTTGAACGGCTGTGGCTATAAGATCGCCAGCATCACCGACGTGACGCCAATCCCGCACAACGGGTGCCGTCCGCCGAAGAAGCGCCGCGTGTAATCCAGGAGATTGTAAAGAATGGCTCGTTACATTGGTCCAAAATGCAAACTCGCTCGTCGCGAAGGCACCGATCTCTTCCTGAAGAGCGGCGTGCGCGCGATCGAATCGAAGTGCAACATTGAAGCAGCACCTGGTATCCACGGCCAACGCCGCGGTCGCCAGTCCGATTACGGCACCCAACTGCGTGAAAAGCAGAAGGTCCGTCGTATCTACGGCGTTCTCGAGCGTCAGTTCAGCGGCTACTACAAAGAAGCTGCTGGCAAGAAAGGTGCAACCGGTGAAAACCTGCTGCAACTGCTCGAATGCCGTCTGGACAACGTTGTATACCGTATGGGCTTTGGTTCGACTCGTGCCGAATCCCGTCAGCTGGTATCGCACAAGTCGATCAGCGTTAACGGTCAGACCGTAAACGTCCCGTCCTACCAGGTTCGTGCTGGTGACGTGGTCGCAGTTCGCGAGAAAGCAAAAAACCAACTTCGCATTGTCCAAGCTCTCGATCTGTGTGCCCAACGTGGCCGCGTAGAATGGGTAGAAGTAGACACTGAGAAGAAGTCGGGCGTTTTCAAGAACGTTCCTGCTCGCAGTGATCTGTCCGCCGACATCAACGAAAGCCTGATTGTCGAGCTCTACTCCAAGTAAGGGCTAGAAAATAGGTGCATCCATGCAGATTTCGGTAAATGAGTTCCTGACACCCCGCCACATTGATGTGCAGGTTGTCAGTCCAACCCGCGCCAAAATTACTCTCGAGCCTCTCGAGCGTGGTTTTGGCCACACCCTGGGCAACGCGCTGCGCCGCATCCTGTTGTCCTCAATGCCCGGCTGTGCAGTAGTCGAGGCCGAGATTGACGGTGTGCTCCACGAGTACAGCGCCATCGAAGGTGTACAGGAAGACGTAATTGAAATCCTGTTGAACCTTAAAGGTCTGGCTATCAAGCTGCACGGCCGTGACGAAGTTACGCTGACCTTGTCGAAGAAGGGTTCGGGGGTGGTTACCGCTGCCGATATTCAGCTGGATCATGATGTCGAGATCGTTAACCCCGATCACGTAATCGCTAACCTGGCGTCTAACGGCGCCCTGAACATGAAGCTCACCGTAGCTCGTGGTCGTGGTTATGAACCGGCCGACTCGCGTCAGAGCGATGAAGACGAAAGCCGCAGCATTGGTCGCTTGCAGCTTGACTCTTCGTTCAGCCCGGTTCGCCGTATCGCATACGTGGTGGAAAACGCCCGTGTCGAGCAGCGTACTAACCTGGACAAGCTGGTTATTGATCTGGAAACCAACGGTACTCTGGATCCTGAAGAGGCTATCCGCCGCGCTGCAACCATCCTGCAACAGCAGTTGGCTGCGTTCGTCGACCTCAAAGGTGACAGCGAACCAGTGGTAATCGAGCAGGAAGACGAGATCGATCCGATCCTGCTTCGCCCGGTTGACGATCTGGAACTGACTGTACGTTCGGCTAACTGCCTTAAGGCGGAAAACATTTACTACATCGGCGACCTGATTCAGCGTACCGAAGTAGAACTGTTGAAGACTCCGAACCTGGGCAAGAAATCCTTGACTGAAATCAAGGACGTTCTGGCCTCCCGCGGTCTGTCCCTCGGCATGCGCCTCGACAACTGGCCGCCTGCAAGTCTTAAGAAGGACGACAAGGCGACTGCCTGATCGTCGTAATCACCGAACGTGAGTTTGGTAAGGAATGAACCATGCGTCATCGTAAAAGTGGTCGTCACCTGAGCCGTACCAGCTCGCACCGCAAGGCCATGTTTCAAAACATGGCGGTGTCGCTGTTCGAGCACGAGCTGATCAAAACTACACTGCCGAAAGCTAAAGAACTGCGTCGCGTTGCTGAGCCGCTGATCACTTTGGCCAAGACAGACAGCCTGGCTAACCGCCGTCTGGCTTTCGACCGTACTCGTTCGAAAGCTATCGTTGGTAAGCTCTTCAACGACCTGGGCAAGCGTTACGCTACCCGTGAGGGTGGCTACCTGCGCATCCTCAAGTGCGGTTTCCGCGCTGGCGACAACGCGCCTATGGCGTACGTCGAGTTGGTTGATCGTGCTACTGCCGGCGAAGCTGTAAGCGCCGAGTAAGACGACAAGCTGTAACGAAGAACCGGGCCTAGTGCCCGGTTTTTTGTGCCCGTGATCAAAGCGTGCTCGATACAAGCTTCCGAGGGTTGTGCTTGGCACTATAGGGTTGGAGTGTTCGTTAGAAATTATCTATCGATGCCTACAATTTAATGAATTTGTAGGCGTCATGTTGATGATCAATACTCCTTCCAAGCCGATTAGCCGGCAGTTCCAAGTCCGACCTGAGGGAAATTGAGCATGAGCCAGAATAAAATCCTTACCACCGCCAGCGGCGCCCCCGTTGCGGACAACCAGAATTCACGTTCCGCCGGCCCACGCGGCCCGTTGCTGCTCGACGATTTTCATCTGATCGAGAAGCTCGCTCACTTCAACCGTGAAAATATCCCTGAGCGCCGTGTGCACGCCAAGGGTTCTGGTGCCTACGGCACTTTCACGGTCACCCAAGACATTACGCAGTACACCAGCGCCAAGCTGTTCGAGTCGGTGGGCAAGCAAACTCCTACTTTCCTGCGGTTTTCCACCGTAGGCGGTGAGCGCGGTTCGGCTGATACCGAGCGCGACCCACGCGGTTTCGCCTTGAAGTTCTACACCGAAGAAGGCAATTGGGACATCGTGGGTAACAACACCCCGGTGTTCTTCATTCGCGATCCGTTGAAGTTCCCGGACTTCATCCACACGCAGAAGCGCTTGCCGCAAAGCAACCTGAAAAGCGCACAAATGATGTGGGATTTCTGGTCGCACTCTCCAGAGGCGCTGCACCAGGTCACCATCCTGTTTTCGGACCGTGGCATCCCTGATGGCTACCGTCACATGCACGGCTTCGGCAGTCACACCTACAGCCTGATTAACACCAAGGGCGAGCGTCACTGGGTCAAGTGGCACTACAAGACCAAGCAGGGCATCAAGAACCTGGCGCCGGCTGAAGCTGCTCGCCTGGCTGGTACTGACCCTGATTACGCCCAGCGCGATCTGTTTGGCGCGATCGAGCGAGGTGACTTCCCGAAATGGCGCGTCTGCATCCAGATCATGACCGAGGCCCAGGCCAACGCTCATTACGAGAACCCTTTCGATGTGACCAAAACCTGGTCGCAGAAGGAATTCCCGCTGATCGAAGTCGGTGAGCTGGAGCTGAACCGTAACCCGCAGAACTACTTTGCTGAAGTCGAGCAAGCCGCATTCGGCCCAAGCAACATGGTTCCAGGCGTCGGCCTGTCGCCAGACCGCATGCTGCAAGGTCGTGTGTTCGCGTACGCCGATGCCCACCGCTATCGCGTTGGCACCAATCACCAGCAACTGCCGGTGAATGCCCCGCGTAACCAGGTGAATAGCTACCAGCGTGATGGTTCGATGGCCTTCGGTAGCAACGGCGGCGCAGCGCCTAACTACGAGCCAAACAGCTACGCCGATGCGCCGAAGCAAGCACCTCAGTATGCGGAGCCGGCACTGGCCCTTAGCGGCGCGGCTGACCGTTACGATCACCGTGAAGACTCCGATTACTACAGCCACGCCGGTGCGCTGTTCCGCCTGATGAACGATGAGCAGAAAGCTTTGCTCACCAACAACATCGCCGGCGCGATGGGTGGCGTTTCCAGTGATGTGGTTCAACGTCAACTGCAGCACTTCTACAAGGCCGATCCGGCTTATGGAGAAGCAATCGCAAAGGCGCTGGGTGTATCGCTTAACTGACTCTAAACGATAAGCAGAACCGCCCTCATTTGGGCGGTTTTTGCGTTATTTCAGCTACTTTTCTCCGAAAAACATCACTTTTCTGCCGTTGATCCCGTGACCTTCAAGTCATCATGGTTCAAACTACAGACTTTCAAGCAGGGAGATGTAGGGCGATGCAAGGTCACCCCGACGTAATCGATTACCTCAACACGTTGCTGACGGGCGAACTGGCTGCTCGTGACCAATATTTCATCCATTCGCGCATGTACGAAGACTGGGGCTTTACCGAGCTCTACGAACGTATCAACCACGAGATGGAAGAAGAGGCACAGCACGCCGACGCACTGATGCGCCGTATTCTCATGCTCGAAGGCACGCCGCGTATGCGTCCGGATGACCTGGATGTGGGCACCACAGTTCCTGACATGCTCGCTGCCGACCTGCGCCTCGAGTACAAGGTCCGTGCCGCGCTCTGCAAGGGCATCGAGCTCTGTGAGCAGCACAGCGACTTCGTCACCCGTGAAATCCTGCGGGTGCAGTTGAACGACACAGAAGAAGATCACACCTACTGGCTGGAAAAGCAGTTGGGCCTGATCAAGCTGATTGGTCTGGAAAACTACCTGCAATCGCAGTTCTGATTCCCGGCTACAAAAAAGCCCCTGTCACCGTAAAGTGACAGGGGCTTTTCATTGGGCCCGAAAAAGTCAGGCCCGGTCGCGTTCCAGCAATGGTTTCAAGTAGTAACCGGTGTGCGACTGCGGCATTTCGGAAACCTGCTCCGGCGTGCCCACGGCAATGATCTGGCCACCTTTGGAGCCGCCTTCCGGCCCAAGGTCCACCAGCCAATCGGCCGTCTTGATCACGTCAAGGTTGTGCTCGATCACCACCACGGTGTTGCCGTGGTCGCGCAGGCGGTGCAGCACGTCCAGCAGCTGCTGGATATCCGCGAAGTGCAGGCCGGTGGTCGGCTCATCGAGGATGTACAGAGTCTTGCCGGTGTCGCGCTTGGACAGCTCGCGAGACAACTTCACCCGCTGCGCCTCACCCCCCGACAGCGTAGTCGCTGACTGGCCCAGTTTGATGTAGGACAAGCCCACGTCCATCAGTGTTTGCAGCTTGCGCGCCAACGCCGGGACCGCGTCGAAGAACACCCGTGCTTCCTCGATGGTCATCTCCAGGGTTTCGTGGATGCTCTTGCCCTTGTATTTGATCTCCAGGGTTTCGCGGTTGTAGCGCTTGCTCTTGCACACATCGCACGGCACGTAGATGTCCGGGAGAAAGTGCATTTCAACCTTGATCAAGCCATCGCCCTGGCACGCTTCACAGCGCCCGCCCTTGACGTTGAACGAGAACCGGCCTGGCCCGTAACCCCGTGAGCGGGATTCCGGAACCCCGGCAAACAGTTCACGAATAGGCGTAAACAAACCGGTGTAGGTTGCCGGGTTGGAGCGTGGCGTCCGGCCAATCGGGCTCTGGTCGATATCGACCACTTTATCCAGGTGTTCCAGGCCCTTGATGCTGTCGTGCGCCGCTGCTTCCAAGGTGGTCGCGCCGTTCAGGGCGGTGGCACTCAAAGGGAACAACGTGTTGTTGATCAGCGTCGATTTACCCGAGCCGGAAACACCGGTCACACAGGTCAGCAAGCCCAGTGGGATTTCCAGGTCGACATTGCGCAAGTTGTTACCGCGTGCGCCCTTGAGGTGCAGTGCCAGCTTCTTGTTACGCGGTGTGCGTTTGGCCGGCACTTCGATCTTCACACGGCCAGATAAGTACTTACCGGTCAGCGAATCCGGGTGCGCCATGACTTCAGCCGGCGTGCCTTCAGCGACAATATGCCCGCCATGCACGCCCGCGCCCGGGCCGATGTCGACCACATAATCCGCCAGGCGAATCGCATCTTCATCGTGTTCGACCACGATAACCGTGTTGCCGATATCCCGCAGGTGTTTCAACGTGCCCAGCAGGCGATCATTGTCGCGCTGGTGTAAGCCAATCGACGGCTCATCGAGGATGTACAACACACCCACAAGACCCGCACCAATCTGGCTGGCCAGGCGAATCCGCTGGGCTTCACCGCCGGACAGGGTATCGGCGCTGCGATCCAGCGACAGGTAATCCAGGCCCACGTTGACCAGGAACTGCAATCGCTCGCGAATTTCCTTGAGGATCTTGTCGGCGATCTCCCCACGGCGCCCGGTCAGCTTGAGCACACCAAAGTACTCGCAGGCATCCCCGATCGGCAGGTTGGTCACCGCCGGCAAGGTCTTCTCGCCCACCCACACATGCCGCGCCTCACGACGCAGGCGAGTACCGCGGCAATCCGGGCAAGGCTGGGTGCTGAGGAATTTCGCCAGCTCTTCACGCACGCTGGCCGATTCGGTCTCGCGGTAGCGGCGCTCCAGGTTTGGCACAATGCCTTCGAACGGGTGGGAGCGCTTGACGATGTCGCCACGGTCGTTCAGGTATTTGAAGTCGACGTTCTGCGAACCGCTGCCGTGCAGGATGACCTTCTGCTGATCGGCCGGCAGCTGGTTGAACGGTACTTCCAGGCTGAACTTGTAGTGCGACGCCAACGACCCGAGCATCTGGAAGTAGTACACATTGCGCCGGTCCCAGCCGCGTATCGCGCCCTCCGCCAGCGTCAGGTCGCCATTGACCAGGCGCTTGATATCGAAGAACTGCTTCACGCCCAGGCCATCGCAAGTCGGGCAGGCGCCGGCGGGGTTGTTGAAGGAAAACAGCTTGGGTTCTAGCTCGCTGATGGCGTGGCCGCAAATCGGGCAAGCAAAGCGCGCGGAGAAGATGATCTCTTCGCCCGGCTCGTCGTCCATCGGTGCAACCAAGGCGATACCGTCGGCCAGCTTCAACGCGGTTTCGAAGGATTCCGCCAGGCGTTGTTGCAGGTCGGCGCGCACCTTGAAGCGGTCGACGACCACGTCAATCGAGTGCTTCTTCTGCTTGTCGAGCTTCGGCGCTTCGTCCAGCTCATAGAGCTTGCCGTTGATGCGCGCGCGCACAAAACCCTGGGCCCGCAGCTCTTCGAAGACGGAAAGGTGTTCACCCTTGCGCTCGCGGATCACCGGCGCCAGCAGCATCAGCTTGGCCCCTTCCGGCTGGGCCAGCACCAGGTCGACCATCTGGCTGACGGTCTGGGCTTCCAGGGGAATGTCGTGGTCCGGGCAACGCGGAATACCCACACGTGCGTACAGCAGGCGCAGGTAGTCGTAGATTTCGGTGATGGTGCCCACGGTGGAGCGCGGGTTATGGGAGGTCGACTTCTGCTCGATGGAGATTGCCGGCGACAGGCCTTCAATGGTGTCGACGTCGGGTTTTTCCATCATCGACAGGAACTGCCGAGCATAGGCCGACAGCGACTCCACATAGCGACGCTGGCCTTCGGCATACAGCGTGTCGAACGCCAGGGACGATTTGCCGGACCCGGACAAGCCGGTGATGACGATCAGTTTGTCCCGGGGCAGGGTCAGGTCGATGTTCTTCAGGTTGTGGGTTCTAGCCCCACGAATCAGGATCTTGTCCAAGATGGCCTCGCACGGCGGGCGTAAATAATGCCGGAGTATACGGCTAAAGACTGGATGAATATACACTGTCAAAAGGCCGCTTGCAGCCTTAGATGAAAGCTGCGCGGCAAACCGCCGCATATACCCTCTCAATCGATGGGACTGGTAGAATCGCCGCCGGTTCACACGAGGTTTTTCCATGCACGATCCCCACAGCGAACGCATGAGTAGCGGCGAGACCCGAGCGGCAAGCGGTCTGGCCCTGGTGTTCGCCTTCCGTATGCTGGGCATGTTTATGGTGTTGCCGGTGTTGGCGACCTATGGAATGGATCTCGCAGGCGCGACCCCCGCATTGATTGGCCTGGCTATTGGCGCCTACGGCCTGACCCAGGCGATTTTCCAGATTCCCTTCGGGATCATTTCCGACCGTATTGGCCGCCGCCCGGTCATCTACCTCGGGCTGATCGTATTCGCCCTCGGCAGTGTGCTCGCGGCTCAATCCGATTCCATCTGGGGCGTGATTGCCGGACGTATCCTACAAGGCGCCGGAGCGATTTCCGCGGCGGTAATGGCCTTGCTGTCGGACCTGACCCGCGAACAACACCGCACCAAGGCCATGGCCATGATCGGCATGACTATCGGCCTGTCGTTTGCCGTGGCCATGGTGGTCGGTCCCTTGCTGACCCGTGCGTTCGGCTTGCATGGACTGTTCCTCGCCACCGGCGGCATGGCGCTGTTCGGCATCGTGATCGTGGCCTTCATGGTGCCGCGCTCCACCGGCACATTGCAGCATCGCGAGTCGGGCGTCGCACGCAAGGCGCTCTTGCCGACGCTCAAGCATCCGGATCTGCTGCGCCTGGATTTAGGTATCTTCGTATTACACGCGATGCTGATGTGCAGCTTCGTCGCCTTGCCCCTGGCCTTGGTGGAAAAAGCCGGCCTGCCCAAGGAACAACACTGGTGGGTCTACCTCACTGCGCTGTTGATTTCGTTCTTCGCCATGATCCCGTTCATCATCTATGGCGAGAAAAAACGCAAAATGAAACGAATCCTGCTCGGCGCCGTCACGACGCTGATGCTCACTGAGCTATTCTTCTGGCAGTTCGGCGACAGCCTGCGGGCGCTGGTAATCGGCACGGTGGTGTTTTTCACCGCGTTCAACCTGCTGGAGGCTTCATTGCCTTCGCTGATCAGTAAAGTTTCACCGGCCGGCGGCAAGGGCACGGCGATGGGGGTGTATTCCACCAGCCAGTTCCTCGGTTCTGCACTGGGCGGCATCATGGGGGGCTGGATGTTCCAGCATGGCGGTTTGTCGGTTGTCTTCCTCGGATGCGCCGGGCTGGCTGCACTTTGGCTGGCCTTTGCTGTTACCATGCGCGAACCTCCCTACGTCACAAGTCTGCGTTTGCCGCTATCGCCTGAGGCGATCCGCGAAAGCGGTCTGGTAGAGCGCCTCAAGGCAGTCGTAGGGGTAACAGATGCAGTCGTGGTCGCGGAAGAGGCGGCCATTTACATCAAATTGGACACCGAATTATTGGATCGCGCGACGCTCGAGCAACTGGTCAACCCAGTGCCGACAGCGCGCCCAGCCTAGGAGAACGTTATGGCCCGTGGGGTTAACAAAGTCATATTGGTCGGTACGTGCGGTCAGGATCCCGAAGTTCGCTACTTGCCTAACGGTAACGCCGTGACCAACCTGAGTCTGGCGACCAGCGAACAGTGGACCGACAAGCAGACTGGCCAGAAGGTCGAGAAAACCGAATGGCACCGCGTGTCGATGTTCGGCAAGGTGGCCGAGATCGCCGGTGAGTACCTGCGCAAAGGTTCGCAGGTCTACATCGAAGGCAAGCTGCAGACCCGCGAGTGGGAAAAAGACGGCATCAAGCGTTACACCACCGAAATCGTGGTCGACATGCAAGGCACCATGCAACTGCTGGGCGGCCGTCCACAGGGCGATCAACAGGGCCAGGGCGGCATGTCCAACTCGGCACCGCGTCCACAGCAGTCCCGTCCACAGCCAAGCCAGCAGCCACAGCGTGAGTCGCGTCCAGCGCCCCAACAGGCTGCTCCGCAACCGGCTGCGGATTTCGACAGCTTTGATGACGATATCCCGTTCTAGGATACGGCTCCAAGTTGTTGAGTGTTTCCCGAAAAGCCCCTGAGCCTCGCTCCAGGGGCTTTTTGTTGACCCCCGCACGCGCACGCGCGCCAAACATTCATGGACGAACCTGTGTCTAACCGCCTTCTCTCATGCCTATTGAGCACCGTTCTACTCACCGGCTGCACTGCACTCCAGGCCAGCCCGAAGCCCGCCGCTTCCCTCGCTGATGACAAAAGCCAGATTATCGGCCTCTGGGCCATGCAGGCGTTGAACGAAGGGCAAACGACGGTGGCTGACTTCAGGCCCGACGGCCAACTGGTGCTGCACGCATTCGATTGCGTAAAGGCCAGCCAGAGTCCGCCCGATGTGATGGGCTATTCCGTGACGGACGATGGTCAGGTGATCAACATGATATTGCCGTCCAAAACCCTCGAACTGAAGGTGCTGGTCTTCTCCCCTGAGTTCATGCAGTTCACCAGCCGGACCGATGGGATGACGATCAGGTACGACTTTGAAAAAGTCGACACGATAGACTCAGTCTGCGAACGCTACCCGGCGCTCAAGGCTGAACAGGCCCGCATCAGACCCTACGCGGCCAGCGATTTCGTGGCCGCCCCAGCCATTCCCGAACATCCGGGCATGGAGCGCTACGCCGGCACATGGGGCTCCGACAATGTATTGATGGTCACCATCGCACGGGATGCCAGCGGTGGCTTTTACCTGAGCACACCCAGCGACCAGAACTGGCATTACCTTTATAACGACGTCCGCTGGGTGGGCGATGTGCTGCACTTCCAGCGTTACACCTATTCGGACAATGAAGCGATGTTCCGCTCTCCCAAACACCGGCTGCAGACCCCGACCAGCCTTGAGCCGATGCCCAATGGCCGCCTGCGTGAGGATTTCATCCTCAATGGCGATCCCTACATGAGCACGCTGACACGGATGAAATAACGCGGCGCTCCAGGGGTGATCAGGCGTCCGCAACGGCCGCCGTCACCACCATATCCTTGAACCGGCGTAACACCGCCGAACCGTCATCGATCCGCGTCGCCAAATGCAGCGGTGCCACCAGGCTGCGGCACTCCGTCAATTCCCGATACACGATGCCGTCCCCGCGCAACCGCTGCATCGACGCCGGCACGATGGACACGCCAAGTCCCGCCGCCACCAGGCTCAATGTTGCGGTCATGCGTGGGGCTTCCTGCACCACTTGCGGGCTGAACCCAGCTTCGCGGCACGCCACCAGGATCGCGTCATACAACCCCAGCCCCACGCGCCGGCGATAAAGCACGAAAGATTCGGTCGCCAGTGCCTTCAAGGGCAGGGGAGAGCCTGCATCAAGCGCCAGCGGGTGATCGGTGGGCAGCGCCAGCAGCATCGGCTCCACCAGGATGGGTTCGTCTTGCAGCGACTGTGTCCCGCTGAGAGGCGAGCGGATAAACGCCGCGTCGAGTTTTTCGTGTACCAATGCGTCCAGCAACTCGCCGGTGCCGGCTTCCTCTAGCACGACTGTTACGCCGACAAAGGTTTCGCGAAACAGCCGCAGCACACTCGGTACAAAAGGATGCAAGGCAGCCGAACTCGTAAAGCCGATGGCCAGCCGGCCACGTTCGCCGCGTGCGGCACGGCGGACTACATCCGCGACGCCTTCAGCCTGTGCGAGGATTTCCCGCGCCTCATCCAGCAACGCGAGCCCGGCGGTGGTGGGGCGAACGCCACGGGGCAGGCGCTCCATCAACACCACGCCCAATTCGGCCTCAAGGCTTTGCAACATCCGCGTCAACGGTGGCTGCTGCATGCCCAGGCGTTCGGCTGCGCGGGTGATATAGCCTTCTTCTGCGATGGCAACGAAGGCCTTGAGTTGGCGAAGCTCCAGCATAGGAATACTTTTGAGGTATGGGAGGGCTTCAATCCTGGCATTTGTTCTCATGGCTCACAAGATTTAGGCTGTGGCCAACCTCAAAAAGAAGGAAAGCCGTGATGACCTGGTCAGCCAAGCAATACACGATGTTCGAACAGCAGCGCACCCGTCCCGTCCGTGACCTGGTCGCGGCCATTGCGAATACCGAGGTGCGCAACGCCGTCGACCTGGGCTGCGGCCCCGGCAACTCCACCGAAGTGCTGGCCGAGCGCTTCCCGCAGGCACATGTCACCGGCATGGACAGCTCCGATGACATGTTGGTGGACGCCCGCAAACGGCTGCCGGCGCTGAACTTTGAACTGGCGGATATCGGTGACTGGAAACCTGCACAAACCTTCGATGTGATCCTGGCCAATGCATCCCTGCAGTGGTTGCCGGATCACGCCACGCTTTATCCGCACCTGGTCCAACAACTGACGCCGGGTGGCACGCTGGCGGTGCAAACCCCGGACAATCTCGATGAGCCCGCCCACCGGCTTGCCCGCGAAGTCGCGGCAGAGGGGCCGTGGGCGGGCAAGATCGCTGCGGTCAAACATAACGAACGCCACACGGCGAGCTACTACTACGAACTGCTGAGCAAACATTGCAGCACCGTCGATGTGTGGCGCACCACCTATCAGCACCCGTTGGCGGATCACGCGGCGGTGGTGGAGTGGTTCAAGGCGTCGGCGCTGAGGCCGTTCCTCGCGCCTTTGACCGACAGCGAAAAAGCCGCTTTCCTACAGGAATACCAGGCGCGAATTATCAAGGCCTATCCCGCATTGGCTGATGGCACGGTGTTGCTGCCGTTTCCGCGCCTGTTCATCATCGCGACTCGCTAACGCCTAAAAGCCAAGTGGCGGTCAAGCCGCCGCTTGTGCCTTCAAGTACTCATCCGCCGACACTACACCCGCATACCCAAACGCCAGCGAGGCCATGTACGCCCCGTGAACTTGAGCCGCTGGAATCACCTGCCCATTGAATTCCAGGTCCCGCGTGGCACACGCGTCATGAATCACCGTGACCTTGTAGCCCAGATCCGCCGCCGCCCGCACCACAGCGTCGATACACATATGGCTCATGCTGCCGACCACCACCAGGTCGGTAATGCTGCGTTGTTCCAGCAGTTCGCGCAGCCGGGTTTCGCGAAACGCATTCACAAAGTGTTTAAGCACCACCGGCTCATTGCCTTCGTTCAGCACTTTGGAATGCAGATGTGCCCCCTCGGAACCTGGCGTGAAGAACGGCGCGTCCTCGGAGGTGAACTCATGGCGAACATGAATCACCGCGTCACCCGCCTGGCGAAACGCCTGCAGCACTTGCGCGGCCTTGTCTGCCGCGGCGTCGACGCCGTCGAGTGGCCACTTGCCCTGAGGGAAGTAGTCGTTCTGGATATCGATTAGGATGAGCGCTTGCTTGGCCATGTGTGTTGCCTCGTGATGGGTTGATGGGCCCAGTATCTTAGCTGGCGCCTGCACCGGGGATTGGCTGCACCGACAATAACAGGGGGAAAACTGACAATGGTGGTCGTCGAGCTGGGCGTGTTGATCTACCAAGGTGCGCAGTTGGCGGCCGTGCATGGCTTGACCGACCTGTTCGGCGTGGCCAACCGCATCGCCGCCGAGCATCAGTCCGCGCAATTGCCGTTGCTGCGGGTCAGCCATTGGCAGATGGATCTTACCGGCAAACCGGCGCGCGTATTCAGCAGCCATCCTGGCTCCGAGCAACCGATGATGGCTGTGCTGGTGCCACCGTCGATTGGTGAGTTTACCGAGGAGCAGGCGCCCCCCGCGCTATTGGAGTGGATTCGCCAGCAACACGCTGCAGGTACTGTGCTGGGCGGTGTATGCATTGGCTCGATCATGCTGGCGCGCAGCGGGTTGCTCGACGGACGCAGTGCCACAACGCATTGGTCTTCCGCCAAATCCTTCGCCGCCCGTTACCCGGCGGTGCGCCTGGAGGCGGATAAACCCATTGTTGATGACGGCGACTTGATCACCACCGCCGGCCTGATGGCCTGGTCCGAACTCGGCCTGCGCCTGGTCGACCGCCTGATGGGCCCGAGCATCGCGGCCGATACCGCGCGTTTCCTGGTGATCGAGCACAGTGACAGCGCCAGCCAATGCGGCAGTAACTTCGCGCCGATTCTCGGCCACGGCGACGCGGCCATTCTCAAGGTTCAGCACGGGTTGCAGGCCAGCGGCGCGGTGGATGTATCCCTGGCGGCGATGGCTCGGGAAGCCGGTTTGGAAGAGCGCACCTTCCTACGGCGCTTTCGCACCGCCACCGGTTTGAAGCCCACCGAGTACTGTCAGCATTTGCGGGTGGGCAAGGCACGGCAGATGCTCGAATTCACTAACGGCACCATCGACCATATCGCCTGGACCGTCGGCTACCAGGACCCGAGTGCCTTTCGCGCCATCTTCAAGAAGATCACCGGACTGACGCCCAGCGATTATCGCAGCCGATTCGGCGTGTGAATCGTGCAGAACGCCGCCGCATTAACGGGTGGTCGTGCAGAATAAAACAGGCCAACTGCCATCGGTTTTTCGGCAACCGATTGATTTGAATGCAATCCCGTCCTAATGCGCCTTGGCCTGATCTCTGCAACGTTCCGTCTACACACATGGCGGGATGGCCAAGGGGGACGCATGACCCCGACTCAACGCAAGAAGCTGGTGGTTGCTCACTCCACACGTGAGGGCGCGCCGCTGCATGAGGTCGAAACCAACCGCGCTCTGGCGCGCTGGCTGGCGCAGATCCTCGGGCTCAAGTTCGGCGGCAGCTACGACATTGATCTGCACGCGGGGCGGGCGCTGTATTTGCTGCCTACGCAGACCCTGGTCGGCCCGGCCCAGGCCCGAGCGCTTAACATCAAGGGGCCAGAGGATTTGTGGGGCGGTTACGTCAATCACGACTTCATCTGCACCAAAGCCATCAGTCATGGCTTGCTCAGTCCTGAAGCCAAAGCGCCGCAAGGTTGGTCGGCGTTGTTTTGCGAGCGTGTACGAAAAGTCGTGCTGGACGGTCTGAGCGTCTTTGCACTGGAAGACGCACGGCCCGCCGCCACACGCTTGCTCCACAGCGGCCCCATCCGCTTGAAACCCGTGCACGCCTGCGCGGGTCGAGGCCAGGAAGTTATCCACAGCCTGGATGAATTCGAAGCGGTGCTGGCGCGACCGGATGCCGCGAAACTCTTCAACGAAGGGGTGGTGCTGGAGCAGGACCTGCACGATGTGATCACCCACAGCGTTGGCCAAAGCTTTATCGGCGATCACGTGTTCAGCTACTGCGGCGAGCAATACCTGACGAAGGACGGGCAGGGCGAAGAGGTCTACGGCGGCTCCAACCTGTTGGTAGTGCCCGGTCACTACGACGACCTGCTGCAACTCGAACTGCCCAACGACGTACGCGAAGCCATCGAACAAGCCCAGGTCTTCGATGCGGCTGCCGATGAGGCCTACCCCGGCTTCTACGCATCACGGCGCAACTACGACATCGCTCAGGGCCTGGACAGCAACGGCCAACGCCGCAGCGGTGTACTCGAACAATCCTGGCGCATGGGCGGGGCCAGCAGCGCGGAAGTCGCGGCGCTGCAAAGTTTTATCAACAACCCTGGCCTGCGTGCGATCCATGTGTCCTCGGTGGAAACCTACGTGGACCAACCGCTGCCGGCCAATGCCATCGAGGTGTATCGCGGCCCGGCGGAAAACAGCGAGTTTCTTCTCAAGTACGTGACGGTTAAGGCTTATGACGGCTAAAAGCGAAAGCATTGCGATCGATATCGACGACGAACAGATGAGCGGCACCTTCCTCAGCCCTAAATCCAAAGTCCCCGGCGTGTTGTTTGTGCACGGTTGGGGCGGCAGCCAGGAGCGAGACCTGGAACGCGCCAAAGGCATCGCCGGCTTGGGTTGCGTGTGCCTGACCTTCGACCTGCGCGGGCACGCCGGCACGGGCATTCCATTGTCCCGCGTCACCCGCGAAGACAACCTGCGCGACTTGCTGGCGGCCTATGATCGACTGCTGTCGCACCCCGCCATCGACACCTCGGCGGTGGCGGTGGTGGGCACCAGTTACGGCGGCTACCTTGCGGCGATTCTCACCTCATTGCGCCCGGTGCGCTGGCTGGCGCTGCGCGTGCCGGCGTTGTACCGCGATCAGGAATGGCTCAAACCCAAGCGTGATCTGGATAAGGCCGACCTGATGGATTACCGCAGCACCTTGGTCCACGCCGAAACCAATCGCGCCTTGCACGCGTGCTCTGCGTTTACCGGTGATGTATTGATCGTCGAATCGGAAACCGATGACCACGTGCCCCACGCCACTATCATGAGCTACCGTGCGGCGTGCCAGCAGACCCACTCACTGACCCATCGCATCATCGACGGTGCCGACCATTCTCTCAGCGATCCGGTGTCCCAACAGGCCTACACCTCAATCCTGGTGGACTGGATCACCGAGATGGTGGTGGGCGAACGGTTGAGCATCATTCAGTCCCAGTAAAGCGTTCAAGCGGGTGTTTTCTTCACCCGCAACGCCTTCGCCTTGGCCTCCACACCGAGGTACATCACCAGCGCGATCAGCAGCGGCAAGATGAAGTAAATCGCCCGATACGCGATCAACCCGGCAAGCAAACTGCCCCGCGACGCCTCATGCTGCAACAGTGCAATAAACACCGCTTCCAGCACGCCCAGCCCTGCCGGAATATGGGTGAGCACTCCGGCAATCGCGCTGATCAGCAACACACCCAGCACCAGCGGATAATCCAGCTTGGCCGGCAATAAGGTGAAGATCACCGCCGCCATCAGCGACCAATTCAATGCGCCGAGCAGCAATTGCAGGCACGCCATGCGCACGGACGGCAGGTTGATTTCCATGCCGCGAATCGTCCACGCACGCTTTTTCGAAAACTGGCAGGCCACCAGATAGCCGAGGCTGGCCAGTACCAACAACGCGCCAATGCCTTGCAAGGCCGTGGTGCTGACCTTCCACCCCGGCGGCATGGTCACCAAACCGCTGCTGAACACCACCCCGGCGATCGCCATGTAGCCAAACCAATTGGTGGCCAGGCTCAGGCCGAGGATCTTGGCGATATTGCCGTTGCTCACCCCCAAGCGCGAATACAGGCGATAACGCATGGCGATGCCGCCGACCCACGCGCTCAGGTTGAGGTTGAACGCGTAGCTGATGATGCCCACGGGTAGGATCTGCTTCCACACCAGGTTCTGGCGAATGTAGGTGCGGCCGATCAAATCGAAGCTGGCGTACACCAAAAAGCTGCACAGAGTCAGTGCGCCGGCGATCACCAGGGTGCGCACCTTGAAGTCGCCCAGGGTCTGCACTACCTCGCTCCAATCGATGCGCCGCGCGAGCAGGGTGAACAGCACGATCAACACCAGGAAAAAGGCGATGGTCAGCGGTTTCTTCCAGCGTTTGAACCGGGATTCAGCGGTCATTGGCCTGGCTCTCGATGGGTTTCAACCGTGGCTTGTGTGCCGGTAGCCATCCCGTCAAGGCCGGGAAGTGGCGCATCACATGAAACACCAGGAAGCCCACGGTCAATCGCCAGAGCCACAGGCGCGGTTTGCGGTTTTCCGGCATGGTCTGGCAGTGGTCGCGGGCGAGTATTTCCAGGCGTTCATACAGCTGTTGATTGAACGCGCGGTCACGAATCAACACGTTGGCTTCCAGGTTCAGCGACAGGCTCAACGGGTCCAGATTGCTCGACCCCACGGTGCTCCATTCATCATCCACCAACGCCACCTTGCCGTGCAGCGGGCGCTGGCAGTATTCGTGGATGACCACGCCGTCCTTGAGCAAATAGTCGTAGAGCATCCGCGCCGCGAGCTTGGCCAGCAGCACATCGGGCTGGCCCTGCATGATCAGTTGCACCTGCACACCACGCCGCGCGGCATTGCGTATTTCCCGCAGCAGGCGGTAGCCGGGGAAGAAGTAGGCGTTGGCGATCACCACGCGCTGTTGCGCCTTGCTCAGCGCGTGGATGTACGCCTCTTCAATGTCATCGCGATGCTGCACGTTGTCGCGGTAAATCAGGCGCACCAGGCCTTCGCCCTGGTCGGTGGACCACAACGAAGGCCGTTGCTGGCGCCGCCGCCAGCCACGTCGCGTGCGCACCTGGCGACCACTTTGCGCCAGGGCGAAATGATGCAGGTCCGCCACCGCCGGGCCCACCACCTGCACCGCGTAATCCTGCTTGGCTTCGGGGCCGAAATCGCCCAAGTGGTCGGCAGAAAAGTTGATCCCTCCGATAAACGCCACTTCTGCATCCACCACCACAATCTTGCGGTGCAGGCGACGAAACCAGTTGGTGCGAAAACCCAGGGTCTTGGACGCCGGGTCAAACATCTGCACCGTCACTCCGGCGTCCGCCAGTTCGCCCAGAAACGACGGGCTCAGTTCGCCGCAACCAAAACCGTCCAGGCTTGCCACCACCTTCACCCCACGCTGCGCGGCCTCGATCAGGATGCCGTGCAGTTCATGGCCTACCTTGTCTTCGAAAAGAATGAATGTCTCCAGCAGAATCTCCCGTCGGGCCGCGCGCAGGGCTTCGAACACCTTGGGAAAATACGCCTCGCCGTTCTCCAGCAATTGGACCTGGTTACCACTCTGCCAGCCGTAATCCAGGTCGCGGGCCTTGGCTTCGTCCGGCGGCTGGTCGGTGGAGATATGTTCCACGGCCACGTTCATAGCTCGACCTCGACCGACAGCGGCACATGGTCGGACAGGTGAGACCACGGCCGCGTGGTCAGCACCCGAGGGTTATGCACTTTCAGATTGCGCACATAAATCCGGTCCAACGGCAGTAAGGGCAAACGCGCCGGGAAGGTACGCGCAGGTTTACCGATGGATTCAATAAACACTTCCTTCAAGCCCGCCTTGCTCAGGTCGGCCTTTTGGCGCCAATCGTTGAAATCACCGGCCACGATCAGCGGGGCGTCGGCCGGTATCTCGCTGATGCGCTGCTCAATCAAGCGCAATTGCTGCTGGCGGTGCACTTCGCGCAAGCCCAGGTGGATGCAGATCGCATGGATCTCCTGGCCGCTGCCTGGCAGGCGCAGCACGCAATGCAGCAGGCCACGGTTTTCATGGCCGCTTTGGGAAATATCGAGATTGTCGTAGCGCACGATCTGGAATTTCGACAGCAACGCATTGCCATGGTCGCCATGGGGGTAGACCGCGTTGCGGCCATAGGCGAACTGCGGCCAGATGCTGTCGGCGAGGAATTCGTACTGCGGCATGTTCGGCCAGTCGCTGAAGCGCTGTGGATGGCGCTCGTGGGTGCCGTGGATTTCCTGCAGGAACACCATGTCGGCGCCCACGCTGCGCACCGCTTCGCGCAGCTCGGGCAGGATGAAACGTCGATTCAGGGCGGTAAAGCCCTTGTGGATATTGACCGTCAGCACCGTGAAGCGAGTGATGGCGACGCTGGGGGTGATGGGCACCCAGTCGGGGATCGCAGCCATGATTGCTCCTGTGAAAGAAGTGGGGGCTTGGCCCCCGTTTATGGCTGACTGTGATTTTTGACGGAAAGTTTCCAGCGTCCTACAGACGGCATAAAGATGCCGCTGAAGGGGAACGATCAACGTTCAAACCCGTCAGTTCCTTACAGACCCTTCTGAAGGAGCTCAGTGTTTTGCTGAATCTCAAGACTGCATTACTGCTTGGCGCGCTGCTGTTTTGCGGCAGTGGCGCACTGCAAGCGGCGGCCACCGCGCCGGAACCTGAAGCGCCGGCCAAGCCGGAGTTGCTGGTGGAGGGCGGGCTGCTGGGGGCGATCAGTTCCAGCATCGATGACGTACAGCAAAAGCTCGACCTCAATCAGAACCTGATCGACGAGTGGCGCCTGCGCGCGGACCGAGCGGCCGACGAGGTCGGGCGGCTGGTCAACCAGACCGCTGCGCGTTCACCCTGGAGCGTGGCAGGGGATTTCCTGTTGTTGTCCGGCGTGTGGGTCGGCGCGTTTGTGGCGCTGACGCTGTTGGGGCGATTTATCGTACAGCGCCTGGGCCGCCGTGCCTTCTTCGAACGTCGCGAACGCCTGCTGGCGGTGCTTGGGTATGTGATTCCCTACACGATTCCCGCGCTTGTCTGTCTGCCGCTGACGCTTTATGTCAGTCACTTTCTGCCCACCTCTGTAGGTCGCGCGCTGGCGCTGTGCTTTGCCTACGCCACCAGTAGCGGCATCTTTTCCACCTCGATGCTGTTGTGCGTGATTGTCATGTTCAATGTCGGGCACAAGCGCCCGGCGGTTCGGATCATTCGCAGCTACTGCCCCAAGCCGTTGTTCCTGATCGGCTTCCTCGCCGCCCTCAGCGATGCGCTGACCAGCCCACAGATCGCCCGTCAGCTCGGTGGCAATATCACCAGCAGCATCGCGGTGTTTACCGGGCTGTTTGCGGCGGTGATTTTCGGCATGCTGGTGGTCCGCCTGCGCCGCCCGGTGGCCCACCTGATTCGCAACCGGCCATTGGCTCAACGTCTTAAACATCCGGCGCTGCAACAATCGCTGCGGATATTTTCCGGCCTGTGGTATTGGCCGATCCTGTTGATGGTGCTGGTGTCGGCGATCAACCTGATCGGCGCCGGTGACGACAACCAGAAGGTCTTGCGCTGTGCGTTGTTCACCACGATCCTGCTGATCGGCACGGTGTTCCTCAGCACGGTGCTGCAACATCTGTTCAAGTCCCGCAGCCAAGTGGCGATCCAGCGCAGCAGCGCGTATAAGGAACGCTTCCTCAGCCTGTTGCACGCGATCCTGCGCATTGTCATGGCCATCGCGTTTATCGAAATCCTCGGACGCATCTGGGGTGTGTCGCTGTTCGAATTCGCCCAGCGCAACTCGGTGGGCCGGGCGATCAGTGATTCTCTCAGCAGCATCGGCTTGATCCTGCTGATGACCTGGCTGTTCTGGGTGGTGCTCGACACGGCGATCCAGGAAGCGCTGAAGCCGCCGGTCAACAAGCGCTCCAGTCGCCAACCGAGCACGCGGGTGAAAACCATCCTGCCGCTGCTGCGCAATGCGGTGAAGATCATCCTCGTGGTGATCTGCGCGATCACCACCATGGCCAACCTCGGGATTAACGTCGCACCGCTGCTGGCCGGTGCCGGGGTGGTCGGCCTGGCCATTGGTTTTGGCTCGCAGCAATTGGTGCAAGATGTGATCACCGGGCTGTTCATCATCATCGAAGACACGCTGTCCATCGGCGACTGGGTGGTACTCGACTCCGGCCACGCAGGCACCGTCGAAGGCCTGACCATTCGCACCCTGCGCCTGCGCGACGGCAAGGGCTTTGTGCATTCGGTGCCGTTCGGACAGATCAAGGCAGTCACCAACCAGTCGCGGCAATTTGCCTATGCGTTCTTCTCGGTGCAGTTCACCTACGGCACGGACGTGGACAAGGCGGTGGAGTTGATCCGCGAGGCGGGGCAGTCGATTCGGGATGACGTGTTCCTCAAATACAACCTGCAAGGCCCGCTGGAAGTCTTCGGCGTCGACAAGATGGACCTCAACGGCGTGGTGCTCACGGCGCAGTTCCGCACGGTGTCGGGTGGGCAATATGCGGTGAGCCGCGCGTTCAACCAGCGCCTGAAAAAGCTTGTGGATAACTGTGCCGAGGTGCATTTCGCGCAGACTTATCCACAGCAGGTCATGGTGCCTGTGCGGACGGCCCTTGAGCATGAACCGACGGAGGCAGGCGCGAAGATAGTTAATCCGTGACGGTTGCGCTACAAACCCGCAAAATGCAACGATTCTGGCCAAGACCAGAAAACCTTCGTTCCAAACAGACCGGGCCTGCTCAATCTATGCGAATGCGCCTTATGTTACTGGGCGGCGGGAATGCCCTCGGGCAGGCGCTGATTCGCCTCGGTGCAGAGGAAGACATCGGTTTCCTCGCACCCAAACCGCCCCAAGACGGCTGGGATGCCGCGAGCCTCACCCAATTGCTCGACGACACCCGTCCCGATGCGTTGATCAACCTCGCCTACTATTTCGACTGGTTCCAGGCCGAAGCGGTCAGCGAAACCCGTCTGGCTGCCCAGGAATTTGCCATCGAGCGGCTGGCCGAGCTGTGCCAGCACCACAACATCACCCTGCTGCAACCGTCCAGCTACCGCGTGTTCGATGGCTCCCGCGCCACCGCCTACAGCGAAAAAGACGAGCCTGTGCCCCTGGGCCTGCGCGGCCAGGCGTTGTGGCGCATCGAGCAGAGCGTGCGTGCCACCTGCCCGCAGCATGTGTTGCTGCGGTTTGGCTGGCTGCTGGATGACAGTGTCGATGGCACCCTCGGGCGCTTTTTGGCTCGGGCCGAGAAACCGGATGAATTGCTGATGGCGGACGACCGTCGCGGCAACCCGACGCCGGTGGATGATGCGGCGCGGGTGATCATCTCGGTGCTCAAGCAGCTCGATTGTGCTGCGCCGCTGTGGGGCACTTATCACTACGCCGGCCAGGAAGCGACCACACCGTTGGCGCTGGGGCAGGCGATCCTCACCGAAGCGCGCAGCTATCATCCGCTGGCAATCGAATCGCCTACCGCCCAGGCCCACGCGGCCCGGCCGGATGCGAGCGAAGAACCGCAACACGCGGTGCTCGCCTGCAAGAAAATCCTCCACACCTTTGGCATCAAGCCACGGGCATGGCGGGCGGGGTTGCCGGCGTTGCTGGATCGGTTTTACCGCCACGGCCAATAAAAAAAGGCGCCTGAAACAGGCGCCTTTTTTTGTACGGCGGTTTTAGAACTTGTAGCCAATACCCACCATGTAAACCATCGGGTCCACATCAACGTTCACCTTGGCGCGAGTGCCCGGTGCCACGCCGTTGTTTTCCACGGTGGCCTTGGTGCTGATGTCGATGTAGCGCGCCTGGGCGTTGATCATCCACTTGTCGTTGATCATGTAGTCCGCGCCGATCTGTGCGGCCCAGCCCCAGGAGTTTTCAGCCTTGAAGTTGCTGAAGCCTGCGCCCTGGGCACGGCTGCCGACGTGTTCGTCGTAGATCCAGGTGTAGTTGATACCGGCGCCCACGTACGGCTGGAAGGCCGACTTGTTGTCGAGTGGGTAGTACACGACGCTCAGGGTCGGCGGCAGGTGTTTCAGGGTGCCGAGCTTGCCGTTGGCCGGGCTCAGGGCGGTGCCCTTGATCTTCACATCATGCTCGAACGGCGTGGCGGCCAGCAGTTCGATACCGACGTGGTTGGTCAGCATGTAGGCGAAGTTCAGGCCCAGTTGGGTGTCACTGCTCATGGTCGCCTTGCCGCCCAGGTTGGTGCCCGCCAACGGACCCTGGTCAACTTTGACGTGGCCGCTGTCCGCCTTTGGGTTCACGGTAATTGCACCGGCGCGCACCAGAATGTCGCCCGCTTCGTGAGCGTGTGCAACGGGGGCGACGAGGGCGAGCGCGAAGAGGGACGCGCCGAGCAGAGACTTGTTCATGGGAGCTCCAAAGGACGTTTAAAAGTTGTACGTCCAATGGTAAAGATCGTTCCGTCCGGTCTTTTGACTCAGCTCAATGAAAGGGCGATCAGCCTTATTCAGGCAGTTCGTACATGTAAATTTTCTCGGCATCCATCTGGTAACCGGCATCGGCCAGCTCGCTGGTGGACGGTTTGACTTGCATCGCGCCTTCGATCCAATATGGCTGGTACAGCTCATCGAGCTTCACGCCGATTTCGCTTTTGACATGCACGATCTGGTTCGAAGGCGGCGGCGGCACATGGATGCACGCGCCGAAATACGGCACCAGCAAGAACTCCGTCGTGCGGCCTTCCTCACTGACTTCCAGCGGCACGATGTAGCCCGGCAGTCGGATGTGCTGGCCGTCGAGGCTTTGCACCACCGGGGCGTTGGGCAAGTCCTGCTTGGCCGCTGGCGCTGCCTCGACCGACAAGGCATCGGCCATGTTCGACAAGTCGTGCAGCGGTTTCATATTGGGGATTTCCGGCGGTGCATCCGGCGGAATCATCTCCTGCCACGACAAATCCTTGAGCTGCTCATCGGCCCATACGGGCACGGCCACCAGCAGCAACAACGCAAACAGCGCACGACGCATCGAAGCCTTCCTCATAAACGTATGGACAGGCCATCGGCCAGGGATTGCCGATAGGCGCGCCACGCGGGCACGCTGCCCATCAACAGCGCAGCGCCCAGGATACCGGCGAGCAGCGTCCATTCATATTCGCTCGGCCACGACATCGGCAGGTCCAGGCCGTAGTTTGCCTGCAGATACCCGCGCGAGACGGCGATGCACACATAGAGCAAGCCAACGCCGGCAACCACGCCAGACAACGCCAGGGCGAAGGCTTCGAAGATCAGCAGTGTCGCGATATGCCACGGGCGCGCACCCACCGAACGCAAGATCGCCATTTCGCGACGTCGTTCGTTGAGGCTGGTGAGGATCGCCGTGAGCATGCCGATCAAGCCGGTGAGTACTACGAACAACGAGATCACGAACAGTGCTTTTTCGGCGGTGCCCATCATGCTCCACAGCTCTTGCAGCGCCACGCCGGGCAGGATCGCCAGCATCGGCTCGCCGCGGAATTCGTTGATTTCCCGTTGCAGGGCGAAGGTGGAAATCTTGTTGTTCAGGCCGAGCATGAACGCGGTGATGGCCTGCGGCGTGAGGTCCATGTTGCGCGCCTGGTCGGCACTGATGCGGCCTTTGCCTTGGGCTGGCACGCCGTTGTGCCAGTCGATATGGATCGCCTCCATGCCGCCGAGGCTGATGTGCAATGTGCGGTCCACTGGCGTGCCGGTGCGCTTGAGAATGCCGACCACGGTGAAGGGTTTGTCATCGTGTTTCACCAGGCTGACCACCGCCACGCCATGGGCCAGCACCAGTTTGTCGCCGAGCTTGTAGTGCAGGGCGTCAGCCACTTCTGCACCGAGCACCACCTCAAACGGGTCGGTGGCGAAGGCGCGGCCGCTGGCCAGTTCGAGGTTTTGCTTGCGGCCGTATTGGTAGTGCTCGAAGTAGGATTCGTTGGTGCCCATCACGCGGTAGCCGCGATGGGAGTCACCCAGGGAAATCGGGATGGCCCACTTTACTTGGGGGCTGGCGGCGAAATGCTCGAAGCTGTCCCAACGGATGTTGTTGGTGGCGTTGCCGATGCGGAATACCGAGTACAGCAGCAGGTTTACGGAGCCGGAACGCGCGCCGACAATCAGGTCGGTGCCGCTGATGGTGCTGGCGAAACTGTTGCGCGCCTCGACGCGCACCCGCTCTACCGCGAGCAGCAAGCAGACTGAAAGCGCGATGGCGAACGCGGTGAGGATCGCGGTAAAGCGGCGGTTAGCCAGGCTGGCCATGGCTAGACGGAACAGATACATCTCAAACCTCTGCGGGCGTGGCGGCGCGATTGAGTTCGGCCAGCGACAGGTTGCGGTCGAACAGCGAAGCCAGGCTCTGGTCATGGCTGACAAACAACAGGCTGGCGCCGGCTTCACGGCATTCGGCAAACAACAGCTGTAGGAAGGCTTCGCGGGCGTCGTAGTCCAGGGCCGAAGTGGGCTCGTCGGCGATCACCAGCTCCGGTTGGCCGATCAATGCACGGGCGGCGGCCACCCGTTGTTGCTGGCCGATGGACAGCGAGTCGGCGCGGCGTTCCAGCAGGGCTTTGTCTTTCAACCCAAGGTGTGCGAGCAACGCGGCGGCGGCCTGGTCGACACTGCCGTGGCGCTGTTTCGCCCGCTGCGCACGCAACTTGGAAAAATGGCAGGGCAACTCGACGTTCTCGCGCACCGACAGGAACGGCAGCAGGTTGAACTGCTGGAAGATGTAGCCGGTGTGGTCGACGCGAAAACGGTCGCGGGCACCGGCCGAGAGCTCGGTCAGCTCCTGGCCGAGCAGACGGATGCTGCCCTGGTTGGGTGTCTGCACGCCGCCAAGCAGTCCCAGCAGCGTGGTTTTGCCACTGCCGCTCGGGCCCTTGAGAAACAGGGTTTCCCCCGCGTCCAGGCGGAACGCGGGGATGTCCAGCAACTGCGGGTGACCGGGCCAGTTGAAGCCCAGGTCAGACAGTTCGATCAATGCGTGGGTCATGTGAACTCAGAACTTCAGGGTGGCTGCTGTGGCCGTCGCTTCAACACCTTGCTGGCCGCTCGGGCCGATCAGTTGTACCTGAATTTTCTGGGTGGCGGGGAAGGTCTTGAAGACCTGGGTCAGGTCGAGGATGCTCAAGGCCGTCGGCGTGGCACAGGTGAACTGGTAGTGGGCGTGGATTTCGCTGTGGTCGTGATGGTGCTCGTGGGCGCCGTCTTTGGCGTCGTGATCGTGGTCATCATCGTCGTCGTGGTCTGCTTCAGGCTTGTCGCCAAACAGCGGGCTATTGAGTTCCTGGCTGCTGACCACGCAACCGGCGCCCTTAGGCAGGTTGAACAGGGCGGCTGGGTTTTCCAGCTGTTTGCGCACGGCGGCGACCTTGGCTTTGTCCGACGGGGTGGTGGCCAAGTGTTCGAAACCCACCAGGTTCATCGCCGGGCTGTCCAGTTCCAGCTCCAGCGCCTGGCCGTCGAGCACTGCGTTGAGGCGACCGACGCCATGTTCGTGGGCGCCAAGGCTGCCGTGTTCATGGTCGTGATCATCATGAGCGTGGGCAACCGCCAATGGCAGCAGGGCGAACGGCAAAGCAAGCAACAGACGGCGCATGAGAAGGCTCCAGAACATGAAAGTTTTGTTATGTGATCTTATAACAATTGCCGCTGAGTTTGACCGCCCGCTTGGCGTTGCGCAAGCTGCATGGGAGCATGCCTGTCAGAAAAACTGCAGGAGAAAGGACGATGTTGCGAATTCGTGGAACCGTCGGCGACTTGCCGGTGGACTTGACCCTGGAACTGGACGACGGCGATTGGGCTCGGCTCGGCGCACAGTTGCAGGCGGCGCCTGTACCCGCCGCAGCAACAGCGACACCGGTGAAGCAGAATGACGACCTGTGGCAGAACGCCCAGGACCTGCTGCGCAAGGCCGGGCAGCTCAGCGGCCTGGAGTTGCTCGACCAGTTGGAAGGTTTGGCCGGCGATGCCGCCTCCGGCAAGCGTCTGCTGGTGCGCCTGCGCCACAGTTCGAACGTTAAAGTGGCCAGCGGCGCCGATACGCCGCTGTACAGCTGGGTCGGCGATTAGTACAGCGCGGCAAACAACTTGCGGCGGTACACGGTCACCAGCGGGTGATCATTGCCCAGCAGTTCGAACACCTGCAGCAAGGTCTTGTGTGGCAGGCCTTCGCTGTAGCTGCGGTTACGGATGAATAGCTTGAGCAAACCCTCCAGCGCCGCGTCGTACTGCTGGCGCGCCAGTTGCTGGATCGCCAGTTGGTAGGCCGCTTCGTCATCCTGCGGGTTTTGCGCCAGGCGGCTTTTCAGGTCGGCGGCGTCTGGCAGGTCGGCAGCCTGGCGCAGGAAGGTGATCTGCGCCTTGGCGCCGGCGAGGGCGGCTTTGTGGTCGTCGCTCTTCACGGCGTCCAGCACGGTCTGGGCTTCGCCCAACTCACCACGCTCAGCCAGGCAGCGCGCGTACAGGATTAACGCCGCAGCGTTGGTGTTGTCCTCGCCCAGCAATGCCACCAGCACGGCTTCGGCATCGCTGATGCGACCTTCGGCAAACAACGCCTGGGCCTGCTCCAACGGATCCGCCGCAGCTGGCGGCGGCATCTGTACATGCGGCTCCAGCATCGCGCGCACCGCCGACTCCGGCTGCGCCCCGGCAAACCCGTCCACCGGCTGGCCGTCCTTGAACAACACCACCGTCGGCAGGCTTTGAATGCCAAAGCGCGCAACAATATCCTGCTCGGCCTCGCAATCGACCTTGGCCAGCAGCAACTCACCCTGATAACTCTCGGCAACTTTCGCGAGCATCGGCATCAACGCCTTGCACGGCGCGCACCACTCGGCCCAGAAATCCACTAGTACGGGTTTTTCGAAGGAGTTCTGGATCACTGCCTGGTCAAAGTTGGCGGTGGTGACATCGAAGATGTACGGCGTGGGCTCACTCATGGGGCGTCTCGAATAAAGCGGGAATGGCGCAACTATAAGGGCTGGCGCTGGCTATCGGAAGCAGCATGGCGTTCAGGTTCGAGGTGCGTGCCAAAAAGGGTCTTGGTACCAGTCGTCAGGGAACCCCATTGGTTTCAGGCTGACTTCGGGGAACTCGCGGATGAGTTGATACAGGCGTTGGTCCCAGCGGGTGTGGGGGCTCACTCGATGCATCAAATGATTAAGAATGCAGAGCGCTGCGAAAATACGCGTGTGTGGCCCTGGCTGAAAAAGGTGTTCCGGCCATGGGAAGTTGGCTTTCCTCGGCAATTCGGGACGAATGCCCAACTCCCGGTTCCACATTCGCGAATGATGAGCGCACATGTTTCGAATGGTGGTCAGAGTGTGCAGCCATGACTGCAACAGGGGCGCTGCAAGTCCCAGGCGCTTGGCAATGGCCTTTTTATCGAAGTCCTTGGCCAGGCCTTTGTACAGATGTGACAAGTCACCCAGCGTCAATTCTTCCAGCATGGCCCAGCCAGGCATCAAAGGAGGCTGAGAGTAGGTTGTCGAGTAGTGACGGGCATAGCTTTCTTTCGCTCTGTGGCGTTTAAGCTTGGCTTTACTTTGCTCATCTGTGTGCAGTCTGTCGATGCGCTCACATTCGCGCAAATAGTCACGGGTTGCGTTGGATTGTTTGATCGACAGAGTGGTCAGCAGGCGTTGATGATCAAATGCAGGGTTGAACATCTGTGGACGGGAATACCAGTGACTGCCATGTGTAGTTCCCATGTGGTTACTGATAACTGCGCGTGATGCAATTTCGACGCTTTCGATGGCATCCATCGTCAGTAAACGGAGCCGTCGGTCAAAGTCGTATAGGCGGGTCAGTTGACGAAACTGGCAACCGTCACGAAAGCGATGGTCGATATCTTCCGGCTGTTGAAAGGGGCGCATGTAGGGGGTTAATCGAAAGAAGCTGACGGACTGTAAAAAAGACCCGGCCCGAACCTCATTTTGAATAAGCAAACCGCGGCGCTTGAGCAGTTCCAGCTGAGCAGGAACGTCGATGGCAGGCTTGCTGAATGACCTCATGCCGAAAAAGCACCGGGCATAAAAAACCCGCACAATTTGTGCTTGGTCACTGACGCAACCAGAGGCATGGCGGGTGTATTGCCGCTGAGGTTAGGCAGCTGCCTGACCTTTTGCAAGGCATTAATAGGCGAAATTGTAAGGGAGAGCATGCTGGTCGATTATCCGGGCCGCGTGCGAAAGGAGCGTATTTTCCACAGCGTTTCTTTCCCTGTCTCAACCAACCTATTGCCAGAAATTTGTAACGTGTAAGCCTACCGCCGCGAGTGGTAAAGACTCACCTTGCGAAACTCCCAAGGCTCCGCCAGATCCGGCAATGTCAGTGCATCAAGAATCTCCAGTCGCCGATAATCCGGGTGCTGAAAATCCCGTACGCGTGAATCCGCCACCAACGCTTCGCGGCCTCGCGTGAGGAACTGATCCAGCAACGGCAGGTTCGCCCGGTCGTAGAGAACATCCGCCACCAGGATCAGATCGAAGCGGTCGGCCTCGGCGAAGAAGTCTTGCGAATAACCCAGCTCTACGCCGTTGAGTTCGGCATTCGCCCGGCAGGATGCCAGCGCCAGCGGGTCCAGGTCACAAGCCACCACTTCCAGCGCCCCAGCTTTGACGGCAGCAATCCCAGCCACGCCGGAGCCCGCGCCAAAATCCAGCACGCGCTTGCCCGCGACCCACTGCGGGTTCGCCGCCAGGTACCGCGCCAGCGCCAGGCCGCTGGCCCAGCAAAAGCTCCAGTAGGGCGGTTCATGCAGGATGCGCCGGGTTTCTTCGGGGCTGAAGGCGCGGTCCATGTTGTCTGCATCCAGCAGCCACAACGACAACTCGGTGCCCGGCAGTGGGCAGGGCACCAGGTGCGCGTCGCCGATCAGTTCGCTCAGCGCGGCTTGCAGGTCCAGCGGTGGTGTCATGGTGCCTTGACGAGTTGCAGGGGGCCGGTGGTCTGGCTGATCGCCTGGGTGATGCGCACGGCGGGCAGGTGCAGGATCAGTTGATCGGACTGGCTGGCGCGACCACGCAGTTCAACCCGCGCACCGGCCGGGAACGCCTCGGGGTTGAAGCGCAGGCGGAAGGCCAGGGGCTTGCCGTTGCCGCTCAACACGCTGCTGGCGAGCAGTTGTTGCGGGCGCGAACGGTCATCGATCACTAGCAACGCCATCTCGACTTCGGCACCGGCTGGAATGTTGGTCAGGCTGCCGCTGATTTCCCGCTGGTAGGCGGGCAGGGGGCCCATGTCTTCAAGACCGGGGACTTTTTTCTCTTGGGCCGGTGTGGGCTGAGGTGCGGCCGGCTTGGGGGCTTCGCTGCTGCAGGCGACCAGGAAACTGAACAGGGTGAGCAAAACAAGTGGTCGTAACTGCATGTACGGCTCCAGAAAGGACAAAATCCGTGGCTTGAAAAATATGAAACATAATAGTCAGCCTATATACCGTAAAGGCTATGGCTTGTCTTGCCACGGGGATGCGCTACCATGGCCCTCCCTTTATTTGTTGCCTGCCTACCATGCACTGTCCCTTCTGCGGTGCCAACGACACCAAGGTCATTGACTCGCGTCTGGTCGCCGAGGGCGATCAAGTGCGTCGCCGGCGCGAATGCCTGGCCTGCGGTGAACGTTTCACCACCTTCGAAACCGCCGAACTGGTATTGCCGCGTCTGATCAAATCCGACGGCAGCCGCCAGCCTTTCGACGAAGAAAAACTGCGCGCCGGTATGCAGCGCGCCCTGGAAAAACGCCCGGTGAGTGTCGAGCGGCTGGAGGCGGCGCTGGTGCACATCAAGCACAAGCTGCGTGCGACCGGCGAGCGCGAGGTCAAGAGCCTGGTGGTTGGAGAACTGGTGATGGGCGAGCTGCAAAAGCTCGACGAAGTTGCCTACATCCGTTTCGCCTCGGTGTATCGACGCTTCCAGGACCTCAATGAGTTCCGCGAAGAGATCGACCGCCTGGCCCGTGAGCCTGCCAAAGAATGAACCCACCGTCTGCCGAACAAGCTGTGCTCGATGCCCATTACATGGCCCGTGCCCTGGAACTGGCGCGCAAGGGCCTGTACACCACCCATCCCAACCCAAGCGTGGGTTGTGTGATTGTGCGTGACGGGCAGATTGTCGGCGAAGGCTGGCATGAGCGTACCGGCGAACCCCACGCCGAACCCAACGCCCTGCGCGCCGCCGGAGCCAAAGCCCGTGGCGCCACGGTGTATGTGACCCTCGAACCGTGCAGTCACCATGGACGTACGCCGCCTTGCGCGGATGCGTTGGTCACGGCGGGCGTGGCCCGTGTCGTCGCCGGCATGCAGGACCCGAACCCGGAAGTGGCGGGGCGCGGCATGCAGCGCTTGGCTCAAGCCGGTATCGAAGTGCGCAGCGGTGTGTTGGAGGCTGAGGCACGCGCGTTGAATCCGGGTTTCCTCAAGCGCATGGAACATGGCCTGCCCTTCGTGCGGGTCAAGCTGGCGATGAGCCTGGACGGCCGCACCGCGATGGCCAGTGGCGAAAGCCAGTGGATCACCGGCCCAGCCGCCCGTGCCGCCGTGCAACGCCTGCGCGCCGAGGCCAGCGTAGTGCTGACCGGCGCCGACACGGTGCTGGCCGACGGCGCACGCCTGACCGTGCGCGCCGCCGAACTCGGCCTGGATGAAGCCACCACGGCCCTGGCCATGTCGCGCCCGCCGTTGCGTGTGCTGATCGACGGCCGCCTGCGCGTGCCGCTCAATGCGCCATTCTTCAAGGCCGGCCCGGCGTTGGTCATCACCTGCGTGACCCCGGAAAACCAGTTCCCCCGTGGCCCCGAGTGCCTGGTGGTGCCGGGCGTAGACGGCCAGGTCGACCTGCGCTCGGCGCTGGTTGCGCTGGCGGCCCGTGGCGTCAACGAAGTGCTGGTGGAAGCCGGCCCAAGCCTCGCCGGTGCATTTGCCCAGCAAGGCCTGGTGGATGAATACGTGATTTTCATCGCCGGCAAATTCCTCGGCTCCGCCGCCCGGCCTTTGTTGGACTGGCCGCTTGAGAAACTGGCCGATGCCCCCCAACTCAAGATCACTGAAATGCGCGCTGTAGGCGACGACTGGCGAGTCACTGCCATCCCTGTGCCAGCAGCGAGCGTATAATTCTGACCGGACGCTCAAGTGTCCCGTACCGTTTTCCAGGAGAAGGCCATGTTCACCGGCATCATCGAATCCATCGGCAGCATTCGTGCAATGACCCCAAAAGGCGGCGACGTTCGCCTGTCGGTTGAAACCGGCAAGCTCGATCTGGGCGACGTCAAGTTGGGCGACAGCATTGCCATCAATGGTGTGTGCCTGACCGTCATCGAGTTGCCAGGCAACGGTTTTGCCGCCGATGTCAGCCGGGAAACCCTGGACTGCACCGCGATGAACGACCTCAAGGCCGGCAGCCCGGTCAACCTGGAAAAAGCCCTGACCCCGACCACCCGCCTGGGCGGCCACCTGGTCAGCGGTCATGTCGATGGCGTTGGTGAAGTCGTCGCCCGTAGCGAAAACGCTCGGGCTGTGGAATTCCGCATCCGTGCGCCGAAAGAGCTGGCCAAGTACATCGCCCACAAAGGCTCGATCACCGTCGACGGCACCAGCCTGACCGTGAACGCCGTGAACGGCGCCGAATTTGAACTGACCATCATTCCCCACACCCTCAGCGAAACCATCATGGCGTCTTACCAGCCAGGTCGCCGGGTGAACCTGGAAGTGGACTTGCTTGCCCGTTACCTGGAGCGCCTGTTGTTGGGCGATAAGGCCGCAGAGCCTGCATCCGGGAACATCACTGAAAGTTTTCTGGCCGCTAACGGCTACCTGAAATCCTGACCAAGGGGGTGCCGCGTGGCGCTCAATAGCATCGAAGAACTGGTTGAAGACATCCGCCAAGGCAAGATGGTCATCCTGATGGATGACGAAGACCGTGAAAACGAAGGCGACATCATCATGGCCGCCGAGGCCTGCCTGCCTGAGCACATCAACTTCATGGCCAAGCATGCCCGCGGGCTGATCTGCATGCCCATGAGCCGTGAGCGCTGCGAGTTGCTCAAGCTGCCGTTGATGGCGCCGCGCAATGGTTCGGGTTTTGGTACCAAGTTCACCGTCTCGATTGAAGCCACCACTGGCGTCACCACCGGCATCTCCGCCGCCGACCGCGCACGTACCGTGCAGGCCGCCGCCGCGAAAGACGCCAAGGCCGAAGACATCGTCAGCCCCGGTCACATCTTCCCGTTGATGGCCCAACCGGGCGGCACCCTGGCCCGTGCCGGTCACACCGAAGCCGCCTGCGACCTGGCGCGCATGGCCGGTTTCGAGCCGAGCGGAGTGATCTGCGAAGTGATGAACGACGACGGCACCATGGCCCGTCGCACCGAACTCGAAGCCTTTGCCGCCGAACACAACCTCAAGATCGGCACCATTGCCGACCTGATCCACTACCGCATGATCCACGAACGTACCGTTCAGCGGATTGCCGAGCAGCCACTGGACAGCGAACTGGGCCAATTCAATTTGGTGACCTACCGTGATTCAGTGGAAGGCGACGTGCACATGGCCCTGACCCTGGGCACCATTTGCGCCGAAGAACCGACCCTGGTGCGTGTGCACAACATGGACCCGCTGCGTGACCTGCTGATGGTCAAGCAGCCGGGCCGCTGGAGCCTGCGCGCCGCCATGGCTGCGGTTTCCGAGGCTGGCAGCGGTGTGGTGCTGTTGCTCGGTCACCCGTTGGATGGCGATGTGTTGCTGGCGCATATCCGCGAAACAGCTGACCACGCGCCGGTGAAAAAACCGACCACCTACAGCATCGTCGGTGCCGGTTCGCAGATCCTGCGTGACCTGGGCGTGCGCAAAATGCGCTTGATGAGTGCGCCAATGAAATTTAATGCGATATCCGGTTTCGACCTGGAAGTAGTAGAATACGTGCCCTCCGAATAAAGGCCGGCGATTTTCGCCCCTTGTTCGCGGTTCAAATATCACTAAGGGGCGCGTCATACACGCGTCCCGGCTCTTTAAGAGATTTGTCGAATGACCCTGAAGACCATCGAAGGTACCTTCATCGCCCCCAAAGGCCGCTATGCCCTGGTGGTTGGCCGCTTCAACAGCTTCGTGGTTGAAAGCCTGGTAAGCGGTGCCGTTGACACCCTGGTTCGCCACGGTGTAAGCGAGAGCGACATCACGATCATCCGTGCGCCTGGCGCCTTCGAAATTCCACTGGTTGCGCAAAAAGTTGCTCAACAGGGTGAATACGCGGCGATCATCGCCCTGGGCGCGGTCATTCGTGGCGGTACTCCGCACTTCGAATACGTGGCTGGCGAATGCACCAAGGGCCTGGCCCAGGTGTCCATGGAGTTTGGCGTGCCAGTCGCTTTCGGCGTGCTGACCGTTGATTCCATCGAGCAAGCCATCGAGCGTTCCGGCACCAAGGCCGGTAACAAAGGCGCTGAAGCTGCCCTGTCCGCCCTGGAAATGGTCAGCCTGCTGTCGCAGTTGGAGGCCAAGTGATTTCCGACGAGAGCGACAACTTCAACCCGCGCGAGCCACGTCCAGCCGATGCTGGCAAGCCGTCCAAGAACGAGAAGCGTCGCGCTGCTCGTCAATTGGCGACCCAGGCGCTGTACCAGCGTCACCTGGCGGGCGCTTCGTTGAACGAGATCGAAGCACAGTTTCGCGTCGACAACGATTTCACCTTTGCCGACCTGCCGTACTTCCACGACATCCTGCACGGTGTGCATGCGCACCTGACCGAGATCGACACGGCCCTGGCACCTTGCCTGGACCTGACCATCGAAGAGTTGGACCCGGTCGAACTGTGCGTGATGCGCCTGTCTGCCTGGGAACTGCTGTATCGCGTCGACGTGCCGTACCGCGTGGTCATCAACGAAGGTATCGAACTGGCGAAAGTCTACGGTTCGACCGACGGCCACAAGTTCGTCAACGGCGTGCTCGACAAGCTGGCGCCGCGCCTGCGTGAAGCCGAAGTGAAGGCGTACAAGCGCTAATTGGCGCTTGAGTCCTGAATGGGCGAGTTTGAGCTGATCCGCAATTACTTCGCCGCCGCGCCCTGTGCGCAAGGCGGCGAAGGCATTGCCCTTGGGATCGGCGACGACTGCGCCTTGCTGGCGCTTCCTGCCGGGGAGCAGCTGGCGATCTCCACCGATACGCTGGTGGCCGGGGTGCATTTTGCCGACCCCTGCGACCCGTTCCTGCTGGGCCAGCGCTCGTTGGCCGTGGCAGTGAGCGACCTGGCTGCCATGGGCGCCAACCCCCTCGCCTTTACCCTTGCTCTCACCACACCGACGGTCGACGCCGATTGGTTGCAACGCTATGCCCAGGGTTTGAACCTGATGGCGCAGAGCTGTGGTGTGGGCCTGGTGGGCGGCGATACCACCCGTGGGCCGTTAAGCCTAACCCTGACTGTGTTTGGTCGCGTACCCGCCGGGCAAGCCTTGACCCGCAGCGGGGCGCAGCCGGGTGACTTGCTGTGTGTCGGTGGCGAACTGGGCAATGCGGCCGGCGCGCTGCCGTTGGTATTGGGTCAGCGCAGTGCCGACGCAGCCATCGCTGATCCGTTATTAGCCCATTACTGGTCGCCGCAACCGCAGTTGGCGCTGGGGCTGGCGTTGCGCGGCAAGGCCACGTCTGCCATGGATATTTCCGATGGACTCCTGGCCGATTGCGGGCATATCGCCACGGCTTCGGCTGTCAGCCTGTTGATCGAGCGTCAGCGGTTGCCTCTGTCTCAGGCACTGTTGGCGTTTGTCGGCGATGACGCCGCGCGCGTGGCGGCCCTGAGCGGGGGCGACGATTATGTGCTGGCGTTCACCCTGCCACCCGCCGAGCTGGCGCCATTGCTGGCCGACGGCTGGCCGGTCCATGTGATCGGCCGGGTTGAGGCGGGGCAGGGCGTGACGCTGCTCGACGCCAACGGGCAGGACATAACGCCGGCCATTCGTGGCTATCAACATTTTCGCGAGGCGCCCTGAATCGGCGAGCTGCGCTACCCTCTATAGCGTAATCACGGATGCAAGGCCCTGTAGGAGGTCGCCACCATGGATGTGCGCCGCTGGCTGCTGATAGTGCTGTGTGCCTTTACGTCGTTAGTCCAGGCGCAGGACGTGCCCGGCAAGGTCATGCTGGCCAGTGAAGAATGGAACGACTACACCAACAAAGACGGCAGCGGCCTGGCCTGGGACGTGCTGCGCCAGGTGTTCGAACCCGCCGGAATCACGCTGCAGACCCGCTCCGTACCCTACACCCGATCGGTCGGCCTGGCCCAGCGCGGCGAAGTGGATGGCTGGGTTGGGTCCTATCGCGATGAAGCCACGGGTGTGTTGTACCCCCACTGGAACTTCGATTCCGACCACATCTACGCCCTCGGCCTGGCCAGCACGCCGGCGCCGACGGTAGCCACGCTGGGCAATTACCGCCTGGCCTGGGTGCGTGGCTACAAGTACGAGGAGTACTTGCCCAACGTGCATCGCTTCAACCAGATCGAGCGCCGCGACGGTATTTTGCCGATGCTGCAACACGCGCGGGCCGACTTCTACATCGATGCGCTGACCGAGGCCAAGTACGTGCTGAATCAGGCGGATGACCCGTCCAAGTTCACACTGACCCACATCGCCGAACTGCCGCTCTATATCGGGTTTGCCGATAACGAGCGAGGTCGCGCCTTGATGGTCGTGTTCGACCAGCGCATGGCGGCGCTGGTGAAAAGCGGCGAGTTAAAGGCGATTTTCGAGCACTGGAAACAGCCGTATCCGTTCTGACCTGCATAGAACCAAGGCGAAGGCCAATCGAACCTATTGATCTTTATCAGCGATAATTCAGCTTAAGCGTCTGTAGGAACCTGCTGTTACAATGGCCGCCATCGTAAAAACTGAAATCAGGAGCACACGGTGCCCGTCGTTTTCGTCGCCGCTTCCAAGCTGCCTACCCCTTTTGCCACGTTCACCATGAACGGCTTCCTCGAAGAGGCCACCGGGCGCGAGCACGTTGTGCTGAGCCTGGGCGATATCGCGGATGGCGCGCCAGTGCTGGGTCGTGTGCATTCCGAATGCCTGACCGGCGATGCGCTGTTCAGCCAGCGTTGCGACTGCGGTTCGCAACTGGAAGCTGCCATGCGGGCCATCGCCCGTGAAGGCCGTGGCGTATTGCTGTACCTGCGTCAGGAAGGCCGTGGCATTGGCCTGATGAACAAGATCCGCGCCTACGAGCTGCAAGACGGCGGCGCCGATACCGTCGAGGCCAACGAGCGCCTGGGTTTCGCCGCCGACCAGCGTGACTACGCGATCTGCCTGCCGATGCTGGAGCACTTGGGCGTCAAATCCCTGCGCTTGATGACCAACAACCCGCGCAAGGTCAAAGCCTTGACCGAGATGGGCATCACCGTGGCCGAGCGCGTGCCGCTGCACACCGGGCACAACCCGCACAACAAACTCTACCTGGCCACCAAGGCCAGCAAGCTCGACCACATGATGGGCAACGAGCACCAGGGCGAGGTCGACCGCGCGTGACCCGTGGCCAGGTGAAACGGCGACTGTCCTTCAACTGGTGGCAGTACCTGGCCCTGGCGCTGCTGCCCCTGTTTGTGATCAACCTGGTGTTCGGCCAAGCCGAATCCTTGCTGCCAGTGCTGGCCATGCCGTTCTTCATTGCCGGCGTGGCCTCGATGTTTCTCAGCCTGCGTTACTTCAACGGCTATAAACACGCGTTGATCGCTACCTCCAAAGCCCTCGATACCCCCGAAGAACCGGCTGCCTGGATTACCCTGGCGGCCCGTCGGCGTACGGCGTTGCTGGTGGCGGCGGTTCCGGCCTGGATTGGCGCGCTGGCGGTGTTCGTCGGCCTGGAAGCGGTGCCGCTGTTCCTGCTGGCGCTGTCGACGTTGGTGTTGTTCTACCTCTACCGCATTCCCCGTCAACTGGGATGAGACGTCACTGGCTGGCGGTCTTGCTGCTGGCATGCTGTGCCCAGGCTTTGGCGGCCGAGCGGGTGGTCAGCCTGGCGCCGTCACTGTCTGAAATCGTTGCTGAACTGGGCGCCGCCGACGTGCTGGTGGGTGTGCTCGATGGTGGCGAGCGCCCGGCTGCCCTGGCGCACGTGGCGTCCGTGGGGCATTACGGCCAATTGGACATGGAACGCCTGCTCAGCCTCAAGCCCGACTTGATCCTGCTGTGGCCCGGCAGCGTCGGCCCGGCCCAGCGTGAGCAGTTGCAGCGCCTGAACATCCCGGTCTACGTCGCTGAACCCCATAGCCTTGAACAACTCACTGCCCAGGTTCAGGCCATCGCCGAGCAATTAGGCCGTGCTGAAGCCGGCCGGCAATTGGCTGCGCAGCTACGTCAACGCCTGGCCGAGCTGCGTCAGCGCTATCAGCGTGCCGAGCCATTGCGCGTGTTTTACCAAGTGTGGAACCAGCCGCTGTATACCGTGGGCGGCGGGCAGATCATCAGCGATGCGTTGAGTGTGTGCGGCGCGCGCAATGTGTTCGATGACCTCAAGTTGCCCGCGCCGCAGGTGAGCATTGAATCGGTGTTGCAGCGTGATCCCGAATTGATTCTGGTTGGGGATCAAGCGCAGAAGGAGGCCTGGAAGGTCTGGCCGGCGATGGCCGAACGGGTGCGCGTGGTACCGGATAAAGGCCTGGAGCGTCCGAGCGGGCAGATGCTGGAGGCGGTGGCGCGGTTGTGTCAGGTGATTGCGCCCCGTTAGAGGTCCGGCGTCCAGGTCACACCAACCATCAGCGCACGGCCCTCTTCCCGGTAGCCATATTGCTGGCCTTGATACTGATACAGCGCCCGGCTGTAGGCTTTGTCCAGGAGGTTATCGACCTTCATGTTCAGCACGATTTCACGGTTCACCGCCCAACTGGCGCGCAACCCGAGCAACCCATAGCCTCCCAACGGCTGCTGGTTCTTCGGGTCGTCGTAGCTGCTGCTGACCGCCTGCCAGCTGGCGCCGACGCCGAATTGGTCGAACTGGCGATCCAGATCCAGGCTCACTGTGCGCCTGGCGCGACGTGCCAACGTATGCCCGGAATCGCGGTCTCGTGGATCAATCAACGCCAGTCCCAGGCTGCTTTGCCAGCCGAACAGCTCTTGCTTGAGTGCGGCCTCGAAACCGTTGATGCGCGCCGAACTGACGTTTTGCGGGCCGTCGCTGCCGAACACGATCGCATCCTGGATATCGGTGCGATACAGCGAAGCTTCCAGGCGGCTGGTGTCGCTGAGTTGGCTGCGCCATTGCATCTCGTAGCTTTTCGAGGTTTCGGGCTTCAGGTCCGGGTTGCTGTTCTTGAAGCCGTATTCGTCCGGGTAATACAGGTCATTGAAGGTCGGGGCTCGGAAGCCCTCGCTGTAGCTCAGCAGCAGGTCATTGTCCGGGTTGACGGGCAAGGTCAGGGTGCCGCTCCAGCTGTTCTGCCCGCCGAACTGTTGGTTCTGGTCACGCCGCAGGCCCAGCTCGGTGGAAAACCCTTCGCCGTGGAAGCGATGCTGCACAAAGGCGGCGCGGTTCCAGCGACTGTTCTCGGTAAAGGTGGTAGAGCCATGGAGGCGGTCTTCATACCAGTCGCCACCGAGTATCAGGCTGTTCTGGTCATTCAGTGCCAGATCGTTCTGCCAGTTGACCGAGTCGCGGTAGGTGTTGAACACGCTGAAATCGTCACTGAGGGTGTCGCGCTTGGTATCGCGGTTCTCGCTGTGGCCCAGTTCCAGGCGCGATTGCCAGCGCTCGTTGAGCTTGGCATCCAGGTAACCGCTGGCGCTGCTCACGGTGTAGTCGGTGTAGGGCTTTTGCCCCAGCGTTTGCCCGGTGACGACGTCGTAGCGGCCGAAGCTGTTGTCGTACTCTGATTTGCCACGGTTATCCAACAGGTTGAAACCCGCTTCCAGCCCATCGTTGAAGGCGTGGCTAAGGTTCAGGCTGATGGACTGGTTGCGGTAGGCGTCATGGTCGCCATCGCTGGGAAATGACGTGTGTGTCGAGTTGATGCCGGCGGTCTCATCCAGGCTCGCGCCGAGGTTGAAACGCGTGTGTTCATCGCCACCGGACAGGCCGAGGCTGCGCTCCCAGGTTTGGTGGCTGCCAAAGCCCACTTTCAGGCGCGGCTGTAGGCCCTGCTCGGCATTACGCCGGGTAAATACCTGGATCACCCCGCCAATCGCATCGCTGCCATAGATCACCGAACGTGAACCGCGCAACACTTCCACCCGTTCAATCTGGTCGACGTTCAGGTACTGCAGGCCGCTGTCGCCGGAGGTGGTGTTGGCGATGCGCTGGCCGTCCACCAACACCAGGCTTTGTGCGGATTTGGTGCCACGGATATAAATCCCCGGCAGGCTGCCACGGCCACCGGTCGGCGCGACCTGCACACCCGGCACGCGGCTAAGCAGGTCCGTCACGCTGGTAGGTTGCAGGCGGTCGATATCATCGCGGGTGAAGACGGTGTTGGCGGCGCTGCTGTCGTTGCGGGCCTGGACCTGGCGGTTGGCGCTGATGACTACGTTGGGGAGTTTCAGAGCGTCGTCGCGCTCAAACGTCTCGGCGAGCAAATCAGTGGCGGGCAAAAGCAGCAGGGGCAGGGCGAAGCGCAGGCTTTTCATGGCTATCCATAGCGAGGTGGGAGCAGGCTCCCACCTTTTGTAGGTTACAGGCCGAGCAACGCCATGCGCTCGCGAACCGATGCCTCGATGCCCGCTTCATCCAGCCCGCATTCGGCCAGCATCTGCGCCGGCTTGGCGTGTTCGACGTACACATCCGGCAGGCCCAGGTGCAGCACCGACTTGAGGATGTTCTCCCGCGCCAGGAACTCGCTGACGGCCGCGCCGGCACCGCCCATGATGGCATTTTCTTCGACGGTCACCAGCAGCTCATGGCTGCCGGCAATCTCACGCACCAACGCTTCATCCAGGGGTTTGACGAAGCGCATGTCGATCACGGTGGCGTCGATCTTCCCGGCCACCTTCAGCGCTTCGGCCAGCTGCACGCCGAACACCAGGAACGCAGTCTTGCTGCCTTGACGACGCACGATGCCCTTGCCGATCTCGATAGGCTCAAGGTCTTTCTCGATCACTGCATTCGGGCCATTGCCACGCGGGTAACGCACGGCGGCCGGGCCGTTGTACAGGTGGCCGGTGCTGAGCATCTTGCGCAGTTCGTTTTCGTCACTCGGCGTCATCACCAGCATGCCGGGGATGCAGCGCAGGTAGGACAAGTCGAAGCTGCCGGCGTGAGTCGGGCCGTCTTCGCCCACCAAACCAGCGCGGTCGATGGCGAACAGCACGTCGAGGTTCTGCACCGCGACGTCATGCACCAACTGATCGTAACCGCGCTGCAGGAAGGTGGAGTAGATCGCCACCACCGGCTTGGCGCCTTCACAGGCCATGCCGGCCGCGAAGGTCACCGCGTGCTGTTCGGCAATTGCCACGTCAAAGTAGCGCAGCGGGAAACGCTCGCTGAACGCGACCAGGTCCGAGCCTTCCTTCATCGCCGGGGTAATGCCCACCAGGCGCGGGTCGGCGGCGGCCATGTCGCACAGCCATTCGCCGAACACGCCGGAATACTTCGGCCCGCTGGCCTTTTTCGGCGCGGCGGCAGGCGCGTCCAGCGGTTCCAGCTTGGTGATGGCGTGGTAGCCGATCGGGTCGACTTCCGCCGGGGCGAAGCCTTTGCCTTTCTTGGTGACGATATGCAGGAACTGCGGGCCCTTGAGATCACGCATGTTGCGCAGCGTAGCGATCAGGGTGGGCAGGTCGTGGCCGTCGATCGGGCCGATGTAGTTCCAGCCCAGCTCTTCGAAGAGGGTGCCGGGTACCAGCATGCCTTTGGCATATTCTTCGGTACGGCGGGCAATTTCCCACGCGCCAGGCAGACGCGAGAGTACCTTCTTGCTGCCTTCGCGCATGCTGGCGTAGGTGCGGCTGGAGAGGATTTTTGCCAGGTAATTGGACAGGCCACCGACATTGCGCGAAATCGACATGTCGTTGTCGTTAAGGATCACCAACATGTTGGCGTCCACTTCCGGCGCATGGTTGAGCGCTTCGAAGGCCATGCCGGCGGTCAGCGCGCCATCACCAATCACCGCAATCGCCTTGCGGTCGCTACCTTGCAGACGGGCGGCAATCGCCATGCCCAGCGCGGCGCTGATGGAGGTGCTGGAGTGGCCGACGCCAAAGGTGTCGTACTCGCTCTCGGCGCGGCGCGGGAAGGCGGCAATGCCGTCCTTCTGGCGCAGGGTGCCCATCTGCTCGCGGCGACCGGTGAGGATCTTGTGCGGATACGCCTGATGGCCCACGTCCCACACCAGCCGGTCATCCGGGGTATCGAACACGTAATGCAGGGCGATGGTCAGCTCGATGACGCCCAGGCCGGCACCAAAATGCCCACCGGTCTGGCCGACCGTGTAGAGCAATTCCAGGCGCAACTCATCGGCCAGGGTTTCCAGCTCGGCTTCACCCAGTCGACGCAGGCCGGCCGGCGTGACAGCACGGTCAAGCAGGGGCGTGGACGGGCGCTTGCGGGGAATCTCTTGAAACGTCGTGGGCATCAGGCGAATCGTTATAGGTATAGAAGAGGCGGCAGTTTACCTCAAGCATCGCGAACTGCCCACGCAGAGCGCTGAACTTGGCCGATATGCGGCCGCAAAGGCCGCCGTTATCAGTGCCGGCGTTCGACGATATACCGCGCCAAGTCACGCAGTGGCTCGGCTGCCGCGTCGAAAGGTCGCAGGGCATCCAGGGCCTGGTCACGCAGTTCCAGGGCATAGGCCTTGGCTGCTTCCAGCCCGAGCAACGCAGGGTAAGTCGGTTTATCCCGTGCGATATCGGCGCCTTGGCGTTTGCCTAGGGTGGCCGTGTCGCTTTCTACGTCGAGAATGTCGTCCTGCACCTGGAACGCCAGGCCGATGGCCAGCGCGTAGGTCTTCAACGCCGCCAGTTGAGCGGCTTCGGCACGCCCACTGGCCAGCGCACCCAGGTGCACGGCGGCTTCAATCAAGGCGCCGGTCTTGTGGCGGTGCATGTATTCCAAGGCTTGTTGATCGAGCTTCTGGCCGACCGAACCCAAGTCGATGGCCTGGCCGCCGACCATACCGGCCGGGCCTGCCGCCACGGCCAGCGCCATGACCATGCGCAAGCGGATCTCGGCATTCACGTTGCTCAGCGTCGGGTCCAGCAGTGCGCTGAACGCCAGGCTTTGCAGGCCGTCACCGGCGAGGATCGCGCAGGCTTCATCAAAGGCTTTGTGGGTGGTGGGCTGGCCGCGACGCAGATCGTCATCGTCCATCGCCGGCAAATCGTCATGCACCAGGGAATAGGCGTGGATCAACTCCACCGCACAGGCCGCGCCATTCGCCTGTTCGGCGGTTGCGCCCAAGGCTTCACACGCTGCATACGCCAGCAACGGGCGCACACGCTTGCCGCCGTTCATCACGCTGTAGCGCATGGCTTCGTAAAGACGCTTGAGTTCGGGGCTTGGCGCAACAAACAAGGGTTCCAAGGCCGCATTGACCCGGGCTTGGCTACTGGCCTGATACGCATCGATCATTCGGGCTGTTCCGCATCGAAAGGTTCTTCGGCCAACTCCCCGTCGCGTTCCAGCAGCACTTGTACCTTCTGCTCTGCCTGCGCGAGCGCGCTCTGGCAGTCGCGGGTCAGGCCGATGCCTTGCTCAAACGCTGTCAACGAGTCTTCCAGCGACAACTCGCCGTTCTCCAGACGCTCAACCAGGGTTTGCAGGTCAGCGAGGGATTGTTCGAAATCGAGTGCAACTTTTTTGCGGGCCATGGCGGCTATTCCGGTAGACGGTAAACCGGCGCGACACTAGCAGACATGGGGATTCTGGGCAAATGAGTGGGGGAGGGTGTTCAGGCTGTGAGCCGAATAAGCGCCCTATTCGGCTCATCAAATGAGCCGAATAGCTATTTTATTCGGCTCACCGCCGGTCAGGATCTTTGCGCCATTGACGAGCACTGTTCTTGTGATGTTTTCAACTGTGCTTCAAATGTCTGCAATCCCACGTGCATTTCCTGTAGCGCGGCAATTTTCAGGGCCAGTTCCTGCTTCTTGTCTGCGATAGCCTGATCCGCCCGCTCCCAAGGCAGTGCATCACCTACGTGGCCTGAAAGAATTTCCTGCAACTCCTTGAGCTTGAACCCCAACTGCTGCGCGCACTTTATGAACATCAGCAGCTCAACGTTCTGCGCCGAATAGACCCGGTACTGGCCCTGACGCTGCGGTGCTGGCAACAGCCCGACAGCCTCATAGTGACGAATCGCCTTGATGGTCGTGCCCGACAACTGCGCGGCTTTGCCGATGTACATGAAAACTCCTTTTTTCCGTTAAAGCGCCGGCCTGTTTCAGCCATGTATCCCGCTGCGCCGCCGTGGAGCCCAGCACCGGCCCGAACAGCAACGTTTTTGTTGTCCTGACACCGCACAGCCCCAGCGTGGTCTTGCGCATCTGGTGAATGCCCGGCATGCGATAGAACCAGCGGTAATACCATGGCGGCGTGTCCATGGTCACCAGTAAATGTGCCGTTCGGCCGTGAAGCAGTTTGTCAGGGAATGCCTTGCCCGCGCGGTATTTGAAGGCAAAACCGGGTAGGAAGACTCGGTCGATAAAACCCTTCATTAACGCCGGGATGCCACCCCACCAGATCGGGAAAACAAAGGTCAGGTGAGTAGCCCAGAGAATGTCGGATTGTGCGCTGAGCAGGTCGGGTTCCAGCGGTTGAATCTGGGTGTAACCATGATGAAGGACTGGGTCGAATGCCAAGTCACCCAAGCGTAGGACACGTACTTCATGGCCGGCGGTTTTTGCGGCCTGGATGTAGGTTTCGGCCAGGGCTGAACAAAAGCTGGAACGGGAGGGGTGGCCTAGGATCACCAGGGTGCGCGGGGTCATGGGGGAGGTCCTGAACAGGGCGTTTCAGGTTAAAGGCTGCTGTATAGGGGAGAGTCAAGTCAGTAGTCCGCAATGGCCAGCAGGACGTTTCTGTAGTGATTGAAAGGTCCTTCTTGAAACGCGCTTCGCCCCTTGTGACAGTCAATGCGCCTGACTAGCCTGCCTCAAAACTCCAGAGTGAAATGGCATGAGCGAACCCTGTATTGGCTTGACCACACCACCCGCGGGCTACAGTGACTGGCTGACCGACCTGAAAGGCCGCATTCATGCGGCGCAGCAGCGCGCAACACTGGCGGTGAATCGGGAATTGGTGCTGCTCTATTGGCAGATTGGCCACGACATTTTGACCCGCCAGGCGGAGCAGGGCTGGGGCAGCAAAGTCATAGATCGACTTGCCCAGGATTTGCGTGCGGCCTTTCCACGAATGAAGGGTTTTTCGCCGCGTAATCTCAAGTACATGCGGGCTTTTGCCGAGGCGTGGCCCAGTTCTGAATTTGTGCAACAGGCTGCTGCACAATTGCCTTGGGGCCACAATGTGGTGTTGCTCGACAAACTCCCCGGCCCCGAAACCCGCCGCTGGTACATAGCCCAGGCGATAGAGAACAACTGGTCGCGTAACTCGCTGGTGATGCAAATCGAAAACCGCCTGCTGGAACGCAGTGGCAAGGCCGTCAGCAACTTCGAGACCCACCTGCCCAAACCGCAATCCGACCTGGCGCGTGAGTCGCTGAAAGACCCTTACCGTTTTGACTTCCTCAGCCTGGCCCTGGACGCGCAGGAGCGCGACATAGAAAACGCCTTGATCAAGCACGTCACCAACTTTTTGTTGGAGCTGGGCGCCGGTTTTGCCTTTGTCGGCCAGCAAGTACTGCTGGATGTCGGAGGCGATGAGTTCTTTGTCGACCTGCTGTTCTATCACGTGAAGCTACGCTGCTACGTGGTCATCGAACTGAAAGCCGGCAAGTTCAAACCCGAGCATCTGGGGAAGCTGAGCTTTTATCTGGCTGCCGTTGATGCCCAGCTTAAACATCCACAAGATGGGCCCACCATAGGCCTGCTGTTGTGCAAGAGCAAGAACGAAGTCGTCGCCGAATATGCGTTGCGCGATAACAACCGACCGATTGGTGTGGCGGAATATCAACTGGTTGAGTCGTTGCCCGCAGAACTGCGAACCAGCCTGCCAAGCATCGAGCAGATCGAGCGGGAGCTGGCGGGTTAAAACCGACTGATAGCCTTAAAACCCCGGCGGAATATACCCCGGCACAAATGGCACATTCAGGCACTTGCCATGCAGGATCCGGCCATCTTCAATCCTGAACAGCACGATCTTCTTCGTCTTATCCACCGTGGCTTCCAGCTTGCAATCCGAACTGTGCCCTACTTGCTGGTAATACTCGGTGTAGACCATCCCGTTTCCGGTGTGATTCATTGAAGTCCCCGCGGCTTCAGTGGTCGTCCATGAAGAGGATTTGTGCCAGGTCATCACCACTTGAGTGTCGCCATTGGGTGCATTCTGCTTCTTCATCGAGTCGGGTTTGCCGAACAAATCCAGCGCCTCTTGCACGTCACGACCTTCCCATCGCGATTGTGCAATCAGGTGGCACCCATTGATAAGCAGCACCGCAGGCAACAAGAGCCCAGCCAGCAACCGCCTTGTCCATGTAGGCATGGTGAATCCTTCTTATAGGTGAGTGTGACTCAGCGCTTGTTGCCCAGCATGTCGTCGAGGTCATCGATCATCTGGCTTTTTTCCTGAGTCGGCCCCAATTGCTGGAACATCGCTTTGGTGGTCTGGATCATCTGCAGGTGGGTCATCTTGCCCATGGCGATGGTGTCCTTGCTCTTGCCCGGTTCGCAGACATACGCGAGCGTGCGGTCGAGCCAGAACTCCTTCGGCGTCTGCCACGTGTTGGAGACTTTCAAGTGCGTAAGGGTGTAGGAAAATGGTGCGACCGACTGGCCGTTGAGAAAGCGCAACTTGCGCGTGGAGCACTGCACCTCGATGTTGTACACATCGATCATCGGCTTGCCCGGTTCTTCATACACCACAGTGACGGCCACCAGCTTCGCGCCCTTATTGTGGTTCGAGGGCACCACGGAGGTACGGTCGGCCACGTACATCACATTTTTATGGGCGCGGCCGTTGCCGTAGATGATCGACCAGTCGCCGATCGGTGTTTCTTCATCGGCCAATACCGACGTTGTGCTGATCAGCAAGACGGGCAACAGTGCCAGGCAACGCCCGACTTTGGTTAAGGTATTCAATAGCGTCCTTCCTTGAGGCTCGAAATAAGCGAAGGACTTTAGTGGTGAGGCGGCGCCGTCACAATTAGGGCGAGTGTGCTAATGGCGCATTGCTAGTTAACCAAAAAAGCCTGCGTTTCAAGGCAGGCTTAGTGTGTGCAGCGGTTGAGTTAGTCCTTACGCGCTGTCAACGCCGAGTAACCATTCATCAAGTTGCGATAGTTGGGAATGCGCTGGGACAACAGGTTCCCCAGGCCTTCGATATCGTTGCGCCAGTCGCGGTGCAACTCACACGCCACCGAGAACCAGTTCATCAGTTGTGCCCCGGCTTGCGTCATCCGGCTCCACGCCGCCTGCTGCACCGTGGTATTGAATGTGCCTGATGCATCGGTCACCACAAACACCTCAAACCCTTCCGCCAGCGCCGACAAGGTCGGGAACGCTACGCACACATCCGTCACCACACCCGCAATGATGATCTGCTTACGACCAGTGGCCTTGATCGCCTTGACGAAGTCTTCGTTGTCCCACGCGTTGATCTGGCCTGGGCGGGCGATGTATGGCGCGTCCGGAAACATCTCTTTCAACTCTGGCACCAGCGGGCCGTTGGGGCCTTGCTCGAAGCTGGTGGTGAGGATGGTCGGCAGGTTGAAGAACTTGGCCAGGTCGGCCAGGGCCAGCACGTTGTTCTTGAACTCGTTGGGCGAGAAGTCCTGCACCAGGGAAATCAGGCCGGTCTGGTGGTCGACCAGCAGAACAATGGCGTCGTCTTTGTTGAGGCGGTTGTAGGTTGCAGTGCTCATGGTTGAATCCTTTTTTGTTTAGGTTGGTGGGGCGTTGCGTTCAACATGGGCACAGATTAATGGGTGGGCGTTGGGTGATAAATCGGCTGTGATGTGTCTTACCGTCAACCCTAAGGAGACAATGTGAAGACAGGTATTTTTTGCCCGTTCGGTGTCGGTGCGAAGGCCACTTTGAGCCGTTGGCCGATGCGCAACTGTCGTGGCTCGTCGCACTGGGCAACCGATAACATTGTTGGCCCTTCGTCGAGCGTTACGTAGGCGATGCAATACGTTTCATCGTTCCGCCCGCTGTAGCTGAAGCTGTACAAGGTGGCGTTGCCGCTGGCGACGATCCAATCGGTGTGGGCGCTGCCAGTAAACGGGCTGTGGTCGCGGGGGTAGAAATACGGCTTGCCGGTGTCGAGGCAGCGGCGCAGCAATAGCTGTTCGCGGTTGGCGGCCTCCCAGAACGGTGCGCTTTCGGGGGTGATGTGCGGTGAGGTCAGGTGCATATCAAAGGCGCTCCAGAATAAGCGTCGCGCTGCCGTGCCGTGAGCCCAGCAAACCCCCGGTGCCGTGGGCCAAGGCCAGCGCGCAGTCGGGCCGTTGCACCGCCGGGTGAGCTTCTCCACGGAGTTGCCGCACCGCTTCTATCAGTCGGGCCATGCCGCCGCGATTGCCAGGATGGTTGTTGCACAGCCCCCCGCCGTCGGTGTTGATTGCCAACGGACCCACGCCGCTGATCAATTTTCCGTCGGCAACAAAGGCGCCGCCCTGACCCGGTGCGCAGAAACCGAGGTTTTCCAGTTGGAGCAGGACGGTGATGGTGAAGCTGTCGTACAGCGAGGCGTAGCGGATATCCCCGGGTTTGAGCCGTGCTTCAGCGAACGCATCGGCACTCGACTTCACCGCACCGGAAGACAGCAGGTCGAAATAGCCGCCGTTCAAATGGCTGATCGAATAACCGGCGCCAATCGGTGTAATCAACGGCCGCTTGAGGGCGCGCGCGATGGACGGATGCACCACCACCAGCGCGCCACCGCCATCGCTGATCACGCAGCAATCCAGCCGTCGCAAGGGCGCTGCGATCAACGGCGAGTTCAACACATCCTCCACCGTCACAATCTTGCGCAACATCGCCTGTGGATTGTGCTGGGCATGGTGCGATGCCGCGACTTTGATCCAGGCCAGGTGCTCGGCGGTGGTGCCGTGTTCGTACTGATGGCGCATGGCGCACATCGCGTAGAGGTTGGTCACGGCGGCGCCGTAGGGCATTTCAAAGGGCGCTTCGCAGGTGGTTTGCGGTTGATCGAGGTGACTGGCATCCGGTCGCTGGCGCTCGGCGCGCGGGCGGCCGGCCTGGGTGATCAGGGCAACGGTGCAACGCCCGTCGGCAATGGCGCGGGTAGCCTGGGCGACGTGATGAAGGTAGGAAGAGCCCCAGCTTTCTGTAGTCTCCAGGTGCCTGGGTTGTATGCCCAGGTACTCGACTATGGAGAAAGGTCCTACGCCGGGTGCGTCCCAACCGGGTACGTCACCCGCGCAGAAGTAACCGTCCACATCGCTGAGGCTAAGCCCCGCATCCGCCAAGGCGCCTCGGGCCACATCCGCATGCAGTTGCGCCAGTGAGCGATCCACCGCATGACGCGTGGGATGTTCAAAAGCGCCAACAACAAAGGCTTTGCCCTTCATGATTGGCTCCTGCGGTTGGCGTATTCGATGAAAAACGCCAGCGCCTGTGGGTCGCGCATGGCGCTGGGGTTGGCGACGCTTTGCGGATCGTGGCCCATCAGGATTCGGCGCACCGGCACTTCCATTTTTTTACCGGTAAGCGTCAGCGGAATCAGCGGCACTGCGATGATCTGGTCCGGCACATGCCGGGGCGTACAAGCCTGCCGCAAACATTCACACACGCGTTGGCGCAATGCTTCGTCCAGCACGGCACCAGAGCGCAGTTGGATAAACAGCGGCATGAAGAAACCACCCTCGGGCAGATCCAGATTCACGATCAGTGCATCGTCGATTTCCGCTATCGGCTCCAGCGCCCGGTAGATCTCAGCAGTGCCGATCCGCACCCCAAAGCGATTCAGCGTCGCATCCGAACGCCCGAGCACCTGGCAGCCTCCGCGCGCATTGAGCAGGAAAAAATCCCCATGACGCCACACGCCAGGCCAGGGTTGGAAATAGCTGTCGCGGTAACGCTCATCCCCCGGGTCATTCCAGAAATACACCGGCATCGACGGCATCGGTGACGTCACCACCAACTCGCCCACTTGATCAATCACCGCCCGGCCCTGTTCATCAAACGCATGGGCATCCACCCCCAAGGCTCGCGCCTGGATCTCCCCGGCATACACCGCCAGCGTGGGCACGCCACTCACCAGTCCCGTGCAGATATCCGTGCCACCGCTGCCCGTGGTCACCCATACATCGGCCTTGAGGTTGCGATAAAACCAGGCGTTGCACTGTGGCGAAACCGGCGAGCCCACGGGCATGACGGTGCGTAGCGCGCCCAGGTCAAAGCGCTCCCGGGGCACCACGTCGTGGCGTTTCATCAATTCGATATAGGTAGGGCTGGTGCCGAAAAAACTGGCACGACTGTCTTGCAGAATTTGCCACAGCGTATCGATATTCGGCCAAGTGGGATGGCCGTCGTACAGCACCGGCCGTACTCCGCAGAGCAATGCGCTGAACAAGGTGTTCCACATCATCCAGCCCGTGGTGGTGAAGATGAATGCGGCATCACCGGGGCGAAAATCCAGGTGCAGATGCAGGGCCTTCAACTGCTCCAGCAGAATGCCACCATGGCTCTGCACGATGGCTTTGGGCAGTCCGGTCGTGCCGGAAGAAAACAGCACCCATAGCGGATGATCGAAAGGCAGTTGCTCGCAATGGAAATCGGCGGCGGAAACCGTAGGACGTTGTTGCAACGTAGGCCAGTCGATGGCGTTTGCGAACATCAGCGTGTCATCGGGAAACAGCGCCGGCAGCACAATGACGTGCTCGATACTCTCCAGCTCGCCGGCGATATGCCGTACCTGCTCTCGCCGGTCAAATACCTTGCCGCCATAGCGATACCCATCCACCGCCAACAGCACCTTGGGAGACAGTTGCCGCACCCGGTCCAACACGCCCTCCGCGCCGAAATCCGGTGAGCAACTGGCCCAGACGGCACCGATGCAAGCACATGCACACAGCGCGATCATCGCCTCGGGGATGTTCGGCAAGTAAGCCACCACCCGGTCACCCGGCACGACGCCCGACTCGCGTAGATAGGTCGCCAGCCTGCGCACCTGGTCGGCGAATTCACTCCAGGGCAAGCCTTGCAGGCCGGTGGTTTCATTCACGTAGAGCAGCGCGTCGCCGTCCTGCTCATTGCGCAGAATATGCTCGGCAAAGTTCAAGCGTGCGCCGGGAAACCACTGCGCACCGGGCATTGCTCGATCACCCAGCACTGCCTGATGTGGGCTGCTGGCCTGCACCTGATAGTGATCCCAGATCGACTGCCAGAAGGCTTCCGGTTTATCGACCGACCACTGCCACAGGTCTTGATAGTCGGCAAACCTGAGCCCGCGCTCGCGCCTCAGCCAATCCAGATAATGCGTGAGTCGGGCGTGTTGAAGATGTTCAGGGAAGGGCAGCCAGAGCAGTTGGCCCTGGACCACGTTGTCGAATGCAGTTGCCACGATAAAAGACCTCTGACGTTTTTGTTATTCGAGTCATGGGTGCTCTTGCGTGGCGGACTGTAGCGATAAGTTGTACGTCGTACAATTAGTGGCGTTTCTGGTTTTGTTGTAAGAATTTTCAGCGGCGCAAGGCTAGGGTTTCCAGGCCGCAGAGGAGGGTATCGACGTAAAACGTGAAGCTCTCATCAAGCGCCGCGTCCACCCCATTTTGCCAGCGCAGGCTGAAACCGCGATTGCTCAACTGGTCCATATTCTCTGCGAGAGTGGGGTGTTTTTTGGCGTCGACGGTACGCAGGTTTTCCTGTACCTGGTACTGCCATGCCTCGGTGTTTTCCGGCAATGGCGCGTACTCCAGCGTGGTGAAACCGGCAAGCGCGGCAATAAACGTATTGTAGGCACCGACCAGGGAAGGGCCGCTGAAACCCGCCTGTTGCAGAGCCGCCAACACGCCTTCGACCAACTTGAAGTCAGTGCTGGAATTGGAGACCAATTGCGACCCCAACAACGGCGCGATATTCGGGTGCTGGTGCACGGCGTCATGGCAGTTGACCATCGCCGCACGCAGGTAGTCTTGCCAACGTTCCTGACGCGCTGGGGCGACATCTTCGAGGACTTTGGCCAGCACTTCGCTCAACAACAACTCCCGCGACGAGACGTACCAATAGATCGCCGTCGGGTACACCCCAAGGCTGTTGGCCAGGTTGCGCAGGCTGCATTTGTCCAGGCCATCGCGATCGATCAGCGCCAGCGCAGCTGCGATGATGGTGTCCCTGTTCAATGGGCTTTTCGCATCTTCGCCAGCGGTCTTCTTGCGCCTGCCCCGAGGGTTTGCGGTTTTGCTGGTCATTGTTGGGGGTTCCGGTTGAGCGACGGCGAAAGGATAGCGGTTCACCGATTCGCTGTCGCTCTGCCGGGGCGGTGTCAGCTTTCTCCGTAGCGCTCGACAAATGCCCGCGTGGCCGTTATCAGCCGGCTTAGCTCGCGCTCAGTCAGTGGCAAGCTCAGCGCAAACAACCCGCGTCGCGCGCTATAGATCCCACATTCGAGAAGGTGAAAGAAGAACAGGTCGCGTAGGTCGTTTCGGTCCGTTGGAATATCCGAGGGCCGACGGATGAGTAAGCCCGTGGGATGCAAATTCATCACCGAACCTTGTCCGGTAAATTGCATCGCCATGGGGGCCAGTGCTTGATTGAGCTGTCCGCGTAGCTTGTCGCCTCGAGCATTCAGATCCAATGCGGCTTCGCGGGTATACACCTGCTCCAATCCGGCGAGACCCGCTGCCATGGTCAGCACATTGTTGTTGAACGTGCCCGCATGGGAGAGGCACCCGTGACGCGGGTCGAACTGCCCCATGATGTCCCGCCGCCCACCGAGGACACCGCACGGCATGCCGCCGCCAATGTATTTGCCCAGGGTGATCAGGTCGGGCGTGATGCCGAGTTTTTCCTGCAGGCCACCGGGGCCAAGGCGCGAGGTCATCACTTCGTCGAAGATCAACAGTGAACCGTGGGCCTGGCTCCTTTCTCTTAAGCCTTCGAGAAAACCCGGCTCTGCGCAAATACACCCGCCTGCACCGAGCATCGGCTCTACCAGGATGGCCGCGATGTCGACATGCTCACGCAGCAAACGCTCGACACTCTCCAGGTCGTTATAGTCAGCCAGGTACACCCGATGCGGCACATTCATCGCTGTGCTCGTCCCGGCAAAACTCAACACGCCACCATGGTAACCGCCGTTGAACGCGATGACGCCGTTGCGCCCGGTGTAGGCTTTTGCCGCCGCCAGTGCGAGCAGATTCGCCTCGGTGCCGGAGTTGGTAAAGCGCACCTGCTTGATGCAACTGAAGCGCTCCACAATCACTGCCGCCAGCCGCGCTTCCCACTCCGTGTGCGCACTCAGATTCAACCCGTTCGCCATCGCTTTTGACAGCGCATGGGTGATCACCGGATGAGAGTGCCCATACAGCGCCGCCGTGTATTCGGCCAAAAAGTCGACATAGCGGTGCCCGTCCAGATCGTCGAGAGAACACCCGTTGCCGCCCGTCATCACCAACGGAAACGGCTCGTAAAACAGCACCGAGCGCGTGTTGCCACCCGGCATCACTCGCGCCGCCCAATCCAGCTGACGTGCACTGTTGGGATTGGCCCGGATGTACCGTTGAATGCAATGTTCCAGCTCAAGCATTCCAGGCATCACCCACCCCCTTTTTCAGCGCCGCACGTTTCGGATACACCAGCATCAACAACCCGAACCACGCCGCCGCTACGTAAAACGCCGCCCGCGTTTCCGGGTCGCGGATCACCAACACCGTCAGCACACCCAGGTAACCCAGCACCAAGACACTGCTGAGCTTGGGCCAGGGCAAACGGTAATGCACCTGGGCCAAGCCATTGCGCTGCACCTTGCGGCGATAAGCCATATGCGCCGTGATAATCACCACCCATACCCAAATCAACAGGCCCAGAATGCCGGTGATCAACAGGCTGAAAATGCGCTCCGGAATCAAGTAGTTCAGCAGCACCCCCACCAGCAAAATCGCCGTCGAGACCATCAAGCACCGCGCCGGTACCTGGTGCGGGCTCAGCACCTGCAACTGACGCGGCGCCTGCTGAATATGTGACAGCGCAAACAACATTCGGCTGGTGGCAAACAGCCCGGTATTACACGAAGACGCCAACGCGCTGATCACCACAAAATTGATCAACCCAGCCGCCATCCCCAGCCCGATGCTGTCGAACACCATCACAAACGGGCTTTGCGACGTATCGATCTGATTCCACGGATACAGCGCCATGATCACCGCCGTCGACCCCAGGTAAAAAATCGCCATCCGCCACAAAATGCTATTGATCGCACGGGGCAACGTGCGCTGCGGCTCCGCCGTTTCCGCCGCGACCAGACCGACTACTTCAATGCCCGCAAAGGTAAAAGCGGCGACAGGCACCGCAAACCAAAACCCACTCCAGCCATTCGGAAAAAACCCACCGTGCTGCCAGAGATTGGCTACCGAGGGTGTCGTCTGCGCCGACGTCTCCAGCCCAAACAGCAGAATCACCAACCCCGCCCCAATCAGTCCGACAATCGTCAACACCTTGATCAACGCCAGCCAGAACTCCACCTCGCCGAAGGTCTTCACCGCAAACAGATTGATCACCATCAACACCCCAACAGTGACCAATGCCGGAATCCACTGCGGCAACTCCGGGAACCAATACTTCATCAACACCCCGATCCCGGTCACCTCCAGCACCCCCACCAGAATCCAGATCATCCAATACGACCACCCCGTGATAAACGCCACTCGCGGCCCCAAAAACTCCTCCGCATAGGTCGCAAACGACCCACTGCTGGGCCGATACAACGACAACTCCCCCAACGCCCGCGCAATCAGATAAACCATCCCCCCACACAACGCATACGCCAGCAACAATGCCGGCCCCGCCGTGGCAATCGCTTTGCCCGACCCCAAAAACAAACCGGCCCCGATAATTCCGCCGATTGCGATCAACATCACATGGCGCTCTTTAAGCGATCGCGCCAAGCCATGGTTGGAAGAGTGAAGCGGTGTTGTGGACATCAGCATTCCCTCGTACTGCGTTGCGCAGTGGTTGTGGGTGGTGGTCCGGCTTGGGCCGGTTTTATTGTACGGTGTGCAATAAGCAGGTTTTGGGCCATCAGGCCGAAGGGACGGGGGTTTACGGCGTAGAGGGTTTGTCTAGATATGGGTGTAGGACGTTTCTTTGGGAGGGCTTTGAGTGGGGAGCGGCGGTGAGGTGTCACCAGGAAACACAGCTTGGGTGGGGGGGACACAGGGGGATTAGGAGGTGATTTTCAAGGGCCAGCAGGGCGGGTCGCTTTCATTTGCAGGACGTTTCCGAGAGAATCCCCAGCGCATTGCGCCAGCGGGGATGGGTGAATAGGCTGCGGATTGTCACTGCCTATTCAGTGATCGGGTTTAGTCGCCCGGACCTCGCTAGGCGCACGCGCCATCCCAAAGACAGGTGTCTTCTCACCTGCACTTTATGGTGGCTGTGCGCAGGGCACCTCCGGGTGCGCCGGTGCCTAGCGGCCGGTCGACTAACCTGCGTACAGCCGCCACCTCTGCTCGTTTAGTCGCGAAAGGACGGTGGTATTCACTTACCGCTAGAGGTTTTGCTATGGATAACGTTTGTTCGGTTTCACGTTCATCGCGTGCAACCAACCCTTTTGTTGTTAATGAAGAACTGAGCTTTGAGGATGCCTGGGTGCGTGTGGCGGATTTGCTGCAGTGTGCGGTGGCTACGTCGCAGGTACTTGGGGAACCGCTGGGTGCGCCACAGAGAGCGGTGATGCATTTAGTGGAGATGGCGAAGATGGTGGCGGATCGGGCGGTGGAGTGTATGCAGTCTAGCTAAGCCGCCCGCTTTGGGTCATTCAATTGTCCAACAGCCTGTTGGGCAATTGACTTGGGTTTCTTACAGACATTAAAAAGCCGGCTTGTGGCCGGCTTCTCGCTGACTGCTTCAGCTTGTTTTTGACAAACCTCACCAGCCTTCAAATCGCTCAGCCCACATTGCGTCGGGCTGAATAGTAGGGGCATCAGCGGGAACTCCTCCGCATCGCCGAGCAGGGTGGATAGCCTTCGCCACCCCCTGCCAAATGTGCGGCGCATGATACCCACATTCACTTCAGTTGCCCACCTCTGGATCCGATTTAGAGCCTTCCCAGCCCAATAAATGCTCATCCAGCGGCACGGGTGGCCTGCGGTTATTCAACGTGGACCACCAGAACACCCAGCCCACAATCTGGAAGTTCTGCTCGAACCGTTGCTCGTACGTCAGGTACTCGTCCGGATGCTCGTTGGCATTGTGGCTACGCATGCGCAATCCGCCGCCGGGTCGGTTGTAGAGGTATTTGATGCGCAGCATGCCGTCGTGTTCGACGGCGTAGATTTCGCCGTCGATGATTTGTGTGCGGCCTCGGTCGATGGCGAGGGTGGCGCCTTGTTGGATGATGTCGATCATGCTGTTGTCGACCATGTAGGCGCCCAGGGCGCGGTCGGGGTTGACGTTGAGGGCTTGGAGGGTGTGCAGGGTGACGCGGATGCGTTCGGTGGAGGTGAATGAGGGGTGGAGGTCGATCTCCACGTCGATTTTTTCTGGAGGACAGGCGGGGCCTGTGAGGTATTTGCCGCTTCCTTCGCGGATGGTGGGCAGTCCTTTTCGGGTGGTCGGGCCTTCCAGCAGGAAGTTGGCCGGTGGGTGTTTGGGGCCTTCGCCGGTGCGCAGCCAACGGCTGGAGATGCACAGCAGTTCTGCGATCTCGTTGAGTCGGCCCATGGGTACACCGCGCTTGAACCAGTTGTTCACGTGTTGAGGCGTGACGCCGCGGTTCTTGGCGAAGTCGGAGGCGGAAAGATGGACTTCCCGCAGTAGCGCTTTTAAACGATCACCTGATGTATTCATAAACACAAAGCTTACTGACCGGGACAATAGATCAAATAAACCATGCGTTGAGTTGGTCATGTAGGTCTTTGCTTAGTTGTAGCCTGATACTTCGGATTAATATCGAAATTAAACATTTTCTATAAGTAATTGCACTTGTCGTTTAGTTTTTCCCACAAAAAAAGCCCCGAATGATCGGGGCTTTTTCAATTGCCGAGGCAATGAGGAGCGGGTATCAGCCTTTGTAGGCAGCGACCGACTTCAGGATCTCGGCGCGGGCGGCGTCTGCGTTGCCCCAACCGTCGATCTTCACCCATTTGCCTTTTTCGAGGTCTTTGTAGTTCTCGAAGAAGTGTTTGATCTGCTCCAGCAACAGCGGCGGCAGGTCGGTGTATTCCTTCACGTCCACGTACAGCTGGGACAGCTTGTCGTGTGGCACTGCGATGACTTTGGCATCGCCGCCGCCGTCGTCGGTCATGTTCAGGATGCCGACTGGACGTGCGCGGATTACCGAGCCTGGGGTAACCGGGTAAGGAGTTACGACCAGCACGTCGAGGGGGTCACCGTCGTCAGCCAGGGTGTTAGGGATGAAACCGTAGTTGGCCGGGTAGAACATCGGGGTGGCCATGAAACGGTCAACGAACAGGCAGTCGCTGTCTTTGTCGATTTCGTATTTGATCGGCGCGTGGTTGGCCGGAATCTCGATGGCGACGTAGATGTCGTTCGGCAGGTCTTTGCCAGCCGGAATCTTGCTGTAGCTCATTGGGCGTTGCCCCCGTTAATTGGCCATTAAACATGGCCGGATTGGCCTAAAAGTGGCGGCGATTATAGGCACATTCTGACGCCGATGCCATGCGCCAGACGTCGTACGGTCATTCGCCTTGTGGCTGATAACGCGGGTCGCTGGCTTGCAGTTGGGTGAGGCGGGCCAAGGGGTCCTGGCGATAAAAGCGGCTGAGTTGGGCGTACACCTGTGGATAATGGCTGACCAGCAAATCCGGGGCGCTGAAAAAATATTCGCTGGTGACGGCAAAGAATTCAGCCGGGTTTTCGGCAGCGTAGGGGTCGATCTCGGTCTCGGCGTCCGGGTTGGCGTCCAGCTGGCGATTGAGGTCGTCGTAGGCGGTCTGCATCACGCTGGCCCATTCCTGCACGCGCATGTCGTTGTGCAGCGGCGGCAGGCCGTTGGCGTCGCCGTTGAGCATGTCGAGCTTGTGCGCCAGTTCGTGGATGACCAGGTTGTAGCCTTCCCAATTGCCACTGGCCAGCACGCCGGGCCAGGCGAGGATCACCGGGCCCTGTTGCCAGGCTTCGCCGCTGTGTTCGCCGTCCCATTCGTGTTCGATGCCACTGCTGTCGCGGTGACGCTGCGGGCTGACGAAATCGTCGGGGTACAGCACGATTTCATGGAAGCCCTGATACCAGTCGAGGTCGCCCAGGTTCATCAGCGGCAATTGCGCCTGGGCGGCGAGCAGCAGGCGTTGTTCCTGGTGCAGTTCGACGCCGGGCAGGGCGGTCAGGTGTTTTTCGGCTAGGAACACTACGCAGGCTTCGCGCAGCCACTGGTCCTGCTCGGCGCTGATGCCGTCGAGGAAGGTCAGGTGATGGCGCACCCGCTGCCAGGTGTCATCGGCAATCGGGTGCTTGGCCAGCAAGCGCCGGCGACGCCAGGCGCTGAGGGACCACATATCCGGTTACTGCGGCTTGGCTTCGGAGGACGCGCGGCCAAAGCGGCTGCGGAACACACCAATGATCATCGGCACCAGGGACAGCAGGATGATGAACACCACCAGCAGCGACAGGTTTTTCTTGATAAAGGGCACGTTGCCGAAGAAGTAACCCAGGGTCACCAGGCCGCCAACCCACAGGATGGTGCCGAACACGCTGAAGCCGAAGAAGCGTGGGTAAGGCATCTTGGCGATACCGGCCACGAACGGTGCGAAGGTACGCAGGATGGGCAGGAAGCGCGCCAGGGTCACGGTTTTGCCGCCGTGCTTGTCGTAGAAATCGTGGGTTTTTTGCAAGTAGTCGCGACGGAAGATTTTCGAGTTCGGGTTGTTGAACAAGCGTTCGCCGACCGTTCGCCCGATTACATAGTTGGTGCTGTCGCCCAGGATCGCCGCCAGCATCAACAGGCCGCCGAGCAGCACCGGGTCCATGCCGCCGCCTGCGGCCACGGCGCCGGCAATGAACAGCAACGAGTCACCCGGCAGGAACGGCATGACCACCAGGCCGGTTTCGCAAAAGATGACCAGGAACAGAATGGCGTAGATCCACGGACCGTAATTGGTTACCAGCAGGTCGAGGTAGACGTCGAGATGCAGGATAAGGTCAAGCGGGTTGAAATCCATGGATGGCACCTGTGTGGATGGCCCGGCTCAGCAGGCCTGTGCGGAAGCTCGGGTAATAAGGCTACAAGTGTATGCCGCTTTTCTTACAACCCTGAAAGGTCCGCATTATACGGATTGAGAGGTGAAAAGCGTGTTGGTTTTGTAGCGGGGGATGTCGTGGTTTCTCTGGCGTACACGATCTAAATGTGGGAGCGGGCTTGCTCGCGAAGGCGGTGGGTCAGTCAGACAATTTATAACTGACCCACCGCCTTCGCGAGCAAGCCCGCTCCCACAAGGGATTTTTGGTGTTGTCGGGGCTCAGTCTTCGCTAATGGGCAGTGTGTAATTCTTGAACTCCGTATCTTCGCGAAACCCAATCGACTCGTAGGTCTTCTGCGCCACTTCATTGTCGCTGCTGGTCGACACCCGCAGCCGCACCGCATGGGTCTCCTTGGCCATCTTCTTCGCCGTGCGCATCAGGTTGTCCGCCACCAGTTGCCGGCGTGCGTCTTCAGCCACGTAGATGTCATTGAGGATCCACACCCGCTTGAGCGACAACGACGAAAAGCTCGGGTACAGCTGGCAAAAGCCCAACAGTTTTTTGTCGTCATCATCCGCCAGGGCCAGGTAAATCACCGATTCCTTGCGGCGCAGGCGCTTTTCCAGGAAGTCCCGCGATGAATCCGGGAAGGGCAAGGCCCCGTAGAACTCGCGGTATTTGACGAACAACGGGGTCAACAGGTCCAGGTGTTCCAGGGTCGCTTGAGTAATCCGCATGCCAGGCCTCAACTTCCAAATGGGGGATGACCACACAAGCGGCCGTGACTCGATGCTGCCTAATGGCGCGAAAAAGCGCAATCGTGCAGCGATCAGTCATCCGGTGAACTGAGCAGGAAATTGCCTTTCATCAGGTCCGGATCATCCGATTCAATGGTCTGGACCTGCGCCTCGTCCTTGAGATTGACCCCCGACAGCTGCCGACGACACGCCTCTCGCATCAAGTACAGCAAACGATGGGCCGCCATGCCATAGCTCAGGCCTTCCAAGCGCACATTGGAGATGCAATTGCGATAGGCGTCGGTGAGGCCGACCTTGGGGTTGTAGGTGAAATACAGCCCCAGGCTGTCCGGTGAACTGAGCCCCGGCCGCTCGCCGATCAGGATCACCACCATCTTGGCGCCGAGCAATTGCCCGATTTCATCCGCCACCGCGACGCGGCCTTGTTCCACCAGAATGACCGGCGACAACGACCAGCCTTCAGCGTGGGTCTGTTCCTCCATGCGCGTCAGAAACGGCAAGGTGTGTTTATGCACGGCCAGCGCGGATAAACCATCGGCCACCACCACGGCCAAGTCGACGCCGCCGGGGTTGGCTGACGCATGGTCGCGCAGCGCTTGGGCGGATTCATCACTCAGGCGCCGCCCTAGGTCCGGGCGTTGCAGGTAGCTGTGGCGGTCGGCAGCCGCACTGTGCAGCAGCAGCGTGTCACGCCCGCGCTCCGCCAACTGGCTGCTGAGGCCCGCATGGTCAAAAGGCAAATGCACCGCGTCGCGCGCCTGGGCGTGGGCAAATTGAAAGTCCAGCTGCGCGTTGGTGGGAATGCTGGTGCCGGTTCGGCCCAGGGCAATGCGCGCCGGGGTCAGGCGGCGCAGTTCCAGCCAGGGGTTGTCAGGCAGGTCGAGTTGCACAGGCGGCTCCTTCATCCCAGTTGCGCCAAGGCTTGGCGAAAGGCCGGTGGCAGGCTGTTGCCGAAGTGCACCTTGCCGTCGGCTTGCGTGAAGATGCCCATTTTTGCCAGCCACTGTTCGAATTCCGGCGCCGGTTTTAAACCCAATGTTTGCCGGGCATAGAGCGCGTCGTGGAACGAGGTGGTCTGGTAATTAAGCATGATGTCGTCGGAACCGGGGATGCCCATGATGAAGTTGATCCCGGCCACGCCGAGCAGGGTCAGCAGGGTGTCCATGTCGTCCTGGTCGGCTTCGGCGTGGTTGGTGTAGCAGATGTCGCAACCCATGGGCACGCCGAGCAGCTTGCCGCAGAAGTGGTCTTCGAGGCCGGCGCGGATGATCTGCTTGCCGTTGTACAGGTACTCAGGGCCGATAAATCCTACGACGGTATTCACCAGAAACGGCTTGAAATGTCGGGCTACCGCGTAGGCGCGGGTCTCGCAGGTTTGCTGGTCGACGCCAAAGTGCGCGTTGGCCGACAAGGCGCTGCCTTGGCCCGTCTCGAAATACATCAAATTCTGGCCCAAAGTGCCGCGATTGAGGCTCAACCCTGCTTCATAACCTTCCTGCAGCACGCTGAGGCTGATGCCGAAACTGGCGTTGGCCGCCTCAGTGCCGGCGATCGACTGGAACACCAGGTCCAGTGGCACGCCACGATTGATGGCCTCGATGGAGGTGGTGACGTGGGTCAGCACGCAGGCCTGGGTCGGAATCTCGTAGCGCTGGATGATCGCGTCGAGCATCTCCAGCATGGCGCAGATCGAGGCGATGCTGTCGGTGGCTGGGTTGATGCCGATCATGGCGTCGCCATTGCCGTACAACAGGCCATCCAGAATGCTGGCGGCGATGCCCGCCGGTTCGTCTGTCGGATGGTTGGGTTGCAGGCGCGTGGATAAACGCCCGCGCAGGCCCATAGTGCCGCGAAATTGCGTGACCACGCGGATCTTCTGCGCCACCAGTACCAGGTCCTGCACGCGCATGATCTTGGACACGGCGGCGGCCATCTCCGGCGTCAGACCTGGGGCCAAGGCGCGTAGGGAATGTTCGTCGGCCGCATCGCTGAGCAGCCAGTCGCGCAGGCCGCCGACGGTCAGGTGGCTGACGGCGGCAAACGCCTGTTTATCGTGGGTGTCGATGATCAGGCGGGTGACTTCGTCGTTTTCGTAAGGGATCAGCACTTCTTGCAGGAAGTGTTTCAACGGGATATTCGCCAACGCCATCTGCGCCGCCACGCGCTCACCGTCGTTCTGTGCGGCGACGCCGGCGAGGAAGTCCCCGGAACGCGCGGGACTGGCCTTGGCCATCACGTCCTTGAGGCTGTCGAAGCGATAGGTTTGTACACCCACCGCGTGGGAAAAGCTTGCCATACAGTGTCTCCTTGGCGACGCGGGCAACTGCCCGCGTCGAGGTTTACGGCAGTTAGTGCAGGGCGGCCTCTGCGGCCTGGATCGCCGCGAATTCCTCTTCGGGCGTGCCTGCTACCAAGTGATGCCGGCTGTAGAAAGCAAAGTAAGCAATTAATACTCCATAGATGATCGCGGCGCCAATCACCACCCGCGGATCCACCAGAAAGCCCGCCACCACGGCCACACAGGCCAGCACCAGCGCAACGCCGGAAGTGAAGATACCGCCCGGCGTGCGGTACGGACGGTCCATTTTGGGGCGACGGATGCGCAGGGTGATGTGCGCGGCCATCATCAGCACGTAGGAAATGGTTGCGCCAAACACCGCCACCAGAATCAGCAGGTCACCCTGGCCGGTCAGCGACAAGCCAAAGCCGATGATGCCGGGGATCACCAAGGCCAATACTGGCGCCTTGCTTTTGTTGGTCTGGGACAGTTTGCGCGGCAGGTAGCCGGCGCGGGACAGTGCGAAGATCTGCCGCGAATAGGCATAGATGATCGAAAAAAAGCTCGCGATCAGGCCAGCAAGGCCGACGAGATTGACGAAGCTGCCCATCCAGGTGGAACCGCCGTAGGACAGCGCCAATGCTTCAACCAGCGGGTTGCCCGATTTAACCAGCGCGTAAGTGCCGGCTCCGCCCGGTGCGATCACCAGAATCAACAGGGCAAAACTGGTCAGCACCACAATGGCGCCGATCAGGCCACGCGGCAGGTCGCGTTTCGGGTTCTTGGTTTCTTCGGCGGCCAGGGGCACACCCTCTACGGCCAGGAAGAACCAGATGGCATAAGGGATTGCGGCCCACACACCGACATAGCCAAACGGCAGGAAGGTGCTGGCGCCTTTGGCTTCGGTCACCGGAATATCCAGCAGGTTGGCGACATTGAAGTGCGGCACCATCGCCACCAGGAACACACCCAGCGCGATTGCAGCCACGGCGGTAATCACGAACATCAACTTCAGGGCTTCGCCCACGCCAAAAATGTGGATGCCGATAAAGATGATGTAGAACGCCAGGTAAATCATCCAGCCGCCGATACCGAACAGCGACTCGCAATACGCGCCGATAAACACCGCGATGGCGGCGGGGGCGATGGCGTATTCGATCAGGATCGCGGTGCCCGTAAGGAACCCGCCCCAAGGGCCAAAGGCGCTGCGCGCAAAGCCGTAGCCGCCGCCAGCGGTGGGAATCATGGAAGACAGTTCGGCCAGGGAAAAACACATGCACAGGTACATGGTGGCCATCAGCAATGTGGCGAGGAACATCCCGCCCCAGCCGCCTTGGGCCAGGCCGAAGTTCCAACCGGCGTAGTCGCCGGAGATCACATAGGCAACGCCAAGGCCGACCAGCAATACCCAGCCGGCGGCACCTTTTTTCAATTCGCGTTGTTGGAAGTATTGGGAGTCGACTTTTTCGAAGTCGACAGATGAACTTGTAGGTTCGCTAGACATGGGAAAGTACCTTCCGTTGTTATTGTTTTTAACTCGGCCTCTGTGTGCCGAATGCACTTCGCAAGTACTTATGAAGTTCTAAAGCTATGGGAGCAGGCAAGCCAGCTCCCACACTTGATTGCATTTCAAGTTGAAAACTGGTCGCCTGCTAGAAGGCTAAGTTAGAAGAAACCCAACGGATTAATGTCGTAACTCACCAGCAAGTTTTTGGTCTGCTGGTAATGATCCAACATCATCTTGTGCGTCTCACGCCCTACGCCGGACTTTTTGTAACCGCCAAACGCGGCGTGCGCCGGGTACAGGTGGTAGCAGTTGGTCCACACGCGGCCCGCCTTGATGGCGCGGCCCATGCGGTAGGCGCGGTTGATGTCGCGGGTCCACACCCCGGCACCCAGGCCGAACTCGGTGTCGTTAGCGATCGCCAGTGCTTCGGCTTCGTCCTTGAAGGTGGTGATGCTCACCACCGGGCCGAAGATTTCTTCCTGGAACACACGCATTTCGTTGGTGCCCTTGAGCAGGGTCGGCTGGATGTAATAGCCGCCGGCCATGTCACCGGTGAGCTTCTCGACCTTGCCGCCGGTCAGCAGTTGCGCGCCTTCGCCCTTGGCGATTTCCAGGTAGGACAGGATCTTGTCGAACTGCTGCTCGGACGCCTGGGCGCCGACCATGGTGTCGGTGTCCAGCGGGTCGCCGCGTTTGATCGACTCGATCTTCTTCATCACGACTTTCATGAAGTCGTCGTAGATCGACTCTTCCACCAGCGCACGGGAAGGGCAGGTGCACACTTCGCCTTGGTTGAAGAACGCCAGCACCAACCCTTCGGCGGCTTTCTCGATAAAGGACGGCTCGGCTTTCATGATGTCGGCGAAGAAGATGTTCGGCGACTTGCCGCCCAGTTCCACGGTCGACGGAATGATGTTCTCGGCCGCCGCATGCATGATGTGCGAGCCCACGGGCGTCGAGCCTGTGAAGGCAATCTTGGCGATGCGCTTGCTGGTGGCCAGGGCTTCGCCGGCTTCTTTGCCGAAGCCTTGAACCACGTTCAACACGCCAGGTGGCAACAGGTCACCGATCACCTCCAGCAACACGGTGATGCCCAGCGGGGTTTGCTCGGCGGGCTTGAGTACCACGCAGTTACCGGCGGCCAGGGCCGGGGCGAGTTTCCACGCCGCCATCAGGATCGGGAAGTTCCACGGGATGATCTGGCCGACCACGCCCAGCGGTTCATGGAAGTGGTACGACGCCGTGTGTTCGTTGATTTCGGCGCTGGTGCCTTCCTGGGCGCGGATGCAGCCAGCGAAGTAGCGGAAGTGGTCGGCGGCCAGTGGGATGTCGGCGTTGAGGGTTTCACGCACGGCCTTGCCGTTGTCCCAGGTTTCGGTGATGGCCAGCAGTTCGAGGTTCTGCTCGATACGGTCGGCGATTTTCAGCAGGACCAGCGAGCGATCCTGGGCCGAGGTCTTGCCCCAGGCGTCGGCGGCGGCATGGGCGGCGTCCAGGGCCTTGTCGATGTCTTTGGCGGTGGAGCGCGGGAATTCGGCAATTGCCTTGCCGTTGACCGGCGAGGTGTTGGTGAAATAGTTGCCATCGACCGGCGCAACGAACTCGCCACCGATGTAGTTGCCGTACTTGGCCTTGAACGAAACGATGGCGCCTTCAGTACCGGGGTGTGCGTAACGCATGGTGGGTATCTCCTGGCTTTTATGTTTATTGGGAGCGCAGCGCAGCAAGCGCTTGATAAAGCGTAGAGCAAAGGTTGGGCCACCGCCTTGCTGGCCAGGCAAATCAAGGGGTTAGGCTTTGTAGCAAGGCGTTGCTGTGGCAGCCTTGATACACCCCGTGTGACAGTTTGTGCCACAAACGGTACAGCCTGTGACCGGTGAGTCGCAGCGGGATTGCATTGCCTGGAAGGCTGGGGGATGCTGGTGGTTCTCACGCAGGGAGAATAATAAGAAATGCACAACGATCATTTCAGCCGCCATGCCCAGCAAGTCCTCACCGTGGCGCATGGCCGCGACCCGTCCAGCGATCCGTCCATTGCCCGCTCCTGGCTGCGTTGTCTGGAGGATTACCACCTCGACCCTGCGCAAACCATTGCACCGACTGTGCTGGAACATGGTCGCTTGCTGGAAAGCCGCGAGCGCCTGCAACAAGTGCTGCACATCGCCGGCAACGAGATGAACAGCCTGCATCAGCAGCTTTCGGGCGCCGGCCATGCGGTGTTGCTCACGGATGCACGCGGCGTGATCCTCAACTGTGTCACCGCGCCGTCCGAGCGCAAGATCTTCGAGCGTGCCGGGTTGTGGCTGGGCGCGGATTGGAGTGAGGCCTGCGAGGGCACCAACGGCATCGGCACCTGCCTGGTGGAGCGCCAATCCCTGACTATTCATCGTGACGAACACTTCCGTGGCCGGCATACCGGGTTGACCTGCTCGGCGAGCCCGGTGTTCGATCCCCATGGGGACCTGCTGGCGGTGCTGGACGTGTCCTCCGCGCGGGAAGCGGTGTCGCGCCAGAGCCAGTTTCACACCATGGCGCTGGTGAACCTGTCGGCGAAGATGATCGAGAGTTGCTACTTCCTGCGTCATTTCGAGAACCACTGGCTGCTGCGTTTTCACTTGCAGGCCGAGTCGGTGGGGCTTTTCAGCGAAGGGTTGCTGGCTTTTGACGGAGAAGGGCGCATCTGTGCGGTCAACCAGAGCGCGTTGAACCTGTTGGGCCAGATGCGTGGCGGCTTGTTGGGGCAGCCGGTGGAAGCGTTTTTCGACTGTTCCCTGGATCAATTACTCGGCCGCGCCAGCGCCAATGCCACGGCCAGTTGGCCGCTGCGCACCCGTGATGGTCGACAACTGTTTGCCGCATTACGTGGGCAGGTGCGCAGCGCACCAGCACCTTTCATTAAACCTGAGCCTGCTCCGTTGCCCGGCATCTGCCTGGGCGATCCGACGTTGCAACAGGACTTTCGCAAGGCGCTGCGGGTATTCGAGCGTGATGTGCCACTGTTGATCAATGGCGAAACCGGTTCCGGCAAAGAGGCCTTCGCCAAGGCCGTGCACCTGGCCAGCCAGCGCGCCGACAAGGCATTCGTCGCGCTCAACTGCGCGGCCATCCCGGAAAGCCTGATCGAGAGCGAGCTGTTCGGCTATCGCGGCGGCAGCTTTACCGGTGCGCGCAAAGAAGGCATGCAAGGCAAGTTGCAGCAAGCCGACGGCGGCACCTTGTTCCTCGATGAAATCGGCGACATGCCCCTGGCGCTGCAAACCCGTCTATTAAGGGTGTTGGAGGATCGGCTGGTGGTGCCGCTCGGCGGCGAGCCCCAGGCGGTGAACGTACGAATTATCAGCGCAACCCACCGCAATCTATTGGAGCGCGTGCAGGACGGCAGCTTCCGCGAAGATTTGTATTACCGGCTCAATGGCCTGGAAGTCGGCTTGCCGCCGTTGCGCGAGCGTAGCGATAAGTCCCAGTTGCTGGATTTCCTGCTGGCCCAGGAGGCCAATGGTGAGTCGGTGGCTCTCGACCCATCGGCGCGTGGCGCGTTGTTGGCGTTTGCCTGGCCGGGTAACGTCCGCCAGTTGCGCACGGTACTGCGCACCCTGGTGGCGCTGTGTGATGGCGGGCGTGTCGGCCTGGAGGATTTGCCCGCGCAGATCCGTCAGGCCCGACCCGTGCCGGTCGCGCAGGTCAAGCCGCTGGAGTCACCGCTGGAAGACGCCGAGCGCCTGGCGTTGCTCACTGCTTTGCAGCAACAACGTTGGCACATGACACACACGGCGGAGCAACTGGGCGTCAGCCGCAACACGCTGTATAGAAAGCTGCGCCGGCACGGCATCGCACGTCACGCTCTCAGCTAAAGGGTGCGATTTTTGCCCCCCTGCGCTAACCTGCCTCGATGTTTTACGAGGTCGACTATGCACATTCATATTCTCGGTATTTGCGGCACGTTCATGGGCTCGATGGCGGTTCTGGCCAAAGAGCTGGGCCATCACGTGACAGGCTCCGACGCCAACGTCTATCCGCCCATGAGCACGCAACTCGAGGCCCAGGGCATCGAGCTGACCCAAGGCTACGACCCGTCGCAATTCGACCCGGTCCCGGACCTGGTGGTGATCGGCAATGCCATGTCCCGTGGCAACCCGGCGGTCGAATACGTACTCAATAAAGGTTTGCCTTATGTGTCCGGCCCGCAATGGCTGGCGGATCATGTGCTGCAAGGCCGTTGGGTGCTCGCGGTGGCCGGCACTCACGGCAAGACCACCACCAGCAGCATGCTCGCCTGGGTGTTGGAACACGCAGGCATGAGCCCAGGCTTCCTGATCGGCGGCGTGCCGCAGAACTTCTCGGTGTCGGCGCGCCTGGGCGACACGCCGTTCTTTGTGATCGAGGCGGATGAATACGACAGCGCCTTCTTCGACAAACGCTCCAAGTTCGTTCACTACCGCCCGCGCACAGCGATCCTGAACAACCTGGAATTCGATCACGCCGACATCTTCCCTGATCTGCCGGCTATCGAGCGTCAGTTCCATCACTTGGTACGCACTATTCCAAGCGAAGGCCTGGTGATCCACCCGACCACCGAACCTGCCTTGCAGCGTGTGATCGAGATGGGCTGCTGGACCCCGGTGCAAACCACCGGCGTGGGTGGGCAGTGGCAGGTCAAGCTGCTCAGCGAAGACGGTTCCAGATTTGAAGTGCTGTTCGAAGGCGAGGCCCAAGGCGTCGTCGTGTGGGACATGACCGGCCAGCACAACGTCGCCAACGCCTTGGTCACCCTGGCGGCTGCGCGGCATGTGGGTGTGGTGCCGTCCATGGGCATTGCCGCGTTGAGCGCTTTCAAAAGCGTGAAGCGCCGCATGGAAAAAGTTGCCGACGTGAATGGGATTACCATCTACGACGACTTTGCCCACCACCCGACGGCCATTGCGACTACGTTGGACGGCCTGCGCAAGCGTGTCGGCGATGCGCCGATCATTGCGATTGTCGAGCCGCGCTCCAACTCCATGAAGCTGGGTGCCCACCGCGATGGCCTGCCGGAAAGCGTCAACGACGCCGACCAGGTGGTCTGGTACGCACCGGCCAACCTCGGCTGGGACCTGCCGGGAATCGCAGCGCTGTGCACCGTGCCTTCAACTGTGTGTGACTCCATCGAAGGCATCATCGAACACGTCAAACACCAGGCCAAGCCGGGCACCCACGTGGTGGTCATGAGCAACGGCGGCTTTGGTGGCCTGCACGGCAAACTGGCCGAGGCGCTGAAATGAGTGGCCCGGAACGCGTCACGCTGGCGATGACCGGCGCCTCCGGTGCGCCTTATGGTTTGCGCCTGCTGGATTGTCTGGTGCGCGAAGACCGTGAGGTGCACTTCCTGATCTCCAAGGCGGCGCAACTGGTGATGGCCACCGAGACCGACGTGGCGCTGCCGCCCAAGGTGCAGATGATGCAGGCCTTCCTCACCGAATACACCGGTGCGGCGGCGGGGCAGATCAAGGTCTACGGCAAAGAGGACTGGATGTCGCCCGTGGCGTCTGGTTCGGGTGCGCCGGCGGCGATGGTGGTGGTGCCGTGTTCCACCGGCACCCTGTCGGCCATTGCCACGGGAGCCTGCAACAACCTGATCGAGCGCGCAGCGGACGTGACCTTGAAGGAGCGCCGCCAGTTGATCCTGGTGCCCCGTGAAGCGCCGTATTCGAGCATTCACCTGGAGCACATGCTCAAGCTGTCGAACATGGGCGTGACGATTCTGCCGGCCTCGCCGGGTTTCTATCACCAGCCGCAGACCATCGATGACCTGGTGGATTTTGTGGTGGCGCGCATTCTCAACCTGCTGAATATTCCCCAAGACATGCTGCCGCGTTGGGGCGAACACCATCTGAGCAGCGATGAATAAGGCGCTGCTGATCCTGCTGGCGCTGCAACTGACGGGCTGCGCCACCGCGCGCACGTTGGACGCGGCGCAACCTGGCGCACCGGTGGTGTATGCCGGAACGCGGTTGGATTTGTATGCAATGAATGGCGGTTGCTGCGCCAAGGACAGGTTTGGTGCCGAGGCGCCGGCTTATCCCGGTGTGGATCTGCCGGCGAGTGCGTTGCTCGATACCTTATTGTTGCCGCTGTCGGTGTTGACGGTACTTGGGGTTGGCTTCAATGCCACAGGGGGCCTATAGAGGTGTATTGCCTGTGCTGGCCTCATCGCAGGCAAGCCAGCTCCCACATTTGATTGGGTTCACACAGCTCCAAATGTGGGAGCGGGCTTGCCCGCGATGAGGCCCTTCTGTTCAGCACAAAACTACTTGCCGAGTTTGCGCAACTCATCCGACTCCACCACCCGCACCCCGTCCTGCTCTTCCAGCGCCAGGCGCCACATGGCCCGGGCCAGTTCGCACACTTCAATGCCGTGGTATTTGCCCGGAATCAGTCGCGACAACGGCCCGGCCAGTTGCTCCGCCAAGCGCGGTTCCAGCCGTTCCCCCAATAGCAACGACGGCCGCACGATGGTCAGTTGTGGCCAGTCTTGGGCTTTGAGTGCTTCTTCCATTTCCCCTTTGACGCGGTTGTAGAAGATCGAGGATTTTGGATCGGCGCCAATTGCACTGATCACGATCAGGTGGCGTGCGCCCATTTCCCGCGCGCGTTTGGCGAAGGCCACGACCATGTCCAGATCGACGGCGCGAAACGCCGCTTCGGAGCCCGCCTGTTTGATGGTGGTGCCCAGGCAGCAGAAGGCCAGGTCCACCTGGCCACTCAGCTGCGGCAGGAACACCGCCGGGTCGCCCACCGGGTTTTCCAGGTGCGGGTGTTCGGCCAATGGCTTGCGGCTGGGCGCGAGTACGCGGGTCACGGTGGGTTCGTTGAGCAGGCGATCGAGCAGGTGTTCGCCGGTAAGGCCGCTGGCTCCGGCGAGCAAGATATGCTGAGGCGTCAGGTACATGGTGTTTCCCCCTTGTTACACAGTTCAGCTTAGTTGCCTTTGGCTTCCTTGCTATTCATTGAGACGCTTTCGAGCGCCTTTCGTGCCTGCTGTTTGCGTAATAGTTGCCAATGGGCGATCACACCCTTGGGTGCCCAGATCTGCGGTTCGGAGGCTTCGAAGTTGTCCGCCTGCTCGCGTTCGGCCACATGCAGCTGTGCCAGCTTGAAGGCTTGCTGCAAGTCGTCGGTCTGGTTGAAGGCTTGGGCGAAGAGGGCGTCGCCAAAGTAGGTGAAGTCGGCTTCTTCGGAGCAACCGAAGGACACGCGATCAGCGCGGGAGGCGGTCATGATCAGGGTGCGCTCGTCCTTCAAGGCCGGGATGAAACCACCGGAGTAGCAGGCCGAGATCACCACGATCTTGTCGCGATTCTTCAGCGGTGCCAGCACGGCGGCGAGTTCATCGGCGGGCAGGTCGGCCAGCTCCATGCGCGGTTGGTCGAGCACCAGTTCGTGTTCGTGGGTGCCGTGGCTGGTCATGTAGATAAACACCAGGTCTTCCGGGCCGGTGCGGTCGGCCAGGGTCTGCACGGCGCGGCGCAGGCTTTCGCGAGTGGCCAGCGGGCGGTCGGCAATGTGGTCGCGGTGGTTGACCAGGCGAATCTGCCCGCGTGCACCGAAACGGGTGGCGAGCATGTTGCTGACGTAATCGGCTTCGCGCAGGAACACGCTCTGCTTGCCATCGCCGGCCACGGCCAGGGTGTACAGCTCCACCGCCGGAGTGGAGGCGGGCACGGCGGCGAGGGCTGCGTCGAGCAGGCGACCCTGAGCCAATACGCCGATTTCCAACGGGTCGGGCAGCAGTTTGCCGTCGGCGTCACGCACGCGCATACCGTTGACCCAGGTGCCGGCCTGTACGGTGCCGTCGGTGAGTACCAGGGTGCCTTTGCCTTGATAGCTGTCGCTTTCGAAACCGCCGATATAGAAGCTGCCGTCGGTGAGGTTCAGGCGGCCTTCGCCGGTGAAGCGCCAATCGCTGAACTGGCCGACATAGTGGCTGCCATCCACGCCGATCAATTCGCCCTTGCCGCTGAGCGCGCCTTCCTTGAACTGGCCGATCCACACGTCGCCGTCGGCGTTCTCGTAGCGGCCCTTGCCGTTCAGTTGGTTCTGTTTGAACTGGCCGACATAGATGTCGCCATCGGCGCTGTTGAACGTGCCATTACCCTCCAGCTGGCCATCGACGAAATGGCCGCTGAACTGGTTGCCGCTGTCGTCGTTGCGCTGGCCTTCGCCATTCGGCTTGCCGTGGGCGAACTGGCCCTGGTATTGGCTGCCGTCGGCCAGCTCCAGGCGGCCGAGGCCGGAATACTGGTCGTCCTTGAACTCGCCGCGATAGGTCATCTGCCCCTCTTTGAGGGTGCCTTCGCCATTGCGTCGACCATTTTTGAAGCCGCCGACATAGTGGCTGCCCGCCGTGGTCAAGCTGCCTTGGCCGTCGAACAGGCCCTGTTGGAACTGGCCTTTATAGACTTCGCCATTGCTGCCATGCCACTCGCCCTGACCGTGCCACTGGCCTTTATCGAACTGGCCGGCGTACCAGCTGCCGTTGGGGTAGTCCACGCGGCCCTGGCCTTGCAGCAAGCCATCGACCACATCGCCCCGGTAACGGCCGCCGTCGGGCAGGCGCGCATCGGGCGGCAACAGCGATTCGCCGTCTCCGCAAGCGGTGAGCAACAGGGCAAGGGCGAGGGGAGCAAGTGGGCGCATAGCGGGATCCGGATAATTGAGCGCCGAGTATGCCGCAGCTGCGAGTTTCATACATAAATTTACATACACTGTGGTGAGGTTTATATCCCCACCACAGGCACGGGCTTACACGAAGTAGAGCGACAACGACTCGGCAATGTAAGCCGGTTTTTCCTGGCCTTCGATTTCCAGGGTAGCGGTGGCCTTGAGCAGCCATTGGCCGGGTTTTTTCTCGATGACGTCATTGAGCGTCACGTTCAGGCGCACCTTGGAGTTGACCTTGACCGGCTGAATGAATCGCACGCTGTCCAGGCCATAGTTGACGGCCATCTTCAGGCCTTCGGGCACAATCAGCAGGTCTTCCATCAGCTTGGGCATCAGCGACAGCGACAGGAAACCGTGGGCGATGGTGCTGCCGAACGGGGTTTGCGCGGCCTTGACCGGGTCGACGTGGATGAACTGATGATCGCCCGTGGCCTCGGCGAACAGGTTGATACGCGCCTGGTCGATGGTGAGCCATTCGGAACGTCCCAGTTCCTTGCCGACATAATCTTTGAGCTGCGCTACGGGTACATAGGGCATTGCGTCTCTCCTTGGTTCATCACGCTGTGTACAACGTCTGGTTTTTTATGGGTTACAGAGAACCAATGTAGATCATCATGGCCAATCGGCTCGGTCAACCCACCATGCTTTTGGCGAATGCCGGTGCATAGGGCGGGCGTGCTTATAATGCGGGCGAGTCTTGAGGGGGAAGAACGGATGCTGTTACGTGGCCTGACCTGGCTGGTGCTGTTTCAACTGATCGGCACGGCGATCAATCATTTGCTGTTGCCGGTGCTGCCGGGGCCGATCATCGGCCTGCTGCTGATGCTGGGGTTCCTGATCTGGAAGGGCGAGGTCGGCGAGCCCTTGAGCCTGGCGGCCAGCAGCCTATTGCGTTACTTGCCGTTGCTGCTGGTGCCGCCAGCGGTAGGGGTGATGGTGTATGCCAAGGACATTGCCGCGGATTTCTGGGCAATTGTCGGCGCGCTGGTGCTGTCGCTGGTGATTGCCATGGGCTTCGTGGGCGTGTTGATGCAGCAGATGGTCAAGCGCAAGGAGAAGGATCAATGATCGTCGACTGGCAGGGCGCGTGGACGGCAGTCATTCATCACCCGCTATTCGGCATCGGCATCACCCTTGGCGCCTATCAACTGGTACTGGCAGGGTTCGAGAAAACCCGCTGGATCTTCCTGCAGCCGGTGCTGGTGTCCATGCTGCTGGTGATCGGCGTGCTGATCAGCTGTGGCCTGAGCTACGCCGAGTACCGCAAGAGCACCGAGATCATGGGCATCCTGCTTGGCCCGGCGACGGTGGCCCTGGCCGTGCCGCTTTACCTGAACCTGCGGCGCATTCGGCAATTGTTCTGGCCGATTTTTACTACGCTGGTGATAGGTGGGGTGCTCGCCACCGGCCTGTGTGTGCTGCTGGGTTGGTGGTTTGGTGCCGAGCACATGATGTTGATGACCATGGCGCCCAAGTCGGTGACCTCGCCAATTGCCATGCTGGTGGCCGAGCAGATCGGCGGCGTGGCGGCCCTGGCGGCGGTGTTTGTGCTGATCACCGGGGTGGTCGGCGCGATGATCGGCCCGGCCTATTTGTCGCGCCTGGGTGTGCACAGCCCCGAGGCGCGCGGCATGGCGCTGGGCATGACGGCCCACGCCGTCGGCACGTCGGTGGCCCTGCAGGAAAGCGAAGAATGCGGCGCCTTTGCAGCGCTGGCGATGAGTCTGATGGGCGTGGCCACGGCAGTGTTCCTGCCGCTGGCCGTGTCGGTGATCGTTTAAACCAGGTTTAAGGAAACCTTTATGAGTCTGGCGCTGTTCCCGCTCAATACCGTGCTGTTCCCTGGCTGCACCCTCGACCTGCAACTGTTCGAGGCGCGCTACCTGGACATGGTCGCCCGTTGCATGAAAAGGGGCGAAAGCTTCGGCGTGGTGTGCATTCTTGACGGCCAGGAGGTGGGCACGGCGCCGGATGGCTACGCATTGATCGGCTGTGAAGCGCTGATCCGCGACTTCAAGCAACAGGACAACGGCCTGCTGGGTATTCGCGTCGAAGGCGGGCGCCGGTTCCGTGTACGCGATGCCGGTGTGCAGAAGGATCAATTGTTGGTGGCTGATGTGCAGTGGCTCGAAGAGCTGCCGGACCAACCCTTGGAAGAGGAAGACGCCGATCTGCTGGCGCTGCTCCAGGCGTTGGCCGAGCACCCGATGGTGGCCTCGCTGGACATGGACGCCCACGCCGACGGCCAGCAAGCCTTGGGCAATCAGTTGGCGTATCTGCTGCCCTTTACCGAGGCCGATAAGATCGACCTGCTGCAACTCGACGACCCGCAACAGCGGCTGGACGCGATCCAGATGCTGCTCGACGAGTTGCAGGGCGAACTGTTCACTTAATAGGCATAGCGCAGCAGGGCGTGGGGCGTGCCGGTAAGCGCGATGAAGCTCAACACCGCGACCAGCGCCGGTAGCAACAGCCACCAGGTTTTTTGCGACATGGCCGGCAGCGGGCTGCGGTACTGGGTGATGCCCAGGCTGAACGCGCACACTGTCATTGCCAGCAGCGTGCCGGCCAGGATGTCCGTGGGCCAATGGGCGCCGAGGTAGACGCGCGATAGCGCAATGAACGCGGCAGGAATACAGCCCAGCAGCATCCAGGTCAGGCGCAACCGCACGGGTTGCCCGCGACCGGCCAGGATCGCCAGCGCCAGGAAAAACGCGAACGCACCGGACGCATGGCCGCTGGGCATGCTGAAACTGGTCAGTGGGTCTGTCAGGATTTCCGGGCGGCCACGTGCGAAAAACAACTTGGTCCCGGTGTTGATCACCGCAGCTCCGGCCAGCGTCGCGCCGACGAACACGGCATGGCGCCATTGTCGCGCCAGTAGCAACAGGCCAGTGAACACGGCGCTGGCGAAGAACATCTTCTTGAATTCGCCCAGTTGGGTGATGCGTACCATGACCTCGTCCAGCCACGGGCTGCGGTGTTCCTGCACCAGGGCGCTCAGGCCCTGGTCGAAGTCATTGAGGTGGGGGTAGCCGATAAACAAGGCGATCAATACGGTCAGGCTGGCGCAGCCGATCCACAAGGTGGCGCGACGATGGCCGCGCAGGCTGCTGTTCAAACTCAGGCCCACCACCACCGCGATACAGGCGGCAACGATGCCGGCTTCCGGCCAGAAACCTTCGGGCAATGGCAGGCGGAAAGCGGCGCCGGTCGCCCAGCCTGGCAGCAGATACGCCACGGACCAGCCCGCGGCCGCGACGATGCTGACAATCGCAAAGCGCGGGAAGGGCATATCGCACATCCCGGCCACCATCGGCAGCATGGGGCGCAGCGGGCCGATGAAACGGCCGACCAGCAGGCTGGCGATGCCGTACTTGTGGAAGTAGGTTTCGGCGCTGTTCATCCATTCCGGGTGGTGGCGCAAGCCGGGTAAACGCCGGATGTTCTGATGGAAATGTCGGCCCAGGAAGTAGGAAACCGCATCACCCAGCAAACCGCCGAGGAAGCCCAGCAACAACGTTTCGCTGAGTGACAGCGCACCGCTGCCGGCGAGGGCGGCAATGGCAAACAACAACACCGTGCCCGGCACGATCAACCCGGCGATGGCCAGGCACTCCACGCAGGCGACAATAAACACCGCGACCGCCAGCCATTCGGGGTTTAGCGTCAACCAGCCGGTAATGCTATCGAGCCATTGGCCCATACAATCCACTCCCTGCTCAAATCAAAAAATAATCGCGGCCTTCGACCTGGCCCCGACGCAGCGGGTTCCGCGTGCAATATGGCGCGTAGCCCGCATCGACGAAGCGGTACATCAGGTGTTCATCACGCCCGCTGGGGATGCCCAGGCGCGTGGTCTGGATGATCTGAATCGGGGTCTGGCCCACGTCTTCAACGTAGAGCCGTTCCTGATCGAAACGCTTGGCGTCCCACATCGGCACCTTCAACCCCAGGGCTTTGCACAGCAGGGTCTGGCCGGCGCAGAGTTTCTGCGTGGCGCGTGGGCTGCCGTCGGCATTCGGGTTGTTCAGCAGCATCTGCGCCAGGCTCGCCGGGCCGGATAATTCATCGACCCACGGATAGGCCGATTTGATCAACACGGCATTGCCCGGCCCATGGGCGCTGAAGTTCAGGGAATCGCCGCCACGGGCGTAATACATGTAGATATGGCCACCATCCAGAAACAAAGCCTTACGCTTTTCTGTGTAGCCCAATGAAGCATGGCTGCCTTTTTCGGCCACGTAATAGGCTTCGGTTTCAATAATTCGCGCTGAAAGCCAGATTTTTCCCACGCGATGACGGATGATTTTTCCGAGCAATGCCTGCGCAAGAATTTGCGCGTCACGGTCGAAGAAGCTGTCCGGCAGGGCGCTGGCGGGGAGTTGGGGCGATGGGCTGGGCATGGCAGTCAGGGGTAAATACGGCTAAATGTGACGGAATCATAACAACTCCCACCTTAATTACCGCTGAACCCCAGGTTTTTACAGTTCATTTCGACCATCCGCCCCTCACCGCTGTCAGTCGGGCGGCGTCACAGCTATAATCTGCCGCTTTCCTCCCTGCCAAGACTCCCTGACCATGACTGAGTCCGTTCTTGACTACATGACCCGCCTGGGTCGCGCTGCCCGTCAGGCCTCGCGGTTGATCGCCCGTGCGAGCACCGCGCAGAAGAACCGCGCCCTGCTGGCCGCCGCCGACGCTCTGGATGCTTCGCGCTCCGAGCTCACTGCCGCCAACGAGCAAGACCTGGCCAACGGCCGCGCCAATGGCCTGGAACCGGCCCTGCTGGACCGCCTGGCGCTGACCCCGGCACGTATCGACGACATGATCGAAGGCCTGCGTCAGGTGGCCAAGCTGCCTGACCCCATTGGTGAAATTCGCGATATGCGTTACCTGCCGTCCGGCATCCAGGTCGGCAAGATGCGCGTGCCCCTGGGCGTGATCGGCATCATTTATGAGTCGCGCCCGAACGTGACCATCGACGCCGCGAGCCTGTGCCTCAAGTCCGGCAATGCCACCATCCTGCGTGGCGGTTCCGAGGCGATCAATTCCAACCGCGCCATCGCCGCGTGCATCCAGCAGGGCCTGGCCGTGGCCGAGTTGCCCGCCGAAGTGGTGCAAGTGGTGGAAACCACCGACCGTGCCGCTGTGGGCGCGCTGATCACCATGCCGGAATTCGTCGACGTGATCGTGCCGCGCGGTGGCAAGAGCCTGATCGAGCGCGTCAGCCGTGATGCCAAGGTGCCGGTGATCAAGCACCTGGACGGCGTGTGCCATGTCTACATCGACATTGCCGCCGACATCGACAAAGCGATCCGCATCGCCGACAACGCCAAGACCCACCGTTACGCCCCGTGCAACACCATGGAAACCCTGCTGGTGCACGCAGGCATTGCCGAGCGCGTGCTGCCGCCGCTGGCTGCCATCTACCGGGACAAAGGTGTGGAATTGCGCGGTTGTGAGCGTACCCGTGCGCTATTGGGCGCGGACGTGATCGAGGCGACCGAACTGGATTGGTACACCGAATACACGGCGCCGATCCTGTCGATCAAGCTGGTCGACGATCTGGACGAAGCCATCGAACACATCAACACCTACGGCTCCAAGCACACCGACGCCATTGTCTCTGAGCATTTCAGCGATGCCCGGCGTTTCCTCAACGAAGTGGATTCCGCTTCGGTGATGATCAACGCCTCGACGCGTTTTGCCGACGGCTTCGAGTACGGCCTGGGGGCGGAGATCGGTATTTCCACCGACAAGCTCCACGCCCGTGGCCCGGTTGGCCTGGAAGGCCTGACCAGCGAGAAGTACGTGGTGTTCGGCGATGGTCATGTGCGCACTTGATGGGTAAACGCATCGGGTTGCTCGGCGGTACTTTCGACCCCGTGCACATCGGCCATTTGCGCAGCGCCCTGGAAGTCGCGGATGCCCTCGCGCTGGACGAGTTGCGCGTGATGCCCAACGCTCGGCCGCCCCATCGCGATACGCCGCAAGTGTCGCCGCAGCAGCGCCTGGAAATGGTACGCCTGGCGGTGGAGGGCATAACGCCGCTGGTGGTGGACGACCACGAGCTCAAGCGTGACAAACCGTCCTACACTGTCGATACCCTGGAAGTGATGCGCGCTGAAATGGCCGCAGATGACCAGTTGTTTCTGCTTTTGGGCTGGGACGCATTTTGCGGCCTGCCCTCTTGGCATCGCTGGGAGGAACTCCTCCAGCATTGCCACATCCTGGTTTTGCAACGCCCGGATGCCGACAGCGAACCGCCGGATGCCTTGCGCAACCTGCTGGCCGCGCGGTCGGTAAGTGACCCCTTGGCCCTGACCGGGCCGAACGGGAATATTGCATTCGTCTGGCAGACCCCGCTTGCGGTGTCCGCCACCCAGATCCGTCAACTGCTGGCCAGCGGTAAGTCGGTACGTTTCCTGGTGCCTGACGCGGTCCTGGCCTACATCGATGCGCACGGGCTTTACCGTGCGTCGAACTGAAAAGGCGCGCTTGAACGCACGAAATGTCGTGCAGCGAGCGCCCGAACATACGAGCAAAACGAGTTTTATATGACGAACAAAGACGTAAGCAAAGTTAAGCGCAAAGGCACCTTCAAAAGCGCCCCGCTGCCGGTAGAAGCCCACGTTGGCCCAGAGCTGGCTGGCGAAGAGCTGGTAAAAGTCGCCGTGGCTGCCCTGGAAGACGTTAAAGCCCAGGACATCCAGGTGCTGGACGTGCGCGACAAGCAGAGCATCACCGACTACATGATCATCGCCACCGGTACTTCGAACCGCCAGATCGGCGCGATGCTGGACAAGGTCCGCGAAGCTGTCAAAGCCCAAGGCGTCAAGCCACTGGGTGAAGAAGGCAAGGGCGACAGCGACTGGGTGCTGCTGGACATGGACGACGTGATCGTTCACATGATGACCTCCAATGCCCGTCAGTTCTACGACCTGGAGCGTCTGTGGAAAGGCGCCGAGCAGAGCCGTGCCGCCGATGGCAAGCACCACAGCCCGGAAGTGGGCCACGCGCACTTCGACAAGCTGAACAAAGACCAGGAATAAGGAACGGCTGTGCGCCTGCGTCTGATCGCTGTCGGTTCACGCATGCCCAAGTGGGTGGAAGAAGGCTGGCATGAGTATGCCAAACGTCTGCCCGCTGAGCTGTCGCTTGAGCTGGTGGAAATACCGCTTAACACCCGGGGCAAGAATGCCGATGTGGCGCGCTTTATCCGTCAGGAAGGCGAAGCCATGCTGGCCAAGGTCGGCCCCAACGAGCGCATCGTTACCCTTGAAGTGCACGGCAAACCCTGGAGCACCGAGCAGTTGGCGGTGGAACTGGATCGCTGGCGCCTGGATTCGCGCACCGTCAACTTCATGGTCGGCGGCCCCGAAGGGCTGGCGCCGGAGGTCTGTGCGCGGGCGGATCAGCGTTGGTCGCTGTCGGCGTTGACCTTGCCGCACCCGTTGGTACGGATTCTGATCGGTGAACAGCTGTATCGCGCCTGGACAGTTCTGTCCGGGCACCCTTACCACAAATAATCTGCGCCCCTCCCGATGACCCAGCCGATCCGCATCAAGGACCACGAGAAAGACGCACGTCTTGTACGCGCTCGCGTGGTGTTTGGCGCAATCATGGTGGTGGCGTTGTTGGGTGTGCTGATCGCGCGCCTGTATTTCTTGCAGGTGATCCAGTACGACTATCACTCCACCTTGTCGGAAAACAACCGGGTGCATGTGCAGCCGATTCCGCCAACCCGTGGGCTGATTTTCGACCGCAATGGCGTGGTGGTGGCGGATAACCGGCCCAGTTTCAGCCTGAGCATGACCCGCGAGCGCTCCGGTGACTGGCAGCAGATCCTCGATGTGATCGTCGAGGTGCTGCAACTGACGCCGGAAGACCGGGTGATCTTCGAGAAACGCATGAAGCAGGGGCGTCGGCCGTTTGAGCCGGTGCCAATCCTGTTTGAGCTGACCGAAGAACAGATCGCGCGGATCGCGGTGAACCAGTTCCGTTTGCCGGGTGTGGAAGTGGTGGCGCAGTTGGTGCGCCATTACCCGCAAGGGCCACACTTTGCTCACTCCGTCGGCTACATGGGGCGGATCAACGAGAAAGAGCTGAAGACCCTCGATCCGGTCAATTACAGCGGTACCCACCATATCGGCAAGACCGGCATCGAGCGTTTCTACGAGCCGGAGTTGCACGGCCAGGTCGGTTACGAAGAAGTCGAGACCAACGCCCGTGGCCGCGTGCTCCGGGTGCTCAAGCGTACCGACCCGGTACCGGGCAAGGACATCGTCCTGAGCCTGGACATCAAGTTGCAGGAAGCCGCCGAGATGGCCCTGGGTGGTCGTCGTGGCGCGGTGGTGGCGCTGGACCCGAAGACCGGCGAAGTGCTGGCGATGGTCAGCCAGCCCAGCTTTGACCCTAACCTGTTTGTGACTGGCATCAGCTTCAAGGCCTATGCCGAGTTGCGTGATTCCATCGACCGCCCGCTGTTCAACCGCGTACTGCGCGGCCTGTATCCGCCGGGGTCGACGATCAAACCGGCGGTGGCGATTGCGGGGTTGGACGCGGGTGTGGTCACAGCCTCCAGCCGGGTGTTCGATCCGGGCTATTACATGCTGCCCAACTACGATCACAAATACCGTAACTGGAACCGCACCGGTGACGGCTATGTCGACCTGGACACCGCGATCATGCGGTCCAACGACACCTATTTTTATGACCTGGCGCACAAGCTGGGGATCGACCGCTTGTCCACCTATATGGGCAAGTTCGGCCTCGGCCAGAAAGTCTCCCTGGACATGTTCGAGGAATCCCCCGGCCTGATGCCGTCGCGGGAGTGGAAGCGCGCGACCCGTCGCCAGGCGTGGTTCCCGGGTGAAACCCTGATCCTCGGCATCGGCCAAGGCTATATGCAGGCCACACCGCTGCAACTGGCCCAGGCCACGGCGCTGGTGGCCAACAAAGGCATCTGGAACCGTCCGCACCTGGCCAAGACCATCGAAGGTGAAAAACCGGTGGACGACAACCCGATCCCCGACATTGTGCTGCGCGACGCGTCGGACTGGACCAAGGTCAACCATGGCATGCAGCAAGTGATGCACGGCGCCCGTGGTACCGCACGCAAGGCAGCCGTTGGCGCGCAGTACCGCATTGCCGGCAAGAGCGGTACCGCCCAGGTCGTGGCGATCAAGCAGGGCGAGAAGTACGACCGCACCAAGGTCCAGGAACGCCACCGGGACCACGCCTTGTTTGTCGGCTTCGCGCCGGCGGATGACCCGAAAATCGTGGTCGCGGTGATGGTCGAGAACGGCGAGTCCGGCTCCGGCGTCGCGGCGCCGGTGGTGCGCCAAGTGATGGACGCCTGGCTGTTGGCCGACGACGGCAGGCTCAAGCCCGAATATGGCGGCCCCCCTTCAAGCACTGAGGTTACGGCCCGTGAAGAGTAATTTTGACCGCATCCTCTCCAGCGAAGATGTGATGCGTCGCCGTGCGACGTTGCTGCAACGCATGCACATTGATGGCCCGTTGCTGATCCTGCTGCTGACCCTGGCGGCCGGCAGCCTGTTCGTCCTGTATTCGGCCAGCGGCAAGAACTGGGACCTGCTGATCAAGCAAGCCTCCTCGTTCGGTCTGGGCCTGCTGTCGATGGTGGTGATTGCCCAGCTTGAGCCGCGCTTCATGGCGCGGTGGGTGCCCTTGGGCTATGTGGCAGGCGTATTGCTGCTGGTGGTGGTGGATGTGATGGGTCACAACGCCATGGGCGCGACCCGCTGGATCAACATTCCGGGGGTGATTCGCTTCCAGCCGTCGGAATTCATGAAGATCCTGATGCCGGCGACCATCGCCTGGTATTTGTCCAAGCGCACCTTGCCGCCGCAACTCAAACACGTGGGCGTCAGCCTGATCCTGATCGGCATACCCTTCATCCTGATCGTGCGCCAGCCGGACCTCGGCACCTCGCTGCTGATCCTGGCGGGCGGTGCGTTCGTACTGTTCATGGGCGGTCTGCGCTGGCGCTGGATCCTCAGCGTACTGGCCGCCGCCGTGCCCGTGGCCATCGCCATGTGGTTCTTCTTTATGCACGACTACCAGAAGCAGCGGATCCTCACCTTCCTTGACCCGGAAAGCGACCCGCTGGGCACCGGCTGGAACATCATCCAGTCCAAGGCGGCCATCGGTTCTGGTGGAGTATTTGGTAAGGGTTGGTTACTGGGCACCCAGTCGCATCTGGACTTTTTGCCTGAGAGCCACACCGACTTCATCATTGCGGTGATGGGCGAAGAGTTCGGCCTGGTGGGCATTTGCGCGCTGTTGCTGATCTATTTGCTGTTGATTGGTCGCGGCCTGGTGATCACTGCGCAAGCGCAGACACTATTCGGCAAATTGCTGGCCGGTGCCTTGACCATGACTTTTTTTGTTTACGTTTTCGTCAACATCGGTATGGTCAGTGGCCTGTTGCCGGTGGTTGGGGTGCCGTTGCCGTTCATTAGCTATGGCGGAACTTCGCTGGTGACATTGCTGTCAGCGTTTGGGGTTTTGATGTCGATCCATACGCATCGCAAATGGATCGCGCAGGTTTGAATAAGGTGAAGATGTCAATGCAAGTAATGCGCGGCTGGGCGACTCGGCACGCGTCCTGGATGGGCCTGATTGGCCTGCTGGGCGCAACGCAAGAGGCGCAGGCCGGTGACTACGATGGTTCACCCCAGGTCGCCGAGTTTGTCGGTGAAATGACCCGCGACTATGGTTTCGCCGGTGAGCAACTGATGGGCGTGTTCCGCGAGGCCCAGAAAAAGCAGGCGATCCTCGACGCCATCTCCCGCCCTGCCGAACGGGTGAAACAGTGGAAGGAATACCGCCCGATGTTCCTCACCGACGCCCGCGTGGCACGGGGTGTGGACTTCTGGCGCCAGCACGAAGCGGTACTGGCCCGTGCCGAACAGGAATACGGCGTACCGGCCCAGGTGATCGTCTCGATCATTGGCATCGAAACCTTTTACGGGCGCAATACCGGCAGTTATCGGGTGATCGACGCCTTGTCGACCCTGGGCTTCGATTACCCGCCACGCGCCGACTTCTTCCGCAAGGAACTGCGCGAATTCCTGCTGTTGGCCCGCGAAGAGCAGGTCGACCCGCTGACCCTAAAAGGCTCCTACGCCGGAGCGATGGGCTTGCCGCAGTTCATGCCGAGCAGCTTCCGCGCCTATGCAGTGGATTTTGACGGCGACGGGCATATCAATATCTGGAGCAACCCAGACGATGCTATTGGCAGCGTGGCCAGCTACTTCAAGCGCCACGGCTGGGTAGCCGGCGAGCCGGTGGTGATCCGCGCCGATGTCACTGGTGACCGCGCCGATGAAGGCCTGACCCAGGGCATCGAGCCGGCCAAGACGGTCGGGGAGTTGCGGGCGCTGGGCTGGTCGAGTCAGAATGCGCTGCCGGATGATATGCCGGTCACGGCGTTCCGCCTTGAAGGCGAAAACGGCCCGGAATACTGGATGGGCCTGAAGAATTTCTACGCAATCACGCGTTATAACCGCAGTGTGATGTACGCCATGGCCGTGCATCAGCTGTCAGACATGCTGGTCCAAGCACGGGGCAACAAGTAATGCGGGCATCGCCGTTCAATCAACCGCTCAAGCTGGTGGCGTTCGCCGCGTTGTCCCTGCTGGTCGTCAGTTGCTCCACCAGCCGTGGCCCGGCGCAGAAGTCCGGGGGGGCGGTCGTCCGTTCCCAGCCGGGCCTGGACATCAACCGCGCACACAAGGACGGCGCGCCTTGGTGGGACGTCGACGTGTCGAAGATCCCGGATGCCACGCCGACCCTGCACACCGGTCCATACAAGGCCAACCCCTATACCGTGCTGGGCAAGAGCTACTTCCCGCTGCAGGAATCCAAGACCTACGTGCAGTCGGGCACGGCGTCCTGGTATGGCACCAAATTCCACGGCCAGAACACCGCCAACGGCGAAGTGTATGACCTGTACGGCATGAGCGCCGCGCACAAGACCTTGCCGCTGCCCAGCTATGTCCGTGTGACCAACCTGGACAACAACCGCACAGTGATCCTGCGTGTGAACGACCGTGGCCCGTTCTACTCGGACCGCATCATCGACTTGTCCTACGCTGCCGCGAAGAAACTCGGTTACGCCGAAACCGGCACCGCACGCGTGAAGGTCGAAGGTATCGACCCGGCGCAGTACTGGGCCCAGCGTGGCAAACCCGCGCCGTTGATGCTCAACGAGCCGCAAACCCAGCAGCCGCAAGTGACCGCCTCTACCGGCAAGATCGAGCAGTGGACGCCGCCACCGGCACAGCACGCGCCTGACACGGTGGTCGTGCCCCATGCCGCGCCTGGCGCTTCGATGGCCGGCGGGCAATACCTGCAGGTCGGCGCTTTCGCCAACCCGGATGCGGCAGAACTGTTAAGGTCCAAGCTCAGTGGCATGGTCAACGCGCCGGTGTTCATCAGCTCCATCGTGCGTAACCAGCAGACATTGCACCGTGTGCGCATGGGCCCGATCGGATCGCCGAGCGAAGTGGCACAAGTACAGAACAGCGTACGCATGGCCAACCTGGGGCAACCCAGCGTGGTCACTGCCGAATAATAGAGAATTGATGGTTCAGGCTCGTGCGCGGGCTCGAACCCTGGTTGTTGGCTCGTTGAACAATAAAAACCCAGGGGCAAGGGGTGAGCGGGCAACCGAACACGCGACAGTCTGGCAACGGGCTGTCTGAATAAGTTTTGCCCGCGAGGGCAAGTTTCCATAAGCAATTTCGAGAGACGGATGAACATCACCACCTTAGCCAAACGCACGTGCCTGCTTCTTTCGCTGATCATCACCCCGGCCGCCTGGGCCGTTGAAATGGTGCCGGCTTCCCCGCAACTGGCCGCCAAGTCCTGGGTCCTCATGGATGCCGCCAGTGGCAACGTGCTGGTCGAGAGCAACGGTGACCAGCGCCTGCCGCCGGCCAGCCTGACCAAACTGATGACCGCCTACATCGCGACCCTGGAAATCCGTCGCGGCCAGATCGGCGAAAACGACCCGGTCACCGTCAGCGAAAACGCCTGGCGTACCGGCGGTTCGCGGATGTTCATCAAGGTCGGCTCGCAAGTCACTGTGAGCGACCTGCTGCACGGCATCATCATCCAGTCGGGTAACGACGCCAGTGTTGCCCTGTCCGAGCACATCGCCGGCAGCGAAGACGCGTTCGCCGACATGATGAACAAAACCGTGGCCGACCTGGGCATGACCAACAGCCACTTCATGAACCCGACCGGTCTGCCGAACCCAGAGCACTACTCGTCGGCTCACGACATGGCGATCCTGGCACGCGCGATCATCCGCGTTGACCCGGTGCACTACGCGATCTACTCCCAGAAGGAATTCTTCTGGAACAACATCAAGCAGCCTAACCGCAACCTGCTGCTGTGGCGCGACAAGACCGTCGACGGTCTGAAAACCGGCCACACCGACGAAGCCGGCTACTGCATGGTGTCGTCTGCTGTGCGTGACGGCCAACGCCTGATCGCCGTGGTCTTCGGCACCAATAGCGAGCAGGCCCGTGCGGCCGAGACGCAAAAACTGCTGACCTACGGTTTCCGCTTCTTCGAAACCCAGACCTTCTACCAGAAGGGTGCTGAACTGGCGACCGCGCCGGTGTGGAAAGGCGCGACCTCCCAGGTCAAAGCCGGCCTGGCCGAAGACCTGACCCTGACCATGCCTAAAGGCCAGCTGAAAAAGCTCGCGGCGAGCATGACCATGAACCCGCAATTGGTTGCTCCAATCGCCAAGGGTGATGTGATCGGCAAGGTCGAAGTGAAGCTGGACGACAAGGTGGTGCACAGCGCCGACCTGATCGCGCTGGACGCCGTCGACGAAGGTGGTATCTTCCGCCGCGTCTGGGATAGCATCCGTCTATTCTTCTACAGCTTGTTCAACTGATAGTGTGCACCTGCAAAGCCCCGTGTTGATCCGACGCGGGGCTTTGCCCGTCGCCACGGCTTACGCTTACGAGGCCGTTACGCCATGACCGATAAAGAAGTAAAGGCGCCAAAGATCGAATTCCCGGTGGTGGACTATCCCATCAAGGTAATCAGCGATACCGGTGTCGGCCGTAAAGACCTGATCCTCGAGATCGTGCGCAAGCACGCAACGATCAACGATCAGCGCGTGGACGAGCGATCCAGCTCGACCGGCAAATACACCACGATCCAGTTGCACATCGTTGCGATTGATCAAGACCAGCTCTACAACATCAACAGCGAACTGCGGGCCACCGGCTTCGTGCATATGGTGTTGTGATGTCTCAAATCCTGGGCTTTCGCGAGCTCGGCCGGATGGACTATGAGCCCGTCTGGCACGCCATGCAGCGGTTCACCAATGAACGCGGCACGTTGGCCCCCGATGAAATCTGGCTGGTGGAACACCCGCCGGTCTTCACCCAGGGCCAGGCCGGCAAGGCTGAGCATCTGCTGCTGCCGGGGGATATTCCGGTGGTGCAGGTCGACCGAGGTGGCCAAGTGACTTACCATGGCCCTGGACAACTTGTCGCATACCTCTTGCTGGACGTGCGCAAGCTGGGGTTTGGCGTGCGTGACCTCGTTAGTCGCATGGAGACTTGCCTGATCGAGCTGTTGGCCAGTTACGGCGTGACCGCTGCGGCCAAGCCCGATGCACCGGGTGTGTATGTCGACGGCGCGAAAATCGCTTCCCTGGGGCTGCGGATTCGCCATGGTTGTTCCTTCCATGGCCTGGCCCTGAACGTGGACATGGATCTGGCACCGTTCCGGCGGATCAACCCGTGTGGCTATGCCGGGTTGGCGATGACGCAACTGAGTGACCATGCTTCACCGATTAAATTTGCCGAGGTGAGTGCCCGGCTGCGTGCGCAGCTCGTCAAACACCTCGACTATGCTGAGCAGACGACCCTTACGGGCGGAATCGACTGATTATGACTACTGATGCAGTGCAAACCATGATCCCGACGGTGGACGTTACCGACCGTCCGGCCCCGGCCCCGCGTGCCAAGGTGGAAGCCGGCGTCAAGCTGCGCGGCGCCGAGAAGGTTGCACGCATCCCGGTGAAGATCATTCCGACCACCGAACTGCCGAAGAAACCCGACTGGATCCGCGTGCGCATCCCGGTTTCGCCGGAAGTCGACCGTATCAAGGCCCTGCTGCGCAAACACAAGCTGCACAGCGTGTGCGAAGAAGCGTCCTGCCCGAACCTGGGTGAGTGCTTCTCCGGCGGCACTGCGACCTTCATGATCATGGGTGACATCTGCACCCGTCGTTGCCCGTTCTGCGACGTCGGCCACGGCCGTCCGAAGCCACTGGACGTCAACGAGCCGGAAAGCCTGGCCATTGCCATCGCCGACCTGCGCCTCAAGTACGTGGTGATCACTTCGGTAGACCGCGACGACCTGCGTGACGGCGGTGCCCAGCACTTTGCCGACTGCATTCGCGAGATCCGCAAGCTGTCGCCGAACGTGATGCTCGAAACCCTGGTGCCGGACTACCGTGGCCGCATGGACGTGGCGCTGGAAATCACCGCCGCCGAGCCACCGGATGTGTTCAACCACAACCTGGAAACCGTGCCGCGCCTGTACAAGGCTGCGCGTCCGGGTTCGGACTATCAGTGGTCGCTGACCCTGCTGCAGAAATTCAAGCAGATGATGCCGCACATCCCGACCAAATCCGGCCTGATGCTGGGCTTGGGCGAGACCGACGAAGAAGTGATCGAAGTCATGAAGCGCATGCGCGAACACGACATCGACATGCTGACCCTGGGCCAGTACCTGCAACCGTCCCGCAGCCACTTGCCGGTGCAGCGTTTCGTGCACCCGGACACCTTCGCCTGGTTCGCCGAGGAAGGTTACAAGATGGGCTTCAAGAACGTGGCGTCGGGCCCGTTGGTGCGTTCCTCGTACCATGCGGACGAGCAGGCCAAGCTGGTCAAGGCGAGCTTGGTTTCGTAATACAGACCTGGATAACACCGCTGGTCCAATGTGGGAGCGGGCTTGCTCGCGAAAGCGGAGTGTCAGTCACTGGATCAGTTGACTGAAACACCGCTTTCACGAGCAAGCCCGCTCCCACATTTGGTTCCGCGTCAGCCAAGGAGAGTTGTGGATGAGCATTGCCGTACCTGCCTTGCGACCCGAAGGCACCATCGCCTTGATCGCCCCCGCCGGCCCCGCCACCCTGGACGTGGAAAAAGCCGGTCAATGGATGCGCGCTCGCGGCTACGACCTGCGAATCTTCCCCGGCGTCTATGAGCGCGACGGCTACCTTGCCGGTAGCGATAAAACCCGTCTCAACGACCTGCACAACGCCTTTGCCAACCCTGACATCGACGCCATTTTCTGCCTGCGCGGCGGTTACGGCACGCCACGCCTGCTCGATAGCCTGGACTTTGACCTGCTGCGCGCCAACCCCAAGCCCTTCGTAGGCTACAGCGACATCACCGCGTTGCACCTGGCCATCAGCCGCTACGCCGGTTTTGTGACCTTCCACGGTCCGATGTTCAACGCCGACCTGTTGGGTGACAAGCAACAACCTACCGAGTCTTCACTGTTCAGCCTGTTGCGCGGCCAATTGGGCGCTGGCAGCGTGCTGGCGCACCCGGCAGCCTATCCGCTGACCACCATCGAACCTGGCATCGCCTGTGGACGCCTGTTGGGTGGCAACCTGTCGATGATCGCGGCGGTCATGGGCACGCCTTTTGAGATCGACGCTGAAGGCATCATTCTGCTGATCGAAGACGTCAACGAGCCGATCTACCGCATCGACCGCCTGCTGACGCACCTGCGTTTGGCCGGCAAGTTGGCGCAGGTTGCCGGCGTGCTGGTGGGGGATGTGGCGGGCGTGGATGGCGTTGCGCTGGAGCGGCTGCTCAAGCAGACCTTCGAACCGTTGCGCATTCCGGTGTTGTCCGGCTGGCGCAGTGGGCATTGCGATCCGAACCTGACGCTGCCGATGGGCGCGTTGGTGCGGTTGGATGCGGGGGAGCAGCGGTTGGTGTTGGAGCAGGATGTGGTCTTTAAATAGCTGTTGCCTGTGATGCCGCTTTCGCGAGCAAGCCCGCTCCCACATTCAACCGAGTTCCAACTTTGGAATGCAGTCAAATGTGGGAGCGGGCTTGCTCGCGAAGACGGTAGTCGCCATACGCAAATCTAACGGTTTTGCAGCGACTCCAGCAACTTCACCGTCGGATACCCATCCGCCGGCCAGCCCAGCGCTTGCTGCGCCGCACGAATCGCCTTGCGCGTATTGGCGCCGATAATCCCGTCCGGGTTGCCCGCGTCGTAGCCATTGGCGCTCAAGGCCGTCTGCAAGTCGATGCGCTGCGAGCGGCTCAATGGCAGCTCATCCTTCGGCCAATCGCCACGAATCACGCCACCACCACCGAAGCGTTCCGACAACAAGCCGACCGCCAGTGCGTAGGACGATGAGTTGTTGTATTTGAGGATCGCGCGGAAGTTATCCAGCACCAGGAACGCGGGGCCACGGTAACCGGCCGGCAATAGCAGGGCGGCGGACAGTTGGTCGACATTTGGCGGCATGCTTGCACCAAAGGGCAACTGGATACCGAGTTTCATCCACTCGGCAACCGTCTTGCGTACACCACCATCGGCCAGGGCGTAATCAAAGTTCGCCGGCAGTTGTTTCACCTCGAAACCCCACGGCTGGCCTTTCTGCCAGCCGGAGCTTTGCAGGTAGTGCGCGGTGGAGGCGAGGGCGTCGGCCGGGCTGTTCCAGATATCGCGGCGACCGTCGCCATCGAAGTCCACGGCGTGGGTGTTGTAGGTGGTCGGGATAAACTGGGTCTGGCCCATGGCGCCCGCCCAGGAGCCTTTCATCTGGTCGGCCTGGATGTCGCCGTGCTGGATGATCTGCAACGCGGCCAGCAATTGCGCCTGGGCGAATGCCGGGCGACGCCCTTCGTAAGCCAGGGTCGCGAGGGAGCGGATCACCGAGTTATTGCCCTGGAACTGGCCGAAGTTGCTCTCCATGCCCCAGACCGACACCAATGCCTGGCGGTCGACGCCATAACGTTGTTCGATGCTCTGCAGGATGTCAGCGTACTTGATCAACAGCGCCTGGCCATTGCGTACGCGCAGGGGCGAGAGGGCGCCGTCGAGGTATTCCCACACTGGGCGGGAAAACTCCGGCTGGCTGCGGTCGGCGCGGATGACCGCCATGTCGGGGGTGACGTTGGCGAACGCGTTGTCGAACACGGCGGCAGTGATGCCGGCCTGCAGGGCTTGCACACGGAAGCCCGCCTGCCATTCGGCGAAGGTCTGGGTCGGTTGGATATCCAGATTGTCCACAGCCAGCGGGGCCACGACAGCGGGCGCTACCACGGGGGCGGTCTGGAGCTTGGGCAGGGGTTGAGCGTCGGCGGCGGTGGGTTTTTCCGCGCAGGCGACGAGCAGAATGAGGCTGGAGGCAGCGATCAATTGGCGAAGGTGCCAACGACGGGAAAGACTAGAGGGCATGCACAGGTCCAGGGATTACAAATCAGGTGCAGACCTTATCATGCCAGAGGGGGGCTTGCCTTCAGGCAGCCAGAAAGTAAGAAGCCTCCCAGCTATTAGACTGGAAGGCTTCGCGGCGGTAGCTGCCTTTGCCCTTGCCGGCGCGTTCTTGACGGCTGCGGAACAGTGGCTGGGCGATGATGGATTTGGCCTTGTTGGGGCCATGCTTGGATGGCTTTTTGCTCATGGTCGTTACTCTCAGTCGGTGGGATGAAGCGGTGCAAATCATCTGCCGATGTTGCGCCGCTGTAAAGCCCTTCGAGAGGTAGGACTATTCTGCAGGCAGTGTCAGGCGCTGGCCGGCCATCAACAGCGACAAACGGCTCAGCCTCATCCACGGCGAACCGGCCGCCTGGCCCTTGATCTGCGCGTCAATGCGCTGCGCTTCCAGCAAGAGCTGCGCCCAGCGTTGCGCCGAGTGCCGTTGCAGGGCTTTGCTCATCAGCGGTTTGCGCTTGTCCCACACCGGTGGTCGGGCCTGGCTGAAGCATTTGTCCAACGGCGTGCCCTGGCTGTATTGCAGCGCAATATTGGCCAGTACTCGCAACTCCCGGGCCAGGGCCCAGAGAATGACCGGGGGTTCCACGCCTTCGCCGCGCAGGCCTTCGAGCATGCGCAGGGCGTGGGCGGGTTCGCCATTGAGGATTGCGTCCACCAGTCCGAACACATCAAAGCGCGCGCTATCGGCCACGGCGCCCTGGACGGTCTCGACGGTAATCTGCCCGTCTTCGGCCATCAGCTTGAGCTTTTCGATCTCCTGGGCGGCGGCCAGCAAGTTGCCTTCGACCCGGGCGGCGATCAGCTCCACCGCGTCCTGGGTCGCCGACAGCCCCGATTGTGACAGGCGCTGGCGAATCCACTGCGGCAACTGGTTGCTGTCCACTGGCCAGATCTGGATGAACTGGGTTTGCGCCCCTTCCACCAAGGCCTTGCCCCACTTGGTTTTCTGCGCACTGCCGTCAAGCTTGGGCAGGCTGATCAACAACACCGTGTCTTCGGCGGGACGTGAGCAGTATTCCATCAGGGCGGCGGCGCCTTTGTCCCCAGGCTTGCCCGAAGGCAGGCGCAGTTCCAGCAGGCGCTTTTCAGCAAACAGCGACATGCTCGCGCCGGCTTGCAGCAGCGTACCCCAGTCGAAACTGGCGTCGGCGCTGAACACCTGGCGTTCGTCGAAGCCTTGCTGGCGTGCAGCGGTGCGGATGGCGTCGGCGGCTTCCTGGCACAGCAACGGGTCATCGCCGCTGACGATATAGACAGGCGCAAGGCCACCTTGCAGGTGTTTGGCGAGTTGGGCGGGAGCGAGTTTCATAGGCAGGGCGAACGGGGCGCTTGGGGCGCCCCGTCGGGCTTACTCGACAGGGACTTCAACAGGCGATTGTTTCGGCGTGTTGTCTTCGTACTCTTGGGCGGCTTTCAGCGCGTCGGCGTCGGCCTTGGCCTTGTTGTCAGCCTGTTGCTGCAAGGTCTCCAGTTGTTCCGGAGTGAGCATCGACAGACGCAGCACCATGCGCTGTACCAGTTCGCGACGCATTTCCTTGCGTACCTGGATGATTTCGGAGTCCGAACCCACCAGGTTGTTGCCGTCGTGGCTGACGATCTTCTGTATTTGGATGCTGTCACCCATCAAAGGCAGGTGGTCACGGCCCTGGACTTCAAAGTTGAGCTGGGTTGCCAGTTCGATATCGGACGCACGCCCGGCGCTGGCGTAGCTCAGGTTGCGCTGGGTTTCTTTTTCATTGGCCAGGAACAGCTTGTAGGTCGCGCCGGTGTAGACGTGAACGCCGCTGTTTTCCAGGACCTGGCGCAGCTGGGTCACGGTTTCGCTGTAGGCGTCGCGGGCACTGACGTCCAGTTCCTTGATCGCCAGTTCGTTGGTGCCGGTGCCGCGCAGCTGGAAGCCGCAAGCGCTCAGCAGTACGGCAAGGCCCATCACCAGCAAATTGCGTTTGATCATTGTGTTGCTCCCCTTGAAACCATGTGGGCCTTATCGAGGCCCTGAAGGCTTTATTCGGCGCAGGGTTCGAACCCTGCGCCCGATCCGATTAGCTAGCGACGATATTGACCAGTTTGCCAGGCACCACGATCACTTTGCGGATCGTCAGGCCTTCGGTAAAGCGCAGCACGTTTTCGTTGACGCGGGCAGCCGCCTCGACGTCTTCGCGGCTGGCGGTGGCCGGCATGTCGATCTGGCCACGCAGTTTACCGTTGACCTGGATCACCAGTTGCAGCGTGTCCTGTACCAGGGCGCTGTCATCCTGCACCGGCCAGCGTGCGTCGATAACGGCGTCGCTGTGGCCCAGGCGGTTCCACAGGTCGTGGCTGATGTGCGGCGTGATCGGCGCCAGCAGCAGGGTGACCGTTTCCAGGCCTTCCTGTACCAATGCGCGATCCTGTTCGGTGGCTTGTGGCGCTTTTTCCAGCACGTTCATCAGCGTCATCACCTGGGCGATGGCGGTGTTGAACTTGTGGTTCTGGCCCACGTCCTGGCTGGCTTGCTTGATGGCCAGGTGGGTGCTGCGGCGAATCAGTTTCTGCTCGTCGGTCAAGGCGGCCACGTCCAGTTTGCCCGGCAGGCCCTGGCTGATGTGGGCGTGCGCCAGGCGCCAGACGCGCTTGAGGAAGCGGTGCGAACCTTCGACGCCGGAGTCGGACCATTCGGCGCTCATGTCAGGCGGCGAGGCGAACATCATGAACAGGCGGCAGGTGTCGGCGCCGAACTGGTCGATCATCGACTGGGGGTCAACGCCGTTGTTCTTCGACTTGGCCATCTTCTCGGTGCCGCCGATTTCCACCGGCAGGCCGTCGGCGATCAGCTTGGCGCTGATGACCTTGGCTTTGCTGTCGCGCTCAAGCTCCACGTCAGCCGGGTTGAACCAGGTGTAGGCACCGTTGGCTTCGCGGCGATAGTAAGTCTCGGCGACCACCATGCCCTGGGTCAGCAGGTTCTTGAACGGCTCATCGGAGCTCACCAGGCCTTCGTCACGCATCAGCTTGTGGAAGAAACGTGCGTACAGCAGGTGAAGAATGGCGTGTTCGATACCGCCGATGTATTGATCCACCGGCAACCAGTGGTCGGCTGCGGATTTTTCCACCAGACCGCCCTCGTAGTGCGGCGAGGCGTAGCGGGCGTAGTACCAGGAGGACTCGACGAAGGTGTCCATGGTGTCGGTTTCACGCTTGGCAGGCTGGCCGCATTTCGGGCAGCTGCACTCGTAGAACTCAGGCATGCGCGCCAATGGCGAACCGGCGCCGTCCGGCACCACATCTTCCGGCAGGACCACCGGCAGTTGGTCTTCCGGTACTGGCACGTCGCCACAGCTTTCGCAGTGGATGATCGGGATCGGGCAGCCCCAGTAGCGCTGGCGGCTGATGCCCCAGTCGCGCAGGCGGAACTGAGTGCGCGAGGCGCCCAGGCTTTTCTTGATCAATGCCACTTCGATCGCATCGAAAGCGCCCTGGAAATCCAGGCCGTCGAACTCGCCGGAATTGATCAGGGTGCCGTGCTCGCCGTAGGCGTCTTGCCATGGGGCCGGGTTGGTATCGCCCGAGCTGGTGCGCACCACGGATTTGATCGGCAGGCTGTACTTGGTGGCGAATTCGAAATCGCGCTCGTCGTGAGCCGGCACAGCCATTACGGCGCCATCGCCGTAGTGCATCAGCACGTAGTTGGCGACCCACACCGGCAGCTTCTCGCCAGTCAGTGGATGTTCAACGAACAGGCCAGTTGGCAGGCCTTTTTTCTCCTGGGTGGCGACGTCGGCTTCAGCCACGCTGCCGCCTTTGCATTCGGCGATGAACTCCTGCAGCTCAGGGTTGTTCTGTGCGGCCTGGGTGGCCAGCGGGTGTTCGGCGGCCACGGCGACGTAGGTCGCGCCCATCAGGGTATCCGGACGGGTAGTGAAGACTTTGAGTGCGCCCGCTTCGCCGATCGAATCGACGTTGTACGGGAACTGCACTTCCATGCCCTTGGATTTGCCGATCCAGTTGCGCTGCATGGTCTTGACCTGTTCAGGCCAGCCCGGCAGGTCGTCGAGGCTCGACAAGAGTTCATCCGCGTAGGCGGTGATCTTGAAGTAGTACATCGGGATTTCGCGCTTTTCGATCAGCGCGCCGGAGCGCCAGCCGCGACCGTCGATCACTTGCTCGTTGGCCAATACGGTCTGGTCCAGCGGGTCCCAGTTCACGGTGCCGCTCTTCTTGTAGATCACGCCTTTTTCGAACAGGCGCGTGAACAGCCATTGTTCCCAGCGGTAGTAGTCCGGCTTGCAGGTGGTCACTTCGCGGGACCAGTCCACCGCCAGGCCCAGGCTGCGCAGCTGGGTCTTCATGTAGGCGATGTTTTCGTAGGTCCACTTGGCGGGGGCCACGTTGTTTTTCATCGCGGCGTTTTCCGCCGGCATGCCGAAGGCGTCCCAACCCATGGGTTGCAGGACGTTCTTGCCTTGCATGCGCTGGTAGCGGGAAATCACGTCGCCGATGGTGTAGTTACGCACGTGCCCCATGTGTAGCTTGCCGCTGGGGTAAGGGAACATCGATAGGCAGTAGTAAGTCTCCTTGCCTGGCTGTTCACTGACTTCAAAGGACTTTTGCTCGTCCCAGAAGGTTTGGGCGGCATTTTCTATTTCACGGGGCTGATATTGTTCGTGCATGGCTACTTTTGAACTGAATAGGGGTGGCCTAATCCTCTTCGGTGCAACGTTCAGGTTGATCGACACCAAAAAGCGGCGCGTCCGTGCCCAAACCCTGCGGGAAGTGGAGTTACAGGAAGCGCCGTAGCATACATGACCCCACTCTATCGAGGGAAACCCTGATTGCGCAGGCAGGGCCGTCTGTCGCGGCGCCAGGCGTGCACGGCCACGAGGACTACGCTGTTTATTGGGGAGCAAGTCTTTCTTCAATGAGGTGAGGGGATGGTTGAATCGCAAAGAATCGTATCGAAACCGGATGTCTACGAAGGACTGATCGACCGCTTGGGTCGTGCATTGGATGCAGCGAGGACAGCGGGCCGATTGCGTGATGAACGGCCTGTGGAGTTGGAACTGCGCGGTCTGAGTCGCGCGGAGCTGGAACTGATCAAGGCGTATCTGGAAAGGAATGGGCGCAGTGCGCCTCCTTGGGTGGCAACCCCGCCAATCAAGGAGCCTACGCATTCAGCCAAGGTGGTGTGGCTCAAGGACTTGTCGACCGGTCGTGGCCCGGAAAAGCTCCGGTCCGCCCGCTACAAGTAATTCATTGCCCCCCTGAACGGCTTCACCACGCCGTTTCACTGTAAGCATGTCACCGTAAAGATTGTCGCTAAACCCCGTTACACCTTAGGCTTCGGGCATCTATGGAGATGCCCGATGCCTATTCGTTATTTCATCAAACAACTGCTTCTGCCGCCCGGCATTCTCTTGCTGTTGCTGGCGCTTGCCTGGTGGTTTCGCCGTAGCCGCCCGCGTTTGGCGGCGTGCTGCTTTACCCTGGGTTTTGGGGGGATGTGGTTGATCAGCTTGCCAGTCATGGTGGAGTGGGGCGCTCGGGCCCTGGAAACCGAACCGCCATTGGCCAGGGAAGACTGGTCGACTTTGGCCCAGCGCGCTGACGCCATTGTGGTACTGGGTTCCGGACGTGAGCGCGGTGACCCGGCCTGGGGCACCGACCAGCCCACCGGGATCGGCCTGGAACGCCAGCGCTACGCCGCTCGGTTGGCCAAAGCCTCCGGCCTGCCGGTGCTGACTACCGGCGGCCTGCATTACGGCACGCCGCCCAGCGAAGCGGAGTTGATGGCGGTGTCGATGCAGGATGACTTCGGCGTAGCGGTGCGCTGGAAGGAAGAGCGCAGCCGTACCACTTGGGAAAATGCGCAGATGAGCGCCGAGATTCTATTGCCGGAGGGCATTAAACGCGTGGTGGTGGTGACCCAGGCCTGGCACATGCCGCGTTCGGTGTGGAGCTTTGAGAAGGCTGGCTTCACCGTGGTGCCGGCACCCGTGGGTTTCCTGGGCGTGGACAACGCTCGGCCGCTGGGTGGGTGGATGCCGGAGTTCGTCTCAGTGTGGCGCAGTGGGCAGTTGATCAATGAGGCCGTGGGGCAGTTGGGTTACCGGTTGTTCTACCGATAACCCCGTCGCGAAACCTACAGGGTTTTCGACATCCTGCCCGCCAGCAGCGCCCAGCCAAACAGGCCCAGGCACACAATGATCAACGGCCACGAACGCCATTGCAGGTACGGGGTGAGGTTGTGCATCGGCACCACTTCACCGTAGAGAATGCCGCGTTCGAACTGCGGGATCTGCGCGGTGATCTGCCCGAACGGGTTGATCAAGCCGGTCACCCCATTGTTGGTGGCGCGGATCATCCAACGCCCGGCTTCCAGTGCACGCATCTGCGCCATTTGCAGGTGCTGCAACGGGCCGATGGAGCGGCCGAACCAGGTGTCGTTGCTGATGGTCAGCAGCAGATCGCTCTGGGCTGACAGGCCGGCAGCGAACTCCGGGTAGACCACTTCGTAGCAGATGAACGGCGCGATCTGATAGCCCTTGGCCTGCAGCATTGCCTGGTCGGCAGGGCCGCGCGCGAAGTCCGACATTGGCAGATCAAAGAACGCAATCAGGCCGCGCAGCATGTCCTGCAGCGGCACGTACTCGCCAAACGGCACTAGCTTCTGCTTGAGGTAGGTGCCTTCGCCCTCACCAACCACGGTGATGCCGTTGAAGTAGCGCTTCTGGTGATGCACTTCCTGGCGGATCGGTACGCCGGTGATCAGCGCGGTGTGCCGGTCGGCAGCAAACTTGCCCATCATGCCCAGGTAGCCTTCGACAGACTCCTTGAGCACCGGCACAGCGGTTTCCGGCCATACCAGCAGGTCGACGGGCTTGGAGCTGAAGCTCATGTCGCGGTACAACGCGAGCTGTGCGTTGAGCTGCTCCGGGTCCCATTTCATGCTTTGCTCGACGTTGCCCTGGATGGCGGCCACGGTCAGTGGCGCACCGGACGGGCTGGTCCAGGCGTGATGCTTGAGCGCCAGGCCGATGGCCCAGGGCGCGACCAGCAGCACCAGGCCTGCGCCGATAAAGGCGTTGCGCTTGCCGGCCAGCAGGCGCGGCAGGTTGCACAGCAGCGCCGCCGTGAGTGCCAGGGCAAAGGAAATCAGCCACATGCCGCCCACGGGCGCCAAGCCCGTCAGCGGGCCGTCAAGCTGACTGTAACCGGAGTACAGCCACGGGAACCCCGTCAGGAACCAGCCGCGAAACGCTTCTTGGCCCACCCACAACGCCGCAAACGTCAGCGCATCCGCCAACGGTGCCTCATTGCGCCGCAACCAGCGCGCCCACAGCCAGGCGGGCAGGGCGAAGAACCAGGCGATGGCGGCGGTAAACAGCAGCATCAGGAAACCCGCCAGCAGCACCGAAGCACCGCCGAAGTGGTGGATGCTGTAGTAGATCCAACTGGTGCCGGCGCCGAACAGGCCGAAGCCGAAACACCAGCCGCGACCCAATGCCTGGCGCGGGCTCAGGTCCCGCAGCCCGACATAGAACAGGCCGACCGCGACCAACGCAAACGGCCACAGGTCGAACGGCGCCAGCGCCAGGGTGGTGATGGCGCCGGCCACCACGGCCAGCAGATTACCGGGCCAGCCGGGGCGGGTTAGGCGCTGCATGTCATTCCTTAGCGGGCAATAGGTGTCAGGCGAATCAAGTGAATCCGGCGGCTGTCGGCATTCAGGATGCGGAAGCGATACGCGCCGATCTCGGTGGTCTCGTTACGTTTTGGCAGATGCCCGAACGCACTCATCACCAGGCCGCCCACGGTATCGAACTCGTCATCGGAGAATTCGCTGTCGAAGAACTCATTGAAGTTCTCGATCGGCGTCAACGCCTTGATCAGGAAGTCACCGCTGGGCAGTGGCTTGATGTAGCTGTCTTCTTCGACGTCGTGTTCGTCTTCGATGTCGCCGACGATCTGTTCCAGCACGTCTTCAATCGTCACCAGGCCGGCCACGCCGCCGTATTCGTCGATCACGATGGCCATGTGATTGTGGTTGGCGCGGAATTCACGCAGCAACACGTTCAGGCGCTTGGACTCGGGCACGAAGGTGGCCGGACGCAGCAGGTCCTTGATGTTGAAGCTGTCGCCGTTCTCCTTGAGGATCAACGGCAGCAGGTCCTTGGCCAGCAGGACGCCCATGACGTCGTCATGGCTTTCACCGATCACCGGGTAGCGCGAGTGCGCCGAGTCGATCACGGCCGGGAGGAATTCCCGTGGGGTCTGGGTCGCCTTGATGCTGATCATCTGCGAGCGCGGGACCATGATGTCGCGTACTTGCAGGTCAGCCACCTGGATGGCGCCTTCGACGATGGCCAGCGCTTCGCTGTCCAGCAACTTGTTCTGATGGGCCTCGCGCAGCAGCTCAAGCAGCTCCTGGCGGTTTTTCGGCTCGTGGGCAAAAGCCTGGGTCAGTTTACCCAGCCATGACTTCTGCCCGTTGCTCGATCGGTCTTCGCTCATAGCGATTACTCTGAATCCTTTATTGTTACAGTTGAGTGTTTTTAAACTTCGTCGTCGGCATACGGGTCCGGATGACCCAATTCTGCTAGCAACGTTTGTTCCAGTTTTTCCATTTCCTCGGCTTCGTCATCGTCTATATGGTCGTAACCCAAGAGATGCAAGCAGCCGTGGATGACTAGATGGGCCCAATGGGCCTCAAGTTCCTTGCCTTGTTCCTTTGCCTCGCGCTCCACCACGGCGACACAGATGACCAGATCGCCCAGCAGCGGGATATCCAGCAGCTCATCCGGTACGTCGGCGGGAAAGGACAGCACATTGGTCGCGTAGTCCTTCTGGCGCCAGGTGTGATTCAGTTCGCGGCCCTCGGGCTCGTCCACCAGACGAATGGTCAGCTCCGAGTCGGCGGTGCGCTGGCGCAGGGCCAGGGCGCACCATTGGCGGAACTGGGCTTCACTGGGGGCGGGCGCATCGGTGGCCAGCTGCAGGTCAAGCTCAAGCATCGCGGCGAACGTCCTTGGACAGCCCGTCATCGCGGTGTTCAAAGCGCTCGTAGGCTTCGACAATGCGCTGCACCAGCGGGTGACGCACCACGTCCTTGGGCGAGAAGTGCGTGAAACTGATGCCCGGCACGTCCTTGAGCACTTCAATCACGTGGCTCAAGCCCGACTTGGTGCCCTTGGGCAGGTCAACCTGGGTAATGTCGCCGGTGATAATGGCCGTGGAGCCGAACCCGATGCGGGTCAGGAACATCTTCATTTGCTCGACCGTCGTGTTCTGGCTTTCGTCGAGGATGATGAAACTGTTGCTCAAGGTGCGGCCGCGCATGTAGGCCAGCGGGGCGATCTCGATCACCTGGCGCTCGATCAATTTGGCCACGTATTCAAAGCCAAGCATCTCGTACAGCGCGTCGTAGAGCGGGCGCAGGTACGGGTCGATCTTCTGGGCCAGGTCGCCAGGCAGGAAACCGAGCTTTTCGCCCGCTTCGACTGCCGGGCGCACCAGCAGGATGCGGCGTACTTGCTCGCGTTCCAGCGCGTCGACCGCGCAGGCCACGGCCAGGTAGGTCTTGCCGGTACCGGCGGGGCCGATGCCGAAATTGATGTCGTTACCCAGGATTGCCTTGACGTACTTCTGCTGATTCAAGCCCTTTGGGCGAATCATGCCTTTCTTGGTACGCAGGGCCACGCTGGCTTCAGCGACTGGGTTGTTGGCCAAGTCTTCCACAGCCGATTCCTGCAAATACAGGTGCACGATTTCTGGCGACAGCTCGCTACCCTTGGTTTCGCGGTAGAGACGGCGCAGCAGGTTTTCTGCAGATTTGGTGTGTTGGGCTTCGCCAATGAGCTCGAACTGATTGCCGCGGTTGCGGATCTCGATGCCCAGGCGTTGTTCGATCAGGCGCAGGTGCTCGTCGAACTGTCCGCACAGGTTGGCGAAACGTAGAGCCTCAAAGGGCTCGAGAATAAAACGATGGGGTTCTGCTATGGGTGCGTTCAAGGTCGCTTTTAGCCGCCCTTTGGCTGTTGAGGTGAAATAGAGAATAACGCCAGCCGGCTGTGTGCGAAAGCACTTAAACGGCACATGTTGGCTGGCGATAATTCAAAGAGTGATTACGGGATCAACGACCCGCGCAGTGAATGGGGCTGCGCCGCGTCGATGTGCACATCGGCAAACTGGCCGATCAGGGTCGGATTATCGCAACGGAAGTTTACGATTCGGTTGTTCTCGGTACGGCCTTGCAGTTCGCCCGGGTCTTTTTTCGAGTAGTCGGTGACCAGGATGCGCTGGGTGGAACCGACCATTTGTCGGCTGATCTCGAAACCCTGCTGGTTCAAGCGGTGTTGCAGCGCGTTGAGGCGCTCTTTTTTCAGCGCTTCCGGGGTTTCATCCGCCAAGTCGGCCGCCGGCGTGCCGGGGCGCTGGCTGTAGACGAACGAGTAGGAGAAGTCGAAGCCGACGTCTTCGATGAGCTTCATGGTCTGCTGGAAGTCTTTCTCGGTTTCACCGGGGAAACCGACGATAAAGTCCGAGCTGATGCAGATACCCGGCACCGCCGCGCGCAATTTGCGCAGTTTGGATTTGTATTCCAGGGCCGTGTGGTTGCGCTTCATCGCCGCGAGGATGCGGTCCGAGCCCGATTGCACCGGCAAATGCAAGTGCTTGACCAGTTCCGGCACTTCGGCGTGTGCCTGGATCAGGCTGTCGGAGAATTCCAGGGGGTGCGAGGTGGTGTAGCGGATGCGCTCGATACCGTCCACGGCGGCGACCACGCGGATCAACTCCGCCAGGTCAGCGAGCCGGCCATCATGGGTCTGGCCGCGATAGCCGTTGACGTTCTGGCCCAGCAGCGTCACTTCGCGCACGCCGTTTTCTGCGAGGTGGATGATTTCCGACAGCACATCGTCAAACGGCCGGCTGACTTCTTCGCCACGGGTGTAGGGCACCACGCAGAAGGTGCAGTACTTGCTGCAACCTTCCATCACCGACACGTAGGCGCTCGGACCGTCGATGCGTGGCTCGGGCAAATGGTCGAATTTTTCTATTTCAGGGAATGACACGTCGACCTGGGGCAGCTTGGTAAAGCGCGCGGCGTCGATCATTTCCGGTAGACGGTGCAGGGTCTGCGGGCCGAACACCACGTCGACATAGGGCGCGCGGTCGCGAATGGCGGCACCTTCCTGGCTGGCCACGCAACCGCCGACGGCGATCACCATGTCCGGGTTGGCCAGTTTCAATTCGCGCCAGCGGCCCAGCTGGGAGTACACACGGTCCTGGGCCCGCTCGCGGATCGAGCAGGTATTGAGCAGGATCACGTCGGCATCTTCGGCGCGGGCGGTGACTTCCAGGGCCTGGTGTTCACCCAGCAGATCGACCATGCGCGAGCTGTCGTACTCGTTCATCTGGCAACCGTGGGTTTCGATGTAAAGCTTCTTGGCCATGGGAATCGTCAACTGGTGGTAAAGAACCGCGCATTATAGGGGGCATGCCCATTGGTTCCTAGCGTTGTGCATCGGGTGCCATGCTATAGTTCGCGCCCTCTTTTATATCCCCGATGTGTTATTCGCCCACCATGACCAAACGTGAAGCTCCAATCTACAAGGTGATTTTCCTCAACCAGGGCCAGGTGTTCGAAATGTACGCCAAGCAGATCTATCAGAGCGATCTGTGGGGTTTCCTGGAGGTGGAAGAGTTCGTCTTTGGCGAGCGCACCCAGTTGGTCGTCGATCCGGGCGAAGAGAAGCTCAAGGCGCAATTCGAAGGCGTGGTGCGCAGCTTTGTGCCGATGCATTCGATTGTGCGCATCGATGAGGTCGAGCGTTTGGGCACGCCGAAGATCAGCGAAGCGCGTGGCACCAGCAATGTGATGCCATTCCCGATGCCGATGCCAGAGAAGTAAAGGCGCTGTCAGGGCAGGGGTGAGAAGGGCGAACGCCCGTCGGCACTCTGCAATTCCTGCAGATAATTGCGGAAGATCTGCCCCAGCACCTGGGTTGCCACTTCCAATTCATCGCGCTGCATGTGCTCGGCGACTTCATCGGCGGTGTCCAACGCGTCTTCGGCGCCGTTGACCGCGGCCATTTTCAGCACGATATACGCCTGGACGTTATTGGCCGGCACGCCTTCGCCTTTGAAGAACATGGTGCCCAGCTTGAATTGAGCGTCGGCGTGGCCCTGCAGCGAGGCTTTCTCGAAGTAGCTCAAGGCCTTGTTGAGGTCGCGGGCGGGGTTTTTGCTGTCGTGGAAGTACTCGCCCAACTCGTATTGCGCCTGCGCATCCCCGCCGTCGGCCTGTTTCTGGCACGCGCTCAGGGCTTCGGCCTGGCTGTCTGGCTGGGTATTGAGGGTGCAACGACCCATCGCTGGGATTAACAACGAGTTGCCGCCTGCTTGTGCATGTGCCAGCAGCGGCTGAAGGAGCAACAGGCAGCCCAGAACCAGGGTGCGGCCGGTGCGTTTCATGGGAATCGACTTACCTCTGACGGGGCGCGCGGACCCTCGGGGGATCCAATAAGCGCGCATTATGAAATAAGCAGGCCTCTGCTTACAAAGTCTTTACTCGTTTTTCTGCTGCTTGGGCAAGTTATCTGCCGGATTGCAGGTGATTTCTCTAAAAAACGCGGAAATCTCTGTAAGCAAAGTAGCAAATCAGACACCGTTTGCGCGGTGCCTGATCTGTACGCCCCATTATTTCAATGCGGCAAACGCGCGTTCGGCGGCATCGAGGGTCAGTTTCAGCTCGGCTTCGCCGTGGGCGATCGAGGTGAAGCCGGCTTCGAAAGCGCTTGGCGCCAGGTACACACCGCCTTCCAACATCAGGTGGAAGAAGCGCTTGAACAGATCGGCGTCACTGCCCATCACGTCATCAAAAGTGACGATATCGTCGGCGCCGCTGAAATACAGGCCGAACATGCCGCCCGCCTGAGTGGTGACAAACGGGATGCCGGCGGCATCGGCGCGCTGTTGCAGGCCGTCGAGCAGGCGCGTGGTGTAGTCGGTCAGCTCGGCGTGGAAGCCCGGGCGGCTGATCAGGCGCAGGGTGGTCAGGCCGGCGGCCATGGCCAACGGGTTACCCGACAAGGTGCCCGCCTGGTACACCGGGCCCAGTGGCGCGATGTGCTGCATGATTTCGCGCTTGCCGCCGAAGCAGCCCACCGGCATGCCACCGCCGATGATCTTGCCGAACGTGCTCAGGTCCGGCGTGACGCCGTAGTGAGCCTGGGCCCCACCCAGGGCGACGCGGAAACCGGTCATCACTTCGTCGAAAATCAACACCACGCCGTGCTTGTCGCACTGCTCGCGCAGGCCTTCGAGGAAGCCTGGCGCCGGGGGCACGCAATTCATGTTGCCGGCGACCGGCTCGACGATGATGCACGCCACGTCCTGGCCCACTTCATTGAGCATTTGCTCGACGGCGGCGATGTCGTTGAAGGGCAGGGTCAGCGTGTGTTTGGCGAACGCCGCCGGCACACCGGCGGAGCTTGGCACGCCTTGGGTCAGCAGGCCGGAACCGGCTTTCACCAGCAGGCTGTCGGAGTGGCCGTGGTAGCAGCCTTCGAACTTGATGATGCTGTCGCGGCCGGTGAAACCACGGGCCAGGCGGATCGCGCTCATGGTGGCTTCGGTGCCGGAGCTGACCATGCGCACCATTTCCATCGACGGCACGATCGAGCAGACCAGATCGGCCATCTCGGTTTCCATGGCGGTCGGCGCGCCGTAGGACAGGCCGTGTTCCAGTTGCTTGCGCACTGCGTCCAGCACGTCCGGGTGGCTATGGCCGAGGATCATCGGGCCCCAGGAGCCGACGTAATCCACGTAGCGCTTGTCATCTTCGTCAGTGACGTAGGCGCCTTCGGCATGCTTGAAGAACAGCGGCGTGCCGCCCACGCTCTTGAACGCACGCACGGGGGAGTTCACACCGCCGGGGATGTGTTTCTGGGCATTGGCAAACAGCGTTTCGGAACGGGACATGATCGGGCTCTCTTGAATCAAATCTGAAAAAGGGCGTTGAACGCACGGGCGCGGCGCGTGACTTCCTGGGTGCTGTCGGCGCCAAACAGGCCATGCACCACCGCCAGCAGGTCGGCGCCGTGGGCCACCAAGGGCTGGGCGTTCTCCAGGGTGATGCCGCCAATCACGCAGATCGGCAGCTGCAAACGTGTACGGGCCTGGGCCAGCATCTCTGGGGTGGCGGCCGGTGCGCCAGGCTTGGTGTTGGAATTGAAGAAGCGGCCGAAGGCGACATAACTGGCGCCTTCCTTGGCGGCCTGCTCGGCCAGCTCGATCTGGCTGTGGCAGGTGGAACCGATGATGGCTTTGGAGCCCAGCAGGGCGCGGGCCGGGGTCAGCGGGCCGTCGGTCTGGCCCAGGTGCACGCCGACGCCGAGGCGCGCAGCCAGTTCGGCGTCGTCGTTGATGATCAACTGGGTCTTGTAGCGCGAGCACAGCTCTCGCAGTTTTTCTGCTTCACGCAGGCGCCGGGCTTCGTCGCTGCTTTTGTCGCGGTATTGCAGCAGGGTCACGCCACCGTCCAACGCGGCTTCGACGTAGGCGAGGAATTTACCGGCCAACAGTTGGCTGTCGGTAATGGCGTAAAGGCCACGTAATTTCATCGGGCAGGCCCCTTGATCTTAAGAGCAGAAGTCCAGCGGCAACCGGCGCGGTACGAACTGGCCCTGGCCGAGTTGTTCGGCGTCACGCAGGGTGCGCCAAGTGTAGTTGAGGGCCGATTGTACGGCGCTCACCAAGCCTTCGCCCTGGGCAATCCGACCGGACAACGCACTGGCCAACGTACAGCCCGAACCGTGATAGCTGCCGGGCAGGCGCTGGCAGGTAAAGGTCTGGCGTGTGCCGTCGCGGCTGTAGAGGCGGTTGTGCACTTCATGCTCGTCGCCATGGCCGCCGGTGATCAGCAGGTGCTTGATGTACGGCAACAGCTTCTCGGCGCATTCGTCCGCCGTGCCTTCAGGCAGCTCCGCGAGGATCCGCGCTTCCGGCAGGTTGGGCGTGGCGATCAACGACAGCGGGAAAAGCCGCTCGCGCATTGCATAACCGACTTCATCCTTGCCCAGGCTGCCACCGCCGCCGGCGCGCAGTACCGGGTCGCACACCACTGGCAGGTGCGGATGCGCTTGCAGCAGTTCGACGACGGTGTCGACCATCGCGGTGGAGCCGAGCATGCCCAGCTTGACCGCCGCCACTTCGGAGTCGCCGAGCACGGCATTGGCCTGGGCCAGTACCCACTCGCGGTCGAGCACGCGGAAATCGCTGACATTGACGGTGTTTTGCACGGTCAAGGCGGTGACGGCCGGAGCGGCATGGCAACCCTGGGCGAGCAGGGCTTCGATATCTGCCTGCAAGCCGGCGCCACCACTGGGGTCATGGCCGGAGAGACAGAGGACAACGGGACGAGAGCTGTAGATATTCATGGTGCGCGAGCTTACCACCAAACGCTTTTGGCGGGGCCGTCTGGCGATGGTTGAATTTTGCCATCGAAGTGACGCTTTTTTGGCGGTTTTACGGTCGATAAAAATCGCTGGAAGCCGCGTTCTAGAGCCTTTCAAAAAATTATTTCAATGGTGCCTAGTGGCCTTTAGCAGCTATGCTAGAGTGGATCCAAACGACTAACTGTATTGCCGGTGTACGTCTTCTCAAAAGGAATGGGGGGCTTTTTGACATAACCGGACAGGCCACGCTGGGGCTCTATGCGCTATTTGCTGATTTTATTGTTGTGCGGGCTGCCGCTGCTCGCCAACGCCATCGAGTTCAACCAGGACACGCGAAGCCTGCCGTTGGGCCGAGCCATGCAAGTGCTCGAAGACCCGACCGATGCCCTCACCATCGCGGATGTCAGTGCGCCGTCCGCCACTGCGCAGTTCAAACCCCACGATAAAGACACCCTGAATGCCGGCTACTCGCGCTCGGTGTTCTGGCTCAAGGTCAACCTGCAGTACCTGCCCACGAATCCCGAAGCGCAGCGCACCTGGTTGCTGGAGCTGGCGTACCCACCGCTCGACCATCTTGACCTCTACCTGCCCGACAACACCGGCACCTACCGCCTGGCCGGGCGCACCGGGGATGCGCTGCCGTTTTCCGCCCGTGAGATCCGCCAGAACAATTACCTGTTCAAGGTCGACTTTACGCCGGGCGAGGCAAAAACCCTGTACCTGCGCCTGCAAAGCGAAGGTTCGATCCAGGCGCCTCTGACGCTCTGGTCCAGCACCGCTTACCTGGAGCAACAGCCGCTGCGCCTGTATGTACTGGGCCTGATCTATGGCGTGTTGCTGGGGATGCTGGTCTACAACCTGTTCATCTACCTCAGCGTGCGCGACACCAGCTACCTCTATTACATCTTTTATATCGCCTCGTTTGGCATGTATCAGCTGTCGGTCAACGGTGCGGCGGTGGAGTATTTCTGGCCGAACAATCCCTGGTGGGCGAATGCCGCGACGCCGTTCCTGATCGGCTCGGCGGCGTTGTTCGGCAGCCTGTTTGCGCGCAGCTTTTTGCACACGGCCCAGCACAGTCGCTGGATCAACCGGCTGCTGCTGGCGTTGGTGGCCTGCGGTGGCGTGGTGATGCTGCTGTCGTTGATGACCAGCTACGCCCTGGCGTTGCGCCTGGCCACCGGTTTGGCCCTGGTGTTTACCGTGACTATTTTTGTCGCCGCCATCAAGGCCTGGTATTGCGGCCAGCGGGTGGCGCGCTATTTCATCATCGCCTGGTCGGCGTTCTTGCTGGGTGGGGTAGTGAATACGCTGATGGTGCTGGGTTATCTGCCTAACGTATTCCTGACCATGTACGCCAGCCAGATCGGCTCGGCGATTGAAGTGGCGCTGCTGTCCCTGGCCCTGGCCGACCGCATCAATTCCATGCGCGAGCAACAGGCGCAGATCCTGTTCGATGCCAGCCAGAAACTTGAAGTGCTCAACCAGCAATTGGCGCGCAGCAACCGTCTCAAGGATGAGTTCCTCGCCACCCTGACCCACGAACTGCGTACGCCCATGAACGGCGTGATCGGCTCCCTCGAACTGATGCAGACCGTGCCTCTGGACGCGGACCTGGCGCAATACCATCAAACCGCCGCCGGTTCGGCGCGGGACATGATGCGCATGGTCAACGGCATCCTCACCCTCACCGAACTGCAGGCCGGCCGCTTGAGCGCGCAACCCCAGGTGTTCAGCCTGCGCGGCACGCTCGACACTTTGCGCCAGCAGTTCACCGCCAGCGCCCAGAGCAAAGGCCTGGCGTTCTCCATTGATGTGGCGGACGAGTTGCCGGACCGCGTACTGGGCGACGTCGACAAACTGCTGCAGTGCCTGGATTGCCTGCTGGACAACGCGTTCAAGTTCACCCACGAAGGCTCGGTGCGCCTGCGCGTGGTCGGCGTGCCCCAGAGTGACGGTGGCTTGCGCTTGAGCTTTATCGTGACCGATACCGGTATCGGCTTTGCATTCCTTGACGAGGCGACCCTGTATCAGCGGTTCTTCCAACTGGATGGTTCCATGACCCGCGAGTACGGCGGCCTGGGTATCGGCCTGGCGATCTGCCGGCAACTGATCGAGCTGCTGGGCGGGCGTCTGACCCATCATTCCGAGCCGCGCAAAGGCAGTCGTTTCCAGCTGGAAGTGGAGGTCAGCCCGCTAGCACCTGAATCCAAGCCTGCGCCGGATAAGCAGCGCGCACCTCAGGAGTGCTCGGTGCTGCTGGTGGACGACAACAGCGTCGGCCAACTGGTGGTGCGTGGCATGCTGCTCAAACTCGGTTACCGGGTGAAAACCGTGGACACTGGCCCGAACGCTTTGGCCGCCTTGCAAGCAGGAGATTTCGACGCGGTATTGTTGGATATTCCTGAAGGTGGTTTCTCGTTGTGCTGTCAGATCCGTGCTCTGCCTGGCTGCGGTGAGCTGCCGGTGATTGCTTTGAGTGCGTCGCTGAATGTGTCAGAGCGCGAGCACTGTCATGGTATCGGCCTCTCTGAGCGCCTGGCCAAGCCTGTGCGTTTCGAGGCTTTGCAGGCGGTGTTGGCGCGTCGGTTGATGTGTCCGGTAGAGGGCGAAAGCGCCGGACAATCGGCGGGTATGCCACTTTTTTAAGCGGTATGACGGTGCTTAACTGAATTTAAGGCCTCAACTGAACGGGGCCTTTTTCCAGGAGGCCCGTCATGAACCTGCATCAGTTTGCCGAAACCCACGACGTCACCAACCAGCCACCGTCCCTGGACGGCACCAACCTGTACCGCATCGATTTACCCCTGCAGGACTGGTCGCGCCGCTTTGGCGCGGGTTGGGCAGAGGCGCGTATCGATGCTTACGGTGCGCTGGCGGGTGGGCCGCTGATGGAAGCGGGGTTCCTGGCGAACCAAAACAAACCGGTGTTCAGCAGCCATGACCGTTATGGTCATCGCATCGACCTGGTGGAGTTTCACCCGGCTTACCACGAACTGATGCGCACCGCCGTCGAACATGGCTTGCCGTCGCTGCCTTGGGCGCATCCGCAGTCCGGCGCCCATGTGGCCCGCGCCGCCATGACCTACCTGCACAGCCAGGCTGAAGCCGGCACCGGTTGCCCGCTGACCATGACCTTCGCCTGTGTCCCGGCCCTGCGCTTGCAACCCGACCTGGCCAAGACCTGGCTGCCGAAGATCCTCAATACCCAATACGACCCGCGCAATGTCGGCATCGCCCACAAGGCGGGCGCCACCATCGGCATGGCCATGACCGAGAAACAGGGCGGCACCGACGTGCGCGCCAACACCACTCGCGCCTACCCGGTGGGTGCCGGCGGGCCGGGCCAGCCGTATGAACTGGTGGGCCACAAGTGGTTCTGCTCGGCCCCGATGTGCGATGCCTTCCTGACCCTGGCGCAAACCGACAAGGGGCTGACCTGCTTCCTGTTGCCCCGGCACCGCCCGGATGACACGCGCAACGAGTTCTACATCCAGCGCCTGAAAAACAAACTCGGCAACTGCTCAAATGCCTCCAGCGAAGTGGAGTTCCGTGGCGCCCTGGCTTGGATGATCGGTGAAGAAGGGCGTGGCGTGCCGACCATCATCGAGATGGTTGCCATGACCCGCTTCGATTGCATGGTCGGTTCTAGTGCATTGATGCGCCAGGCGCTGACCCAGGCCAGCCATCATTGTGCCCACCGTTCGGTGGGGGGCCGGGTACTCAGTGAACAGCCCTTGATGCAAAACGTGCTGGCGGACCTGGCGCTGGAAAGCGAATCCGCGCTGGCCCTGAGCATGCGCATGGGCAGGGCCCTGGATAACCTGGGCGATGAGCAGGAAGCCAAGTTCGCCAGGCTGGTGACGGCGGTGGGCAAGTATTGGATCTGCAAACGCGCCCCGGCCATGATCAATGAAGCCGCCGAGTGCATGGGCGGTGCCGGGTACGTCGAGGACAGCATCTTGCCGCGCCTGTACCGTGAGGCGCCGGTGAACTCGACGTGGGAAGGCTCCGGCAACGTGCAATGCCTGGACGTGCTGCGCGCCTTGTCGAAAGAGCCGGGCGTGCTGGAGACGTTGTTTGTCGAACTGGGGGATGGGCACGGCGACCGGTTGCTGGCGCGGCATATCGAACAGCTGAAGTCGGCGTTCATGGACACCCAGGACATTCAATACCGCGCGCGGCAGCTCACCGAAGACATCGCCGTGGCGTTGCAGGCCAAGCTGTTGCTGGAAGCGGGCAATGCAGCGGTCAGCGATGGGTTTATCGCCAGTCGCTTGGGCGAATCGTCCGGTCGGGTGTATGGCACGTTGCCGCGAGGTGTGGATGTAGCGGCGATTGTCGCCAGGTCCACACCTTGTTGATTGCATTCAAAGTTTGCGTCTGACGGGGATACAGGCAAGATAAAGGCCTGCACGTCAGAACACAGGATGCTTACCGTGACCGAAGCTTTTGTTGTCGTTCAAACCGCCGAAGAAGCCGTGGATCGGCTGGCGGCCCTGCATGAGCGCGCCACGGGCGCGCTCAATCAAGCCCTCAAGCAATATCTGAAGGACCGCGTCGAACCCGACGCCGAACAACGTGCGCTGTTTCGCTACCCGGAACTGCGCTTGACCTACCACTGCCACGGCGAAGTCCCACAGACCACCCGCGCATATGCCAAGGTTCAGTTGCCGGGAACCTACAGCGTCACCGTCACCCATCCTGCGGCGTTCCGTAAATACCTGCTGGAGCAACTGGTGCCGCTGATGCACGACTTCACCGTGACGGTGGAAGTCGGCGTCAGCCAGCAGAACATCCCGTACCCGTACGTGGTGGAGCAGGGCGATGAACTGGCCGGCTCCGGCGTGACTGCGGCGACCCTGGCCCGTGTGTTCCCGAGCACCGACCTGTCGGCCGCCACCGATGGCATTGCCGATGGCCTGTACGACTGGGAAAACACCGACCCGCTGCCCCTGGCACTGTTCGATGCGGCGCGCGTGGACTTTTCCCTGCGCCGCCTGGTGCACTACACCGGCAGCGACTGGCGCCATGTGCAGCCGTGGATCCTGCTGACCAACTACCACCGTTATGTCGACCAGTTCATCCTGCATGGCCTGGAGCAACTGCGCAGTGACCCGCGTTTTATCCGCATGGTGTTGCCGGGCAACGTGGTGATCGACAAGAGCATGGACCATGGCGAGGCCTCCGCCATTGCTGCCGGGGTGGTGTGGCATCGCTACCAGATGCCGGCCTATCACCTGCAAGCCACTGACGGCCACGGCGTGACCTTGGTCAACATTGGCGTCGGCCCGTCCAACGCGAAGAACATCACCGACCACCTGGCCGTGCTGCGTCCGCATTGCTGGCTGATGATCGGCCACTGCGGCGGCCTGCGCCAATCCCAGACCATCGGCGACTATGTACTGGCTCATGCCTACATGCGCCGCGACGGGATTCTCGACCGCGTGGTGCCGCCGAACATCCCGATCCCGGCCCTGGCTGAGGTGCAGCTGGCCTTGCAGCAAGCGGCGGCCAACGTCACCGGCGAAAAAGGCGAAGAACTGAAAAAACGCCTGCGCACCGGCACCGTGCTGACCTACGACGACCGCAACTGGGAACTGCGCTGGGCCCAGGAGCGGCCGCTGATCAACCTGTCCCGCGCCGTGGCCGTGGACATGGAAAGCGGCACCATCGCCGCCCAGGGTTATCGCTTGCGGGTGCCGTACGGTACGTTGCTGTGTGTTTCGGACAAACCGCTGCACAGCGAAATCAAGCTGCCGGGCTCGGCCAACGCGTTCTATGAGCGCGCGGTGAGCCAGCACTTGAAGATCGGCATCGAAGCGGTGGATTTGCTGCGCACCGAACTCAATTCGCTGCACTCGCGCAAACTGCGCAGCTTCGACGAGCCGCCGTTCCGCTAAGCGGTTGGGATGGTCATTTAACGGTCAGGCCACTAGCATTGTCGGTCCTGACTGTTAGATGTACCGAAGCCATGTCCCGTCCCACCCGTCCCGATTCGCGCCGCCCTGGCGTGAAACCTCCGTATTCCGCCGCGCGGCGTGTCGCCAAGGCGCCACCGGCCGAGCCGAAATTGATCCTGTTCAATAAACCCTTCGACGTGCTGACCCAGTTCAGCGACGAAGGCGGGCGCGCGACCCTCAAGGATTTCATCGACATTCCCGGCATCTACCCGGCAGGCCGCCTGGACCGTGACAGCGAAGGCTTGTTGCTGCTGACCAACGATGGCCAGTTGCAAGCGCGGATTGCCGACCCCAAGCACAAGCTGGCGAAAACCTACTGGGTGCAGGTGGAAGGCGAACCGACCGAAGAGCAACTGCAACGCCTGCGCGATGGCGTCGAGTTGAATGATGGCAAAACCTTACCGGCCGAAGCGCGGCAGTTGGATGAGCCCGAGTTATGGCCACGCAACCCGCCGGTGCGCTTTCGCAAAAATATCCCGACGTACTGGCTTGAATTGGTGATTCGCGAGGGGCGTAACCGCCAGGTACGGCGCATGACCGCTGCCGTGGGGTTGCCCACCTTGCGCCTGGTGCGGGTGCGCATTGGCGAGTGGACGATCGACGGCCTGGATCAAGGCCAGTGGAAGGCAGTACCGGCGCGCTTATAAGGTGCCGGACTCGATCAGGCCGATCACCACGCTCTTGATGATGAACGCGGCCACGCCCAGGCCCAACACGAAGAACAGGATAAACGAGCCAAAACGCCCGGCCTTGGACTTCTTCGCCAGGTCCCAGACGATAAAGCCCATGAAAATGATCAGGATGGTGACCAGGCCGGTCATCATCCATTCTTCGAAGAGGGCGGGGTCGATGTTGTTCATGGGGGCTTCCGACAGGGCAAGAGGGCAGTATACGGCAGCGTCAAAGGCGCAACATTGACCTGAGTCGTGCACGGTCAAAATGTGGGAGCGGGCTTGCTCGCGAATGCGGTGTATCAGTCATATAGGTATTAACTGACAGACTGCATTCGCGAGCAAGCCCGCTCCCACAGGGGATCTGCATTGTTCTTGAGATCAGGTGCGCAGGTGCGTCAGCGGCAACTCGGTGCTGTTGAGCACCTGGTTCAGCACAAAGCTGGAGCGCACGCTGGTCACGCCTTCAATGCGGGTCAGGTGTCCCAGCAGCAGTTTCTGGTAGTGGTCCATGTCCGGCACCACTACTTTCAGCTGATAGTCCGCATCCATCCCGGTGACCAAACTGCATTCCAGCACCTGGGGCAGGGTGCGGATCGCCGCTTCGAAATTCTCGAAACGTTCGGGGGTGTGGCGGTCCATGCCGATCAATACATAGGCGGTCAGGCTCAGGCCGAGCATCTTGCGGTCGAGCAAGGCGACCTGGCGGGCGATGTAACCGTCGTCCTCCAACTGCTTGACCCGGCGCGAGCACGGCGACGGCGACAAGCCGATGCGTTCGGCCAGCTCCTGGTTGGAGATCCGCGCATCACGTTGCAATTCCGCCAAAATACTCAGGTCGTATCGGTCAAGCTTGCTCATTGGGATGGCCTTTGTCGTAACTATTGCGGTGAATTATCCATGAAGGGTTAAAAATTGCGCAAGCACTGTTTATTGACGCAATCTTCGCAATCATTTGCCGGGCTCTGGCGGGTATCGTTATCAACAGAATCACCGCCTGGACAACAGTCCACAGCAGCCCGCCCAATCAGGCCCGCTGCGGCCGCCACCCCAGCAGGGTTGAGCCGGCCTCCAGGCTGCACACTGTCCACAAGACGGCGTGAGGTGAGCCAACGTCAAAAGCGTTGAGCCAGGACGAAGTTCTCAAGGGGTGGCCGACGGGTCACCCCTTTTCTTTTGCCTGCTGATAACCTGTCCGAGAACCGGGCCTGGCTTTTCCAGTCTCATGGACAGGCCCTAATCCGCAGTGAGGAATAGCATGAAGCGCATCTGGCGTTTGGCAGGTGTAGGTTTGCTGGTGGTCACCGTTGGCGCCCAGGCAGTAGCCGACGAACGGGACAACGGGCCGCGCGGTGAGGGCGGTGGTCAGCATGAAAGAGGGCCGGAGGGCGGACGGCCAGGGGGAGGTAATGAACAGCCGCGTCCGCAGAACAATCAGCCACGGCCGGAAAACAATCAGCCACGCCCGCAGAATCAGCATTTTGATCGCGCAGGCCAGAACGGTGGTGGTCAATGGCAAGGGCGTCCGCAAGGCAATGAGCAGGGGCGGCCAGTGCAGCAGCCACAACCGCAGCCTTCAAATAACTTGCCGATCCAAAGCCGTCCGGACACCGTGCGCCAGACCCAGGAACCACGCCAGGGCTATTACCGCGACATTCCTCGACGCAATGACGGCAACCAGCACTGGGAAGCCGGCGGCCCAGGCTCACGTCCCGGTAACAATGGCGGTGGGTACAACAATGGCAATGGTCATCCCGGCGACAACCGCTGGCCCGGTCGCCCCGACGGCCATGGCAACGGATGGGGCCCTGGCCCGCAACATCGCCCCGGTTATGTGATCGACCGTTTCCCAGATCGCAATTACCGCGTGCCTTACCGTGGCCAGGATTACTTCTACTCCGGCGGCTATTGGTATCGCCCGCAAGGCCCGCGCTATGTGGTGGTGACGCCGCCCTATGGTATCCGTGTGCATTACCTGCCGGACTACGCGCGTGAAGTGTGGATCGGCAGCGCGCTGTTCTTCCTCGCGGCAGGCTCCTACTACACCTACGAAAGCAGCTCCCAGCAGTACGTGGTGGTGCAACCGCCGGCCGCCGTACCGGCACCGCAGCCCGCGCCGCAAGGCAATGGCTATGACGTGGTGGCGTACCCCGCCAACGGCCAGTCACCGGCCCAGGTGCAGCAGGACGGGTATGACTGTTATCGCTGGGCCGTGCAGCAAAGTGGCTTCGACCCGCAGCAAGTGACCTACGCCCCCGACCCGGCGGTGGTGCAAACCTACCGCCAGGCCCAGGGCAACTGCCTGAGCAGTCGTGGTTATCAGGTGCAGTACTAGGTTTTATTGCCGGTGACCACTTCCCGCGGGTCGGCGTGCACCAGCACTTCGGCACGCGGGTAAGCCTTGTGAATCGCATCGGCGGCCTGGTCGCTGATGCCGTGGGCCACTGACAGCGTCAATTCCCCCGGCAATTCCAGGTGCAGCTGCACAAACCAGTGGCTGCCGGAAATCCGCGTGCGCAAATCATGCGCGCCCAAGACGCCCGGTACCCCACGGGCCAGTTCCAGCATGTGCTGGCTGACGTCCGGTGGTAGTTCTTCATCCATCAATACCGCAAAGCTTTCACGGGCGATCTGGATGGCGCTCCACAAAATGTAGGCGGCAATGCCCAGGCCGAACCAGGCGTCGACCTGATGGTAGCCAAACCCCGCCAACACCAGCGCCACCAAAATGCTGCCGTTGAGCATCAGGTCGGAGCGGTAATGCAATGAGTCCGCGCGCACGGCATTGGAGCCGGTTTCGCGGATCACCCGGTGTTGCAGCATCAGCAACGCCACGGTCAGCACCAGGGAAAACACGATCACGCCAATGCTCAACCACGGCGCGCCCACCGGTTCCGGGTGTTGCAGACGCTGATACGCCTGAAACGCGATCAACACCGCACTGCCACCGATAAACAGCGCCTGGGCCATGCCCGACAGCGACTCCGCCTTGCCGTGCCCATAACGGTGATCGTCATCGGCCGGGCGCAGGGCGTAATGCACTGCCAGCAGGTTCAGTAGCGAGGTCACACCGTCCAGCAGTGAGTCGGTCAACCCGGCGAGCATGCTCACCGAGCCGCTGAGCCACCAGGCGATGGCCTTGGTGATAATCAGCGCACAAGCCACGCCCACCGAGGCGCGAGTGGCCAGGCGCAAGAGCCTGGCGTGTTCGGGACTGCTGGTCATAGGCGGCTCGAATCCTTAAGCGGCGGGTTGCAGACCCAGGCTGGCGAGCTGTTGCACGCTGCCCTTGAACTGGATCATGCGCGGGTCGTCCAGCGGCAGGCTGCGGCCGGTTTCCTTCTGGATGATGCTTTGCAGCTTGGCGTTGTCGACCTTGCCGTCGGCGCCGATGGCTTCATGAAGTTTTTGCGGGTCGACCTGGGCGGTCTTGCCCGGTTCGAAGTAGATGGCGCCGGTGGCGAAGTCCACGCCGAACGCGATCAGGCCAGGGATCACATAGAACAGCAGGCCCACGGCGTCGAGCACGGCGATGGTTGGGTCGATCTTGCCGTCGATCTGGCCACGGCGGTCCGGATAGAAGATCGAACCGCAGGCCGTCAGTTGGCTCAGCAGGGTGACGGCGAGGACACCGCCAATGACACGGGAAGCGATACGCATGGGGAATCTCCGTAGTTTAGGTGTAGGAACGAGCTTGCTCGCGAAAGGCGTCAACGATAACGCGTGTAATCAGGATGTGCTGCTCGCGGCTTGTGTTTTTTCCGCGTGAAAAACGCCTTGAGGCTTGTTTTTGGGGGAGTAGGTTCCGTGGATATCAAAAAACTCATGCAGTACTTCGCTACTGTTTGCATGTTTAAGATAGGTAGCATATGATTGCTTCGTCGTTACAGAAGAGCTCTACAGTGAGTGCCCTATGAAGCTTACCCAAATTCGCACGGCAGTGGTATTTCGAAACAATCCGCCTCAGGAAAATCCTGACGGTAATGTGCGCGCTGTGGCGATTCGAGACCTGGTCGCACGAAAGCCTTTGCAATGGTGTGAATTGCCTCGCTTGAGCTTGGAAAGTAAGTACCTGTCTCATTGCCTTCGGCCAGGTGATGTTGTGCTGCCCTCGCGCGGAGACTACTACCAAGCTTGGTTTTTCGGCGGAGCTGAAGAGCCGGTGTTTCCAATGGGGCAGTTGAACATTATTACTCCAGGTGAAGGGTTAGAGGGGCGTTATCTCGCTTGGTATATCAATCAACCTGCAACGCAAGCCAAGATTAATGTGATGTTGACAGGCACCGGTATCAAGGCACTTACAAAGGCGGCACTGCTTTCTTTGGATATTGAAGTCCCCGCAATGGACCGACAAAAAAAAATCGCTGAAATGGATGAGACCACAGAAAAAATGGCTGCTATCAGACTCCGGCTGAACGAGCTGGATCGTTTAGAAACGTCAGTTCTGACCAGTCTCATCTTGCGGCAGGGGATTGGCCATGCTTGATCAAGAAAAGAAAAGTGAAATTGATGCGGCTGTTTTGAGCGCCGTTGAAGTATTCCGAGGTTACTGTGAACCCATTGAAAGTGTTGGTTTCACCTTGGCTCTGCTCTTGCTCAAGTTTCTGTCAGATGTTCTTTTTGAGAACACTGGCGAAGGGCGTAAAGCAATAGAAGACCCCTATCTGTTGGTGCCTGAGGAGTCCGACTTCTATCGCTTGTTGAACAATGCTCGCGAGCCCGATATTGGCTGGCGTTTGAACCGGGCCATGCAGGCTTTGCAGAATGCCAACCTTCAGATGAATGATGTGTTTTGGGGCATAAATTTTGATGCCATTGCGGTGAGCAGCAAAACGCCAAAAGACCGCGTACTCGGCAATTTTTTCGATGCGTTTAGGAGCCCTGCACTTGAATTTCGTGGGGATCGAGACTTAGCGCAGGAAGTTGCTGCCTATGCCTGTGATGCAGTTATTACTTATGCCTCAAGCAGCAGTGGGAAGCGAGGGGGCGAGTTTTTTACCGCGCCTCAGATTTCTAAGTTGATGGCCCGTGTGATGCGGCCCGTGGAGGGGGACCGTATTAGTGATCCCTTTTGTGGCGTAGCCGCAACTTTGATTGCCTGCAGAGAATATGCCCTGAAAACACACGGCGAATGGGGGGGGGGGCTATACGGACAAGATGCAAACGGCAGCGTGTTGGCTCTAGCACGTATGAGCATGATTCTTCATGGGGAAACCCAGTTTCAATTGGAGTGGGGCGATACGCTGCGCGATCCAAAATTATTGGATTGCTACCACCTGAAGAAATTCGAGATTGTGGTATCTCACCCTCCTTTTTCACTCAGGGATTGGGGCTTTGAGCACGCTGAACGCGATGCATACCACCGTTTTCGGCGAGGTGTGCCTCCGCGCGCATTGGGTGATTATGCATGCATAAGCCATATGGTGGAGACCCTTGCAGCGGGCGTGGGTCGTATGGCCGTGCTCGTTCCGCTGGGCGTGCTGTTTCGAGGGGCCTCAGAGCAGCAAATTAGAAAACAATTGATTGAGGAAAATTTGGTTGATGCAGTAATTGGACTGCCCCCAAAACTGCTTTCGCATACGCCCATCGCCATGGCGATTCTTGTTCTGCGTCGGAACAAGTCAAGTGAAGATGTCTTGTTTATCGATGCCAGTCGTGATTTTCAACCGGGAAAAGTTTGTAACGTCCTACGCGATTTTGATCTGGACAAAATTGAGCAGACCTACACTAGCCGACAAAGCGTGGCGCGATACGCGATGTGCGCCTCACTCAAGGAGATTGAAGCGAATGACTACACGCTTAATATTGCGCGCTATATCGATCTTTCCGAGGATGAAGTGCAGGTGGATTTGTCTGCGCTGCGGATAGAGCGGGCTCGGCTCAAGACAGAATTTGAAGTACTTGAGGCGAAGCTGACGATGCTTTGTGAAGGGTTACGTGATGGCTGATCATTAGGTAGCTGCTGAACTCAGCAGAAACGAAAAAGCCCACCGTGGGGTGGGCTTTTTTTGAATCACTTTCGTACGTCCGTGGGGGGAGGCTTTCGCCAACAAGTCCCTCGGCAAGTGGGTCGACTATAGGGAAGTACTGGGATGTCGTCAATGTCAACTTCATCGACAGAGCCGTGTGCCATCCACACAGAGGTGGCTGTAACGGTACAGATTGAGGGGCCGAGGCCTTTTTGTTTCGTGGACACCGGACCCCAGATTCAACACCTTGACGCATTGCGTGCGTCGCTTTCTCTCGCAAGAGTTGCGACCTATGAGCAGGCCGCTGCGGGCGCCGGCTTGCCAATTGAACGGGCGGTGGAGCTTTACGCATGGAACGCGGAAGTATCCAGCGTTTTCCTGACGCCTTTACATATCTGCGAAGTCGTGGTGCGCAACGCTGTATCTGAAGCGCTGATTCGTCAGTATGGACCTGAGTGGCCTTGGAGCGTGGGTTTACTGCGCAGCCTTCCAACGGGTGGAGGGGCGGGCTATGACGCAAAGATGGACCTTAGCCTAACCAGTAAAAAACACCGAACAACTGGGGGCGTGGTTGCAGAGTTGAAAAACGTATTTTGGGAAAAACAATTTACAAAACGAAACGATCAGCGGCTTTGGGAGCCCTATCTTTTTAAGTTGTTTCCTAACCTGGACCCTAGGGGCTCGGTGAAAATCCATCGACAGCGAATCGCTAGCGACTTGGAGGCTGTACGCCGCCTTCGAAATCGTATTGCTCACCACGAGCCCATTTTCAATCGTAATCTCAGAAGCGATTTACTGAAAATTTGTGAATTGGTCGAGTTCCGTTGTGCTGATACGGCAGCCATGATGCTCCAGGCTGAACGGGTGATTGCAGTACTGGATGCGCGACCTTTTTGATTCGTGCATTTAGAGAGGCCGTTGTTATCATTCCCGACCTATTCGGGAGCCAGTATGAATTCGTTGCCCATCGATGACGTTTTACCTGCACTGCGTGACGCCTTGGCGAATCGCCATGAAGCCGTGCTCGAAGCGCCCCCCGGCGCCGGTAAAACCACCCGCGTGCCCTTGGCGTTGTTGAACGAGCCCTGGTTGGCCGGGCAGACCATCCTGATGCTCGAACCCCGCCGTCTCGCAGCCCGTGCGGCGGCCGAACGCCTGGCCAGTGAGTTGGGCGAAAAGGTCGGTGAAACCGTCGGCTATCGCATTCGTCTGGACAGCAAGGTCGGCCCCAATACGCGCATCGAAGTGGTCACTGAAGGCATCCTCACCCGCCGCCTGCAGGATGACCCGGCGCTGGACGGCGTGGGTTTGCTGATCTTCGACGAGTTCCACGAACGCAGCCTCGACGCCGACCTGGCGCTGGCCCTGAGCCTCAACGGCCGCGAACTGTTTCGCGATGATCAACCGCTGAAAATCCTGCTGATGTCCGCCACCCTTGAAGGCGAGCGCCTGGCCAGTCTGCTGGACGACGCGCCGATCCTGCGCAGCGAAGGCCGCATGTTCCCGGTGCAGATGCGCTGGGGGCGCCCCTATCAACCCGGTGAATTCATCGAACCGCGTGTGGTGCAGACCATTCTCGAAGCCCTGCATGACGAAACCGGCAGCGTGCTGGTGTTCCTGCCGGGGCAGGCCGAGATTCGTCGGGTCAACCAGCAACTGGCCGACGCCCTCGGTGAGCGCGCCGATGTGCTGTTGTGCCCACTGCATGGCGAACTGGACCTCAACGCCCAACGCGCCGCCATCGACCCGGCCCCGGCCGGCAAACGCAAAGTGGTGCTGGCGACCAACATTGCCGAGACCAGCCTGACCATCAACGGCGTGCGCGTGGTGATCGACGCTGGGTTGGCGCGGGTGCCGCGTTTCGACCCCGGCAGCGGCATGACCCGCCTCGACACCCAACGTATCTCTCGCGCCAGCGCCACCCAGCGCGCCGGTCGGGCGGGGCGCCTGGAGCCGGGCGTGTGTTATCGCCTGTGGTCCGAAGACCAGCACGAAGGCCTGGCCGCTTATGGCAGTGCGGAAATCCTCGCCGCCGACCTGGCCGGCCTCGCCTTGCAACTGGCGCGCTGGGGCGTCACGCCCAATCAACTGGTGTGGCTGGATGTGCCGCCAACCGCCGCGTATGCCCAGGCCCAGGACTTGCTGGTGCGCCTCGGTGCGTTGAATGAAGACAAACTCACCGCCCATGGGCAGAAAATGGCCGAGCTGCCGGCCCATCCGCGTATCGCCCACCTGCTGCTGCGCGGGCAGGATCTTGGGTTGGCCGCGACGGCCTGCGACGTGGCAGCCTTGTTGGGAGAGCGCGATATCTTGCGCGGTGGCGGTGCGGATTTGCACAGTCGCTTGGCGCTGTTGTCCGGCGAAGAACGCGCACGCGGCACCCAAGGCGGCGTGCAGCGGGCCAAGCAACTGGCGCGACAATATCGCGGTTACTTGAGAGGCCAGGCGACTCAAGCGGTTGCCGACCCCGATCACTCGCGCTGGCTTGGCGCCTTGCTGGCACTGGCCTACCCGGATCGCGTCGCCCAGCAGCGTCGCCCCGGCGGTGCCGAATATCGCCTGGCCAACGGCCGCGCGGCGTTGTTCGCCGAAGCGGACAGCCTGATGAAACAAGCCTGGCTGGTCATCGCCGACCTGGGCAGCCGCCAGGGCCAGCGTGAAGAGCGCATCTACCTGGCGGCAGATTTTGATCCAGCGCTGTTCGACACGGTGCTGGCCGAGCAAGTGCGCAATGTCGACCAATTGGATTGGGACGAACGCGAAGGCGTCCTGCGCGCCGAACGCCAACGCAAAGTCGGTGAACTGGTGCTCAGCCGCGAACCGCTCACCGGCCTCGACGAGTCCGCCCGCAGCCAGGCTCTGGTCAACCTGGTCCGCCGCAAAGGCCTGGAGCTGCTGCCGTGGACGCCGGAACTGCGCCAATGGCAGGCCCGCGTCATGTTGCTGCGCCAGCTCGACGCCGGCAAAACCAGCGAATGGCCCGACCTCAGTGACAAGGCGCTACTCGCCAGCCTCGAACACTGGCTGATGCCCTACCTGGGCAAAGTCTCGCGCTTGAGCCATTTCGCCAACCTGGATATCTCAAGCTTCCTGCACAACCTGCTGCCCTGGCCGCTGCCCCAACGTTTGGACGAACTGGCGCCGCAACATGTGAAAGTGCCGTCGGGTTCGTCAGTGCGTCTGGACTACAGCGAACAGCCGCCGATCCTGGCGGTGCGTTTGCAGGAACTGTTCGGGCTGGCCGACACCCCGCGCATTGCTGGCGGCCGCCAGGTGGTGAAGCTGCATTTGCTGTCCCCGGCGCGGCGGCCGGTGCAGGTCACGCAGGATCTGGCGAACTTCTGGCGCAGTACTTATGCCGAGGTGAAGAAGGATTTGAAGGGGCGGTACCCCAAGCACTATTGGCCGGATGATCCATTGGTGGCCGAGGCGACGGCGCGGATCAAACCGCGCAAGTGACTATTGCGCGGCCGGTAGCAGGAACCGCGCAATCACCGGCAAATGGTTGGAAATACGCAACGTATCCTCCTGCCGCACCTTGGCCTCCACCCGTTTGATCCGCGGGCTGTAGAACAGGTAATCCAGCGTACGATCCGGCCCGTCCACGCTCGGGTCGTTGGGGAAGTGCGTCAGCCATTGCTCACGGTCAATCCCGCTGGATTGGCTGTTGCTCGGGATCATCGGGTATTTGTCCCACAGCAGATGCAGCTCGCTGTCCGGTGAATACTGCCCGCGCTTGGTGGCGTCCAGGCGCAGGAACTGGCCAAGGGGCAGCAGGTTGAAGTCCCCGCCGATCAGCCAGGGCGTGCCACGGCCTTCGAATTTATCCAGCAGTTTGACCGTGGTTTTGACCTGTTCCAGCACCGCACTGCGGCCAGGAGCATCGCCGTCCAGGCGTGTGTTGAGCACCGCCAGTTGGCCACCGTCGCTCAAGGGCAGGTAGGTCAACAACAAGGCGGGTTTGGGCTGGAATTGGCGGCTGAGGATATTGGCCTCGGGCGTCGGCAGTTGCAGGCGTTCGGCGTGTTCGATCTGGTAGCGGCTGAGGGTCGCCAGTTTGCGGCCGACACTGCCGAAGATGTGCAGGTCTGGCACGAAGTCGGCTTTCCAGTCGAAGGCCTGGGCGCTGCACGGGTAGAGGTCGACCAGGCGCTCCTGCAAAAGGGCCAGTTGGTCCTGATAGTGGGAGGGCTTGGCGTTTTCGTCGAGTTCCTGCAGCAGGAGGATGTCGGGCTGTTCATCGCGAATCACCCGCGCCACTTCGTCGAGGCTGGCGGCCATGTCTTCCACGGTGGGGCGGTCGTCGGGGCCGCTGCCGTCGGCGGTGTCGTACCAGAACACATAATTCTTGCCGGCCAGGTATTGCACGTTCCAGGTCATGACCTTGAGCGCCTGCCCCGGCAACAGCGTGGGCGCGCGGGGTGCGACGCAGCTCACCGGCAGGGTTTCCTTCGCCTCGGGGCGCCAGGTCAGGCTGTAGATCAGGGCGGTGAGCAGGCCTGCGATGATCAGCAGGCCCAGCAAGGTGATGCGCAATAAACGGGTCATCGGCTCGGCTTATAGCGTTTCAGAGGTGGCACGGAGCATATCACCGCGCGTCGGCATCGCCACCGATCAGCATGAATAAACGGAACAGCACCACGCTGGTAAACAACTGCAGGAAGCTGTGGGCGCTGTCCAGAAACAGCCCCAGCAGCGGCGCGGGCGTTGGATATGCCGCGACGCTGGCGCCTTTGAGCAACCACAGCGGCGTCATCACGCACAGCAGGCACACCAGGATCAGCCAGAAATGCCCACGGCTCAGGCGGAAGCTTTCCTTCATTGCCTCCAACGCCGGCATGCCGCGCAGCACCAGCAAGTACTCGGCAAACGCCAGGACCACCATCAGCCACAGCCCCGGCAGGAAATACAGCGACAGCCCCAGCAGAATCAGCAGCGTGCTCATGGCCGTCAGCAGGGCGAAGCGCGGCCATAGGGTGAGGGCCATGGCCCAGACATCTTTAATGCCCGGCGACTCGCCACGGGTGCGAGCATCCAGAAACAGGATCAGCGCGCCGGTATACAGCGGGTACACCAGCAACCCCACCACCACGCTATAGCCGGGAAACGCATCCGGGCCGACGACGTGGTTGAGCACCTGTTGCAGCAGGGCTTCGAAAATCACCAACGGCAGACACAGTTGGACGATGGCGCCCAGGTTGCGTTGGGTGAAACGGAAGGAGTCGCGCAGCACGTCTAACGGATTCATCAAGTTCATCGCAGGCCTGAAAGCAAGGGCAACACTTTAACCGATCATCACCGGAGGTAAGCAAACGTAAACCTTGAGTAAAGACCATTGAAACAACTCGTAACACCCCCATAACTAGGACGGCGCCTGATTAAAGGCGAGACCACGATTTCTACCGGCAATCTAACGAGGTCGCCATGAACAGCGAAGAGCAAACCCTGATCGATGGACTGTTTTCACGGTTGCAACAAGCCGAAACGGACTCAGCCCCCCGCGACGCCCAGGCCGAAGCGCGGATCAAGGAGCACATGACGCGCCAACCGGCGGCCGGGTATTACATGACCCAGTCGATCCTGGTGCAGGAACACGCGCTCAAGAGCCTCGACGCGCAGAACAAGCAGCAGGCGCAGCAGATCCGGCAATTGCAGGACGAGCTGCAGCGGGCTAAATCCGCGCAGCCTGCTCCGGCGAGCAGCGGTGGTTTCCTGTCGAGCATCTTTGGCGGTGGCGGTTCCCGTGATCAGCAGCCGGCTCAAAGTGCACCGCCGTCTTCCGGTGGCGGCTGGCGCGAACCGGCGCGGCCTGGGTTCAGCCAGCCTGCACCGCAGCAGAATTATCAACAACCTGCTCCGGCCGCTCCGGTGGGCAGCGGCTTTCTCGGCGGCGCGATGAAAACTGCTGCCGGCGTGGCCGGTGGTGTGCTGCTGGCCGAAGGCATCAGCAGCCTGTTCAACCACAACTCGCAACAGCCGCAAGTGGTGGAAGAAATCATCCGCGAAGAGCCAGCGCCTGCCAGTGACAACGGCAACTGGGGCAACGACGACCAGAAGTACGCTGGCAATGACAGCTGGGGCAGCAACAACTCGGACAGCTTTGCCGACAGCGATTATTCCGACGACTCTTCTTCCTTCGGCGACGACGATTCCTTCGTCTGACCCACCCAGACCGGGGCGACTAGTCGCCCCGGTCTGATTTTTCCCGGAAACCTTCTCGCGGCTGGCATACTGGCACCCTTTCCGGGCCCTGGCGCCTGGCTGTCATGAGGAAGTGCGGTGAAGAAAATTGCAGTGTTCGCCGATGTGCAAAACCTCTATTACACCGTCCGCCAGGCCTATGGTTGCCACTTCAACTACGCCGCGCTGTGGGCTGACATCAGCTCGCGCGGGCAGATCGTCGAGGCGTACGCGTATGCCATCGACCGTGGCGACAGCAAGCAGCAGCAGTTCCAGCAGATCCTGCGCAACCTGGGCTTCACGGTAAAACTCAAGCCCTACATCCAGCGCAGCGACGGCTCGGCCAAAGGCGACTGGGACGTGGGTATCACCATCGACATCATGGACGCCGCCGACCACGTCGACGAAATCGTGCTGGCCTCCGGTGACGGTGATTTCGACATGCTGCTCGACCGGGTTATCCACAAGCATGGCGTCGAAGCCGTGGCTTATGGCGTACCAGGGCTGACGGCCAATTCATTGATACGCGCCGCCAGCCGTTATGTGCCGATCGAAGGCGCGTTGTTGCTCAAATAAATGCCAAGACGGAGTTGGAACAGGTTTGGAACGTATAGCGGTCATCGACTTTGAAACCACCGGCATCACCCCGAGCAGCCACTGCCGGGCCACGGAAATTGCGGTGGTCATCCTTGAGCGTGGCCAGATCGTGGACCGCTACCAGAGCCTGATGAAAACCGGCGTGCATGTGCCCGCGTTCATCGAACAACTCACCGGCATCAGCAACGCCATGCTGCGCAGCGCACCGCCGGCGGAGCGGGTGATGAATGAGGTCAATGAGTTCGTCGGCGTCACACCGTTGCTGGCGCACAACGCCGCGTTCGACCAGAAGTTCTGGGATTACGAGCTGGGGTTGATTCGCCGGACGCGTTTGCAGAAGTTCGCCTGTTCGCTGCTACTGGCCCGCCGTCTCATGCCATCGGCGCCGAATCACAAGCTTGGCACGTTGAACGCCTTCGCTCAGTTGCCCCACACCGGCAAGGCCCACCGGGCGATGGCGGATGCGGAGATGGCCGCCAACCTCACGGCCCATCTGGCTCAGGAGCTGCGCGGCACCCATGGCTTGCGTGAACTGTCCCACGACCTGCTGTGCACCTTGCAGAAAGTGCCGGCGGCGAAGATCAATGAGCATCTGAAGAAGCATCGCGGGTTCTAGAACGCCGTAGACAAAGCATCTGTGCCGAGCTGGATGGTTGTGGCAAATGGCTTTTTTGTGGCGAGCGGGCTTGCCCCGCGTTGGGCTGCGAAGCAGCCCCCAATAAGGGCGCCGCGTGTTTTCAGGTAGCTCTCTGCGCCTGGTTTTGGGGCCGCTTCGCAGCCCAACGCGGGGCAAGCCCGCTCGCCACAAAGTTAGGCTATCGCGGCTGCACACACTCCAACGCCCGATCCACCACCCCCTTCGCCATCCCCACCAGATGCATCACCGCCCGCTGCTGCGCGCTCAGCACCTCAGCCGAATCCTGCACCGTCTCCACCGCACAATGCAGCAAGTCAGCCGCATGGGCGAGCGCGTCTTCGAAGCTCAGGTTGTCGTTCAAAATGAAATGGGGCGCATCCGGGGCGGACGCTTTGAGGTAGTAGTCGAGGGCGCGGCGGTTGAGCAGGGCGTCTTCGCTGAGGAAGTTTGCGTTCGATGTGGAAGTTGCTTTGATCATGTTCAGAGCTCCAGAGTATTTGACTCGCTCCTTCCGTCAATTTCGGCTTGCACTTCCGGTCATCGAGGGGCCGATGACGTGGGGCAGATTAGTGGTGCAGTCTTTGCGGAGCAGGGGGTTGAAGCTCGCTCGGAAACTTCCCGCAAGTGAAAGGGACCGGTCTTGCTGGCCATCTAGAACAGCCCTCTGGTATCTGTTCCGATATCGGGGGAGAAGAAAAGAGAGTTAGCCAAATGAGAGCCGAGATCAGCGAAAAGGTAATCCAACTGTTCGTCGATATCATTGGCTACATCGACCGCAGCCAAGTGACAGAGCAAACGGATTTCATCCATGACTTTAAGATCATTGATGACGACTTGACCTGCTTCGTCATGCAGATCAAGTGGCAGTTCAAGCTGCAAGCGACTCAGGCGGATTGGGATCACATCACTACTATCAAGCAGATTGTCGATTTGATTGTTGAGCGCTCAAATGTGCATTGATGCAACTTACGTCATCGCAGGCAAGCCAGCTCCCACAGTTGGAATGCATTTCAAAAGTGGGAGCCGGGCTTGCCCGCGATGGCGGCGGCTCAGCCACCACTTTTCCCATTGCCCTCCAACTGCCCCAACGGCACCCGCCGTTCTATCGCGCTCGACAAAATAATCGAAGTCTTGCTGAACCCGAACTTGGCCACGCGGTTGATCAGACTCTCCAACTCTGGCATCGACCCCACCGCCGCCTGCATGATCACGCACGGATCGCCGGTCACCCGATGGCACTCCGTCAACTCCGGAATTTCCGCCAACGCGTCATACACCTTCTGGCTGCCGTGATTGGTCAAGCGCAGCTCAATCACGCACTGAATCGGCAAGCCCACTTTGGACAGGTCCACCTTGGCCTGATACCCGGTGATCACGCCACTGGCCTCCAGTTTGGCCACGCGCTCGGCCACGGCGGGGGCGGAGAGGTTTACCGTGCGGGCCAGTTGCGCGTAGGACGCGCGGCCGTCTTCGAGCAGGGCGCTGAGGAGCATGCGGTCGTATTTGTCCATGATAAGGCTCCGGTTGCGCGTGACTTTCGAAAGCACGGTTTATAGCCTTCACAACCATGCTTTGAAAAGTGTATTGGCGTTTTAAACAGGTTTTGTAACTTATGTTTAACGACCTGCCTTTTTAGAATAAGCCTCCCATCTCCTGCCATAGAGCCGCCCAATGCCTGGCCCACGTCGCTTTCCCTTACCGTTGATCGCCGCCTTTTTTGCGCTGTATGTGATCTGGGGTTCCACCTATCTGGTGATTCGCATCGGCGTGGAGTACTGGCCACCGTTGTTGCTGGCGGGGATTCGGTTTTGCACGGCGGGGGCGTTGATGTATGGCTTCCTGCGTTGGCGCGGGGTGCCGGCGCCGACGTGGCCGCAATGGAAGGCGGCCGGGATGATCGGTCTTTTGCTGCTCACCGTGGGCAACGGCGGCGTCAGCGTGGCGGAACACATGGGCGTGTCGTCCGGCGTGGCGGCGCTGGCCGTGGCGACGGTGCCGTTGTTCACCTTGTTGTGTGGGTATTTCTGGGGCGCGCGCAACACTCGCTTGGAGTGGGCGGGGGTGATCCTGGGGATCATCGGCATCGCCATGCTCAATATGGGCAGCACGTTGCAATCGAGTCCGATGGGGGCTGTGCTGCTGTTGGTGGCGGCGGCCTCCTGGGCGTTCGGTTCGGTGTGGAGCCGGCAATTGCCACTGCCCCAAGGCGCCATGGCCAGTGCTGCGGAAATGCTGGTGGCGGGCGTCGCGCTATTGATCATCAGCGCGCTGTCCGGTGAGCGCCTGCAGGCCGTGCCACCGCTGGAAGGCTGGCTGGCCCTGGCCTATCTGACGGTGTTCGGCTCGATCATCGCCTTCAACGCCTATATGTACCTGCTCAAGCATGTGCGCCCGGCGGCGGCGACCAGCTATGCCTATGTGAACCCGGCGGTCGCTGTATTGCTCGGTATCGTGTTCGTCGGCGAGACCATTGGTCTGGAAGAAGCGTTGGCCATGCTGGTGATTATCAGCGCCGTCCTGCTGATCAGCCTGCCCCAGTGGCGCAAGCCGAAGGCGGAAATAAGGTAAACTGCGGCGCATTGCGACCTTGCGCTGAATTTTTCCTACGGTAAACACATGACTTTCGCCACCCTTGGCCTGATCGAACCCTTGCTGCGCGCCCTTGAGACGCTTGGCTACCAGACCCCGACGCCGGTGCAGGCGCAAGCCATTCCGGCGGTGCTGGCCGGTCGCGACCTGATGGCTGCGGCCCAGACCGGCACCGGCAAGACCGCCGGTTTCGCCGTGCCGTTGTTGCAACTGCTGACGATGGAAGGGCCGAAAGTCGCGGCCAACTCGGCACGCGCGCTGATCCTGTGCCCGACCCGCGAGCTGGCCGAGCAGGTGCACGCCAGCGTTGCCGAGTACGCGCAAAACCTGCCGCTGACCACTTACGCAGTGTACGGCGGCGTGAGCATCAACCCGCAGATGATGAAGTTGCGCAAAGGCGTCGACATCCTGGTCGCCACCCCTGGCCGCCTGATCGACCTGTTCCGCCAGAACGCGCTGAAACTCAACCAGCTGCAAACCCTGGTGCTGGACGAAGCCGACCGCATGCTCGACCTGGGTTTCTCTGAAGAGCTGGCGAACATCTATCGCATGCTGCCGAAAAAGCGCCAGACCCTGCTGTTCTCCGCGACCTTCTCCGATGAGATCCGCACGCTGGCCGGGCAGATGCTCAACGACCCGCTGAGCATCGAAGTCAGCCCGCGCAACGTCGCTGCCAACACGGTCAAGCAGTGGATTGTGCCGGTGGACAAGAAGCGCAAGCCGGAGCTGTTTGTGCACCTGATGCGCAAAGGCCGCTGGAAGCAGGTGCTGGTGTTCGCCAAGACCCGTAACGGCGTGGATGCGCTGGTGGATAAGTTGCAGGGCCTGGGCATCAATGCCGACGGTATCCATGGCGACAAGCCGCAAGCCACGCGCCAGCGTGCGCTGGACCGTTTCAAGTCGAGTGACGTGCAGATCCTGGTGGCCACCGACGTGGCGGCCCGTGGCCTGGATATCGAAGACTTGCCGCTGGTGGTTAACTTCGACCTGCCGATCGTGGCCGAAGACTACATCCACCGTATCGGCCGTACCGGGCGTGCGGGCAACACCGGTGAGGCGATTTCCCTGGTGTGTGCCGATGAAGTGAACATGCTGTCAGCCATCGAGATGCTGACACGTCAGACCTTGGCCCGCCACATGGAGCAGGACTTCGAACCGGAACACCGCGTGCCGGACACCGATGCCAGCGGGCAGGTGGTGAAGAAGCCAAAGAAACCGAAAAAGCCTAAAACCTCGGGCGGTGGCGGTAAGCGCAACCTTGGTAAGTGGGTGGACAGCGGGGAAGTGGCGCCGTCGGAGCCGTCGATCAAACCGGTGCGCAAGGTGCCTGTTTTTAATACCGGGCCGCGCAAGAAGAAGTAAGTTACTGCTGCATTGAGAGCGCAGTCTGTGGTGAGCGGGCTTGCCCCGCGCTGGGCTGCGTAGCAGCCCCAAAACCTGACACTCCGTTCTAACTGAAAGAGCGCGGCGCCCTTATTGGGGCCGCTGCGCAGCCCAGCGCGGGGCAAGCCCGCTCACCACAGGATCTTCAGCGCCGATTAAGCCACTCCAACATCCCCCGCCCAGCTGCTCTGCCGCTGGCAAAGCACCCCGTCAGCAAATACCCGCCCGTCGGTGCTTCCCAATCCAGCATCTCCCCCGCACAAAACACCCCCGGCAATTGCTTGAGCATCAAGCGCTCATCCAACGCCTCAAACGGCACGCCGCCCGCTGTGCTGATCGCTTCATCCATCGGCCGGGTCTTCACCAGCGTCAGCGGCAACGCCTTGATATCCACCGACAACTGCGCCGGATCATTGAAGTGGTCAGACGGCGCCAACTCGCGCAGCAGTGCGGCTTTGACGCCATCCAACCCCAACTGGCTGTGCAGGTGTTTGCTCATCGAACGTGAGCCACGGGGTTTGGCCAAGGTGGCCTGAACCTTGTCCAGCGCCTTGCTCGGCAGCAGGTCGATGTGCACGGTGGCCGAACCGTCGCGGTTGATCGCTTCGCGGATCGGCGCCGACAGCGCGTAGATCAGGCTGCCTTCGATCCCGCTGGCGGTGATTACGCATTCACCCAGACGAGGCTTGTCGTCACCCAAACCCATCGCGACGTTTTTCAACGGCGCGCCAGCGAATTTGCTGACCATCAATCCGCTCCAGGCCGACACCTCGAAACCGCAGTTGCTCGGTTGCAGCGGGGCGTAAGGCACGCCTTTGTCCTCCAGCAACTTGAGCCAGGCGCCGTCAGACCCCAACCGTGACCAGCTGCCGCCGCCAAGGGCCAGCAGCACGGCGTCGCTGTGGACCGTTTTTTCGCCGTCGGGGCTGTGGATAAGTAAGTCGCCCTCGGCAGTCCAGCCCAGCCAGCGATGACGGGTGTGGATAACCACGCCTTGGTCGCGCAGGCGTTTGAGCCAGGCGCGCAACAGGGGCGCGGCTTTCATGTCGGTGGGAAACACGCGGCCGGAGGTGCCGACAAACGTCTCGATGCCCAAGTCATGAATCCATTCACACAACGCCTCGGACCCGAAACTACGCAGTAACGGCGCCATGTGCGGCGCGCGTTCGGCGTAGCGTGACAGGAATGCCGGGTACGCTTCGGAGTGGGTGATGTTCATGCCGCCCACGCCGGCCAGCAGGAACTTGCGGCCCACTGAAGGCATGCCGTCGTACAGGTCCACCCGCACGCCCGCCTGGCTCAGGACTTCGGCGGCCATCAACCCGGCAGGGCCACCGCCGATAATGGCAACGTGGGAAGGAGCAGTAGCGGACATCGGCAGGCCTGGTCAAAAACAAAGGGCGCCCATTGTAAGCAATGCGCGCCCCGTGCCGTTAGGCAAAAAGTACTCAGGCAAAACCAGTGTTGGCGTAGGGCGGGTATTCATCCTTGCGGTCGGCGTCGGTGATCGGGCCGCCGGTGAGGCCATATTTATCCAGGGTCGGCACCAGGTTGCCAAAGAACGCGTCCTGTTGTTTTTCCCGTTTCACCACCTCGATGATCGGGAATACAAAGCTGGTCACGATGCCCACCCCGGCTGCCGCCCAACCCAATACCCCGGCGAAGGTGCCGGCGATGGCCGCCGCGTCGGCAATGCCGAACAGGCCCGCGCCGCCTTCGATGATCGAGGCCACGGCCGCGCCGGTGCCCAGGGCGCCGCTGGTGAGTGAGAAACCGGCGTTGAGTTTATCCCCGGCAAACGCGCTGTTGACCCCGCTGATCAGGCCGAACACACCGCCGATAAAGCTACCGGTGCCGCCGACGATCTTGCCCAGGTTGCCCAGGCGGTTGAGGCCGTCTGTGTTCTGCACCATTTTGCCGGTGGGGAAGTCACCGATGCCTTGGGGTTTGTTCGGGTCGATCGGCGTGGGTTTCCAGGTCATGCCGTAGCCGGCTTCTTTGGCGTATTTGGTGCCGCCTTCGGTGATCAGGCCGGCAAACTGCATGCCTGCCGCCACGCGCCCGGCGTTGTCTGCCGGGCTGTTGCCGCCCGTGGCCGAGCGCGCCGCCAGCACGCCGCCGGCCAGTAAGGCGCTGCCGATGTGCAGCAGGCCCTGTTTGTACGAATCGCTGACGTTGAGCTTCAGCCCATCCACGGCCTTGGGCAGTACGTCGCTGATCTTCTCGCCCTGGCGGTTCACGTCCCACATCGAGCGGATCAACGAGATCACGTCCTGCGGCTTGATCTGCGCCCCCGTGGCGTCCTTGAACATCTCTGGGTCGTCGGCCATGGCTTTCTCGATGATGGCCGTGGTCTTGGCCTCGTCGAAGTTGCCATTGGCATCGCCGAACGCGCCTTTGAGCACGTCGTCGTTGGCGCCGTTGACCAGGGAGTCGGACACCGCCTGGTTGACGTATTGCTGCACCGTCGACGAGTCCTGGGCCGAGACCTTGTCACCGAGGAATTCCTTGAGCAACTCGGCGTGGGCGGCGTACTGGCCGATGGCGGTCATCGGGTCGGCGTTCGGCTGGGCGAGAGCGTCTTGCAGGTCTTTGCCGTTGAGGATGTGGTCCTTGAAGAACTGCTCGATGTCCCCGGATTTTCCCGATTTTTCCGCGATGACACTGAGGTCCACATGCCCATCGCCGCCCAGGGCCAGGTCGGTGAGGGTGGCGTCGGTGCCGGCCAGGCTCAGGGCGTCCATGAGCGACAGCGGTTTGCCATCGGCGCCTTTGGTGTTCAGGGCGGTGTTGAGCACGTTGCCGCTGTTGATCTGGCCGTCCTGGTAGGCCTGCAGCTCATGCTTGATCGCCGGGTCGCTGTTGACGATATCGCGCATGCCGGACGCCTGGTTCTGCGCCAAGAAGGTCTTCACGTCCGGGTCGCTGGACAGCTGGCCGATGGCGGCGTCGAGCTGGTCGGTGACCTTGGATTTGGTCGGATTGAGGTGGTATTCGGTGTCCGCGGTAATCCCCGCATACAGGTCGCCGTCGCCCACTTTGTCACTGGCGGCCATGCGCGCGCGGGCGTCGCTGATTTCCATCATCACGGCGGCTTTGGTCTTGCCGTCGTAGTTCTCCGGGTGTTCGAGCACGTCCTTGGTCAGCTTGGAGGTGTCGACATCGGCCACCGAGCTGCGTACCGCGGCGTTGCTGAGCATCATCAACACGCCGTGGTCGTCCTTGGGCGCCTGGTTTTCCAGCCACGCGCCGAGGTTTTTCTGTTGAGTGATGCCGTCGGCCTTGGCGGTGGCGGGCAGGTCGCCGGCCATGTCGAGGGTGCGCAGCATGCCGGGGGTGGACCAATAGCCTGCGGCGCCGGTCAGCTCGGGGCTCAGGCCCGAGTCATCCTTGATCGCCTTGAGGTTGGCGGTGTTCAGGCTGCCATTGTTGGCACGCTGGTTGGGCCCCTGCATTTCCGGGCCGGCGCTGCTGACCAGGGAGATATTGGCCATGACAATGGCGGCGGACTTGGCGTTTTCCTTGGCCAGGCCGGTGGCGTCGGGGTTCTTGCTGAGGAAGGTGCTGTAGGACTTCGAAGCGGCCGACAGATCCTTGTTCGATTGGCTGATGAACTTATCCACATCGGCGTGCGTAATCACCCCATCGCTTTTGCCCAGGCCGCCGCTGTCGAGGGCGTTCATCAGGCTCGGGCTGCCGGCCAGGTACTTGAGGCAAGCCTGGGCTTCGGGTGGCAGGTCGGCGGGCGGGTTGGAGAAGTCGATTGGGCGGTCGTGCAGGCCCCATTTGTCCCAGTTGTCGCTGAGCATTTTCGAGGCGGCGCGCGGGCGGTCGAGGTCGCGTTCTTCCTGGGTCGGTGTGCCGCTGGTGTTGCCGACGATCTTGTCCCAGTCCTTGGCGCTGGCGTACTTGGAGTTGTCGATCCAGTTGGTGTCCACGGCGCCGTCGACGCCAAAGATGCCGTTGGACTCCTTGACCACCGAGGCGTACAGGTCGGGGCTGATGGCCTGGGACACGATGATCTTGTCGCCGGAAGCGGTCTCGTAGCGGATCAGCCCGTGGCCGAGTTCTTCCGGCGTACCCACCAGGCTCACGCTGCCGGCCTCATCGGCACCGGCCAGGCGATACCCGTCATTTTTGCTGTCGTTGATCAGGCCCCAGGTTTCGCCGTCAGACTTAACCTTTTCGTACAGGTCGCTGTTGGTTTCCTTACTGACGACGACCTTGTCACCCGACAGGGTTTCGTAACGAATCATGCCCGGCCCCACCTCATCGGCCGGGCCGATGCCCTTGTAGGTGTCCAGGCCTGGCGCGGTGTCGCCGGCCTGGGCGATGCGGTAGCCGTCGGCCTTGCTCTTGTTCAGCGCGTCCACGGCGTCGACTTTGCCAGCCATGCCGTCGAACAGGTACGGGGTCATCTGCTTGATAATGATGATGTCCTTGCCGTCGCGGGTTTTCAGCTCCAGGACGTTGTCGGAAATCTTGGTGATGCTGGCGATGTTGGCCAGGGGCACACCGGTGTTGCTGATGTCGGCCAGGTTCGGGTCGTTGAGGCGCTTGATCGCTTCCTGGTCGCCGGTGGCTTTGACGTCGGCGATCTTTTTGTCCTTGGTGTTATCGGTTACCGCCAGCACCTTGAAGTTGCCGGGGTGGGCGGCTTCCTTGAAGCCGGAGAGGGCGCGGGACATCGCCACGTCGAAGGTGGCGGCGACTTTCTTCAGGGCGTCGTCATTGCCGGGCGTCGCGCTACTGCCGATCTTGTAAGTTGCCATCGCTGGGTACTCTGAAAGCGGGAGAGGCCTTCAGGTTGACGGCGGCGTGCGGCAGTTTTGTTGCAAAACGGCCGCCGGCGCCAAGTTCCACAACGTTTCACGGCTGTGGAAAAGTATCTGGTCAAAAAAACGTACAGTTTCTTACAGGCTATACGGCTACTGGCTTTCAGGCCGTTACGCTCAAGTTATCCACAGGTGGTTCCACAGGGATTGTGGGTAACGCCCACATTTCAGTGACAACCTGATGACGTCCACACCCGTTGCGCGCTGTGGTGCAGGATGCCGTGGCGGCGGGCGAGGGCCGGGCGGTCCTTGCTGTAGCCGCCACCGATCACGCCCATCACCGGGATATCGCGGCCCAGGCAGTGGCGCATCACGCTTTCATCACGGGCGGCGACGCCCTGGTCTGTCAGTTTGAGGTAACCGAGGGCGTCGTCTTTGTGTACATCGACGCCAGCGTCGTACAGCACCAGGTCGGGTTGGTAGAGCGGCAGCAAGTAGTTGAGCGCATCGTCCACCACCTTGAGGTAGTCGGCATCGCCCATGCCCATGGGCAACGGGATGTCCCAGTCGCTCTGGGCCTTGCGCGCGGGGAAGTTCTTTTCGCAGTGCAGCGACACGGTGATGGCGTCCGGTGTGTCGTGGAGGATGCGCGCGGTGCCGTCGCCCTGGTGCACGTCGCAATCGAAGATCAGCACACGGCTGACCCGGCCGCTGGCCAGCAGGTAATGGCTGATCACCGCCAAGTCATTGAAGATGCAGAAGCCCGCCGGGTAATCGTAGTGGGCGTGGTGGGTGCCGCCGGCCAGGTGGCAGGCCAGGCCGTGTTCCAGGGCTTGTTCCGCCGCGAGAATCGAACCGCCCACCGCCCGCACGGTACGACGGGCCAGGGCTTCGTTCCAGGGCAGGCCGAGGCGGCGTTGGTCTTCCCGGGATAATTCGCCGCCCATGTAGCGCTCGATATACCCAGCGTCATGGGCCAGGGCCAGAATCTCCGGTGGGCACAGTTGTGGGCGCAGCAGTTGGCGGTCCTCGGTCAGGCCGCTGTCCACCAGGTGGTCGCGCAACAGGCGGAATTTGTCCATGGGGAACCGGTGGTCCGCCGGGAACTCGGGGCTGTAGTCATCGTGGTAGATCAATGGCAAAGGCATGGGATTTTCTGACGGGAACCTGCGACGCATCTTACCCGCGTTGTACACTCACGCACATGGCAAGGGAGGGGACCCATGGAGCCGATACTGGAATTGGAAAGCGCACGCCTGGTGCTGCGCCAATGGCGCGACAGCGACCTGGCGGAGTTTGCGCGCATGTGCGCCGACCCACAGGTGATGCGCTATTTCCCGGCCAAGCTGAGCCACCTGGAAAGCGCCGCGCTCATCGGCCGCATTCGTGGGCACTTTGCTGAATATGGCTTTGGCCTGTGGGCGTTGCAGCGCAAGGACACCGGTGAATTCATCGGCCTCACCGGGTTGCTGAATGTCAGTTTCGAGGCTGATTTTACCCCGGCGGTGGAAATCGGCTGGCGCCTGGCCCGTGAACACTGGGGGCTGGGCTATGCCAGCGAGGCGGCCTGGACCGCATTGCGCTGTGGGTTTGATCGTTTGAAACTGGACGAAATCGTCGCCTTCACCACGGAGGCCAATCTGCCCTCACAAAAAGTCATGCAGGCCATCGGTATGCATTACGATCCCCAGGCAGATTTTGAACACCCCAAGGTCGCAGCCGATGACCCGCTGCGCCCTCATGTTTTGTACCGCATCACCCGCGCCCAATGGTTGGACACGCTGCACGGATAAGCAGCCCGGAATGCCCCATAGATTGTAGGAGTTGCTCTATGAGCCAAGTATTGGAAGATCTGGTGGACCTGCTGACCCTGGAGCCGATCGAGGAAAACCTCTTTCGCGGCCGCAGCCAAGACCTGGGTTTTCGCCAACTGTTCGGCGGCCAGGTGCTCGGCCAGTCGCTGTCGGCCGCCAGCCAGACCGTAGAAGAAGCGCGGCACGTGCATTCCCTGCACGGTTACTTCCTGCGTCCCGGCGATGCGAAGTTGCCGGTGGTGTATTCAGTGGACCGTGTGCGTGATGGCGGCAGTTTCAGCACGCGCCGTGTGACCGCGATCCAGAAGGGCCACCCGATCTTCACTTGCACTACCTCGTTCCAGTACGACGAACAAGGCTTCGACCACCAGACCACCATGCCTGTGGTAGTGGGCCCGGAAAACCTGCCGTCGGAGCTGGAGCTGACCCACCAGCGCGCGCACCTGATCCCCGAGCCCATGCGCGACAAGCTGCTGTGCCCCAAGCCGATCGAAGTGCGCCCGGTCACCGAAAAAGACCCGTTCAACCCGCAGCCGTCCGACCCGGTCAAGTACGTGTGGTTCCGTGCCGACGGCGCCCTGGCCGACTCGCCGGCGCTGCATAAATACCTGCTGGCCTACGCCTCGGACTTCGGCCTGCTGACCACCTCCTTGCTGCCCCATGGCAAGACGGTCTGGCAGAAAGACATGCAAGTCGCCAGCCTCGACCACGCGCTGTGGTTCCACGCCGACCTGCGTGCCGATGACTGGTTGCTCTACGCCATGGACAGCCCATGGGCCGGTAATTCCCGGGGTTTCTCCCGTGGCAGTGTGTACAACCGCGCCGGGCAACTGGTGGCCTCGGTGACCCAGGAAGGCCTGATCCGCCATCGCAAGGATTGGGCATGAGCCTGTCGGAGGTAAAACACTGGGTGTTCGACATGGACGGCACCCTCACGGTGGCCGTGCATGACTTCGCGGCTATTCGCGTGGCCCTGGATATTCCGCCCGAGGACGACATCCTCACGCACCTGGCGGCGTTGCCAGCGGATGTCGCGGCGGCCAAGCATGCCTGGTTGCTGGAGCATGAGCGCGAGTTGGCGCTGGGTTCGGTCGCGGCTGAAGGTGCGGTGGAGCTGGTGCGCGAATTGGCCGGGCGTGGTTACCGCCTGGGCATCCTGACTCGCAATGCGCGGGAGCTGGCGCACGTCACCCTGGAGGCGATCGGCCTGGCGGACTGCTTTGCCATCGAGGACGTGCTGGGGCGTGACGATGCGCAACCCAAGCCTGATCCGGATGGCTTGCTGAAACTGGCGGCCGCTTGGGACGTGGCGCCGAGCGAGATGGTGATGGTCGGTGATTACCGCTTCGACCTGGATTGTGGCCGGGCAGCGGGGACGCGGACGGTGTTGGTGAATTTGCCGGAGAATCCGTGGCCGGAGTTGGCAGATTGGCATGCCGAGGATTGCTCGGTGTTGCGCCGGATGATTTAGATCGGTCTCTGAAGATCCAATGTGGGAGCGAGCAAGTCGAATCGTCGCACCGCCGCTCCCACAGTTTTATCCGGTTCCGTCAGTTATTTGGAAACAGTACCTTCTGGCCTTCCGGCGACGTAAACATCCCATCCCCGTTATGCCCCACCCCCGGCACCTCCACCAACTGATGCCCCAACTGCGGATGCCGCTGCTTGAGGTAGTCAAAATAGTTATGCCCGCGAATCAGGCGATACGCGCCCTGGGTTTCGGCCTCACAGCCTTTGTCCAGCGCGTGATGGTTTGGGTCGATGTCCTGTTGGCCCAGCAGGTAGGTGATGTTGCGTGACACATACGCCTGTTCCAGCTGTTCGGCGCTCTGGCCTTGGGCGTAGGCCGGCAGGTTTTGCAGGCCGTATTTCCAGTCGTTGAAACCAGGGCAACTGGCAATGTCGAATTTCACCGGGCGCTGCGGGGTGAAGTAGGCGTAGGAGGACGGGTTGGCCACCACGTAACGCAGGCGGATGCCTTCGGTTTGCAGTTTCGGATGGTCGTGGCTGGTGAGGGCAAACCGCTGTACCACCTGGCCACCCCCGGAATGCCCGGCCACCACGATTTCTTTCAACGCAGGGAGCAGTTTGCGGTTGCCCAGGTGCTTGATGATCTGGTCGAGGGCGCCGTAGGAGCTGATTTGGCCTGGGCCGGTGGACGGCTCACCGGCCATCCAGCCGTTGTCGGTCCAACGCAGTAGCTGATTGTCCAGATGCTCGTGCCGCGCATCCGACTCAATGAGAAACCTTGGCGCGATCACCAAGGTGTTGGCCGCTTGCCCAGCATTCTCGGCTGCTTTCTCGCCGCTTTCCAGATAGGTCTGCGCATCGCGCAGGCGCCCATGCACGATGATCAACGCACGGGTGACGTTGGGCAGTGGCTGGCGCCAATCCTGGCTCAACCCCAGGCTCAGATCCCCGGCCTTCAGGGGGAAGCGATCGAGATTGGCCTCGTTGACGTTATGCCCGGCGGCCAAGGCGGAACCGGTGACCAACAAACCCAGCAGCAATCCCAATCGTTTATTCATCTAAAGGCTCTTGGCGGTAAAAGTGTCGCATTGAGTGATCTGGCCCTGGGCAAAGCCGGTCTTGAACCAGCGAACCCGCTGTGCCGAGGTGCCGTGGGTAAACGAGTCCGGCACGACGCGCCCTTGACCCTGTTGCTGCAACCGGTCATCGCCAATGGCGTTGGCCGCATTCAGTGCTTCTTCAATATCGCCCGGCTCCAGCCAGTTCAGACGCTTTTGCGCACGGTTGGCCCACACCCCGGCGAAGCAGTCGGCTTGCAGTTCCTGACGGACCAGCAGACCGCCGTCACCCTGCATCTGCCGACCTTGCTGGCGTGCCGCCTGGATCTTCGACGAGATACCCAGCAGCGTCTGCACGTGGTGCCCGACTTCGTGGGCGATCACGTAAGCCTGGGCAAAGTCGCCGGCGGCCTGGAAGCGTTGTGACATTTCCCGGAAGAAATCCAGGTCCAGGTACACCTGCTGGTCAGCCGGGCAATAAAACGGGCCGCTGGCCGAGGTGGCACCCCCGCAGGCGGAATTCACCCGGCCACGGAACAAGATCAGTTTCGGGTTCTTGTACGCCAAGCCGTTTTCCTGGAATACCTGGGCCCAGGTGTCTTCGGTATCGCCCAGCACTGCGCGGACGAAATCCGCTTGTTCATCGTTGGCCGGTGGCGCCTGGTGCGATTGCGTGCTCACCGACGGCGCCTGTTCCATCTGGCCGGTCAACTGGCCGAGGATCTGCAACGGGTCCTGGCCGGTCAGCCAACCGATGCCGACGATCAGCACAATGGCCGTCAGGCTCAGGCCTTTGCCGCCACCAAAGCGCATGCCGCCACCGCCACCGCTGTCATCGCGGGCATCCACCACGTTGTCGCTGCGTCGGCCTTTTTTCCATAGCATGGGGCAATCCTCTCGGTGAACGGTCCTACATTAATTGGGAAAGAGTATGGCTGTTAATCGCGGCAATAACCTTCGCCGGTATCGACGATCAGGCAATCCTTTTTATCCGCCAACCATTTCAAACCGGTGGCTTCGCCGTTGCCGGCGCTCAACTGCTGCGGGCCGTCTGTTCGGGTAAAGGCGATGCCATCTTCGTTGGCTGCACCCTTGAAGGTGCCGACGGCGTCATCATCCAGGCTGTATTTCATGGTCAGCAGGTAGTGACCACGGCCGATGCTGTCGTCCTTGGCGATGGTGAGGTAGAGGCCTTCGACGCCGATCCATTTGCCGACCCATTTGTCGGTGGGCGGGGTTTCTGGCACTAGGGTGGCTTGTACGGAAGCCGGCGCGGGTTTAGGCGCTTCCTTGTTTTCCTGGTTGCAGGCGGTGAGCAGGGCAAGGGCAGAAAGAGCAAAGAGGATTTTTTTCATAGCAGCAAGGCCTTGGTTAAAAAGTGTGCAACTGGGCGGTCAACGTGCAGCGTTGGACTCGAAACCCGTGATTTAGTGCGCTGTTCGCACGGTGTTTGGTTATGCTCTTGGAGCAGGCTTCGACCCGGCTGCTAGATTACCGGGTTGAGCTCGACCGCGCGCCACACACGAGAATCCGATGACCGTCAGTACCCCTTTATCCGGCGTCAACCATCCCTTCAAGGGCATTTTGCTGATTGTTTTGGCGACGTTTCTGTTTTCCAGTCACGACGCCTTGTCCAAATACCTCGCGGGGTTCTACCCGATCGTGATGGTGGTGTGGGCGCGTTACCTGGTGCACACCTTGTTGATGGCCGGGATTTTCCTGCCGCAATCGGGCCTGCGGGTATTGCGCAGCAAACGGCCGGGGATGCAGGTGGTACGGGCGTTGTGCCTGTTGGGCACCAGCCTGTTTTTTACCGCGGCGCTGCATTACATCCCGCTGGCGGAAGCCACGGCGGTGAACTTCCTGGCGCCGATCCTGGTGACGGCGCTCTCGGTGCCGCTGCTGGGTGAACACGTGACCCGTGGCCAATGGCTGGCGGTGATCTGCGGGTTTGTCGGCGTGCTGATCATCATCCACCCCGGCGGCGAATTGTTCACCCCGGCGGTGTTGCTGCCGCTGTGTTCGGCGTTGTTCTTCTGCTTCTACCAACTGCTCACGCGCATCCTCAGCCAATACGACACGCCCACCACCAGCAACTTCTTTGCCGGCCTGTGCAATACCTTGGTGATGAGTGCGATGGTGCCGTTCTTCTGGCAAGTCCCGACGCTGTGGCATGGCGCATTGATGCTGGCCCTGGGCACTTGCGGGATGACCGCGCACTTGATGCTGACCCAGGCGTTCCGCTTTGCGGCGCCGGCCTTGCTGGCGCCGTTCGGCTATTGCCAGATCGTGTTTGCGGGGTTGTTGGGCTGGCTGGTGTTCAGCCATACCCCCGACGTGACCACGGTGGTCGGCATCGGGGTGATCTGCATGAGCGGGCTGGCCGCTGCCTGGCAGCAGCGGCGTAGGTAGAGTTAGACGTCTACGGTAGGAATCTTGCGCGGCGCCATGAAGTACATCCACGTCAGCGCAATGAAGTACATCGCCGGGATCAGGGTGAACAACACGGTGTAGTTGTTGTTGGTCACCGTCAGGATATGGCCGACGATCTGGGTCATGAACATGCCGCCGATGGCCGCGCACATGCCGCCGAAACCGAACACCGTGCTCATCATGTGCTTGGGCGTGTAGTCCATCACCAGGCTCCAGATGTTCGCGGTCCAGGCCTGGTGTGCGCCGATGGCCAGGGAGATGGCAAACACCGCGACCCACAACTGGCTGGAGCCGGCCGCCATGATCACGCCGACGATGCAGCAGGCGAACAGCAGCATCGACAGCAACCGCGCCTTGATCGAGTTCATGCCACGACCGATCAGGAACGACGACAGAATCCCGCCACCCACGCTGCCAAAATCCGCCGTCAGGTAGATGATGATCAGCGGAATGCCCATCTGGGTCACGTTGATGCCCAGGTTGTATTGCTGGTTCAGGAACGGCGGCAGCCAATACAGGTAGAACCAGAATACCGGCGCGGTGAGCGCATAGGCGATGGCGAAGGCCCAGGTGCCGCGCATGCGCAGGATGCGGCTGAACGGTACGCCCGGTTGTTCCGGTTCGACTTGCTGCTGCACGTAGTCCAATTCGGATTGTTTAACGGTCGGATGATCTTCGGGGTTGTAGTACTTCAAGCCCCAGAACACCAGCCAGATCGCGCCAAGCGAGGCCATGCACAGGAACGCCGCCTGCCAGCCCCACACGTGCAGGATCAATGGCAGCAGCATCGGCGTCATCATCGCGCCGACGTTGGTGCCGGCGTTGAAGATACCGGTGGCCACTGCACGTTCACCGGCTGGGAACCACAACCGCGTGGTCTTGACGCAGGCCGGGTAGTTGGCGGCTTCGGTCAGCCCGAGGATAAAGCGGCACACCATAAAGCCAACGGCCGAGGTCGCCAGGCCGTGGGCGCCGGTGGCCAGGCTCCACAACAGCACGGCGCAGAAGAACACGCGTTTCACGCCCACTCGGTCGATCAAGCGACCCTGCAGCACAAAACCGATGGCGTAGCCGACCTGGAACCAGAAGTTGATGTTGGCGTAGTCCATCGCCGTCCAGCTCATCTCTTTGGCGAGGATCGGTTGCATGACGCCCAGCGCGGCGCGGTCGATGTAGTTGAGGGTGGTGGCGAAAAACACCAGGGCCAACATGCCCCAGCGCGTTTTACCCACGGCCAGGGCGCCGCGGATCTTGTCGCCGATGCCGGCGTGCGGGGTGCCGTGGCGCGCGGCCAGGGCGGAGTTTTGCAGAGGCATGAGGTCGTACCCGTTTTTTGAAATTTTTATGGTGTGTTCTGGGTCTGTTACGTCATCGATGGTGCGCAGTGGCTAAAAAATCGTCAATTCGCCAAAGGGGCATAGTGTTCGATAATCGCACCAAAAACTAACTGGTTCGTACATTTTAATTGCTGCGGTTAGGCTAGGGGCGAATAATTTGCCACAAACAACAATTGCCGGGAGTCGCCCATGCAACGTTCCATTGCCACTGTTTCCTTGAGCGGCACCCTGCCGGAAAAGCTCGAAGCCATTGCCGCCGCCGGGTTTGATGGGGTCGAGATCTTTGAGAACGACTTGTTGTATTACGACGGCAGCCCCCGCGAAGTTAGGCAAATGTGCGCCGACCTCGGCATTGCCATCACCTTGTTCCAGCCGTTTCGCGACTTTGAAGGCTGCCGCCGCGACCGCCTGGCGCGCAACCTGGAACGTGCCGAGCGCAAATTCGATTTGATGCAGGAGTTGGGCACCGACCTGGTGCTGGTGTGCAGCAATGCTTCGGCCGACAGCGTGGGTGATGAGCGCATTTTGCTGGATGACCTGAGCCTGCTCGCCGAACACGCTGGCCGGCGTGGCCTGCGCATCGGCTACGAAGCGTTGGCCTGGGGCAAGCATGTGAACACCTGGCAACAGGTGTGGAACCTGGTGCGCCAGGTTGATCATCCCAGCCTCGGCGTATTGCTCGACAGCTTCCACACCCTGTCGCTCAAAGGCGACCCGAGTGGGATTGGCGAGATCCCCGGTGACAAAATCTTCTTCGTGCAAATGGCCGACGCGCCGATCCTGGCCATGGACGTGCTGGAGTGGAGCCGGCATTTTCGCTGCTTCCCCGGCCAAGGTGAATTCGACCTGGCGGGGTTCCTTGCGCCGATCATCAAGAGCGGTTACACCGGACCGCTGTCCCTGGAGATTTTCAACGATGGCTTCCGCGCCGCGCCGACTCGCGCGAATGCGGCGGATGGCCTGCGCTCCTTACTGTACCTGGAAGAGAAAACCCGCGAGCGCCTGAAGCAGGAAGCCCCTGCACAACCGGTCGAGATTCTGTTCGATACCCCGGCCGCCAGCGAGTACGACGGCATCGAGTTCCTCGAATTCGCCGTGGATGAAAGCCTCGGCGCCAAGTTGACTCACTGGCTGGAACGCCTGGGCTTCGTCAAGGCCGGGCAGCACCGCTCCAAGAGCGTGAGCCTGTTGCGCCAGGGTGATATCAACCTGATCCTCAACTGCGAACCCTATTCCTTCGCCCACAACTTCTTCGAGGCTCATGGACCGTCGTTGTGCGCCACGGCGATCCGGGTCAAGGACAGCGCCAAGGCCCTGGAACGCGCGGTGGCCTACAAAGGCCAGCCCTATCGAGGGTTGGTCGGACCCAACGAGCTGGAGTTGGCGGCGGTACGTGCGCCGGATGGCAGCCTGATTTACCTGGTGGACCAGAGTGAAGGCGGCCTCTACGACACCGACTTCAACCTGCAACCTGCCGCGTCGTCCAGCGGCGGCTTGCTGCGCATCGACCATATGGCCATGGCGTTACCGGCCGACAGCCTCGACAGTTGGGTGCTGTTCTACAAGAGCCTGCTGGATTTCGAAGCCGACGACGAAGTGGTGCTGCCGGACCCTTACGGTCTGGTGAAAAGCCGTGCCCTGCGCAGCCGTTGCAGTTCGATCCGCCTGCCGCTGAACATCTCCGAGAACCGCAACACGGCGATTTCCCACGCGCTGTCGAGCTATCGCGGCTCGGGCGTGCATCACATTGCCTTCGACTGCGCGGACATTTTCGCCGAGGTGCGCCGTGCCAAAGAGGCCGGCGTGCCGCTGCTGGATATCCCGCTCAACTACTACGACGACCTGGCGGCGCGTTTCGATTTCGATGATGAGTTCCTCAGCGAGTTGGCGTACTACAACGTGCTGTACGACCGCGACGCCCAGGGCGGTGAGTTGTTTCACGTGTACACCGAACCGTTCGAAGGGCGGTTTTTCTTCGAGATCATCCAGCGCAAAAATGGCTATGCCGGCTACGGCGCGGCCAATGTGGCGGTGCGCCTGGCGGCGATGGCCAAATCGCGCAGCGGTGCGGTGCGTCAGGCGCGTTTATAACGGTGGGTCAGGTGCTTTCTTTCAGGCCGCATCGCGGCCCATAATCACGGCCTGCATAACACTGGCCGTGAGCGCACCATGACCACCGAGGCACCTCGCAAGAGTCGTAAGAACAATCCGGAAAAGACCCGCGAAAACATACTCCAGGAAGCCATCGTCGAGTTTGTCCAGCAGGGCCTTTCCGGCGCTCGCGTGGACGCGATCGCCGAGCGTATCCACACGTCCAAACGCATGATCTATTACTACTTCGGCAGCAAGGAGCAGTTGTACGTCGAAGTGCTGGAAAAGCTCTACGGCGACATCCGCAACACCGAAACCCGCATGAATCTCACGGCGCTGGAGCCGCGCGAGGCGATCCGGCGGCTGGTGGAATTCACCTTTGATCACCACGACCAGAACGTGGACTTCGTGCGCATCGTCAGCATCGAAAATATCCACAATGCCGAGTACGTGAAGCGCACCGACACCATCAAGGCGATGAACAGCAAGATCCTTGAAGGGCTGGGCGAAACCTTGCGCCGGGGGGCCGAGCTGGGCTTGTTCCGGGAAGGGCTGGAGCCGTTGGACGTGCACCTGCTGATCAACTCGTTCAGCTTTTACCGGGTGTCCAACCGCCATACCTTCAGCGAGATTTTTCAGATCGACCTGTCGGATGAGGCGGTTAAACAGCGGCACCGGGACATGATTTGTGATTCGGTGATGCGTTACTTGCAGGCTTGATCCGTCATGCTATGGAAATGCGCCAGCATGCGCTGCGCATCCGGAACTTCCCCACTGAACAGCTCAAACGCCTTCACCGCCTGAAACACCGCCATGTTGCCGCCATCCAAGGTGCGGCAACCCAAGGCGCGGGCGTCGCGCAGCAGTTCGGTTTCCAGCGGGAAATACACGATCTCCGCCACCCACAATTCAGCGCGTAGCCAGGTGGCCGGAACCGGTGTGCCCGGCAGCTTGGCCATGCCCATCGGCGTGGTGTTGACCAAGCCATCGGCCTCGGCCAGGGCATTTTCCAGTTGGCTGCCCACTTGGGCCCGACCGGCGCCGAAACGCTGTGCAAGGTTATCCACAAGGTCGCGGGCGCGGCTGCTGTCCACATCGAAAATACTCAACTGCTGCACACCTTCCGCCAGCAGCGCATGGGCCACCGCCGCACCCGCACCGCCGGCACCCATCTGCACCACGCGTTGGCGTGCTACATCCTTCAGGTTGCGTCGAAAGCCTTCGGCGAACCCCAGGCAATCGGTGTTGTGGCCGATGCGCTTGCCGTCCTTGAACACCACGGTGTTGACCGCGCCAATGCCGCGGGCCTCGTCGGACAGTTCATCGAGCAGCGGTAGGATCGCCTGCTTGCACGGGTAGGTAATGTTCAGGCCGGTGAAGTGCATCAACTCGGCGGCGTCGAGCAGGTCGGGCAGGGCGTTGGTGTCCAGGTGCAGCGGCTCAAGGTCGATCAGGCGATACAAGTAGCGCAGGCCTTGGGCATCGCCTTCCTGTTCGTGCAGGGCGGGCGTGCGGGAAGCCTGGATGCCAGCGCCAATCAGGCCGGCGAGGATGCGCGGTTTCATCGGGCCGACCCTTTGAGCAGCTGGCTGAAATGTTCCAGGGCCAGGTGATAGCCGTGGCTGCCGAAACCTGCGAGGACAGCCTTGGCAATCGGCGACACAAACGAGTGATGCCGGAACGCTTCACGGGCATGCACGTTGGAGAGGTGCACTTCGATCACCGGCACTTCACTGGCCACCAGCGCGTCGCGAATCGCCACGGAGGTGTGGGTCCAGGCCGCCGGGTTGATCACGATGCCGGCGCAACGGGCGCGGGCGCCGTGAATCCAGTCGAGCAGTTCGCCTTCGTGGTTGGTCTGGCGGAATTCGATTTTCAGCCCGAGCTGTTCGGCGCTGCGGCCACACAGGGCGGCAACATCGGCCAGGGTTTCATGACCGTAAGTGGCGGGCTCGCGGGTGCCGAGCAGGTTGAGGTTGGGGCCGTTGAGCACCAGCACGATAGGCGGCATTGGGAGTATCTCCACAGTTCTTGTTAGTTGTGCAGATAAAATGTACTGGTTAGTTAATTTGGTCAATTGATGGCGGCGGATGTGTTCGATTACCGAACTGTTAATCCGACCTTTCGCACAAACGGATCAGATTAGATATCAATTGAAAATCATTCTCGACAACGCTTAATATGCCCGCCTGTTTCCTTTACATTCCAGGGAGTCGGTTTGTCGGACGTGGATCTCAAAGGCCTGTTTCTCAAGCATGCCGATACCCTGCGCGGGTATCTGGCGCGCAAGGTACGGGACCCGCAGTTGGCCGCAGACCTGGTGCAGGAGAGTTTCCTGCGCCTGGCCGAAAAGCCGGCCGGCGAGCGCATCGACAACTCCCAGGGCTATCTCTATCGAACGGCGAGCAATCTGCTGATCGACCATATTCGCCAGGAAGCGCGGCGCAAGACAGACTCCGTGCCCCATGAGGCGCTGGCCGAGATTGAAGATGAAGTGGCCGGGTTGGAGGCTCAGGCAATGGCGCAGCAACAGCGACAGGCATTGAAGCAGGCACTGGCGGAGTTGCCGGAACGCACCCAGCAGATTTTCCGTCTCAACCGCATCGAAGGCATGACCCACGCCCAGGTCGCCCGGCACCTGGACATCTCCGACAGCTCCGTACAAAAGCACCTGGCCAAGGCGTTGGCCTACGTGATGCAGCGCCTGCAGGACGGCGAAGTGGCGCCATCCGACGAATGAGTTACCGAAATGCGCCGCCTCAGACGTCACAGCGTTACATAACGAAAAATTCGAGATTCACACGTGAATAGCCAGGGTCCGCAACAGCACAGCATTACCGAGGCGGCCGCCGAGTGGGCGGTGCGCCTGCACGCCGGAGCCCTGACCGAACAGGAGCAGGCCGAGCTGCAGCATTGGATCGCCTGCGACAGCCGCCATGAAGCGGCCTTGCGTTTTGCCGAACAGACCTGGGCGGCGTTGGGCGATGTGTACAAGGAAGAGCCCGTGCGCCGCCAGCGCCCGTCAGCGGCGCATGCGCCTGTGCGCCGAACCCAACGCCGAAGGCCATGGCAACGTGCGGCCGCTGTCGCATTGATCGTGGTGGTGGCGGGAATTAGCTGGGTGCGCGGGCCGGAGGTGTTGCTGCGCATGCAAGCCGATTACGTCACCGCGAAAGGCGAGGTGCGCACCGTGCACCTGGCCGACGGCAGCAAGGTCGAGCTGGATTCCGCCAGTGCCATCCGCCTCGACTACGACGGTGTGCAACGTCGCATCAGCCTGCTCCAGGGTTCGGCGATCTTTGACGTGGCGCCGATGGTCGGTGAGGAAACCCGGCCGTTTGTGGTGCAAAGCGCCGGGGGGCAAACCCGCGCGCTGGGCACGCGGTTTGTGGTGGAGCGTGAAGACGACAGTCAGGCGTGGGTTGGCGTGCTGGAACACAGTGTCGAGGTGTCCCTGAACGCGACGCCAAAAAAGGGTCCGTCCGACAGGGTGGTCCAGGAAGGCCTGGCCTTACGCTACAGCCCTCAGCAAGGCATCGTGCCCTTGGACCAACTCGATGTTGCGCGCGCCACCAGCTGGCGGCGCGGTGTGTTGATCTTTGATCGCCAGCCGTTGGCCACTGTCATCGAACAACTCAACCGTTACCGTCCCGGGCGCGTGGTGTTGACTGACCCGGCCCTCGGTGAGCGTGAAGTCAGCGGCGTGTTCCGCCTCGACATGCTCGACACTGCCCTTGCCACGCTGACCCAGGAACTCCAGGTGCAACGCCTGGACCTGGCAGGCCTCAGCCTGATCTATTGATGACCCGGTGGGGGCCTGCTCCCACCGCCTGAAATCCCCCCTCCTGAAAAACTTTCAAAAAATCTTACTGACTTCCTGCGCGTCGCACGTCTTGCTAGGTGAGAAGCATTCGCATAAACAAAAAACGCTTAGCGCAGGGAACAACAGAAATGTCAGCACTCAACAAGGGGCGTATCACCGTTAGCCGGTTAGCCCTGGCCATCCACTTGAGCCTGTTCGCCGTTGCGGCCCCAGTGTACGCCGCGCAACCCCAGGTGAAGGCTGCACAGCCAGCCGTGCTGATGATCGATATCCCTGCGCAATCCCTGGGCAGTGCCGTGCTGGCATTTGCCGACCAGGCCGGCCTGCAAGTGCTGTTCGACAGCCAGCGTCTGGAAGGCTTGCAGAGTACGGCGGTGAAAGGGCAATACAGCGTGCAGGAAGGCTTGGCGCGTCTGTTGGGCAACGCCCCGGTGGAGTACCGCTTCAACGGCGAGCGTCAGGTCACCCTGACCCGCGTTGAGCAGAGCGGCGCCGCCTTGGCGCTGGGCACCACCACAATCACCGGCTTGCACCCCAACGATTGGGTGTACTCGTCGCCCCGTTCGGTGAGTGTGGTCGGGCGCGAGCAACTGGATCGCAACCCGCCCCGGCATGCCGCTGAAATGCTGGAGGAGGCACCGGGCGTCTACTCGGCGGTCAGCCAGCAAGACCCCGGTTTGTCGGTGAATATTCGCGGCATCCAGGACTACGGCCGGGTCAACATGTCGGTGGACGGCATGCGTCAGAACTATCAACAAAGTGGCCACCAGCAACGCAATGGCACGCTGTATGTCGACCCGGAGTTGCTGTCTGAAGTGGTGATCGAGAAGGGTGCCACTTCCACGATGGGTGGGGCAGGAGTGATCGGCGGGGTGGCCAACTTTCGTACCGTGGAAGCGGCCGACCTGCTCAAGGACGGCAAGGAAATCGGCGGGCGCATCCGCTTGACCACGGGCTTGGGCGGGCGCAGCAACGGCACGCACTTCATCGGCAGCTCGGCGTTTGCCGTGGGCACCGACGTGTGGGACATGTTGGTGGCGGCCAGTGAGCGTCACCTCGGTGACTACAAACCCGGCACCAAGGGCAGCATTGGCGAGCTGCGCACCGGCAGTTCCTTCCTGCCGGCCAGTGAAGACCGGATCAAGAACTCCACTGTGGAATACACCGGTTCGGTGATGCGCTCGCGACTGCTCAAGCTAGGCCTCAACCTGCCGGTGGATCAGCGCCTTCAACTGAGCTACCTGACCACCGAAGTCGGCTATGACGACGTCAACATGATGACCGCCGAAAAAGCCCAGCTTTGGGAGAAACTCGGCAGCAGTGACGTCACGGCGCAGAACTTCGCGCTGGACTACAGCTACACGCCGGACAATCCGCTGATCGATTTCAAGGCCAAGCTTTATTACGTCGATACCCGCAACGATCAGTCCACGCTGACCCGTGGTAGCAGCAAGGGCTACGAGGTCACCTATCAGACCAACACCTATGGTTTCCAGGCACAGAACATTTCGACCTTTGCCTTGAGCGAGCTGTCCGTGATCAAGGCCAACTATGGCCTGGAGTTTTTCTACGACAAAGTCCGCCCGGACTCCAACCAGATGGTGGCCGCCGATTCGGCCGTGACAGCCTCGGCGGCGGAAAGCATCACGCCCAGGGGCGACCGGGCGATGGGCAGCCTGTTCACTCGCCTGGACTACGACTACGACAACTGGCTGAACCTCAACGCCGGGTTGCGCTACGACCGCTATCGGCTGCGCGGCGAAACCGGTTTGAACACCCGTACGTTCATCATTGGCACCACCCGGCAAGTGGGCTTGCCCATGACCTATGACGTGGATCGGGAAGAGGGGCATTTCTCGCCCACCTTTGGCCTGTCGATCAAGCCGGGCGTGGATTGGCTTCAACTCTTCGCCACGTACGGCAAGGGCTGGCGCCCGCCGGCAGTCACCGAAACGTTGGTGAGTGGCCGGCCACATGGCGGGGGCTCGGAGTCGATTTTCCCAAACCCCTACTTGAAGCCTGAGACGTCCACGTCCTGGGAGGTTGGCTTCAATGTGTTGAAGGAGGACCTGCTGTTCTCCGAAGACCGCGTAGGCATGAAAGTGTCCTACTTCAACACCCGCGTGGATGACTTTTCCTATATGGCCCTGGGGGTACAGCCGCCAGGTTATGGCATCGCCAATATCGGTAATGCGGCGTACGTGAACAACCTGGAGACCACGCGTTTTCGCGGCCTGGAGTACCAGCTGGATTACGACGCCGGGTTCGCCTACGGCCAGTTCAACTACACGCGCATGCTGGGTAGCAATAAGTTCTGCAGCAAGACCGCGTGGCTGGGTGGTGTGACCAAGATCCAGAAAGGGCCGGGTAGCCGGGCGCCGGTAGACGCGATGGTGCCCGATGACGTGGCGAATGCGGGGCAGAGTTGCAGCGCGATCCTGGGCTCCTCAGAGCACATGCCGATGGATCGCGGTACCGCGACGCTGGGCGCGCGCTTCCTCGAGCGCAAGTTGGATGTGGGCGTTCGCGCCCGTTACAGCGGTGGTTACTACGTCAAAGGCGGTGTCGGCGTGACGACTTCGCAAACCGGCGTGTACCCGGCCGACTGGAAGCCCTACACCGTCTATGACCTCTACAGCAGCTACCGCGCCACCGACCAGTTGACCTTGCGCCTGGCCATGGAAAACGTCACCGACCGCGCCTACCTGGTGCCGCTGGGCGACGTGTTGGCCTTCACCCTGGGGCGTGGGCGCACGTTGCAGGGCACCGTTGAATATCAGTTCTGACCGATTTTGCCCAGTGACGGGCAAAACCACAGCAGGCAGTGGCTTGCTGTGGAGATACCACCCCATGACTTGGAGTTTTGCATGAGCATTTCTATTTCATACAGCACGACCTACGCCACTAACACCGTTGCCGAGTACCTGAGCGACTGGTCGGCTTACTTTGGTGACCTGAACCACCGTGAAGGGTCGGTCAAAGAGGGTTCGAACACCGGTGGTTTCAATCCTGGCCCGTTCGATGGCACCCAGTACGGTGTGTCGAGCACTGAAAGCAACGCGGCTGTGGTAGCTAACGGTGACCTGCATTACACCTTGTTCAACCCGCCGTCGCACACCTTGTGGGGTTCGATCGACTCCCTGAACCTGGGCACCATCCTGACCGGCGGCGGGGCCGGCGGTAGCTACAGCCTCGCCGAGCAGGAAGTCAGCTTCGCCAACCTGGGCCTGTCGAGCCTGCAATCCGAAGGCCGTGACGGCCAGGTGCACAAAATCGTGTACGGCCTGATGAGCGGCGACAGCTCGGCACTGGCTTCGGCGATCGACTCCCTGCTCAAGGACATCGACCCAAGCCTGTCGATCAACTCGACGTTCGACCAACTGGCGGCTGCCGGTGTGGCCCATGTGGACTCGGCTTCGGTCGCTGCGTCCGACGTGGCGCTGGTGGGCGTGCAAGACGTGCCTCAGGACTTCGCCCTGGCCGCTTAAGCAAAAAAGCGAATGGAAGATCGCTCTCCCATTCGCCGTTTTACACACCGCTGTCGCCAAGCCTTCTAACTCTTCAGCGACGGCGGTGCCGAATTCTGCGCAGCGTCGCTTTGCCTGTCAACGCGGCGGCGCTGCCCGCTCAACCCCATGAGAATCCCCAGATGCGCCACGTCGGCAACGAAACCCTGGCCGCCCTCACGGCCTATAAAAGTGGCTTCTTCAACATCGGCCTGTTCTCGGCGGTGATCAACCTGCTGATGCTCGCCCCGGCGCTGTACATGCTGCAGGTATACGACCGGGTGCTGGCCTCGGGCAATCAGATGACCCTGTTGATGCTGACGCTGATGATCCTCGGCCTGTTCGGCCTGATGGGCGCGTTGGAATGGGTGCGCAGCCAGGTGGTGATCCGCCTCGGTACGCAGATGGACATGCGCTTGAACCAACGGGTGTACGACGCCGCGTTCGAAGCGCAACTCAAGGGCGGTACCCAAGCGGCGGGCCAGGCGCTGCATGACCTGACCACGCTGCGCCAGTTTGCCACCGGTCAGGCGTTATTCGCGTTCTTTGATGCGCCATGGTTTCCGGTGTACCTGCTGGTGATTTTCCTGTTCCACCCCTGGCTCGGTCTGTTGGCGCTGGTCGGTGCGCTGTTGTTGATTGTGCTGGCGTGGGTCAACCATCACGTCAGCCAGGCGCCGATGGCCCTGGCCAGCCAACTCTCCATCAGCGCCAGCCAGCAGGCCACGGCCAACCTGCGCAATGCCGACACCATCGAAGCCATGGGCATGCTCGCCAGCTTGCGTGCGCGCTGGTTTGGCCAGCATCAGGCGTTTTTGGCGCAGCAGAACCTGGCCAGTGAAAAGACCGCGACCGTTACCGCCTGGTCCAAGGGCGTGCGCCTGGCGCTGCAATCCCTGGTGTTGGGCCTGGGCGCTTTGCTGGCAGTACAGGGTGAGATCACGCCGGGCATGATGATTGCCGGCTCGATCCTGATGGGCCGCGTGCTGAGCCCCATCGACCAATTGATCGGCGTGTGGAAACAGTGGGGTTCGGCGCGCCTGGCGTTTGATCGGTTATCGCAGATGCTGGAGGCCAATCCCGCGCGTCCGCAGCGCATGGCGCTGCCGGTGCCCAAAGGCCAGCTAAGCGTCGAACAGATCAGCGCCTGCGCCCCCGGCAGCCGTCGACCCGCGTTGGCCAATCTGGGTTTCAATCTGGCAGCAGGGGAAGTCCTGGGCGTGATCGGGCCGTCGGGCTGCGGCAAATCCACCCTCGCTCGGATACTGGTGGGCGCCTGGGCGCCCCTGGCCGGCAAGGTGCGCCTGGATGGCGCCGACTTGGCCTTGTGGGACAAGCAGCAGTTGGGCCCGCACATCGGTTACCTGCCGCAAGACATCCAGCTGTTCGCTGGCAGCATCGCGGAAAACATCGCGCGGTTTGCTGAGGTCGACGCGGATAAAGTCCTCGCGGCTGCGCAGATGGCCGGCGTGCATGATCTGATCCTGCAACTGCCCCAAGGCTACGACACGCAATTGGGAGAAGGCGGTGCCGGGCTTTCCGGTGGCCAGAAGCAACGCGTTGCACTGGCCCGTGCGCTATACGGCCTGCCTGCGCTGATCGTGCTGGATGAGCCCAACGCCAACCTGGATGAAGTGGGCGAGCAGGCCTTGCTCCATGCTATCGCCCAGCTCAAGCAACAGCGTCGCACCGTGATCCTGATCACCCACAAACCCAACGTACTGACGCTGACCGACCAGTTGCTGATCCTCAAGGAAGGCCAGTTGCAGGCCTTCGGGCCGACGGCGCGTGTGTTGGAGGCACGGCAGAAACCGGCAGCGCCCAAACCGGTATCGACCATGAGCATGAGCTACCGCCTCGGTGAAGGAAAACAGGCATGAACCCGAGCAAACCTGTATTGATCAGCGATGCGCCCAATAATGTGTTGGCGTTGGATGACAAAAAGTACTCGCGCCTGGGCTGGCTGTTGGTACTCGGCGGTTTTGCCGGCTTCCTCGGATGGGCGGCGTTGGCGCCACTCGATAAGGGCGTGGCAGTGCCGGGCAAGGTCATGGTGTCGGGCCATCGCAAGACCGTGCAGCACCCGGCCGGGGGCATTGTCGAGCGTATCGACGTGCGCGACGGTGACGTGGTGAGCGCCGGTCAAGTGTTGTTGCGCTTGAAGGAAACCCCGTTGCGCGGGCAGATGCAGTCCCTGCGCAGCCAGTACTTGGCGTCGCTGGCCAGCGAGGCGCGCTTGAGTGCCGAAAGTGAAGGGTTGCCGGCGATCACCTTCAACCCTGAATTGCTTAACGATCCGGAGGCAGCGGGCACCTTGAGCCTGCAACGGCAGTTGTTCAATAGCCGTGCCCAGGCCTTGGCCACCGAGCAACAAGGCCTGCGTGAAACCATCGCTGGGGCCGAGGCGCAACTGCGCGGTACGCGGGATTCGCAGGCGAGCAAAGTCCAGCAGCGCGCAGCGTTGAACGAGCAATTGCAGGGCCTGCGCGAGTTGGCGCGTGAAGGTTATATCCCGCGCAATCGGCTGCTCGACAGCGAGCGACTGTACTCACAGATCGACGGCGCCATCGCCGAAGACTACGGTCGCATCGGCCAACTGCAACGCCAGGTGATGGAACTGCGCCTGCGCATCCGCCAGCTCGGCGAAGACTTCCAGAAGGACCTGCGCGGCCAGTTGGCCGAGACCCGCACCCGCAGCGATGACCTGCGCAATCGCCTGGCTTCGGCCGAGTTCGAATTGGCCAACAGCCTGGTGCGTGCGCCCGCAAGCGGCGTGGTGGTGGGGTTGGATGTGTACACCGAAGGCGGCGTGATCAAGCCTGGCCAGGCGCTGATGGACATCGTGCCCCAGGGCGAGCCCTTGCTGGTGGAAGCGCGGGTGCCGGTGCAGATGGTCGACAAGGTGCACCCCGGCCTGCCGGTGGAACTGATGTTCTCGGCCTTCAACCAATCCACCACGCCACGGGTGGCCGGTGAGGTGACGTTGGTCTCGGCGGACCGTCAGGTCGATGAGCGCACCGATGAGCCGTATTACACGCTGCGCGCCCAAGTCAACGCAGCCGGTATGCAGCAATTGGACGGTGTGCAGATCCGCCCAGGCATGCCGGTGGAAACCTTCGTCAAGACCGGCGAGCGCTCGATGCTCAACTACCTGTTCAAACCCCTGATGGATCGCACCCATATGGCCCTGGTGGAAGAATGAAGGCGCTGTTGTTTACCTTGTGTTTCGGTTGTTCCTCGGTGGCCCACGCCCTGGGTTTGCTGGATGCCTATGACTTGGCCTTGCGCAATGATCCGACGTTTCAGGCTGCCATCCAGGAGCGTGAAGGCGGTGAAGAAAACCGCGCGATCGGCCGTGCGGCGTTGTTGCCGAATTTGTCGTGGAGCTATAACAACTCGCGCAACGAGTCCGAAGTAACGGCGGGTGATGTCAAAAGCGACCGTGATTACCGCAGCTATGCGTCGACCCTGACCTTGCAGCAGCCGCTGCTGGATTACGAAGCCTATGCGCGTTTTCGCCAGGGCACCGCTCAGGCATTGATGGCCGACGAGCGCTTTCGCGGCAAGAGCCAGGAACTGGCGGTGCGGGTACTCAATGCCTACAGCCAGGCGTTGTTGGCCCAGGAACGCATTGAGCTGAGTCGTGCACAGAAGCGCGCGTATACCGAGCGCTTGCAACTCAATGATCGCCTTCTAAAAGGCGGTGAAGGCACACGCACCGATGTGCTGGAAACCCAGGCGCGTTTGAGCCTGGCCCAGGCCGAAGAAATTGAATCGCAAGACGCGCAGGACAGTGCCTTACGCGAGCTGGAAGCCATCGTCGGCCAACCGTTGCAGATCGAAGAACTGGCGCCGCTGACGCGTCAATTCGATATTCCGCCTCTGGAGCCCAATCGTTTCGAAACCTGGCGCGAGATGGCGATGGCCAACAACCCGGAGCTCAAATCCCAGCACCATGCCCTGGACGTGGCCTCCTATGAAGTGGAACGCAAACGTGCAGGCCATCTGCCCAAGGTCAGCTTGTACGCCACCAGCCGTCAGACCAACTCCGACTCGGAAAGCAGCTACAACCAGAAGTACGACACCAATACCGTCGGCATCCAGGTCAGTTTGCCGCTGTTTGCCGGTGGGGGTGTGTCGGCGTCGACCCGCCAGGCGGCGAACCAGTTGTCCCAGGCCCAATACGAGTTGGACGCGCAAACCTCGGCCACGCTGGTGGAGTTGCGCAAACAGTTCAACCTCAACACCAGTGGCGCGGCGAAAGTGCGTGCTTATGAAATGGCCGTCAGCTCTGCCACGGCTTTAGTCGCGGCGACGAAAAAGAGTGTGGCCGGTGGTGAGCGGGTCAACCTCGACGTGCTCGACGCCGAACAACAACTCTTCACCGCCCGCCGTGATTTGGCGAATGCGCGGCATGCGTATCTGCTGGCGAGGATTCAGCTGAAGTATTACGCGGGGTTGCTGAGCGAACAGGACTTGCGGGCTTTGGCGGAGTATTTCCAGCCCTCGGCATGAGTGGTTACAACCCGGCATTCGCCGGGTTTTTTGTGCTTACTAATCTGTGAAACAGCTCTGGGGAACGGAGCCGGTTGTCGGGTGACAAGGGAAAATTGTTACCTGACGGAAAATAACCTAACAGATGGGTTACGATGAGAGTAGGCACTTACAAAGGCTATGTGATTTCGGTGTTTATCAGGGATGAGCATTGCCCGCCCCATGTGCATGTGCGGGGGAACGAATGGGATGCGCGCTTTCGCTTCAGTTTTCTGCATGGGGAGGTGGAGTTATGGGATGTAGAGCCTGAGCGGTGGCAGCCACCCATGGCGGTTTTGAAAGAGATACGCGGGGCGATCATGCAGCGGCACTACTTGGCGCGGGCACGCAGGATCTGGTGGGAGTACCTGCAAACGGTCTGCCTGGAGAATCATTCCTGGGATTGGGAGGCTCGCGAAGTGTTGCCTGGGCTGATCATTCAGCCGGGTGTTTATGTGATCGCGCGTGCCCGGCACGATGTCGTGGGGCAGAAAACCATTTTGAATCTGGTCAGGGCACCGGGTTTTGTGGAGATTGAACTATGAAGCAAATCGTAAAAGCCAAAGCTGTACCCTATAAACCACTCACTGAGGCCGACGTCGAAAAGGCGATAGCCCGAGGGCGCAAGACACGGCACCTTTATGCCCGTGCCAGCTCTGTGCGTTATGAAGACAACTGCATCTCCATCGGTTTCAGCGACGGCAGTCGTGTTGTACTGCCGGTGGCTGGCCTGCCCGAGTTCGCGGGGTTTTCCCTGGAGGACTTTGCGCAACTGGAAGTTGGCTTTGGCGGCAAGGCGCTGTGCTGTGAGGCCCAGGACCTGGATGTTTCAGTCACGGGCCTGATCGCCACCAGCAAACCGCTGATGGACCTGGCCACCAGCCTGGTGGCTTCGCGCAACGGCCGCAAAAGCAGCGCCGCCAAAGCCGCCGCCGCCCGTGCCAATGGCAAGAAGGGCGGGCGGCCGCGCAAGAAGGAACCGGAAGACGTTGAATTACCGCCGGGTCAATAACACCCCGGACTCCATATGGTGCGTCCACGGGAATTGGTCAAACATCGCACACTGAGTGATCTTGTGCGTGTCATGCAGTTGCGCAATGTTCGCCGCCAACGTCTCCGGGTTGCAGGAGATGTACAGGATGTTATCGAAGCGCCGGGTCAACTCGCAGGTGTCCGGGTCCATGCCGGCGCGCGGCGGGTCGACGAAGACGCTGCCGAATTCATAGCTTTTCAGGTCGATGCCGTGCAAGCGACGGAACGGACGCACTTCGTTCAGCGCTTCAGTGAGTTCTTCGGCTGACAGGCGCACCAGGGTGACGTTATCCACCGCGTTTTCATCGAGGTTGCTCAGGGCTGCATTCACCGAGGTCTTGCTGATTTCGGTAGCCAGGACTTTGCGAACACGCGTAGCCAGGGGCAGGGTGAAGTTGCCGTTGCCGCAATACAGCTCCAGCAGATCATCCGGGCGATCACCCAGGGCTTCATAAGCCCAGTTGAGCATCTTCTGGTTCACCGTGCCGTTGGGCTGGGTGAAGGCGCCTTCGGGTTGGCGATAACTGAAGGTGCGGCCGCCGACGTCGAGTTTTTCCACCACGTAGTCGTGGCCGATTACATCGCGCTTGCCCTTGGAGCGGCCGATGATGCTGACATTCAAGTCAGCTGCCAGTTGGTTAGCGGCGGTGTGCCAATGCTCGTCCAGCGGGCGGTGATAGCACAGGGTGATCATCGCGTCCCCGGCCAAGGTAGTGAGGAACTCCACCTGGAACAGCTTGTGGCTCAGGGCTGCGCTGGCTTGCCAGGCGGCCTTGAGTTGCGGCATCAACTGGTTGATACGTAGGCTGGCGATGGGGAATTCTTCGATCAGGATCGGCGTGCGCTTGTCGTCCTGGGAGAACATCGCGTAGTGGCGCTCGCCGCCCTCGCGCCACAGGCGGAACTCCGCGCGCAGGCGGAAGTGCTGCAGCGGCGAGTCGAAGACCTGCGGCGCTGGCGCGTCGAACGGGGCCAGCAGGTCACGCAAACGCGTGACCTTGTCTTGCAGTTGAGCGGTGTAGCTTGCGGCGTCAAAAGTCATGCGTTGAACCAGCCCAGCTTGATCACAAACAGAATCGACAGAATCACCAGCGCCGGGTTCAGCTCACGGTAGCGGCCCGAAAGCAGCTTGATGGCGGTCCAGGCGATGAAACCGAAGGCGATGCCGTTGGCGATGGAATAGGTGAAAGGCATCGCCAGGGCGGTGATCACCACCGGCGCTGCAACGGTAATGTCGTCCCAGTCGATTTCGGCCAGGCCCTGGGTCATCAGCACCGCCACGAACAGTAGTGCCGGCGCAGTGGCGAAGGCCGGAACGCTGGCGGCCAGCGGCGAGAAGAACAGTGCCAGCAGGAACAGGATCGCGACCACGATGGCGGTCAAGCCGGTACGGCCGCCGGCGCTCACGCCCGCAGCCGATTCGATGTAGCTGGTGGTGGTCGACGTACCCAGCAGCGAGCCGGCCATGGCGGCGGTACTGTCGGCGATCAGTGCACGGCCCATTTTCGGCATGTGACCGTCCTTGCCCATCAGGCCGGCACGCTTGGCCACGCCGATCAGGGTGCCGGAATTGTCGAACAGATCAACGAACAGGAAGGCGAAGATCACGCTGACCAGGCCGATATCCAGCGCGCCTTTGATATCCAGCTGCAGGAAGGTCGGTGCCAGGGAAGGCGGCATCGAGACAACGCCGCCGAAGGGGGTGACGCCCAGCAGGATCGAGACGATGGTCACCGCCAGGATGCCGATCAGTACGGCACCGCGCACCGCCAGGGCTTCCAGGGCGACGATCAGGATAAAGCCGAACGTAGCCAGGATCGGCGCGGGCTTTTTCAGGTCGCCCAGGCCCACCAGGGTGTTGGGATTGCCGACCACGATGCCAGCGTTGTGCAGGGCGATCAGCGCCAGGAACAGGCCGATACCGGCGGCAATCGCCGAACGCAGCGGCAGTGGGATGGCGTTGATGATCCATTCACGAATACGGAAGATCGACAGCAGGAAAAACAGCACCGCCGAAATAAACACCGCACCCAGCGCCACCTGCCAGGTATGGCCCATGTGCAGGACCACGGTGTAGGTAAAGAAGGCGTTGAGGCCCATGCCCGGCGCGAGGGCGATCGGGTAATTGGCGATCAGGCCCATCACGGTCGAACCTATAGCGGCCGCCAGGCAGGTCGCGACGAACACCGCACCCTTGTCCATGCCAGTCTCGCCGAGGATGCTCGGGTTCACGAATAGGATGTAGGCCATGGCCAGGAATGTCGTGATGCCCGCGAGAATCTCGGTGCGCACGTTGGTGTTGTGTGCCTTGAGTTGAAACAGCTTTTCCAGCATGCCGGCTCCCTGTGACGCTCTGTGGCGTCGTGATTTGTTGACCTCTAAGTCAAAGCACAAACTGCGCCAAGCGCCTGTGGTTTCAGAGAGGATCGGAAAAAGCGGCGCATCATACCAGCAGCCGAGGCCTTGAGGCATACTGCGCCGACGTTTAAACCAAGGTCATCTGCAACATGAAAAACGCCAACCCGTGGAGTCTAGCCCTGATCCCCTGTATCAGCCTGTTGCTCGGCGCAGCACCGGCCTGGGGCGCGGCTGCACCGCCGTTGAGCGAAGTGCGGGTGTTCCAGGTCGAGTCGGCAGCGTGTAAGGAAAGCATCCCCGAGCGCGCGCAGAGCACACAGATGTGTACGCACCGTGGGCCTACCAAGGTGTCCGTCATGGAGGTGGGCCTGGGTAACAACCCCATGGGCCGCTTCGATGGCGCCGAATTGAATGGGCAACGCACGGCGGTTTGCCAGGTCGGCAACATCAGCGAAGTGTGCAACGGCGTGGGCACACTGATGGGCTACATCTATGTGTTCGACCTGAATGTCGAGGCCCAAGGCTGGTTCCAGTACAGCAATTCCTCGATCAACCCGCCGCAAAACACCCTGACCACGCAGCTCAATATCCGCTGATCAATCCGCTTGAACGCTCAATACCCCGGGCAGTCGTACCCCTTAAGACGGCGACTTTCCTAACGCCGCGGACGTACACCAACCCGTGAGGTGTTTATGAGCGCGACCCCCAATGGCGCGGCGGCCCAGCCGTTCGTCAGCCACTCGATACGCCTGCGCCTCAACGGCCAGGATCGCCAACTGAACGTGTTGCCCTGGACCACGCTGCTTGACCTGTTGCGCGAACAGCTCGACCTCGTTGGCAGCAAAAAAGGCTGCGACCACGGCCAATGCGGTGCCTGCACGGTGTTGCGCGACGGCAAGCGCATCAATGCCTGCCTGACGCTGGCGGTGATGTGCGACGGCGCCGAGTTGACCACCATCGAAGGCCTGGCCGACGGCGACCAACTGCACCCGACGCAGCAATCTTTCATTACACACGACGCCTTTCAATGCGGTTACTGCACCCCCGGCCAGATCTGCTCGGCGGTCGGCCTGGCCAATGAAGGGCGTGCGCACGACACCGCCCAGATCCAGGAGCTGATGAGCGGCAACCTGTGTCGCTGCGGCGCCTACAGCAATATCCGCGATGCCATTGCAGACGTCGTGGGAGGTGAGCGATGAATCCCTTCCACTACAGCAAGCCGGCCGATGTGCAGGAAGCGGTGCACCTGAGCAGCGCCGCCTCGCGTTTTATCGCCGGCGGCACCAACCTGCTGGACCTGATGAAAGAAAACATCAGCCGCCCCGAGCATCTCATCGACATCACAGGGCTACCGTTAAATGAGGTTCAGGCAACCGCCGAGGGCGGACTGCTGATCGGCGCCCTGGTGAGCAACGCCGACCTGGCCTGGCACCCGCTGATCGAACAGCGTTACCCGCTGCTGTCCCAGGCCATCCTCGCGGGCGCCTCGCCGCAGCTGCGCAATATGGCCAGTACCGGCGGCAACCTGTTGCAGCGCACCCGTTGTTACTACTTTTATGACGCCACTGTGCCGTGCAATAAGCGCGAGCCCGGCAGCGGCTGCCCGGCACGCACGGGGTTGAATCGTATTCATGCCATCCTCGGCGCCAGTGAACAGTGCGTCGCGACTCATCCTTCCGACATGTGCGTGGCGCTGGCGGCGCTGGACGCGCGAGTGCATGTGGAAGGTCGTGCAGGCGCTCGTGTTATCGAGTTTGCCGACTTCCACCGTCTGCCCGGCGATGCGCCGCAGCGTGACAACCAGTTGGCTGACGATGAGCTGATCACCGCCATCGAACTGCCCGCCGACAACCTGGCGAGCCACAGCAACTACCTGAAAATCCGCGACCGCGCCTCCTACGCGTTCGCCTTGGTGTCCGTTGCTGCTGCCCTTGAATTGGACGGCGAGCGCATCGTCGACGCGCGCCTGGCCCTTGGCGGTGTAGCCCACAAACCCTGGCGTGATCGTGCCGTGGAAGCCGCGCTCATTGGCCAGCTCGTCAGCCGCGAAACCTTCAGCCACGCCGCCGACGCGCTGCTGCAAGACGCCGAACCCCTGGAACACAACGGCTTCAAGATCAAGCTGGCACGCCGGGGGATTATTCGTGCCCTGAGTGATGCGGCTGTCGCAGGAGAGCGCCCATGACCGCTATCGGCAAACCCTTTGACCGGGTTGACGGTCTGCTCAAGGTCACAGGTAAAGCGCGTTATGCCGGTGAGTTTCCCGAGGACGGCCTGCTGCACGGCAGCGTGGTCTCCAGTACCGTCGCCAAAGGCCGTGTGTTGCGCATCGATTCTTCCAAGGCGCTGGCCCTGCCGGGCGTGGTGGCGGTGATCCATCACCTCAATCGCCCCAAAATCGCCAGTTACGATGACGCGTTCCAGGATGCCGACGCCGCCGACGGCTCGCCGTTTCGTCCGCTCTACAACGACCGCGTGCTGTACAGCGGCCAGCCCCTGGCTCTGGTGATCGCCGACAACCTTGAACTGGCGCGGCATGCCGGTTCACTGGTGGACATCGAGTACGAAACCGAAGCCTTCGAAACCGACTTGGTGGCCATGCAGGATCAGGCCCACGCCTCGCCGCAAACCCCGCCCGAACCGCGTGGCAACTTCCAGGCCGAATGGACCGGTGCCGCCGTCAGCCTGGATGTGCACTACAGCACGCCCATCGAACACCACAATCCAATGGAGCCCCACGCCAGCACGGTGCTGTATCAGCCGGACGGCACCCTGCATATCCATGACAAGACCCAGGGCCCGCAGAACTGCCAGGCCTATGTGCAAAAAGTCTTTGGCCTGGATAAAAGCCAGGTGCGCATCTTCGCCGCGTTTGTTGGCGGCGCGTTTGGTTCCGGCCTGCGCCCGCAGTACCAATTGCCGCTGGCCGTGATGGCCTCGTTGGCGCTCAAGCGTTCGGTGCGGGTCACGCTGACGCGCCAGCAGATGTTCACGTTTGGCTATCGCCCGCGCACCTTACAGCGCCTGCAACTGGGCGCCGCCGCCAACGGGCGCTTGCTGGCATTGGGGCACACAGCCATTGGCCAGACTTCGCGTTTCGAAGACTTCAGCGAACACGTCGTGGAATGGAGCGGCATGCTCTACCACTGCGACAACGTGCAGCTTACTTATAAGTTGGTGCCCCTGGACGTGTTCACACCGCTGGACATGCGTGCGCCCGGCGCAGCGCTCGGCGTGATCGGCCTGGAGTGCGCCATGGATGAACTGGCCTGCGCGCTAGGCATCGACCCGGTGCAACTGCGGCTGATCAACTACGCCGAGCGCAACCAGAACGAAGACAAGCCCTGGTCGAGCAAAGCCCTGCGCGAGTGTTACCGCGAAGGCGCCGAGCGTTTTGGCTGGAGCCAGCGCAACCCGGAACCACGCAGCATGCGCGACGGCCGCCAGTTGATCGGTTGGGGCATGGCCGGCGGCGTGTGGGAAGCCATGCAGATGAAGGCCAGCGCCAAGGCGCGCCTCGATGCGCAAGGCAAGCTGACCGTCAGCAGCGCCACCACCGATATCGGCACTGGTACCTACACGGTGATGACCCAGATCGCGGCCCAGGCCAGTGGTGTGGCGGTCGACGACGTGGCATTTCTGCTGGGTGATTCATCATTGCCCACCGCACCGTTGCAGGGCGGCTCATTCACCGTGTCCTCCGTCGGCACTGCCGTGCAGCAAGCCTGCGAGGCCTTGAATGCCAAGCTGTTGAACATCGCCCGGCAGACGTACCCGGTGTTCAAGGACGCCGAAACCGTGCGTTTCGAAGAGGGCCAACTGCACACCGGCGATGTGAGCGTGTCGCTGGCACAGTTGGTCAAGGACAGCGGCGAAGGCGCCTTGGAAGTGCAGGTCGACAGTGAGCCCGACAAAAAACGCGAGGGCTACAGCACCGCCACCCACTCAGCTGTCTTCGTCGAGGTGCAGGTGGACGAAGACCTGGGAACGATCAAGGTCCGCCGGGTGGTCAGCGCGATTGCCGCCGGGCGAGTGGTCAACCCGAAGATGGCCCGCAGCCAGATCCTCGGCGGGGTGGTGTGGGGCATCGGCATGGCATTGCATGAAGAAACCCAGATCGACCATCAGTTGGGGCGCTATATGAACCATAGCCTGGCGGAGTACCACATTCCGGTTAACGCCGATATTGGCGACATTGATGTGGTGTTTGTCGAAGAACACGACGAGATCGTCAACGCCCTGGGGTCCAAGGGCGTCGGTGAGATTGGTATCGTCGGGGTCGCAGCGGCGGTGGCCAATGCGATTTATCACGCCACCGGCAAGCGGGTGCGGGAGTTTCCCATCACCCTCGACAAGGTGCTCTAGACCTTCGCGGGTTCTTCCACGGGCACATGCATGCGGTCACGGTTGGCCAGGGTCGGGAACAGCTTGATCCAGACCCCAGTCACCACCAGCGTACCGATCCCGCCCATGACCACGGCGGGCACGGTGCCGAACCAGTGGGCGGTAATCCCGGATTCGAATTCGCCCAACTGGTTGGACGCGCCGATAAACAGGCCGTTGACCGCACTGACCCGCCCGCGCATTTCATCCGGCGTCTCTAACTGCACGAAGGAGGCGCGGATGACCATGCTGATCATGTCCGCCGCGCCCAGCACCACCAGCACCGCCAGTGAGAACCAGAACGAAGTCGACAGGCCGAAGGCGATGGTCGCCACGCCGAACACGCCGACGGCGGTGAACATCACGCGGCCCACATGGCGGTCCACGGAAAACCGCGCCAGCCACAGCGACATCAACAACGCGCCCACCGCCGGGGCCGAACGCAGCAGGCCCAGGCCCCAGGCGCCGGTCAACAGGATGTCTTTGGCAAACACCGGCAGCAACGCGGTGGCGCCGCCCAGCAGCACGGCGAACAGGTCAAGGGAGATGGCGCCGAGGATGTCCGGGCGGCTGCGGATGAAGCGGATGCCGGCGAGCAGGGAGTCCAGGGTGGCCTTGCCTTTGTTGAGTGGTGTCTGGCGGGCTGGCAAATTCAGGGTCAGCACGCAGGCGATAAGGTACAGCACTACCGTGGGGCCATAGACCCACACGCTGCCAAACGCGTAGAGCAATCCGCCGAGGGCCGGGGCGACGATGGTTGCCAGTTGCTGGGCCGACTGCGACGAGGCCACGGCTCGCGGGAATAAAATGCTGGGGACGATGCTGGGCAGCATCGCCTGAGTGGTCGGCATTTCAAACGAACGCGCGGCACCGAGCAGGAAGGCGAGGATGAAGATCATCTCGCGGGTCACATTGCCGGTCAGCCCGCCGATGGCCAGGGACAGTGCGATCAACGCCTGCACGGTCTGGCAGATGGCGGCGACCTTACGCCGTTCATAGCGGTCGGCCACATGCCCGGTGTGCAGCATGAACAATACGCGCGGCACGAATTCCACCAGGCCGACCAGGCCCAGGTCCAGCACATTGCCGGTCAGTTGATAGAGGTTCCAACCGATGGCCACGGTAAGCATCTGAAAGCCGCTGGCAGTGAAGATACGCGCCAGCCAGAACGCGATGAAAGGGCGGTGGTGACGCAACAGCAACGCGGGTTCACTAGGCATCGGGGATTCAGGTCAGGGCCGGAGGGAGCGCCGAGATTATCATCAAGTTGTAACAGATAGTTGCAAGAACTGATCTGAGGCAGTCTGTCACGCGGCAAAAGACCACGCCGTCCTCCATCGAAAATGGGACTACTCTTTCAGCAATGCTTGATCCAGATCAATGTCCGCCCGGACATCGGCCTGGCGGCCGCAAGGCCAGATTCCCTACGCGTTTGGTTAAAAAAAGAAACGAATTGAAATTCGCCAGACTCCATATCCGTGGGGGCAGTGGGTGCAGGCTCCCGCCAGCAGCCGGTATTACCTGACAGAGGAAGACTTATGTTCGGTTTGGAGGCGCTAGATCTCGCCCGAATTCAATTTGCGTTCACCATCTCTTTCCACATCCTGTTCCCGGCGATCACCATCGGCCTGGCCAGCTACCTCGCGGTGCTGGAAGGTTTGTGGCTCAAGACGCACAACGACACCTACCGTGACCTCTACCATTTCTGGTCGAAGATCTTTGCCGTCAACTTCGGCATGGGCGTGGTCTCCGGGTTGGTCATGGCCTACCAGTTCGGCACCAACTGGAGCCGTTTCTCGGACTTTGCCGGCGCCGTCACCGGGCCGCTTCTGACGTACGAAGTGCTCACGGCCTTCTTCCTCGAGGCCGGTTTCCTGGGCGTAATGCTGTTCGGCTGGAACAAGGTGGGGCGCAACCTGCACTTCTTCTCCACCGTGATGGTGGCTGTCGGCACCTTGATTTCCACGTTCTGGATCCTCTCGTCCAACAGCTGGATGCAGACGCCCCAGGGCTTTGAAATCATTGATGGCCGCGTGATCCCCACCGATTGGTTCGCCGTGGTCTTCAACCCCTCGTTCCCTTATCGCCTGGCGCACATGGCCACGGCGGCGTTCGTAGCGACTGCGTTCTTCGTCGGCTCCTCGGCGGCCTGGCACTTGCTGCGTGGCAAGGACAACCCGGCAATCCGCAAAATGCTCTCGATGGCGATGTGGATGGCGCTGATCGTCGCGCCTATCCAGGCCGTGATCGGTGACTTCCACGGCCTGAATACCTTGAAGCACCAACCGGCGAAAATCGCCGCGATTGAAGGCCACTGGGAAAACATTGGCAACGAACCGACGCCGTTGATCCTGTTCGGCTGGCCAGACATGAAAGAGGAAAGGACCAAGTACGCCGTCGAGATCCCGTACTTGGGCAGCCTGATCCTCACCCACTCCCTGGACAAACAGGTGCCGGCGCTCAAGGAGTTCCCGCCTGAGGACCGCCCCAACTCGACCATCGTGTTCTGGTCGTTCCGGGTCATGGTCGGCCTCGGCTTCCTGATGATCTTCACCGGCCTGTTCAGCCTCTGGCTGCGCCGGGGCGACAAGATGTACACGTCCAAACCGTTCCTCTACCTGGCATTGTGGATGGGCCCGTCCGGCTTGATCGCGATTCTCGCCGGCTGGTTCACCACCGAGATCGGCCGTCAGCCGTGGGTGGTCTACGGCTTGATGCGCACGGCGGATGCGTCCTCCGGGCATAGCCTGGCGCAGATGACCATCACCCTGGTGTTGTTCGTGGTGGTGTATTTCGCGCTGTTCGGCGCAGGCCTGGGCTACATGATGCGCCTGGTGCGCAAAGGCCCTGTGACCCACGAAGGCACCGAGCCAACCCACGGTGGCCCTGGCCAGAAACGCACACCGGCCCGTCCGTTGTCGGCTGCCGATGATGATGGCAACGATGACGACCACACCCACATCCAGCACAAGGGGCATTGAGATGGGTATTGATCTTCCGCTGATCTGGGCCGTGATCATCATCTTCGGCATCATGATGTACGTGGTCATGGACGGCTTCGACCTGGGTATCGGCATCCTGTTTCCGTTTATCCCCGGCAAGACCGACCGTGACGTGATGATGAACACCGTGGCTCCGGTGTGGGACGGCAACGAAACCTGGCTGGTACTGGGCGGCGCGGCGTTGTTCGGCGCGTTCCCGCTGGCCTATTCGGTGGTGTTGTCGGCGCTGTACCTGCCGCTGATCCTGATGCTGATCGGGCTGATCTTCCGTGGCGTGGCGTTCGAGTTCCGCTTCAAGGCCAAGGACCACAAGCGTCACCTGTGGGACAAGGCGTTTATCGGCGGCTCGCTGGCGGCGACGTTCTTCCAGGGCGTGGCACTGGGGGCGTTTATCGACGGCATCCCCGTGGTGAATCGCCAGTTTGCCGGTGGTTCACTGGACTGGGCCACACCCTTTACGATGTTCTGCGGCGTGGCGCTGATCGTGGCCTACGCCTTGCTCGGCTGCACCTGGCTGATCATGAAGACCGAAGGCCCGTTGCAGGAAAAGATGCACAACCTGGCGCGGCCATTGGCCTTTGTGGTGCTGGCGGTAATCGGCATCGTGAGCATCTGGACGCCATTGACCCACCCGGAAATCGCCTCGCGCTGGTTCACCCTGCCGAACCTGTTCTGGTTCTTGCCGGTGCCGATCCTGGTATTGGTGACCATGTACGGGCTGATCCGCGCGGTGGCACGTAATGCGCACTACACGCCGTTCCTGCTGACGCTGGTGCTGATCTTCCTGGGCTACAGTGGTTTGGGCATCAGCCTGTGGCCGAACATCATCCCGCCGTCCGTGTCGATCTGGGACGCCGCCGCGCCGCCGCAGAGCCAGGGCTTCATGCTGGTGGGCACCTTGTTCATCATCCCGTTCATCCTGGGCTACACCTTCTGGAGCTACTACGTGTTCCGCGGCAAGGTCACCCACGAAGACGGTTATCACTAGGAGGGTCGTTCCATGTCCGGCAAACCTTCGTTGCACGAGATCGAACAGGCCGAGAAGCAGCCGTTGTGGCGGCGCCTGGGGTGGCTGGCGATGATCTGGACCGGCAGTGTGCTGGCCCTGTTCGTCGTGGCCAGCCTGATGCGCATGTTCATGAATGCCGCGGGCCTGACCACTCACTGATATCCCGATCCGGGCCTGACGGCCCGGTTTTTCAACCCTGCTTTTCGCGAGAGAAGCAGGGTTTTTTTATTGACGGGCTTTATTTACGGGCTTTGAGGATCACGAATTTTGGCGTGGTGGCGACTTGCTCGACACCCCGGAACAAGCGCGCCAGTTTGGTGTGATAACCCAGGTGGCGATTGCCGACGATATAGAGAGCGCCGCCGACCACCAGCGCCTCCCGTGCCTGCTGGAACATGCGCCAGGCGAGGAAGTCACCGACCACCTGTTGCTGGTGGAAGGGCGGGTTGCACAGCACCACGTCCAACGAACCCGGCTCCTGGCCAGCCAGGCCATCGGCGGCACGCACGATGACGTCGCGATCACCGAGGGCGGCTTGCCAGTTTTCGGCCGCTGATTGCACGGCCATATAGGACTCATCCACCAAAGTGTAATGTGCTTCGGGGTTTTGCAGTGCGCTGGCGATCGCCAAGACACCATTACCGCAGCCCAGGTCCGCGACACGGGCGTTGCCCAGGTTTTTTGGCAGGTGGGGCAGGAACGCGCGGGTGCCGATGTCCAGGTTTTCGCGGCAGAACACGTTGGCGTGGTTCAGCAGTTCGATCGCCGGCGTGTCCAGGGTGTAGCGGGTGGGGTAGGGCGAAATGGCTGCGGGGCGGTCTTCAACAGTGGCGATCAGCAGCCGCGCTTTTTTCACTGCGAGTGACGCCTGCATCGATCCGATATAGCGCTCCAGCAACTCGCCTGCCGCCCGTGGCAGATGCTTGATCATCGCCCCGGCGATGACTTGGGCTCCTGGCGTGAGTTGACCTTGCAAGCGGATCAGTTGTTCTTCCAGCAGCGCCAGGGTTTTCGGTACGCGGATCAGCACGCAGTCGAAAGGCCCTGCCGGAACCTGGCTGGCGGGAATGAATGCCACTGCATCGAACGCCTTGCCGTTGCGCACCAGGTTCTTCTCCAGGCCCTGGGCAGCCAGGAATGAGTCACCGCTGGACGTGACCTGCACCTGCCCCTCAAGGCTGGCGGCCAGGGCGCCGAAGCTGTCATTGAGCACCAGCACGCGGGTTGCCTTCGTCGGTTTCTGTTCCGCCAGATGATTGAGCAAGTATTCGTCTGCGGCATCGAAGGCTTGCAGCGGATCGTTATGTTGCTCTGGCTGGCGGATCAGATCGAGCTGGGCGAAGGGGCTTTCGAGCAGGGGCATGGCGGGGGAGGCTCTGGGTCAACGATGGGTGGGTCGGCAGTCATGGGCCGAACCGTCTGAGTGTACTGCGCGCGGCACCTGGGGGGCTGCTCAACACTCAGAATGGGTCGCAAATGTTACGTTTTTTTCAAAGGGAATACATGCAGTGTTTCTTGGGCGGTTAAATAATCCCTTCTTGCGCGGCACGAAGCACGGCGGCGATCTTGTTGTTGACGCCCAGCTTCTTGAGGCAACTGCACACGTGAAAACCTACTGTCCGTTCGGACAAGCACAGGATGGCCGCGATGTCCGCCGCTGTCTTGCCCATGCCCGACCACATGAGCACTTCTATTTCCCGTGGGGTCAGTTTGCTGGCGGGGTTGACGCTTTGGCCCTCGGCATACTTTTGCGCCAGTACCGCGTGCATCGCATGACAGAGCCACAGCAGCATGCCTGCCTTTTCGTACAGTTCCTCCGGACTCACTTCGCCCTTGTCGCGGCTGAGGGTCAACATGCTGAATACGCCCCGGAAATCATGCACGGCGATGGTTACCGCCCTGTGCACCCCCAACGTTTGGGCCAAGGACCAAAGGCTTTGGGTGTCTTTGAATAATTTCTCCTCCCAGACAATCGGCAATAAACTTGCTTTGCAGTGCTTAACAATGGGATCAACTTCAAGGAATTTTGCTTCGTCGTAGATTTTTTGCCACTCGTTAGAATGGTTTGTGAATTCAATTGGCTTGATTTGGTTTTTGGGTGATTGGGAACTCATCTTGAAAGAACAGTGTTTGAAACCCAGTTCATACGTTTTGTTGATCACCATTTCAAATACACTGGTGACCTCGTTTTCACCTTCCAACTTGGGAAGACGCGTGGTTTTCCATTTGAGCATAGGTCACTCTCCATGGGGTTCTCCGTGACTTGGGGTACGTCCTGAACCCCCAAAACTGCACGAAAATCAGTGTAGGACAACGGCTACACAGCGAGAGGAAAATTTTGCTCTTGCGAACTGATGTTTAATAGTTTTTTGCAAAACTGTTCGTTAGCTCTTTAACGAGTTAGTTGGAAAGTGGCTGTTTATCAGTGAGTTATAGAACTTGTAACGATCGACTAACAGCATCTTCACACCTTTACGTGAAGGCTAATAGCGAATGAGTTGGCGGTGCGACTACATAGCCACTACTGCGTGTGCTGGGCGATGCCACTACCAACCGTAGGTGTTTCCGCACGCGACTTTGAGGGACACTAGGGCACCTGTAGAACGGAGCCCCCCATGACGGCCAGTGCTGAGAAATTTACCCGCCAGACCTTGCTCGACGTGCAATCGCTGACCCCCAGCCTGTTTACCCTGCGCACCACCCGTGACCCGGGCTTTCGTTTCACGGCGGGGCAGTTTGTGCGTTTGGGGGTTACCAAGGCGGATGGCAGTACCGTATGGCGTGCCTATTCGCTGGTGTCCTCACCGTTTGATGAGCATCTGGACTTCTTCTCGATCGTCGTCCCCGGCGGTGAATTCACCAGCGAGTTGAGCCGCCTGCGGGTAGGCGACACCTTGATGGTGGAGCGCCAGGCCACGGGTTTCCTGACCTTGAACCGTTTCGTCGATGGCCGCGATTTGTGGATGCTGGGGACTGGCACCGGGGTGGCGCCGTTTTTGTCGATCCTGCAGGACTTCGAGGTCTGGGAGAAATTCGAACGCATCATCCTGGTGTACAGCGCACGGGAAGCCAAGGAGCTCGCGTATCAAACGCTGATCAAGGAACTGGGTGAACGTGAATACCTCGCCGAGTACGCACACAAACTCACCTACGTTCCCATCGTCACCCGTGAGCAGCATTCCGGCGCGTTGAATGGGCGCATCACCACGCTGATCGAAAATGGCGAGCTTGAGCGCGCAGCCGGCGTCGAATTGACCCCGGAACATTCCCGCGTGCTGATCTGCGGCAACCCGCAGATGGTCGATGACACGCGCCAGTTGCTCAAGCAGCGTGACATGAACCTGAGCTTGAGCCGTCGCCCCGGCCAAGTCGCGGTGGAAAACTACTGGTAATAAAAAAGGCGCCTCTAGCAGGCGCCTTTTTTCTCAAGCCGGTCTTTACAGGCGTGGCTTGTCGTTCTGTGCCTTGAGCAGATCACGGATCTCGCCCAGCAACACTTCTTCCTTGGTCGGCGTCGGCGGCAGGCTTGGCGCCACGGCCTCTTCACGCTTCAGGCGGTTGATCGCCTTCACACCCATGAAGATCGCAAACGCGACGATCACAAAGTCGATGACGCTCTGGATGAACTTGCCGTAGGCCAGTACCACCGCAGGCACATCGCCCTGTGCGGCTTTAAGCGTTATCGCAAGGTCACCGAAGTCCACGCCACCGATCAACAGACCGATTGGCGGCATCACCACGTCGCCTACAAACGAGGAAACAATTTTGCCGAAGGCGGCGCCGATGATGATACCGACGGCCATGTCGACCACATTACCTTTGACCGCGAAGGCCTTGAACTCACTGATCACGCCCATAGGTTATTCCTTGTTACAGATGAGAAGGGTGGGACTCAGTGTAAGTCAGTCGTAGCGGGCTTGCCCGACACAACCGTTAACACTGTTAGTTTTTATCGACACATTAAAACGCAAATAGTTTGCAAAGTGCCATCAATCGCGCGCGAAATACGCCTGATATCAGTGACTTAACAGATTATTTTATTAATCGGGTTGTTGTGGCTTTTCTATTTATCTTCTGACTCTCGGGTCACTAGCCTCTGGCAAGCACAACTGAATGTGCACTAAAAAAACCAGAGGAAACCTCGATGAAGAATCCAATGAGCCGCGGGCCTGTTTCAGCGCGATACGCGCTGGTACTGGCGACCGCCAGCCTGCTTTCCCTGTCCGTACACGCCGCCAACCTGACCCGCGACAACGGTGCTGCGGTGGGTGACAACCAGAACTCGCAGACTGCCGGCGCCAATGGCCCGGTGTTGCTGCAAGACGTGCAGTTGATCCAGAAGCTGCAGCGCTTCGACCGTGAGCGCATCCCCGAGCGCGTGGTGCACGCCCGTGGCACCGGCGCCCACGGTACTTTCACCGTCACCGATAACCTCAGCGACCTGACCAAGGCCAAGGTGTTCGCGGCCGGCGAAGCCACCCCCGTGTTCGTGCGCTTCTCCGCCGTGGTCCACGGTAACCACTCACCTGAAACCCTGCGTGACCCGCGTGGTTTCGCCACCAAGTTCTACACCGCTGACGGCAACTGGGACCTGGTAGGCAACAATTTCCCAACGTTCTTTATTCGCGACGCCATCAAGTTCCCGGACATGGTCCACGCCTTCAAGCCAGACCCGCGCACTAACCTGGATGACGATTCCCGTCGTTTCGACTTCTTCTCCCATGTGCCCGAGTCCACCCGCACGCTGACCGAGCTGTACTCCGATTCCGGCACCCCGGCCAGCTATCGGGAAATGGACGGCAACGGCGTGCACGCCTACAAGCTGATCAATGCCAAGGGCGAAGTGCATTACGTCAAGTTCCACTGGAAGAGCCTGCAAGGCATCAAGAACCTTGATCCCAAGCAGATCACCGAAGTGCAGGGCCGTGATTACAGCCATATGACCAACGACCTTGTCACCCACATCAACAAGGGCGACTTCCCCAAGTGGGACCTGTATGTGCAGGTGCTCAAACCTGAAGACCTGGCCAAGTTCGACTTCGACCCACTGGACGCCACCAAGATCTGGCCGAATGTGCCCGAGCGCAAAGTCGGGCAGATGGTGCTGAACCGCAACCCCGCCAACGTGTTCCAGGAAACCGAGCAAGTCGCCATGGCCCCGGCCAACCTGGTGCCGGGCATCGAGCCGTCCGAGGATCGCCTGCTGCAAGGTCGCGTGTTCTCCTACGCCGACACCCAGATGTACCGCCTGGGCGCCAATGCCCTGCAATTGCCAATCAACGCACCACGGGTGACCGTCAACAACGGTAACCAGGACGGTGCCATGAACTTCGGCAAGACCACCACTGGCGTGAACTACCAGCCAAGCCGTCTGCTGCCACGGGACGAGCCGCAAACCGCGCGCTACAGCCAGTCAGCCCTGTCGGGCAGCACCCAGCAGGCGAAGATCCAGCGCGAGCAGAACTTCAAGCAGGCCGGTGATCTGTACCGCTCCTTCACGAAGAAAGAGCGCCAGGACTTGATCGAGAATTTTGGTGGCTCGCTGGCGACCACCGATGACGAGAGCAAGCACATCATCCTGTCGTTCTTGTACAAGGCCGACCCGGAATATGGCACTGGCGTGGCCAAGGTTGCCAAGGGTGACCTGGCGCGCGTGAAGGCGCTGGCGGACAAACTGACTGACTGATCCGTTGGTTCTGGTCGGCGCCCTTGATAAGGCGTCGACCTTTGGCAGGAGAACACCCATGCGAGTTTCTATCGGATTGCTGATGGCCATGCTGGCCTTTGTTGCCCATGCCGAGTCTCCCGACCCGGTCGCGCTCAAGGCCCAGTTGCAGGACTACTATTTCGACGCCGCCCGTCGAGGCGACCTCGACATGCTCAACACCTTTATCGACTCCGGCTACAGCCTCAACACCCAGGACGACAAGGGCTACACCGCGTTGATCCTCGCCGCCTATCACGGCCAGGGCCCGTTTGTGGAGCGCTTGCTCAGCGCGGGTGCCGACGCCTGTGTGCAGGACAAACGCGGCAACACGGCGCTGATGGGCGCGATCTTCAAGGGCGAGCTGAAAATTGCCCAGCGCCTGCTGGCGACCGACTGCAACCCCGATCAACGCAACGGCGCCGGGCAGACGGCGGCCATGTACGCCGGGCTGTTCAAACGGGTTGAGTTGCTGGATGAATTGAAGGCCAAAGGCGCCGACCTCAACGCGCAAGACCCGATCGGCAACAGCGCTTCACGATTGGCCAGCGGTGAAATCCGGACCCCGGCGTCGCGCTGAGCTATCATCGCGGTTTTTCGGTTGGAGGTTCTCAAATGGCAAAGGCCAAGCGCATGTACGGCTGCACGGAGTGCGGCGCGACCTTTCCCAAGTGGGCTGGCCAATGCACCGAGTGCGGTGCGTGGAACACCCTGACTGAAACCATGATCGAGAGCGGTGGCGCCGCAGCCCCCACCGGCCGTGCCGGCTGGACTGGGCAGCAGGCGCAGATCAAGACGCTGGCTGAAGTCAGTGTCGAAGAGATCCCGCGTTTCTCCACGGCCTCCGGTGAGTTGGACCGGGTGCTGGGCGGCGGCCTGGTGGACGGCTCGGTGGTGCTGATCGGCGGCGACCCAGGCATCGGCAAATCGACAATCCTGCTGCAAACGCTGTGCAGTATCGCCAGCCGCATGCCGGCGCTGTATGTCACCGGCGAGGAATCCCAGCAACAAGTGGCCATGCGCGCCCGTCGCCTGGGGCTGCCCCAGGATCAACTGCGGGTGATGACCGAGACCTGCATCGAAAGCATCATCGCCACGGCGCGTATCGAAAAACCCAAGGTCATGGTGATCGACTCGATCCAGACGATTTTCACCGAGCAATTGCAGTCGGCGCCGGGCGGCGTGTCTCAGGTGCGTGAAAGTGCGGCGCTGCTGGTGCGTTATGCCAAGCAGAGTGGCACGGCGATCTTCCTGGTCGGTCATGTGACCAAAGAGGGCGCACTGGCCGGGCCACGGGTGTTGGAGCACATGGTCGACACCGTGCTGTATTTCGAAGGCGAATCCGATGGCCGTCTGCGTTTGCTGCGCGCGGTAAAGAACCGTTTCGGCGCGGTCAACGAACTGGGCGTGTTCGCCATGACGGACCGGGGGCTTAAAGAAGTCTCCAACCCTTCAGCGATTTTTCTCACTCGCGCCCAGGAAGAAGTCCCCGGCAGCGTGGTGATGGCAACGTGGGAAGGCACTCGCCCGATGCTGGTGGAAGTGCAGGCGTTGGTGGATGACAGCCATCTGGCCAACCCGCGCCGCGTGACGTTGGGCCTTGATCAGAACCGACTGGCGATGTTGCTCGCCGTATTGCACCGTCACGGTGGCATCCCGACCCACGACCAGGACGTGTTCCTCAACGTGGTCGGCGGGGTCAAAGTGCTGGAGACTGCATCCGACCTGGCGTTGATGGCGGCGGTGATGTCCAGCCTGCGTAACCGGCCGTTGCCCCATGACTTGCTGGTGTTCGGTGAGGTGGGCCTGTCGGGCGAAGTGCGTCCGGTGCCCAGCGGCCAGGAACGCTTGAAGGAAGCTGCCAAGCACGGCTTCAAACGCGCGATCGTGCCCAAAGGCAATGCGCCGAAGGAGTCGCCGCCGGGGATAAAGATCATTGGCGTGACGCGGTTGGAACAGGCATTGGATGCACTATTCGAGTAGGGCGCCCAGCTCGCGCTCCAACTCTTGCTGATCACCCAGGTTCAGCTCGATCAGTCGTCGCAAATGGCTGATCGAGTCCAGGTCGATGTGCTCGCACACGAAACCCAACTGCCCGTGATCCTCATGGGCCAGCTTCACCTGCATCTTTATATGCGCGTGTGGGTCCAGCCGGATGTCCACGTCAAATCGCCGCTTGCCATTACCCCGCCAGTCGTCAGGGCGCTCCACCAGCAAGCCCTTTAGCGATAAATCCACCAGCTGCACCGGCCAATTCCAAGTGTCTTGGGCAATGGTCGTCTTGGCATCAAAGGCGATGCGACGGAAACGGCGGCGATCAGACGGTTGCTCGGTCATGGTGAAACCCTCTGGAGATAGAAGGATTGTAGCCCTGCGCCATCATCGGCCCGGTATTTCTGCTTTTTTTGTGTGCAGGAGGCTCTAGACCAACGTAGGGGGGTGGCCTTTGAGGCCAACAGCGCTAAACTCGGGATGGCTGTCCTTTCTGTCCACCCTGGCTGGAATATAAAAATGAAAAATAATAATAGCCTGCTACGCCACCTACCCTGGCTGGTGCTGGCAATCGTAGGAGCGTGCGCCCTAGGCGTAGTGGCCTTGCGCCGCGGCGAGGCGATCAACGCCTTGTGGATTGTGGTCGCTGCTGTGGCCATCTACCTGGTTGCGTACCGTTACTACAGTCTGTTCATCGCTAACAACGTGATGCAACTCGATCCACGGCGGGCCACCCCCGCAGTGCTCAATAATGACGGTCTGGACTATGTGCCGACCAACAAACACATCCTGTTCGGTCACCACTTTGCGGCGATTGCCGGTGCAGGCCCGCTGGTCGGCCCGGTGCTGGCGGCGCAAATGGGCTACCTGCCCGGCACGCTCTGGCTGATTGCCGGCGTGGTGCTGGCCGGTGCGGTGCAGGACTTCATGGTCCTGTTCCTGTCCACCCGTCGCAACGGCCGTTCCCTGGGGGACATGGTTCGCGAAGAGATGGGCCGTATCCCTGGGACCATCGCGCTGTTCGGCTGCTTCCTGATCATGATCATCATCCTCGCGGTGCTGGCGCTGATCGTGGTCAAGGCCCTGGCCGAGAGCCCATGGGGCATCTTCACGGTGATGGCGACCATCCCGATCGCGATGTTCATGGGCATCTACATGCGCTACATCCGCCCGGGCCGCATCGGTGAAATCTCGATCATCGGCGTGCTGTTGCTGTTGGGTTCGATCTGGCTGGGCGGGCAAATTGCCGCTGACCCGGTCTGGGCCAAGGCCTTCACCTTCACCGGCATTCAAATTACCTGGATGCTGATCGGCTACGGTTTCGTCGCCGCAGTGCTGCCGGTGTGGCTGATCCTGGCGCCGCGTGACTACCTCTCCACCTTCCTCAAAATCGGCACCATCATCGCCCTGGCGATCGGCATTCTGGTCACCATGCCCGACCTGAAAATGCCGGCCCTGACCCAGTTCATCGACGGCACCGGCCCGGTGTGGAAGGGCGGCCTGTTCCCGTTCCTGTTCATCACCATTGCCTGTGGCGCGGTCTCGGGTTTCCACGCGCTGATCTCCTCGGGCACCACGCCCAAGTTGCTGGATAACGAAACCAACGCCCGCTACATCGGTTACGGCGGTATGTTGATGGAGTCGTTCGTGGCCATCATGGCGATGGTTGCCGCTTCGGTGATCGAGCCTGGCGTGTACTTCGCCATGAACAGCCCGGCCGCCGTGGTAGGCAGTGATGTAGTGACTGTGGCGCAAACTGTCAGCAGCTGGGGCTTTGCCATTACCCCGGAAGCACTGACGGCGGTCGCCCATGACATCGGTGAAACCACCATCCTGGCGCGTGCCGGCGGTGCACCGACCCTGGCGGTGGGTATCGCGCAGATTCTGCACAGTGTGCTGCCGGGTGAAAACACCATGGCGTTCTGGTACCACTTCGCGATCCTGTTCGAAGCGTTGTTCATCCTGACGGCCGTGGACGCGGGCACCCGTGCCGGTCGCTTCATGCTGCAAGACCTGTTGGGCTCCTTCGTACCGGCGCTGAAACGCACCGAGTCCTGGACCGCCAACCTGATCGCGACCGCCGGTTGCGTGGCCATGTGGGGTTACCTGCTGTACCAAGGCGTGATCGACCCACTGGGCGGCATCAACACCTTGTGGCCGCTGTTCGGTATCTCCAACCAGATGCTGGCAGGTATCGCACTGATGCTGGCTACCGTTGTGCTGATCAAAATGAAACGCCAACGCTACATCTGGGTGACCATGCTGCCGGCGGTCTGGCTGCTGATCTGCACCACCACCGCGGGCTTCATCAAGCTGTTCGACGCCAACCCGGCGATCGGCTTCCTGTCGCTGGCCAAGAAGTACAGTGATGCATTGGCCAATGGCCAGATCCTCGCCCCGGCGAAGAGCATCGACCAGATGCAGCACGTGATCTGGAACGCCTACACCAACGCAACGCTGACGGCGCTGTTCCTGTTCGTGGTGTTCAGTATCCTGTTCTATGCGCTCAAGGTCGGCGTCGCCGCCTGGGGCAACAAAGAACGTACGGATAAAGAAGCCCCGTTCCAGGCTGTTCCGGACGCGTGATCGAGGATTGCAACCATGTTCAATGACATCAATCGCCTCGGTAAATACCTCGGTCAGGCCGCGCGCCTGATGGTCGGCATGCCCGACTACGATACGTACGTCGAGCATATGCAAACCAAACACCCGGACAAGCCGGTGATGGACTACAAGGCGTTCTTCCGGGAACGCCAGGAAGCCCGTTACGGCGGCAAGGGTGGGCCCAAGTGCTGTTGACCTGCTAGGCAGGCCCCTGTGGGAGCCCATACCAATGGGCTCCCATTTTTATTTCCGTTTATTGAAGGAGAACTGCTTTTGTCCTCTCCCATTCCGGTCACCGTCCTCAGCGGCTTCCTCGGCGCCGGCAAGACCACCTTGCTGCGTCACCTGCTCAAGGCCGAGCACGGGCTGAAGATCGCCGTGATCGAAAACGAATTCAGCGACGCCGGTATCGACACCCAGCTATTGGGCGCCGAGCCGGTACAAGTCATGACCCTGTCCAACGGCTGCGTGTGCTGCACCATCCACACCGATCTGACCAAAGCCCTGTACCTGCTGCTGGAGCGCCTGGACAGCGGCGAAATCGCCTTCGACCGCCTGGTGATCGAGTGCACCGGCCTGGCCGACCCGGCCCCTGTGGCCCAGACCTTTTTCATCGACGAGGAACTGCGCGAGCGCTATATCCTCGATGGCATCATCACCCTGGTGGACGCCGCCCACGCTGAGCACCACCTGACCCAGACCATCGCCCAGGCCCAGATCGGCTTTGCCGACCGCCTGCTGGTGAGCAAACGCGACTTGGTGGATGACGCCACCTTTGACGCGCTCAGCGAGCGCCTCACCCGCATCAACCGCCGCGCGCCGATCCGGGTGGTGGACCATGGCAACATCGACCTGGCTGAACTGCTCGATGTGCGCGGTTTCAACCTCAATGCCGCCATGAGCCTGCGCCCGGTGCGTGCTGCGCCGTCCATCGACCGTATCTCCAGCCTGGTGTTGCGCACCGACCAGCCGCTGGATATCGACCGTCTGAGCGAGTTCATGAACGAACTGCTCGAAGGCCACGGCAAGCAACTGCTGCGCTACAAGGGCGTGCTGAACATTGCCGGTGAAGACCGCCGCATGGTGTTCCAGGGCGTGCTCAAGCTCTACGGCTTCGATTGGGACACGGAGTGGGAAGAGGGTGAGGCGCGGGAGAGTGTGATTGTGTTTATTGCCGATGAACTGCCGGAAGACAAGATTCGCGAAGGTTTCCAGCGCGTCTATCAGGCATAAAAAAGCCCGGCTCTAGAGCCGGGCTTCTTGTTCAAGCAACTGCAATCAAGCGCCGTACACCGGCAGCTTCTTGCAGATGGCCTTGACCTTCTCACGCACCGCGTCGATCACGACTTCGTTGTTCAGGTCAGCCAGGATGTCGCAGATCCAGCCAGCCAGTTCCTTGCACTCTGCTTCCTTGAAGCCACGCGTGGTCACAGCCGGAGTACCGAAGCGCAGGCCGGAGGTGACGAACGGCGAACGTGGGTCGTTCGGCACGGAGTTCTTGTTCACGGTGATGAAGGCTTTGCCCAAGGCAGCGTCAGCATCTTTACCGGAAATGTCCTGCTTGATCAGCGACAGCAGGAACAGGTGGTTTTCAGTACCGCCGGAGACTACGTCGAAGCCACGCTCGATGAACACGCTGGCCATGGTCTGGGCGTTCTTGACCACTTGTTGCTGGTAGGTCTTGAACTCAGGCTGCAGGGCTTCCTTGAAGCAGATCGCTTTGGCGGCGATCACGTGCTCCAGCGGGCCGCCTTGGGCGCCTGGGAAGACAGCGGAGTTCAGCTTCTTCTCGATGTCGGCGTTGGCGCGAGCCAGGATCAGGCCGCCACGTGGACCGCGCAGGGTCTTGTGGGTCGTGGTGGTCACCACGTCAGCGAAAGGCACCGGGTTCGGGTAGACGCCAGCGGCGACCAGACCAGCCACGTGAGCCATGTCGACGAACAGGTAAGCACCGACTTTGTCCGCAATAGCGCGGAAACGTGGGAAGTCCAGGATCTGCGAGTAGGCAGAGAAACCGGCCACGATCATTTTTGGCTTGTGCTCGACCGCCAGGCGCTCGACTTCGTCGTAGTCGATCAGGCCGTTGGCATCGATACCGTATTGAACGGCGTTGTACAGTTTGCCGGAGGAGGAAACGCTGGCGCCGTGGGTCAAGTGACCGCCGTGGGCCAGGCTCATGCCCAGGATGGTGTCGCCGCCTTGCAGCAGGGCCAGGTAGACGGCGCTGTTGGCTTGGGAACCGGCGTGCGGCTGGACGTTGGCGTAGTCGGCGCCGAACAGTTCTTTGGCGCGGTCGATAGCCAGCTGTTCAACCACATCGACGTACTCGCAACCACCGTAGTAGCGCTTGCCTGGGTAACCTTCGGCGTACTTGTTGGTCAAGACCGAACCTTGAGCCTCCATCACCGCTGGGCTGGTGTAGTTTTCCGAAGCGATCAGCTCAATGTGCTCTTCCTGGCGCACGGCTTCTTGCTCCATGGCGGCGAAGAGATCGGCGTCGTACTTGGCAATAGTCAAATCACGGCTGAACATGGCGGTCCTCAAGGATCGGGGGCAGAAAAGGAGGGCATTCTAACCCAATGGGTTTTAGATGGCATATGAAAGGACATCATGTCGCGGATAAGCGGGGCTCATCTGGGGATAAGTGGTGGCTGTGAGGGCCTCATCGCAGCGGTGCGGCGATCCGACAAGCCAGCTCCCACAGGGGAATGCATTCCAAATGTGGGAGCGGGCTTGCCCGCGATGAGGCCAGCAGCCTCACCACAACACTTCAATCGAACATGAACAGCGCATCATTGCTGAACTGCGCCTCGAACCGGTTCGCCGGCATCGGCCGCCCGAACAGGTAACCCTGCACTTCATCGCAGCCATGCTCACGCAGGAAGTCCAGTTGCTCATGGGTTTCCACACCCTCGGCGATCACCGCCAGGTTCAGGCTGTGGGCCATGGCGATAATGGCGCGGGCGATTTGTGCGTCTTGCTCGCCTGATGGCAGGCCATCGACGAAGGTACGGTCGATCTTCAGCACGTCGATCGGGAATTGCTTGAGGTAGTTGAGCGACGAATAACCGGTACCAAAGTCGTCAACCGCAATACTCAGGCCCAGGTTTTTCAGGCTGTCGAGGATCTGCATGGCCTCGTTGACCTCACGCATCAGGATACTTTCGGTCAGCTCCAGCTCCAGGCACGCCGGCGGCAGGCCCGTGTCCTTGAGGATGGTGGCGATGCGGGTGCCCAACTGGCCGTCGGAGAACTGCCGCGCCGAGATGTTCACCGAGACTTTCGGCACGCGCACCTTGTTCTGGTGCCAGGTCTTGAGCTGTCGGCAGGCTTCGCTGATCACCCAGTCGCCCACGTCCACCACCAGGCCCAATTCCTCCAGCACCGGGATGAAATCCCCCGGCGGCACCAGGCCACGACGCGGGTGGCGCCAGCGCAGCAGGGCTTCGGCGCCGGTCAGGCGTTTACCGTCGCCGCTGAACTGCGGTTGGTAATAAAGCACGAATTCATTCTGGTCCAGAGCGTGGCGCAGGTCGCTTTCCAGCTCCAGGCGCTCCAGGGCGCTGGCGTTCATATCGGCCTGGTAGAACTGGAAGTTGTTCTTGCCGCGTTCCTTGGCGTGATACATCGCCGTGTCGGCGTTTTTCATCAACTGGCTCAGCTCGTTGCCGTCCTGGGGGCTCAGGGCGATACCGATACTGGCGGTGACAAAAAACTCGCGGCCCTCCAGTACAAAGGGCTTCACCAGGCTGGCGAGGATCTGCTCGGCCACATGAATGGCACGGTTCAGCGCCATTTCGCGGCTGATCCGCGGTTGCAGGAGCAGGGTGAACTCGTCGCCGCCCATGCGCGCCACGGTGTCGTCTTCGGCCACGCAACCCAGCAGGCGCGTGGCCATTTCCTTGAGCATGCGGTCGCCAGCGGCGTGGCCCAGGGAGTCGTTGATCGGTTTGAAGCGGTCGAGGTCGAGGAACATCAGCACCACCCACGACTTCTGCCGTTCGGCCGACTGCAACGCGGTGTGCAGGCGATCCTGGAACAGCGTGCGGTTGGGCAGGTGGGTCAGGGCGTCGTAGTAGGCCAGGCGGTGGATGCGCTGCTCGCTGGCCTTGCGCTCGCTGATGTCACTGAAGAAACACACATAGCTGGCCAGGTCGCCTTCATCGTCGAACACGGCGGTAATGCCCACCCACGCCGGGTAATGCTCGCCGTTGCGGCGCTTGAGCCACACTTCGCCTTCCCAGGTGCTGTGCTGGTGCAGTTGCTTGAGCACGTAGCGCAGATGGGCTTCCTGCTGTTCGTCGACGGTGAGCATGTTCGGCAACTGGTCGAGCACATCGCTGACCGCATAGCCGCTGACCCGGCTGAACGCCTCGTTGGCTTGCACGATATAGCCCGCGGGGTCGGTAATCAGGATCGCCGAGGTCGAGTGTTCGAATACCGTGGCCGCCATGCGCAGGTCTTTCTCGGCGCGGCGTTGCTGGCTGATGTCGCGGCCCACGCCGAGGATGCCCTCGAAGGCGCCGTGTTCATCCCACACCAGCACCAGTCGCAGCTCGATCGGCACTTTGCGACCGTCTGCGCGCAGGCAGTCGAACAGGAACAGTTGGGTCTGGATCTCATCACGCAGCCGGTTCAGCGCCTCAGGATCGCCCAGCGAGCGGCTGACCTGTTCCACCAGGCTGTAAATGCCGCTCAGTTGCTGCGGGTTGGCGATGATCGACTGCCAGCCGTTCTTGAACACCCAGTCCACGTCATAACCCAGCACGGCGTTGACCGAAGGGCTGATGTAGTTGAGCGCCAACTGGCTGTCGGTGGAGCAGATCACGTCGCTGATGCTTTCGGCCAGCATGCGGTAGCGCTGTTCGCTGTCACGCAGGGATTCGCTGGCCTCGATCTGGTCGGTGATGTCCTTGGCCACGCCGATGATGCGGGTGATCTGCGCCGTCTTGTCGCGGGCCAGGGCCTGCTCGCGGATATCAAAGCGCCGCCATTGGTTATTGCGATGGCGGAAACGCAGTTGGCATTGCAATTGGGTGGTGTAGCCGATCTGGCGCTGCTGCTGGCGCAGGTCGTGGTAATGCTCGGCGTCTTCGGGGTGCAGCAGGATTTCCCAGAAGTACTCGCCCATTTGCTGCAGTTCGGCCTTGTTGTAGCCGAGGGTGTGGCCCAGGTGATGGTTGCTGAAAATCATGCGCTGGCTGATCACATCCTGCACATACAGGTGGTCGGGCACGGTGCGCACCACGTCCGACCAGAAGCTCTCGCGCTCCACCAGCGACAACTCGATCAACTTGCGGCTGGTGATATCGCTGATGCTGAGGATCACTGCCTTGAAATCATCCTGCTGCTCCGGCAGACGCATCACCAGCCACAGGTACTGCTCGTTGCCGGCCACGTCCTTGAGCTGGATTTCCAGTTCCAACTGGTTCTGCTGGGTCAGTACCGCCTCAAGAATCTGGTAGCCGATGGACGTGGCATTGCGCGGGCAATCATCGATCAGGCGCTCCCAGGCTTCTTCACAGGAACCCACGTTCAGCAGGCGCACCGCCACCTGGTTGACCTCGGTGATGCGCAGTTCCTTGAGCAGTTGCTGGCGCTCGTTAGGGCTGTCCTGCAGCCAGGCGTGCAGTTGCTCGCGGGTCTCCAGCCGGGTCTTGTCGAAAAACGCATTCAGGCCCGACAGGTCGAGCACGCACAAGGCCACGCCGGTGCCTTCGAAAATGTCCTGGTAGCGCCGCCGGCCTTCATGCACCTGGCGCTGGCGGCGACGCATGTTCAACAGCACGATCACTGGGATCAGCGAGAACGCCAGGCCCAGCAGGCATTTACCGATAAAGGCCGGCAGCAGTTGTTCCAGCACCGCCGTCCGGTCGAACAGCCCACGCAGTTGCCAGTCGCTCTTGCTCAGGGGCGTGACCAGTACGCTTTTATTCAGCTCGTCCGGGGTCAACGCAGACGCCCACTGCGCTGGCATGCCGCTGTCTCGGCTGACAACCCGATGGTTGATGCGATTCTCGATGACCCACAGCGGGCGCTGGCCCTGGCCGTCTTGGCGGGTGAGATTGCTCAGGTAGTTGGGGGCCAGGCGCAGCGCCCAATACATCCGCGAGCCGCCGCTGGGTTGGTGCAGCAACAGATAGATAATCGTGCCGTCGTTGCTGTTGCTCAGGTAATAGGATTGGGCGTGGCTGCGTTGCACCAGTTCTGCCAGCCAGGCGGCGTCCTGGCTGTCGGTGGCGCTGTCACTGATCATCGCGCCGCTGGGGGCGAGCAGGGCGATGCTGCGCAGCTCCGGCAGCGAGCGTTGCAAGGTGCGCATCAGGGCCTGTTGCTGTTCGCTGTCACGCGGTGGCTCGACCATCGGCAGCAAGTTCAGGGCGATTTTTGCGCTGAGGGCCATGTTCAGGCTGATCTGTTCAGCCAGATCGGCGCTGTAGTCGATGGTGTATTGCTGTTGATTCTTCTGGTTTTGCTGGAGCTGGTCGAGCAACTGCCAGAACAATAACGCGAGCAACATAAGGACGAGCGTCGCCAATGCGCCTTTGAGGGTGCCGTGCAGGGGCGCTCCCGGCGCTATATGAGCGGCGCGCAGGGGAGTTGGCGGCGTGACTTTGGACAAGCTGTGATCCTGCGGTTTGGCTGGACTGGCGCGCGACGTGCACTATAAGCCGGACGCCCGGAGGGCGGCTAGCATGCCTTGACTTGTGGCAAAGTGCCAGCCCCGCCTGGCGGGCACTAAAGAGCGCCGCTGGTAGGGATCAGGCTGTCCGCCAGCCGCGTCAGGATCGCCAGCGTGAACAGGCTGATAACCACAGAAGCCGTGCGGTTGATGGTGTGCGGCGTCAACCATGCGTATCCGCCGCGTTTGATGCGGGCCCCCAGCAGCACCCAGGCACAGCCCACCGGTATCACTACGGCGGTGAACTGCGCGACGAAATGCACGTACAGGTTCAAGTCTGTGAACGTCTGCATCGGGACGATAAACGACACGATCAGCAATCCCTTGGGGTTGATCAGCGTGAGCAAAAAGAAATTCAGCGTGGAGACCCGTGCTTCCGGCTCGGTGTGGAGTGTTTCGTCGGGATGGCACCACAGCAGGTAGCAAGTCCTGATCAAATAGCAGACCGAGGCGAACTGCATGAGCTTCAGGCCCCAGGGCGCGTTGTCGCCGATATGGCCGAGCAGGTAGCCCCAAAAGGAGATCTGCGTCAGGTAGGCCAGGCATTCCAGCAGGCTCAGCGGCCAGGCGCGCCGGAATCCTACGAGTAACCCCGAGCGCAGCAGCAGCGTGTTGGTGGGCCCCGGCATTAATAGCAGTAGCCCGAGTGCGGATAGGACGCCAAGCATGAAGGGTGTCTCCTGGAACCCCTGAGGGTTTTGGCCGGCTAATCTAACAGATAGGCTTCGATACGCTCGGTCACTTAGGTTAACCTTGAGGATTCGCAACACTATGTACAGCGCCATGACGCTACGTAGGCCTGTTCTTACTTTTATGAGGTCCACATTTTGGCTCAATACGTCTTCACCATGCATCGGCTGGGCAAAGTTGTCCCTCCGAAGCGGGAAATCCTGAAAAACATTTCGCTGTCCTTCTTCCCAGGCGCCAAGATCGGCGTGCTCGGCCTCAACGGTTCGGGTAAATCCACCTTGTTGAAAATCATGGCCGGCGTCGACACCGAGTTCGAAGGCGAAGCCCGCCCGATGCCTGACCTGAACATCGGCTACCTGCCGCAAGAGCCGATCCTGGACCCGACCAAGACCGTGCGTGAAGTGGTGGAAGAAGCCGTCAGCGTGATCAAGAACGCCCAGGCGCGCCTGGACGAGGTCTACGCGGCGTACGCTGAAGAAGATGCCGACTTCGACAAACTGGCCGCCGAACAGGCCAAGCTCGAAGCCATCCTGCAAGCCAGCGATGGTCACAACCTGGAGCGCCAGCTGGAAGTCGCCGCCGATGCACTGCGCCTGCCGGCGTGGGACGCCAAGGTCGAACACCTGTCCGGTGGTGAAAAACGTCGTGTGGCCCTGTGCCGCCTGCTGCTGTCGGCCCCCGACATGCTGCTGCTCGACGAACCTACCAACCACTTGGACGCCGATTCTGTCGCCTGGCTGGAACACTTCCTACACGATTTCCCAGGCACCGTGGTTGCGATCACGCACGACCGGTACTTCCTGGACAACGTGGCCGGCTGGATCCTCGAGCTCGACCGTGGCGCCGGTATCCCTTACGAGGGCAACTACTCCGGTTGGCTGGAAGCCAAGTCCGACCGTCTGGCCGCCGAATCCAAGCAGCAATCGGCCCATGAAAAAGCCATGAAGGAAGAACTGGAGTGGGTGCGCAAAGGCGCCAAGGCCCGCCAGTCCAAATCCAAGGCCCGTCTGCAACGCTTTGAAGAAATGCAATCGCAGGAATTCCAGAAGCGTTCGGAAACCAACGAGATCTACATCCCGGCCGGTCCGCGCCTGGGTGACAAGGTCATCGAGTTCAAGAACGTTTCCAAAGGCTATGGCGACCGCGTGCTGATCGACAACCTGTCGTTCTCCATGCCAAAAGGCGCGATCGTCGGCGTTATTGGTGGTAACGGTGCGGGTAAATCCACGCTGTTCCGCATGCTGATGGGCAAGGAAACCCCGGATTCGGGCACCATCGAAGTCGGCGAAACCGTGCAGCTTGCTTGCGTTGATCAGAGCCGTGAAGACCTGGACGGCAGCAAGACCGTGTTCCAGCAGATTTCCGACGGTTCCGACCAGATCCGCATCGGCAACTATGAAATCCCGTCGCGTACCTACGTCGGCCGTTTCAACTTCAAGGGCGGCGACCAGCAGAAGTTCGTCAAGGACCTGTCCGGTGGTGAGCGCGGTCGCTTGCACCTGGCCCTGACCCTGAAAGAGGGCGGCAACGTCCTGCTGCTCGACGAACCGTCCAACGACCTCGACGTTGAAACCCTGCGCTCCCTGGAAGAAGCCCTGCTGGACTTCCCGGGCGCCGCCATTGTGATCTCTCACGATCGGTGGTTCCTTGACCGCGTCGCGACCCACATCCTGGCGTACGAAGACGACTCGCAAGCGGTGTTCTTCGAAGGTAACTACACCGAGTACGAAGCGGACCGTAAAAAGCGCTTGGGCGACGCTGCTGCCCAGCCGCACCGTGTGCGTCACAAAAAACTGGCCTGATTCGGGTTGGTGGATTGAAAGAGCGGAGCCTTCGGGCTCCGTTTTTTTGCCTGGGATTTGATGGTGCGCGCGGTTCGTGCTTGATCCCTGAAAGGGTGCATAAAAGTCCCTGAAACTGGATACAGTTATATAAAACGCACCATTTAAATTCACAAAGGCGACATTTTGCCCTGTCGCAGTGCGGAATGAATTGATAAAGTCCGGCTCAATCTCCGTTAACAACTAAAAATTTGCCGAGACTTTTCATGATCGAATCCGTCGAATCCTTCCTTGCCCGCCTCAAGAAACGCGACCCAGACCAGCCGGAATTCCACCAGGCGGTGGAAGAAGTCCTACGCAGCCTGTGGCCGTTTCTTGAAGCCAACCCCCACTACCTGACCTCGGGCATATTGGAGCGCATCTGCGAGCCGGAGCGCGCGATTACCTTCCGGGTGTCGTGGGTGGATGATCATGGCAAGGTCCAGGTCAATCGCGGTTTCCGTATCCAGATGAACAGCGCCATCGGCCCGTATAAAGGTGGCCTGCGCTTCCATCCATCGGTGAACCTGGGCGTGCTGAAGTTCCTCGCCTTCGAGCAGACCTTCAAGAACTCCCTGACCTCGCTGCCCATGGGCGGCGGCAAAGGCGGCTCGGACTTCGACCCCAAGGGCAAGAGCGATGCTGAAGTCATGCGCTTCTGCCAGGCCTTTATGAGCGAGCTGTATCGCCACATCGGCGCGGACGTGGACGTGCCGGCCGGCGATATCGGCGTGGGCGCCCGTGAGATCGGCTTCCTGTTCGGCCAGTACAAGCGTCTGAGCAACCAGTTCACCTCCGTGCTGACCGGCAAGGGCATGACCTACGGCGGCAGCCTGATCCGCCCGGAAGCCACCGGTTTCGGCTGCGTGTATTTCGCTGAAGAGATGCTCAAGCGCAACAACCAGCGAGTTGAGGGCAAGCGCGTGGCGGTGTCCGGCTCCGGCAACGTGGCGCAATACGCGGCGCGTAAGGTCATGGACCTGGGCGGCAAGGTGATTTCCCTGTCCGACTCCGAAGGCACTCTGTACGCCGAAAGCGGTTTGACCGAAGAGCAATGGTCGGCCCTGCTGGAGCTGAAAAACGTCCAGCGCGGCCGCATCAGCGAACTGGCCGAGCGGTTCGGCCTGGAGTTCCGCAAAGGCCAGACTCCATGGGAACTGGCTTGCGACATTGCGTTGCCCTGCGCGACCCAGAACGAACTGGATGCCGACGCCGCCCGCACTTTGCTGCGCAATGGCTGCATCTGCGTGGCCGAAGGCGCCAACATGCCGACCACGCTCGAGGCTGTGGATATCTTTATCGAGGCGGGCACTCTGTTCGCGCCGGGTAAAGCTTCTAACGCTGGCGGCGTGGCCGTGAGTGGCCTGGAAATGTCGCAGAACGCCATGCGCCTGCTGTGGACCGCCGGTGAAGTGGACAGCAAGCTGCATAACATCATGCAATCGATCCACCATGCGTGCGTGCACTACGGCGAAGAAAACGGCCGGATCAACTACGTGAAAGGCGCGAACATCGCCGGCTTCGTCAAAGTCGCCGACGCGATGCTGGCCCAAGGCATCGTCTAAGCTTCGGGTTCGATCCGCAGCACTTCGATCAACTGATCGCCGACGGGGCGCTGCCACAGCACCTCGTCACCCACCTGGGCGCCCAGCAACGCGCGGCCCAGGGGCGAACCCCAGTTGATCAAGCCTGCGCCCGCATCAGCCTGGTCTTCACCAACCAACTGGATGCGTTGTTGTTCGTCCTGCTCATTGGCGAAGGTCACCCAACTGCCGATCTGCACCTTGTCGGTGGAGATGGCCGGCGCGACCACCTGGGCGCTTTGCACCCGCTGGTTGAAGTAGCGCAAATCCCGCTCAAGGTCCGCCTGGCGCTGCTTATCGCCCTTGGCAGATTCAACGCTGTATTAGTGCTGCAACTGCGCAACCTTGGCCTGTAATTGCGCCAAACCTTGCGCAGTCAGGCGATTGGGTTGCTCGCTCACTTGACGTTCCACCGGCTGATCAGCCTGGGCGGCGGCGTTGTCCTCGTTTACAAAAGCTCGGCTCATGACGTTCTCCCTCTCTGGAGTTTGGGCCATGGTCGCCGCGCTTTAGTTTCGCTGGATGTCTGGAAACGACCTATTGCGAACGATAGGCCCTGGCGGCGTCGCGGTTTTTCTCCTGTTGCCAGGCGCGCTCGCGGTCATCCCAGTGGTTGTCCTTGTAGTCACGCAACGCTTCGTTCTCGCGCATGGCCTTGCACTGACGGAAACCGTCCTCCCAGCCTTCGGCGTATTCACGGTCCTTCAGATAACGCGGCACATTCTTGCGAAACTCCCCGCTGATCACCCCAGCGGCCTGGCGACCGCTGCTGCAACCATCATCAAAACCATCGGCAAATGCCGGTGGGTAACCTTTGGCCAGCAACTCCTGATGGGTGGATTGGCAACCGGCCAACCACGCTACTGCACACAGCATTACCGCATACCGCCACATGGCGTACTCCCTGGCCGTTTCACGGCAGATAGGGAAGAGTCTAGAGGGAGATTTGTCGGGGAGGTGTGAAAGGGAGGTGAGAAAGGTGTTGGGTTAAAGGGCCATCAACGACGATTCGCTTTAAATTGCAGGACGTTTCCTAGAGAATCTCGGCCCTATTGCGCCTTAGGGTTTGGGTTACTAGTCTCCTGGCTTCGCTGTGACAACAGCGAACGGGTTTAGCGACCCGAATCACTAAGACTCATGCCCTTTACACACTCGGCAGGCGGTTCTTGCGCCTGTCGAAACTGTGTTATGGCGGCTGTGCGCGGGAGATCTTCGGATCTGCCGGGTGTCTAGGTGACCGGTTCGCTAACCTGCGTACAGCTGCCACCCCTTCATGTTTAGCGACGTGTTGTGGTGGTCCTTTATTTCACTTAGAGGTGCACCATGTCCAAAGTCGTCCCCGATCCACCCCTTTCCTCCATTACGACCCTCGGTGTTGTCACCTTCGGCGATTACGGCGAAAACGAAAAACCGCTGTTTCGTGTCAATTCCGGCATGCCGATTGAGGAAGCGCTGGAGCACGCCTCCACTTTGCTTTTTTATTCCAAGAAACTCGCCATGGAAGCTGCAATGGATGTGCGTGGCGAGCAATACGCCTGGGCCGCGCACTATCTGTGTGAGATGGGCAAAGCCGTAGTGGATGACCTGACCCAAGCGATGACACCGGCAACTTAAGCGGTGAAATTGCTTCTGTGGCGAGCGGGCTTGCCCCGTGTTGGGCTGCGCAGCAGCCCCAATAAAGAGTAGCGCGGTGTGTCTGGCACTCCTCAATTGATTGTTTTGGGGCTGCTGCGCAGCCCAACGCGGGCGGTGCGACGATTCGACAAGCCCGCTCGCCACAGGGTTTTCGATGGCTGAAAATACTCCGGTGCGGCCTTCATTCGTAATAACCCACTGTTTTTTTCAATTGATCCGCATATTCGTAAATCTCATCAATGGATGAAATAGCATGCCGGGTTTCATTCTTTTCCTCGTCGAATATCCCAAGGTATTTTTGACTGCGATTGAAGTGGAGCCGACAGATGGGCTTGCGATTGTTGTCGTCCAGTAATATCCCAAAATAGCTCTGGGTATCGCGTTGAACGATTCGCTTGGCATCGACAACGGAGCGGACGACTGCGCGGACGATGTGATAACCCTCCAGTTCTTCAAGCGTCGTCAGGATCTTGTCCTCTGATTCGTCTCGTTCCTGAAGATCTGTATTCGCGCTGTTCGTGACAGTCAATGAAGCTATTGTCGGCTGAATTGCGCCACTCATGGCCGACTTGAGGCGATCATTGATCTGATCGTTCAAGAACTGGGCTAGGGCTTTTCGTGTGAGCTCGAAAAACTGCTCACGCACCTTTTGCGTGATCACCCCTTCATAGACACGGGAGGCGAAGAATTTCACGAAGTCATCTTCTGGCTTGCTGACTTGGGTGCCGATGAGCTTTTTTAGCTGGCTGACGTACTTCAACTCTCCAGCGGCGTTGATGATGGAGTCAACATCGAACGCCGACTTGGTGAGCTTGATCAGTTCGGGTACCGAATATTCATCAATGTCCAGCAGGTCCAATTCCAGGAACGGCTTTTCATCCATTTTATTGGGCGCATCCAGATCGGTAAAAAACCTGTAGACCTGACCATTGGTGAGAATCGAGATTCTTGCGCTGGTGACATGAAAGTATCGAAACAGCTGCGAGGCGTGATTGATGCTAAGCGACTCGCCGATTTTTTTGCATTCGATGAGTATCTGAACTTCGCCATCCTTCATGATGGCGTAATCGATTTTTTCGCCCTTTTTTGTGCCTACATCACAGACAAATTCGGGCATCACTTCCTGCGGATCAAATACGTCATAACCCAACACCGTATTGATGAACGGCATTACAAAAGCATTTTTTGTTGCTTCTTCTGTTTGAATGGCGGGGCCTTGCAACCGGACCTTTGCGGCCAGACTCATGAGCTTTTCAAAAAATTCCATAGTAAGCCTCTTACCTATTCCGATCCGTGTATAGAAGTGGTGGCAATTTGACTGCTACCCGAGACTAGACACAAATCCTCATAAAGCGAGGCTTAGCCAGAGCAAGTTTTTGATTGCTCAAAAAAGCTTAAAAAACCTTCAAGACATCTTGCTTAGTTATCAATGGCTTGAAGGCGGCTTTCAAACTTTCTGATCGGACGAACAAATTTGGTAGTTTTTAGCGACGTTCCACAAACGCAGCCTGCTCGGCCAGCTCTTGCTGAATAAACGCCGCAATCATCGCGCGGTACACCTGCTCGGTGACATCCGGGTTGGCGCCGGTTTCCTGAGACAGGCCACGTACTTTGGCGATGACTTGCTCAACCCGTTGCGGCGCCTTGACGCCATCCGCGTCTTTTTTAAAGCCTGCGGCCTGGGACACGTAGCGACCGCGCTCAGCCAGCAGGGCGACGATCTGCTGGTCAAGGCGGTCGATGTTTATGCGGACCTCTTCCAGCGTCTTGCAGTTAACAGCCATGTTGTTGGGGCTCCTGGGTCAATAGTGATACCACTTCACCTCAAGCATCACTTCATTCACCGGCGTCGACAAGTGGCTGTACTCACGCTGTGCGCTCAGGCGTAGCCCCAGGTTGCGCGACAATTCCCACTGCTGGTTCAGGCTGATACTACGGCGCACTTCGCCATTGGTGAAGAAATCGCCCTTGGCTTCCAGGCTCAGGTTACCCAACGGGTTTTTCCACAGCACGCCGGTATTGAACCCGGCCGCGGGGGAGATGGCTTCGTTGAAGTCGTTGTTGTGCTCCACGCGCACGGTGCCGAGGGCGAAGCCGAGCATGTCGTCGCGCAGTTGCCAGGTGCCGCCGGCGCCGCCGTTGACGTGGGCGACCAGGGTTTCGTCGTCGTGTTTGCCCGGTACGCGTTCCAGGCCGCCGGTGACTTGCCATGACCATGGCTGCAACAAGGCGTTGCGCGGGGTCAGGGAGCGGATGGTGGCCAGGTCCAGTTGCTGCAGTTGCCAGTGGTTGCCTTCGTACTGGCGCAGTTTCATCTGCAGGATTTCGATCTGTGCGCCCAGGGGGAAGCCTTCGGCGTTGTCGTTGAGGTCGTGGTAGGCCATGCGCAGGCCGTACTCGCCAAAGGCCTTGTCGCCACGGGTGCCGATGCCGGCTTGCCAGGTGCGTGATTCATGGCCGTTTTCCGGCAGGCCGGGCGGGGTGATCTTGAGGTCGGGCGCCGGGTTCTGGTTGATTGCGCGCAGCAGTTCAAAGCTGCGCTGGGAGCGGGCGGTGTCGCGCTCCAGGCCGTTGGCGCGGTAGCGGCCGAGGCGGTAGGCGGCGTCGATGATCAGTGCCTGGCGATCTTTAGCGATGGCCTTGAAGGCGGGGTCCTGCAATTGCTTCTGATCGTCGCTGACCTTCAATACCCATTGCTGTTCGTCGCTGTCCAGCGGCTTGGCGCGCTCCAGCAACTCGCGTTCACGGGAAGGACGGTAGTCGATCTTTTCTACCAGGCCTGCGTCTTTCACGGCCTTTACGGTATCGGTCGGGATGGCGGTGAGCGGAAATTGCTCGGTCAGGCGCAGGCCGGGACGCGCCACTTGCAGCAGTTCCAGCAAACGATAGGAGCAGTTTTCGTCAAAGAAGAAGTAGTCGAACTGGATCTGCTTGAGCTCCCACACGTGCTCGACCATGCGCTCGGTCTCGACTTGCGTGAGGTTGAGGCGATATTCCCACAGGTCGCGGTTCTCAAGGCTGCGGTACTCCGAGAGCTTTTCCTGATAAGGCACCAGGGCGAACAGGCCGGGATAACCGCCCATCAGGCCTTTCCAGGCGTAGAGGATGCTGTTGTCGGAGCCTTCGATGTAGGCGCCGAAGTTGATCGCATAACTGAGCAGGGCAGTGTTGTTACTTTGCACGTCGGCCTGGTCGATGCGTAGCAGCGTGTGGCCGAACATCGACGACGGGCTGTTGAGGTAGGCCGCCGGGAAGATCATCACCGCGCTATGGGGGGCGACGTCCTTGAACCATTGCTTGAATTCTGTGCAGCCCACGGCAGGCAGGTCAGTGAGGTGCAACTGATCCTTGAGCCAGCGGGTCCGTGCGGGGTAAACGCATTGGGCGTGTTTTTCACCCAGGCTGGCCGGCGCGTAGAGCGCGTCAACGGTGGCCTTGAGTTCGGCGTCCGGGTGGTGGGCGCCATCGGGCGCGAGGAAGAACTTTTTGTCGCTGACATAACTGCGCCAGCCACTGATCTTGCCGGCTTCGTAATGGCCCAGGGAAAGCCAGAACGGATCATTGGCCAATTGCTGCAAACGTTGATCATCAAGGTGCGGGGCCGCGTACAGCGGGGCGCAGGCGAAGAGTGCCATCCAGGCAAAGCGTTTGAGCATAAGGGCAACTTAAGTCGGATATAAAAGAGACCCAAAGGGGAGGCGGGTCCAAAAAATAGTGCCCGCGCCTGGGTAGGCGCGGGCGGGTCGAGCTTAAGCCTGGGTTGCGTATTTCGCCAGACGGGCATCGCTTTTCAGTACGGCAATGGTGTTGTTGTGCACGTCGTCAGCGGTCACGTCAGCCTTGCTGAAGATCTGCTGGAAGTGCTCGTGGGTCACGGCCGCGAAGTGCTCGCGATCTTCCGGTGCCACACCCAGTACCACGGCGTAGGTGGTCAGCGCTTCGCCGTTACCCTTGGCCATGTCTTCGGACAGCTCGTTCATCATGCCATTCATGGCAATCCAGGACTTGCCGCCGTAGGTCAGGGCGCTGTTGGTGCTGCAACCGTTGGTGCCCGAGGTCATGCCGAAGGTGGCGTTACCCGAAGTACCGTTGGTGGTGGAAGCCAGGAAGTGAGCTGGCGTGCCGCGCTGGCCTTCGAACAACATGTTGCCCCAACCGCAGTTCGGGCCACCTGGTGCTTCTGCCATTGCATTGAGGGAGACGACGGTGAAGAGAGTACCGAGAAGGATCCGTTTCATAGCTTTGTTCTCTTTGTGTGCAAACCAATGGACAAGGGTTCAGGCGCGTCGCAGCGCCCTAGGGGCCAGTTATTAGTCCAACCCGCGCAGTTTGGAGTTTAGGCACGTTCCAAGGGTTCCGTGCATTTTTATAAAACAATCAGCGATGTCGCGATATTTCTGCAGGTCATCTCCCACGTCTATGCTTTCCCGAAAGCGCGCCTTGCCAGAGCGCGTGACCGGGAGCCAGAATGCCGTCATCTGCCCCGCCTGATGTAAGGAAGCCCGATGCCTGATCCTGTTGCTGCCAGCTTGCGTCTAGCGCCCGAAGCGCTGACTCGCCCTTTCTCCGCTGAACAGTTCAGCTTCTCGACCACCAATGATTTGGAGCCCTTTCGCGGTGTGCTTGGCCAGGAACGTGCGGTTGAAGCCTTGCAGTTCGGTGTGGCCATGCCACGCCCCGGTTACAACGTGTTTGTCATGGGCGAGCCGGGTACCGGCCGCTTTTCGTTCGTCAAACGCTACCTGAAAGCCGAAGGCAAGCGCCTGCAGACCCCGGCGGATTGGGTCTATGTGAATAATTTCGATGAGCCTCGCGAACCGCGCGCCCTGGAATTGCCGGGCGGCGCTGCGGCGGCGTTCATCAACGACATCAACGGGTTGGTCGACAACCTCGTCGCCACCTTTCCGGCGGTCTTCGAACACCCGACGTATCAACAGCGCAAAAGCGCCATCGACCGTGCCTTCAACCAGCGCTACGACAAGGCCTTGGACGTGATCGAACGCCTGGCCCTGGAAAAGGACGTGGCGCTCTACCGTGACAGCACCAACATCGCCTTCACGCCGATGCTCGACGGCAAGGCGCTGGACGAAGCCGAGTTCTCGCAGTTGCCGGAAGCCGACCGCGAGCGTTTCCACACGGACATTTCCGAGCTGGAAGAGCGCCTCAACGAAGAACTGGCCAGCCTGCCGCAGTGGAAGCGTGAGTCGAATAACCAACTGCGTCAGTTCAACGAAGAAACCATCACCCTGGCCCTGCAGCCGTTGCTTGCACCGCTGTCGGAAAAGTACGCAGAAAACGCCGCCGTCTGCGGTTACCTGCAAGCCATGCAGGTGTACCTGCTCAAGACCGTGGTCGAGCAATTGGTGGACGACGCCAAGACCGACGCCCAGGCGCGCAAGCTGCTCGAAGAACAGTACTGCCCAAGCCTGGTGGTGGGCCATCCGGTCAACGGTGGCGCGCCGGTGGTGTTTGAACCGCACCCGACCTACGACAACCTGTTCGGCCGCATCGAATACAGCACCGACCAGGGCGCGCTCTACACCACTTATCGCCAGTTGCGTCCGGGCGCGCTGCACCGTGCCAACGGCGGTTTCCTGATCCTGGAAGCCGAAAAAATGCTCAGCGAGCCGTTTGTGTGGGACGCGCTCAAGCGTTCCCTGCAGTCGCGCAAACTGAAGATGGAATCACCGCTGGGCGAACTGGGCCGCCTGGCCACCGTGACCCTCAACCCGCAGATGATCCCGTTGCAGGTCAAGGTGATCATCATCGGTTCGCGTCAGCTGTACTACGCGTTGCAGGACGCCGATCCGGACTTCCAGGAGATGTTCCGCGTATTGGTGGACTTCGACGAAGACATCCCGATGGTCGACGAAAGCCTGGAGCAGTTTGCCCAGTTGCTCAAAACCCGCACCTCGGAAGAAGGCATGGCGCCGCTGACGTCGGATGCGGTGGCGCGGTTGGCGACTTACAGCGCGCGGTTGGCAGAGCACCAAGGGCGTTTGTCGGCGCGTATTGGCGACTTGTTCCAACTGGTCAGCGAGGCGGATTTCATTCGTCACCTGGCGGGCGACGAGATGACCGATGCCGGCCATATCGAACGCGCCCTCAAGGCCAAGGCCACGCGTACTGGGCGCGTGTCGGCGCGGATTCTCGACGACATGCTCGCTGGGGTCATCCTCATCGACACGGCCGGTGCGGCGGTGGGCAAGTGCAATGGGCTGACGGTGCTGGAAGTCGGTGACTCGGCCTTCGGCGTACCGGCGCGGATTTCCGCCACGGTGTATCCGGGCGGCAGTGGCATTGTCGACATCGAGCGTGAGGTCAACCTCGGCCAGCCGATCCACTCCAAGGGCGTGATGATCCTCACGGGTTACCTGGGCAGTCGCTATGCCCAGGAATTCCCGCTGGCGATCTCGGCGAGTATCGCGCTGGAGCAATCCTACGGTTATGTGGACGGCGACAGTGCGTCCCTGGGCGAGGCGTGCACCTTGATCTCGGCGTTGTCGAAGACGCCGCTCAAGCAGTGCTTTGCCATCACCGGCTCGATCAACCAGTTTGGTGAAGTGCAGGCGGTGGGCGGGGTCAACGAGAAGATCGAAGGTTTCTTCCGCCTGTGTGAAGCGCGCGGTTTGACCGGCGAGCAGGGGGCGATCATTCCCCAGGCCAACGTTGCCACGTTGATGCTCGATGAGAAGGTGCTGCAGGCCGTGCGCGCTGGGCAGTTTCATATCTATGCGGTGCGCCAGGCCGACGAGGCGCTGAGCCTGCTGGTGGGCGAGGATGCGGGTGAGCCGGATGCCGAGGGGCAATTTCCGGAAGGCACGGTGAACGCGCGCGTGGTCGAGCGGTTGCGCGCGATTGCCGAGATGATCAGCGAAGAGGATCTGAAGGAAGCGGAGAAGGAGTTGGCACAGCAGGCACTGGCCGAAGCCAAGCCGACTTGATGTGTAGTGAGCGGGCTTGCCCCGCGTTGGGCTGCGAAGCAGCCCCAAAACCAAACAATTCAATCTCACTGGCACACCGCAGCGGTCCTATTGGGGCTGCTGCGCAGCCCAGCGCGGGGCAAGCCCGCTCACCACAACAAGCCCCATAGCCACAACAAGCCCGCTCACCACAATGTGAACAGAACCGTCACAAATTTGGCGCGGATGTAGGGCCAGCGCCCGTTGGTCTCTACAACCTTGGTTTGTCGTGGTTTTCTTCTATTCTGTGCTCAAGGGATATCCACAGGAGTCGCTGGATAGAAACAGCCTCGCCCAGGCGCAGGTTGAACACCGATCTACCGAGGGTCGCCGCCATGCCGCGCAACCTTTGCCTTACCCGCCAGTGCTTCGGCCTGGTCACCCGTATCGAATGTTCCATTCGCCCTCTTGCGGGGGATAACGGGATGTGGACGTTGTTGTTTGCCGCCGGAATGACCGGTGAACAGCCTTCCACCATCAAGTCCCAAGGCCCATTTCCAGGGCCCTTCGTGGCGGAAAATATGCTGGAGTCCATCGTCGACAGCCTGACGCAGCACGGCTACGAGACGGCGGCTGACCCGCAGATCTGGTGCCTGCACATGCAGGCCCATCTGCGAGCGCTGAACGGTAACACCCAGCACTGACCGCTATTTGCTCTCGGGCTTGTCCAGCTTGACCTCGAAGCCGTATTGCACGGTGCTCAGGTCGGTGCGTTGGTAGCTTTCCAGGGTGGTCGGCTGGCCGTAGAAGTAATGCACGTCAAACATCGCCGTACCGTATTCCTCGGCGCGGTGGCTGACGCCGAGGATTTCCTTGAGGTAATTGCCGCTGGCGTCCTTGGCGTAGAAGCGCCAGCTGTCGGCGGGGAAGGCCTTCTGGTCGACGATCAGCGCGTTGTCTTTGAGTTCGAGCCCTTTGGGCAGCTTGCTTGCATCAATCTCGTTCTTATCGATGGTCGCCAGGAACAGCGGAATCGAGCCCACGACAAAGGCCGGGTTTTCCGGGAACAGGTTCAGGTCATAGGTCAGGGTGCCACGCGCCGGGTTCAGTTCGAAGGCCTCGGTTGGCAGCTCAATCGGCTCGCCACGCTCGCCTTTTTCGTCGGCGGTGAAGAAGGTCACCGGTGATTCACTGCTGTTGCGCTCGCTGCCCACCAGGTCGTCATTGAAGGTGAACGGGTGGTCAAACACGATGTGCGCGGCGCTGGCGTCCTCGACCGACTGGCTGATGGTCACGCTGTTTTTCAGCTGGTCTTCGGTCATGCTCGCGTCTTTGAGCCAGTTGGCGGCGCTGTCGTCATACACGGTGACCGGCATCGGCAGGGCCTGTACGGTTTTTTGCAGGCTGTTCTTGTCGAAGCGCAACACCGGCAGGTCGAGGTCTTTGCGGGTACGTGTGGCAGTGGAGAAGTCCAGCACGTTGACTTGCAGGTTGTCGATCACGCCATTGAAGTACACCTTGGCGTAATGGCTGCTCTGCTTGCGTTCGAAGGCTTTCTGCTCGTCGGTCAGCTGTTTTTCGAACGCTTCCGACCAGGCCTTCTGCTTTTGCATCTCGGCCAGTTGTTTCTCGTAGAACGCGACCTGGGCGCTGCTTTCGTTGATCGAACCCGAGCGCGTGAGGAATTGCCCAGTGGTGTCCCGCGCCTGCACCAGCAACGGATTCGGCGATTCGTCGCCGACTTCCGGCGCCAGTGGCTGGCTGTTGGTCAGCTCGATCTCGGCGTAGTTTTTTTCCAGCAAGACCAGGTTGAGGGTGATGTTGCCTTCGGTGCGCTTGTGGCCCACGTCCTTTTTCGACAGGTCAAAGGTCAGCACCTTGCCCGGCGCGACCACTTCAACCGTGCCCTTGAGGCTGACAGGCTGTGGCTGGCTCTTGTTTTCCGTCTCGATGCCCTCGATGAACGGGTAGGTCACCGTCAGGTCATCGGGGTTGGTCAGGTTCGAACTGCTGGGACTCAGTTGGATGCCCGGATCGGTTTCCGACCATTCCGGCTGGAAGGGGATGACCTTGTTGTTGCTCAAGGTCACCGACTGCCATTCCAGCCCGTGGGGGAACGGGAATTGGTCCGGGATGTTGAAGTTGAAAGGGAAAACCGGCTGCAGGTCGGTCAGATAGTCGGAGTGAGAGGTCTTGCGCAGCACGAACAGGCCATTGATGTAGGTGTCCACCAGCGCCTGGGGCGTGGGGTAGTGCTTGAGCAGGGCCAGGGTGTCCTCGCCGTATTCGGCCTCGATGGGCTTGGTGGCGAGTTTGACCCGCGCCCGCTCTAGCAACAGCAGCGAACCGCCGAGGTCAGCGACGGCGTCGCGCAGCTTGGGGTCCTGGATGCTATCGAGGGATTGTTCGAACTTGGCGGTTTTCTCTTCGAGGGTGGTTTGCTTCTGCTCGTCGCTGGGGGAGCAGCCGCCAGCCAGCAGCAATGCCGCGCACAGGCCGATACAGGCCAAGGGGGATCGCACATCCATCATCTGAGTTTTTCCTGTCCGACGTCATCGAGCCGAGTTGTTATTGGGCTCGACACTAGCAGAAAAATTCTCTTACAGATGCCGCACAGGTCAGTTTTCTCGCGGTTACAGCTGTCTTGTGGTGGCTGGTATACTCGCCGCCATTTCTAGCCTAGTTGTGTGAGATCCCATGGAACGCTTCATCGAAAATACTATGTACGCCTCACGCTGGCTGTTGGCGCCTATTTATCTCGGGCTGTCCTTGGGCTTGTTGATCCTGGCGCTGAAGTTCTTCCAGGAAATCATTCACGTCATTCCCAATATCTTCACGATGCTGGAAGCTGAAGTGATCCTGTTGCTGTTGTCGTTGATCGACATGGCGCTGGTCGGCGGCTTGTTGGTGATGGTGATGATCTCCGGCTACGAGAACTTCGTCTCGCAGCTGGATATCGATGAGAACAAAGAAAAACTCAACTGGCTGGGCACCATGGACTCTTCGTCGTTGAAGATGAAAGTGGCGGCCTCCATCGTGGCGATTTCGTCCATCCACTTGCTGCGTATCTTCATGGACGCCAAGAACGTCGATCCGCAGCACCTGATGTGGTACGTGATCATCCACATGACCTTCGTGGTCTCGGCGTTTGCCATGGGTTACCTGGACAAGCTCACCAAGCACTGATGCCCCGCGCCAGCCTTACTGCTCGACGAAGTAGTAAGGCTGGCGATTGATCGACATCTGCTTGATCACCTTCACCGGGGTGGTCAGGTCGTTGGTATGGTCCAGCAACGCAATGTTGCCGGGCTTGGCGCCGAGGTAGCGATGCAACTCGGCTTCGGTCTGCAGGATCGGCAAATAGGCCTGCAGATAGAACACGCTGGCCCCGGCGATGCGCTCGTTGGGCTGGAACAACACCACTTCCTTACCTTCGTCTCTGAATGCCTGGACCTGGCTGATCACCGGTACGAACGACTGGCGTACATCGGCTTTGGGCGCGAACCAGAAGGCGGCGATCAGGTAGCAACCCACGGCCAGGGTGAACACGCCACCCACTGCGGTTCTGTGATGTTTATGCAGTGCGGGTTTGTGGGTTTTCAGCCAGTCCAGCAGCACCCGTGCATATTCTGCGGCCAGCACGGCAGCGGCCGGTGCGAGTGCCATCAGGTAAACGGTGCGTTTGCTCGACGCCAGGGTCAGCAGGGTGAACTGCGCCACCAGCCAGACGCTGAAAAACAGGTGGTAGCGGTTGCGCACCAGGCTTTTTCGGAAGTGCCACAGGCCCAGATACACCAGGATATTCCACGGCAGGAACGCCTCGGGCAGCTTGGCGATGTAGTAGTAGAACGGCTCGTAATGCCCAGCCTCGACAAACGAACCGCTGAAACGGCCGACGCTGTTGGTCAGCAACACTTCGGCCACCGCCTGCATACCGCCGCGCTGGAACAGGAACCCCAGCCAGATCACCAGCGGTATCAGTGCCAGCAAAGTAAACAGCGCAGGCTTGAGCCAGTCGCCAATCTGCAGGCGTTTGTCCATCAGGCTGGTGCTGGCCAGGTACACAAAAATCACAATGCCCGGCATGGCCAGGCCCAGCACGCCTTTGCTGAGGGTGGCGATTACCATCCCGGCAGTAAACAGTGCCCATGCGCCGGTACTGGAACCCTGGCGATCGGGCCGCACGGCCTGGTAGAACGCCAGCAGCGCGGTGGTCACGCCGAGGGTGAGCAGCGAGTCCTCACCCACGCCACGCGCGTTGCTCCAGTAACTGGCCATGGTCGCCAGGATCAAGGCCGCGCTGAACGCCAGCGTCTGCGGTCGCCCGAACCGGCGCAGCATGGTGTAAAGCAGCATCACGCTGAACAATCCAGCAAACGCCGAAGCCAGGCGCACCGCCCAGGTGGTGCCGCCGAACAGGCGAATCGCCCCGGCGTCGATCCACAGGCTCAGAGGTGGTTTTTCCAGGAACGGCTCACGAAACAACTGAGGCACTACCCAGTTATTGTCCAGGTGCATGGCCATGGCGATCCCGGCGACCCGGGCTTCGGTGGAGCCTTGCAGCTCATGGTTGCCCAGGGCAAAGAAGAACAACAGACCAGCAAGCAGGAGCAGCAGGGGAGCAGGACGTGTCATGGAGTGTGGCTACCAGGGCAGGAGGACCGTCCGGGGGAACGGTCATTGCAATGGGCTAGTATCCGTGGGCGTTTCTGAATATTTCGTGAACGAGTGTTGGATTTTTGTAAGGCTGAATACGTTTTTATGGCGCTTTCAAGCTGGGCACAACGGCTTTGCCTTGGGCTGTCAGCACCGGTTCCAATTGTTCCCACGTGAAACTCAGTTCGTTGTCACAGCCATCGCCTTGGGCGGGTGTGGAGAGTTGCAGGCCCTGGGTGTTGAAGCTCAAGTCGAAGGTGGAGTAACTGGTCACGGCCGGGCACCCTTCGTCGACGGTGGTTTGCTTGGCCAGCCAGGCGCTGAAGGTGACGGGCAGTTTGACCTGGCCGGAATAGGGGTTGTCCCATTGTTCATGGCCGCCCAGCCAGGTCCAGGGGTCGACCTTTTCACCGGTTTGCAGGTTCCAACTGTGCAGGCCCCAACTGATGCCGCCGCGTCCGTACCCCGCCGACCAGCGATAGAAACGCACGGTGATCCAGTGCGATGACCAATAGAACGGTTCCACCGTGATCTCGCTGGTGCTGGTGCTGCCGCTTTGGTCCAGTGAGTTACGCCGCTCTCTATAAAAATCGGTCTGGCCATCCGGATTGATGGCCATGCGTGCGAGATCCCGGTTGATCTTATCGATGGCTTCCCCGTCGCCTTCGAGTTTCAGGATCACCTGTCCGCCTTGGGTTTTCACCTGATAGGCGTGTTCGGCGAAGGTCTTCTTCTCGACCTTCACCGCAGGCGGCGTGGCCTCAAGCGGGTTGTTGTAGGTGTCGCTGGCACAACTGTCCGTGTCCGCGCGTTTGAGCATCAGCGCCAGGCTTTTGCCGCCAATGGCTTTGCTCCAGGTGCCGGTCAACGTATCGCCTTGCGGGTCGTCCAACTGCCAAAAGCCAGTTTGCCCTTCTTCCACCCAGGGCTCGCTGGCGTTGGCTTGGGTCAGTTGAATGGGCGTGAGAATGCGTTGGTAGTAATAACTGCCATTGGCGCCGTGGGCACCGTTGAAACAGACGGTGATCACGGATTTGCCCAAGGTGCCCGCCCAGACACCGGCCAGGTCGGCGGCGGTGGCAAGCAGAGGAGCGCAGGCGAGGGTGATAACGGCGAGTGGCTTGAACACGGGTATCGGACTTCCGGATGTCTGATAGAGGAGAGCAGGGTAATGGGAAGTGCGGAGCTATTCCAGACAGGGACTGTTTTACGCTGAAGGCTTTACATCTTTATCTGGTCAAATTTACCCGGCGCAGAAAAACGCCACGGCACGCTGAACGCGGCGCCTCCCCTTATCAGCGCTGATTGCTTCATGATGGCCGGCCACCAGCGAACAAGATTGTGTGCCTTATTCCAGTAGGTCTCGCTGCTCCAATGTTTCGCCAGGCAAAAAAAATGGGCAGCCCGCAGTCTCGGAATGCCTGCTTTTCAGCATGCCCTTTGGCAAATCGGTCTTGAGAGATAACAACCCAGTCGCCTTCGTCGCGAAGCACTGATATCCAGGCAATGTCACTCGCACTCTGAGGGAATTTATCCTTGAGTGGGACTACGCCATGCTCATAGACGTGTGAAAGCTCGTTCAACGCTCGCGCTAGTGCAGGTGGCAGGTTGTGGTCCAGAAGGAAGTTCAAGCCGCATGCCTTTGTTCGAAGTTGATGGCGGCTTTTACGGCAGATGTTGAGATCTCATAGAGCAGGGCAACACGTTTCGTATCCTGTCCTTCCGCCTCATAAGCACTGAACAGTGCGGCAGTGTCGATACCGGCCCCCGTTAGAACAGGTTTGCCGAAATTTCTGGCGGGGTCCAGGACGATGGCCTTGCTGCGTTTTATCGGGTACCAGCGTTGGGCCGATCCTTTGCCGGTGTAGTCGATCCCTTCATATAGCGATGGGTTGATCACCTGCTTGAACGCGTACTGTTTTTTGATCAGGTCCAGCAGTGTTTCGTCGCCCGTTTCATCCAGAACAGTGGCGAAAATACTGCGGCCGTCTGTTTGGAAGCGTTTGCAGGTAAATGGATAGGACTGGCCAAACAGTTCAGAAGCCTGCCAAGAGGCGCAGCGAATGGCTTGCAAGCTCACGCCATGCTGACGAAATGCGTGCACAAAGCGGATTTCGAGCAGGTCGTGGAAACTCAGTATGCAATCGTTAACATCCCTCAGTTCCGATTGCCAGAGCCCTGAATGATGAATGCCCTTGGCACGATAGCCAAACAACCATCGACGAATATCTGACGCAGGAATGCCGGTGTACAGGGACGCTTCACTGGGCGTATAGAGACCAACGCCCACCAGGGGGCTGGGCGAAACAGTGTTTTGCATGAACGGCCTCCTTGTCGTGGGTTGGCGTGCTGGAGTGTGGGGGCTCAAGTGATCGCCTTCAATCATCGGCAGACGAGCAGTCGTTGAAGCGTATTCGAGCCATTCAATTCGCGCCAGTTCATCCCCGTCGCGCCAACGTGCAGGACTTTTCCGGTGACTTGCGCCGGCGCAAGTAGTCCGTGTCGATAATCCGTGACAGCTAAAAACCTTCTTGAGGCAGGGAAGAAACTCCTAACTCGTCTCTAATGAGAAGTATTATCATGTGTAACTTTTCGCAGCCGTCCCCTGGATATCACACCGATGGTCTCATCTTCTTCTGCCCATCAGGTCGTGGGCGAGCTCTATGCCCAGCACCATAGCTGGGTAGTGCAGTTGCTGCGGCGCAAGTTGGGCGGGCAGGAGCAGGCCCTGGATCTGGCGCAAGATACCTTCGTGCGGATTTTGAGCAGCGGCACCGTGCCGGTTTTCCGTGAGCCGCGTGCGTATCTCACGACGGTCGCGAGCCGTTTATGTGGGCAGTATTTCCGTCGTCAGGCGCTGGAACGTGCCTATGAGCAGTCGCTGACAGTCCTGGAGCCCGAACACATGCCTTCGCCGGAAACCCGCTTGTTGGTGCTCGAAGCGTTGGATGCCGTTGGCCAGGTGCTGGATGGGTTGGGTAGCAAGGTGCGCGAGATTTTCCTGCTGTCACAACTGGATGGCCTGACTTATCCACAGATAGCCGAACGCATGGACCTCAGCGTGAATGTGGTGCAAAAAGCCATGCTCAAAGCCTATCGCCATTGCTACCTGGCGGTGTACGCGGCATGAACCGCTTCAAGTCTGCCAACGATCAACCCTTGGACGAATGCGTGCTGGACCAGGCCTTGAACTGGATGGTCGCGTTGCAATCGGGCACCTGCGGCGCCGCTGAGCAGCATGCCTGCCAGCAATGGCGCAACGAGAACCCGCAACATGAACTGGCCTGGCAGCGCTTGGCCGGGCTCAGCCGCGATATGCGCCTCAACACCCAGGCGCTGCCTGCGTCCAATGCCCGACAATTGCTACGGGCACGCAGTGTTCCGTCGCGGCGCACGCTCCTCAAGGGGTTCGCAGGCTTGAGCGTAGCCACCGCGCTTGGCCTGAGCGTGCGCGAGCGGGTGCTGTTGCCGGAGCTGTTCAGCGATTACCACACCGCTACCGGGGAGCGACGGCATCTGCGCCTGGCCGATAACGGCGAGCTGCAATTGGATACCCGCACCGCTGTGGATATCCGTGGTGCGCACCTGGCACTCAACCTCGGCAGGTTGTTGTTGAGCACTGGCACAAGCGCTGGCACTACGGTCCAGACGTCTAATGGATGGGTGCGCCCGGCGGCGCTGTCGCGGATGATCATCAGCCACGACCTGCCCCGCCAGCAGGGTACGCAGGTGCAGATGCTGGCGGGCAGCGCTTCCATCGAACCTTCGCACGGCGCGAGCCTCATGCTCGGCATGGGCCGCCAATTGAGTTTCGACCGTCTGCAGGGCGGGCCGCTCGCCGCCGTGCCATCCAGCGCCGACGCCTGGACCCAAGGCCTGTTGATCGCCGAGCGCATGCCACTGCGCGAGGTACTTGAGCAACTCGATCGCTACCGTCGCGGCGTGCTGCGCTGTGACCCCGCGGTGGCGGGTTTGCAGGTATCGGGTTCGTTCTCGCTGGACCAGCCCGACGCCAGCCTGGACCTGCTGGCCAAAGTGTTGCCTGTACGCGTGCAACGGGTGTTTGGCTACCTGGTCACGGTCGTGCCGGCCTGACCTGAAATTATTATTACATCGCGTGGCAGTTTTTTACGTCTCGAGCATCAAGACGGGTAAGACGCAGAAAAAAGCGTCCACCCAACCCTTTCACGACAGGACAGTCTTTATGCTCAGCCGCGTCAGCGCTTTGCGCACCGTTATCCTCGGTTTATCGGTGGCAACCGCCAGTCACAGTGTCATGGCCGCCACGGCGGCGCCCGCCCAGGAACAATCCCAGCCTCAGGCGTATGACATTTCGCCCGGCAGTCTTGACCGTGTGTTGGGGGTGTTTGGGCAGCAAGCGGGTGTGATGATCGGTATCGATTCCGCGCTGGCTGCCGGCATTCAGAGCAAGGGTTTGCAAGGCAGTTTCTCTGTGGATGAAGGCCTTGAGCGCCTGCTGGCCCCAGCGAATTTACAGGCAGAGCGTGAGCCGGGCGGCTATCGCGTGGTGGCCAAACCGGTCTCCCAGGACGGCAAGGTGGAATTGCAAACCACCCAAGTCAGCGCCAACCAACTGGGCACTGTCACCGAGGGCACGGGCTCGTACACCCCTGGCACCATTGCCACGGCCACGCGGCTGGTGCTGACGCCACGGGAAACCCCGCAATCGATCTCGGTGGTCACCCGCCAGGTCATGGATGACTTCGGCCTCAAGTCCATCGACGACGTGATGCGCCACACGCCGGGCATCACCGTGTCGACCTATGACACCGAACGCACCAACTATTACTCGCGCGGTTTCTCCATCGAGAACTTCCAGTACGACGGCATACCGACCCTGCGTGATGCCCAATACTCAGCGGGCCAGACCATGACGGACATGGCGATCTACGACCGCGTCGAAGTGCTGAAGGGCGCTACCGGCCTGCTGACCGGTGCCGGCGGCCCTGGCGGCACCATCAACCTGATCCGCAAAAAGCCGACTTCCGAGTTCAAGAGCAGCATCGAACTGGGCGCGGGCTCCTGGGATAACTATCGCTCACAGGTCGACGTCAGCGGTCCCCTGACTGAAACCGGGAACGTGCGCGGTCGAGCAGTGGCCGCCTATCAGGACAAAAAATCGTTCCTCGATCATTACTCGCGCAAGACCAGCGTGCTCTACGGCATCCTCGAAGTCGACCTGACCCCGGACACCCTGCTGACCCTGGGCGCCGACTACCAGGACAGCGACCCCAAAGGTTCCAGCTGGACCGGCACCCGCACCATCTTCGACGCCACCGGCAACAAACTCGACCTGCCGCGCTCGTTCAACAACGGGCCCAAATGGGGCTCATGGCAACAATACAGCCACACTGTCTTCGCCACCCTGGAACACAGCTTCGACAACGGCTGGGTCACCAAAGGCCAGTACAACCATCAGGTCAACGGCTATGATGCACCGCTGGGCTACATCTCCCAGGATTCCGCGACAGCCAGCTCGATCTATGCGGCCAAATACACCGGCGACACCACCAGCGACAGCCTGGATGTGTACGCGTCGGGGCCGTTTGAGCTGTTCGGGCGTGAGCATGAACTGGTGATCGGGCAGTCCGTTTCCAGCTCACGGTGGAAGGGCAAGGACTACCGTAACCCCGTCTACTTCGACAATTCCTATGATTTCTACAACTGGCACGGCGAGGCTATCGAGCCTACGTGGGGCAAGGCCTCCCGCTTCAGTGATGAAATCACCCGCCAGTCCGGCACCTATGTCACCGGGCGCTTCAGCCTGACCGATGCGCTGCACCTGTTGTTGGGCACGCGGGTTGCCAACTATCAAGTCACCGGCACCAGCGACACCGAAGAAAGCGGCAAGGTAGTGCCGTACGCCGGCCTGACGTACGACCTCAACGAAAACTTCACCGCCTACGCCAGCTACACCGAAATCTTCAAGCCGCAGACCCAGTATCGCGATCGAACCAACACCATGCTTCAACCCGACGAGGGCAAAAACTACGAGATAGGCCTCAAGGGCGAATTCTTCGATGGCCGCCTGAACGCCAGCCTCGCCTACTTTGAAGTGCACGAGACCAATCGCCCCATCGCCGATACCGCCTGGAACTCGCAGCCCGCCGTCGATTACGCGTACATGGGCACCGAGAGCAAAACCAAAGGCTACGAAGCCGAAATCTCCGGCGAACTCGCTCCAGGCTGGCAGTTGCAGGCCGGTTACACCCACAAGATCGCCCGCGATGCTGATGGCAAAAAGGTTGCGACCTGGGAGCCCGAGGATCAGGTCACCTTCTACACCAGTTACAAACTCCAAGGCCGCCTGGACAAACTCACCCTCGGTGGTGGCACACGCTGGCAGAGCGCGGGTTGGCAAACCGTGCGTAACTGGGGTTATCCCGGTGGCGGTCGCTCAGAAAAATTCACCCAGGACCCGTACTGGCTGGTGGACGTGATGGCACGCTATCAACTGACCCAGAACCTGTCGGCCACGCTTAACGTCAACAACCTGTTCGACAAGAAGTACTTCACCAACATCGGCTTCTATGACTCGGCGTATTACGGTGACCCACGCAACGTGATGGTCACGACGCGTTGGGATTTCTGAGGCAGAGGACAGTAAAAGGCCGAGTGACCTCGGCCTTTTTTTGTTATTGGAATGCTGGTGTGTCTTGGGTGAGGACCCGTACTCGCTCTACCAACAGTTCGCTCAGCACGATCAACTGCTGGCTGGCCAGTAGCTTGTGACGGCTGGCACCTTCGAGTTCGAAGGCCAGGTCGGTGGTCATGGCGTTGAGTGAGGCGAGGGTTTCGCTGGCTTGGATCAGCAGGGTTTCGCAGGTGATGTCCGGAGAGATTGTAAAGAGGTTTGCGGAGGGGGGATTGGGGGTGATCTTTTTCATGGCTGAAACTCCTTGATTGATGGAGTCGCCAGACATCGCTGCTAAACGAAAAGGGTGGCGACTGTACGCGGGTTAGCAGACCAGGAATCAAGGAACCCGGCGCACCCGAAAGTGCCCCACGCACAGCCGCCATAATACGAACCAGCAGATGCTGAAAGCATCGCTAGAACGAATGGTGGCTTTGCAAGCCTTGATAGTAAACGAGCTGCTAAACCCGGTCGCTGATTTTGCAGCGACTGGAGGAGGCTATCTGCGTGGGGGGAGTTGCACCAGTTCATCAGTGGCGCGATAGGTTGAAGGAAAATTCTGAAGGTCCATCCTGTCGGGCTTTCCAAACCCCAGAAACAACAAAACCCGCACTAGGCGGGTTCTGTCGATGCTTCGAATTGGTGGCCGGGGTAATCTGAACCGGCTCAATAATATATTGATTTGTATATATTTTTAGTTTTTTGCGAGTATTGGAATGCCTTTTGGAATACTGAGTCCATTTCACTTCGCAAACGGCTTGAATTGGCCTGCCATTATATTCGGTTCTGATTAAAATCTGATTGCTGTTTCCCCCTGCGACTTGCCGTTCGCTTCATTTTGAATCGCCCCGGATTCTCTAGAAACCTCGTAATTCACCACTTTCTAGCAGCCGGGTTTTGTAAGGTGACCGGCTCTGTGCCACTATCCTTAGCCTTGACTTGAGTGTAGGGATGTTCCTGCTTCGAGTTGTCTTCCGAATACAGTAGGGATGCTAATGGCTGATTACAGTATCAACCCAGCGTACGATAAATGTCGTGCGTTCATTGATGGACGGCGCCTTAAAAGCTGGAGTTGGGAAGATATCGCCAGACTCGGCCGGACGGAACAGTCACTTGAGAAGGCCAACGACTGGTTCCTGTTGCAGGAGCAAATGGACGACTGGCCTTCACTGGGCAATAGCCCGCAAGAGCGCCTTGAATGTTGGCAGAAGATCGTTCGGCACAAGGAACAGGCCGAGCAGCAATCTGTCGCCGCGGCAAGACCCTTAATTGTTGTTGGGGCGGAAGAAGCCGAGCCTGGTATGGCAGTGCCGCAAGACGCGCGAAGTGCATGGCAGCTCTACAGAAAACACCTGATCGCGCAGGGCTGGAAGCAAGCCTCGGTCGATAATATTCAAAAGTCTGCGGTGCGCGTCCTTCGGCATCTGCGGCAGACCACCCAAGATCGCATGCCTGTAAAAGGATTGGTGGTCGGACATGTACAATCCGGCAAGACGGCCAACATGGCGGGCCTGATTTCCATGGCAGCCGACTATAGATGGAACCTGTTCGTCGTGCTCACCGGCACCCTTGAGAACCTTCGGGTACAAACCAATAAGCGTCTGGTCGGCGATCTGTTCCAGCATGATGGTAACGTCAGTTGGAAGGCGATCGAGCATCCATCGAAGAACAGTCCTTATGGTGCCCGTGCGCAGGACATGCAGTTCGACGCTGGCCGAAGAGACCGCCACCTTGTTGTTTGCCTGAAGAACCCGGCTCGGTTGAAGCATCTCATTGCGTGGATCAAAGCGCACCCGCTGGGGATGTCGCAGATGCGGCTCGTGGTGATTGATGACGAGGCGGATCAAGCGGGCATCAATTCAAATGACGTTTCGAAGGCTGAGCGAACGGCCATCAACAAACTCATCCTTCAATTGATCAGTTTGCCTCTGCAATGTGTGAACTACGTTGCGTTCACCGCCACACCCTCCGCCAACTTTCTCAATGAAGGACCAGGAGAGACGCTTTACCCTTCGGATTTCATTGCAGCGCTGCCGCAGGCGGACGAACATTTCGGGCCCGTGCAGATTTTCGGTTACGCCGAACATGATAAAGAGCCGCTTGGAATCGTTCGTGAAGTCTCTACAAAAGACGTGGAACAGGTGGGTAGCCTTCACCGAGGGGAAGACTTGACACTGCCTCACGCGCTGCAAGAAAGCCTGATCTGGTACCTGTGCTGTGTAGCCGTAATGCGATTGTCCGGCGCTGCAAAGCCTGTGAGCATGTTGATCCATACAAGTGCGAGGCAGCTTGATCATGAGTACATGAGCAAAGCCGTGCAGGCAGCGCTCCAAGCGTGGTCGAAGTACGCTGATGATCAGTTGGCCGCTACGTTCAGGCCCGTGTGGGACAACGTTTCGTCACAACTCGATGGTGCGCAGTTTGCCGACCGTTTCCCTGACTATGGCCGGCTCTCCGAGCTTCGTGAACTCCCGGCGTTTGACTATTTTTTTGCAGAAGTGCGGACACTGCTGGATGCGGTGACAGCTATCCAGCTGGATGCGGATTTGCAACGGACATACCACCAGGGCATCCATATCTGTGTTGATAACTGTGCCAATAACGGTGTGACTGATGAGAACGAGGTCAGGCGGCTATTCTACCCTGACGCTGAGCACGCTCTGAATTACTGCACAGCGTTTATCGTTATCGGCGGTGGCACTCTTTCTCGCGGGCTGACGATTGAAAACCTCGTCAGCACATTCTTCCTGCGTGGCTCGGCGCAGGCAGATTCCCTGATGCAGATGGGGCGCTGGTTTGGTTACCGCAGAGGCTATGAACTGTTGCCTCGCGTGTGGATGTCCGATGATACGAGAGAAAAGTACGAGTTCATGACCGTCGCGGAAGAGGAACTTCGTGACGATCTACAGCGCTTCATGCATGCCGGTGCCAAGCCTGAAGAGTTCGGGCCTCGGGTCCGTGTCCATGCTCGGCTCGCATGGCTTCGCCCGACAGGTGCGAACAGGATGCAGCGCGCGATCAAGGCGAAATTCGACTTTTCGGGAATCAATCGGCAAACAACCGTTTTTCATGACGGCGATGATGCTGCTGCGGTGCTCAATAACAATTTGTTGTGTACAGAGAAATTTCTGAGCTCGGCAGGTACCAACCTCAAAAAAACCGAATTGAAGGGGGCCAATAGCCTCGTCTGGCGTAATGTCGACGTCGGTCAGGTAGTCAGATATCTTGCGGACCTCTCGTTTCATCCCGGTAATCAGTTCTTCTCCGACATGCCAGCTTTTTTGACATGGCTCGGTGAGCACAATAGAGACGCTGGCTATACGGAGTGGAATGTCGTAGTGGCGGGCAACACACCGAAACCGGAAAATAGCTGGGAGATTTCCGGCGAGACTATTGGCCGGATCAACCGTAGCCGCTTCGCCGATAAGCGTTCGGATGATGGTGTGTCCATTGGTACGCTGCGAGATCCGAAGGACTTGCTGGCGGATGCCTATGCGCTTCAAGAGGTTGGTCTTCCGAAGCCGGGGTCTAGTAATTTCCAAGTGGCAGAGGAGCGCGACAAAGGTGGTGTCGGAACAGTACCTCAACTGCTGATCTATCTCATCGACAAAGACAGCCCCTATGAACCTTCTACAAAGGTCGCCCGTGCGCCGCGCCGAGAGAGGCAATCGCTTAATGCCAAAGCGCACATCGTAGGTATCAGCCTTTATCTGCCGGGTTCGCAAGGCAAGCAGAAAAGCTATGTCACTCACGTGACAGTCAATATTCCGGAGACCTTCGCGCCATCGGAAAATAATCTTGAAGAAACGGTAGGCGCGATCTGATCCATGAAGTATTACAGCCTCCCACTGCAGCCCATGCAGGAGTCCGGTGCGTTCCTGCTTCGCGCGCTGCAGAATGAAGAAACGCCATTGTTGGACTTGCTGGTACGCGAATCCGTTCAGAACGCGCTCGACGCAGGGCGCAAAGATAATCAGGAACTGCCGGTGTCAGTGGATTTCCATATCCGCGAGCATTCTCTGGAGGCCATCGCCTCCATCTTCAGTGAAGGGCTGAACCTGCAGATGCTCGGAAAACGCTATCCACGTACGCCGAAACTGCTTGAGATCCGTGACTCAGGTACCGAGGGGCTGACCGGGCCGATGACCTTCGACAGCGTGTTAGCCAATGGTCAACATGGCAATTTCCTGAAGCTCGTGTTCGAAATCGGCCGGACTCGCACTGATGATAGTGCGGGCGGTTCGTGGGGATTGGGCAAGACCTGTTACTTCCGCATGGGGGCAGGCCTCGTCATATACTACAGCCGGATCGAGACCTCAGAAGGATATGAAGAGCGGCTGGTGGCTTCGCTGGTCGAAGATGAAAACCGTGTCGACCGCTTGCAGGTCACCACGCAAACCGGCATTGCTTGGTGGGGGGAGAATGATCGACTGCAGGCAATCACGGCGCCGGAGTACATCCACAATATCCTGAAGGCATTGGGTGCCCAGCCGTTCAGCGGTAAAACAACCGGCACGGCAATCATCATCCCATTGCTCAAAGAAAACCTGCTGCCCGTCTTCGACCATGAGGACGGGCCGGCACCGTGGTGGCACAGTAGTTACGAAGATTACGTAAATGTTGCGATCCAGCGCTGGTTCAGTGCGCGCCTGGATAACCCCTACTTCGCCAGTGGTAGATACCTGAGTGCTTCGGTTAACGGCATGGAGATAGCCAGCGGGGATATGTTGCCGATATTCCGGGCCAGTCAGTGCTTGTATGACCGCGCAATAGGAGAGGTGCCTGAAGAGGCAGATTATTTGACGGCCAGAGGTATCAAGAGCGATGAGGTGCTTTGCAAAGCTATCCAGTTGCGAGGTGAGTTCGTGGCCTCCGGTCACGCGGGCTGGCTGCTTGGCGTGGCGTTGACCTCACGTCAATTGCAGATGGAGGCGCCAGACAACGCCCCCAGCCCGGAAACCTGCATCTTCTCCAAGCCAGGCAGCGGCGCTCCCCATCGACCGATAGTAACATTCATGCGTTCGCCTGGAATGAACATCTGTTGGGAAGACAGTATCGATTCGCGAGGCTGGGCCGGTGGGTTCTCCGGTTTTGCAGACGGCCGATATGTAGTGGCGCTTTTTGTTCCAGATTCGGCACAGGAGCTCCAGCCATCCGCAGCCCGAGGGTTGCGCTCGAACATACAGAATCTTGAAGGTTATCTAAGAAGCTGCGAGCGTGCGGACCATGCCTCGTGGGTGGACGTGAACGGAGGGCGAGTGGTTGAAAAGATTCGTGGCCAGTGTGGCCGAATCCTGAAGGATTTCGGCGTACCGTCCCAGCCCAGCGTAACCGTCAAACCTTCGATGCGTATGTCACGCAAATTGGCCGAACTCGTGCTGCCCAGCCGTGGATTTGGCGGGGATGGGCGGTTTGGCAAAGCGGTGCCGCCTCCGTCCATCGGCCAAGGTTCCAGAAAAGGGGCGGCGGCTTCGCCTGAACTGGAAATAACCGAAGTCAAGTATGCGGCATCCGCCATTGTCATGAAATGGTGCTTGAGGTGGGGGCTTGTGCAGCCAGACATACCCAGAGAAATCACCGTTTCCGTGGACTCCGAATCCGGGCCGATCCCCTTAGAGGGATGGATTGTGAACGGGCTCGGCACGTTTCCGTTTCGATTGGAATCACCCCTAATTAGCAGTGCGATCCCTTCTGTAAAGTGCACGGAAATGGGCGACGGAACCTGTGTCAGGCTCACGGTCGATACTGCGTTTGTTCAACCGGGGCTGGTGCTGGAGGGGGAACTTCACGTCAGGATAAATGAACCTGGTGGCAAGTTGTTGCGGCCGGTGGTTGGTGTGCGGATTTCGGATTCCAATGGAGCCGCGCAATGAGTACTCGATTGCCGCTATATCGAATGCTGAATGCGCCACTCGGCGGCGCAAGCGATTCGGAAGTGCTCTTTGTTTTCCGGTCACATGATGGCCTTGATCCGGGGGCGACGGAGGTGAGTGGCGATCAATACGCTTTGGGCAAGGACAGTGACTGGAATCCGGCCGAACATCCCTTGATTGTTCAATCCTTGATCGAGCGTGCTCCGCTTCTGGAAGCTATCTTCGGTCCTGAGGGGGTGGCGAACAGCGACGCTGAAGTGTTGCTGGCACTGGAATGGGCATCGGCAGACTCCTGCTGGAGAATGCTTGGGCCCGTTCATGGCCTGCGTCACGAAGAAGCAGGCGGCGGTGTGATGCTCAACATCGAACTGGAGCCCGGGACCGTCAGAGGGAGCGGTTTTCTATCTGTTCAGGCGTTTCTAGGCCAATCCAAAGCAGAGTTCGTTCCCGGATTTGCGCATCACCCAGGTGCACGACTGGGGCCTTTGGCACAACCGATCGAAATCATCATCGACGGTGACGGCTCCCTTTTCCCTGTGGTGGAGGAGTCCCTTGGTGCAGACGGACCACTGTGGGAGTTAAAAGCTTGCTGGAGCGATCCGCAGGATGAGCCATTCTCAAGCGACTATGTCGCTCTGGTACTCAACAATGCCCACCCGCATTTTGAGCAGTTGCGCGACCGTCGGGCGCTGAATATCGAGCAGTCGCCGTTAATGCGCCAGGTGTTCGCAGCATGGCTCGCCCTGGTCATTGCGCAGGTCAAAGCAGACATGGGGGCACAATTCGATACATATCAGGACACGCTCGATACCGATGAAGGTATTGCGAGTATTGCGGATGCAGTGCATACGTTCATTCGAATGGGTGATCTGAATACAGCCTCGCTTCCGGAATTGTTCATATCCACCCAATGCTGGCTTGATCGGCGGATTCGGGCACTGGAGAACGCGGTATGAGCTTCCCGACACTGAATCTCAAACTGTCGCAGCGCCACTTTGACGAGATGGTCAAAAGTGGTTCATTTCTCCATGAAGCTTCCAGTCCGGAAATGGAAGAGGTACGCCGCAAACTCTTTGCCATTGTGTCGATGTATGACCCCATTGCCAGAAGCAACGCCTCAGGCCCTGGCGTCTATGACATGAAAGTTGGCCTTGCCCTGTACCAGGTCTTGGGAGAGGCTGGTATGGACATTCGCACCGCCGCTGATGACGGCTGGTGGCGCTATTTATCCCTGCGTGTACTGCCTGATCTGGTGAAAAATCGTTGGGACAGCGCACCACCCGTGCGTTACTGGAAAGGCCGAAGCCGCATCTGGTTACGGGCGTTGTGGTGGACCGTTCATCTAACGTGGCAGGGCACCGAGGAAAACACTCGAAAGGTGTTGGAGAGCGTGACTACCGATACGGTCGTACAACTGGTTGAGCGCCCAGGCAAGGGCGGTTTCAGGATTGATCTGACGCGCTTGATTTTCAGGATGCGATTGCTGCGTAAACCTTCCCAGGAACAGTTCAGGGCAATCATGAAGCTCAATACGGCGCAGATCGTGCTCAAGGAACCCGTTTTCTGCGAAGGCGGTTTGTTCGGCTACGTCGATGCACTGTTTGCGGATGTAGGATGCGCCCCTATTGGTATTAATCGCGATCATGACTGACTTGTTGAAAGAGATTCAGGGAGGCTTTGCCAACCTTGACCAGAGCGGGCGGATGTTGCCCATCAAGGCGATGCCAGCAGCCTGCCCTGCGTGGGTATTTCGTGAAGGCGACTGGTTCGGCGTTGCCGTTGAGTGCTCCGCCCCCTTGGAGATCTCGGAAGTGTTCGCTGGCGCCAAACTCCGGACAGTGGAGCGGGTGATCGCGGGACATCAGAGACGCTTCCTGCGGTTGGAGTCGTCCATTGAATGGCTCCGCAACGAGTTCGGGGTTATCTGCGAGCATATGGTCAGCGTCGAGTCCGGCGCCGCGGTACGGCAAGCGTTGCTGGCTGATCCTCTGGTTTGGTGGGAAAGGTGGCGGCACCTGCTGGGGAATGCGCTGGTCGACAAGCATGGCTATGACGTGCTCGCTGAACTGCTGGCTTTGGAGACGCTGGTTATAGGAGGGGTCTCCTATGAGTGGAGCGGCCCTTTCGGCGGCGTAGTTGACATTAGAACTCCAACGACCGACTACGAAGTCAAGTCGACGATCAGCCGTTACGGGAGCGTGATCAACATTTCCGGGCAGTTCCAGCTGGCCGCCTCATCGGGTAAGCCGCTACAACTGATTCACTTCAGGTTTGAGCCGGTCGATGAAGGTCTGTCGATTGATCTCGTTTGCGATCGTCTCGTTGCTCTCGGCATCGATGCCGCCGTGCTGGAAGGAGCATTACGGCGTCTCGGCATGGAGGCAGGATGTTCGGCACGAAAAGAAGCATACAACCTGCTCGAGGCACTGTCCTATTCGGTTGATGACAGTTTTCCCCGGATAACGCCTGCAAGTTTCATAGGTGGGGTGTTACCCGCAGGCGTTGTTCAGTTCGAATACAGCGTTGATCTTTCTGGTCTAAAGTCCAAGCTGCTACAGAGATTGACTCAGGTTGCGTAACGGTTCGATGGAGGCTCGGAATTGCCGGCCCGGTAGCCCGAGCGCCCCGGTCAGCTGAACGGCTCGGTATGGAAAGCGGGCCAGGAAATATAACGTTGATCGCAATCCGGCACGGCCTCCAGAAGCCATTGGATCTCTGCTTCCGGTCTGCGGATTCCGCACTCCCAGAGTTCGAAGACGCGCCAACCCTGTTGCAGCAGTTCGTCCCTGTTTCTTATATCTCGCTTCACGTTCTGCTCGAACTTTGCGCGCCAGAAATCTTCGCGAGACTTGGGATTGGTCGCGTACCGGCATCCGGGGTGCCTGTGCCAGAAGCAGCCATGAATGAATAAGCAGAGGCGGTACCGAGGTAACACCACGTCGGGGCGACCCGGAAGCTGTCGTGAGTGCAATCGATACCTGAAGCCATGACTGTGCAGCAGCTTTCGAACCTTCATCTCTGGGATTGTATTGCTGCCGCGGATGCTGGCCATCATGCGAGATCTGACTTCTTTGCTGACTACGTCCACCGATCACCCTCCAGATGTGCTTGCTCTTGCTGAAGTTATGACCTTTCAACTGCGCTAGCGCTCCCTAGGCCTATAAATCGTTGACTTTCTTGCTGGGCGCGGAGGGGTGGACAACGATTTTGCTGCGTATGGACCATAATTTGAGATTGTCATTTCCGCCGAAAAACTTTTAGTTGGCAATCGTCGTGAGCGCGGCTAAAGCTGCGCTGGTGGGCCAATCCTGGTAGAGTATTGCTGCTCGGCTAACTACGCTGTTGCCATTCCTGTTTCCTTGACTGATGAGCCCATGACTCAATACCAGAACACTCTTTTCCCGCCGAGGGCGACCGCCGAGCCAGCTGTTGCAGTTGAGGACGCTATCCAAATCGTTGACCTTTTCGCTGGCCCTGGCGGACTGGGTGAGGGTTTTTCATCCTCAGGTGATGGCAATCGATTCGACATCATCGTTTCCGCCGAAATGGACCCTGTAGCCAGGAAGACACTTAAACTGCGTGCCTTCTATCGCTTGCTCAAGCGCGAGTATCCCAAAGGGCTTCAGGACTACTACCGGTACTGCAATGGTGAGGCCGCAGAGCCTTTCACTCCTGAAACGAGAGATTTCTGGACTCGAGCCGAGGAGGAAGCACGGCAGATCACCCTAGGGTCGGAGGAGGGCGACTCTGAGCTAAATGAGCTCATCGACGCCAGATTGAATAAAGATGGACGTCCCTGGGTCCTCATAGGCGGCCCTCCATGCCAAGCGTATTCAATCGTTGGTCGGGCTAGAAATCAAGGCAAGCAGGGTTATGTCGCTGAGAATGATCATCGGCATTTTCTGTATAAAGATTATCTGCGCATCATCAAGAATTATCGCCCTACTGTTTTTGTCATGGAAAATGTCAAAGGGATATTGTCTTCCAAGGTTGGGGGTGAAGGGATCTTTGCGCAGATTCTCAGAGACCTAGTGGACCCTACCCAAGCATTGGATCATGTAGAGGGCGGGCAGAAATACAAGATCTGTTCTCTGGTTTCCGAAGAGTCGATCAGCTCTGCTGATTGCATCGGCAGGGTAAACCCGAAGTCTTTTATCATCGAAGCAGAAAAATACGGGATTCCACAAGCTCGCCATCGAGTCATTCTTCTGGGAATAGCGCTCGACGAGTACGGTAATACCCCATTTCATGACCTCCTGAAAACAGCCGATCCGGTATCGGTCAGACAAGCCATCGGCGGCCTGCCCAAGCTTAGAAGCAAGCTGTCGCGGCGTTCGGACTCCCAAGAAGATTGGTACCGGGCGGTTGCCGACGAAGTAGACGATTTACTGCGTCACGCGGAAATGGAAAATGGCAAACTGATTGCGCCTCTGCGAGCTACTCGTCAAGCACTTTTCAATGCGCCTCAGAGTTCTGGCAGTCAGCGAGTGCCTAAGGAACAAGGTTTAGGCAACACGGGTATACCCACCCTTGATGCCTGGTACCAAGACGCCAATATCAAATACTGGATGAGCCACGATGCACGCGGACATATGCAGTCCGACCTGCGGCGATACGCTTTTGCAAGCACCTTCGCTGAGCACAACAAGTATTCGCCAAAGGGCCATCAACAATTTTCACTACCTGGCCTTGCTCCCGCTCACAAGAATTGGGAAAGCGGTAAATTCATTGACCGCTTTAGGGTGCAGCTCGCGGAGCTCCCGGCAACGACTATCACCAGTCATATCTCGAAGGACGGTCACTACTTTATTCATTACGACCCTGCGCAATGTCGTAGCTTGACCGTTCGCGAGGCCGCGCGGCTTCAGACGTTCCCAGATAACTATTATTTCGAAGGGAATCGAACCCAGCAGTACCACCAAGTGGGCAATGCGGTACCGCCTTTATTGGCAAACAAAATCGCGGAAATTGTTTATGACGTTGTGTGTCGGCGGGTTGCCGAACGTCAAGATATTATGAAAAGACCTGTACAAAATGAATCACCACTTCTGCTATAGACGCTTACTGACAGCTTTGGGCCCACGGTGTGTAGCATCGCGCTCAAGGTTCAGTAAGGCCATATTGAAGTTTTCAGACTGTGTAGGCAGTGTGCTATTCACGCTGGCCATGAGGCAATGGGGCTGATGGATTTGACGCTGGATGCGTTTGAGCTCGATTGGGGCAGTAAACGGCTGAGGCAGGTGACGGTTTGATCAGCAAGAAGGGGAGGACATGCACTTTTACTAGGTATGCCCTTCAGCATAAGCAATAGTAACCGAGTCTTTCTTAAGCTCGAACCAAGCGGTGGCTACGTTTTTAAGGGTATGTTCTGTAGTCGCTGTTAACGTTTGCCGATCCTCTTCACGCTTCGCTTTCGGATCAAGTCCTTGCGCCACCAGCTCCCTGGCTTCTACCGTCTGTTTTCTAGCTTGAGCCAAGCTCACCTCCGGAAACGTACCAAGGCCCATATTGATCCGCTTTTTAGTGATTGGGTGAATGTAGTTAAAATTCCCGAGCTTTGAGCCATTAGCCCTCACTCTCATCTGGAGGCCGTCGCCATCAGTAAGGATGTAGTCTTTTTCCTTTGGTTTTGCTGCGACTTTGACGTCTGAAAGCCGAGTGGCGTGGGCGCTCATGAGAATCTCCGATACTGCGTGTATTCCAAAAAACATCTGTCGTAGGCTTGGAATACCACGTGGAATACACGAATTGTAGGATGTGCTCAGATATCATCGGACCCTGTTGGACCTGAAATCCCCGTATTTACTGGATTACAGGCACAAAAAAAGACGTCCGTGGACGTCTTTAGATGATGAAGTGGTGGAGCCGGGGGGATTTGAACCCCCGTCCGCCAGTACTCCGCTGTCGGTACTACATGCGTAGCCGTTTCTATTAAGTTAACCCTCAGCGACCCGAAGGGCAGGGTGCTTTGGGCGAGTTGTGTAAGTTTTAGCCGCTTCGTCCACAACGTACTGCACGGCGATTCTGTTCTATATGACAATCACTTTGGGTTTACAGACATCCCCTGGTGATTGCTGGACCCGAAGGTACCAGAAGCTCAGGGCTAAGGCTGCTTACGCAGCGAGAGCGAATTCCTGGCCGTAGTTTTCGTCATTGGCAACTATAAGAAGTTGCAACAGTGGATTTACGAGTTCTGTTACCAACTCGGCATGCACCTAAAGTTTCGCAACCGGCGTCGAATCCTAAACGGCCCCGTGCTTGTAACTCGTTGTTTCATAGTGAGTGACAAGCCTTTGCAGTGTACGCCAAACCGTCACGGAAGGCCAACCCGAAGGTTGGCCTTCCGTGACTGATCGGGCTACTGGCCGCCTTTTTCGCTGTTCTGCAGGTCTTGCAGTGCCTTTGAGGTGATCTCGATGCACTTCTTGTCATCCCCAGCAGCGTGGGCAGCCTTGGCCGAGGACACTGCAGTGTCTATCTCGCCGCTTTTGCCGCTGGTGTCAGTGGCAAGCAGCGCTTTACCGTTGTTGATTTTGTCCAGGTTGATCTGGCACAGGTCTTTATCGCCCGCCGCAAAAGCAGGGGAAGCCAGCATCGCAGCGGTAATGAACAAGCCAGCAAGAGCGGAACGCTTCATAGGGTATCTCCTTGCGCAAAAGGGCTCGACGCTGCTGGCGTTCAACGGCTGCCAGCGACATCACTGATGAGCCTCGTTTGTCGAGGCCTATGCAGATGACTACGCCGGCGCGCAGGGGTTCTGTTTTTTTTGCAGGATCAGTGGACGCGCGCCTGAGTCACGCGGTCCACCAGGTAGACCAACCCGTGATAATCAATGCCGCCGTGCTGGCTCAGGCCGATCTCGCAAGTGCGGCTGGTGGAGATGCCTTCGCTGCAATATTGCACCGCTTCTTTTAGTGTGCGCAGTGAATGGGCGTTGAGTTCCGGCGTGGTGAAGCCCTTGTCACCGGCAAACCCGCAGCAATGAATGCCTTCCGGGATGACCACGGTGTTGGAGCAGCGCCGGGCCAGGTCGATCAGGGCCTGGCTTTCGCCCAGGTGTTGGGTGCTGCAGGTGACGTGTACGGCGATGGGTGCTTCCTGGGGCGTGAAGTCGAGGCGGTCCATCAGGTGGGTGCGGATAAAACGTACGGGGTCGTAAAGGTCCAGGCGCGTTTCGCCCAGGTCCTGCACCAGGCGCAGGGTGCAGGGGCTGGTGTCGCAATAGATCGGATCAAGCCCGCCACGGCTGGCGTGCAGCAAGGCGCCGATTAGCTCCTGGCGCTTGTGTTCGGCCTGTTCGGCGTAGCCTTTGGAGGCGAAGGGTTGGCCGCAGCAGAGGCTGTCCTGATTGTCGGGGAACACGACTTGGTAACCGGCTTTTTCCAGCAGGCCACGGGTTTTGTCGTACAGCGACATTTGTTCTTTATCCCCCGCTGCCGGGCCCATGGCACGTGAAACGCAGGCGGCCAGGTAGACCACCCGTGGCCGTTCGTCCGTCACTGCCGGGCTGAAACGGATGGCTTTTTCCGGCTGCGGCATGGCGTTGGTCCACTGCGGAATTTGCCCCTTGGAAAGTTTGGTCACGCGGGCCGATAGCTTCGCCAGACGCGGCGCGCCGAGCAGCATCCGAGCGCCATTGGCCACATGCAGGGTAAAGCGCGCGCCTTTCAGGGCGGTGGAGAAGTGGGTGGCGAGCCACTCGGCGGTTTTTGTACGGTCAGCGTCTCGGCCACGCAGTTTTTTCACCAGGTCGCCGGTATTGATTCCCACAGGGCAGCGCTGGGCGCAAAGGCCGGTCGCGGCGCAGGTGTCGATGCCCTGGTAGTGATATGCAGCTTCCAACTCAGTGGTGTCGACACCGGCGCGTTTCTTCGCCTGAATGTCGCGCCAGATCACGATGCGCTGGCGCGGGCTCAAGGTCAGGCCTTTCGACGGGCACACCGGTTCGCAGAAGCCGCATTCGATGCACTTATCCACAAGCTCATCAGCGGCGGGTAGCGGCTTGAGGTGCTTGAGGTGGATTTGCGGGTCTTCGCTGAGCACCACGTCCGGGTTGAGGATGCTGTTGGGGTCGAGCAGGCGTTTGAGTTGCCACATCAATTGATAGGCGTCGCTGCCCCATTCCAGCTCCACGAACGGCGCCATGTTGCGCCCGGTGCCGTGTTCGGCTTTAAGCGAACCTCCGAACTCCACCGCCACCAGTTGCGCTACGTCGTCCATGAACGCTTGGTAGCGTGTGACTTCTTCCGCGCTGTTGAAGCCTTGGGTGAATACGAAGTGCAGATTACCTTCCAGCGCGTGTCCGAAAAGGATCGCCTCGTCGTAGTGATGTTTGTCGAAGAGCGCGATCAAGCGATTGACGCCGATTGCCAGTTGCTCAACCGGGAAGGTCACGTCTTCGATGATCACGGTGGTGCCGGTTTTGCGCACGGCTCCGACGGCAGGGAAGGTGTCTTTGCGGATTGCCCACAGTCGGGCGTTCTCGGTGGGGTCTTCGGTGAAGTCGACGTGTTTTTCTACCGGGAATGGAGCCAGGGAGGCCATGATCAGCGCCAGTTGCTCATGCAACAACGTCGATGATGCTGCGCGGGACTCGATCAACAGGGCGCAGGCATTTTCCGAAAGTTGCTGTACGAAAGCCGGCATGCCTGGCTTGTTTTGTACCGAGCGCATGCTGCGTCGGTCCAGCAGCTCGACGGCCGAGACTGGCTGGGTTTTGAGCACGGTGACCGCGTTGCAGCAGGTCTCGACATCTGGAAACACAATCAACGCAGAGGCTTTGTTCGGATGGTCTATGACGGTGTCGTAGGTGACCGCGCTGATAAACCCAAGGGTGCCCTCGGAGCCCACCAGCAGATGGCTGAGGATATCCAACGGTTCATCGAAATCCACCAGGGCATTGAGCGACAGCCCGGTGGTGTTTTTCAGACGGTACTTGTGGCGAATCTTGGCTGCTAATTCGGCATTGGCCCGCGTCTCGCGACCCAATGTCGCCAGCCGCTCCAGCAGCGTGCCGTGTTGTTCACGAAACGCTTTGACGCTGGTGGCGTCTTCGGTATCCAAGCGGCTGCCGTCAGCCAGTACCAGGCGTATGCCCGCCAGGGTGTGGTAGGTGTTCTGTGCGGTGCCGCAGCACATGCCGCTGGCATTGTTGGCGACGATACCGCCGATCTTGCAGGCGTTGATCGACGCCGGGTCTGGCCCGATCTTGCGCCCGAACGGCGCCAGCCACGCATTGGCCTGGGCACCGATCACACCCGGTTGCAGACGGATTTGCGTGCCTTGCCCGCGAATCTCGCGGCCATTCCAGTTGTCGCCCAGCACGATCAGTACCGAATCGCTGATGGCTTGCCCGGACAGGCTGGTGCCAGCGGCGCGGAAGGTCACCGGTACGTGGTCGCGCTGAGCCAGTTGCAGCAAGGCAACGACTTCGTCTTCTGACTCCACGCGGATCACCAGTTGTGGGATCAGTCGGTAAAAGCTGGCGTCGGTGCCGAAAGCGAGGGTGGAAAGTGGGTCGTCGAAACGTCGATCTTTCGGGATCAGTTGTGCGACGTCGCTCAGGAAAGCAGCAGGCAGGCTCATCGGTCCTCCAGAAATAGCTGACGCCGGAATCGTATCCGGCGGCATTACGTGCAGGTCGTTAGTGCACCAGCATACCGGTGAACCAGTAGGCCTGGGCCAAGGTGATCAACCCGACGATGGTGGCAAAGAACAAGCTGTGCTTGAGGGTAAAGCGGAACAGGTCGGACTCCTTGCCCACCAGGCCGGTAGCGGCGCACGCCACGGCGATGGATTGTGGCGAGATCATCTTGCCGGTGACGCCGCCGCTGGTGTTGGCAGCGACCAGCAGGGTGTCATTGACGCCGATCTGGTGCGCGGTGGTGGCCTGCAACGAGCTGAACAGGGCGTTGGACGAAGTGTCGGAGCCCGTCAGGAAAACCCCCAGCCAACCCAGGAACGGCGAGAAGAACGGGAAGGCTGCGCCAGTGCCAGCCAATACCAGTGCCATGGTCGAAGACATGCCGGAGTAGTTGGTGACGAAGGCGAAGGCCAGCACCATCCCAATCGACAGGATCGGCCAGCGCAGTTCGCAGAAGGTCTCTTTTAAAGTGGTAAGACCAGTTTTTACGTCGATTTTCAGTACCAGCATCGAGACCAGCGCAGAGAAGAAAATCGCAGTGCCGGTCGCCGAAATCGGGTCGAGTTTGAACACGGCCGGGATCGCGGTGGGGTTGGTCACGATTGGCGCGACCTTGATCACCAGTTGATCCAGGTGCGGGATCGCGAAGTTGAACACCCAGCTGTACATCGAGCCGCCGGCAGCGAACATCGCCTTGAACGGCTTGAGGGTCCAAATGGTGACCAGCACGGTGAGAATCAGGAACGGCGACCAAGCCTTGAAAATCTGCCCGAGGCTGTAGGGCGAGACGATGGTGTTGCGTGGCAGGCCGAAACCGCCGGCGCTGGCAGTGACTGCGGCGCTGGAAGTAGCGCCAGCGATTTGTGCGCCTGCAGTGCGTTTGGGCTGCCAGATTTTCAGGAACAGCGTCAGGGAAATCAGGCTGGCCAGGGCCGAGGTGATGTCCGGCAGTTCCGGGCCGATAAAGTTGGACGTGAAGTACTGGGTGATGGCAAAGCTCAAGCCTGCGACCAGCGCAGCCGGCCAGGTTTCACGCACGCCGCGTACACCGTCCATCATGAACACCAACCAGAACGGCACGAACAGCGACAGCAGCGGCAGTTGGCGACCGGTCATGGCGCCGATCTTGAACGCGTCGATGCCGGTCACCTGGCCCGCAACGATAATCGGGATACCCAGCGCACCAAAGGCCACGGGAGCGGTGTTGGCAATCAGGCACAAGCCGGCGGCATACAGCGGGTTGAAGCCCAGGCCGACCAGCAGTGCTGCGGTGATCGCTACGGGCGCACCGAAACCGGCCGCACCCTCGAGGAAGGCGCCGAAGCAGAAGCCGATCAGCAGCACTTGCAGACGTTGGTCGTCAGTGATCGACAGGACCGAGCTGCGGATGATCTCGAACTGGCCGCTTTTGACCGTGAGTTTGTAGAGGAACACCGCCGCGACGATGATCCACGCGATAGGCCACAGGCCGTAGGCAAAACCATAACCAGCGGCGGCCAGTGCCATGTCCACCGGCATCTGGAAGGCGAAGATCGCTACCAATATCGACAGCGCCAGGGTGATGCTGCCAGCCACATGGCCTTTGAGGCGGAACACAGCCAAGGCCAGGAAGAAGAATACGATCGGAATAACGGCCGCCAATGCGGACAGGCCGAGACTGCCGAGTGGACTGTAGAGCTGTTGCCAGGTTTGCATAGTGGGGTGGCCCCTGATTGTTGTTGTTTGGTCAGCTTGGATAATTGGTAATACCAATTTACAATCGCTGTGGGCTAGAGTAAAAGCCTTGGCAGGGGTGTGTCAATTTGCCGCCCGCGAAACTTTGGTCGTAAGTGGGTGGGCAGGGCGCGCTGATCGGCTGAAACGAGGGCGTTCTGATAGGTGCTGCAAGCGCTGCGATAGGCGAGAATAGAGGCCCGGCGCGTGGTCGGGATGGTGGAGAATAAGTGATGGGGTTTGATCAGGTGCGTCAGCGCCGTTTGTCCGATGACATCGTCGAGCAGCTTGAGGGCATGATCCTTGAGGGCACGCTGAAGTCGGGCGAGCGCTTGCCGGCCGAACGCGCGTTGGCTGAGCAATTCGGGGTGTCGCGCCCTTCTTTGCGGGAGGCGATCCAGAAGCTGTCAGCCAAAGGTTTGCTCGTCAGCCGCCAGGGCGGTGGTAACTACGTGGCTGAATCCTTGGGTTCCACGTTCAGTGATCCGCTGCTGCACCTGTTGGAGAACAACCCCGAGGCTCAGCGTGATCTGCTGGAGTTTCGTCAGACCCTTGAGGCCTCTTGCGCCTACTACGCTGCGTTGCGCGCGACGGAGGTTGATCGCGAGCGACTTACGGCGGCCTTCGAAGCACTACAGGATTGCTACACCCGGTCCGATGAGGTGAGTCGGGCCGAGGAGGGCGCAGCGGATGCGCGGTTTCACTTGGCTATTGCCGAGGCCAGCCATAACGCCGTGTTGCTGCACACCATTCGCGGTCTGTTCGACCTGCTCAAGCGCAACGTGGTGACCAACATCGGTGGCATGTACCAGCAGCGTACGGAAACCCGCGACATGCTGATCAGTCAGCACCGGGATCTGTACCTGGCGATTACCGAGGGGCGGGCTGAGCAGGCACGGGAAGTCTCAACACGTCACCTGCTGTATGTGCAGGAAGTTTTGGAAGAAGTGCGTCAGGAAGTTCAGCGCGTGGCGCGTGCGGAGCGGCGCAAGGGGATGTAGCCAAGGGCGGCTCCCAAGGCTACATCACAGCAAGGATCAGTCTTCCTTGCCCTTATTGCGCACGGCGCGATGCAGTTCGCGATTGGAGTCGCGCTCACGCTCGGTATCGCGCTTGTCGTATTCCTTCTTGCCCTTGCCCAAGGCGATCTCGCACTTGACCAGGTGCTTGCTCCAGTACCAGGACAGGCAGACGCAGGCATAGCCCTTCTGCTGTACGGCGGCAGCGAGCTTTTCCAGCTCGCGGGCATTGAGCAGCAGCTTGCGCGTGCGCACCGGATCGGCAATCACGTGGGTGCTCGCAGTGGTCAGCGGGGTAATATGACTGCCGAGCAGCCATGCCTCGCCATCCTTGAGCAGCACATAACTGTCGACCAGTTGCAGCTTGCTCGCACGCAGACTCTTTACTTCCCAGCCGGCCAGGACCAGACCAGCCTCGAACCGATGTTCGATGAAGTAATCGTGTCGCGCCTTTTTATTTTGCGCGATGGTCCCTGTAGGGTGTTTCTTTTGTTTAGCCATAGGGGCGGCATTATAGGGAGTTGCGAGGCTGTCGGCTACGGTCAACCTGCGTGCTTGAGCGTGTTGGACGAATCCCGGACAATGCGGGCAGTTCTCTGGTTTTTTTCTTTCGCGGATCGGGCTCTTCTTCCGCGATGTTTTGCCTCAGCAGTGGAAATAACGCACACATGACGACGCATATTCAACGTTCGGCGCTGCTGCCCTATCCGGCACAGGCGCTCTATGACCTGGTCAACGACGTGGCGCGTTACCCGGAATTCCTGCCGTGGTGCTCAACGGCCGAGGTGCTGGAAAGCAGTGATGAGCACATGGTCGCCAGTGTCGGTGTCGCGAAGGGTGGCCTGAGCCAGCATTTTGTGACGCGCAATGTGCTGGTGCCTGGGAAATCCATTGAAATGAATTTGCAGGAGGGGCCCTTCACTCAGCTACACGGGGTTTGGGTATTCAAGGCCTTGACGGACAAGGCCTGCAAAATCAGCCTGGATCTTTCCTTTGATTACGCCGGGCCTATCGTGCGCGCGACGCTGGGGCCTTTGTTCAATCAGGCGGCCAATACGCTGGTGGATGCATTCTGCCAGCGAGCCAAGCAACTGCATGGTTGAGATTGAAGTGGTGTACGCCGCTGTGGATCGCCAAGTACTGCTGGCGGTGACGGTGCCGGCTGGCACCAGTCTGCGGTCGGCGGTGCAAGCGTCAGGCATTGCAGCGCAATTCCCCGAGTTGGATCTGGCTGACTGCGTTTTGGGTATATTCGGCAAAGTGGTCGCGGACGCTGAGGTACGTTGTGTGCAGGCGGGTGATCGCATTGAGATTTACCGTCCCTTGCTGGCAGACCCTAAAGAAATACGCAGGTTGCGCGCAGCCAAGGCGGCGCTGGCCAAGCAACAGAATTCATAGGTCGGCCACCAATTGGCAGGCAACAAAAAGCCCGGCGTGCCGGGCTTTTTGTTGAGCGCCGCACACTTACTGCGGGCTGGTGTCCAGAGGTTGTGGCGTTGGGACGGGAACCGTTTCCACGCCATCGACGTCTTTCTGGATCTTGTCGAGCAGAGAGCCTGGCTTGGCCGGCACTTCGGATTTCGGCTTCTCGCCTTCCTGCGCAGGCGCAGTGACGTTGGTACCGTTGTCCTTGCCGAGCAAGGCTTCATCACGGCTCACGCCGGGCATGAAGTCACCGGACAGGCTGACAAGCTGGTCATTGCCATTGAAAATGACACTGACGCGCTCCTGTTGGCGTTCACCGCCACCAGGCTGGAGGCTGTAGAGATAATCCCAGCGATCGGCATGGAAAGTGTCGGTCAGCAGGGGGTTACCCATGATAAACCGCACTTGCCGTCGGGTCATTCCGGGGCGTAACTGGTCTATCATGTCCTGCGTGACGACATTGCCCTGCTGGATGTCGATTTTGTAAACCCCGGGGAATGAACAACCGGCGAGTGCGAGCAGTCCCACAAAGGTGAAACTGGTTAGCAAGAGCTTGGTGTTTTGCATCGGTGGGCGACTTCCACTATCTTGGCTGGGACAACGTAAACGCCGATCATACCCGTATTAAGAGAAGCTGCGAAGCAGCATCCGCGAGAAAGCTAACCATGGTTGAAAATAGCGAACTACGCAAAGCCGGTCTCAAAGTGACTCTGCCACGAGTCAAGATTCTACAAATGCTCGATTCTGCTGAGCAGCGTCACATGAGTGCCGAGGATGTCTACAAGGCGCTGATGGAGTCTAACGAGGACGTCGGCCTGGCCACGGTTTACCGTGTACTGACCCAGTTTGAAGCCGCAGGGCTGGTGGTTCGTCATAATTTCGACGGCGGTCATGCAGTATTTGAACTGGCTGACGGTGGTCATCACGATCACATGGTGGACCTGGATACCAATGAGGTCATCGAGTTCACCAGCCCGGAAATCGAAGCGCTGCAGCACAAGATTGCTGAGGAACATGGCTTCGATCTGGTTGACCATAATCTGGTCCTGTACATCCGTAAGAAAAAGTAACAAGCGCTGCAGATTGACGCTGCAAAACGATCGAAGGCGACCCTAGGGTCGCCTTCGTGCTTTCTATAAGAAGCGAAAATTATCCGATCAGGCTTTCGCCGCCACGACCATTTTCTTCGCGTGCGCCAACGACTCCTTGGTCAAGTCGATCCCGCCGAGCATGCGCGCCACTTCTTCAACGCGTTCCGACTTATTCAACTTGGACACGGCTGTGTGTGTTGCATCGCTGCCGCGTACCTTGTGCACAAACAGGTGCTGATGCCCCTGGGCCGCTACTTGCGGCAAGTGCGTTACCGTGAGCACCTGGCCTCTATCCCCCAGGCGTCGCAACAACTGGCCAACAATTTCTGCCGTCGGCCCGCCAATCCCCACATCAACTTCGTCGAACACCAGTGTCGGCACCCGAGACGTTTGCGCAGTGATCACCTGGATGGCCAGGCTGATTCGCGACAGCTCACCGCCGGAGGCCACTTTTGCCAGCGCTTTGAGCGGCTGCCCAGGGTTGGCGCTGACCAGTAGCTCGACCTGCTCAAGCCCGTGGGGCTGCAATTCGTTGCTGGCGTTGGTGCGCAATTCAATGGTGAAGCGCCCGCCAGGCATGCCCAGGCGTTGGATCTCCAACTCCACTGCGCTGGCCAGGCCCGTGGCTGCTTGCTGGCGCAAATCGCTGAGTTCGCGCGCCTTCTCCTGATAGTGGCGAGCAAAAGAGGCAAGCTCGTCGCCCAGGCGCTCGATGGATTCATCGTTGGCGTTCAGGGTCTCGATTTCATCCAGCAGCTTTTGCTGCATCGTTGCCACTTCGGTGGGCTGGATGCGATGTTTGCGCGCCAGGGTATAGATAGTATCCAGGCGTTCTTCTATTTCCTGCAGACGCGCCGGGTCGGCATCGAAGTGATCCAGAAAGCGATTCAACTCGCCGACGGCTTCCTCAACCTGGATCTGTGCACTGGTCAGCAAGGTCGTGGCCTCGCTCAGTGAGCCGGAGGCGCTGTTCACACTGGACAGGCGATTGAGGCTGGCAGTCAGTGCGTTGAGCACATTGCCGGAGTCACTCTCACTGCATTGCTCCACCACCTGGCGGCAAATGCCCAGCAGGGTTTCCGCGTTGGTGAGGTTCTTGTGTTCCTGCTCAAGCTGCTCCAGTTCGGTTTCGCCCAGGCCCAGGCTTTCCAGCTCTTCGAGTTGGTAGCTGAGCAATTGGTGGCGAGCACGTTGCTCATCGCCGGAGTTGGAGATTCGCTCCAGCTCCTGGCGAGTCTGGCGCCAGCGCTGGGCGGCGAGTTGCACCTGGCGGGCCAGGTCTGTGGCGCCAGCGTACTCATCAAGCAGGCGGCGATGGGTGTCGGTTTTCAGCAGGGATTGATGTTCATGCTGGCTGTGGATATCGATCAACAGTTCGCCCAGGGCCTTTAAGTCGCCAAGCGGGCAGGGCGTACCGTTGATATACCCGCGGGAGCGGCCTTCCGCCGTGATGACCCGGCGCAGGATGCACGGCCCTTCATCATTAAGGTCGCGCTCGGACAGCCAGGCCTCAGCCTCGGGAATATCCGCCAGGTCGAAAGTGGCCAGGATGTCGGCCTTGTCCGCACCGGGGCGCACCACGCCACTGTCGGCGCGATCACCCAGGGTCAAGCCCAGCGCGTCGAGCATGATCGACTTGCCGGCGCCGGTTTCGCCTGTGATTACGCTCATCCCGCGATCCAGTTCGAGATCCAGGTGTTCAACGATGGCGTAGTTATGTACGGACAGGTGCACGAGCATGACGGCCGCTCCCAGGCTTTAGGTCTGGTTATTTATACAGTGTTTTGTTCGGCGCTGACAATCCTGGTGCTTAGCTCGATTTGCTTGAATCTGGATATTTTTAAGCGCAACCAGGAATGACCACGCAGGAATTGATGAAGGTCAGTCGAAAGACTTTTGGTAACGCCTGCGCCCTTGAACCTGAAAATTGTGGCCCCATATACCGGAACAGAAGCGCGAGTTGAGTTCGCGCATGATTTTGAAAGGAGAAAACTATGGCTGACGAACAGACGCAGGATACGCAAACTCCAGACGCCAATTCGGCTGTCGGCGATGAGCTGGCGACTCGTGTGCAAGTGCTCGAAGAGCAATTGGCCGCTGCGCAGGACCAGTCGTTGCGTGTTGCCGCTGATCTGCAGAACGTCCGCCGCCGTGCCGAGCAGGATGTAGAAAAGGCTCACAAATTCGCGTTGGAAAAATTCGCCAATGACTTGCTGCCGATCATCGACAGCCTGGAGCGTGGCCTTGAATTGTCCAACCCGGACGACGAAAACATCCGCCCGATGCGCGAAGGGATCGAACTGACCCTGAAAATGTTCCAGGACACCCTGAAGCGTTATCAGCTGGAAGCGATCGATCCACAAGGCGGCGAGCCGTTCAACGCTGAGCATCACCAAGCCATGGCCATGCAGGAAAGCCATGACCTGGAGCCGAACAGCGTGCTCAAAACGTTCCAGAAGGGTTATCTGCTCAATGGTCGCCTGCTGCGCCCGGCGATGGTCGTCGTGAGCAAGGCGCCTGCACCGGTTTCGCCTTCTATTGATGAGCAGGCTTGAAATACGCTGCAAAGCCCCCATCTATAAGTCAAGCGTTTAAGTGCTACCGCAGTTAGCCACCACTGCTGCGGCAACCAAATTCAAGTTTCGGGAGAGTAAATCATGGGCAAAATTATCGGTATCGACCTGGGGACCACCAACTCCTGTGTCTCCGTCATGGAAAACGGCAAAGCCAAAGTAATCGAAAACGCCGAAGGCGCGCGCACCACGCCGTCGATCATTGCTTACGCAAATGATGGCGAGATCCTCGTTGGTCAGTCGGCCAAGCGCCAGGCTGTGACCAACCCGCACAACACCCTGTATGCGGTAAAGCGTCTGATCGGTCGTAAGTTCGACGAAGAAGTCGTACAAAAAGACATCAAGATGGTGCCTTACAAAATCGCCAAGGCTGACAACGGTGACGCCTGGGTTGAAGTAAATGGCAACAAAATGTCGGCACCGCAGATCTCGGCTGAAGTCTTGAAAAAGATGAAGAAGACCGCCGAAGACTACCTGGGTGAAACCGTGACTGAAGCGGTGATCACCGTTCCGGCCTACTTCAACGACAGCCAGCGCCAGGCGACCAAAGACGCCGGCCGCATCGCGGGCCTGGACGTAAAACGTATCATCAACGAACCTACCGCAGCGGCCCTGGCCTACGGTATGGACAAGGCCAAAGGCGACCACACCGTGATCGTTTATGACCTGGGTGGTGGTACGTTCGACGTGTCGGTCATCGAGATCGCTGAAGTTGACGGCGAGCACCAGTTCGAAGTGTTGGCCACCAACGGTGACACTTTCCTGGGCGGTGAGGACTTTGACATTCGTCTGATCGATTACCTCGTTGACGAATTCAAGAAAGAAAGCGGCATGAACCTCAAGGGTGATCCGCTGGCGATGCAGCGCCTGAAAGAAGCTGCCGAGAAAGCCAAGATCGAGCTGTCCTCGAGCATGTCGACCGACGTGAACCTGCCGTACATCACTGCAGATGCCACCGGTCCTAAGCACTTGAACGTGAAGATTTCTCGCGCCAAGTTGGAAGCGCTGGTTGAAGACCTGGTTCAGCGCACCATCGAACCTTGCCGCATCGCGCTGAAAGACGCCGGTATCGACGTTGGTTCCATCAACGACGTGATCCTGGTGGGCGGTCAGACCCGTATGCCACTGGTTCAGCAGAAAGTGACCGAGTTCTTCGGTAAAGAAGCACGTAAAGACGTGAACCCGGACGAAGCGGTTGCCATGGGTGCTGCTATCCAGGGTGCGGTATTGGCCGGCGACGTGAAAGACGTGCTGCTGCTGGACGTCAGCCCGCTGACCTTGGGTATCGAAACCATGGGCGGCGTGATGACCGCGCTGATCGAGAAAAACACCACGATTCCTACCAAGAAATCGCAAGTGTTCTCGACTGCCGATGACAACCAGGGCGCTGTGACCATTCACGTGCTGCAAGGTGAGCGTAAGCAGGCTGCTCAGAACAAGTCCCTGGGCAAGTTCGACCTGGCCGAGATTCCACCAGCACCACGTGGCGTGCCGCAAATTGAAGTGACCTTCGACATCGACGCCAACGGCATCCTGCACGTCGGCGCGAAAGACAAGGCAACTGGCAAAGAGCAGAAGATCACCATCAAGGCCAACTCCGGTCTGTCTGATGAAGAAATTCAACAGATGATCCGTGATGCTGAAGCCAACGCTGATGCGGATGCCAAGTTTGCTGAACTGGCTGGCGCCCGTAACCAGGGTGATGCACTGGTTCACTCGACACGCAAAATGGTCGCTGATGCGGGCGATAAAGTGACTGCTGAAGAGAAGACTGCAATCGAAGCTGCTGTGGTTGCCCTGGAAGCCGCTGTCAAAGGCGACGACAAGGCCGCTATCGAAGCCAAGATCGAAGAGCTGTCGAAAGTCTCCGCTCCAGTGGCGCAGAAAATGTACGCCGAACAAGGTCAGCCAGCTGACGGTGCTGCGCAACAGGCAGAGCCTGAAGCCAAGCACGACGACGTTGTCGATGCCGAGTTCGAAGAAGTCAAAGACCAGAAGTAAGTTGGTCGCCCGGTTGACCGCTATCAAGCGGTGACTGGTAGGATGTCGCCGCGCGGGAGCTTGCTCCCGCGTTGGCGTGTCTGGGGTATGCGAATTTTTACAGCATGCGACAGCGTTCGGATGCTGGCGGTGTGATCGGGAATGCTCCTGCTTTCCGAGCAGTAAATACCGCATTTTTGGCCGGGTACCTGGCTAAAAGTAGTAATGACCAGGATCGTTGAATTGACGTGAGTTGGGTCCGGGCCTGTATTGGGGCTCAACGAGTTTGGCAAGGCTCAGGAGGGTCTGGCTGAACGTCCTATAAGAGTGCAAAGACTTATGGCAAAGCGTGACTATTACGAAGTGTTGGGTGTGGAGCGCGGCTCCAGCGAGGCGGACCTGAAGAAGGCCTACCGTCGCCTGGCGATGAAGCACCACCCGGACCGTAATCCGGATAGCAAAGAATCCGAAGAAATGTTCAAAGAGGCCAACGAGGCCTACGAGTGTCTGTCTGATCCCAACAAGCGCGCGGCCTACGACCAGTATGGCCATGCCGGTGTCGACCCGAGCATGGGTGGCGGCGGTGCCGGGTTTGGCGGTCAGAACTTCTCCGATATCTTCGGTGACGTGTTCAGCGACTTCTTCGGCGGTGGCCGCGGTGGTCAGCGTGGCGGCGCCCAGCGTGGCAGCGATTTGCGCTACACCCTGGAATTGAACCTGGAAGAAGCCGTGCGCGGCACCAGCGTCAATATCCGTGTGCCGACGCTGGTCAACTGCAAGCCGTGCGATGGTTCGGGTGCCAAGAAGGGCTCCTCGCCCATCACGTGCCCGACGTGCGGCGGTATTGGCCAGGTCCGCATGCAGCAGGGCTTTTTCTCGGTGCAGCAGACCTGCCCGCGCTGTCATGGCCAGGGCAAGATCATTTCCGATCCGTGCGACTCGTGCCACGGCGAAGGCCGTGTCGAAGAGTACAAAACCCTTTCGGTGAAAGTGCCGGCGGGCGTGGATACCGGTGATCGCATTCGTCTGTCGGGTGAAGGAGAGGCCGGTACCCAAGGCGGTCCGACGGGCGACCTGTACGTGGTGATCAATGTGCGCGAGCACTCGATCTTCCAGCGTGATGGCAAGCACCTGTTCTGTGAAGTGCCGATCAGTTTTGTCGATGCAGCCTTGGGTGGCGAGCTGGAAATTCCGACCCTTGATGGTCGAGTCAAGCTCAAGATCCCTGAAGGCACCCAGACCGGCAAGCAGTTCCGTATTCGTGGCAAAGGCGTTGCGCCGGTGCGCGGTGGCGGTGCTGGCGACCTGATGTGCCGTGTGGCGGTGGAAACGCCGGTCAACCTGAATCGCCGTCAGCGCGAATTGCTTGAAGAGTTCCGCAGCTCGATGGAGGGTGACGACTCTCACTCGCCGAAGACTGCGGGCTTTTTCGATGGTGTGAAGCGCTTCTTCGGCGACCTGTAAGGAATTGAGTATGCGACGTATAGCCGTAATGGGCGCTGCCGGGCGCATGGGCAAGACGCTGGTCGAGGCGGTGCAGCAGCGCTCGCCGGCTTCCGGGCTGACCGCTGCGATCGTTCGTCCGGGCAGCACGTTGATTGGTGCGGATGCCGGTGAGTTGGCCTCGTTGGGGCGCATCGGCGTTTCGTTGTCCGGCAACCTGGAGCAGGTGGCGGACGAGTTCGACGTGCTGATCGACTTCACTCTGCCGGACGTGATGCTGAAAAACCTGGCGTTCTGCCGCAAGGCGGGCAAGGCCATGGTGATCGGCACCACGGGTTTGACGGCTGAGCAGAAGCAGTTATTGGTGGAGGCGGGCAAAGATATTCCTGTCGTCTTCGCTGCTAACTTCAGCGTCGGTGTGAACCTGTCGCTCAAGTTGCTGGATCTGGCTGCTCGCGTGCTGGGGGATGAGGCGGATATCGAGATCATCGAGACTCACCATCGCCACAAGATCGATGCGCCGTCGGGCACTGCGTTGCGCATGGGTGAGGCGATTGCCGATGCGCTGGGCCGAGACCTGTCGAAAGTGGCGGTGTACGGTCGCGAAGGCCATACCGGTGCGCGTGCGCGTGACACCATTGGTTTTGCGACGGTGCGTGGCGGCGATGTAGTGGGTGATCACACCGTGTTGTTCGCCACTGAAGGTGAGCGCCTGGAAATCACGCACAAAGCCTCCAGCCGCATGACGTTTGCCAAGGGCGCGGTACGTGCTGCGCTCTGGTTGGAAGGTCGTACGCCTGGTCTGTACGACATGCGCGATGTGCTGGATCTGCACTGATCAGTAGCTAAAACGGGGCCTCAAGCTTATGCTTAGGCCCCGTTTTTACCCGCTAAGCGACGTCCTGTCGCATTCCCCTGCCTTTAAGGCTCATTAGCGGTGGACCAAAAAAGCCTTTTTCTGTAAGCTACAGCTTTAGTGTGTTCACTAAAAGCGCGCAGAATAATTCAGTGAATAAGCGGAGTGACGTGTCCATACGTCACTCCGCTTTTTTACACCTGCGATCGCCCTTTCAGGCTTTATTTACGGGAGGTCTTCTTGACTAAGCCAGCCATACTCGCCCTTGCTGATGGCAGCATTTTTCGCGGCGAAGCCATTGGAGCCGACGGTCAGACCGTTGGAGAGGTAGTGTTTAACACTGCCATGACCGGCTATCAGGAAATCCTTACCGATCCTTCCTACGCCCAACAGATCGTTACCCTGACTTATCCGCACATCGGCAATACCGGTACTACACCGGAAGACGTCGAGTCTGATTGCGTCTGGTCGGCCGGTCTGGTGATTCGTGACCTGCCACTGGTTGCGAGCAACTGGCGTAACACGATGTCGCTGTCCGATTACTTGAAAGCCAACAATGTTGTGGCGATCGCCGGTATCGATACCCGCCGCCTCACGCGCATCCTGCGTGAAAAAGGCTCGCAGAACGGCTGCATCATGGTCGGTGACAATATCTCCGAAGAGGCGGCGATTGCCGCAGCGCAAGGTTTCCCAGGCCTGAAAGGCATGGACCTGGCAAAAGTCGTCAGCGTCAAAGAGAAGTACGAGTGGCGCTCCACTGTCTGGGACTTGAAGACCGACAGCCATGCGACCATCGAAGCTGCTGACCTGCCTTATCACGTTGTGGCCTACGACTACGGCGTCAAGTACAACATCCTGCGCATGCTGGTCGAGCGCGGCTGCCGCGTGACTGTGGTGCCGGCGCAAACGCCTGCCAGCGACGTACTCGCCTTGCAGCCGGACGGCGTGTTCCTGTCCAACGGCCCAGGCGACCCTGAGCCATGCGACTATGCCATCCAGGCGATCAAGGACGTGCTGGAAACCGAGATTCCGGTATTCGGTATCTGCCTCGGTCACCAACTGCTGGCCCTGGCCTCCGGCGCCAAGACCCTGAAAATGGGCCACGGCCACCACGGCGCCAACCACCCGGTACAAGACCTGGACACTGGCGTCGTGATGATCACCAGCCAGAACCACGGTTTTGCGGTGGATGAAGCCACCCTGCCGAGCAACGTTCGCGCCATTCACAAGTCGCTGTTCGATGGTTCCCTGCAGGGCATCGAGCGCACCGACAAGAGCGCGTTCAGCTTCCAGGGCCACCCTGAAGCGAGCCCGGGCCCGAACGACGTAGCGCCGCTGTTCGACCGTTTCATCAATGAGATGGCCAAGCGACGCTGACTGAGCGGCCTGCGGGCGGCCCCGAATGTCGGCGGCCCCCACAGGCTCTTCAAAGATTGTTCAAGACGGCTTGCCGACTGACCTGCGGATTTGAGTGACAAACCCATGCCAAAACGTACAGACATAAAAAGCATCCTGATTCTCGGCGCTGGCCCGATCGTGATCGGCCAGGCCTGCGAATTCGACTACTCCGGCGCCCAGGCTTGTAAAGCCCTGCGCGAAGAGGGTTACCGCGTCATCCTGGTGAACTCCAACCCGGCCACCATCATGACCGACCCGGACATGGCTGACGCCACCTACATCGAACCGATCAAGTGGCAGACCGTTGCCAAGATCATCGAGAAGGAGCGTCCGGACGCGCTGCTGCCAACCATGGGTGGTCAAACTGCTCTGAACTGCGCCCTGGACCTGGAGCGCGAAGGCGTCCTGGAGAAGTTCGGCGTAGAAATGATCGGCGCCAATGCCGACACCATCGACAAGGCCGAAGACCGTTCGCGCTTTGACAAGGCGATGAAGTCCATCGGCCTGGACTGCCCGCGCTCGGGCATCGCCCACAGCATGGAAGAAGCCAACGCAGTGCTCGAGAAGCTGGGCTTCCCGTGCATCATCCGTCCGTCCTTCACTATGGGCGGGACCGGTGGCGGTATCGCTTACAACCGTGAAGAGTTCGAAGAAATCTGCTCCCGTGGCCTGGACCTGTCGCCAACCAAAGAGCTGCTGATTGACGAATCCCTGATCGGCTGGAAAGAGTATGAGATGGAGGTTGTCCGCGATAAAAAGGACAACTGCATCATCGTCTGTTCCATCGAAAACTTCGATCCGATGGGTGTGCACACCGGTGACTCGATCACCGTTGCTCCGGCGCAGACCCTGACGGACAAGGAATACCAGATCATGCGTAACGCCTCCTTGGCGGTACTGCGTGAGATCGGCGTTGAAACCGGCGGTTCCAACGTTCAGTTCGGTATCTGCCCGGACACTGGCCGTATGGTCGTGATCGAGATGAACCCGCGTGTATCGCGTTCTTCGGCCCTGGCCTCGAAAGCCACTGGCTTCCCGATTGCGCGGATCGCTGCCAAGTTGGCGATCGGCTATACCCTGGACGAACTGCAGAACGAAATCACCGGCGGCGCTACTCCGGCGTCCTTCGAACCGTCGATCGACTACGTCGTCACTAAGCTGCCACGTTTCGCTTTCGAGAAGTTTCCGAAAGCCGACGCACGCCTGACCACTCAAATGAAGTCGGTCGGTGAAGTCATGGCCATCGGCCGGACCTTCCAGGAATCCCTGCAGAAAGCCCTGCGTGGTCTGGAAGTGGGCGTTTGTGGCCTGGACGAGAAGCTCGACCTGAGCAACCCGGAAAGCATGAGCATCCTCAAGCGCGAACTGACCGTGCCGGGCGCCGAGCGCATCTGGTACGTGGCTGATGCCTTCCGCGCCGGCCTGTCGGTCGAAGACATCTTCGGCATGAACATGATCGACCCGTGGTTCCTGGTGCAGATCGAAGACCTGATCAAGGAAGAAGAGAAGGTCAAGACCCTGGGTCTTGCCAGTATCGACCGCGACTTGATGTTCAAGCTCAAGCGCAAAGGTTTCTCCGACATGCGTCTGGCCAAGTTGCTGGGTGTGACCGAGAAAGCGTTGCGTCGCCACCGCCACAAGCTGGAGATCTTCCCGGTCTACAAGCGCGTTGACACCTGCGCGGCCGAGTTCGCCACCGACACCGCCTATATGTACTCAACCTACGAGGAAGAGTGCGAAGCCGCGCCGTCGGGCCGCGACAAGATCATGATCCTCGGCGGTGGCCCAAACCGTATCGGCCAGGGTATCGAGTTCGACTACTGCTGCGTACACGCGGCATTGGCCCTGCGCGAAGACGGTTACGAGACCATCATGGTCAACTGCAACCCGGAAACCGTTTCCACCGACTACGACACCTCCGATCGCCTGTATTTCGAGCCAGTGACCCTGGAAGACGTGCTGGAAATCTGCCGGGTCGAGAAGCCGAAGGGCGTGATCGTCCAGTACGGCGGCCAGACTCCGCTGAAACTGGCGCGTGCCCTGGAAGAAGCCGGCGTGCCGATTATCGGCACCAGCCCAGACGCTATCGACCGTGCAGAAGACCGTGAACGCTTCCAGCAAATGGTTGAACGCCTGAACCTGCGCCAGCCGCCAAACGCCACCGTGCGCAGCGAAGACGAAGCTATCCGTGCAGCCAGCAAGATTGGCTACCCGCTGGTGGTGCGTCCGTCCTACGTACTGGGCGGCCGTGCGATGGAAATCGTCTACGAAGAAGAAGAACTCAAGCGCTACCTGCGTGATGCGGTGAAAGTGTCCAACGACAGCCCAGTGCTGCTCGACCACTTCCTCAACTGCGCCATCGAAATGGACGTGGACGCCGTGTGCGACGGCACCGACGTGGTGATCGGCGCGATCATGCAACACATCGAACAGGCGGGCGTTCACTCCGGTGACTCCGCTTGCTCGCTGCCGCCGTACTCGCTGCCGGCGCACATCCAGGACGAGATGCGTGAACAGGTCAAGAAAATGGCCTTGGAGTTGGGCGTGGTCGGCCTGATGAACGTACAGTTGGCGCTGCAAGGCGAAGACATTTACGTCATCGAGGTCAACCCGCGCGCTTCGCGTACCGTGCCATTCGTTTCCAAGTGCATCGGTGTGTCCCTGGCCATGATCGCTGCTCGCGTGATGGCCGGTAAGACCCTGAAGGAAATTGGTTTCACCAAGGAAATCATTCCTAACTTCTACAGCGTGAAAGAGGCCGTGTTCCCATTCGCCAAATTCCCTGGTGTGGACCCGATCCTGGGCCCAGAGATGAAGTCCACCGGTGAAGTCATGGGCGTGGGCGATACCTTCGGCGAAGCCTTCGCAAAAGCCCAGATGGGCGCCAGCGAAGTGCTGCCGACCGGCGGTACTGCGTTCATCAGCGTGCGTGATGATGACAAACCACTGGTTGCAGGCGTGGCCCGTGATCTGATCAACTTGGGCTTCGAAGTCGTGGCCACCGCCGGGACCGCCAAGCTGATCGAAGCTGCCGGCCTGAAAGTGCGTCGCGTGAACAAGGTGACGGAAGGCCGTCCGCACGTGGTCGACATGATCAAGAATGACGAGGTCACCCTGATCATCAACACCACCGAAGGTCGCCAGTCGATCGCGGACTCCTACTCCATTCGTCGTAACGCCTTGCAGCACAAGATCTACTGCACCACCACCATTGCTGCTGGCGAAGCCATCTGCGAAGCGCTCAAGTTCGGTCCGGAAAAGACCGTGCGTCGCTTGCAGGATTTACACGCAGGATTGAAGGCATGACCAAATACCCAATGACCGTCCAGGGCTTCAAGGCCCTGGAAGAGGAGCACGCCCACCTGACCAAGGTCGTCCGTCCAAAGCTGAGCCAGGACATCGGTACGGCCCGCGAGCTAGGTGACTTGAAGGAAAACGCCGAATACCACGCTGCTCGCGAGCAGCAAGGTATGGTCGAGGCGCGGATCCGTGACATCGAAGGTCGCCTGCAGAACTCCGTGGTCATCGACGTGACGACCATTCCGAAGACCGGCAAGGTGATTTTCGGCACGACCGTGGAAATCGCCAACGTCGAGACGGACGAAAGCGTGGTCTACCACATCGTTGGTGAAGACGAAGCTGACTTCAAACTCGGCAAGATCTCTGTCGGTTCTCCGCTGGCCCGCGCCTTGATTGCCAAGGAAGAGGGTGATGTGGTGTCTGTCAAAACGCCTGGCGGCGTGACCGAGTACGAGATTGTTGAAGTTCGTCACATCTGAAAGACGGCGCCCGCTTCGTGCGGGCGCCATGCTTTGGCAGCTCTCCCAGATGCTTTGGGTGGGTGGCCTGTGGTTGCTGCACATTGGTGTTTTGCCGGCGCTGGGCCTGATTGGCCTGGCACCGTTGCTGATCGATGAGATCGATGGATTACTCAGTGCGTTGCTGGTGGCTTTTGCGGCGGCGTGCGTGACGCTCCAGGCGTTGGTGCTGGTCAAGGCTGAGGGCTTGGGAAGTTTGTGGCGGGATATTCGCGGGCAACTGCTGTTGATGGCACTTTATGCGTGTGCAATGTATTGCATTGTGCATGTCTGGCTGCCGGAAGCGTTGCGCTGGCAGCTATTCAGCTATCTTGTGCTAGGGTTTTCCGGTCTGGTGCTGGTGATGCAGCCGGCGCCAGGTTGGAGTGGCAGGGCGCGCGAAGCACGCCCGTGACCCTTTTTATTACTTGAAGCGGTGTACGTTCGACAGTTGCTTGTTGACGCTGAAGTTCTTGCGATACAGCAGCGCCATCTTGCCGATGACCTGAACCAGGTCCGCTTTGCCTACCTTGCACAGTTCTGCAATGGCAGCCAGGCGCGCTTCGCGGTCAAGGATGTTGACCTTGATCTTGATCAGTTCATGATCGTTCAGCGCACGTTCGAATTCGGCTAACACACCTTCAGTCAAACCGTTATCTGCCACAATCAGAACTGGTTTCAGATGGTGGCCAATGGATTTGTACTGTTTCTTCTGCTCTTGAGTGAGCGGCATAATCTGACCCCTGCGTCTGATCTTGTAAAAAGCGGCGGCCAGTTTACCCGAGCGAGTCCGGGACCGCCCAGTTAATCACGACCCGTTTTATTTTTCGAGGTGGCCCGTGGCCCGTTCCAAAACCAGCCTTAAGTGGCTACAAGAACATTTCAACGATCCTTACGTCAAAAAGGCGCAGAAGGACGGCTACCGTTCCCGGGCCAGCTACAAGCTGTTGGAGATCCAGGACAAGGACAAACTGATTCGTCCAGGCATGAGCGTAATTGATCTGGGGGCCGCCCCAGGTGGCTGGTCCCAGGTGACCAGTCGTCTGATTGGCGGGCAGGGCCGCTTGATCGCTTCCGATATCCTGGAAATGGACAGCATCCCGGACGTGACCTTTGTTCATGGTGATTTCACAGAGGATGCCGTACTCGCCCAGATCCTCGAGGCTGTGGGAAATTCGCAGGTAGACCTTGTGATTTCCGACATGGCCCCCAATATGAGTGGATTACCGGCCGTTGATATGCCGCGCGCAATGTTCCTATGTGAACTGGCGCTGGATTTGGCGGGTCGGGTTTTGCGTCCTGGTGGTGATTTTCTGGTGAAAGTCTTCCAGGGCGAGGGTTTCGACGAGTACCACAAGAACATCCGCAAGCTGTTCGACAAGGTGCAAACGCGTAAGCCTGACTCTTCCCGGGACAGGTCTCGGGAGCAGTACCTGCTGTGCCGCGGCTTCCGCGGGGTGGAAGGCGCTGCGAGTGAAGAGCGTTTTTGAGGAATTCGAGGAGGGCGATAGGTTTTTTTATATCGCTTTCGTCACGAAGCTTTACGAATATTGTGTAGTCAAAGTTTCACAAAGGGTTACAGACGGCGCCTGCCAGAGTTGTAGGTAATGTAGTAAGTTAGGCCGGTGAATATCATGCGAAGCGCGCGCCAGTAGCGGAGCTTGCTTCAGAGGGTAGTTAATTGAACGATATGGCAAAGAATCTGATCCTGTGGTTGATCATCGCGGCTGTCCTGGTGACGGTGATGAACAACTTCTCCAGCCCTAACGAGCCGCAGACCCTCAACTATTCCGACTTCATCCAGCAAGTTAAGGATGGCAAGGTCGAGCGCGTAGCGGTTGATGGCTACGTGATCACCGGCAAACGCAACGATGGCGATAGCTTCAAGACCATTCGTCCGGCGATCCAGGACAACGGTCTGATCGGCGACCTGGTGGATAACCACGTGGTGGTCGAAGGCAAGCAGCCTGAGCAGCAAAGCATCTGGACCCAATTGTTGGTAGCCAGCTTCCCGATCCTGGTGATCATCGCCGTGTTCATGTTCTTCATGCGCCAGATGCAAGGCGGTGCAGGGGGCAAGGGCGGGCCTATGAGCTTCGGCAAGAGCAAGGCACGCCTGCTCTCCGAAGATCAGGTGAAAACCACCCTGGCTGACGTTGCCGGTTGCGACGAAGCCAAGGAAGAAGTAGGCGAGCTGGTCGAGTTCCTGCGTGATCCAGGCAAGTTCCAGCGCCTGGGTGGCCGCATTCCTCGCGGTGTACTGATGGTTGGTCCTCCGGGTACCGGTAAAACCCTGCTGGCCAAGGCGATTGCCGGCGAAGCCAAGGTGCCTTTCTTCACCATTTCCGGTTCTGACTTCGTCGAGATGTTTGTCGGTGTCGGCGCCAGCCGTGTTCGCGATATGTTCGAGCAGGCTAAAAAGCATGCACCATGCATCATCTTCATCGACGAAATCGACGCCGTTGGTCGCCATCGTGGCGCCGGCATGGGCGGTGGTCATGATGAGCGTGAGCAGACTCTTAACCAGTTGCTGGTTGAGATGGACGGCTTCGAAATGAATGACGGCATCATCGTGATTGCTGCAACCAACCGTCCGGACGTACTGGACCCTGCGTTGCTGCGTCCGGGCCGTTTCGACCGTCAGGTTGTGGTCGGCTTGCCGGATATCCGTGGTCGCGAACAGATTCTGAAAGTACACATGCGCAAAGTGCCAATGGGCGACGACGTGGCTCCGGCCGTGATTGCCCGTGGTACGCCTGGCTTCTCCGGTGCGGACCTGGCCAACCTGGTCAACGAGGCTTCGCTGTTTGCGGCTCGTACCGGCAAGCGCATCGTTGAAATGAAAGAGTTCGAACTGGCAAAAGACAAGATCATGATGGGCGCCGAGCGCAAATCCATGGTCATGTCCGAGAAAGAGAAACAGAACACCGCTTATCACGAAGCCGGTCACGCTATCGTTGGTCGCGTCGTGCCAGAGCATGACCCGGTCTACAAAGTGTCGATCATCCCTCGTGGTCGGGCACTGGGTGTGACCATGTTCCTGCCGGAAGAGGACCGTTACAGCCTCTCCAAGCGCGCACTGATCAGTCAGATCTGCTCGCTGTACGGCGGTCGTATTGCTGAAGAAATGACCCTGGGCTTCGACGGTGTCACCACCGGCGCTTCCAACGACATCATGCGTGCCAGCCAGATTGCACGGAACATGGTGACCAGGTGGGGCTTGTCGGAAAAGCTCGGCCCGCTGATGTATGCCGAGGAAGAAGGTGAAGTGTTCCTGGGTCGTGGCGGTGGCGGTCAAAGCGCCAGCTTCTCCGGCGAAACCGCCAAGCTGATCGACTCCGAAGTGCGCAGCATCATTGATCAGTGCTACGGCACCGCCAAGCAGATCCTCACGGACAACCGCGACAAGCTGGATGCCATGGCGGATGCGCTGATGAAGTACGAGACCATTGATGCCGACCAGATCGACGACATCATGGCCGGTCGCGCTCCACGTGAGCCTCGTGATTGGGAAGGTGGTTCGGGCACCTCTGGCACTCCGCCAGTGGTTCAGAACGAACGCCCTGAGACCCCGATCGGCGGCCCGGCAGCTGACGTCTAAGGTTTGAAATGACTTCTGTGTTGTCCTCCACCCGGTTGCCTTGCGGCAACCGGGTTCTTGATTTGGCCCATACGCATGTTATGGGTATCCTCAATGTCACTCCCGATTCCTTTTCCGATGGCGGCCGCTTCAGTCAGATCGATGCAGCCTTGCGTCATGCTGAAGCCATGGTTGCGGCGGGAGCGACCCTGATTGACGTCGGTGGCGAATCGACTCGGCCTGGCGCTCGCGTTGTCTCTCCCTTGGAAGAGTTGGAGCGGGTGGCGCCGATCGTCGAGCGTATCGCGCGTGAGCTGGATGTGATCATCTCGGTTGATACGTCGACACCGGCCGTGATGCGCGAAACTGCGCGTCTTGGGGCGGGGCTGATCAACGATGTGCGCTCGCTTCAGCGTGACGGAGCCCTTGATGCGGCTGCGGCGACAGGTCTGCCGGTGTGCTTGATGCATATGCTGGGTGAGCCCGGCAACATGCAGGACAGCCCTCACTATGATGATCTCGTCGGCGAAGTCAGCGGTTTTCTCGCTGAGCGGGTTGCTCAGTGTGGTGTCGCGGGGATTGCTGAGGAAAAAATCATCCTCGATCCCGGCTTTGGTTTCGCCAAGACCCTGCAGCACAACCTAAGCCTGTTCAAGCATATGGACTCCCTGCATGCCCTTGGTCGGCCGCTATTGGTGGGTGTTTCGCGCAAGAGCATGATAGGGCTGGCCTTGAATCGCCCAGTAGGTGAGCGGCTGTATGGCGGCCTTGCACTGGCTGCGCTGGCGGTGACCAAAGGTGCGCGTATCTTGCGGGTGCATGATGTCGCCGAGACCGTGGATGTAGTGCGTATGATTGCCGCTGTAGAATCAGCCGAATAAGAATGATGGAGCACTTATGACTAAAAAATACTTTGGCACCGACGGTATCCGTGGTCGGGTCGGCGAATTTCCGATTACTCCTGATTTCATGCTCAAGCTGGGGTGGGCGGCGGGTATGGCGTTCCGCAGCATGGGCGCTTGCCGCATCCTGGTGGGCAAGGACACCCGTATTTCCGGGTACATGTTTGAGTCGGCGCTGGAGGCGGGCCTGTCTGCCGCAGGCGCGGATGTCATGTTGCTGGGGCCGATGCCGACGCCGGCGATCGCTTACCTGACGCGTACCTTTCACGCTGAAGCCGGTATTGTGATCAGCGCCTCGCACAATCCCCACGATGACAACGGCATTAAATTCTTCTCAGGGCAGGGCACCAAGCTGCCTGACGAGATTGAGTTGATGATCGAAGAGTTGCTGGATGCACCGATGACGGTGGTTGAATCCAGTAAGTTGGGCAAGGTTTCGCGTATCAACGACGCCTCCGGTCGCTATATCGAGTTCTGCAAGAGCAGTGTGCCGAGCAGCACCAATTTTGCCGGTCTGAAGATTGTGGTCGATTGCGCCCACGGTGCGACCTATAAAGTTGCGCCGAGCGTGTTCAAGGAGTTGGGCGCAGATGTGACGGTGCTGTCGGCCCAGCCGAACGGGCTTAACATCAACGAAAACTGCGGTTCCACCCATATGGAGCAACTGCAGGCCGCCGTCCTGGCCGAGCATGCCGACTTGGGTATTGCCTTCGACGGCGACGGTGACCGTGTGCTGATGGTGGATCACACGGGCGCGATTGTTGATGGTGATGACCTGTTGTTCATCATTGCGCGTGATATGCACGAGCGTAACAAGCTGCAGGGTGGTGTTGTCGGTACGCTGATGAGCAACCTTGGCCTGGAGCTGGCCTTGGCGGACCTGGGTATTCCCTTTGTGCGCGCCAATGTCGGTGACCGCTATGTGATCGCCGAGCTGCTTGAGCGTAACTGGCAGGTGGGGGGTGAGAACTCCGGGCACGTAGTCTGCTTCCAGCACACCACCACAGGTGACGCGATCATCGCTGCGTTGCAGGTCCTGCTGTCCTTGCGTCGTCGCGAAGAGAGTCTGGCCCAAGCGCGCCAGGCGCTGCGCAAATGTCCGCAAGTGCTGCTCAATGTGCGTTTTGGCGGCGGCGAAAACCCGATCGAGCACCCGGCTGTCAAAGAGGCGTGCGAGCGCGTAACCCTTGCTATGGCGGGGCGTGGTCGCGTGTTGTTGCGCAAGTCCGGCACAGAGCCTCTGGTGCGCGTCATGGTCGAAGGCGATGACGAAACACAGGTTCGCGGCCATGCCGAAGACCTGGCAAAACTGGTAACTGAAGTTTGCGCCTGAATTCGGCTTGCCAGTGATGATGTGGTTGGGTAACATCTGCGCCCACTTTGACCGACGAGGTACAGCATGCGTCGCACTATGGTAGCTGGTAACTGGAAGATGCACGGTACCCGCGCCAGTGTCGCTGAGCTGATCAATGGCCTTCGTCACTTGGCCTTGCCGAGCGGTGTTGATGTTGCGGTGTTCCCGCCTTGCTTGCATATCAACCAAGTGGTTGATGGCCTGAAAGGCAAGTCGATCCAGGTCGGCGCGCAGAACTCTGCGGTGGAGCCGATGCAAGGTGCATTGACCGGTGAGATTTCGCCGAGTCAGTTGGTCGATGCGGGTTGTTCCTATGTGCTTGTCGGGCACTCCGAGCGCCGTCAGATGATGGGCGAGCGTGATGGGACACTCAATCGCAAGTTCGCAGCGGCACAGGCTTGTGGCTTGATTCCGGTGTTGTGCATAGGGGAGACCCTGGAGCAGCGCGAATCAGGCAAGACTCTTGAAGTTGTCTCGCGTCAGCTGGGCAGCATCATCGAGGAGCTGGGTGTTGGTGCGTTTGCAAAGGCAGTGATTGCTTACGAGCCGGTCTGGGCCATTGGCACCGGGCTGACTGCTACACCGCAACAGGCGCAGGATGTGCACGCAGCCATCCGCGCGCAGTTGGCGGCAGAGAATTCTGAAGTCGCACAAGGTGTGCGTCTTCTATACGGCGGCAGCGTGAAGGCGGCCAATGCGGTCGAACTGTTCGGCATGCCGGATATCGATGGGGGGCTCATTGGTGGAGCTTCCCTGAATGCAGATGAGTTCGGTGCGATCTGTCGCGCCGCGGGAAACTGAAAAAATGCTGGAAACAGTCGTAGTCGTTTTTCATCTGTTGGCTGCCTTGGGCGTAGTTGCCCTGGTTTTGTTGCAACAGGGTAAAGGTGCGGATGCTGGTGCGTCTTTCGGTGCAGGTGCTTCAAATACTGTGTTCGGAAGCCAAGGTTCCTCTACCTTTCTTAGTAAGTTTACTGCTATACTTGCCGCCGGTTTCTTCATAACCAGCTTGGGGTTAGGTTACTTTGCTAAAGAGAAAGCTCATGTGCTGACTCAAGTAGGTCTCCCAAACCCAGCAGTGTTGGAAGTACCAAAAGCAAAGCCGGCTTCTGATGATGTCCCGGTGCTTCAAGAGCAAAAGTCGGCTACTCCAGCGACTGACGTACCTCCAGCTCAAGAGCAGAAGTAAGAAGGGTTGTAAACGCTGTATTGCCGAGGTGGTGGAATTGGTAGACACGCAACCTTGAGGTGGTTGTGCCCATAGGGTGTAGGGGTTCGAGTCCCCTTCTCGGTACCAATTATCAGGAGAGCCCGCTGTTGCGGGCTTTCTTGTAGGTGGAAGGTTACATTGACCCTGTAAGGGATCGGTCGTATACTTCCGCCCCAGCTTTGTCGCGGGGTGGAGCAGTCTGGTAGCTCGTCGGGCTCATAACCCGAAGGTCGTCGGTTCAAATCCGGCCCCCGCAACCAGTTTTAGCGGAGCCCCTTTTAAGGGGCTTTTTGTTAGCTGGACACTTTCAACGCCGCTGTTCGACGGCGTTTCAAGGATGGGCGTTTCGCCCATTTTTTTATTTTGCACAGCATGCACATACATGCACGAGGGGGTTCAGGTGTCGAGCAAGCTAGAAGAGTTGCAGGCCTTGCTGGCCCCGGTGGTCGTGGCCCTAGGCTATGAATGCTGGGGTATTGAGTTTTCGGCTCAAGGTCGCCACTCAATGTTGCGCGTTTATATCGATAAAGAGGGCGGCGTGCTGGTGGACGATTGTGCCATTGTCAGCCGTCAGATCAGCGGTGTGCTGGATGTTGAAGATCCAATTTCCGTTGAATACACCCTCGAAGTTTCCTCGCCAGGCATGGAACGCCCACTGTTCACTATTGAGCAGTTTGCAAAATTTGCCGGTGAACAAGTGAAGATCAAGCTGCGATCTCCCTTTGAAGGGCGACGCAACTTTCAGGGCCTTCTGCGCGGTGTAGAAGAACAGGATGTCGTGGTGCAGGTAGAAGACCATGAGTTCCTGTTGCCGATCGATATGATCGACAAGGCCAACATTATTCCCAGTTTTGACTGAGACGCGGATCCCGCGGATCCAATGGCTTGCGAAAGGCGAGGCGTACGATGAGCAAAGAAGTACTGCTGGTTGTTGAGTCGGTATCCAATGAAAAGGGCGTACCGGCAAACGTGATTTTTGAAGCGCTGGAGCTGGCCCTGGCCACTGCTACCAAAAAGCGTTTTGAAGACGAAGTTGATCTGCGTGTGGAAATCAACCGCCACACCGGTGCCTATGAGACTTTCCGTCGCTGGACGGTCGTCGAAGAAGCCGATCTTGATGATCCGGCCATCGAAACCTGGCCAAGCAAGGTTGCGCAAACGCATCCTGGTGCCAAGGTCGGTGATGTCGTCGAAGAAAAGATCGAATCGATCGAATTCGGCCGTATTGCTGCACAGACCGCCAAACAGGTCATCGTGCAGAAGGTTCGCGAAGCCGAGCGCGCTCAAGTCGTTGACGCTTATCGCGAGCGCCTGGGTGAAATCATCTCCGGCACCGTTAAAAAAGTCACCCGCGACAACGTGATCGTCGACCTGGGCAACAACGCCGAAGCGTTGCTGGCCCGCGAAGACATCATTTCTCGCGAAACCTTCCGTGTCGGCGTGCGCCTGCGTGCGCTGCTAAAGGAAATCCGCACCGAGAACCGCGGCCCTCAGTTGATCCTGTCGCGTACCGCGCCGGAAATGCTGATCGAGCTGTTCCGTATCGAAGTGCCGGAAATCGCCGAAGGCCTGATCGAAGTCATGGCTGCGTCCCGCGACCCGGGTTCGCGCGCCAAGATCGCGGTCCGCTCCAAGGACAAACGCATCGACCCGCAAGGCGCTTGCATCGGTATGCGCGGTTCGCGCGTCCAGGCAGTGTCGGGCGAATTGGGCGGTGAGCGTGTGGACATCGTCCTGTGGGACGATAACCCGGCGCAGTTCGTGATCAACGCCATGTCGCCGGCTGAAGTGGCGGCAATTATCGTTGACGAAGATGCCCATGCAATGGACATCGCCGTTGGCGCAGACAATCTGGCTCAGGCCATTGGTCGTGGTGGTCAGAACGTGCGTCTGGCCAGCCAACTGACCGGTTGGACCCTGAACGTGATGACCGAATCGGACATCCAGGCTAAGCAGCAAGCTGAAACCGGTGACATCCTGCGCAACTTCATCGAAGAGCTCGAAGTCGATGAAGACCTGGCGCAGGTGCTGGTAGATGAAGGCTTCACCAGCCTGGAAGAGATTGCCTACGTACCGTTGGAAGAAATGCTCAACATCGACGGCTTTGACGAAGACACCGTCAACGAGCTTCGCGCTCGGGCCAAGGATCGTTTGTTGACTAAAGCCATCGCTACTGAGGAAAAGCTGGCAGACGCCCATCCGGCCGAAGACCTGCTCTCGCTTGAGGGTATGGACAAGGATTTGGCGATGGAACTGGCGGTGCGCGGCGTAATTACCCGCGAAGACCTGGCCGAGCAGTCTATTGACGATCTGCTCGACATCGACGGCATTGACGATGATCGTGCCGGCAAGTTGATCATGGCCGCCCGAGCCCATTGGTTCGAGTAACTAGGCGCGGCCTGAGGAGAGAAGTGCATGACGCAAGTCACGGTGAAACAACTGGCCGATGAGGTCAAAACACCGGTAGAGCGCCTGTTGCAGCAGATGCGTGAGGCAGGTCTGCCGCACACCGCCGCCGATGAAGGTGTGAGCGACAGTGAGAAGCAGTCTTTGCTGACTCACTTGAAGAGCAGCCACAAGGCGAAAGTGGAAGAACCGCGCAAGATTACATTGCAGCGCAAAACCACCAGCACCCTGCGTGTTGCGGGTAGCAAGAGCATCAGCGTTGAAGTACGCAAGAAGAAAGTCTTCGTACAGCGCAGCCCGGAAGAAATCGAAGCCGAGCGCAAACGCGAACTGGAAGAACGTCGCGCAGTAGAAAATGCTGCACGTCAGAAGGCTGAAGAAGAAGCCAAGCGTCGCGCCGAAGAAGAAGCGCGTCGCCAGCCTGCTGCTGCGCAACCTGCTGCCACTGAAGCGGTCGCCGCGCCTAGCGCTCCTGTAGAAGCTGTGCGTGAGGCCGCTCCGGTTGCCGCTGCACCAGCACCTGCTGCTGATGCTCGCAAGCGCGACGAACCTCGTCGTCCGGACAAGCCGCGTGCTGACGATAACAATCGTCGCGGTGGTGGTGGCGATGGCGAGCGCAAAAACGCTCCGCATCGTGCCTCGGTCAAAGAGAAGGCGCCTGCTCCACGCGTTGCCCCACGTACTACCGACGAAGAAAGCGATGGCTTCCGTCGTGGTGGTCGTGGCAAGGCCAAGCTGAAAAAACGCAACGCCCACGGTTTCCAGAGCCCAACCGGCCCTGTCGTGCGTGAAGTGAAGATCGGCGAGACCATCACTGTGGGCGATCTGGCCCAGCAGATGTCGGTCAAGGCAGCTGAAATCATCAAGTTCATGTTCAAGCTGGGCACTCCGGCCACCATCAACCAGGTACTGGACCAGGAAACTGCCCAGTTGGTTGCTGAAGAGCTGGGCCACAAAGTGACCCTGGTCAGCGACACCGCCCTGGAAGATTCCCTGGCCGAGTCCCTGAAGTTTGAAGGTGAGGCGGTTTCCCGTGCACCGGTTGTGACCGTAATGGGCCACGTTGACCACGGTAAAACTTCCCTGCTCGACTACATCCGTCGTGCCAAGGTGGCTGCGGGCGAAGCCGGCGGTATCACCCAGCACATCGGTGCGTACCACGTTGAAACCGACCGTGGCATGGTGACGTTCCTCGACACTCCGGGTCACGCCGCGTTTACCGCGATGCGTGCCCGTGGTGCCAAGGCGACCGACATCGTGATCCTGGTGGTTGCAGCGGACGACGGCGTGATGCCACAAACCATCGAAGCCGTTCAGCATGCCAAGGCAGCTGGCGTTCCGTTGGTAGTAGCCGTGAACAAAATCGACAAGCCGGGCGCCGATCTTGATCGCATCCGTAGCGAACTGTCGGTTCACGGCGTGACCTCCGAAGAGTGGGGTGGCGACACTCCATTCGTACCGGTCTCCGCGAAGATGGGTACCGGTGTTGACGAACTGCTCGAAGCCGTTCTGTTGCAAGCCGAGGTTCTGGAACTGACTGCTACTCCATCGGCTCCTGGCCGTGGCGTTGTGGTTGAGTCCCGTCTCGACAAGGGCCGTGGCCCGGTTGCGACCGTCCTGGTTCAAGACGGTACCCTGCGCCAAGGCGACATGGTGCTGGTTGGTTCGAACTACGGCCGTGTACGTGCCATGCTCGACGAGAACGGCAAGCCAATCAAGGAAGCAGGTCCTGCTATCCCGGTCGAGATCCTCGGCCTGGACGGTACCCCGGACGCTGGCGACGAGATGAGCGTGGTTGCCGACGAGAAGAAAGCCCGTGAAGTGGCTCTGTTCCGTCAAGGCAAGTTCCGTGAAGTCAAGCTGGCCCGTGCTCACGCCGGCAAGCTGGAAAACATCTTCGAGAACATGGGCCAGGAAGAGAAGAAGACGCTTAACATCGTCCTCAAATCTGACGTACGTGGTTCCCTCGAAGCGTTGAACGGCGCCTTGAATGGCCTGGGTAACGACGAAGTGCAAGTGCGCGTTGTCGGTGGCGGTGTCGGTGGTATCACCGAATCCGACGCCAACCTGGCACTGGCTTCCAACGCTGTACTGTTCGGCTTCAACGTGCGTGCCGATGCCGGCGCTCGCAAGATCGTCGAGCAAGAAGGCCTGGACATGCGTTACTACAACGTCATCTACGACATCATCGAAGACGTCAAGAAAGCCCTCACCGGCATGCTTGGCAGCGACGTCCGGGAGAACATCCTGGGTGTGGCCGAGGTGCGTGACGTGTTCCGCTCGCCGAAATTCGGCGCGATCGCCGGTTGCATGGTTATCGAAGGTGTTGTGCACCGTAACCGTCCAATCCGTGTACTGCGTGAAGACATCGTTATCTTCGAAGGCGAGCTGGAATCCCTGCGCCGCTTCAAGGATGACGCTTCCGAAGTACGTGCCGGCATGGAATGCGGTATCGGCGTCAAGAGCTACAACGACGTCAAGGTGGGCGACAAGATCGAAGTCTTCGAGAAGGTTCAGGTTGCTCGCAGCCTCTAACTCGCGCACTTCCGGAGCCACGCCGCGTGTGGGCATGCAAATGCCCCGCGCAGCGTACGGACTCTAAACGCAACGCCCGGTCTGGCTTTTGTCAGGCCGGGCGTTTGCCGCTTTCAGACCCCACGGGTTTCACCGTGTGGCAGTAACAGGTAACAAGACATGGCAAAAGAATACAGCCGTACCCAGCGTATCGGCGATCAGATGCAGCGCGAGCTGGCCCAACTGATCCGTCGCGAAGTCAAAGACCCCCGTGTTGGCCTGGTCACCATCACCGCCGTAGAAGTGAGCCGTGACGTGGGTCACGCCAAGATCTTCATCACCGTGATGGGGCAGGACAGCAGCGAAGAGATCGCGCAAAGCATCAAGGTGCTCAACTCGGCCGCAGGTTTCCTGCGCATGCAGTTGGCCCGTGAAATGAAGCTGCGCAGTGTTCCTCAGTTGCACTTCCACTACGACGAAAGCGTCGTGCGTGGCGCGCACCTGTCGGCACTGATCGAGCGCGCCGTGGCTGAAGACAGCCAGCACCCGTCCACACCTGAAGACGCCAAGGAGTAAGCGGTGGCTCAGGTCAAACGTATCCGTCGCAACGTCAGCGGCATCATTCTGCTCGACAAGCCCATTGGCTTTACCTCCAATGCCGCGTTGCAGAAGGTCCGCTGGCTGCTCAACGCCGAAAAGGCCGGGCACACCGGCAGCCTCGATCCTTTGGCCACCGGTGTACTGCCGTTGTGCTTTGGCGAGGCCACCAAATTCTCGCAATACCTGCTCGATTCCGACAAGGGTTACGAAACCCTGATGCAATTGGGCAAGACCACCACCACGGCCGACGCCGAAGGTGATGTTCTGCAGGTTCGCGATGTGACCGTTGGTCGTGCTGATATTGAAGCGGCTTTGCCCGGTTTTCGTGGGCAAATCAGTCAGATACCGCCGATGTACTCGGCGCTCAAGCGTGATGGCCAGCCTCTTTACAAGCTGGCACGTGCGGGCGAAGTAGTGGAGCGCGAACCGCGTTCTGTTACTATTGCGCGCTTGGAGTTACTCGCCTGTGAAGGCGACACTGCCCGCCTGGCCGTGGACTGCAGCAAAGGCACCTATATCCGTACCCTCGTGGAAGATATCGGTGAGCAGCTCGGTTGCGGCGCGTACGTTGCAGAACTGCGACGCACCCAGGCTGGCCCTTTCAGCCTGGCCCAGACGGTCACGCTGGAAGAGCTGGAAGCCGTACACGCCGAAGGCGGCAACGAAGCGGTTGATCGCTTCCTGATGCCATCGGACAGCGGTTTGCTGGATTGGCCATTGCTGCACTTTTCGGAGCACAGCGCGTTCTACTGGCTCAACGGCCAGCCGGTACGTGCCCCGGATGCCCCGAAGTTCGGCATGGTGCGGGTACAGGATCATAACGGTCGCTTCATCGGTATCGGTGAAGTGAGCGAAGACGGGCGCATCGCGCCGCGTCGACTGATTCGGTCAGAATGACCGAACGAGTGTGGCTGTTAACAGGCACGGTCAACACTCATTTTTAGATACAGGGATTTGTCCCTGGCCTGTTGAAACTGCCCTTTGGGTGGTTTCCTGAAAAAAGGATTGCCTCATGGCTCTCGACGTTCAAGAAAAAGCACAAATCGTTGCTGACTATCAGCAAGCTGTTGGTGACACTGGTTCGCCAGAAGTGCAAGTTGCACTGCTGACCCACAACATCAACAAGCTGCAAGGTCACTTCAAGGCCAACGGTAAAGATCACCACTCCCGTCGTGGTCTGATCCGCATGGTAAACCAGCGCCGTAAGCTGCTGGACTACCTGAAAGGCAAGGATCTGGGTCGTTATCAGACTCTGATCGGTCGCCTGGGTCTGCGTCGCTAATAAGCGATTGCGCTAGAGGTTGGTTGTCTGCCGTGTGTCAGTGGGATTCCCGCTGGCGCATGGTAGGCTCCCAGCCTCAAGTTTTATCTGGATACACGTTTTACCCCTGGACCAGGTTCGGGCCGATTCCCGACATTGCCCAAGAATTTCGCAAGAAGACAAGTTCCCCCAAGAGCCACAAAGAAGGTAGGACACCGTGAACCCGGTTATCAAAAAATTCCAGTTCGGTCAGTCGACCGTTACCCTCGAGACAGGCCGTATCGCCCGTCAAGCCTCCGGCGCAGTGCTGGTTACCGTTGACGACGACGTGACCGTTCTGGTGACCGTTGTTGGCGCCAAGACCGCTGACCCGAGCAAAGGCTTCTTCCCTCTGTCCGTTCACTACCAGGAAAAGACTTACGCTGCCGGTAAGATCCCTGGCGGTTTCTTCAAGCGCGAAGGCCGTCCTTCCGAGAAAGAAACCCTGACTTCCCGACTGATCGACCGTCCGATCCGTCCGCTGTTCCCAGAAGGCTTCATGAACGAAGTGCAGGTTGTCTGCACCGTCGTTTCCACCAGCAAAAAGACCGATCCGGACATTGCTGCGATGATCGGTACCTCGGCTGCCCTGGCCATCTCCGGCATTCCTTTCGATGGCCCGATCGGCGCAGCCCGCGTTGCTTTCCACGAAAGCACCGGCTACCTGCTGAACCCGACCTACGAGCAACAGAAAGCGTCGAGCCTGGACATGGTCGTTGCCGGTACCTCGGAAGCCGTGTTGATGGTTGAATCGGAAGCCAAAGAGCTGACCGAAGACCAGATGCTGGGCGCCGTGCTGTTCGCCCACGACGAGTTCCAGGCTGTCATCAAGGCTGTCACCGAGCTGGCTGCCGAAGCCGCCAAGCCAACCTGGACCTGGGCTCCACAAGCTGAAGCCACTGAGCTGCTGAGCGCTATCCGCTCCGAGTTCGGCGCTGCCATCTCCGACGCCTACACCATCACCGTCAAGGCCGACCGTTACGCTCGCCTGGGCGAGTTGAAGGATCAGGTTGTGGCCAAGCTGTCCGGTGAAGAAGGCCAGCCTTCCTCCAGCGACGTCAAAGCGGCTTTTGGTGAAATCGAATACCGCACCGTTCGCGAAAACATCGTTAACGGCAAGCCACGTATCGACGGTCGCGACACCCGCACCGTACGTCCGCTGAACATCGAAGTCGGCGTTCTGCCGAAGACTCACGGTTCGGCGCTGTTCACCCGTGGTGAAACCCAGGCTCTGGTAGTCGCGACCCTGGGCACCGCCCGTGACGCGCAACTGCTGGATACTCTGGAAGGCGAGAAAAAAGACCCGTTCATGCTGCACTACAACTTCCCTCCGTTCTCGGTGGGCGAGTGTGGTCGCATGGGTGGCGCTGGTCGTCGTGAAATCGGTCACGGCCGTCTGGCTCGTCGTTCGATTGCAGCCATGCTGCCGGCTGCCGACGTGTTCCCGTACACCATCCGTGTTGTATCGGAAATCACCGAGTCCAACGGTTCCAGCTCCATGGCTTCCGTTTGCGGTGCTTCCCTGGCACTGATGGACGCGGGCGTGCCGATGAAGGCGCCGGTTGCCGGTATCGCCATGGGCCTGGTTAAAGAAGGCGAGAAGTTCGCCATCCTGACCGACATCCTGGGTGACGAAGACCACCTGGGCGACATGGACTTCAAAGTAGCCGGTACCGCCAAAGGTGTGACCGCGCTGCAGATGGACATCAAGATCAAGGGCATCACCGAAGAAATCATGGAAATCGCCCTGGGCCAAGCCCTGGAAGCGCGCCTGAACATCCTCGGTCAGATGAACCAGATCATTGGTCAGTCCCGTACCGAACTGTCGGAAAATGCTCCGACCATGATCGCGATGAAAATCGACACCGACAAAATCCGTGATGTCATCGGTAAAGGCGGCGCGACCATTCGTGCGATCTGTGAAGAGACCAAGGCTTCGATCGACATCGAAGACGACGGCTCGATCAAGATCTTCGGCGAAACCAAGGAAGCGGCTGAAGCAGCACGTCAGCGCGTCCTGGGCATCACTGCAGAAGCCGAGATCGGCAAGATCTACGTCGGTAAGGTTGAGCGCATCGTCGACTTCGGCGCATTCGTCAACATCCTGCCGGGCAAGGACGGTCTGGTTCACATCTCCATGCTGAGCGACGCTCGCGTTGAGAAGGTGACTGACATCCTGAAAGAAGGCCAGGAAGTGGAAGTGCTGGTACTGGACGTGGACAACCGCGGCCGTATCAAGCTGTCCATCAAGGACGTAGCAGCAGCCAAGGCTTCGGGCGTTTAATCACCCCCAAGCGTTGCGCTGAAAAAAGGACTCCTCGGAGTCCTTTTTTTATGGGCGCTGGAAAGTGACGGGAAATCAGCCGCTTAGCTGAAGCCAAAAGCCGCAACTTGCATGCAGGCACGATGACGTTCATGCAACTTGCACGATTCCAAAAAATGCCTATTTTTATAAGTTGTTGTTTTATATAGGCTTTATTGTCTTCTAAGACTTGGCACACTGCCTGCAATATCCCTGTTAACGCTGCAGCATCAAGGTTTACGTACTGCAGACTTTTAATAAAACAGGAGTTACTCGTATGAAGAAGTTCGCTCTCGCTACTGCTACCGCTCTGACCCTGGCCATGGGTGCTAACGTAGCCTTTGCTCAGACTTCCCAAGCCCCTATGACTTTGGCGGCTGGTGAAGCGACCAAGGCTAAAGAAAGCGTTTCGGATACTTGGATCACCACCAAAGTTAAATCCGATCTGCTGACTGAAAAAGGCATTCCTGGTTCGGACATCAAGGTTGAAACCAACAAAGGCGTGGTTTCCCTGTCCTCGACAGTCGCTATCTCTGACGCACAGAAAGCCACTGCTGTAGCAATCACCAAGAAAATCAAAGGCGTGACCGCCGTTTCGGCTGACGGCCTGATGGCTGGCGGCGCTACCAAGGCTGACAATGTCGACAAAACCAAAAGCGCAGCAGCCGGTGCCAAAGAGTCCACTTCGGACACTTGGATCACCACCAAAGTAAAAGCTGACCTGGTTACCGAGAAAGGCATTCCTGGCACCGACATCAAAGTCGAAACCAACAAAGGCGTAGTGTCCCTGTCTTCGACCGCACCGGTCACTGAAGCTCAGAAAACTACCGCGGTGAACATCACCAAGAAAATCAAAGGCGTTAAAGCTGTATCGGCCGACGGCCTGAAAGCAGAGTAACGCACCCGTTTCGTCTGAACTGAATGGCGGCGGCTTAGGGTGAACTAGATATCCACCCGATGCACCTCTGGAGTTCATGCGACCGACCACACGGATGTGGTCATTACAGGCCCCGGCACTTGTGCCGGGGCTTGTTCTATTCTGGGCTGGAATACATGGGAATCAAATGTGGGAGCGGGCTTGCCCGCGAAGGCGGTGGGTCAGTCGACGAATCTGTCAACTGACACTGCCCTTCGCGGGCAAGCCCGCTCCCACATTGGAGTTGTGTTGCTTTGAGTTATTCGGCGTCCAGATGCATCGGCGTCACGACCCGACCATCCTTCTCGGCCTGCCCCAGGTTGGCGTCAATGAAGTACACCCGGTCATCTTCCAGCTGGCCTTTGTCCACCAGGTAGTCCTTGATGGTGCTGGCGCGGTCCTGGCCCAGCTGGCGCAACAGCACATCACTGCCACTCCAGAACTTGATCACGCCGTCACGAAGCTTGGCGCTACGATCATCGCTGCTCAGGTCTTTCCATTCGGCTGGTGGTTGCTGTTTCAGGCGGGTGCGGTAGATGCCTTCAAGCAACGGCGCTTTTTCCTTTTCCGGTACAACAAGTAACGACGCCTGGGCTGGAACCTTGTCGCCACGACGTTGAAGAATTTTGTAGTAGTTGTACTGGTATTCACGTTCCAGTCGCTGAGCGGCAAGGAACGGTCCATCGCTGCTGGCGGCCGCTGTGCCTTCGATTTCCAGGCGCAGGGTAGGGCGCTCTTTCAGTGCTTTAGCCAAGGTGTTCAGGGCGCCTTCGGCATCCTTGTTCAATTCGCTGGACCCAGCGGCGAACGATACATTGCCAAGGTCTTCCGAGCCGCCACCCGTCACCAGCCCACCGATAAACTTGAAGGGCGCCGTCGCTGCACGCACCACCAGGTTGCGCAGGGTCTGCCAGACAATCGGCATCACACTGAACTGCGGGTTATTCAGGTCGCCTGTCACCGGCAGTTCGATGGAAATCTTGCCGTCGGAATCCTTGAGCAAGGCAATTGCCAGGCGAATCGGCAGGTCCACGGCATCGGCGCTGTCGACCTTCTCGCCCAGTTGCAGCTGCTCGACCACCACTTTGTTCTCGGCCTTCAGTTGCCCTTTGGTGATCACGTAATGCAGGTCGAGGTTCAGGCGACCCTTGCGGATACGGAAACCGGCGAACTTGCCGGAGTAGGGCGTCAGGGTGGTCAGCTCTACGCGTTTGAAGCTGGTTGCGATATCCAGCGCCGCCATCGGGTCGAACGGGTTCACGCTACCCTTGATGGTCACTGGCGCATAACGGTCAACCTTACCCTTGATATCGACGCTGGCCGGTTTGGCCTGGCGACTGTCGATGGTGCCGATTTGCCCGTTGAGCTGTTGAATCGCCGTGGCGAAGTTGGGTGTCAGGCTGAAGTCGGCAAAGTTGGCCGAACCATCATTGATCGCAATCTGCCCGATGCGAATGCCCAAGGGTTTTTCCTTGCTGGCGGGCTTGGGTGTTTTGTCGGCGGGTTGCGGGATCAACAGGTCATCCACGTTGGTGGTGCGGTCATCGTTGATCATGAAACGTGCATACGGCTGCAGTAGGTTGACCTTGTCGATCGACAGACTGTCGCCGTGCTGATAGTTCACGCCTTCTAGCACCAGGCGCTGCCATTTGAGGAAGTCGCGGGTCTTGAGGGTGTCCAGGGTGTGCAACTGGTCGACCTGCGCTCTGCCGGTGACCTGGAGCTTCAAAGGATCAGTGCTTTTCAGGTTCACATCGAGATTGCTGCCGAGCATGCCGCTGCGCAGTTCCAGGCGGATGAACGGGCTGATATAGGACTGGGCAACCCGCAGGTCAATGTCCTGGGTATTCACTTTCAGCTTGGCGCTGACCGGGTTGAGGTTGACCTCGCCGGTCGCCTGGACCTTGCCTTGCTTGCCCAGGCCCGTGTCGACTTTCAACGTGAAGGGGCTCTGGTTGAGGCTGTCGAAATTCTGCACATCGACGTTCAGCGGGCCCACTTCCAGCGCGACCGCCGGCTTGGCCTGACGGTCAGCCAGGTGCACCTGATAGTTGCGCAGTTGCACGTCCTTGAGCAGTACTTGCCAAGGCTTGCTTGGCGCCGCAGGCTCGGCTTTTGGCGAGTCGGCGGTGGCGGGTGCATTTTTGGGCTCGGGGGTCTTGGCCGGTTTGCTCGGCTGGCTGGCGAACAGTTTTTGCCAGTCCAGTTGCCCGTCGGACTCAAGCGCCGCCCAGGTTTCCAGCTTGTTGCTGCGAATCTTGCCGACGACGACCTGCTGCTTGGCCAAGTCCACCGTGGTTTCGCTGACGTCCAGGCGTTCCAGGCGCACCAGTGGGCGGCCATCCGGTGCCTTGATGGCAAATGGCGCGATGCTGGCGGCGGTGTTGGTCAGGTTCAGTTCTGTCTCTTTGGCCAGGCTGAACTTGTACTCGGTGCTGAAGTTGAGCACACCGTCTTCCAGCACCAATGGCAGCGCGTCACGTACGTACGGCCACCAGGCTTTCATCTTGCCATCGGTGACTTTCAACGTGCCTTCGGAGGTAATCGGCACCAGGCTGAAATTACCCTTCCAGTCGATCTGTCCGCCTGCAGGCCCGGCTGCCACCAACGTCATGTCGGCGTTGTCTTCAGGCAGGGTACTGAGGTTTTTCAGCTCGAAGTCGAGCTTGTCGTAGAGGAATTCGATGGGCTCGCTGGGGCGCAAGTCTTCAAAGTGCACATAGCCGCCGGCCAGCTTGATGCTGTCGATGCGCAGCGGAAACGGCTTGGCATTCGGATCGGTCGGGGTGGGCTCGCTGGGTGGCAGCTTGAACAACTGCGCGAGGTTCAACTGGCCGGACTTGTCGAACAGCAACTCGGTCTTGGGTTTGTCCAGTTGCACATCGGCCAGGTGCAGGGCGCGGGTCCAGAGGCTGTCGATCTGCAGGTTGGCGTAGAGACGCTCAAAACCCACCTGCTCCTTGCCCGGCTCACCGATTTTCAACCCCCATGCCGTCACCTCCAGGCTGAACGGGTTGAGCTCGATCCGCTCGATCCGCGCCGGCACCGTGGCGTAATTGGCCAGTTGCTGGTTGGCAATGCGAAGGGCAACGCCAGGGAGAATCAAAAAGCCCAGCAAGCTGTACAGGGCAAGGGCGGTCAACAAGGCGCCAGCGGCGCGAATCAATCCTTTGGGCATGGGGCGGCGCCATCTATGTCAAACAGGAGTGCCTTGGAGTATGGCACGGGTTTTCGGTTCCGAAGACCGGGTCCTTTGGGAAACGTCTTACAGCTGTAGTATCAGGGTTTTCAGCGGAGGTTGTTGGTCCTGCGAGGGAAAGTCCGCGCCTGGCGTCATGACTTTGCAGTCACGCACGGGGCGCCCGGCTTTTTCCGCGCAACGCAGCACCTGTTCGCGCCAGTCCTCCATGCTGACTTTCGCCAGGTTGTTGCAGCAAATCAGCACGCCATTGTCGGCGGTGGCCAGCAGTGCGGGCTTGAGCAGGCTCTGGTAATCGCGCAGCAGGTCGACGGTGCCGAAAGCACTCTTGGCCCAGGCTGGCGGGTCGAGCAGTACCAAGTCGTATTGACGTTGTTCCAGGCGCGGGTAACTCGGCAGCTTTTGCCCGCGGCGCTGGGTGATCGGCAGGCCGGCCAATTGGCGGATCGCCGGGAAGTAATCCGACTGCACGAACTGCATGGTCGGCAATTGCGGGTTGAGCAGGCCATTTTCGCGCCCGACCGCCAGGTTGCCCTCGGCGAAGTCCAGGTTGCACACCTCACGCGCACCACCGGCTGCCGCGCTCAGGCCGACGCCGCAGGTGTAGGCGAATAGGTTCAGCACGCTTTTGCCGGCGCTGTGGGCCTTGACCCAGCCGCGGGTGTTACGCAAATCCAGGAACAGCAGCGGGTCCTGCCCGGCATGGCGGCCGCGCACGCGGTAATTGAGGCCCCACTCATGGCCGATCAGGTCTTCCAGTGCAGCGGGCTCGGCACGATAAACCGTGTCTTCGCGGTCGATGCGCGAGTTGCCACGGGAACGGTCGTTGTACACCAGCAACAATTCCAGGCCCATGTACTGGTTGACCTGTTCATGCAGGTCCAGCAGCTCTGCAGTTTCCAGGGAGTGGTGAAAACTCTGCACCAGCAATTGCGGGCCGTAGCGGTCGATCGTCAGGCCGCCGGCGCCTTCCTGGCTGCCATGGAACAGGCGGTAGCAGTCGGTGCCTTGGGCGTGCAGCTCATGGATCAGGTCTTGGCGATGATCGAGGGCGGCGCGCAGCGCCTGATTCAGAGGAGACATGGAGCGCGCCTTGCTGGGGAAATGAGGGCGCGAAGTTTAACAGCTATGCGCCGTCGCCTACATCAACCCCATCCGCCGATGGGCGCGTTGCACCGAACCGTTGCGCATCGCCCATCGCAGCATCGGCGCACTGCGCTTGACCCCGGCACGGATCATCTGGCGTTGCAGCGGGCTCTGGTGCTGGTCGAGCATGGCGCTGGCCCAATCCGGCAGCAGGTCAATGCCGGCCTGCATCATCAGACTGCCAAAAGGTTTGGCCAGCAGGCTGGGGGAGGGCGCGTTAAGCAGTAAACGTAGTACTTCGCGGCTGCGATCGTCGCACAGTAATTGCGGGCGGATGCGCGCCAGATAATCCGAAATTTCCTGCCGAGAACGCGGAACATGCCGCGCGCCCAGCTGTTCGGCGACCAAGGCAATTTCACTGTAGTAACGGTCCTGGTCTCGACCGGACAGATCCGGGTTGCGATAGCGCAAGTGGGCGGCGAGGAAGTTACTGACCTCTGCCACATGCACCCAGGTCAGCAATTCCGGGTCGCTGGCCGCGTAAGGTCGCCCGTCCGGGGCATGACCGACCACCTGCAGGTGAATGGTGCGGACTTTTTCGATCAGCCATTCGGCGTCTTTGCGCGAACCAAACGTTGTGCCCGAGATGAACTGCGAGGTGCGCCGCAAGCGCCCGAGCATGTCCTGGCGAAAGTTGGAATGGTCCCACACGCCCGCCAGGGCCAATGGGTGCAAGGCTTGCAGCATCAAGGCGCTGATGCCGCCGATGAGCATGCTGCTGAAGTCGCCATGGACCTGCCAACTCACCGAATCGGGCCCGAACAGACCAGGGTCACCCTTGGGGTTTTCCAGGTCCAGTTGGCCCAGTGACAAACCGGTGAGGCTCATCAACTGGTTTTCGATACGGCTGCGGATAAATTCCATGGCGACTCAGGGGTTCCTATCGGTTCAGGCGTTTGTCGATCAAGCCCTCTACGACACTCGGATCGGCCAGGGTCGAGGTATCACCGAGGCTGTCGAGTTCGTTGCAGGCGATCTTGCGCAAAATCCTGCGCATGATCTTGCCGGAGCGGGTTTTCGGCAAGGCCGGGGCCCATTGGATCAGTTCCGGCTTGGCAAAGCTGCCGATTTCCTTGCTGACCAGCGCCAGCAGGTGTTTTTTCAACGCATCGTCGGGTTCCACTCCATTCATGGGCGTGACAAACGCATAGATGCCCTGGCCTTTGACGTCATGGGGGTAGCCCACCACGGCGGCCTCGGCCACCTGGTCGTGCAGCACCAGGGCGCTTTCCACCTCGGCGGTGCCGATGCGATGGCCGGACACGTTGATCACATCGTCGATGCGCCCGGTGATCCAGTAGTCGCCGTCGTCATCACGGCGTGCGCCGTCGCCGGTGAAGTAGTAGCCGGGGTAGGGTTTGAAATAGGTGTCGATCATGCGCTGCGGATCGCCGTACACGCTGCGGATCTGTCCGGGCCAGCTCGCTTTGATCGCCAGCACGCCGCTGCCGGCCCCGCTGAATTCCTTACCCTGTTCGTCGAGCAGCACGGGCTGTACACCAAACATCGGCTGGGTCGCGCAGCCGGGCTTGATACGCTGTGCGCTGACCAAGGGGCTGAGCATGATGCCGCCGGTCTCGGTCTGCCACCAGGTGTCCACGATCGGGCAGCGCTGTTCGCCGACGGCATTGAAGTACCAGTCCCAGGCTTCCGGGTTGATCGGTTCGCCGACACTGCCCAGCAGGCGCAGGCTCGCGCGCGAGGTGTTCTCCAGCGGGCCGTGCCCCTCGCGCATCAAAGCACGCAAGGCGGTGGGCGCGGTGTAGAAGATGTTGACTTTATGCTTGTCGATCACTTGCCAGAAGCGCGAGCTGTCCGGGTAGCTCGGTACGCCTTCGAACATCAGCGAAGTCGCGCCGTTGGCCAGTGGGCCGTACACGATGTAGCTGTGGCCGGTGACCCAGCCCACATCGGCGGTGCACCAGAACACCTCGCCCTCGCGGTAGTCGAGCACGTATTTGAATGTCATCGCCGCTTGCAGCAGGTAGCCGCCGGTGGTGTGCAGCACGCCCTTGGGTTTGCCGGTGCTGCCGGAGGTGTAGAGGATGAACAGCGGGTCCTCGGCGTCCATCGGCTCGGGCGGGCAGTCGTCGCTGGCCGCATCCAGGGCCTGTTGATACTTGAGGTCGCGGCCTTCGCTCCAGTTGACGGTCGCACCGGTGCGCTCTACCACCAGAACCGTGCTCACATTCGGGCAGCTGGCCAGGGCTTTGTCGACATTCTGTTTCAGCGCCACCGGCTTGCCACCGCGCACGCCTTCGTCAGCGGTGATCACCGTGCGGCAGTCGGCGTCGAGAATACGGTCACGCAAGGCATCCGGCGAGAAGCCACCAAACACCACGGAATGCACCGCGCCAATCCGCGTACAGGCGAGCATGGCGTAGGCCGCTTCCGGGATCATCGGCATGTAGATGCACACCCGGTCGCCTTTCTTCACGCCACGGCTTTTCAGCACATTGGCCAGGCGACTGACGTTCTGGTGCAGTTGGCGGTAGGTGATGTTGGAGGATTTGGCAGGATCATCGCCCTCCCAAATGAAGGCCGGCTGATCGGCGCGTTGCGCCAGGTGACGGTCGATGCAGTTGTAGCTGACGTTCAGTTGGCCGCCGGCAAACCACTGAGCGGCGCCAGTGTTGATGTCTGAGCTTTGAACGGTGTGCCACGGGGTGATCCAGTCGAGAAAGCCTTTGGCCTGTTCAGCCCAGAAGGTGTCCGGCTGCTCGATGGATTGGCGGTAGAGGCGCTGATAGTCCTCTTGACTGAGTTGCGCAGCCCGGCGGACGGCATCGGCGGTGGGGAACGTGCTGATATCGAACATGAGCGATCCTTATTCTTGTTTTAGCCACAAGTCACAAAGATGCACCCTGCAAGGGGAGGGTTCAAGGCCAACGTCCAAACGGACGTTGGCCCTGCCATACCTGGATCAGCCGCGGTGACGACCGCGGAAGTAGTTGATCAGGCCCTGGGTAGAAGCATCCTCGGCCGAGGTTTCTTCGGCGCCGGTCAGGCGGTTGTAGACGCCTTTGCCCAGCTCTTTACCCAGTTCCACACCCCATTGGTCGAAGGCGTTGATACCCCAGATCACGCTCTGCACGAACACTTTGTGCTCATACATGGCAACCAGAGCGCCCAAGCGACGCGGGCTGATGCGCTCGACCACGATGGTGTTGCTCGGACGGTTGCCCGGGATCACCTTGTGCGGTGCCAGCTTCTGCACTTCGTCTTCCGGGATGCCCTTGTCGCGCAGCTCGGCTTCGGCTTCGGCTCGGGTCTTGCCGAGCATCAGCGCCTGGCTCTGGGACAGGCAGTTGGCGTACAGCCACTGATGGTGGTCGGACACCGGGTTGAAGCTGACGATCGGCACGATAAAGTCGGCCGGGATCAGTTGGGTCCCCTGGTGCAGCAACTGGTGGTAAGCGTGTTGGCCGTTGCAACCCACGCCACCCCAGATCACCGGGCCGGTATCGGTCGCGACGGGCGTGCCGTCCTGGCGCACGCTCTTGCCGTTGGATTCCATGTCCAGCTGTTGCAAGTGTTTGGTGATGTTACGCAGGTAGTGGTCGTACGGCAGGATCGCATGGCTCTGCGCGCCCCAGAAGTTGCCGTACCAAACGCCCAGCAAGCCCAGCAGTACTGGCATGTTCTGTTCGAACGGCGCGTTCTGGAAATGCTGGTCCATGGTGTAGGCACCGGACAGCAGCTCCTTGAAGTTGGACATGCCGATCGCCAGGGCGATGGGCAAACCGATAGCCGACCACAGCGAGTAACGACCGCCGACCCAGTCCCACATCGGGAAGATGTTTTCTTCACGGATACCAAAGGCCACCGCCGCCGCGTTGTTGCTCGATACAGCGATGAAGTGGCGGTACAGCTCGGCTTCCGAGCCACCCTGGGCCAGGTACCAGGCGCGGGCGGCCTGGGCGTTTTTCAGGGTTTCCAGGGTGTTGAAGGATTTCGACGAGACGATGAACAGCGTGGTCTCGGCGCGCAGTTTCATGGTCAGCTCGTGGAACTCGCTGCCGTCGATGTTCGCCAGGTAGTGGCAGCGCACGCCTTTGTGGGCGTAGGACAACAGCGCTTCGGAGACCAGCTCCGGGCCGAGGAACGAGCCACCGATACCGATGTTCACCACGTCGGTGATCGGCTTCTCGGTGTAGCCGCGCCACAGGCCGTCGTGAATGCGGCCGACCAGGTCAGTGATCTGGTTCAGCACCTTGTGCACGTCCGGCATGATGTTCACGCCGTTCACCGACAACTTGTCGCCCACCGGGCGGCGCAGGGCGGTGTGCAGGGCCGGGCGGCCTTCGGAGGAGTTGACCGGTTCGCCGGCGTACAGCGAGTTGATAGCGTCTTTCAGGCCGACTTCTTTGGCGAGGCCCACGAGCAGGTCGCGGGTTTCGCCGGTGATCAGGTTTTTCGAGTAATCGAGGAAAAGTCCGCAGCTGCTCAGGGTGAACTGGGAAAAACGCTGAGGATCGGCATTGAACGCTTCGCGCATGCTGAAATCCTGCATGGCTTGGCGATGTTGATTGAGCGCTTGCCAGGCGGGCAGAGCGGTAACGTCATGAGGAGTGCGGTAGTACGCCATCGCTGCGGGTTTCCTTTTATTACGGGGACTGCCTTTAGGACACTTCTAAGCCCGGAACGTCCAGTCTTTGATCAAGCATTGGGTTCCGGACAGCGCTAACCATAGCGCAGGGCGATTACATTAAACCTAGCGTGTCGATATGTCTTGGCTTTGTCTGCGCTAAGGCCGGTACTTTTTTATACCGGCCCTTTTTATTGACGCAGCGAGGAGGGTGACTGAAAGGGGTCAGTCGAGGGTCAGGTGCAGGTTGTCGATGAGTCGGGTAGCGCCGAGATAGGCGGCTACGAGGATCACGATATCCCGATCTTCGGCCGTGGCCGGACGCAAATGCACGCCCTGGCGCACTTCGAGGTAGTCCAGGCGCAACCCGGCGGCTTCGATCTGCTGGACCTGTTCGGCGCGCAGCTTGGCGAAGTCGTGGTCACCGGCTTTGATCGCGGCGCCAATCTGGCTGAGGCTGCGGTACAGCACCGGCGCAATGGCGCGTTGCTCGTCGGTGAGGTAGCCGTTGCGCGACGACAGCGCGAGGCCGTCCTCGGCGCGCACGGTGGGTTCGCCGATGATCTGGATCGGCATGTTCAGGTCGTGGACCATTGCGCGGATCACCGCCAGTTGCTGGTAATCCTTCTGGCCAAACACCGCCATGTCCGGCTGGACCATGTTGAACAGCTTGCTGACCACCGTCGCCACGCCTTCGAAGTGCCCCGGACGGCTGGCGCCGCACAGGCCTTCAGACAATTGCGGCACGCTGACGCGGGTCTGGCCGGTCATGCCGCCGGTGTACATTTCCTCGACGGTGGGCGCAAACAACAGGTTGCAACCTGCTTGCAGCAGCTTTTCCTGGTCGGCGGCCAGGGTGCGTGGATACTTGTCCAAGTCTTCGCCAGCACCAAACTGCAGCGGGTTGACGAAGATGCTGGCCACCACGAAATCCGCCTGCTGGGCGGCCTTGGTCACCAACGTGGCATGGCCTGTGTGCAGGTTGCCCATGGTCGGCACAAAGCCAATGCGCTTGCCGGCATTGCGGGCGTGGGTCACCGCAGCCCGCAGTTCACGTACGGTTTTTACGGTGTTCATGCAGAGAATCCGTGTTCAGCGCCAGGGAAGGTCACGCCTTTGACTTCGGCGACGTAGGCGCTCAATGCGGCGTGAATGCTGTCCTGGCCGACCATGAAGTTCTTCACGAACTTTGGCACGCGACCAGTGATCGACAGGCCGAGCATGTCGTGCAGCACCAGCACCTGGCCATCGGTGGCCGAGCCTGCGCCAATCCCGATCACCGGCACTTTCACCGCCTGGGTGATTTCTGCCGCCAGTTCGCTTGGCACGCATTCGAGCAGGATCATTGCCGCGCCCGCCTGTTCCAGGGCGATGGCATCGGCGCGCATCTGCCGCGCCTGGGCCTCATTGCGGCCTTGTACCTTGTAGCCGCCGAGGATGTTCACCGACTGTGGCGTCAGGCCCATGTGCGCACACACCGGCACGCCGCGTTCCGCCAGCAGACGGATCGACTCGGCCAGCCACACCGCGCCTTCGACTTTGATCATATGCGCGCCGGCTTGCATCAGCTTGCCGGCATTCTGGAAGGTCTGTTCGAGCGTCGCGTAACCCATGAACGGCAGGTCGGCGATGATGAGTGCGCCATCGTTGCCGCGCTTGACGCTGGCGGTGTGGTACGCAAGTTCATCGGTGGTGACGGGCAGGGTGCTGTCATTCCCTTGAAGAACCATGCCCAGGGAGTCGCCCACCAGCAACACTTCAACCCCGGCCTGGCAACTGGCGTGGGCGAAGGTGGCGTCATAGCAGGTCAGCATGGCGATTTTTTCACCTTTGAGCTTGAGGCTCTGCAAGGTGGTCAGGGTAATGTCTGGCATGAAAAGGGTCCTCATTCAGGCGCTTGGAAACAGCGAGTAACGCGCGTGAGTCTTCGTTTATACAGGCGCACGGTCTTGAGAGCAGTGCTTATATGGCCTGGATTGCGCCCTTTAGCGCCGGGTTGGCGGCAGCGGGACGCCTATAGTCGTGAGGAGGACACGGGAAGTCAATTGGATGTGTTACCGCATTGTTACGATGGCGGTGTTACCGCTGTTACTGACGCGATTCAGCAACTGTGAGGCGTTCCAGACCGACAAACGGGCAGGCTGCCAACAAGTCATCGAGGGTTTGGCCATCGGGTAACGCCAGGCTGGCGGGCGCCAGTTCGGCCAACGGGTACAGCACAAAAGCACGCAGGTGCATCTGATAGTGCGGGACCTTGAGGCGCGGTTCGTCGATCAGGTGATCGCCAAACAGCAAGATGTCCAGGTCGAGCGTGCGCGGGCCCCAGCGCTCAAGACGTTCGCGACCTTGATCGTTCTCGATGGCTTGCAGTGCATCCAGCAACTCAAGGGGCGCCAAATCGCTGTCCAGGGCGGCAACCGCATTGGTGTAGCGCGGCTGGCCAGGGAGCAGGGAATCACTTTGATAAAACGCGGACACACCAGCGACCTTGGTGCCCGGCAATTGCGCCAGCGCTTCGATAGCGCTGCGCAATTGCTGGTCCGGGGCCGCCAGATTACTGCCCATGCCGATGTAGATGCGTTCCACGTTTACTCGCCGGAGGTATCGGCTGCGCTGCGCTTGCGCTTGGTGCAGCTGCGGCGACGTTTCTTCGGACCTTCGCCGTCGCCTTTGCTGCCGAGGTCACGAATCATGTCGCGGCGCTCGCTGTCATTGGCGTCCTGGTAATCGGTCCACCATTCACCCAGGCCATCGGTCTGCTCGCCAGCGCTTTCACGCAACAGCAGGAAGTCGTAGCCGGCGCGGAAGCGCGGGTTGTCCAGCAACAGGTCGGCGCGTTTACCGCTGCGGCGTGGCAGACGCTCCTGCATGTCCCAGATCTCGCGGATCGGCATGGTGAAACGTTTCGGAATGGCGATGCGCTGGCACTGTTCGGCGATCAGCTCATGCGCGGCTTCCTGCATGGCCGGGATCGGTGGCATGCCGCGCTCCTGCAAGCGCAGTACGCGTTTGGGCAACGCTGGCCACAGCAAGGCGGCAAACAGGAACGCCGGGGTGACCGGCTTGTTCTGCTTGATGCGCAGGTCGGTGTTGATCAGCGCTTCGCTGATCAAGGTGTGGGTGTACGTCGGGTTGTATTCCAAAGCCTCGGCGCTGGCCGGGAACAGTGGGTCGAACAACTGCAGGTCCACCAGCATTTCAAAGGTGTCGGCGGCATAACCCGAGAGGAACAGCTTGAGCACTTCTTCGAACAGGCGTGCCGACGGGATCTCCCGCAGCATCGGTGCCAGTTCGCGAATCGGCGCGGCGGTATGGCGCTCAATACCGAAGTTCAGCTTGGCGGCAAACCGCACGGCCCGCAGCATGCGCACCGGGTCTTCCTGGTAGCGTTGGACCGGATCGCCGATCAGGCGAATCAGGTTGTTACGAATATCGTGTACGCCATTGGCGTAATCGAGGATGCGCTCGCTGACCGGGTCGTAATACAGGGCGTTGATGGTGAAGTCGCGGCGTTGCGCGTCTTCTTCCAGGGTGCCGTAGACGTTGTCGCGCAGGATGCGCCCGCTTTCGTTGCGGGAGGACTGATTGGTGTCTTCCTCTTCATCGTTTTGCGGGTGGCCGGCACGGAACGTCGCGACTTCGATGATTTCGCGACCGAAGTGGATATGCACCAGCTTGAAGCGTCGGCCGATGATCCGCGCATTACGGAATTCGGCACGCACTTGCTCAGGCGTGGCGCTGGTGGCGACGTCGAAGTCCTTGGGCGTGATATTGAGCAGCATGTCGCGCACACAGCCACCGACCAGATAAGCCTGGTAGCCGGCGTTCTGCAGGCGTTCGACGATATTCACGGCATAACGGCTGAATTGAGCGCGCTGCAGCGAATGCTGGCTGCTGTTGAGCACTTCAGGCGTGCTGCGTTTGTGTTGCGTACGACGCAAGGGAGAACGGAATGACTGGAACAACTTCTTCAGCATGGGATGCACTGTTTGAAGGAATGTTCGGCCATAACGAAGAATGACCGCATGATGGGCGGGGATTCTAGCATTTAGTCAGGGGATGGTGTAGGAACAAGCTACAGGCATTGCGCCATAAGCCTTGAAAGGTCAAATCCCGGAAACTACAAGGGGAGCCGAAGCTCCCCCAGAAGTAGTTGCGTGCTCTATTTTTATTATTGATTTCGGGCTTCTTGTTTTTGTTGATCGCCCTCGCCATGAAGCTTCACCTTCATGACACTCCCAATCGGGAGTCAAGAGCAAACGGATTGCTTTGGTCGCTGTGTTGCTGATCTACGATCCAACCAGTTCAGGCTCTGCCTTAGGGCAGTTTTTGTTGTTCTCGGCCTGGTTGCGGGGCAAGCCCCAAATGCAACGCCTCTCCAAAAGAATCAGTTAGCTGCGCCTCCGCCGTGTTGTTTTTGTTATGCGTGAGTCGATTCGTCTTATTTTTATTGTCTTGTACTAAGCTTGTTATTGTTTTTGTACTAAGCATATAGCAGGGTGCGTGCCAACTTTTGTGCCGCCCAGTAAAACCGGGGGGTTGAGGTGGTTTTTGGTTTTTGACGGGCCAAAAAAAGCCGGGGCTTCGTTACCGTAAGCCCCGGCTTTTGTTACGCGAAATATCCGCGGTAACAGTTTTTTCACATCGGTGGGTGTTACCTGTGGGCGCGCGCCCTCAGCTTTCGCTGGCCACACCGGTCTTGCGCCGTGGAATGCCCAGGCGCTGGCGGCGTTCCCACAGGCATTTACGGCTCACGCCCAGCTTGCGCGCCAGTTCGGTCTCGGTCATATGGTCCTGGTGCTCAAGGACGAAATGCTGGAAATAATCTTCCAGAGACAAATCTTCCGTCGGCTCATGGCTGGTATTGCTACCGCCCTGTTGTGGGGCCAGACCGATGAAGTCGTCGTCGTCCAGGTCACTCAGCTCGATATCGATGCCCAGCAGTTCGGCGGAAATCTCCGGACTCTCCGACAGGATCACCGCACGCTCCACCGCATTCTCCAGCTCCCGTACGTTACCCGGCCACGAGTAATGCCGGATCGCTTGCTCGGCGTCTGGCGCGAACTTGAGGTCGGTACGGTTGATGCGCGCGCTCTGGCGCAGCAGGAAGGCGTTGGCGATCTCGTTGACGTCGGCGCCACGCTCACGCAGGGCCGGCAGCTTGAGGGCGATCACGTGCAGGCGGTAATACAAGTCTTCACGGAACTGGCCGATCTTGGCCAGGCTCTTGAGGTCGCGGTGGGTCGCTGCGATCAGGCGCACATCGACCTTTTGCGACTGCACCGAGCCTACGCGGCGAATTTCGCCTTCCTGCAGCACGCGCAGCAATCGGGCTTGGGCTTCCAGCGGCAGCTCACCGATTTCATCAAGGAACAACGTGCCGCCGTCCGCCGCTTCGACCAGGCCCGCACGCCCGGCGCTGGCGCCAGTGAATGCGCCTTTCTCGTGGCCGAACAGTTCGGACTCGATCAGGGATTCGGGGATCGCTGCGCAGTTCACCGAAATCATCGGCGCCTTGGCACGCTTGGACAGGTTGTGCAGGGCACGGGCTACCAGTTCTTTACCGGTGCCGGACTCGCCCTGGATCAAGACATTGGAGTCAGTCGGCGCTACTTTGCGGATCTTGCTGTAGAGGTCCTGCATCGGTGGGCAGGAGCCGATGATGCCGATCTCGCCGTTGCTGTTGTCCACGCCCGGTTTGTCGGCAGCTTTGCCGGCTGGCCGTTGTTCGGCGGGCGCATTGCTGGCCGACTGGCGGTCGCGCAGAATGCGGGCCACGGCCTGAAGCATCTCGTCATGGTCGAAAGGCTTGGCGATGTAGTCCACCGCGCCCATCTTCATGGAGTCGACCGCCGAACGCAGGCTGGCGTAGCTGGTCATGATCAGCACCGGGGTGCCCTGGCCAAGCTTGATCAACTCGGTGCCAGGCGCGCCAGGCAGGCGCAGGTCACTGACAATCAGGTCGAACGTGGGAATGCTGAAACGCTCCTGGGCTTCCTGCACCGAGCCGGCTTCGCTGACCTGGTACTGATTACGTTCAAGCAGGCGACGCAAGGCAGAGCGGATAATGGTTTCGTCTTCGACGATCAAAATGTGCGGCATTGATTCAATTCTCTCGACGGTCTCAGTTCACAGCGGACGTCGCTTCGACATGACGCGGCAAGGTCACCCGAATACGGGTGCCGCGTTGGCTTTCGGTGTCAGCCGGGCTGTCGATGGTGATTTGTCCATAATGCTCTTCAACGATGGAATAGACCAGTGCAAGGCCCAGACCGGTACCTTCACCTGGGTCCTTGGTGGTGAAGAAGGGTTCGAACAATCGGTCCATGATGTTCTGTGGAATACCGCTACCTTCATCTTCGACGATCAGATCGACCGTATGTTCGAAAGCCTCGGTCTTGACGCGTACCGCACCGCCGGCCGGAGTGGCGTCACGGGCGTTGGACAGCAGGTTGATCAGCACTTGGGCCAGGCGTTGTGAGTCGCCATCGACCCAATGGTCGGGATCGCATAAATTGAAGAACTGTACTTCGAAATTGCGCCGGTTCAAGGCCAGCAGCCCAATGGCATCCTGCGCCACTTCGGCCAGGCATACCGCTTCGTCCTGATTCTGATGGGCGCCGGCGTGGGCGAAGCTCATCAGCGACTGCACGATGCGTGAGACGCGCTTGGTCTGTTCGAGAATCTGCCCGCTGATTTCGGTGATTTCGCCGTCTTCTTCGCGTTCTTCGCGCAGGTTCTGCGCCAGGCAGGCGATACCGGTGATCGGATTGCCGATTTCATGGGCCACACCCGCCGCCAGTCGGCCGATGCTGGCCAGGCGCTCGGAGTGCACCAGCTTGTCTTCGAGCATCTGGGTTTCGGTCAGGTCTTCCACCAACAACACCAAGCCGCTGTTACCGGGTGCCAGGGGCTCGTCGATCGCGGCTTTGTGCAGGTTGAGCCAGCGGGTCTGGCCGTCGAGCGCCAGGTGCTGTTTGTGCAAGTGCTCGTCGGGCAGGTTGATAAAGCCTTGCAGCAGTTCTTTCCACGGCTCGCCCAGGGTATTGAGGCGTGAGCCGACCACGCGCTGCGCGGCGATGCCGGTGAGTTCTTCCATGGCTTTGTTCCACATCAGGATCTCTTGATCCTTGGCCAGGGAACACACGCCCATCGGCAGTTCCTGCAGGGTCTGGCGGTGGTAGCGGCGCAGGGCGTCAAGTTCGGCGGCGAGGCCAGTGAGGCGTGAGTGGTAATCCTCCAGCCGGCTCTCGATGAAATGGATGTCTTCGGTGACGTAGTTTTCGCCGCCGGCCTTGTAGGGCAGGAAGGTTTCCACCATGTCCTGGGACACGCTCGGGCCCATCAGCCCGGACAGGTTGGCCTCGATACGGTCCCGCAGACGGCGCAGCGCGTAGGGGCGCCGCTCATCGAATGGCAGATAGAGATCGCGCAGCGCCTGTTCGACCTCTTTTTGCGCCGCCTTGGCACCCAGTGGCTTGGCCAGTTGCGTGGCGAACTCCTGGGGTGAGGCCGCATGCAATTCGCGGCGCTGTGGGCGACGCACGTTGTCCACCGCGCAGGCTTCGGCGGCGCTGGTTTCTTCCGGGCTGGCGTTGGTGAACAGCGAGATCAGGGTAAACATCAGGACGTTGGCGGCCAGGGAGGCAATCGCGGCCATGTGCCAACTGGTGTCATCCAGCACATAAATCATGTTCAGCAGCGGGATGTAGAAGCCCTGCAGGTTACCGACCAGCGGCAACAGCATGGTCACGATCCACACCAGGATCCCGGCGAGCAAACCGGCGATGAAGCCACGGCGATTGGCGGTCGGCCAGTACAGCACCGACAGTACGCCCGGCAGGAACTGCAAGGTGGCGACAAATGCGACGATGCCCAGGTTGGCCAGGTCCTGCCCGGCGCCCAGCAACAAGTAGAACCCGTAGCCGGCCATGATGATCGCGACGATCAGCGCGCGGCGTGTCCATTTCAGCCAACGGTAGATATTGCCTTCAGCTGGAGGCTGGTACAGCGGCAATACCAAGTGGTTGAGCGCCATGCCGGACAGTGCCAGGGTCGTGACGATGATCAGCCCGCTCGCCGCTGACAATCCACCCACATAAGCCAGCAGCGCCAAGGCTGGGCTGTTGGCGGCAATGCCGATGCCGAGGGTGAAGTATTCAGGGTTGGTGGTGGCCCCCAGTTTCAGGCCGGCCCACAGGATCAGCGGCACCGCCAGGCTCATCAACAGCAGGAACAACGGCAAACCCCAGCTGGCGCTGACCAGCGAGCGCGGGTTGAGGTTCTCGGTGAAGGTCATGTGGTACATGTGCGGCATCACGATGGCCGAGGCGAAGAACACCAGCAGCAGCGTGCGCCATGGGCCTTCCTGCAAAGGCGTGTGCAGGGCGGCGAGGGCGGTCTGGTTTTGCAGCAGCCAAAGTTCAAGCTGTTGCGGGCCATCGAACACGCCGTAGAGCGCATACAGGCCGACGCCGCCGATGGCGATCAGCTTGATCACCGACTCAAAGGCAATCGCAAACACCAGGCCTTCATGTTTTTCGCGGGTGGCGATATGGCGCGAACCGAAGAAAATCGTGAACAGCGTGATCAGCGCGCAGAACGCCAGGGCAACGCGGTGTTGCACCGGCTCGCGGGTCAGGATACTGATGGAGTCGGCCACCGCCTGGATTTGCAACGCCAGCAACGGCAATACGCCAATCAACATGAACACCGTGGTCAGCGCGCCGGCCCAGGTGCTGCGAAAGCGGAAGGCAAACAGGTCGGCCAGGGAGGACAATTGGTAGGTGCGGGTGATCTTCAGGATCGGGTACAGCAGCACCGGCGCCAGCAGAAACGCGCCGGACACCCCGAGGTAGCTGGACAGAAAGCCATAACCGTACTGATAGGCCAGGCCCACGGTGCCATAGAACGCCCAGGCGCTGGCGTAGACGCCGAGGGACAAGGTGTAGGTCAACGGATGGCGAATGATCGCCCGCGGAATCATTCCGCGCTCACTGATCCAGGCGACTCCGAACAGTGCAGCCAGGTAGGCGGCGCTGATCAGCAGCATCTGGGTGAGGCTAAAGCTCATCGGCATCTTTTTGGCTCTGCAGGATGAAAGTCACGACGATCAGGATCAGCCACAGCAGATATGGGCGATACCAGGCGCCCGTGGCGTCGATCCACCAATCCATGATGGCGGGGGAAAACAGGTAGATCCCGACGACCAGCAGCAGGACCAATCGATAGATGTACATGTTGGCCTCTGTGTAAAAACGTGCGGCGATGGTAACGGATGCTTGGCAAGCTGCAAGCGCCTTCAGCTCAATTGCGCTTCGGCCAGCGTGAGTGTGCGCGGGATCTGCGTGGCATCCCAGTGCGCAATGCCCCAATCCAGCAGTTCTCGCGGGCTGGCGTGCAACAGTTCGTCACCGGGTTGCTGGCCTAGGGCGCGTAATGCCCTCAATAGCAAAGGCGTGGCCTGGTCAGGTGTCAACGGCGGCGAACGGTAGGATTTGCCCAGTTTATTGCCGTCCGGCTGGATGATCAGCGGCACGTGCAGGTAGCGCGGTTGGCGCAGGCCGAGGAGTTCTTGCAGGTAGAGCTGGCGAGGCGTCGAGTCCAGCAGGTCGGCACCGCGCACGATATCGGTCACACCTTGCCACGCATCGTCGAGTACCACCGCCAGTTGATAGGCGTACAGGCCGTCGCGGCGACGGATGACGAAATCGCCTACGTCGCGGCCCAGGTGCTGTCGGAATTCGCCCTGGACGCGGTCGGTAAAGTGGTACTCAAGCTCGGGAACACGCAAACGGATGGCGGCGTCTTGCTGGTCGTGGCCAGCATTGCGGCACAGGCCCGGGTAGATCCCGTTGTAGGGTTCAAGCTGTTTGCGTGAACAGGTGCAGGCGTAGGCCAGGCCGTGGTTGAACAGGTCGTTCATGACTTTGGCGTAGGCCTCGTGCCGCTCGCTTTGTAGGACCCGTTCACCGTCCCACTCGAAGCCATAGCTTTCCAGTGCGTGCAGGATTGCTGCCTGTGCGCCGGGTTCTTCACGGGGTGGGTCGAGGTCTTCCATACGCATCAGCCATAGGCCGTGGTTGGCGCGGGCGTCGAGGTAGGAGGCGAGGGCGGCGACCAGGGAGCCGAAATGCAAATGGCCGCTGGGTGTGGGGGCAAAGCGCCCGATATAGGTAGAGGCTGTCATGGGCCGGATACTACTGGAAATTCGGTAAACGCCAGAAACAAAAATGGAGCGTTCGCACGCCCCATTCGTTCAGCTCGGCTGGATTACTTGCCGACCTGTTTTTCCTTGATTTCAGCCAAGGTCTTGCAGTCTACGCAGAGGTCCGCGGTTGGGCGGGCTTCCAGGCGACGGATGCCGATCTCGACACCGCAGGATTCGCACCAGCCGTATTCTTCGTCCTTGATCAGCTGCAGCGTTTTGTCGATCTTCTTGATCAACTTGCGCTCGCGATCGCGGGCGCGTAGTTCAAGGGCGAATTCTTCTTCCTGGCTGGCACGGTCGGCCGGGTCAGGGAAGTTGGCTGCTTCGTCCTTCATATGGTCAACCGTACGGTCGACCTCCTGCATCAAGTCCTGTTTCCACTTGTTCAGGATCTTGGTGAAGTGCTCGCGCATGGGCTCGCCCATGTACTCCTCACCTTTCTTTTCTACGTAAGGTTCGAAGCCATTGAGGCCTTGAGTCTGCTGTTGCTTTGCTTGGGTGGACATGAATAGACCGCCTCTCACTCTTCTAATCCATTGCGCAGGATTGCAACGTCACCGACACCTGCCGGCCCTGCGGCTGCAAGCGGGCGAACTTACCAGATAGATTCGGGGTGCGCCACTCCCGGTTGTCGAGGCCCACGGCAATGGGGTTGCAAACTGCATCAGCCCGTCGTTGCTGGGTATGTGTTGCCTCAGATGTAGATTTTAGTCGTTTTGCTGGCGCTTGCCCGGACGGCGCCTGCCGTCGGGCAGGCAATAGAACATGTTTTACGGCGCGGGTTCGGTAGAATCCAGATTTTGTCCTCACCGTTAAGGAAGGCTAATGGCTCAGCCGTACAGTGCGCGCAGTCGCGCCATCGAACCTTTTCATGTCATGGCATTGCTGGCGCGGGCCAATGAGCTGCAGGCCGCCGGCCATGACGTGATCCACCTGGAGATCGGCGAGCCGGACTTCACCACCGCCGAGCCGATCATCCAAGCCGGCCAGGCAGCGTTGGCCAACGGCAAGACGCGCTATACCGCCGCCCGTGGCTTGCCTGAGTTGCGTGAGGCTATCAGCGGTTTCTATCAGCAGCGCTACGGGTTGGACGTGGACCCCGAGCGCATCCTGATCACGCCCGGCGGCTCTGGCGCATTACTGCTCGCCAGCAGTTTGCTGGTAGATCCGGGCAAGCATTGGCTGCTCGCCGACCCTGGCTACCCCTGCAATCGCCACTTCCTGCGCTTGGTGGAGGGCGCGGCGCAACTAGTTCCCGTCGGCCCGGAGGTGCGCTATCAATTGACCGCCGACCTGGTGGCCAAGCATTGGGATCAGGACAGTGTGGGCGCGTTGGTGGCGTCGCCAGCCAACCCGACTGGCACGATCCTCACCCGCGACGAATTGGCCGAGCTTTCCGGCGCGATCAAGGCACGCAACGGCCATCTGGTGGTGGATGAGATTTATCATGGCCTCACCTACGGCACCGATGCGGCCAGCGTGCTGGAGGTGGACGACGATGCGTTCGTCCTGAATAGTTTTTCGAAGTATTTCGGCATGACCGGTTGGCGCCTGGGTTGGCTGGTGGCACCACCGGCGGCGGTGGGTGAGTTGGAGAAGCTCGCGCAAAACCTCTACATCAGTGCGCCGAGTATGGCGCAACACGCGGCATTGGCCTGTTTTGCCCCGCAAACCCTGAGCATTCTGGAAGAGCGCCGCGCTGAATTCGGGCGCCGCCGCGACTTCTTGCTGCCCGCCTTGCGCGAGTTGGGGTTCGGTATCGCGGTCGAGCCGGAAGGCGCGTTCTATTTGTATGCCGATATCAACGCGTTCGGCGGTGATGCCTTCGCATTCTGCCGCCACTTCCTCGAAACCGAGCATGTGGCCTTCACGCCTGGCCTGGACTTTGGCCGCTATCAGGCCGGTCACCATGTGCGTTTTGCCTACACGCAAAACCTCGATCGGCTACAGGAAGCGGTGGAGCGGATCGCCCGTGGATTGCGGAGCTGGCAAGGCTGATGCGCTTTCATCCTCCCCTCGAAGAAGCGCGGTTGATTCGTCGCTACAAGCGTTTTCTTACCGATATCGAAACCGTTACCGGCGAGTTGCTGACCATTCACTGCCCCAACACCGGCTCGATGCTCAATTGCATGGTCGAAGGTGGGCAGGTCTGGTTCAGTCGCTCCAATGACCCCAAGCGCAAGTTGCCCGGCACCTGGGAAATTGCCGAGACACCTCAGGGCCGCTTGGCGTGTGTGAACACTGCGCGTGCCAATCAGTTGGTCGAGGAGGCGTTGCATGCGGGTGTCATCACCGAGCTGAACGGCTTCACCGCCTTGAAGCGCGAAGTGCCTTACGGTCAAGAGAAAAGCCGCATCGACTTCCGTCTGGACTATCCCGACGGCGCGGCCTACGTCGAAGTCAAAAGTGTGACCCTGGGTTTCGACGGTACTTCGGTGGCCGCCTTCCCTGATGCGGTAACCCAGCGAGGCGCCAAGCATTTGCGCGAACTGGCCTATCTGGCGCGTGACGGTGTGCGGGCGGTGCAGTTGTATTGCGTCAACCTCTCGGGGATTGATGCTGTGCGCCCGGCCGTGGAGATCGACGCGGCTTACGCTGCAGCCCTGCGCGAAGCCAAGGCGGCAGGGGTGGAAGTGCTGGCGTATGGCGTACGGGTGACATCCGAAGAAATATGCGTGGACCGGCGCCTGGACGTGCTGCTCGACTAGAGTTGCACCCACAATCCCTGGGCGTCTTCGCGGCCGGGCACTGCAGTCAGGCTTTGCCCGGCACAGGGGCCGGCGATGCACTCGCCGTTTTCGATCAGGAACAGTGCGCCGTGGGTGGCGCACTGGATCAGGCTGGCGCTGTCGTCGAGGAACCGGTCGGGCTGCCATTCCAGTGGAATGCCGCGATGGGGGCAACGGTTGATATAGAAGTAGGCAACGCCGTCCCGGCGCACGGCCAACAATTTGCAACCATCGATTTCAAAACCGAGGCTGCTGTCTGGCGCGAGGGTATCGGAGGAGCAGAGAAACTTCATTTCAATCCTTAAGTGCCTTGACGTTCAAATGCAAACAATTATCAAATGCCGGCTTCGCCCGTTGGCTGACCGGGCGCTCAATACGATGCGGGGCAGGCATTATCTGTCACATTGATGAGCGTTTGAGCGGCCCTGCCCCTGGAAGGAAACCCTGTTATGCGCCTGAGTGCCAGTGCTATTGCGCTTGTTGTCGGACTGCTGGTCAACCCTGGGGCGCAAGCCTCTGAACTGCCACAACGTTGGGTGAGTGCCGGTGGGGCGCTGTCGGAGTGGGTGACGGCCTTGGGCGGTGAGGCGAAATTGGTGGGGGTGGACACCACCAGCCAGCATCCGGAGTCGCTCAAGGCGTTGCCGAGCATTGGCTATCAGCGGCAGTTGTCGGCTGAAGGCATCTTGAGTTTGCGCCCGCAGGTGTTGGTAGGTACTGAGGAAATGGGCCCGCCGCCCATACTGGCGCAGATCCGCAGCGCGGGTGTGCAGGTGGAGATGTTTTCGGCGCAGCCTGACTTGCCGACGTTGAAGGGCAACCTTCAGCACCTTGGCAAGTTGCTGGGCGCTGAGGCCAAGGCCAACGAATTGTTTACCGGATATGAGCAGGCGCTGGATCAGCAGAAGCGCTGGGTCGCCAAGGCTCAGGCCACCCAAAAGGCCCCCGGCGTATTGCTGTTGCTGGGTCATGCGGGCGGCAAGCCGCTGATCGCGGGCAAAGACACGGCGGCTGACTGGATGTTGCAGCAGGCGGGAGGGCGCAACCTGGCGACGCATACTGGCTACAAGCCGTTTTCGGTGGAGTCGTTGGCGGGGTTGAGCCCGGATGTGTTGGTGTTTGCGGATCGTGCCCTGACCGGTGATGCGGCGCGTGCCGCACTGTTCAAAGAAAACCCGATCCTGGCGTCCACGCCGGCGGCCAAGGCTGGGCGGGTATTTGAGGTCGATCCTACATTGCTGGTCGGCGGGCTCGGGCCACGTTTACCGCAAAGCCTCGCGGATCTGTCTGCCGGGTTCTACCCGTCCCAGGCCAAGCTAGCCCCATGACGACTCTGGTAAAACCGAAGACGCTGTTTGTTGGGCTGGCGCTGTTGTGTGCCTTGGCGATCTGGCTTTCTTTAGCGCTGGGACCGGTCAGCTTACCGTTGCTGGATACGCTAAAAGCCGCGTTGCGCTTGATGGGGTTGCCGATCAAGGCTCAAGGGCTGGAGCAGGCTGAGCTGATTCTGGGGCAGATCAGGTTGCCGCGCACGTTGCTGGGCTTGGCCGTCGGTGGTGTGTTGGCCTTGTCTGGGGTGGCGATGCAGGGACTGTTCCGCAATCCCTTGGCTGATCCAGGCCTGGTGGGGGTTTCCAGTGGCGCTGCGCTGGGGGCGGCGGTAGCGATTGTCGGGGGTTCGTTTTTCGGCGGTTTGCCGGATGCGTTTGGCCCCTATCTTCTGTCGCTGTGTGCATTCCTGGGAGGGCTGGGTGTGACTGCACTGGTCTATCGACTGGGGCGGCGTAACGGCCAGACCAACGTCGCGACCATGCTACTCGCCGGCATTGCCCTCACGGCGCTCGCCAGTTCGGCGGTGGGCCTGTTTACCTACCTGGCCGACGACGCCACCCTGCGCACCCTGACCTTTTGGAACCTGGGCAGTCTCAACGGCGCGAGCTATTCGCGGTTATGGCCATTGTTGCTGGTGAGCGCGGGCGTGGCGCTGTGGTTGCCGCGCCGGGCCAAGGCGTTGAATGCCTTGCTGCTGGGTGAGTCGGAGGCCAATCATCTCGGCATCGATGTGGAAGGGCTCAAGCGCGAATTGGTTTTCTGCACGGCGCTGGGCGTCGGGGCAGCAGTGGCTGCCGCGGGCATGATTGGTTTTGTAGGGCTGGTGGTGCCGCATCTGGTGCGTTTGCTGGCAGGGCCGGACCATCGGGTGTTGTTGCCGGCATCGATTCTGGCAGGTGCGAGCCTGTTGTTGTTTGCCGATCTGGTCGCACGGCTTGCCCTGGCACCGGCTGAGTTGCCGATCGGTATCGTCACTGCATTTATCGGCGCGCCGTTTTTTCTGTACCTGTTGTTGCGGGGGCGTGCCTGATGTTGCGTGTGGAAGACCTGCAGATCCGTCGTGGTCGCAAAACCGTGTTGGCGGATGTCACGCTTGATCTGCTACCGGGGGAAGTACTCGGCGTGCTGGGCCCCAATGGTGCGGGTAAAAGTACACTGCTCGGGGGATTGTGCGGTGAGCTGCACCCCGACCAAGGCAAGGTGTGGTTGGATCAACGCCCGTTGAACGAGTGGAGTGGTGCGCAGCGGGCGCAGCGCCTGGCGGTATTGCCGCAAAGCTCGACGCTGGACTTTGCTTTCCGTGTCGAAGAGGTCGTCGGCATGGGGCGCTTGCCTCATCAGACCGGGCGAGCCCGCGATGACGAGATTATTGAGGCGGCCCTGCAAGCGGCAGATGTCGGCCATTTGAGCGGTCGCAGCTACCTGGCGCTGTCCGGTGGCGAGCGTCAGCGGGTGCACCTGGCACGGGTGCTGGCGCAGCTATGGCCGGGTGAGGCAGGGCAGACGTTGCTGTTGGATGAGCCGACGTCGATGCTGGATCCTTTGCATCAACACACCACCTTGCAAGCCATTCGCACCTTTGCTGATCGAGGGGCGGCGGTGTTGGTGATCCTTCACGACTTGAACCTTGCAGCGCGTTACTGCGATCGGATTCTGCTGCTGGAGGCGGGGCGACCACACGCATTGGATACGCCGGCGCAGGTGATGCAGCCTGAACCGTTGAAGGCGGTATTTGGTTTGGATGTGCTGGTGCAGCCACACCCGGAGCGTGGTCACCCGCTGATCATTGCGCGCTGAAGGCGGCTTTCTTACAGGCAAAAAAAGACCCGGCAAGAGCCGGGTCAAATAACCGTGATTAGCCTGATGAGGAGATAATCTGAGAGTCCGAACCAATGGTCTTTCAGTTATCGGCTGATCTCGCGATCAGTTGTGATAATCATAACGATTCTCATTTGAGAGTCAACATTTGTTTTTGCATGCTCTCTGCGTTTTCTCAAACGCCTGTTCGCAATGCCTGTAAATGCTGGGGTTAATCGACGAGCTAATTCTTCTGGCGTGCCGATAGCGCGTCCAATTGGCGGTTCAACGCTTCCTTGCGCTCGGCAGGAATGTCATTCCAGTGCACATCCATCAAAGCTCCTTCGATCGCATACAACAGCACTTTCGAGGCGCGAAACCCACGCGTCCGGACGGCCCGATAAGCATCGACCGCACCCAGGCGGCGCAAGTCCGACGCACTGTGGATGCCCACCGCATGCAGCCACTGTGCTGACGTCTTGCCGAGGTTTTTCAGGTGTTGCAGCTCATCGTTCATCAAGCCTCCTTGCGACGGCCGAATGGTGCGGTGGGTATCGAGACCAGGCAAGCCTGCAAAGGAGTGTAGCGCTCAGTAGGAAAAGCGTGGTTCTTTAGTCGGAAACGGCCTAAAGCTTATAAGAATGGCGACGTCAGGCAGGCGGGAAGTCCCCGGCTCGGTTGCGCGAACCGGGGCTTAAGCAGAGGGGTTCAGCGGGTGCGGTAGCGCAGGCGAGTACCGAAATTAACCGACATGAGGATCTCATCAGCGGTCAGCTCTGGTGGGAAGTACGTTCCGGAAATCTGCGCATGGGCCAGGCTGGCGCCTTCCAGTGGGCAGTCGCGCAAGTCCAGGCCGCGCAGGTCGGCGGAGCGGAAGTAGGCATCGGTGAAATCCACGCCAGCGGTGTTCAGCTCACGCAAATCCAGCCCGCGGAAGTCGCCACCGCGCATGTCGATGACCCCGTCTTTCGGGCGTTCCTGGTTGAAGCCACGGATATCGTCTTTATGCAGGAGCGAGTAAAGCGGCGTATCAAGAAGCTTGGGGTGACTCATGACGGCGACTCCTGTTGGATTTATGACGCCATTATAGTGCCACTATTGCTTGGCCGTGCCCCCTAAGTAGACGACACGACCAAGAAATTTTTCTTACAGGCCAGGCAGGCGCTGACGAATATGCGCCACCAGCGCATCGAGGGTGCCACTTTCATTGGTCTCGACGCGTTTGCTGAGGAGCAATTCCTCGGCAGTCAGCGGGTCACGCTTGGCCTGTTGTTCTTCGATAATCGCCAGTGTCGCGTCGGAAGGATCGTTTTTGTCCGCCTGACGTTGTGCCAACCAACTGGCGATAACGGCTTGCGGCGCATTGCAATCCAGGATCAGGAAGGGCGCGCCGGTGGCCTCTGCTACTTTGGCCGCTGCATCGCGTTGTTCGCGTTTAAGGAAGGTCGCATCCAGCACCACCGGGTAACCGGCGCGTAGCACGGTATCGGCGATTTCATTCAAGCGTGCGTAAGTTGCCGCACTGGCGTCGGCCGCATAGATGCCGGCCTGTGGCGTGTTTTCCACTTGCTGTTCGCCGAACAGGCGCTTGCGCTCCACATCCGAACGCAGGCGTACGGCGCCCAGGGCTTCCACCAGCCGCATGGACACGTGGCTTTTACCGACGGCTGACACACCGTGGGTAATGGCCAGGAAGCGCGACGGAATAGTGCTGTAGCTCTCCGCCAGGTTGGCGTAGTTGCGGTATTGGCGCAGGGTCGTGGCGCGTTGTACCGGGCTGGCTTCACTCGGCATGCTGAACAGCGCGATCTTGGCGCGGACCAGAGCGCGATAGGCTTTATAGAAGTTCAGTACTTCCAGGCCTTGATAGTCGCCGGTCAGTTCCAGGTACTGGCTGATAAAGCGGCGAGCCAGGGACTTGAGACCGCGATCTTCAAGGTCCATGGCCAGGAAGCCGGTGTCGGCATATACATCGGTGAAGCGGAACGGCTCGTTGAACTCAATGCAGTCGAAGATCACCACATGGCCATCGATCAAGGTGGCGTTGCCCAGGTGAATATCACCGTGGCATTCGCGGGTGAAACCGTCTTTTTTACGCTGGGAGAACAGCGGCTTGAGGCGCTCGAAGCTGCTTTCAGCCCAGGCCTGCAGGGCGTCCAGCTGAACCAGGTCGGCTTTGTCGCTGAGGAACGGACGGATCTGGTCGAAATTCTGGCGAACCGGTGCCATGACCTCATCCGGGGTGCCTGCCGGGTGTTCCTGTGGGACTTTTGGCGCCGTGAGGTGGAAGTGCGCGATTTGCTTGGCCATCTCATCGATGTGCGCGCTGGTCAGTTCACCGTTGGCCTGCAAGGTGCTGAGCATTTGGCTCTGCGGGAACTGGCGCATTTTCAGCGCGTATTCGACGACCGGGCCGTCGCCGCCCAATTGCGGTGCTTCGGCACTGCCGGTGATCGGCAACACGTCAAGATACAAATCTTCGGTCAGGCGCTGGTTGAGGCGCAGTTCTTCCCGGCAGAAGTGGCCGCGCTTTTCCAGATCGGTGAAGTCGAGAAAGCCGAAGTTCATCGGCTTCTTCAGCTTATAGGCATACGGGCCGGTGAGGACGACCCAGGAAATATGGGTTTCGATGACTTGAAACGCTTCAACCGGGTGAGGGTATAAAGCCGGGTTTTGCAGGGCAGCGATCAGGGACTGGCTCACGGGCGATCCTTCAGAGTCTGGGGAAAAACATGGCGGGCATTATGGCCGCTACGAGCGGTCGTGCAAACCGCTGTCCGGCTCATGTTGATCATCAATAAAGTGCGTATAATCCGCCGCCATGACTCGAACCCGATCTCCCCGTTCCCGTAAAAAACCTCCTTCCCGTGGCCTGCGCCCTTGGCTGGGCTGGGCGCTCAAGCTCGGCCTGGTAGGCCTGGTAGTACTCGCTGGCTTTGCGGTGTACCTCGATGCCGTGGTGCAGGAGAAGTTCTCTGGCAAGCGTTGGACCATTCCGGCCAAGGTGTACGCGCGCCCGCTGGAACTGTTCACCGGCCAGAAGTTGAGCAAGGATGACTTCCTCACCGAACTCGACGCCTTGGGCTACCGCCGCGAACCCGTGAGCAACGGTCCGGGTGCCGCAGCTGTCAGTGGTAACACTGTCGACCTGAATACCCGTGGCTTCCAGTTCTACGAAGGCCTGGAGAAAGCCCAGCCCGTACGCGTGCGCTTCTCGGGTGATTATGTAGCCGAACTGTCGTCGCTCAACGGTTCAAAGTTGCCGGTGGTTCGCCTGGAACCGCTGATGATTGGCGGCATTTACCCGAAAAACCTTGAAGATCGCATCCTGATCAAGCTGGATCAGGTGCCTCCATACCTGCTGGAAACCCTGGTTGCCGTTGAAGACCGCGATTTCTACCATCACTGGGGTGTCTCGCCCAAGTCGATCGCCCGCGCAGTCTGGGTGAACACCTCCGGCGGCAAGATGACTCAGGGCGGCAGTACGCTGACGCAACAATTGGTCAAGAACTTCTACCTGACCAACGAGCGCAGTCTGACCCGCAAGCTCACCGAAGCGATGATGGCGATGCTGCTGGAGCTGCACTACAGCAAGCAGGAAATCCTTGAGGCGTACCTCAACGAGGTATTCGTCGGTCAGGATGGCCAGCGCGCCGTGCACGGCTTCGGTTTGGCGAGCCAGTTCTTCTTTGGTCAGCCGCTGTCCGAACTGAAGTTGCACCAGGTCGCGTTGCTGGTGGGCATGGTCAAGGGGCCTTCCTACTACAACCCGCGCCGCAACCCCGAGCGTGCGCTGGAGCGCCGCAACCTGGTGCTCGATGTGCTTGAGCAGCAGGGTGTCGCCACCGCTGAGCAAGTCGCCGCGGCCAAGAAAATGCCACTGGGTGTAACCACTCGCGGCAAACTGGCAGACAGCTCCTTCCCAGGCTTTATCGACCTGGTCAAACGCCAACTGCGTGAAGACTACCGCGACGAAGACTTGACCGAAGAAGGCCTGCGGATCTTCACCAGTTTCGACCCGATCCTGCAGATGAAAGCCGAAGCGTCGGTCAACGACACCTTCAAACGCCTGACGGGCCGTAAAGGTTCGGATGAAGTCGAAGCGGCCATGGTGGTGACAAACCCGGAGACCGGTGAAGTCCAGGCCATGATCGGCAGCCGCCAGGCCAGCTTTGCCGGCTTCAATCGCGCACTGGATGCGGTGCGGCCGATCGGTTCGCTGGTCAAGCCCGCCGTTTACCTGACCGCCTTGGAAAAACCGAGCAAGTACACCCTGACCAGTTGGTTGTCGGATGATCCGCTGTCGGTCAAAGGGGCTGATGGCCAGGTGTGGACGCCGCAGAACTTCGACCGTCGCTCCCACGGTACGGTGTTCCTTTATCAGGGTATTGCGCACTCCTACAACATTTCCACGTCGCGCCTGGGCCTTGAAGTCGGCGTACCGAATGTCCTCAAGACCATCGCGCGGTTGGGCGTCACCCGTGAGTTCCCGGCCTTCCCGTCGATCCTGCTGGGCGCTGGTGCAATGACGCCGATGGAAGTTGCGACCATGTACCAGACCCTCGCCAACGGTGGCTTCAATACGCCGATGCGCGGGATCCGCAGTGTGTTGACCGCCGAGGGCGAGCCGCTCAAACGCTATCCGTTCCAGATTCAGCAACGGTTTGATGCAGGTTCCATCTACCTGATCCAGAACGCTATGCAGCGCGTGATGCGTGAAGGTACCGGGCGTTCGGTCTACAGCGTGCTGCCAGCGAACCTGACGTTGGCGGGCAAGACCGGCACCAGTAACGATTCGCGTGACAGCTGGTTTGCCGGTTTCGGCCAGGATGTGCTGGCAGTGGTGTGGCTGGGGCGTGACGATAACGGCAAGACGCCATTCACCGGTGCGACCGGTGCTCTGCAGGTCTGGACCAGTTTCATGCGTAAGGCCGACCCGTTGCCGTTGAATATGCCGCAGCCGGATAACATCGTGCAGGCCTGGATCGATCCACACACGGGGCAGGGCTCCGATGCCAACTGTCCGGGCGCGGTGCAGATGCCGTATATTCGCGGCAGCGAACCGCCACCCGGCGCCGCGTGCGGTGGCAGTGCCCCTGCAGATGCGGAATCGGTGATGGATTGGGTCAAGGGCTGGATGAACTAAGCAAAGAGGGTTTCAAGTGAACAAGTGGTTGTTTCCAGCTATTACAGCTCTGGCTTTGCTCGGCGGTTGCTCCAGCGTGCAGCGCGGCTCCATTCCCGTGGTGGACTCGAGCACGGCCGTCTCCAATAACGATCGGATTTCGGCCAATGGCGGTTTCCGTCAGACCGTGACCAATCGTCCTGCGCAAGCCAAACCACAGGCCGTGCCGCAGGATTCGGGTGTGGTAGTGATGGTGCCAGGCGGTGGCGCAGCGACATCGGCACCGATCAGCGCCGAGCCGTGGACCCCAGGGCCAAGCACTTCCGGCCCGATCGATACCACGCCGATCCAGGCGGCCCCGATCAACCAGGGCAGCTACAACATGCCATCGACGCCAAGTGGCATTCCATCCTCGTCCAGCGGCAGTGGCCTGTCGGCTGATGAGCAACTGGATGGCCCGGTGCTGGCGTTGTTGACCACTGCCCAGCAACAGCAGGCGGGCGGTGATTTGAACGGTGCGTCGTCGAGTCTTGAGCGTGCCCAACGCGTTGCGCCGCGTGAGCCGCAAGTGCTGTATCGCCTGGCCCAGGTACGCATGGCCCAGGGTGATGCACCGCAGGCCGAGCAGTTCGCCCGTCGCGGGTTGTCGCTCGCCAACGGCCGTCCCGACCTGCAAGCCAGCCTGTGGGCGTTGATTGGTGACGCGCGTGCCGCACAAGGCGATGCCGCTGGCGCTGCCCAGGCGCGTCAAAAAGCCAAGGTCAGCCTCTGATGGATGCACGCTTTCCCGCCATCGCCGAACAATTATTGCTGATTGAACGCGAATTGCGCGTGCAGGGCTGGTGGGACGATGTGTCCCCCAGCGCCGAGGCGCTCAGCAGTGTCGAGCCCTTTTCTGTGGATACCCTGGACTTCCACCAGTGGCTGCAATGGATCTTCCTGGTGCGCATGAAGCAGATCCTCGAACGGGACCTGCCGCTGCCCAATGCCTCGGGCATTCTGGAAATGGCCGAGATGGTCTATGCCGACCGCCCGCAAGAGAGCCTTGGCTTGCGTAACGCGCTGAAAAAGTTCGACCAATTGATCGTCGACGCTCGTTAATTGCCTGACTGCCGGTTTTTCCGGCAGTCTTGCGCACATTTCTACCGCTTGACGACATTCAGGCGAGTTTTATCCCTCCTCAAAGCCCTTTCTCCTACGTTCTCATGCGCTTAGTTGGAAAAAAGCGCAATTATTGCTTGACTTGAAGGGCCTGAAACAGAAGAATCCAAAGTCCGCTGTATCGGGACTGCCAGAAGCAGGCCCGCTCAGCAGATCATGAGGCGCACATCCGCGCCGACCTGTTACACCCGCAACGCGTTACCTCGCGCTGGGTGGGAAAAGCCCGCAACACTTGGGACGATCCCAATACTTGCTCAGTCAGTGCTGACGTAGTCGGCGACCACCGTCGCTCATGCTCTGTTGAGAAGTAAACCTATTAAGACCCGTCGGTTTTCAACGGACGGTATTCTGGCGTTTTAGAGGTGAACAACGTGGAGCTTTTATCTGGTGGTGAGATGCTCGTCCGCTTTTTGCGTGACGAAGGCGTCGACTATATCTACGGGTACCCAGGTGGTGCTCTGCTGCATGTCTACGACGCACTGTTCAAGGAACCGGCTGTTACCCACATCCTGGTTCGCCACGAACAGGCCGCGACCCATATGGCTGACGGTTACGCCCGTGCCACCGGTAAAGCCGGCGTGGTACTGGTAACGTCCGGCCCAGGCGCAACCAATGCCATTACCGGCATCGCGACTGCGTATATGGACTCCATCCCGATGGTGATCATTTCCGGCCAGGTGCCTAGCACCATGGTAGGCACTGATGCATTCCAGGAAACCGACATGATCGGTATCTCCCGGCCGATCGTGAAACACAGCTTCATGATCAAGCATCCCTCGGAAATCCCGGAAGTCATGAAGAAGGCCTTCTACCTCGCACAGTCCGGTCGCCCGGGCCCTGTTGTGGTCGATATCCCGAAAGACATGACCAACCCGGCGGAAAAATTCGAATACATCTTCCCGAAGAAAGCCAAGCTGCGTTCCTACAGCCCGGCCGTGCGTGGGCACTCGGGGCAAATCCGCAAGGCGGCAGAAATGCTCCTGGCGGCCAAGCGTCCTGTGTTGTACTCGGGCGGTGGCGTGATTCTGGGCGGCGGTTCCGCACCGTTGACCGAATTGGCCAAGCTGCTCAACCTGCCGGTGACCAACACCTTGATGGGCCTTGGCGCATTCCCGGGCACCGACCGTCAGTTCGTCGGCATGCTCGGCATGCACGGCAGCTACACCGCCAACCTGACCATGCACCACGCTGACGTGATCCTGGCAGTGGGCGCACGTTTCGATGACCGAGTGATCAACGGCGCGAGCAAATTTTGCCCGAATGCCAAGATCATCCACATCGACATCGACCCGGCATCCATCTCCAAGACCATCAAGGCCGACGTGCCGATCGTAGGTCCTGTGGAAAGCGTATTGACCGAAATGGTTGCCGCGCTCAAGGACATTGGCGAGACGCCGAACAAGGAATCCGTCGCCAGTTGGTGGAAGCAGATCGACGAATGGCGCGGTGATCGTGGCCTGTTCCCTTACGACAAGGGCGACGGCAGCATCATCAAGCCACAAACCGTGATCGAGACCCTGTGCGAAGTGACCAAGGGCGACGCCTTTGTGACCTCCGACGTAGGCCAGCACCAGATGTTCGCCGCGCAGTACTACAAGTTCGACAAGCCTAACCGCTGGATCAACTCCGGTGGCCTGGGCACGATGGGCTTTGGTTTTCCTGCGGCCATGGGCGTGAAACTGAGCTTCCCGGACACCGACGTCGCGTGCGTCACCGGTGAGGGCAGCATTCAGATGAACATCCAGGAACTGTCGACGTGCCTGCAGTACGGCCTTCCGGTGAAGATCGTCTGCTTGAACAACGGCGTGCTGGGCATGGTTCGTCAATGGCAGGACATGAGCTACAACAGCCGTCACTCCCACTCCTACATGGAATCGTTGCCGGATTTCGTAAAATTGGTTGAAGCCTATGGCCACGTCGGCATTCGCATCACCGATTTGAAAGATCTGAAGCCGAAGATGGAAGAGGCGTTCGCCATGAAGGACCGCCTGGTGTTCATCGATATTCAGGTGGATACCAGCGAGCACGTCTACCCGATGCAGATCAAAGACGGCTCTATGCGCGACATGTGGCTGAACAAGACGGAGCGTACTTAATCATGCGGCACATTATCTCCCTGCTTCTGGAGAACGAACCCGGCGCTCTGTCTCGTGTTGTCGGTCTGTTTTCGCAACGCAACTACAACATCGAAAGCCTGACCGTGGCTCCGACCGAAGACCCGACTCTGTCGCGTCTGACGTTGACCACTGTGGGCCACGATGAGGTGATCGAACAGATCACCAAGAACCTCAACAAGCTGATCGAAGTGGTCAAGCTGGTCGACCTGTCGGAAAGTGCCCACATTGAGCGCGAGCTGATGCTGGTCAAGGTCAAGGCCACGGGTGCCCAACGTGCCGAGATCAAGCGCACTACCGATATTTATCGCGGGCAGATCGTCGATGTGAGCGCCAGCGTTTATACCGTTCAACTGACCGGTACAAGCGACAAGCTGGACAGCTTCATCCAGTCGATCGGGACGGCCTCGATTCTGGAAACGGTACGCAGTGGTGTCACCGGGATTGCCCGTGGCGACAAAGTACTCAGCATCTAACCCAAATTAGCGAATGGCCTTACGGCCTGGATATATAGAGGAACCTCATGAAAGTTTATTACGATAAAGATTGTGACCTGTCGATCATCCAGGGCAAGAAAGTCGCCATCATCGGCTACGGCTCCCAAGGTCACGCGCAAGCTTGCAACCTGAAAGATTCCGGCGTTGACGTGACTGTAGGCCTGCGCAAAGGCTCGGCCACTGTTGCCAAGGCTGAGGCCCACGGCCTGAAAGTGACTGACGTTGCTTCCGCCGTTGCTGCTGCCGACCTGGTCATGATCCTGACCCCGGACGAGTTCCAGTCCGCGCTGTACAAGAACGAAATCGAGCCGAACATCAAGAAGGGCGCCACCCTGGCCTTCTCCCACGGCTTCGCGATCCACTACAACCAGGTTGTGCCGCGCGCTGACCTCGACGTGATCATGATCGCGCCGAAAGCACCGGGTCACACCGTGCGTTCCGAGTTCGTCAAAGGCGGCGGCATCCCTGACCTGATCGCGATCTACCAGGACGCCTCGGGCAACGCCAAGAACGTGGCACTGTCCTACGCTGCTGGCGTCGGTGGCGGTCGTACCGGCATCATCGAAACCACCTTCAAGGACGAGACTGAAACCGACCTGTTCGGCGAGCAAGCCGTTCTGTGCGGCGGTACCGTTGAGCTGGTAAAAGCCGGTTTCGAAACCCTGGTTGAAGCGGGCTACGCGCCGGAAATGGCTTACTTCGAGTGCCTGCACGAACTGAAGCTGATCGTTGACCTCATGTACGAAGGCGGTATCGCCAACATGAACTACTCGATCTCCAACAACGCTGAGTACGGCGAATACGTGACTGGCCCGGAAGTGATCAACGCCGAGTCCCGTCAGGCCATGCGCAACGCCCTGAAACGTATTCAGGACGGCGAATACGCCAAAATGTTCATCAGCGAAGGCGCTACCGGCTACCCTTCGATGACCGCCAAGCGTCGTAACAACGCCGCTCACGGTATCGAAGTCATCGGCGAGCAATTGCGCTCCATGATGCCGTGGATCGGTGCCAACAAGATCGTCGACAAAGCCAAAAACTAAGTCGTACGTGTCAACGGAAAACGCGGCTTAGGCCGCGTTTTTTCGTTTGGGGGCGGGTTCTGGTATAAAGCTGCATCGTTTGCGGGCGAACACGCGCCGCAAGTATTTGTCGAATTCTTTTCACACCGTTGCAAGGTAAAGTCCATGACCGAACGTCCCGAAGAGCCAGGCCAGGCCTCTGACGCCGAAAGCCTGCTACCGATCGATGAGCATGTCGAAGAAGGGCATGATGCGGAAGGTCGCAAGGTCCGGCATCGTGGCATCTATCTTCTGCCCAACCTGTTCACCACGGCGAACCTGTTTGCCGGTTTCTATTCCATCATCAACTCCATGAGCGCCCAAAGCGCACTGGCGGCGGGTGATGCGGCGAGTGCCAGCAAGTATTTTGGTTTTGCTGCCATCGCCATCTTTGTCGCCATGGTGCTCGACGGCCTGGATGGTCGTGTCGCGCGCATGACCAATACGCAAAGTGCCTTCGGTGCCGAGTACGACTCGTTGTCGGACATGGTCGCGTTTGGTGTTGCGCCCGCGTTGCTGGCATTTGCCTGGGCGCTGGGTGACATGGGCAAGGTCGGTTGGATGGTTGCCTTCATCTATGTCGCGGGTGCTGCTTTGCGCCTGGCGCGCTTCAATACCCAAGTGGGGACTGCCGATAAGCGTTACTTCATCGGTCTGGCCAGCCCGGCCGCTGCGGGTGTGGTGGCAGGTATTGTCTGGGCATTCAGCGATTACGGCATCCAGGGTTCGAAGATGTCGTTCCTGGTAGCCTTGATGGTGGCTGCGGCCGGGATGCTGATGGTCAGCAACATCAAGTACAACAGCTTCAAGGAACTGGACTTGAAGGGGCGTGTGCCTTTCGTGGCGATTCTGGCAGTGGTGCTGGTGTTCGCCGTGGTCTTCAGTGATCCGCCGCGGATTCTGCTGCTGGCGTTCCTGGTCTACGCCGCTTCAGGTCCGGTTCAGTACTTGCTGCACCTGCGCCGCGACAAAACATTGCCTTAATGTAATTTCCCCCATACTCCGCAGTCTATTGGTGCATCAGTTCTCCAATGCTGCGGAGTTGCCATGTTAATCAAATTGCCCAAAGCGTCCGATTGCCACGAATCGGACGTCACGTCTGAGTCCTTCTATCTCTCTCGCCGTAGCTTGCTCGGTGGTGCGCTTGCTGGCATCGCAGCCAGTAGCCTGCCGCGTTGGGCAAATGCCGATGAGGCCGCGCGTTACGCTGATGTTGAACCGGGCAAGGCGCCGAATTGGTTTACCGAGAAACTGCCGGGAACGAAATGGCAGGCGATCACGGTAAAGGACGAAGCGATCACGCCGTTCAAGGATGCAACCCACTACAACAACTTCTATGAGTTCGGTACAGGTAAGGGCGACCCGGCAACCAATGCGGGCTCACTCAAGACCGAGCCTTGGAGCGTGGTGATTGATGGCGAAGTTGCGAAGCCAGGCCGTTATGCCCTGGAAGACTTCATGAAGCCGTATCAGTTAGAAGAGCGTATCTACCGTCTGCGCTGTGTCGAAGCGTGGTCGATGGTTATTCCATGGATCGGTTTTCCGATCTCGGCGTTGCTCAAACAGGTTGAGCCGACTTCCAAGGCCAAATACATTCGTTTTGAAACGCTCCAGGATCCCAAGAGCATGCCGGGGCAGCGTTCGAGTTTTGGCTTGATTGATTGGCCTTATGTAGAGGGGCTGCGACTGGATGAGGCGATGAATCCTCTGGCGATCCTTGCTGTGGGGATGTATGGGCGTGAATTACCTAACCAGAATGGCGCGCCGCTGCGGTTGGTCGTGCCATGGAAGTATGGCTTCAAGAGTGTGAAGTCGATTGTTCGCATCAGCCTTGTCAGCGAGCAGCCGAAAACCACCTGGCAGAGCATTGCAGCGGACGAATATGGTTTTTATGCGAATGTGAACCCTACGGTTGACCATCCGCGCTGGACTCAAGCGCGGGAGCGTCGTCTGCCGAGTGGGTTGTTCAGTCCCAATGTGCGCGAGACTCAGATGTTCAATGGCTACTCGGATGAGGTGGCCTCTCTTTATACCGATCTCGACCTGCGGAAAAATTACTGATGCGCTACCCGATCTGGCGTATTGGCGTCTTTATAGCGGCGGCGGTTTGGCCGTTGTTCTGGTTATATGAAGCTTGGAGTTCTGTCCTGGGGCCGGATCCGGGCAAGGTGTTGGTTGACCGGCTGGGGCTCGGCACGTTGATACTGTTGTTGATCACCCTGGCAATGACCCCGTTGCAGAAGCTTAGCGGTTGGGCAGGGTGGATAGCGGTACGCCGGCAGCTTGGGTTGTGGTGCTTTGCTTATGTCGTGCTGCATCTGGCTGCTTATTGTGTGTTTGTGCTTGGGTTGGATTGGTCGCAACTGGGTGTGGAGCTGCGCAAGCGGCCTTACATAATTGTCGGCGCGTTGGGTTTCCTGTCGCTGTTGGTGCTGGCGGTGACGTCGAATCGTTACAGTCAACGCCGATTGGGCAGTCGCTGGAAGAAGCTGCATCGCCTGGTGTACGTGAATTTGGGACTTGGCTTGCTTCACATGTTGTGGATCGTGCGGGCGGATCTCAAGGAGTGGGCTATCTATGCCTCTGTAGGTGCGCTGCTCCTGGTGCTACGGATCCCGCCTGTAATGCGCCGAATCCCGCGCCTTATTGCGAAAAAACCACTTTCTGCAACAAAAGCGTAATTAACGGTTGACGGCGAATTGTAACTGTCTATAATTCGCCCCACTTCCGGCGCAGTCGAAACGGAAAACTCCTTGGTAAACAA